>CAKZQC010000050.1 GCA_937139495.1 uncultured Saprospiraceae bacterium | reverse complement strand
TGCGGCTTTGCAATATTCGACTTGTTGGTCAAACAAAAAAGTAATCCCTTTCTGTTCTTTTGCCAACTCATAAAACCCACCTACAATACTGCGCATACCACCTCTAGGGAAATACGTACCGATGGTTTGGTCGAGGTATGCAATCATACTCAAAATGGATGAAGCCTGATAAGGATCAGAGCCGTTATAAGTTGCATAACGATTGAATAGCATGACCAATTTGGGATCTTTAAGTTCTTTTTGGTTGAGTTTGTCCAATGTTTTGAAAATGCCGCCTGTAAACAAAAAAGGGATGGCTTTTCTGACTTTTGCCCAAGGCAATAGACTGATTTTGTGAATAGGATGTTCTAAGAACATAGCACCGACCACTTCGTATTTTTCTTTGCAATCAAGTAAATAATCAAGTACCGCTTGTGGCGAAACGCCCAATTTGGTTTGTATTTCTTCGCTTAGTTTTTGGGGGTCACGATAGAACGTAAATCGAGTACCGTCTTCAAAAAAATAGACGCAAGAATGGTCTTGCAAAGTATATTCAAAATAGTCTTCAATCGGCTTGTCGTAGAGGTCGTAAATCTCGTGTAGGAGTGTCGGTAACGTAAAAACAGAAGGACCCGTATCCCAACGAAATCCGTCTTGATAAAACTCGTTCATCTTGCCACCTACGTAGCTATTTTTTTCATATACCGTGACTTGGTAGCCTCGTTTGTGGAGTCGTAGGGCAGCGGTTACGCCTGCTATTCCAGCTCCAATTATTGCAATTTTTTTGCTCATGATAAAAATTATAATACATTGAAAGAATGACGTAGATAAGACTTGACATAAATTAAGTACTTGGAAAAATCATTAATACGTACTCGCTGATTCATCAGGTCTTTTACTGTTTTGGCTTGTATCTTTTTGAGCAATCCGAAATAATAGCGATAAGCTACATAGACTCCAAAACGAGCCGATTTTGGCAATTCGATAACGCCTTTGTAGGCTTCCAAAAACTCTAATTCTATTTCTTTTTCTATTTCTAATTTTTTCTTTAGGGTCAATCCATCGTCACCAATGGTAGGAAAATACAGGCGCCCCAAATCACTGACATCATCTTTGAGGTCTCGCAAGAAGTTGATTTTCTGAAACGCCGAGCCTAATTTCATAGCAAAGGGCTTTAGGCGTTGATACTCTTCTTCTGAGCCATAAACAAATATTTTGAGACACATCAGACCGACTACCTCAGCCGAACCCAAAATATATTCTTCGTACAAGGCTCGATTGTATTCTAATGGCTGCAAATCCATTTCCATACTTTTGAAAAAGGTTTCGACCAATTCCATATCTATCTCATACTTATTGATCGTTGCCTGAAAGGCATTCAGGATAGGATTGAGGGAAATTCCCCTTTTGACAGCACGATAGGTTTCTTCTTTAAATTCAGCGAGTAGCACCGCTTTTTCGTAATCGTGAAAGGTATCGACAATCTCGTCTGCATAACGCACCATACCATAAATAGCATGGACATCATCTCGGATATCATCGCCCAACATCGAGACGCTTTTGTAAAAAGAAGTGCTATAGGTCTGCGTGACATTTCTCGCAGCCGCTATAGAATGTAGGTCAAATAATGATTTCATATTGTTTGATTTTGAGCGATTATTTTTTTTTGTTCATGGTTAATTTAGCAGCTACTTTGCCCGAAATAAGAGCAGGAGGCACACCTGGTCCAGGTACAGTTAGCTGTCCGCAATAGACCAAATTTTTGAGTTTGGAAGTGATTTTTGGTTTCAGGTTAGCGGTCTGCATTAATGTATTTGCCAACCCGTAAGCGTTACCTTTGTAGGCATTATAATCTTCTTTAAAGTCATTGATACAGTAAGAACGCTGATAAACAATGTGTTCTTTGACGGTTTGATTTGTTTGGTCTTCAATCCTTTTTATCAAAATATCCAAATATTTTGCTCGTATTTCGGGGGTATCTTCTATACCGGGTGCTATCGGAATTAGCAAAAATAAGTTTTCGGAACCCTCTGGGGCAACTTCCGCATCGGTCTTGGATGTAACACTGGCATAAAAAAGCGGCTGTTCGGGCCACGAAGGATTATCGTAGATAAACTTCCCATGTTCCATCAAATCTTCGTCAAAGAATAAATTGTGATGTTCTAGTCCTTTGAGTTTTTTGTTGATTCCAATATAATAAATAAGGGAAGAAGGAGCCATTTTACGTTTGTCCCAATAAGCTTCGTCATACCTCCGAAAAGCTTTAGGAACTAAATTTTGTTCTACAAAATTGTAATCAGCACCTGCTATAACATGTTCTACCGCTTTTGTTTTTCCATTGCCAAAGTCAAGCTGTGTTATTTTTTGCTCATCGCAAATAAAAGACTGAACAGGACTATCAAAATGAAAAACGACCCCATTTTGTTCTGCAATTTTTTTGAGTGCCAAAACCAATTGACTCATACCACCCTCAGGATACCACGTTCCGAGCTTCAAGTCGGCAAAGTTCATGAGTGTATATAGGGAGGGAATACGCTGCGGCATTTCGCCCAAAAATAGAACAGGAAAACGCAAAATTGTACGTGCTTTTTCGGAACTGAAGCGATTGCAAACATCTTTTTCGACCGACTTAAATAAGTCTAGTTTAAAGAAGTTTTTGAAGACTTCGATATCTAACAGCTCACGATATTTCAATCCAGGTTTATCCAAGAATTTCTCGGTACCAACTTTGTATTTAATAGCCGCGTCGGCTATAAATTTTTCCAGTTTTTTGCCACCATCAGGCTCCAATGTATCAAATAGAGCATAAAGCTCGTCAATAGATGCAGGCAAATTGCTAGCTGTTTTGTCTTTCCAAAATACCTTGTAAGATGGATCCAGACGAATGAGCTTGAAGTAGTCTTCTCTGTTTTCGCCCAAATCGGCAAACAACTGATCAATCAAATCAGGCATCCAATACCAAGAAGGACCCATGTCAAATTTAAAACCTTCGGCTTCGAATGTTCTGGCACGACCGCCTGCCATTTCGTTTTTTTCGTGGACTTCTACTTGGTGTCCTTGTTTTGCTAAAAAACAAGCGGCGGCTAGACTAGAAAAGCCTGAGCCTATTATGTCAATATTCATATTTTTAAATGTATTAAATGCTAGTGGATTAGATAGTAAGGTTATCTATCAAAGCAGCTTGGGTGCTACTTTTTCTTGATGTTAAGTATAAGTATATGTCTTATTAACAAAAAAAAATCTTCTTGGTTGAGTCGCTTTTTTGATAAGCAGCTTAACCAAGAAGATTATGAGAATCAAAAGTATAGTTTTAGACATGCTCCAACCAACTACTATTTTATAGCATCTTGTGGCATATTTTGCTTCATAAATGCCAAGGCATTTTCGTACATGATTTTATTGACGACCTCCTCCGCTGTGTAGCTGTACATGAATTTTTTGATTTCTTTGGCGGTGTACAATCCATCAATATCTCTAGGGTCTTCGAAAAAATCAATTAGATGACGATACAAATCAACCATGTCTGCCGACGAGCTGTATTCGTCAAAGTGGCGTGCATGCGTATCAAAATTAGAAGAAATAGACATCATATCCCAAGCACGAATATTTTGACAAGAATGAATAACCTTGCAGATATTGCCAGCAATGGCATCGACTACAATGCGTTTGCGATTGGCGGAACCTGGTAAGAAATTGTCGTAACGACTCAAAAAAGCTTTGCCTGCTAGCTTATTGCGCTCTAGCGAAATACCCACCAAACCTTCAGAAGCCAAAATGTTTTTCAAATCTTGTTTTGCTAGGTTTGCTTCTTGATGACTCAAAAGCGAATTTTTGTCACTGTTGCCGTAGCTACCATCTTTGAACGATAATCCGCTAATGCCTACACCTAAGCATATAATGGGAATAGTATCGGTACGATAGCGTTGATCTTTGATGAATTCGTAATACCATTGTCTAGCTCTCATACTCATACCTGCGATATCTATTAGTATTCTTCTTTGTCCATCTTTTTGGGTGAGCAATTCGCTGATAGTCGCAACCCCTAGTGGGCTAATATCGCCGCCTACGTTGAGCGGTGTGCGAAACGCTCCTTCTTCTGCAATCGACAATCGAGAGGCTTTGCCTGTCATGCCATCATCGAAAAAGCTCCCAAAGTTGAGCGAAAAAATAGGAATATCCAAGTACTCTTCTGGGTCGGTACGAATAGGTGTTCTACCTTTGAGTTTGCTAATATTGCGCTTAACAATATTAAGATATTCTGGGGTCGTATGTTGACCTTGGTCAATGTATAAGTAATTGCCTAACGTATGACCACCACCAACACTGAATACCCAACCGATACGAGTAGGGTCGAGCATAACTTTGTCAAAGTCGCTAGTCGTCTTGATGATGTCACAGTGATAAGAACGACCGTTTTTGTGGTAGCTGTACGCTAATTCGTTCTTGATATAGTACAGGTGTTCTGTCAATATTTCAAAATAATCGACATTGTCCAAGATGAAATTCTCTTCTCTGTAAGACATACCCGATAAGCAACCAAATATCTTGGAGCTTGACCCCGGTGTCAAGAATGGGCTGTGCATAAATTGTCGCTCCGTCGGGCTCAATACTTGGTTGGAAATCTGAACATTGCCTTTGATTAAATCAAAAATAGAACTTTGATTCTTGCGGCTAATGCCATCAAAAGCATTAATTAACTCGACAGGAACTTCGCCAGAAGGCAAATTACAATCGTTTTCGATGGGCTCCCACATATTGTAGCGCATGACTTTGCGCGACTTGAATGCACGTGAGCTAGACGAAACACTCATATCAATACACTTGATAGGGTCTTGCGGAAGTGTTGGTTGTGTTGCCATTACTTTGACGCTATCGTCTTCTTGTGCATGTGTTGTAGAGAAGGCAAGAAGGATAACTAATCCAGACAGTATTATTTTATTCATAAATGGTTTTTTAGATAATTGCGAAGCAAAACTATACTAATATAGCGATAAAATGGTGCCATATATTGTATAGTGTATTCTATTAACTTTGCTTAACGTAAAGTTAAGGAATAATGCTCATTAAACGTAAATAATAAGAATGGAGTTGTCCGCTACTTGTCCGCCCAAATGAAGAATAGCGAATAAGCTGCTATTTCTAGACAACTTCTGTGCTAAAAAATAGTACTTTGCAGCAATAGCCCCCTCTTCGAGATTGAAGCAATTTTTTTAAACAAACTAAGAACGGACAATTATGAGAAGAAGAAAATTTATTGGTCAGGCTGCCAAAGTAGCGTTGCTGACGGCTTTGTATCCGCTACAAAGTTGCGCTAGCCACACAAAAAGTTACACCAAATTGAATCAACCCAATATAGGAGCGATTCCTCTAATTATAGATGCCGATACGGCAAACGAAATTGACGATTTATATGCCATTGTTTGGGCATTATTAGAGCCAAAGCTCCATATTTTGGGCATCACATCGGCTCAATGGCACACCAATCCCACTACACCTAATGATTCCGTAGGTGAGAGCCAAAAATTGAATGAAGAGATTGTTAAATTAATGGGCAAAGAAGGGATTCCGTTGCCAGAAGGATCTAATTTTCCGATGGTCAACACGCATCGTCCGCAGCCATCTGCTGCTGCCACGTTTATTATAGAGCAAGCGATGAAAATGCCTGAAGGCGAAAAATTGCAAATCGTTATTTTGGGACCAGGGACAAATATTGCTTCTGCAATTTTGTTGGAGCCGAAGATTATACCCAAAATATCAGTCAATTATTTGGGGTTTTGGTACAATGTAGAAACCAAAACATACAGCAAACGAGAGTTCAATACCAACAACGACCCTAATGCGATTAATCTGTTACTCAATACCGCAGGCTTATCCTTTCGGGTAATGACGGCTACCACTAGCCAGCACTTAGTGTTTTACAAAAAAGAAGTAGATACATTGCTAAAAGGTAAAGGTGGTATTGGCGATTATTTAGTTAAGCGTTGGGAAGATTACGACCGCTTTTGGCAAGATAAAGATCCAGAAAAAAATGAATGGATTATGTGGGATATTGCTATTCTGCAAGCCTTGGCATATCCTGAGTGGGTGACCGAAGAAACCGTCACGACACCACACGATAATTTGAGTAGAGATATACAAGTATATACGAAAATTGATGTAAAAAAAGCAAAGGCTGATTATCATCAGAAGTTGAGCGATTTTTTAGCTAAAAAGTAGGTGACTTTAGTCTCAAAAATAAAGAAAGGGAATTTCAACACGATGTTGAAATTCCCTTCTTTTGTAGCGAAAAAATTAAATTACTTGCTCATATCTTGTGCTACAGTCGTCCAATGACCACGTTTGCGAGCATGAATGGCTTTGTCGTACATTGCCTCTACCGATACGGCAGGCAAGTAGTATTTACCTAAGTAACTTGCGTTCAATAAGATGTGGAAGGTCTTACTTTCGTTTTTGCGTAAGTCAAAGAAAGTATAAACTCGATCATCTCTAATGTCTTGATATTCAGGTTCGTCGCCACCAGTAGTAGCACCTGTCAATCGAGCATTGTGTATTTCCCAGCCAGCAGGGAATACGTGATGAATAGCCAACTCATTGTAGTTCATTAAGCCAATATTTTTGACGGTAACTTGTACTTTGAAATCGGTACCTTGCTTGATTTTTTTGCTGTCAATTTCTTTGCCCAACATATCTACATATTTGAGCGTCATTTCTAGTCCTTTGTTGCTTTCTGTTTCGTTCTGATTGGCAGGAATACCATCAGCGATTACTCTAGCAAAAAGAACACTTCCGTTGCTGTTTTTGAGGGCTACTTTGGTAGCTTGCTCCCCATTTAATTCTAATTGCCAGATAGGTTTGTCGGTTGTGGCTTTCTGCCAGCTACCACCTGCCAATTGATATTCAAAATTGATGTTGTCTTTTATGTCATTGCTACCCACAAATTTAGCAATCGCAATCAATGCTTGTGCTGTTTCTTGTGTGCTACACCATTGGTCGGAAGACAAACGCTCCGATACAGCTTGTACCAATTCGCTTGCTTGATCACGCATTTCCATGATAGACAACGTCTGCAAGATAAGCGATTGGTCACGGAATTGGCTACCAAAAGTAGTCGCACCAGTATTGTTCTCATAGTCATAAGTACGTGTAGTAGCTTTGCTGGCTATCTGTTTTGCTACGCCTTTTTGACCTGCTAAATGATAGGCTGCTGCCAAATACCATTGAGCGGTTACCGATTCTTTTTGCATTTGTTTGAGACGCATTCTGTTCATGGCGCCCATTTCTGCTTTGCCATGCAATGCCAATAAATACAAACGATAGGCTTGCGTTAGGTCATCACTTACGGTACCTTTAGCTGTCCAAGATTTGGCAGTTTTGGATTGGTAAGCGACCCAATTTTTGAAGAAATCAGCTCGAACGCTGTATCCTGCTTTTTCGGCTTCTATCATGAAGTTACCTGCATAATTGGTTGCCCATTCGTGTCCTTTGGTAGCACCCATCCAGTAGCCCATAGCGCCATCGTTGGTCTGGAAACGGTACAGACGTTCGATACCTGCTTTGATATTTTTATCAATTTTTTGCTTGTTCTCGTCCGAAAGTTTCATCAATTTCGCCAACTGCAATTGTGGGTAAACAGAAGAAGTCGTCTGCTCGACACAACCATAAGGGTAGCGAATCAAATAAGCCAAACGTTTGCCTAAATTGATAGGCGGAATAGAAGATACTTCCAACATGCCATTGTTCGTGCCGAGCATTCCCAAGGGTTTGTAAGTTGTTTTCCAGTCTTTTTTGTCCTCTAGTGTATTCGATTCCACCAAGGTTTCTCTTGGGTTGGCATTACGAAGTTCTACATCGGTTTCATAGACTGCCATTTCATCGCCACTACGGACAATAATTTTGATATTGCCTGTACCAACTTGTTCTTTGGTATTCAATTCAAAATTGACAATTTGATCGCCTACTTTATCAAACTTTAGCACCTTTGTGCTGCTGCCATCTATATCAATCAGTCCATTGGTCAATACCGTTACTTGTACATCTTTGATGTTCTCTTTCATAGCGAACACGGTTACAGGTAGCTTGAACTGCTCTCCAACGCCCAATAGGCGAGGGACAGTACCCAAGACCATCAGCGGCTGACGAACAGGCACTTCTTTTTCGGCTGCTCCATAAGCTCCCTGATGAGAAGCTACCACCATGGCACGAACAGCACCTACATAATTAGGCATTTTAAAATTATGTTTCATCGTTTCGCCTGCTTTGAGGTAAAACGGTCCTGCATACAAAACAACAGGCTTGAAACGGTTAATTTTTTTGTTGCCCTTGGCATTATCGGCAGCATCACCACCAATACTCAATAGACTTTTGATGTCGCCACCAAAGGCTCCTAATACATCATCGTAAATATCCCAAGTTTTAACTCCTAGTGCTTCTCTTTGGTAGAAAGTTGGCCAAGGGTTAGGCGTTTTGTAGTTGGTCAAGCCCAATAGACCTTCATCCACAATAGCAATAGTATAAGCCATTGGCCCACCTTTTTGCTCCTTGACACTAATCGAAAAGTCTTGCTCGGGACGCAATTCGTCCGACATCACAATTTCTGGTTGTAGGTGTGTCGTAGGGTCTTCTACTTGTAGTGGAATGACACCATACATACGTATCGGCAAATCGTTTTTGGTCTGTGCGTGTGGCTGAATCAGCGTCACGGTAGCGTAGGCATTTGGTGCCATGGCTTTAGTTGCTTTAAACTTGAAAGTAGTATTACCTTTCTTGGCTTCTAACCAATGTGCTTCGATTACGCTCGTTCCGTTTTCGATAGAAACTAAGGCACGTCCTTCAAATCCAGTAGGAATATTCAAGCTAATTTCTTGACCTACATTGTATTTTTCTTGGTCGGCAGAAAAGCGTAGGGCAGTAGCACCACCACTTTTTTCGGTAGAACGACCTGCCCAACCAGGCCAGTCGATATAGAACACTTGTCCTGTGCTGTGTCCTTTTTTGCCATTTTGTACACGTACGAAATAACGACCCCATTGAGGATATTTGATTTCCAAATCCCAAATTGCCTTACCGTTTTTGGTAGAGACAACGGCAGTTTCTACTTCCGAGGCATTGATACGACCACGATAGTTCGGTACTTCTTCTTTGTTCTTATCAAACCACCATTTCCACTCTAGTTTGTAGAGCGTCACGATTAGGTTTTCTACATCTTTTGCTTTTCCATCTTTATCTACAGTAATAATTTCGACAGGGTGTTTTTTGTCGGTCAGTAGCATATTTCTACTCTCGTCGCCTTTAGGCAAACGCACCCCTACATAAGTCGTATAAGGGTGGTAAGGAATGCTAGATTGTCCGATAGAAAAATCACCACCAGGTTCAAATACTTTCATGCGAAAATCTGCTTGAAGCATTCCGGGGCTTTGAGCTTTGGCAGCAATCGTAGTTTTTACTTTTGCGGCTCCGTTTTCGTCTAATTTATCTTCAAAGATAACTTTGTCCTCTGGATCAAAATCTCTACCTGCATCATTGAACGTAAAGCCACTGTGCATTGGGAAAACGACATTTTTAGCTTTAAGTGTCATTTCTACTTTAGCTTTCAAGTTTTGAGCAGCAGCACCGTGTAGCCAATTGGCTTGCAGTGTGCCAATCACTTCTTTGTCTGCAAGTGCCAATTCTTGTTTGCCAAAATCAAGCGTCATTTTTAGACGGTTTGGCTTTACCGCTTCTATTCGTATGGTCTTGCTGAAACTAGCACCGCCAACAGTGACAGTTGCCAAGTAATTGCCCGTAGGGGCATTCTCAGAAGTCTGACAAGTGAAATTATAAATGCCATTGATTCCTGCGGTTGTCATTTTGCTATAGACCAAACTTCCTTTGCTATCCTTGAGCGAGAAGCGGACAGGGTGTATAGCTGGGAGCGTTTTGTCTTTGTCTTCTAGTATGAAATTGATAAACAACTCATCGCCAGGGCGCCACACGCCACGTTCACCATAAATAAACCCTTTGAGTCCTTTGTGGTAAGTATTACCTGACACATCGAAACGGCTCATAGACAAGGCACTACCGTCATCAAGACGCATATAGCCTCTTTGTTTGTCTTGCTTTGCAATCAAGAAGAAAGGATTTTTATCGAATTTGGTGGTCGCCATTCCGTCTTTGTCGGTGGTGGCGGTACCTATCAATTCTTGATGATAATCATAGAACTCCAAGAGTACGCCTTTCATGGGTTTAGTTGTCTGCAAGTCGCTCACTACAAATAAATTGTTGGTGCTACCTTGTTTGGCAATAATTCCCAAATCAGATGCCAATATATTGCGTTTGATGGCTTTCTGAGGAGCATAATAATAGCGACTACAAGGGTTTTGTAGATTCTCGTAGTTGTAATCATCTTCATAAAAGTCCCAATAGCTATAATTATAATTAGGTTCGTCCCATTTTTCGGGAAGCTGCATCATATTGATTTCTTCTCTATTAGCCTCTTCTTCTACAGGAACGGTACAGTTGTATAGTGAATAAGACTGACGGAAACCAATAGCTATTTCATAAATAGCACCGGGTTCTGGCGTAATCAAATCCGCCAAATCCAACGAATGCGTTGTCCAAGTAGTGAGGTTTAGTTTTTCGTCGTCAAAAGCAATTTTCTTTTCGAGGACAACATTGCCTACTCGTTTGAGTTCTTTGTCATCGGCAATTTGGTTGACCTGAAAAAACTGTTTGACATTCGCTTCTTTTACTTTGATAACACGTACGTCAATACCGCTAAGATTGACAGACTGAAATACAATCGGCATTTTTTTGGACTTAGGAATGATGTTTCCGTTGCCTATCCATTTTACCTCAGGCTTGACATCGTCAAACAGAATAGTCGTGGTAGTACTAGTTCCAAGCGGTTTACCTGCTAGGTTTTGTATCAATTGAGATATTTTGAGCTGTTTTTTTCCTGTCAAGTTACCATTGGTGTACAACTTTATTTTGTTGTTATCAATCGTATATTTTAGCTTCTTGCCATCTAGTAGCAGTAGCCCTTCTAGGTTCTGATTGGTACTCAATAAATCCGAGAACTCAATGATAACATGCTGTTCTGGACGAGTAAACTGATACGTTTTGTTGACTTTAAATTCCTTGTCGGAAGGAATGGTAGTGGTATAGTTACCAACGGTTTTGGACTGAACAGTTTCACCATTCCATTTCCAAACCAAGTTATAGGCATTATTTTTTTGTTCTACACCTGCTACGGCAAACGTGTGCGATTTGCCATTTTGATGTTTCCAATCAATCGGTAATTTCTGGTCGCCATCATATACTTCTAGTAGTTTTTCTACTTTAGATATATCTTCGGCATCATGCAATTCCATTTGTCCATTGATGGTCATTAGCTTTTTGCCTTCGTTGTAGGTAACGGTATTCGCCAATGGACTAACATTGATAAACTGGTCTTTTGCTTTGAATTGAAATACAAAATCAGTCAATTCTGTGGGTAAGTCCTTGATCAGTTTACTCATGTTGAGCGTAGCGGTATAGATTTGCCCAGAAGTAAGATCTTCGGCAGGGACAAACTCTAACGTACTTTTGTCCGACCAGACGGCTTCGCCAGCTATGGCAGGCTCAAAGCTGAATGGATTGGGATAAATGCTAGCTGCAACTTGATCCGTAAGTTCTTGTTGGAACTTAACTCGAATTGTTGATTTTTTGGAAATTTCTCCTTGCGTAAAGCCCGACAAATAGTTGTCGTAAGAAGTATTGTAGATTACTTCCTTCGGAGCCGTGGTGGTTTGGCAAGCCTGCACGATTAGTGCGAGGGCAAAAAGCCAGAATAATTTAGATAGGTGCTTGGTCATGTGTATTAATTTTGTGTGTGATGAAAAATACAAATTTAATTAGGGTGCTACGGCTAATAAAATAGGTTCTTTTTGTTGAAATGACAAGGTATAAGTGCGTTCATTGATCATACAATAATCACAATGGACAGTGATCAAGAGTTGATCCTTTGACCAACTAAAGGTATAATCCATCTGATTGCGATCATCTTCAGGCAATAAAATACTGTCAATATAAGCTTCTTTTTTTGATTTTTTGTAATAAATTAAAATTTCAGGTGATTGGTGCATGGGGCGTTCTTTCTCATACAATAGTACTTCTAGTGCTTGATGAGGTGAGGTGGTACTCACCAAGTACTCCTTGTCGCTACATCCAACAGTCAGGAAAACCGTAAGAATAAGGAGGCAGGTCTTATAAGCGAAGTCGAGATGGAATAGATTCTTGATAATTAAATACATAAAGAGGAGCAGTTTGCTATATTGTCTAATAGGAATTATTAATAATATCTATTAGGCAACTTCTATTAAAACCTTTTGAGTAACTACTTTGTTACTCACAATAGTACACCTAAATAACTACAAAGTAAAGGAAAGAAGACCTAATTGAGTATTTGGTTAGGTAGTTGATTTTTTGGTTATGCTAGTAGGGGTATTATCTTAAAAAAAACTTAAAGCATATCTACATTTTTCTGAAAACTTAGTAGCTTTGTGCTTTCATTTAATTACTTATTAAACACATGAACAATATGAAAAATTTGTTTTTTATGGTTATGGCATTATTTGCTACAACTAGCGTATTTGCACAAAAAGGATTAGAAATGACATTGAATTTCACTCCTGGTTCTTCTTTGTACCTCAATGATGAAGATTTTGCAGCAGGTAAAGATTTGAACTTTCAAGCTACTTATGCTTTGCACGCAGGATTGACAGCAGGTTACAATTTCTCAGATAGAATAGGTATTGCTACGGGTATTGGTTATGCTTCTCTTAACCAAAACTATATCACGGATTATGATAATACAGACAAGAGTGATCAGCAAAGAGCTAGTCGCTACCAGTCTTACATTCGTATTCCTGTTTTGTTGAGAATTGGAGGAGACAACATGAATGGTTCTTCTGCATTTTTCCGTGTAGGACCACACATTGATTTCTTGAGTTCTGGTACTTTTGTAGCCAAAGGAAGTGCAGATAATCCATCAGAAAACACGATTAATATGCGTGATCAAAAATCGTTTTTGGGTGAGGAGCAAGAAGTATTGAACGAAGCTGTAATTGGTGTTAGTGCTGAAGTAGGTGGTAGAATTAGACTTAGCGACCAAATGGGGCTATTGATTCTATTGCACTTAGAAACTAGTTTGACCAACACAGAAGGTAAAGATGCTGCAAGTTATTTCCAAAGTTCAGGAACTATCCTTAACCCAGAAAGAAGCTCAACAGGTATCCTAATGGGTGGTTTGACTATAGGTTTCCAATATGTTTTGAGCTTTGACTAAAAAAAAGCTAGATGAAGTCTAGTAAAATAGACTAACATTGTAAAACAACTGAATACATAAAAAGGCTGCCTCACTTGATTGTGAGGCAGCCTTTTTGCTTTTCTTGTTTGTTGTATTCTTTCTATTAGCTTAAGCTACGGATAGCATCTAGTTCGTCGGATAGACGACCAAAAACTTCATCCATCGTACCAACGCCATTGAGACGCTTGGTCTTGCCGAATTGCTCATAATAAGAGGCTACGGGAGCGGTTTCGCTTTGGTAGATGTCAATTCTGTTCTGAACAATACTTTCTTTTTGATCATCGACTCTACCCGATGTTTTGCCACGCTCCAATATACGGTCGATAATGACTTTGTCAGGAACTTGAAGTTCCAGCAGGATAGAAACAGAAGTGTTCTCTTCTTCTTTTAGAAATTTGTCTAGTAGTTCTGCTTGATTGACATTGCGAGGAAAACCATCAAAAATAAAACCGACGGCATCAGGCGTATTGTCCATTTCTGCTTTGAGTAGCTTGAAGGTGATAGAATCAGGTGCCAATTCTCCTTTGTTGATGTGGTTTTGTACTTCTTGCCAAATCAAACTGTTTGATTTCTTTTCTCTACGAAACAAGTCTCCCGTAGAAATATGGATAAGTTTATATTTTTCGACCAACTTGGCGGCTTGTGTTCCCTTACCGCTACCGGGAGGACCACACAGGATTAGATTAAGCATTTTTATTTTTTTGGTTGATTGATATTCGATAATACTACGCACCTATAAGCAAAGTTGTACTGCATGGTGACTACAGCACTGTTCTAAGTATAGACTTAAGCGCAGTTAAGCTGCAAAGGTACAAAAAATAGTAATAGGAAGGTCTTTTTTTTTTGATAAGTAGTTGTAATAGTTAATAATTTTGGAAAGAGGTACTTCTCACTAGCACAACTTTGTTTGGGGAAGAAGGAGGCGTAGTGTTTTTTTAGACGAGATTTTCAATCTTAGGCAGGTGTATTTTGAATGGCTGTAACAACGGCTGCTATCTCTTGACCTACGAGCAGGGCGACCTCTTCCGATTTATCGACTATCATGCCGTGTGTGCCACCTACAATAGTATGCGTTACTTGCATGGTTTTGTTATTGAAAATATGGTCTCTCGTACCATGTATATGCACGCAGCGTGCAGGATTTTGGTCGTTGAACCAGCTGATAGCTGCATTTCTGCCCCATACCAAATGAGTAGGCGACATTTGAGAAACCATCTTGCCAAACAATACATTGGAGGTAGCCATTCGGCTACCAAACCAAGTCGTAAGTTTGGGAAAAACTCTGCGAGTAACCCAACTGGGCAAGAGTCCCTGCACGGGGACTCTCGTACACAATCGAAAAAGTCTTGGGCGTTCGTCTTGATGCTTGATGGTAGAAATCAAGATTAATTTTTGATAAGGAATCAACTTGGATAGTTCGGTGGCAATCATACCGCCCAACGACAACCCTACAATAAGCGTAATTTGGTCAGCTTCTGGAGCTGGAATAGTTGTCGCTAGACGTTTGGTATATGCTGCTACCGATTCTTGGGTAGATATAGGATCTACAAACTCCAAATACTGTACGGCACTTTTGTATTGGGGCAGTTGCTGCCACAAAGGGTGAAAAATTTCTTGGTTGCAACCCAAGCCTGGAATACAATATATTTTAAGTTTCATTTCTTTTTTCTTTTTTGTAGAGCAACCACAAGATTAGTGGCAACCCACCATGTCCTAAACGGAAGACCATTTGATAGACCCATTCATGCAGCGAAGTTAGCGGTATTTCTAGATAGAAATTGGCTAAAATACGAGCTAATGCAGTCGCAAAACCCCATATTATACAATAAGTAAGCCCTATGGTTCGAGTAGGTCGCCAAAATAATAGTACAACCGCCACAAAATCCAAAATGCCCATGACTTTCAAAAAAGTATAAATGGTCGTGTCGTCTTGCGTGAATAATAATCGTTTTGACCACATCACCCATTCGCCAGAAGTAGGATAATAACCAATGGCAAACAACCCGTGTGAACAAAAAGTAAGTGCTATTATTGCCATAACAACCCCTCTAAACTTTGGTGTATTGAACGCCCAAGATTGGCTAGGATTGCTTTCTTTTTTATTGTAATAAAATACATGAACGAGCAAGAAAGGTAACCCAATTTGGGTGGCTTGTTCTAGCAGTTGAGCAGGAGCGTAATAATTATTTTTCCAGAGTAGTAGTGACAATAAAAATAGTGCAAAACCAGCAGCCCAAAGTAGCCACTTGGTCCAAGCCTGCCGTTTGTGAATAAACAAAATACTGATGGCACTAAATAGCCAAAGTAGCCCAATACTCGTACACAAACCATTGATTAGATCGTCTGTTGGCAAACTACGATTGGTAACGTAATGATGCCAACTATCCTGTGTAAACCATGTCACTAAGGGAGACAATAATTGTTCGTCCCAAAAGAAAGAACGTAAATTCAAATCAAAAAATAAGCCTTGATAGGCTCGACCTAGTAAAACGCAGGCTGTGAAAAATTGTAGTGAAAAATGAATTGGATTGTTGAGGTAGGAACGTAGTGAATGCTGCATGAGAAAGAAAAATAGTGAAGTTGGAAGGTGTTGATTAGGCAACTTCTAAATCAATAAAATGAAACTTGCTGTCGTAGTTTGTTTTTTCGCCATTACCGTAGTCTTTGGTTACGATTTCGCCGAGTCGAAAGTCAATAGGAAAGTCAAATAAAGGACCATCAAACACAAAGGTATGAAATTCGCCGTTCTCGCCACAAATATCTACTTCTGGCAGCAGACTAGCAATCCATTTTTGGTCAATAACTTGACCAAGATGACTTTCGTCCAAGTATTTGGCATTGACACAGACTACTACTGCTCGGAATCCCAAGGCTAAAAACTCGTTCAATAGGGCAGTAGTGGGCAATTGCCACAGCGGAAAAACTCCTTGCATGCCTACTTTTTGGAGTTGCTGTTCTCGGTAAGTGCGCAAGTCTTGCAAGTAAATATCTCCAAAGATACTGTAATAAATATCTTCGGTGGTAAATTGTTGCATTTGTTGCTGCATCAATTGATTGTAGGTTTCCATCTCGTTGCTGCTCGGCAAAGATAGCTGCCGCAGCTCGATTCCAATACTTTCTGCCTGCAATTGCAATAGCTCTTGACGTACGCCGTGCATGGTTATTCTATCTTGTGGGCTACTGACAGTCGTGAATAAATACGGCACTTCATAGTGCCCTTGTTGCAATAGCTTGTAGAGTGCCAAGGTAGCATCTTTGCCACCGCTCCAGTTCATAATCGCTCTCATAAAGTAGTCGTATCTGTAGCTACAATAGGAAAAGAATCGAGGGGTACAATCGCTGGATTAATCCACTGATGTATCGAATCGTAGGGTAGCAAAAAGGCTATTTGTTGTAATGTTAGGTTGTCCAAATCGTAGGCGTTGTAATAAAATAAAATGCCTGTGGGCTGAATGCAAAAATTCTGAGGAAAAGGGAAAGCGGTTTCCTCAATACCAAAACTAGAAGTAACCAGATTGCTATCGAGCGGAATGGCTACTTTTTGTTTGAATGCCACTACGGCTGCTTTTTGGATATGATTGGAGGCGGTGGTGTCATATACTTGGTGAAGTTGTATTTCCTGACCTGTTTTAGTATTTATATTGTAATAATGGGTAGATTCGTTGGCGTGTGCGCCCCCCATAAACTCACTTTCTAAGATGGAAAAGCTATATAGATTAGCTCTGTTGAGCTGGGTTTGGATAGAAACGGTATTGAACCATTTGGGACCACTCATCAATCCAAAATCTTTCATATCTTGGTCGTACTCCTCAAAGTCTTGTATAAATGCTCGAAGACGCTGCTCAGTGGACTCAAATGCTAAATCACCATTTTGTTTTTTTAGCAATAAGTAGTCTATTTTTTGATGGATACTATCTGCCGCAGCCACGCTGCTCAAACTATCCATGACAGGGTACGTCAGTATAATTTTGACAATATCAGCTCGTTCATAATCTAGACTATCGTGTTGTGTTTGATAAACAGTAGCTTGATGATAAGGCATCGTGTCAGCATTGGCAAAAGCCAAATGATAGGAGAAATGGGTAGCAGCAATATCAGCCGTGCCATCGTTGTCTGATGACGGATCGCTAGAGGGCAGCAATTGACAACCCCACAAAAACAATGGCAAAAGCCATGCTACTCGTTTATTTATATTTGGCATAAATACAAGGTAATTGGTTCTTTGTAAAGCAGCAGGCTGCTACAAAAAAAAGGTATTGAATGGGTATCTCGTGGAGCGATTATGGTTAAGGTATCAAAAAGCTAGAACAATCTATGTTCGCCAACTGTTTTTTTAATCTAAAAAAGCGTAATCGTATTATTATTGCTTTTGCTAAAGTAATTGTTAATCGAAAATTTGATACATTTGCAGCAAGCTATTAGTAAGTACTCATCATATCATATAATGAAGAATAATAAAGAAATTCAACTAGCGGAGAAAGATTTTTTGAAAGCAGCCCGCTTACATCAGTTATCTGCGTTCGACAATGCCACTTTTATCCCTTACAATCCTGTTATTCATTACAATAATCAAAAATGGGCTTTATTAGGGGCGGCTACTTGTGCGACCGTTTTTCTCTATCTCTCGTACAACGCTTTGGCAATAGATTCCATTTATTATTGGCAAATTGATTTGCCTGTACTGGTCGGTTTGATGGTTATTAGCGTATTTTCTATTTTGTCAATTGGCTTTTTGGTGCGTTACCGACAATTGGATCACATTATAGATGCTTACATGAAAAACCCCAAAGAGACTTATTATGGTGCCTTGTTGACGCCCGAATATTACTTTGAGCGTACGCCAGAGGCATACCATATTATTGCCAAATCAAATATTATCCGAATAGATTACGAAGAGGAACGTTCTCCAGAAGAGACTTATGTCGAATTATTGATAAACAGAGATGATTCTATAGAAACAAGAGGCGTTATTTATAACCCTCAAGTAGTAGATTTCAAAAGTTGGTGTCAAGCCTAGAGAGAGAATAAAAACGGACACTTAATTTTTTAACGTATCTTTAACCACTTGGTCACGTTCTAGCATCTTTTGGTAAAAAGAAGGCTCGTCCGCAGGCAAATTCTGTGGGTCTATTTTGCCTGTTTGTACTGCAAAAATAGCTACAATCCCTACGATTGTTAGTCCAATCAAGGAGAAGAGCGAAAACTTTTTGCCCCATATATTTCCTCTTTCCGACTCTTCAAATTCTCCAAAAAGTAATTTTTGAGCAGCGATGCGTCTTTCTTTTTTGCTGAGTTTACTGAACTCCACTTCATCTTCTTTCTTTCTTGCCATAATAACTGAACCTTTAAATAGTTTGTACGTATAAAATGTATGAAATTTGTGTGGTTCACCAAAGTGACCACAAGTTAAGGACAATTATTCAAAATATTTGTTTAATTTAATACCACAATAGCGACAAATTTAGCTAATGGACTAATTTTTGGCGAACTTATTTTGTTGCTTTATACACTACCATCACCTTCAAATACAGAATATGAAAAATATTATAGCATTGGCTACCGTTTCTATCCTCAGTTCAGCGAGTACTTTGGGTATATACAAGTATTACCTAGAAACGCCCGTTTCTCCTGTGCGAGATGTTATTATCAAGGAACAAAGCTATAGCAGACAAATTGCCCTGCCACATACCAATCAAAGTCCTAATTTTTATCCGAATATCACGAATGTAACGTCGTTTACAGATGCTGCTAATATGGTGACGCCTGCTGTTGTTCACATCAAAAGTGGTTCAGGCGATAAGTACGAGCGTATTTTTGGAGGCGAATCTTCGGGTTCTGGTGTTATTATTTCGGAAGAAGGATACATTGTTACCAACAACCACGTTATTAGCGGAGCCAAAGAATTGACGGTTATTCTCAATAACAAAAAGTCTTATTCTGCTAAAATAATTGGTACCGACAAAACGACTGATATTGCACTCATTAAGTTGGATAAAGAAGAACTAGGCACCGACAAACTAGTGACCTTAGATTTTGGCGACTCAGAGTCCGTAGATGTAGGCGAATGGGTGTTGGCAGTAGGTAATCCTTTCAATTTGACTTCTACCGTCACCGCAGGTATTGTTAGTGCCAAAGGTAGAAATATTGATATACTAGAAGGAACCTACTCCATAGAATCGTTTATACAAACAGATGCCGTAGTCAACCCCGGTAATAGTGGTGGTGCATTGGTCAACACCGATGGACAGCTTGTCGGAATCAATACGGCTATCGTGACCCGTTCGGGACGTTATGAAGGTTATTCGTTTGCCGTTCCTTCTAATTTGGTCAAAAAAGTGGTCAAGGATTTATTGGAATTTGGAGAAGTACAACGTGGGTTTTTGGGCGTGACCATTAGAGATATTACCGAAGATATTGCCGACGAAAATGGGCTAGAGTCTATGAATGGCGTTTATATACAAGGCGTAGGCGAAGAATCGGCAGCCAAAGATGCAGGACTCGAATCTGGCGATGTTATCGTCAAAGTCAACGGCAAAGCTGTCAGTAGCTCGCCCGAACTACAAGAGCAGGTTGGATTATTTCGCCCTGGCGAAAAAGTAGCCATTGTATTCTTGCGCGAAGGGGACCTAAAGACGACTGATGTGATGCTCAAAAATGAGTCGAACACAACAGACTTAGGTATCAAACGAGCCGACAAGAAAAAAGGCATGAACAAAGAAACAATGCTCAAAGATTTGGGTATTGAAGTCAGCCCATTGAGCAAAAAACTCACAGAAAAATTCTCTAAGTCAGGTGTAATAATTTCGTCTATCAAACGCAATAGTATCATAGCGGATACCAATATGGAAGAGGATTTTATTGTGACTTCCGTCAATGAAATAAAAGTAACAACGGTAGCCGAGTTGATAGATGCTATCGACCAAGCAGAAGGCGATGTAGTCTTGGACGGGTTTTATGAAAAATACCCAGGGGAATACAGTTATGTATTTGAGAAAGAATAAAAAATAAATTGGAGAAGTATATTGAAAAGCGGAAAATACCAGTTGGTATTTTCCGCTTTTTGTGTAGTTATTCACTTGGTTCAATGCCTTTTTTTAGGGGGACTGTCAAGACTATTTTATTGTCATGAACTGTTGAATATCTTTATTGGAGCCATACAATACCAATATATCATCGAGCTCTAGCTTCATGTCAGGAGTAGCGATACCTTGTACATGGACGACCTCTTCTTTGCCCAAACGTCCCTCTACTTTTCTTTCTTTTATCTTGGTCAAGACCAATAAGTTATATTTGGTTCTGAAGTCAAGATTTCGCAGTGTTTTTCCTGCAAATGATTTAGGAATAGTCGTCTCTACAATAGAGAAACGCTTATTGATTTCAAAGGAATCGACGACCCCATCTAGGCAGAGTTTTTTTGCCCAACGTTCGGCGGTTTCTTCTTCAGGGTGTACGATTTCATCAACTCCAATAGCTTGCAATACTTTCTCATGTAGGTTGTTGATGGCTCGACTAATTAGGCGTTTTACCTTTAGGTTTTTGAATAGTGCTGTGACCATAATATTGGCTCCTTGGTCTTTGCCAATGGTCACAATAACAATATCGGTCTGTTTGAGTGGCAATCCCTTGACAGCATATTCGTCGATAGCATCTAGACAAATAGCGTGTGACATGGTCGTTTTGATTGCCTCTATTCTATCCATATTACGATCTACGCCAATGACTTCATTTCCTTGATTGGTCAATTTCCGAGCAAGCGAAGCCCCAAATTGTCCCAAACCTACGATGAGATATTTTTTCATGTTGATGTCTAGTTAATTGATGATTAATTCTTCCTTGGGGAAGCTATAATGTTTGTGTTTGGCTTGCTTCAATAGAGCGATTAAGATAGAGAGCATACTGACTCTACCAATAAACATAATCACAATAACGATGAGTTTGCTGCCTGTGGTTAGTTTGGCAGTAATGCCTAGACTCAAACCAACGGTACTATAAGCAGAAAAACACTCAAATACAATGCTGGTAGGCGATAGCTCTGGATTGAAAATGCCTATCATAAAGACTCCCACAAAAATAACAATAAGCGATAAGCTGATAATGGCAAAAGCTCGATTGATAGAAATAGGAGCGATTTCTCGGTTGAAAATTTCTATTTTTTTACTGCCTTTTGCCAATGCCCAAAAGTTGAGAATAGCCATGGCAAAGGTACTGGTTTTGATACCACCTCCTGTAGATGCAGGCGAAGCCCCAATCCACATCAATAGTATAGTCAACATAATCGTAGATTGTTGCAATTGAGACATATCAACGGTATTAAATCCAGCGGTACGTGGGGTCATTCCACCAAAAAAAGCAGTCACCCATTTGCCTATTCCCTCATGGTTGGCGAGTGTGTTATTGTATTCTGTGAAGTAAAAACCAAGAGTACCTATTATTATCAATATCAATGTTGTGATCAGTGTAATACGGCTATCCAAATTGATAATCCAAGGGCGATTGATGTCTATTTTTTTGCGAAATTTTAGCATGAATTTGACAAAAAGATAACGTACATAAGTCAATAAATTGGAGACAATAGGGAAACCCAAACCGCCCAAGAAGAAAATAAGTACGAGAATAATGTGCAAACTGTAATTGAACTGATAGCCGTCTTCCAATAGACTATTGGAGAGCGTAGAGAATCCTGCATTGCAAAAAGCAGAAATAGAATGAAAAATAGCAAAATAAATGCGATCGACCCAAGAAGAAAATTGAGCGGAATCTAATGCCATATAAATACAAAATACCCCCAATAATTCGACAACAAACGTAATCATGACCACTCGCTTGATAGTACTAAATACATCGCTTATTTTTTGGGTGTTGGTTAGGTCTCTGAGTAGGAGTTGGTTCTGGAAGGTGCTTCCTTCTCTGAAAAAATAACCAAAATAACTCGCAAAAGTCAAAATACCTAGACCACCAATTTGGATTAAAATCAGAATGATAATTTGCCCCATAGTCGTAAAATAAGTGCTGGTATCGACTACAATCAGCCCTGTAACACAAACGGCACTAGTAGCTGTAAACAGGGCATCAATAAATGTAATGCCGTCGTAAGTGGCATTGGGCAGCAGGAGCAGTAACGCACCCATCAAAATGACGGTGACAAAACTCACAATAAACAATTGTGCAGGATTGAGCGGAGTCATCGCAAAATTAATTTCTCGCTCAAACAGCTCTCGTATCAAGGTTAAAAAAATAGCCACTTTGAGCCAGTTGTCCTCCTGCATCCAGTCATGATCGACCCACCCAAAATGAGCAATCAGCAAACTACTAACGATTAAGGTCGATAAAATATCAAACGTAAAAACTTTTTGCTTTAGCTGATCTTTATGCGTCAGATACCTTACTATTGTGCTAGCAATCCCCAAACCTAATATAAGAAAATAGAATAAGTTGATAGTCAGTTGAATAGACTCAGATTGGTCGAATCCGAAGTCGAAAACAAAAACGAGTAAACCAACTAAGCTAAACGCAAGAGTTGTTTTGGATAATAAATCACGTTGAATAATGTGTTGGAGTAGGCTCAAAATTTATAGCTAATGAAAGAAAGTAGTAAAATAGATAAACGGATTGTGCTGGCACATATCGCCATGTTTTTTGTTGCATTTTTTTATGCTAGCAATTATACGATAGCCAAACCAGTGATGGAAGGAGACGGAATTACTCCGTATGTAACACCGTTTGGCTTTATTATGTTGCGCATCACAGCAGCAACTATTTTGTTCTGGTTTGCTCAATTGTTTGTTCAGTCCGAGACGATAGATCGAGGCGACTGGGGGCGGTTTTTGGCTTGTGCTGTCTGTGGTGTCGCCGCCAATCAATTATCGTTTTTTCATGGACTAAAAATGACCACGCCCATCAATGGGGCTTTGATCATGCTGACCACGCCGATTATGGTGCTGATTATATCAAGCATCGTATTCAAAGAGCGGTTGACAGCTTTCAAACTGACGGGGATTTCGTTAGGTTTGGTAGGAGCTTTTTTCTTGATTTATAGCAACAAAGAAGCGATACAGAGTGCTTCCAATCCTGCCTTGGGCAATATATTTGTGGCGATTAATGCTACTTTTTATGCAGGTTATTTGGTGATGGTTAAGCCATTAATGACTAAATATTCGCCTGTCAATGTCCTCAAGTGGCTATTTTTAATAGGCTTCTTTATAGCATTGCCCTTTGGGGCAACCGATGCACTAGCGATAGATTGGCAAACCTTACCTACGCCTATCATTTGGTCTATCGGATACGTTTTGTTTTTTGTTACGTTTATGACTTTTATTCTCAATGGGTTGGCACTCAAAGTAGTCAAACCGTCGGTCAATAGTACCTACATTTATCTCCAGCCACTTTTGACAACAGGAATTGCTATAGCAGTCGGAGCAGACCAGCTTTCTTGGCAGCTTTTTGTAGCAGGAGGGTTAATATTTGCGGGGTTGTATCTGGTGGCGAAACAAAAAAACGTTTCCCCTGATAATACAGGAGAAACGATTTCAAAATAATTTATTTGCTTTCTTCTTTAGGAATCAATTCAGTTGTTTCGCCAAAGTGTTGTACAAAACGCTGCATTTCGTTTGCCAACTTAGTGTTGTTGGTCGCACGATGATAGCTATCCGCTAACCCTCGCAGGGTCTGATACATGAATTTATCCATTTCGCCTACTTGTAGTTCGCTTGTCCAGAGGTCAATCTTAAAGGTATCTTGAAACTCTTTGTCGAACATCGACAACAATATCGCTTTGCACTCTTTGAACTCAGGCGTGTCGGGCGAATCTTGTGCTTTCCAGTCAATCTTGACAGGAACATTATTTTTGTCTAGCCCGATACGGCAAACAATATCACTACTTCTTTCTACTTTATTTTCCATTACTTTTATAATATTATATTATGCTCCTTTGTGGAGCAATGATTTTTTTCTATTTAAACAGTTTTTACAAAACATCATAAGCTGCCAAATCGTATTTCTCAATAATGTCAATCAATTTTTGGGCATAAGCTGGGTCGGTGGCATAGCCTGCCGATTGCAATCCTTTTGCCCAGTTCTGGTAGTCTGTTTTAGACAGCTTGAACAATGGGCGATACCAATTTTTTTTGACCAAAAACTGCGAATGATTATCATAACAAGCACTTACGCTTCGGTAACGTTTGAAACAAGATAAAACAGGACGCATTCGCTGAATTTCGACCATCCACTCATTCGATAACATACAATGTCGTTCTGTATCGACCCATTCGGCATCAATCTTAATACCAAAATGATTGTTTGCCTGCAATGCCAATTCACTCTGCCCATACTGCGATTCTAGTATAGCTTGTCCTAGCGTGATACTAGCAGGAATCGCATAGCGCTTCATTTCTTGCTGTGCCAACGGAGCATATTTATTGGCATAAGCCAAAGCATAAACAGTATTGTCTATCAATGGAGGCAATACTTCTTCCTCTTCAAGTACAGTTTTTCCTTTATTCGGATGAATAATATCAGCTATGCCAAAACGATGTTCGCCTTCTCGTCCACTAATAAGCGTTTGGTAGCTATAAGCAATATAAAGCAAATAGACCACCACGGTAGCAAAAACTAACTTCAAAAAAATAGACATAACTAGCAAGAACGTTATAGGGTTAGATGCAATGAATTGGTTGAATCACAATACCAATTTATTGGATATCTCCATCTGTAATCACAAAAGTACAAATTTGCTCATTATTATAAGACAAATACTCCCAATCTTGGTCAGCATACAGTGATTTTATCAATTTTCCACCACTAGTAGTCTCTACCGAAATGGTATCATCTTGGTCGGTATAAATACCACAACTTTGATTGGCATTGATAGAGCTATTTTCTTCAAAGTAGCTGTATATTTTTTCGGTAGTTCCAGCCGCAACAATGACGGTATCAGAAAACAAAGCGGTATTGTTAGGACCAAAAAAATAGAACGTACATTGCTGGCTACTGTCATTTTTTATCTGCTTGATAAAAACAGTTTCCTCTCCTTGACAAGCAAAAAAGAATAGTGCAACACTGAGTAAAGCGAGTATTTTAAGCATAATTTTAACGTAGTTTAGCAATATAGCAAAAGAACAAAAGTAGCTCTTACTGTATTAATGATTGTACAGAAATTCATCTCTGGTGGCACAAAAATAATAACACTTAGCATATAAACGTTATATTCAAAAGAGATTTTATGTATTTTGCGTAGAGTAGAAGACTAAAGAGAAGCTTTAAAACTTCCTTTTTTCAAAAAATAGAAATTTACTCGACTTTGGCACGATACTTTGCTCTGCTATAAATAAATGTAATAACAAGTCTAGGGTTACTTTTGATGTTGTTATTCGTAATAATGTCAACTAATAAAAAATAAAAAATGAACAAAATAAATAGTTTCAAAAGTATAATGAGCATACTGTTACTCTTCATAGCGGTACAAACACAAGCACAACGAGCAGGACGGTTTTTTGAGGAATATCCCTTGGCTACCCCTTCTTCCTCTGCGGAATATCAAGAAGAGTTTGAGAAAACACTTGGGGCTATATTGGGAGGTGTTACCTTATTGGAGTCGCCAGATATACCCAAAAGTCGAATAGATGTAGAAGCCTATACTGTTGATGACTACAAAGATAATATCAATACAATGTTGACATACGCTACAGGTTTGTGCGAAAAAACAGGCAATGATTTGACCAAAGATTTATCAAAAATAGGAAAAGCAATCAAAAGCAGTAAATACAGCAGTGCCAGTGCCGATTTGCTCCAAATGGGGGCTAAGGGTGGCAAAGATGCACCAAACTTATTTTTTATTTGGAGGGATTATCTCCGTGATGTAGAAAAAGCCGCTCCTTGGACAGACCCCAAAAACATACGAGTAACGCGTATCTATCGCATGATGGTTGATTATGTGGGCAAAAATTATGATCGTCCTTTTGGTATGAAAGCCGAACAAGGTGCAGTTGTCGCTGATGGTGCTCAGGCGTTGAGCAATTGTCTCGAAAATCCACAAAGTTTGGATTGGAAAGGAGAAGCAAAAATGACGATGAAAGAAGGCGATCAACTGCGTCGATTGGTAAGCGATGTTGCTTATTATGATTGGAGATTGCATGACAAAAACAGCGGTCAGCGAGCCAATCACATTGATAAAGATATGGTGCGTCTATTGCAGCAGTCGCTTTATGATGTGGTACGCAGTATCATGCAGAAAAAGGAAAATTGGGATCAAGATGCCGCACACGGCAATAATCTATTGGGTTTGTTCAAAGCGACTGGCGATAGTGGCTGGACGGTCAATGGAGATAAAGCAACCAAACAAGACGACGAAGAAGGATAAAAAATAAAGAATTAGGACAAAAAAAGGGAAGTGCTATCAAAATATTATTGATAGCACTTCCCTTTTTTTGCTTAGACACGCTCTTAGACGAATGGGCGTTTTACTTTATCTTTTTGCCTTTTTCGTCAAACTGTTGCCAGTCGGAGAGTGGCTGACCACTTTCGTAGCTGCCCTCTTTTTCTTTCTGTCCATTTTCGTAATAATAGACCCAATTTCCTTCTTTTTTATTATCCCAATCAAGCGAACCCTCTGATTGTAGCTGCCCATTTTCGTAGTAGTTTTTTTGCATGGTCGAAAACCCAAAATCAGAAGAAACAACCGACTGAACTTGTCCACTTTCGTAGAATGTCTTGATGCTACCGCCTGAAGGTTCGCCGTTGATGTATTCGCCCATCTGCTGCGTTTTGCCCGAAGGATAATAATCAATCCAAGTGCCATTTCTTTTGCCAGCAATATAATGCCCCGTCGATTTGATTTTGCCGTTGTCATGGTACATCGTCCATTCGCCGACAGGCAGCGGGATTACATAATTATTAGCATTACGTGCTGTACCTTTGTAGCTGCCCGTTGATTGTATTTTTCCGTTAGGGTGATAGGTTTTCCACTCGCCTGCTCTTTCTATTCCTTGTGCGTGCCCTATTGATTTGAGGGTGCCATCAGGATAGGTCGCTTTGACCAATTCTGCCGTCTTGCCATTGATGTAGTAAATCGTAGATTTTGGTCTATAGTTCGACATGAAAAACTGCCAGTTGCCGTGTCTTTTGCCCTCTTTGTATTTTCCTTTGGATTCGAGTACCCCGTTAGGATAATAATTTTCCCACAAGCCTACCTTTTGGTAGGTATATTCCCCTGTTACCTTATTGATAGCAGCACCAGAATAAAAACCTTTTGATTGTAGTTTGCCATCGTCATAATAGGTTTTCCATTCTCCTGATTTGAGCGAAATAAGCTCAAAATTAATTGGATTGAACAGTGTACCCATATAGTTACCTTCTTCTTTCAGTTGCCCATTCTGGTGGTAATAGCTCCACTTTCCTTCTATAAAATCATTGGTTGCCCAGCCTGTCTGTTTGAGCGTTTTATTTTTGTAATACTTCTGGACAAGCGTTGCTTTTTTTCCTTGCAAATAATGGATAGATTCCAAGGCTTTGCCTGTGGTTTCATCATATTGTTTCCATTCGCCATACTGCTTTCCTTGCTCGTAATTACCGACTTGAGTGAGCTGACCTGTTGTAGAGTAAAAACGCCACTCTTTTATAGGTTGATTTTGCTCATAAGCACCAGCCGATTTGATTTTGCCATTGTCATGGTAATATGTCCAATTCCCAGTTTTGAGATAAATCAAATTGCCGTTTTCGGGGTCTTCATAGACCCCATAATATTTGCCCTCAGAGGCAACGGTACCGCTTGGGTGATAATGAATCCAGTCGCCATTGCGTACCTTATCTTTCAATATCCCAATTGCCTCTAGTTTTCCATCGCCATAATAAACCCTGAGCGTATCTTGCGCATCGGTAGTCGTTAGGAGGCAACAGAAAGCTATTCCAAAAGCAATAAATTTGATAAAAGACATACGAATTAGTTTTTGTTAGCAATAAGCTCTAGCAGAAAAAGTTCTAGTAGTGCCATATCGTGTGTAGCAGGTAACAGGTAAATATAAGCATACTATTTTTATTTTTGTAATCTGGATTGCAAACAGCTCAAAATATAAACCAAAATGGAGTAAGTAGGTGGACACAAGTTGGCGATGTAATAAGCTCTAATGAAAAATGAACTATTTTTTGTTAAAAATAGACTTTTTTTGGCGTTGAAAATTTATGTCCACCTACTTAGGATAAGAAATGTATGTAAATCAGGAATCCTGATAATAAAACAAAGTGTCCACCACGAAATTTAACTATCTTGGATCACTCAGGTGAAATATCATTTCTGAGTACATTAAATCACTTTAACAAAAAATCAACATGACAAAGACCTTATTCTTTTCTTTTTTGCTACTTTTTATGACTCAAGCGGTGCTTGGCAATGGGGTAGGTAGCACGATGGACGAAATCCTAGAATCCGAGTTTGCCCAATTTTTCAATATTGAGCAGAAAACAGAAACAGCATTACCCTTTGGGCAAAAACAACGACATTACAAAACAGGCGGCTTCAAGGAACACATTGATTTGTACTTCATTATAGACAAAAACGAAGTGCTGCTAACGGCACGAATCGAAGTGACACTAAAATTCATAACCGAACAAACACCTTTTGCCAAAGATGTGATAAAAAGCTTTGTAAGCGGATTTTGTCATCAAAAAGACCGCGCCGTTTGTCAAACACTTTCGGACCAAATCTATACAGGAGAAGGCGGAATATCGGACGATTTAGGGGAACTATTGCGTGTATTGAGTAACGAAAGGAAAGACGGAACCAGTACGCTTAAAGGTTGCGTTATGACTCTTGAAAACACTAAAAAAACCTTGAATTTTGAATATCATTTCATTAATTGGGAAAAACAGAAAGTGCCAACAACCGCTTTTTTGACAAAAGGCAACCTTAATAAGTATAAATTGGAGTGTACTGAAAATGCTCTTTTTTTCAATACTTGGGAATTGAAAGAAAACAAAAAAAGTAACTATAAAAAAGTTATTGATTTTCGCTTTTTGATGGATTCGGAAGAGCATGCCACTAACTACTATCGTGCTTATACGCTACAACAAGCAGAAGGGGCGTTGGCTATTGAGTTGGACAAAAAAATAGGGGACGAGCGAAAGTTATTCTTGTTCAATGCAGAGACGAATGAAACCATTGCGTTATTGGGGGCAAAAAATAATTATTACTATTTCTGGGTCAGAAAAGGTAAATACTTGGCGAAAATATTTGTGTCTGTTTCGCCAGAAGTAAAATTGGAGAAAGTGGTCAAACTGGTAGAAAAAGCAGTAAAAAACCTCAGATAAACGTGTTTGAATCGTACGACCTCAACTTTTTATCACGAAAAAATGACGGTTGGAAGATATGAAGAGTTGTAAATATTTTGTAATATTGATATGAAGTTAGTGTAACCACCTTAATAGCCCTATTTTATTTTCAATTTATCACAAAACTATTCAGATGCAGTACAACGTCATTAAGCTACTTTTTTGTTTGAGTTGCTTGGTCGTATCGACCAACTATTTGCAAGCACAAAAGAACAATCCTGTTGTTCATTTTCAACAAGAAACCGTTATTTTTCCGTCCAATGCTTCTGAATTGAAACAAGTCAGCCAAATAGCCGCTTCCGAAAAATTTGGGCAATATTTTTATCGTTTTGTTCAGTTTGAGCAATTGCCAACGGCAGCACAACACCAGCAAATAAAGCAAGCAGGCATACAACTATTGGAATACATTCCGAACAATGTTTATATCGCAGCGATTCCAATTACGTTTGACTTTGCTACTTGGTCGAAGTTTGGTATTGTGAGCATTCAGCCTATTGGCGAAAGCCACAAAACGAGTAAAAGACTACAAGGCGACCTCCCAAGCTGGGCAATGGAAGGCAACTACGTCAATGTAAGTGTACAATATTATAGTACCATCAAAGCGAGTGAGGTACAAGCGAGTTTGTTGCCTTTGGGAGCGTTGGTGCAAGAATCCTTTGAGCATGTGCAAACACTCAACCTGCAAGTATTGCCTGCCCAATTGGCAGCTATCAAGCAGTTGGCTTGTATCAAATTTTTGGATTTGATGTCCGAGCCTGGGCAACCAGAATCGGACGACGGGCGGAATCTGCATCGCTCCAATGCGATTGATAATGATTATTTTGGAGGTAGAAACTACGATGGAACAGGTATCAATATTGCCATTAATGATGACGGTTTTGTAGGACCGCATATTGATTTTACAGGCAGACTCAATCAGCAAGATGTAGCCAATGATTTTACGGGAACACATGGAGATATGACCACTGGTATAGCTGGTGGAGCAGGCAACCTAGACCCAACGATGCGAGGAATGGCTCCAGGGTCTTATATCCATGTACGACAATATACTAGTGCTATGGGCGGAACCATTGCACTGCATCAAGATAGTGCGGTATTGGTGTTCAACTCTTCGTATAGCAATGGTTGTGGTGCAGGATATACCACCACCACTCGACTAGTTGATGGTGAAATCGTCGATAATCCGACACTAATGCAAGTCTTTTCGGCAGGCAATAGCAACGGGCAAGATTGTGGTTATGGTGCAGGAACGCAATGGGGAAATATTACAGGTGGACACAAAGAAGGAAAAAATGTAATCGCTACCGCCAACCTAAGTGAAACCGATGCTATTATTGCTTCTTCGAGCCGTGGACCAGCCGTTGACGGACGTATCAAACCTGACATTTCCGCACACGGAAATAGTCAAATGTCAACAGATCCTGACAATACTTATGCTGCTGGTGGTGGTACTTCTGCTGCTGCACCGGGTATAGCTGGCGTAATGGCACAGTTGTACGATGCTTATGGTCAACTTAATAGTGGAAATACTGCTCCTTCTGCATTGCTAAAAGCAACGATGCTCAATACAGCAAATGATTTGGGTAATGATGGCCCTGATTTTATATATGGTTGGGGAAAAGTGAATGGGCTTAAAGCTGCTCAATTATTGGAAGAAAATCGTTATTTGTCAGGTACGATCACACAAGGCGATAGTGCCACGCACAGTATCACGATTCCAGCAGGTGTACAACGTGCCAAAATAATGGTGTACTGGGTAGATCCAGAAGGTGCTACTACAGCAGCTTACGCTTTGGTCAACGATTTAGATGCAACGGTACAAGATGCTGCTAATACCACTTATTTGCCTTGGGTACTGGATATTGCACCTAATGTAACTAGCTTGGCTACGCCAGCTACCAAGGGTATAGATACACTCAATAATGTAGAGCAAATTGCGATAGACAATCCGACCGCAGGTACGTACAATCTAAAAATAAAAGGAAAAACAATTCCTTTTGGTACACAAGAATATTGGGTCGTTTACGAATTTTTGTACGACGACATTACGGTTACTTTTCCGATGGGCGGCGAAGGTTTATTGCCGGGAGTAAACGATCGTATTCACTGGGACGCTTATGGTGATATAGGAAACTTTACCATTGAATTTTCTAGAGATGGTGGAGCTACTTGGATATTTATTAGTACGGCTCCAGGCACCGCACGCTTTTTTGACTGGACGGTACCTGCTATCGTCAACGGACAGAGTCGTATTCGAGTATCAAGAGGAGCAGCAACAGATGAAAGTGATGCCAATTTTTCTATTATCAATAGACCTGGGAATATACGTGTTGATAGAGTTTGTGCGAGCAATAATACGATAGAATTAGCTTGGAATAATGTACCGGGTGCAACAGGCTATGATGTCTTCATGCTGGGGGATAAATATATGGATTCTATTGGCTCTTCGACAGGATTGCAACACACCATTACGGTTCCAGATGTCAATGCTAGTTATTGGTTTTCGGTACGCTCCACAGGACCAAATGGTATAGTAGGGCTACGCCAAATAGCAGTTCAGTATAGCGGTACAGTAGGTGGACAAGCCACTTGTTTTCTTTCTTGTAATGGTGGAAATGACGCAGGGATAGACAGTATTTTGTCGCCAAGTGTTTTTACAGAGCGCTGTGGCGGAATTTCTGCGGTTCCTGTTCAAGTGCAACTCCAAAATATAGGACTTTTTACGGAAACGAACTTTGAAGTGTATTATCAAGTAGATAATAATCCAATCGTACGAGACACGTTCACGGGGAATCTCAATGCAGGAAGTACGGCTTTGCATACCTTCAATCAATCATTGAACGTAAGTGCAGGACAATATACTATCAAGATATGGACGGGGTTGGAGACCGATAGTACCAGTTGCAACGATACTTTGTATCAGACTTTTGAGATAGCAGAACCGTTGGCGAGTTTTCCTTATCAAGAAACTTTTGAAGGAAATTTTTTCCCGCTTCAAAATAGCGTAATTATCAATTCCGATAATGCCACGACATGGACAACAATAAACGTAGCAGGTATTGATGGAAATACAACAAATGCTTTGTATCTTAATAATTATAATTACAATGCAGTAGGCGAAGAAGATATTTTTCAGGTCATGACACTTGATTTGAGTGCAGGGGTGACCGCAGCACTTAAGTTTGATGTAGCGTACCGCCAATACAACACTGCAGTTGATGAATTACGAGTAGATATTTCGACCGATTGTGGACAAACATACAGTCCAATCTACCTCAAAGGTGGTGCGACGCTAGCGACAAGCACACCCATTACGAGCAATTGGGCTCCGACGGCTGCCAACGAATGGAGAACCGACTCTATTGATTTGACCAGTTATATTGGTAATAATATTACCCTCAGATTTGTCAATATTTGTGCTTTTGGTCAAAACTTGTACCTAGATAATATCAATGTTAATGTTACAGGGGTGGCACCCAATGCAAATTTTGCTGCTGATGTTACGACTACTTGTTTGGGCGAGGTTAATTTTGAAGACAAATCGGGCAATGACGCGACGAGCTGGCTCTGGACATTTGGTGATGGTACTACTTCTACAGCTCAAAATCCAACGCACACCTATGCCAATTCTGGTTTGTATACCGTGACGCTACAAGCAACCAATGCGATAGGCAATGATTTGGAAACTAAAACGAATTACATTCGTATCAACTACCCAGAAATAACAAGCGTGATTAATGGTTTTGGTTGCGAAAACGACCGAATTGGATTAGATGCGGTATCGCAAACCTCCAGTTTGGAATGGTTGGATAATGCAGGTAATCTATTGACGACCTCTTCTTTTGGTTATCAAACGCCTCCATTGACGACCACAACGACGTATCAAGTAAGAGAAGTGATAGCTTCTCCAAGCCAAAAAGTAGGTCCAGTAGATGGTACTATTGGCGGTGGTGGATATCACAACAGTACTTTTGTCGGAGCAATTAATTTTACAGCAGATACGAGCTTTACCTTAGTATCGGTTTGGGTGGATGCCAATGGTGCAGGTGATCGTGTTGTTTACCTTTGGGACGGCAATGTTGCTGGCGGGGGAACAGTTGCCAATACCGTGTTACAACAAGTAACGGTAACCCTAGTAGATGGTCCTCAACGGGTCAATCTGAACATGCAAGTGCCAGGTAGTGGCGATTATGCCTTAGGTGGTTCTTCTGTCAATTTGTATAGAAATAATAGTAGCGTAAGCTATCCTTATAGCTTGCCCAATGTCGTGACTATGACAGGTTCTACCGCAGGTGCTCCTGCTGACTTTTATTACTATTTCTACGATTGGGAATTGCAATTGTCTCCGTGTGTGAGTCCAGCAGTACCTGTCACGGCTACGGTTCTAGAACCTAACTTTAGTTATGTTGCCAACAATAGTACGGTTGCGTTTACCGACAATACGATAGGAGCGACAAGCTGGATTTGGGATTTTGGTGATGGCAATACCTCCAATGTGCAGAATCCTACTCATACCTACGCTACTACGGGCAATTACACGGTTACGCTTCGTCCTAATAGTGTTACTTGTACACATGCCGATACGGTTTCGGTAACAGTCGGCATACAGAAAATTAGTAACGATTTGGACGTAGTTTTGTCGCCCAATCCTACTAACAATCAAGCGACTTTGCGATTTAGCGAGGGACTCGCTACCGACTTAGAAATACAAATTCTATCTATTGATGGCAAAGTATTGCAACAAACCAAAATGCCACAAGGGGCAACGCAACAAATCTTAGATTTGAACGCCTATCCTTCTGGTGTTTATTTGGTAAAAATGTACACCAATGAGGTGGTAGAAATGCGTAAATTGGTGAAGGAGTAAACAGCAATAATAATGTTTATTATCTTACTAATCAAAAATCCCTAGTGCCTACGTTGTAGGTGCTAGGGATTTTTTTTGAAGTTATTTTATTGAGTGCAAGAACGAAAAAAAAGTGTTGCATTTGGCTGAGTTAGGTGGTTGCCACGTCTCGTTCTTATTTTTTGTCCTATACTTATATCTAGTTATTTCATTAATTGATGTTACGTAAGAGATAGGTTTTTGCCAATAGGGCAGGTCAATTATATCTATTCTTCTTTCCATTACCGAAAGAAGCAAAGTCTAGGTTCAATATTGCAAACAAGATACTATCACCTTTCAATACTGACTTCAATGGAATTTTTAGACTTCCTTTTAGTTTTTGAAATATTTGTTTTTCTTGAAGAAGTCGGTTCTAGTTAATTTCCTGTGGAAACCCTTGAAGTTTAAGCGTATTTTCAAGGGATAGTATTCGCTTGTTTTCCATAATTCCCATATTTTCAGTAGGCTTAGTTCTTGAGAAAAAATAGAACAAATCTTTTTTTAATTCAAAACTCCAAATGTTCTTGCGTAGCATCAGTCATTAAATGGAATCAAAATGTGCAAGGCTTGAAATAAATAACGGCTACACTCTAGCAACAGCCACCACCATCGTAATGGAAAGTAGATTCCGAAATATAAATATCATCTCTGCCCAAAGCTTGTAGGGCAGCGGCTGTTTTGTCGCAAATAGCCAACGGTTGATTCTTGGATAAAGTATGTCCCAATCCATCATCAAAATAAGTTTCACTGCCATAATAAATGGCTGCTTTGCCTGTAAATACACAAGGACCATCTGCTGGCATCGGGTCTTTGATGGCTGCCACTTCAATAGATTCGATATAAATCAACTCCGCTGTTGGATAACTCTTTGGATCTAAAATTCGATAGGGCTTTCTGGCTCGTATTTCAATGGTTCCAAAACCTGCATCGGTCAATGCTTTGACATAATCGGCAATGGACAGACTTCCGCTCAAACACAAGGCTCTCAAACGCTCATCGTTGCGTAGTTCGTCATTCATGGGTTGCTCACAAGTCGGATCACTCATAACCAATTTTCCGTGCGGTTTCAGCACACGGTACATTTCTGCAATCGCTTTTTTCAAGTCATCGGACTTAAAAATATTGAATAAACAATTTTGTGCTGCTACATCAATAGAATTATCGGCTACGGGCAACGCCATGGCATCTCCTTTGCGCAAATCAACAAAGTCCGATTGGAACCAATCGTTTTGTTCTTCTGCTACGATGAAGTTCTTTCGAGAAGCTTCCAACATTTCGTCCACGACATCTAAGCCAATAACACCGCCTTTGTTTCTATTGAAATAGGCAAATTGCAACAATTCCATGCCGCCACCAACACCAACATACAACATCTGGGGGTTGTTGGTCAAATCACGGGCATGCACCGTAGAGCCACAACCGTAGTTCATTTCTTGCATGATAGTCGGAATCTTCAATCCAGGGAGTTCCCAAATTGGATTGGTGGTACAGCATAAGCCTACATCAGGCGTTAGTGCCGCTTCTTTGTACACGTTGTGTGTCGTTTCTAGATAACTCATTTTATTTTTTGTTTGAAAAGTAAATCGAATATTTATCTCATTTAGAGGGAAATAGTAGCAAGCTAGAGGTTAAGAATTATAAAAGCATACTGATACTGAGTATTGGATTTGTATCGACTCAAATCTGACTATTTTAAGCTATTATTTTAGGACAAACCTGTATCGAGGTTTTGGTAAAGTACCTTCAACTTTCATTTCGACTAAGGAGTATTTTTGTAATAGATATTCTGCTCCTTGAATATTGTTTTGCATTAAGTATTCTTCAGTAAGAAAATTGGGAATATCAATAGCGGCATCTATCAAATCAGCACCTATCAAACCAGCACCACTCAAATCAGCACCTATCAAATCAGCCCTACTCAAATTAGCACCCCTCAAATCAGTACCCCTCAAATCAGCCCTACTCAAATTAGTATTTATCAAATTAGCATTTACCAAATCAGCACCACTTAAATCAGCACCACCCAAATTAGCACTCCTCAAATTAGCATAACTCAAATTAGCACGGCTCAAATTAGCATGGCTTAAATTGGAATATATTAAATTGGAATATATTAAGTTAGCATATTTTAAATCAGCAGCACCCAAATCAGCACCCCTCAAATCAGCACCCCTCAAATCAGCACCCCTCAAATTAGCACCCCTCAAGTTGAGAGTGTAGTGCCAGCAGTTAATAGTTCTCCAATAAGTAGCAAAATTTGTGGGTAAGGGGTTACTTTTTACCCCTGATTGAAGCAGAAGCAAGTTCAATACTTCTAAATAAGGAATACAAAAATTGATACCTTGTTCAATAATATTCTTTGACCTTCTAGCATTGGGTAAATCGATGAAATTGACAGCAGATAGTTCTGCTAAAAAGTGATACAGCCGTTGGTATATCAATGTTTTATCAGCTTCCTTATCATTTGTAATAATATTATTTAGGTCTGACCTAATTTCATAGGTTAACAACTTAGGGGATAAATGAATGCCTACATACTTGAATACCTCATCTACATCTGATATTCTGAAGTGATTGGAGCTATCTTTGATAGCAAACATTTTGAACAGTTCCCAAATACGTTCTGCTGCTAAATATTCATGTAGTGACTTGTGCAGAAACTCAATAGCATAATTTCGAAAATTATCTTTTTCGTCAATATCTTGCTGTTGTTTCTTGACTTCATTCATATAGAAACTAACCATGAGTGGCTTTAAGCAATCACCCAAGGATTGTCCATTACTAAGTTTTGCCAAAAAAGTCTCTGTTTCTGTCAAATTATCCAATTCATTTTTACGAATGTATTCATTTTCAGATTTGTGTATTTCTAAAGCAATCACTTGTAAGTAAGCTCTCAAACTCTGTTTGTCTAGCCCTTCTAATAAATCAATTTGACCTCTATCTGACCAACTTCTGTCAATTAGATTAGTAAATAAATTATTATAAATATCAGCTTTGTTCTTGATGGTGTCTTTTCCTAACGATATATCAGTCACCGCCACTAGGTGTAGCAATAGGGGTTGAGAGAGTAAGTCTTTCAAGTAGCGTAATTCCTCATCTGTATACAAACTATCAATAACGGTTCGAGTTACTTTGGAGCTTGGGTGTATCTTGGCGTATTGGTCACACCATTGATATTGCTCTTCTTTGGTCATCAAGTCAAGCTGTGCCACCAGATATTTTTCTTTAGATATTTTTTCTAAGTCGATATAGCCATACCTAGACGTAAGAAGTACTTTGTAGTTGTATTGTGCTGCTTTTTGCTCTATTACTTTACAAAACTCTTCTACATGCGTCCCCTTCATGCCCTCTTTCATCATCAGCTCATCTAAACCATCTAGGATAAGTAACGCATTCTTTAAATCACTTTTTTTGATATGCTCGCAAGTACTTTGTATTTCCTTTAGTAGTTGCGTAATGGGTTCATTTAGTAGCCCTTTTATATGGGTTATTTCTCTCAATCTAACTAGAAAAACTTTGTTGTTCGTCAAGTCAGTTGGATTGATACTATGATGCAGGTAATGATTGCACATAGAGGTCTTGCCTTGCCCTGGGTAGCCAAGCATAATCAAGACATTAGCCTGCTTATTTTTGAAGGGAGTATCAAGTGCAATATTGTTAGTAGCAAAGTCGTGTATGAGCTCGTAAGCCTGTTTGTACTGTGCTACTTTGTAGAACGTTTGATTGTGTTTTAATTCTACTTCATCTGCTAGAGCATGTTGATGTACACTGATGTAGGGACGAACATAAATATCGGCTAAGGTCATCAACTCGTCTTGCAAGACATTTTGATTATAATGTCCTTTTAGCACTTTGTAATACTTCGTAATGCTTTGTTTTTTTTCTTCGGCAGCAAGAGCGATTGCATTATTTTTTTGCTGTACATCGTTTGCTATAAAATCAACTTGGCTTGCTACTTTTTTTAGAGCATCAATAATGGTAATTGTTCGCTCATCGAGCGATTTTAGTACTTCGTCCGAGGTATTAGCAACTTCTATTTTTTCTTTAAATAGTGCGGTAGTCAAACAACGTTCTTGTTCCTTCTCTTTGGTAGAGCAAGTAACGACTTCATTGAGCAGTAATGTAAAAAGTACTTCGGGATTTTTGTCCTTTTCCAATTCAGAAACTTTAGAAATCAAATCGTAGCAATTTTGCGTCCTCTTATTGATAGCTTCTTTTTTATCTAAATTATCGAATTTCCACTCTATAGATTTGATGAATTTTTTGAAGTCATTAGACTCTATGTTGGCTTGAATAGCATCTATTTTTGCTTCTGCATCTGTTAAAGCTTTTGAGTTAGTTTTATTTTTTTCTTCGAAGACTTCAAGGCGTTTGTTTATGAAACTGCTCATTTTATTCTCCAAAAAAGTAGATAGATTTATAAGGAGTATCTCGTCTAAGTTAGCTTGGGTATCAAACCACTCCACTAATAACTTTGCCCCTTTAGAAATGCCAGTTCTATTGACATTACAATTTGCTTCAAAAACAAAAGACACAGCTGCATCAGCTTTATGAGTTAGATACAAATCATAAAAGTGAATCAACGATTCTATAACTGCTTTATCTTGCAATTTAAAATCAGCAGAATAGCATTTTACTTGGGTAAATTTTCTAGTATTGGCGACTTTGTCCTCTTGGAAAATATCATCTTTAAATTCGCAATAAATGTCTTCCTCAATCCCATTGGTATAATTATATAACCAACGCTCTAGTGTGACGAGGTATTGAAAACAAAAGCCTTGATTGGTAGGAATCGCATCGGTTCCTTGCTTGAATAAGTGAAATACTTGACTCATGGGTAATGTTCTTAGTGGAGTAATTTGGTGTATTGTAGCCTACAATATAATCAAATCCTATAGAATTTGATTAGCGTCACTCAATTTTTTGAATAGAACAAAAGCCCTCGGTTTTTAAAGCTTGAAGATCAAGCCCAAAGTAATATTTCGCCCCATCTCATCGGAAAAATATCGTTGACGATTGAGGTAATCCCGATAACGGACATTGAATAGATTATCTATTTTGACAAAGCAGCTGATTTTGTATTTTTTGATATGGATAGCGGCAGAAGCCTTCAATCCGAAAAGTGTATAAGCAGGCGGAGCTGCTGCAAAATCTTGTTCTGGCAGTAGGTTTTTTTGCTCAAAAATGAATCTGTTGGTGAGCTCAAATTCTATTTGTTGTAAGTAAGTTGCTTTAGCAATTTTTATGTTTTTTTGATGAGCATACTTCAAGCTACCAAACAGCCGATTGGGCGGCATGAAGATTAAGGGCTGTTTGTTGGCAATATCATGCCCTCTCAAATAGCTGTATTTAAGCACTCCAGAAATGGATTTCCCAATAGCGAATTGAGTAGATAAATCCAAGCCATAAATGTGAGCATCTGTTTGTTGATATTCAAACACAGGGAAGGCACCACGAATGGTTAAGCGTAGTTCTGGTTGTGGATTCAGATAGATATAATCTTCAAAATATTGATGATAAGCCAAGGCACTTACCGAAAAATTAGCCGTTGGAAACCACTTATATTCTAGGGTGTTTTTGAATGCCTTTTCTATTTTTAGATGAATATTACCTTCTTCTATACCGCTTACGCCTTGATGCAGCCCACTGCTGTAGAGTTCATTAATAGCAGGGTTTCGGGTCGCATAACCTGTATTGAAACTGATAGCTTGTGTTTTGGCGAGGGCTATTTCTATAGCAGCCATACTACTAAAGGTATGAAATGGATTGTTATATCGAACGATTTCTCTGGGAAGCGTAGTGCTAATTGCTACTACTTTTTGGTAGGTATAATCATAGCGAACCCCTAAGTTGAAATGTATTTTTTTTACTGTTTTGGAAAGAGTGCCAAAAAGCCCGTTTTTCCATTGGATATAATCAGGAATTAGGGGTAGAAGCCCTGTTTCGGCATCGTTTGTATTATCGGTTATGGCATTCTGCATACCCAGTTTTATTTTCCAATTCTGACCCCATCTATTGGTATATTTCAATTCAGAATTGAAGGTATATTGGAGCAAGCTCAAGGCAGGAATATCTATTCTTCCACTTCGTCTTACATCAAATTCTTTGCGGTCATTGAGTTGACCCGCTACCACCAACTCTAGAAGCTGATTTTTTTTCAGAAAATACTTTGTTTTTATCTTGACTAAGTGGTGCGATACGTGCTGTTTGGGCGCTTCTATTTGGTAACTAAAGTTAGGTTCTGTAAAGAAGGGAACTTGATTGGTTAGTGCTTGTTTCAAGTCGGTCAGGTTGCCAATGTGGGAGCCTCTCAGTACGCCTAGACGTGTATTGAAAGTACTGGCGTAGAAGTCAATAAATAACTTGTTTTTCCAAGATTTTTCTAACTGAACGGCAAGGCTAGCTTGCTCTAATCCTGTATTGTTGAGAAAATAATCAGGTGTATTTTTGTCGCCATATTTTTTGAGTGTACCGCTTATTCTCCATGCGATAAAAGGAGAATATTGTTGTAGTCGAGCATTCAAATTGTGTCCTAGACCATTGGTCTCCAGAAGGTAGTTGACCTGACCACGCAAACCAACATATCGTTGAATTCGACTAGGTTCTACCAAGATAACACTACCCAAGTTACCACCATCATATTCGACGGTGCTAGCACCTTTCAGCAAGATGATTTTGTCGGCTGCAAAAGGATCTATTTCTGGACTGTGGTCGTTGCCCCATTGTTGTCCACTTTGGGCAATCCCATTATTTAATATCGTTAGTCGATTGCCATACAATCCATGCACGATAGGTTTGGAAATACCGCTTCCGTTCTTAATAGAATAAACGCCTGTTTCATTTTCGAGTAAGCCAGAGAGATTTTTATTCGAATTATCTTCTATATTTTTTCTATCAATACTGGTAGTAGATTGCCCAACAAATGCTTCTTTTTTTGCTTCTACAACGACTGTTTTCAATGCTATGGAAGTAGGCGTAAGTTGGATATTGATAAAGGTATCTTGCCGAATATCCAAAGAGATTATTTTGGATTGATACCCCAAATAAGTACAGCTGAGTTGGTATTCGCCCACACAAAGGCTATCCAAATAGAAGTAGCCCTTATCATTTGCCATCCTATTTCTAGTACTTTGTTGTACAGATAAGGTAACAAACGATAAGGGCATTTTGGATACTTCATCAAAAACCTGCCCTCGAATAGACAAGGTGCAATCTTGGGCAGAAGATTCGAAAAATATCAAACTAAATATAAAGAGTAAAAGTAACTTTTTATTGAACATCTATCGGAATTACAACTTCAATGTCAGTTTCTCCACCAGCATTGGTGATATCACCTGTTGATACGTTGGTAGCCGATTTGCTAGGCTCATGGCGGAGCGTAATAGTAATCGAGCCTGTTGCTGCTGCTCCTGTAGTCAAGGTGTTGCTCAATCCTACTGGATTGCCGTCGGCATCTTGGTCAGTATAAGCAACGGTCAAATCTGAAATACTAGACTGGAAAAAGAACTGATGCTCATCATCTTCTTCGGCTATTTCTGTCGTAATATTTTCTGCTGGTTTTTGGGTTTCGTCCAATAACTCTAGCGTTCCTGTGTAGGTTTCATTAGCCGCTAATGTTCCGCCTGTAATGGTTGGAGCATCGCCACCGTCGCCATCCAAATCCACAAAACTTAGCGTTATAGCATTGCCACCGCTCGTAGGAGTCAAGGTATAGTTTAGGGTCGTAATCAATTCTTCTTCGTTATGTACATGTGGTTCTTCTTTTTCGCAAGCAGTTAGAAATAAAACAGCAGTCAACCCTAATGCAGCAAACAAATTCTTTTTCATTGTTCTTTTTTTGTGATTAAATAATAGTACAAATATAGCTTGTTATTGCGACTATGTTGCATTTAGTTCTATTTTTCTTTTTTTTTCGCAATTTGCGAAATCTATTCCTTCCAAAATAACACTCTATATCTTAGGCATTACCCTAAGACTTTAGTATTATTGTGAGCAGATTATTTTTGAATAAAATAACACTAAAAATGGCGAATAAACTCGATAATTATATACAAGGTAATTGGATAACACACGAGGGCGATGGGATAGCTCAATACAATGCCGTAACAGGAGATGTAATTTCTACGGTCAACGAAAAAGAAGGATTAGACTTTGCAGGAGTGTTGGAATATGGACGAGCCGTAGGCAATCGCAACTTGCGTAAAATGACTTTTTTGCAGCGAGGATTGATGCTCAAAAAGTTAGCGTTGTTTTTACAAAAAAGGAGAAAAAGTTACTATCCTATTAGCTACCTTTCTGGAGCGACCAAAGCGGATAGTTGGGTGGATATAGACGGTGGTATCGGTACATTGTTTGCTTATGCTAGCTTGCGCAAAAAATTTCCAGATGAGGTGTTTTTTGTCGATGGTGAAACGGTAGGGTTGTCCAAAGAAGGAACATTTATTGGGCAGCATATTATGGTACCCAAAGCAGGTGTAGCAGTACACATCAATGCCTTTAATTTCCCGATATGGGGAATGCTAGAAAAGCTAGCGGTTAATTTATTGGCAGGCATGCCAGCGGTAGTCAAACCAGCAGAACAAACGTCCTATTTGACACATGCGATGGTCAAAGATATTATCGAATCGGGTATTTTGCCCGAAGGAGCATTGCAGTTGGTCTGTGGCTCTGGGATTGGTATTCTAGAGACCGTCAACAGTCAAGATGTAGTGACGTTTACAGGCTCGGCACATACAGGACGTATGCTCAAATCATTGCCACAAATTATCAATAATTCAGTCACCTTCAATATGGAGGCGGATTCGCTAAACTGTTCGGTATTGGGCAAAGATGCGACGCCAGATACAGCAGAATTTAAGCTATTCATAAAAGAAGTACACCGTGAAATGACGACCAAAACAGGACAGAAATGTACGGCTATTCGTCGTATTATTGTCCCTCAAAATTTGGTGGAAGAAGTTCAATATGCTCTATCTGCTCGCTTGCAAAAAACGACGATAGGTGACCCGACAGCCGAAGGCGTGCGAATGGGGACATTGGCAAGTAAAGAACAAATGGAAGAAGTGCTGAAATCAGCTCGTATATTGGCAGAAGAAAATCAGCTAGTGTACGGTAGTTTTGAGCGTGATTTTGAAGTAATAGGAGCGGACATTAACAAAGGAGCATTTTTACAACCGATGTTATTTGTCAATGATAATCCATTGCAAAAAACAAAAGTACATACCGTGGAAGCTTTTGGTCCAGTTTCGACTATTATGCCGTACACGGACATAGAAGAAGCGATAACCATTGCTAATCTCGGAAAAGGTTCGTTGGTGAGTTCTATTACGACCAATGACGACCAGATTGCGAAGCAATATATATTGGGTGCTGCTACGCATCACGGACGTATTTTGGTGCTCAATAGAGATTCTGCAGTAGAAAGTACAGGGCATGGTTCTCCAATGCCACTGTTGTCGCATGGTGGACCAGGGCGTGCTGGTGGCGGTGAAGAAATGGGCGGAATGCGTGGTGTTAAGCACTACTTGCAGCGTACGGCTATACAAGGCACACCGACTACGATTACGAACGTAACGAATGTGTTTCAGTATGGTGCTAAGGGCAATGATGACCGCATTCACCCATTCAGCAAATACTTTGAGGAGATAAAAGTAGGTGATCAATGGATAACTGCCAAGCATACCGTGACGGTAGCGGATATTGTTAATTTTGCTAATGTGAGTGGTGATAATTTTTATGCTCATGTCGATGAAACTTCTTTAGATGGGACTATTTTTGAAGGACGGGTGGCACATGGTTATTGGGTATTGGCGAAAGCGGCAGGTTTGTTTGTGCAAGCAAAGAAAGGACCTGTTTTGCTCAATTATGGATTGGACGAATGTCGATTTACTAAGCCAGTTTATCCTGGAATGACGATTGGTGTACGATTTACGGTCAAAGAAAAAGTGGATCAAGAGCGTAAGAGCGAAGACGATATAGCGAAAGGAATTGTCAAATTTTTGGTTGATGTCTATGACGAAACAGGCGAAACTTGTGCCTTGGCAACGATATTGACTATGGTTAAAAAGATTGATCAGGAAGGAGAGGTGATAGGGTAGTGTAGTCGGAAGTTCTTAGAGCGTGTCTAAAATTACAAATCAGTATAAATTTAAACATGCTCTTAAGTAGGTGGACAAAAGTTGGCGATGTAATGAAAAATGAACTATTTTTTGTTAAAAATAGACTTTTTTGGGCGTTGAAAACTTATGTCCACCTACTTGCGTCCAAAGTCGAAAGTTTTTTCAATTAAATGGATTAGATATAAAGATTGAAAAACCTCTGAATTAGGACTTTATACTTCAGACATTGAACACTAACATTGGCTTTTTAAAATAACAAAAATAACATAATATCATGGAAGATAAAAGAGAACAAGGGACAGTAGTAGTGACTAAAAATGAGGGAATTACTACGATTGAATTTTTTCACCCTTCACACAATTCTTTGCCTAGTAAGCTATTGGCTAAATTGGCAAATGCTATCAAGGAAGCTGGGAGAGATGTTGCTACAAAAGTAATCATATTGAAGAGCCGAGGCGAACGTACTTTTTGTGCAGGAGCTAGTTTTGACGAATTGGTTGCCATCGAAAACTTGGAAGCAGGGAAAGAGTTTTTCTCTGGCTTTGCCAATGTTATTAATGCTTGCCGCAAATGTCCTAAATTTATTATAGGACGGATACAAGGCAAGGCTGTTGGTGGCGGTGTTGGAATTGCTTCTGCTGTTGATTATTGTTTTGCTACGGCATTTTCTTCGGTCAAGTTGAGCGAATTAGCGATTGGTATTGGACCGTTTGTAGTCGGGCCAGCAGTAGAACGTAAGTTAGGAACTTCTGCGTTTTCGCAAATGTCCATCAACGCTACTGACTGGTACACGGCAGAGTGGGCAAAAGAGCAAGGGCTTTTTGCAAGTGTATCGAAAGACATAGCAGAAATGGACGAAGAGATTCAGAAACTAGCTGAAACATTGGCTAAATCTAATCCTGAAGCGATGCGATTACTGAAGGGTGTTTTTTGGAAAGGTACCAATAACTGGGACGAGCTGCTAGCAGAGCGAGCCGCCATGAGTGGTCAGTTGGTATTGTCTGATTTTACGGTTAAGGCTATTCAGCGATTCAAACAGAAATAACCTCTAATTAATACGGATAGTTTCAAACAAAAATAGCAAGCAACAAATTAATTGTTGCTTGCTATTTTTTGTTTAAAATGGAAACGCTTTTTAGACACGCTTTTAGAAAAAACGGTGGTTGTAAGTGCCTTTATCTTTTTTGCGCTGCTGAAGTTCTTCTTCTGTTTCGCCTTCTTCCAACTCTAGCGGTAGCGGGTCTTTTTCGGTTTTAGACGGTGCAAATTGGTAGCCAATCATAGCTTCGATGGAACCGCTGTTATACTGCTGCAATTGAGTGACCGAAAAATCGTAGGCAATTGCGATACGTAAACGGTTATTGATTTGCCATTGTAGCATCGCATCTATAGAGTCGCCGACTCGGTAGGTCAAGCCCAATAGTATCTTGTCATGAAAAACGACGCTCATATTAATATCGGTCGCTAATGGAGCATTGACGACGTATTTGAGCAATAGATTTTGTTGGATTTGTACATTTTTGGCAATCGGAAAAACAACGCCTGTCATCATATAATAATGCTGCGTAAATTCAGGTTCTACAACACCATTGCTGGCAATATTAAAGTCGCCTTGATTACGGAAGATATGTGGCACCGAAACCCCTAGGTACCAACGGCGAGATTGATAATAAACACCTGCTCCAAAGTTGGGTAAAATACTGCTAGTACTAGATAGCGGAATGGCTGCATCAAACTGGTCAATCATGTCGGCATCTTCCCAACGAATTTGGTTGTAGTAGGCGGCTCCACGGATTCCTAAACTCAAAAAAGAACGATTCTTGAAAGGAATAATATACGAGTAGTTCGTTTCGATATTGACTCGATTGCTAAAACCGATTTGGTCGTAACTCAACGAAAGCCCTAAGCCTAGTTTTTTGTCCAATAAAGCACCGTGTGCATTTAGTGTGGCAGACTGTGGGGCTCGGTCTATCCCGAGCCATTGTTTGCGATAAATCGCAGAAAGGGCAAAGTGTCCTTTCGTGCCAGCATAAGCAGGATTGAATTGCAGTTTATTGAACATAAACTGCGTGTATTGCATACCTTGTTGAGCGAAAGCAGGTAATACAAAAACGACTAAGGTTATGCTAAGTAAATATTTTATCATGAACGTTTATCTTTGATTAAAAGAGAATTATAAATTAAATAGGTCGTAATGTACGGATTATAACAAAGCTAATCAAGTAGTTGTTTTTGAAAAGGATTGGAAGAATAGAAAATTTCATTTTTTTGATGAAATAATGACGAATAAGTACTCTGTTTTTAGACATGCTCTTAGGATTCTTTAATCTGTGCTTGGCGGTGGAATCAACGGCAATTCGACAATAAAATCAGTGCCTTTGCCAACTTCCGATTGAAAATAAATATTTCCTTTTGCCATTTCTACAATCTTTTGCGACATTGCCAACCCAATACCTGTTCCAGAAGATTTGGTCGTAAAGTTAGGTACAAAAATATCATCGGCTTGCTCCTCTGGTATGCCCACACCGTTGTCACTAACCTTAACAATCGCAATGGTTTTGGTCTGAGCCAGTAGTACGTTAATTTCGCCCTGTTGGTCTTCTGGTACTGCCTGTACAGCATTTTTGAGCAAGTTGTTGAGTACGCGCATTATTTGAGTTCTATCTGCAAAGATATAACAATCTTCCGCTGTTATTTTTATGGATACGTCCATGTTTTCTTCCTCACGGAAAAGCTCATAGGCGTTTTGCACCAGTGTATTGAGATGAAGGGTCTCGTTATTAGCCGTAGGCATTTTGGCAAAATTAGAAAACTCCGAAGCGATGTGTGCCAAACTATCAATTTGCTCAATCAATGCAGAAGCCACTCGATTGACCATTTGTTGTGCTTTTTCGGGTTTGGTATTGACCACCCGTTGCAATAGCTGAATATTGAGTTTCATGGGGGTTAATGGATTCTTAATCTCGTGGGCGACCTGTTTTGCCATTTCCCGCCAAGCAGATTCCCGTTGTGATCGAGCGAGTTTTTTGGTGTTGTCTTCCAGCTCCTTAATCATGTGATTGTAGCGCTCTACGAGTTCGCCAATCTCGTCTTTATTTGCCCATTCGATGGGTTCATTTTTTTGCCCTAATTTGACTTTGTCTAACTTTTCGCCAATAACCGAAAGGGGATAGGTGACCGAACTGGCTATGATAAATGCAGCAACGCCTGCTAGTAATAGAAACAGTACATAGACGTTGAGCAGTGCACCCAAAAACTTAATTACATCTTGCGAGCCAATGTTATTATTGCTTGCCAAATCGTACGGCAAGTTCAGAAAAGCGACCGTGTTGCCTAGCTTATCTTTGAGCGGAACATAGGCAGATAGGTACTCAAATTGATTGATGATTTCAGACTGAATAACCTTGTTTTGTTGTTCCTGCTTGAGCTTAATAAATGCCGCAGGATTCATTTTTTTACTAATCAAATGCCGTTCAAAAACTACTTTTTCGGAAGATGAAATTAAGTCGCCATCTAAGGAGTAAATATTGACATCTATTTTGTGAATGTCTGCCAATTCTTTGGCATCAGGCAATTGAATAATAGAATCTTTACTTTGCGTAATTTGCCAACTGGCTGTTTTTGCGGTGCTGGTTACTTTTCGCAGTAATCTAGACTTGTGATAATCGGCATAATCGTAGCGATAATACATAATCGTAATCAATGCAATGGCTACAAAAGAAGATAGCGTAACCAACAAAATACCTTTTTGGATTTGCTCTCGAAGCGAATGCTCAAAGAGAACCTGAAGTAGATTGATTTTAGTGATTCTTCGGAAGGTAGAATTAATGAATTGCAATATTAATAATAGAAATAGTGCAAAACAAAAGATATAAGCAAAGACCGAAAAGGGTTGATAGATACTCTCTGGCGACAGCAAAATAATGCTGATATTATTGCCTGTTCGATTGTCTCGATACAGCAAGTAGTTGTCGTTGTTATCGACATCGTCGGCATTTTTTACAATCAAATATTCCCCCATTGGAGGTTTGGGGAAATTATAAGGCAATTCGGCTTTGAATATAGAGCCATTGGTCTGAATGCGGTTATCAAACTTGTAGAGTGCGTAAGTATATTGACTAAAAATATTTTCTAGCCTATCTTTATTTCTACTCAATAATTCAACATAAATATTAGCCTTTTTGAATTCTTGTTTTGGTGTCAATTCAATAACGACATTGCCCAAAAAGGATTGATTTTGTACAATCGGAATCTGAGCAATATAAGAATAGTTGCCAGTAGGATTGGAATAAAATTGTAGATAATCATTGGAGGTAATAGTACTGGTTTGCAACAAGTCTGCAATCTCTTCATAAGGTTTTTTCTCTCCTTTGTAAGGTTTTTTCTGCTCGGTATAAATATGGACTTCGTAGTCATATTTTCCAAAGAAATAATTGTCAAGATAACGATAGGTAATCAAGTCAATGACTTGTTTTCTGGGCGAAGGAGAAAGGGGGTTGTTAAGGGCTATTTTTAAGAGTCCGTCTTCGAGTATTTTTGGCGCAATCAGTGCAAAATTTGCTTCTGCCTCCAAATCTCGCTCAAACGCTAATTTTTCAGCATAAACTTTCCGAAGTTTAGTATCTTTGTCTATCTGTGCATTCTCCAGTATTAGCGTAAGCAAACTAGAGAAAAATAACAACCAAATACTGACCCATGCTAGCGAAGTGGCTTTGTTCTGCAAGAACAGATGCAATAAAAACAAATGACCAATACTAAAAAAGCAAATAACCAATATATCAATGTGTGGAAATTGAAAGTAAGTAATGCCAAGTACCGTAAGCAGCAACATACTACTAAAGCTGAGTACTCTTTCTTGCAACGGAATTTTGTACGCTAGGGCTAATTTGTTGACATAATACGTCAAGGAAAAATAGGAGATATTTAAAGCTCCAATTCCCAATAATCCCAAGAATGTAAAGGATTCGAGTTGGGAGAAATTGTCGAAATCAAACGACAAATAAGAGGACATAACAATATCCCGCAAGGAGAATTGTATGAAACTAATACCTACAAAAACAGATAGATAACTAAAAGCAACGAGTGCTAACTGCTGAAATTTGGAAGCAGCAGATAAGCGGACGTATTTTACTAATTCTCTACCAACAAAGAGACTGAAAAACAAAAGTAAACTGACATCAATCAAGAAATCACCCAAAGAGTAAAGCCAAACATCATTGCTATCCGATAGGCGATAATTGAATAAAGCATAGTCGTGTGCTACAAGCGGAAAATCAAAAATGACGGTCACTAAACGAAAGGTACACACTCCCAACAAAAAAGTAGAGAGCGCCAATAGCGGTTTATGTTTTTGAGCGAAAGCAGTAGCAGTAAAATAAATCATAAAAAGCACTACAATACTACCCAAAAAATAGAGTACGGCAGCAAAGAAAATATACCATTGGTAAGGGGCATTTGTTTTGCCCGTCAGATAGACCAAATTATTGCCTGCACTATCGTTAATCTTGAAAGCTGTAGGAGTACTACTGATAGCAATACGCTCAGAAAAATCACCGGGCATTAGTGGGAAATAATCGTGCAAATAAGTATTGGTAATGGAATAATGCTTGTAGATGGGAATAAGAACCACTACATTATAATAGTAAGTTTTTTGGTTGATGGTAAAATCGTAAGGGCGTATTTTTTTGAGGTAAACCGATTCGCCTAGTTCGTATTTTTTGGTAGAAGCTTCTTCGCTATATTGAATATGAGATTGGAGTGGTAGTGTCTTGTTATTGTTCCAATAAACGATGGAGTCATTATCATTGTAGATAATGAGTGTATAGGGTTTGTTGATATACTTAACAATAGTATCTTCTACCAGAAAACCTTCCACGGCATTGTACATGAAATTGCTATTGTCGAACAGTTGTTCGATTTCTAGTTCTGTGCGGTGAAGTTGTTGTTCTAAATCATCTGTATAAGTAGCAGCATCAGGGCTTCGGTCGGCAGCTTGCTCAATGACAAAACCCAAAACAAATGCAAAAAATGCTATCAGTGAACAGATTCCAATACGAACGGTTAATCGTTTTTTTATACTAGACATACCTTATTATTCAAACAATAGAAAAGTAATCTATTCTACTGTTTTTTTGAAATAAAAATCATCTTCAACAGAAGAGCTTTCCCATGGGATTTGTAAACCTTCGGACGTTGTTCGGACGTTTTTTCGAACCTGCTTGAACACTTCTTCTAGTCCCAAACCTTTTTCGTGTATCGCCTTGAGCAGTTCTTGTGTGTAGAGTCCGTTGGTGCCATCGCCATCTAGTGCCGCATAGCCGGGAGCGGTCGAAAAAGCAATAAATGTATTGTACGGAGCAGAGCCGATAGATGCTAATCCATTGTAGCTACTGTATTTTGATTTTTCAAATTCTTCCTTGTAAGGATTGTCTCTACAAGCATCTAAAATAAGAATATTCATGTCATTTTCTGCATATTCGAGCTCGACCAATACACGACCCAAATCAACAGATTCGAACTCAATGTCTTGTGCTTTTTTTATTTCTGCATTGACAGGAATAAGATAGTTTCTACCTTCTGCTTGCAGTCCATGTCCTGCATAATAAAACAATCCTACACCACCTCTTTCCTTCAGTTTTTGACCAAATTCACGAATTGCTTTTTTGGTTGTTTTTTGATCCAAGTTGGTATAAACATAAGAGTCAAATCCAGAGCGCTGAAGCTCTTCCGCTATCGCAATCGCATCATTGACGGGGTTTTTGAGTGGCGTGCTTGTGTAAGCACTATTGCCAATAATGAGTGCTGTTCTTTTCTGTTGGGTATCAATATTCGCCAATGCTTTGAAGTATTTGCCGACATATTTTTCTGGAGCCGCACTAACTGCTGCGAAAGGATCTGTTTTTGTGTCTTCTTCTTCTTCAGCATCTACTACGATTGTTTTTTGCTCTTTGGATACTTCCGTAAATCGACCATTTTTCCAAATACCTTTTTGTTCTGAGCCATCGGCGAATACATAGGTACCTTCTCCATTACGTTCATGGTTGGCATATTCGCCAATATAAGTATCACCATTGCGCCAAGTAAAAGTGCCATAACCCTGTCGTTTTGATTTGAGCCATTGCCCTTTATATACATCACCGTTGTTGTAGTGATAAACGCCTCTACCATCGGGTAAGCCGTCTTTAAATTCCCCAATATATTTATCTCCATTGGAGTACACGAAGCGTCCTTTTCCGTTGTTGCAATCTCCCGTAGTACAGCCTGTTTGAGCATAGACCGAGATAGAAATAAGTAAGAACAAAAAGGTTAGGTACAGGGTATTGGCAGTCGTATAGGGTTTCATCATAATTTTGGTTAGTATAGCCTAAGAAAGGCATTCAATTTATTAGAGGTTATTACGAATAGAGTTGGCGAGATAGATTTTTTTGAGTAGCAAGGAAAGACGGAAATTCGTAGCCCTAGCTACGAAATTGAGTACTTGACGCTGCCTACTCGAAAAAAGATATTTTCGTCGCTTTACGAATTTATTCGTAATAACCTCTATTGCATCTAAGAAAAAAGACAATTATCATTCCACATCATTTGATTTGTCTTCCTTCGGTGGTTCTTCTTCTTTTAATACTGCTTTTTTGATGGTAACGTCTATTGGTTGGTCAAGTGGCAATAGTACTTCAATAGGCAAGGATTCATCGGTATCAGGTGGAGTAATATTGGTCAAATCTTCATTGGTAGTACTGATGTTTTGGCGACGGACAGCGAAACGCTTTGGCAACATTGTATAATCTTTGTACTTCGTCAATGCTCGAATAAACTCGGCTCCCAAAAAAATAATTTGAGCAGAATAATATACCCAAACTAAGACGACAATCAAGGAACCCGCAGCACCATAAGCCGAAATAACGGTAGCCTGTTTAAGGTACAAGCCTATTAGCAATTCGCCAATCCAGAACAAAGCGGACGTGAACAATGCTCCACCAAAAACAAATCGCCAAGGAATCTTGACCGCTGGCAAAATGCGATAGAGCATAATAAAAAACAGCATGATGATGAAAATGGACAAAATAAAGTTGAGCAATACCAAAAAATAATCGGTAAAGTATTCAATATAATTGATCAAAAAGCTGAGTTGTTCTGGTATTTTACTAATTACAAATGCTTGATTGGCATTGATATAAGTACTCAATTCCAATAAAACAGCATTGAGTATAATAGATACAATCAGCAGTCCACCCAAACTAAATATCATACCGAGCGATAATAAGCGATTGATAATGGTTTCGAGAATCCGGATACCACTATGTTCGACTTCCTGTACCTCAAATATCAGATTAAGAGTTTCTTGCAAGGCATAAAAAAGCCCCGTAGCGACAAACATCAATAAACTAATTCCTAGTACTGCTGCCCACCAGTTGGTGTCCGTGGTACCCGTATTGCGTACAGCGGCTTCTATCTGCACGGCAGCATCTTGCCCTACAAAATCAACCAGCGAGCCATACACTTCGCCTCGTACAGCAGCTTCGCCCAAAAAGAAACCCACCAAACCAACAATAACAATAATAATAGCAGGCAGTGAAAATATAGTATAATATGCCAAGGCTGCACCCAATCGAGCTACTCGCCGTTTGTTGTAGTTGTTGATCATATCAGACAAGATAGAATAAATCGGGTGCCACCAAAAATGAATTAGTGGGTGATTATAAATCTCGTCAACTAAGGTTTGTCCTTGTTCCAGTAATTTATTAAACCTTTTTTCCATAACACGATTCTAATAAAATAGCATTGCCAATACCTAGCCCTGCGCTTGTAGCTGCCAAGCCATATTGTAGGTTCGGCATTCTTTTGAGTTGATGAGCCAACGACACGACCAATCGAGCAGCTCCCATACCAATCGGGTTGCCCATAGACAAGGCACCACCTTGCACGTTGGTAAGAGCAGGATTGGCACCCAATTGCTGTTGGCATGCCAAGGTTTGTACCGCAAATGATTCATTTATTTCCAAGCGATTTATTTCGTCAATAGTTAACTTACTTTTAGTCAATAATTTTTGAGCCGCTACGGCTGCCGCCAATCCCATATCGGACGGGTGACAACTACCAACTGCCCAGTTCTTCAGAACAGCAATGGGTGACAACTGATGTTTGGCAACAAAATCAGCAGAAGCCAAGACCACCAATGCAGCACCATCGCCTACACGAGCAGCATTACCTGCGGTAATATATTGCCCATCGGGAACTAAAGTAGGCAATTTTGAGAGCAATTCTAAAGATAACAACCGATGTTGTTCATCTTTGGTGCAAATTTTACGTTCGGTCACCACAGGCACTACTTCTTCTTGCCAAATATTAGCCGCCAGTGCCGCCTGATATTTTTGTCTGCTTTCGTAAGCATATTTATCTTGTGCCGCTTTGGTAATATTCATTTTATCAGATAACAACTCTGCCGTTTCGGGCATCGACAAGGTCGGACAGATAGCCGCCATCTTAGGATTGACAAACCGCCAACCAATCGTGCTATCGTATCGGTCGCCATTTGTGCGATTCACCACCCACGGGCTACGGCTCATACTTTCGACCCCGCCCGCTATCACCACATCATTTTCGTTGGTGTAGATGGTTCGAGCGGCCGAAATAATCGCCTCCATTCCAGAGGCACAAAGTGAATTGAAGGTCACTGCATTGGTGGACATAGGAAGTCCTGCCAATATACTTGCCTGACGGGCAATATTGCGATTGTCTTCTCCAGCTTGGTTGGCACAGCCCAACATGACATGGTCTATTTGGCTAGCATCTACTTTTGATTGCTGGAGCAAATCAGTGATAACTAATGCGGTCAAATCATCAGGGCGAATGCCCGAAAGACTGCCATAAAGCTTGCCGATAGGTGTTCGGCAAGCTGCAAGTACGTATATTTTGTTATTTTTGTTGGTCAATTCTACTAAAGTGTTAATTTTGCATAAAGGAACACAAATTTATACAAATTGAAAGGGAACAGAACAGAAAGTATGTCATTCTGTGAAAGAACTTCAGAATAATAACTTCAAAAAAAAAATTATGATACAAAGAGTTCAGTCTATTTATCTATTATTAGCGTCCTTGAGCGGAGCTACTTTATTTGGTTTGCCGTTTGCACAAGGCGACCAAGCTACAGATGGTTTATTAGCAGATGGTGTTTTTGATGTCTATGACAATAATGGGCTACTAATACTGGCAGCAGCCGTTACACTCCTTGCTTTTTTGAGTATATTTTTATTCAATAATAGAAAACTCCAAATGAATGTAGGCAAACTTAATCTGCTACTTGGTTTTGCAATACTTGCTTGGGCAGGTTTTTGGTTTTTTGAATTAATGAAAGTAGCCACTTTTGGATTTGGCTTGGTCATGCCACTTATGGCAATCATATTGACCTATATAGCAAACAGAAATATACTAAAAGATGAAAAGTTGGTGCGTTCTGCCGACAGACTTCGTTAGTATTTTTGTAGTAATACAAGATAGAAAAACAGGGAAAGTATCAATTGATATTTTCCCTGTTTTTGTTTGAATTTTTTGATCAAAATGTTGGTTTTTTATTCAATTTGAGTAGCTTCTTGTTTGTTTTTGTAATCGACCAGCATACCTAGTAATAATAGCGTAACATTGGGTAGCGAAATTCGCCAGAAGTCTGCCATTAGCTCATTTTGATCGCTTTTTTCGGCTCTTACTACATTTTCATTAATACGTGTTTTTTCTTGGTCGGAAGGAGTAAGATTAGCGGTTTTGAAATCTTCAAATTTGAGAGCAAGCACACCAGAACCAATGATGGCAATCAGCGTACTGATATACAGCCAACGTGTAGGAAATTTGGGACGCATGAGCTTGTGCAAAAATAAACCCAGCGACAACATCGTGACGACATAAAAAGGGAAAATGTAGGGTAGCATTTCCGACATATTGATAAACTTGACATTGGGCGTGCCTTGAGCCAAAATAGTGCTATGGCAAGCAAGGCAAAGAAAAGATACAAACAGATATTTATTCATAAGAAAGTAGTAATTTTTAGATTGAAATCATGTAAAGATAGCTTTTTTGATGGGGGAATAAATTTTATGAGGGTTTCTACTGCCACTTTTGTGCAATAATGTTTCTTTTATTAGTTTAAATAAGCTATTTTGTAGGTGCTTTTTATCAATGAAGTTGGAGATACTCCCATTTCATAAACATTTCGATTTGCTATCCACACCTACAAACGGTACTCATGAAGCCTAAAGACAACAAGACACCACTCCGTATCAAAGCAGAAAAAATTAGAGAAGCCGCTGACCAGACGATGTCTCAGTTGGGTATGAATGCCCAACGACAGCTCGACAATGCTGGCGGCATGCTATCAGGACTCAATTCGGATGTGCAAAACAGTATGGCACACGCTAGTCAGACAGTACAAAATAAAGTAAGTGACATCAAAGACAAAGTTGCCAATACCGATATGGCGGAAAAAGTAAACGAAGTCAAAGCCAAGGCACAACAAGGTGTTTCTGATGTAAAATTAGCAGCCCAAGAAAGAATAGATAATGCTACTGGAGCGGTCAAGGAAGGAGTAGATAATGCCAAAGGTGGACTATTGAAGCTAAAAGAAAAAGCATTTGAGAAGCTAAAGCTCAAAAATCAAAAAGGACCAGACCCCAGTGAGTTGAAGCAAGAAGTACCTACGGACGCTGTGTCGCCCGAGACGGCAACAGAGAAAGAGCAACCCAAAAAGGACATTTCAGAGACTGCTGTAGCAGAAACGCCAACTACTACTACAGAAGAAGACACACCGACAGATGCTGCCTCCAAAGAAGAGATTAAGCCAGAGGAGGAGTCGAAAGGCCAAAAACAACCCAGTGTCGAAAATATAGATAAAGGTGATCAAGTACCAGAGGAAGAGCCAGAAGCGGAGACGGATGAGATTGCAGCGAATGTAGATAAAGCGAAGGAAAAAGAAGAAGGCGAACTAACCAATAATCTGAATCAAGAAGCAGAACCAGTAGCTGCTACTCCTAAAGCAGAAGGGGAGCAAGGAGAAGAGGACGACAAAAAAACAGCAGAAGAATCAGAAGAAGACGAAAAAGACATTGACTTTTCTGATGACTTGGTGGACTCTAAGACGGAAAAAACTACAGAGGAAGATGGTGGGAACCTAGATATTGGTGGTGTGGGGCAAGAAGCTAAGGATGCTACAGAAGAAGCTCCAAAAGAATTGACCCCAGAGCAGAAAGCAGCCCAAGAGGAGGAAGAAAAGCGCTATGCCGCAGAACAAGAGATAGAAGAAAATCAGCAAAAAGCCAAAAAAATAGGATTAGATACTGGTAGAAGTAAAGGATTTGGGAAAATAATGACTCCCAATGAGAAAGATGATGACTATACCATTAGTGATTTGCCAAAGGATACTACTTGGGATGAGTGGGCAGGTGCACAACATGCCGTAGCTAAAGCTGATGAAGAGGCATTAGGTTCTGTAAAAGGAGCAGGGTACAAAAGTAGCTATTTTGCAGGCTACAATCAAGGAATCAGAGAGGGACAAGCTTTATTACAACAAGAGTTAGCAGCAAAAAAAGCTAAGAAAGCAGAAGAGAATCTCAAAGATCCTGACTTCAAGGAAGGAACCGAATTGGGTACGTTAGTGGCTACTTTGACTGTGAAAGGAGAGAAGACATTGGATTACACGGATGCCAAAAACAATACTTATACAGGTGTCAACGTAGAAGAGGCTAAACTGAATGGGTTTAAGGGAGTGGGGCTAGATAAAGTAGCTAAAGATGAGGCACAAACAGCGAAATATAAAGGAGCCTTTTTGGCAGCCTTTAATGGTACGTATATGGCTGCTGCCCAAAAACAGCAACAAGGTCCTACACACCAAGAAAAACTAGAAGACCCTGTATTTAGAGAAGAATATGAAAAAGGTAATCAACTAGGAAGGGGCGAAGGTAATGTAGCAGAACTGACAGAAATAAAAAAAGACTATTTTACGAAAGAATCTAGAGAAAAAACAAAAGGCAATCCGACCTACAAAAAACAAAGAGCAGGTTTTATTTACGGGTTCAATTCTGCCTATTACCAGCAAATAGAAGAAGAAAAAGCCGCCAAAAAAGCCGCTTACAAAGCAAAGGTAGAAGATCCTATTTTTAAGTTAGCATTGGCAGCAGGTAATGTCAAAGGTATCCTGTTGGCTGCCCTCCAAGATAAAAAACCTGCAGAGGTAGTAGGTGATGATCAAGTACTCGCAGAGGCTGGTATCAACTTTACAGTACCACCCAATATTGCCCAAATAGTAAAAACAGATAATGTAGATGGTCAACAAGAGGGGTGGTCAAAAGAAGTAGAAAAGAAAAGGAAACAAGAAGAGTATGCTGCAGAGGGTTATCGTGGCGGAATACGCCAAGGGTATGATATAGGAAACCGCTCTAAGGCTATCTATGCCCATAATAAGCAAAAGATGCACCCTGATTATCAACGCTTGCTGAATGAAAAGCAAACGGTAGTGGTGAGGGAAGGTATAGAAAAAGAAGCGAATCATGGTATGATGCAAGAGACTTCTTCCAAACCAGAGCCAGTAAAATGGAATAAAGGAAAGCAAGCCGCCTATTTTAAGTATATACTTGACTTTGGCTCTGCTGATGACAATCGTCGTGCAGCTGCTCAAACGCTACTGTCCAATAGAAGGGCGGAAATGGAAAAGGCTCCAGAACTCTATCGCAAAGCTTATTATAACGAGTACAATACCTTCTATAAGAATATATATAATAAAAATGGAGCGGAAGCAGCAGCTATTAATATAGGGCTAGCTAGTGTAGCATGGGGAGGGAAAAAGGGTAGCGAAGAGCGAGAGATATTTAATAAAAGCAAAGAAATTGCTACTAAAGAGCAAAATCAAAAAACAGCCATCCAAGAAGCTAAACTTTCTACTATTGGCAAACAAGAGGCATTAGAGCGACTGAGTGCGGGAGTGTCTGCCGAGCGAAAAAAATTGACCGATAAAATAAATGGTCTCAAGGGCGATGAAAGTACAGAAAAAGGCAAAGCTGCTTTAAGTGCAAAAAAAGCTCGTCTGAATGCGATGGTTATCAATGGACGAGAACAGGTTTTGGCTGAAAAACGTGCCAAGGAAAATGAGGGCTCTTCTGAAAGAGATATTAAAGAAAAAACTGCTCGAATAGCGGAAAGTAAGTCGGGGTGGTCTCCAGAATTAATCAAAAAAGCACAGAGTTTATTTGAGCAAGGTGCTGCTGAAGGTTATTCTAAAGCTTATAAAGAAAGTTCTGAAAAAATTAAAAAAGGAAGTGGACCGGAAGAGCCTGTTGGCGATAGTAAAGATGCGGAAAAAGGAACAACAGTACTAGCTCAACGAATCAGCTCGATGCGTTCTTCGTTGGCTAGTAAATATCCAGAAGAGGTAGAAGACCTGCTAGCAGCTTTTTATGCAGGATATAATAAAGATGAAGGTGATCTTGTAAGAGGTGATATTGGCGTAAGCGTTCAAGAAAACACCAAGTATGGGTATGCTCATGGGGTAATTTGTGGCGTATCCCATGGAGAAGGATATGTATTAGGTGAAAATGATCCAACTGTAGAAGCAAAACCAGAAGGAACGGCAGAGCAGAAAAAAGCATTTTTGTCAGGTTTTGCTCAAGGTGCAAGAAAAGCGAGTTTTGATGATTTTAAGAAAGCTGCTATGGGTAGTGACAAGGAGCTGAAGGATTTGTTATATAAGGAAGAAAACGACGAAACCAAGAAGTTTGATCCAGCTACTCAAGCTAGAGTTAATGCCAAATCTGATTTTACTAAGTTAATATATATGCAAATGGGTGTTGCGGACACCAAAAACCTACCAAGTACTCTCAAGGATTCAAGTGGAGGGGCTGTGACGGTTGACGAAAACACTTGCAAAGGGTTATATGAAGATAGATTGGGACTCGCTCGTGAGGTTGGCTTATATTATAAAAACACAGAAGGAAAAGCTGTAGAACGACATTTTGAAGAAAAACTTAGGGCTGAAGCACCATCTGAAAAATTAACAGACGAAGAAAGAGCCGTATTAGATACTAAAAAAGTAGAACAAAAAGATGCCTATTTTGACGAATACGAGGCTGCTTATTATGCGGAATTAGGTAAAATAGAAACAGAGGCTGAAGCAGTTAAACTGAGCGAATGGCATAAAGCATTAGGATATAAAGAGGGCTTCTTGAGAGCAACGAGCGGAATGGAAGTTGATTTGCCTTCGGAGTTGGCAGAGGTGTCAATGCCTGATAATGAGGTGGAAGCCAAGGGTATTCGTGAGAAAGCAGATTACATGACCGCCAATCAAAGTGGTTACATCTTGGGTATAAAATACAAAACAGGCGAAATTTCAGCTGATGAATTGCATGGAGCACTTGACGAAGAATCATTCCTAGATACAGGCTATGGCAGTGCTAGAAAACTGGGACAACAACAAGGTATTGCGGCAGCAGAAAGTGAAGACTGCAATAGTATATTACCGGGTTTATACACAGACTTGGCAGAGGTGGCAGCAACCGAAGTACCTGAAGATGTGCAGCAGGCTTATGAAGAAATGTTCTGGAAGGCGAAAGATGCTAGAGGGGGTGAAATGGATGGGATTCGTATTGTCGCTGAAAAATTAGATGCTTATGCTCTAGGTGACTATTATAAGGTAATGGGAGCAGAAGATAAAGAGGTGGCAGGTAAGAAGAAGCGAGCTGTAAAAGATGCTAATGTCTATGAAAATGCGTTTATCAATGCTAGAGAAGCCGCTCGACAGAGCGATGACTTGGAAGGACTAAAAGAAGAAAAAGTTGATAAAAAACCAACAGAGCTTCTCAAGACAAAAAAACAGGTCGTATTGGAAAAAGCGACAAAGGCAGCACTCAAAGATGCTCATGAAGATACCTATACCGTACCTAAACTTAAGGATGCTGTCAAAAAGAAAGCAGATGATCTAGAAGTTCCAACGCTAGAGGAGATTATAGCGGAAGTAAACGGAGAAGAGGAAGAGGTTGATATTGATAATCTCTTGATGCAGTTCAAGGACGATGACGAAGAGAAGGCTTTTGAACAAGAATATTTTACGCTGTATTGGAACACTAGAGATAAGCGTACTGGTGAAGTATTGGCTCTTCGCTTGCTGATGCATAAAAAAGTATTGCTGAAGGACGGAAAGGTAGAGATGCAAGGCATTAAGCTAGAAAACCAAATGATTTTGGTCAATAATTTAGTGAACGAAACGGCACCTGCGGTGTACGATGGCAAAGTACTGGTGCATGATGTGGCTGTTTTTGAAACAGCATTTGATGACATCATTTTACTGACAGAAGATATTGCTGATAAAGAAGCACTATTGGAGGAAATGAAAAGCAGTGAACAACTCGAAGTGTCTGAGCTTATCGAAGAAAAAAGAGCAGAACAAATAGCAGCAGCAGAAGAAGAGATCAATAAAAATGCTAAAGGCTTGGCGTATTTATATGGGTATAATGCAGCGGCTATTGATATGTTAGCTTATAGAGAAGGCGATTTCTTAGGTAAGATATTAGGGTTTAATATTAGCGATCCGAAGACAACAGAGAAATATGCCAGTACTAAAGATCAGCTAATGCCAGAGTCGTTAAGCTACCTGACGGACACGCCAGAAGTGAGTCATAGCGACGCAGACGAATATGTCGAAGATGTAGCCGAACGGGTAGAAGACTTGGTCGATACAGACTCAGAAGATCCATTTTTGGTTGATACATTGGAGGAAATTATCGGAAAAGATATAGAAGTAGAAGCAAACTCTATGGGAATGGACATGGGAATGGGCATGCAGGAAGAGACACCTGCCCCGAAGGCAGCTAGTAAGAAGGAGATTAATCTCAATGAAAAGCAGCTAGAGGAGTTAAGAGAGCTACTACAAGACAAAATAAAGCAGTCTAAAGATGGTGCTAAATCAGATGCCGTTAGGGATTATGCAAGTACGTTTACATTCGATTTGCAGCAAGAGCCAACGGCAGATACTTCTGCTAATGAGAATGAAAAGCCATTGACGGAGAAGGAGAAAAAAGAACAACAAGCACTAGAAAATGCACTCAATCAAGAACAAGATTCTGATGAGGAGTACGACTATGGGCAGGGCAGTGACGACAACGATACAGAAGAACAGACGGATGATAATACTGGTCAATCAGATACCGAAAATGAAGAAACAAACGAAGATATTCCTACCGTTTCGAGCGATATAAGTTTTGGTAGCTTACCTATTATCAACACGTTTGGTGAGCAAGAGCAATTGTTGGAAAGTAGGCGTGCTAACGTAATCGCTAGTCGTAATGAAGTATGGAAACTTGATGATAAAATATTGCAGCTCCAAAATGGTCTCCCGAATGGAGATCGCACGATTGAAGGTTTGACGGAGAAAATTGAAAGCCTGGAAGCGAATACGAACCGAACGACTCTGCAAGATAAAAATTTAGTAAACTATGAATCAAAAAGAAAGAAGTTAGAGTTATTGAGGGAGGAGGATCAAAAGAGTATTGATGCCTTGACACAAGATTTGGACAAAAAGCGTGCAGAAATAAATCAAGCAGCAGATGATGTCCAAGATTTTATTGGTCAAAACTTAGTACTGAAAACACAAAAAGATAGTAATACGACGAATCAAATTTTAGATTATCTAGATTACTTCATCGAGACGCTACAGTTAAGTGGTTCTATTGCTTATAGTGGGGGCGGTCTGAATATACAGGGTGGCAGTACTATAATTGTCGAAAAAAATGCAGAAGATGTGTTTTTGGGTGGCTCTATTACGATAGACCAAGGCGGTTTTGAATTTACAGCAGGCGGATTGGAATATATTGAGAATAAAAATAAAATTATATTGACGCAAGGTTCTGCGATTGTTCCAAAACTAGAAGGGGCTTCTAATCAAAGTGTTCAGGGTAATTATACGTTTGATGTCTTGAGTTTTAATCTTAATCAAGGTGTGCATCATCAATTGAAATTGCAAAACGAAGAGCTCAAAGCTGGCACTGTACCTAATAGTACAGGAGCGCGTAAGAAAACTCCGTTTAGAGCAAAATTAGATTCGGACGCACCGCAGAATACAGAAACAAAAACAGATTTGTAGATATCAATAATCGAATGAAAATAGCCATGCAAACTAAAAAGAGGGTTTTCTCCATAATGGAGAAAATCCTCTTTTTAGTAAAAAAACGCTTGTTATTTGCCTATCGGGCAACAATAATTTTTTGTGTACGAACAGCTTCACCATTAGCTATCTGAACAATATAAGTACCTTCATACAAGGTCTGAATATCAAAATAGGTCAAGGTTTGTCCTGCCTGAATGGTTTTTTGTTGGAGCGTTCTGCCCATAATATCAAGCAAAGTAATTTGCAAATTCTCTTTGACTAATCCGCTAACTTGAATGGCTACCAAATCACTAGCTGGATTTGGAATTACTTTGATGTTCAAATGCTCCATATCAAGAGCCGTTGTGCTTGTATTAGTGGCGGTATAAGTGGTAGTTGTTTCACTAATAGTAGTTATTTTTCTATTAGCAGAAGTGCCATAAAAAGTAGGTCCCACAACATAAGGATAAGCTGAATTCCAATTTTCGTCAACAGTAGCAAAATAAGCATACGTGCCATTTGGATATTCTGGCGTGACCGAAAAACGACCATTGTGTTCGTCTAGATATTCTGGACTTGAATTGGCAACATAAGCATAATCTTCACGGAAGTAGCCAAGTGGATAAGTCGTACTTACCGCAGGCCCTGCACCAACAGTAGATCCATCGGCATGGGTTGTCCGAGTCGTAATATTACGCAATTGGTAGCTTGAACGGATGCGCACAATACCACCTGTCCCATTGGTATCGGCGTAGCCATAGGCACCATAAATTGGATAGCCATCATAAGCATAGCCAATCAAGGGAGAATGTTGATTGCTATCAATGACATAGAGTCCATCAGCATCATATAGATTACAAATATTAGAAAGCACTTGTAAGTCTAAATCAAAAGCAGAAGGGTTTTGGTGATGATGATAGTTGCCCATAGCAGGGTGTCCTTTGGCACAATCAAAACCATCTTGCTCAGCAGGAACAGCATCTCTATTCCAATCATTTGAAGCTGCTGGTCCTCCAGGGCAGGGCGAGTTGCCTGGCCCTCCACAAAGTGCGTTAGTGTTGCTATTCCAGCCTACGCCATCTCTATAATCGAAAAGTGAAACACCATTGACAAATACGCCAATATTTCCTCCTGTGGTGCTATTGGGCGTACCCGTATTGGGTTGTGGTTGTAGTGGAAATTGATAAATGGCAGCTTGGTCTTGTGCTTGCGAAGGGTTGCCATCCAAAAATGGCCCTGTAGAATAAGAAGGAACGCCCGTAGCGGTCACATAAACAGAAGTAGCAGAGTATTCTACCTTTTGGCAGTTGACCAAAATATTATTATTGATGGTAGTCGAATTGCCAGATGTATAATACGTACCAGTTTGGGTCGTATTCTGTAGCCAAGACGTAATAGCTGGGCTTTGTGCTTGTGCTGTTCCTCCAATACTAGCAGCTAACAGGGTAGAAAATAAAATTTGTTTCATAGTGTTGTTTTTAATAAAATCAAATAAAAAGGTGTTACTCATTGCCAGTAGGCAACAAAATAGCTCTAGGAAATTTGTTGTCAGGGTTGAATACAAATTGAGGGTCGTTGAGCGTCAGCAAAAAAGCGATTAAATCTGTTTTTTGTCGGTTGGTCAAATCGATAGACTGTTGGAGACGAACATCTAGTAGGGTAGAAGTGGTGTCCAACTGCGTGTAATGGTCAATAACCTGACGTAATTTTTGGAAACGACCATCGTGCATATAAGGATAGGAATAACTTAGATTGCGTAGAGAAGGCACTCTAAAAAGTAGGCTGTCTTTTGTCTGTTGACTAACGAGCCACTTACCAAAGTCTTGTAAGCTACTATCGACTTTTAGTCCGTTATTAGCAAACTCATTATTCATAAAAAGAGGAGCGCTGTGGCAGCTGTTGCAATGACTTTCAAAAACCTGTTTTCCAGCTTGTTCTTGTAGCGAAAAGCTATCTAAACCTTGTTGTACTTTGTCATATTTGGCAGTAGCGGACACTAGTGTTAATTGAAATTGTGCGAGTGCCTGTAATATATGTTGTCCTGTAACGGTACTGTCTCCAAATGCTTGCTCAAAAAGTAATGGATACAAGGATTTTTGTTGTAATTTTTGTACAATATTAGCAATGTCTTCACCCATTTCGAGAGTGCTGCTAATGGGGGCCAATGCTTGCATATCCAAGTGGTGAACGGCACCGTCCCACATGAACGACTTTTGCCAAGCCAGATTGAAAAGAGCAGGAGCGTTGCGAGTGCCAATTTGGTCGTTAATACCATGACTCAGTGCGTGGTCGGTATGAGCAAAAGCATTGTAGGGCGAATGGCAAGAGGCACAAGAAATAGTGTTGTCTTTGGATAGAATGGGGTCGTAAAACAAAGCCCTACCCAATTCTATTTTGGAGGTAGTAAGTGGATTGGCTTGCAGGTCGTACACAGGAGTTGGGAAGTGTGCAGGATAGACTAGTTGAACACTGTTAGAATAACCAAAAGCGACGCTTACTGCTACTGCAAATAATATCCAAATTAGACGTGTATTCATGAGCCAACGGTGATACAAGATGAAAAAATAGGAGTTAGTTCCATAGCAGCAGTACTTGGTTGCATTATTGTTGGTTGCTTCTCCAAGTCCATAAATTGCAGTACTTGATCGAGTGCTAAGTTTAGAACTATTTCTTTTCTATTTTTTAGCTTTAATGTCTTAGTTTGTAAGGCATAATAAGGAGAAATAAAGCCTCCTAAATGAAACTGAAAACGGTTATCTCTAGTGGTACAAATTGGGCTTTCGCCTTCTATTTTGATATTGATATAACCACTTTGCCAAGCCCAATACATTCCTTGCATGGGATCTAAATCTTGCCCCAAGGCACCCGCTGCATTAGTAGTGCTATCGACACCAATATTATATTTTATTTTGTTGTAACAAATGCCTTTGGGCACATCAAGGTTCAACACCAAATTACTCGTATCGCTATAATCAACTAACCAATGTTTTACTGCTACTTGGTGGACTACTTTTTTGCCTTTCATCAATTGAATATTGCTAATGTAAAACTTTAGCAAGTCAATTTGGACGCTATCATCGGTTGCTGCTAGAGCATATTTTTGATGCAATGTTAGTGGTTGTTTATCATAGGTGACACCGATGGATAACTGTTGGGCATTGCTAGTAGAGCAATAAAAACTACTCCATAGCAAAACAAAAACAAAACAAGGAAAGGAAGTAGTTGATAACATGAATATTATTTTCTGAAAGGTGGTCTCGGGCGTTGCGATTGAATAAACAAATTGGGCAATTCCGTCAAGAGAACCTTGTAGGCTGCCAATTGCTCAGGCATACAGATTGCTTTTATCGAATCGAAATGCTCAAAGTTGGTTTGTTCTATCGAACGATGAATCGTCATTAGGTCATTGAGTCGTTGCCCTTTTTGAGCCGAAACAGCTGTATCTACTAGTGTTTGATAGTAGGCTTTTTTGGTTGTTTTTAGTGAATTTATTTTAGCTTTGATAGCCTGCTGGTGCGATATGATCAACTGCTCATATTGTATGATTTGCGAGGCATTCAAATCTAGTTTGTCGATGACAAATTGTTTTGGTTGCATTGGTGGGTGGGGGGGCTTATTGACCCACAAGAAGACCATTAATCCAATATTGCAAAGCAATAAAATAGTAGCCAATAATTGATAAAATCTAGTCTTATTCATAACTCAAAGTGTATTCGATAGAATTAGAGTAATTGTTTTGTGCAAGAGAGTCTTTTTGATACTCCACGATAGTATAAATATTGAAACAAATGCCTGTTAGCATAGCTGCGGCTATTAGTGGTAGCCATTTTTTGCTAATCGTAGCCGTTGTTTTTTGTAGGATTTTCTGATAGACCTCAGGACGAAGTTTAGCAGGTTGTATTTGTTGTAGCAATGCCAATTCTTGTTCTATATCATTGGACGAATTAGATTTCATTTTCCTTTTGTTTATTTAAAAAAATACGTAAATTTTTCTTTGCTCGCTGGAATAGTGATTCTACCGCTTTGGTCGTTATATCTAGAATGGCGGCAACTTCTTTTTGCGACTTTCCTTCTATTTTGAGTAGAATAATAATCGTTTTTTGTTGGTCTTTTAGCTGATTAATCGCTCGAAACAATGCGGTTAAATCTTCTTTTTGCTCCAGCAATACTCCTGGATGATCAAAATTGGGCAGTTGAAGTGGTTGCTCTTCATCGTCTAGTTGTATTTTATTGAAAAAGAAACGCCGCTTTTTACTGCGTTTAGCTTTCAAAAAATCTAAACTTTTATTGATGCCAATTCGATATATCCAAGTTTCGAGTTGAGATTCCGCCCTAAAGTCATCTATGTTTTGATGAACACTAACAAACACATCTTGCGTTATTTCCTCTGCATCTTGCTGATTTTGAGTGTATTGCAATGCCAAGTTGTAAACTAACTGACTGTGTTTTTGGTAAATTTGATGAAAATGCTCCAAAATTATAAACTTCTACTAGTTAAAGAAAAAGATTGTTTGCAAGACAACTTATAGCTATTAGACGAAAGTCTGGTTATAATCCTTTGTCTAAATTGATTTTTATAGAAAAAACTTAGAAATGGACACTTCTAACGATAGTTTTCAATGGCTTGTCAAGTAATTATTGACGACTTTTTAAACACCTTCTATTCCTTTATCAACGCTTGTTTAACAGTAAAAAGTCAACAGAAAAAATATTTTTTGTTCGTCAAAAAAATGAATAATAGAAATAGACTTTATATTTTAGCACTTTAAAAGAAGTAAAACAGCTTTTTAGTTAGGATTACTTCCATCTTTAATCATTCAATAAAGTTTTAGACCGTGGGATACGAGAACAAAGATAGTCGCTTCGATAGTGTATATTCCAAGAAAGTAAAAGCTGGACGCAGAAGAACCTATTTCTTTGATGTGCGAGAAACTAAAGGGACGGATTATTACGTCACGATTACGGAGAGTACACGTAAGTTTGAAAACGATAGTTATACTCGACACAAAATATTCTTGTACAAAGAAGATTTTAATCGTTTTGTAGAGTCGTTGACAGATGTTGTTGATCATGTCAAGAATGAGTTGATGCCTGATTATGATTATGATGAATTTGCTCGTCGCAATGCCGAAAGAGAAGCAGAATACTTGCTTGAAAAGGAAGCCGAACGCAATGCTGAATTGACGACACCTTCAGAACGTAAGGAGCAAGAGCAAAATACACTGGAGCGAAGCAGCTTGGAAGCAGATAAGCCGAAGCGCAGTTCGAGAGAACGCATCAAAAATATTCGGAATAAACCCGAAAGTGCCGAGAACGATAATAACGACGAGGAAGAAGACGAAGTAAGCCCCTGGTAGCTTTTATTTTACTATAATTTATTCGATTTTAATAATACAAAAGCGAGATTGCAATCATTAGAATTGTAATCTCGCTTCTGTGTTTTTTAACGTCTAATAGGAGCAAATATTTTTTTACATTTTTATCCTACGATAGAGGTACGATAATTGTGGATTTGTAGTTATATAATAAAGTTTATTCCGCTTTGCTGGTAGAGGCTAGAAGTGTAGATAGGTTTAAAGTTGGAAGATTAGTTCTTGTTTAGACTTTTAGAAATTAGAAGTAATGCGGTGGTAATAACTGTTATAGTATAATATATGTATAGTTTATTTAAAAAAAATAAAAATAATAACGTTTCTATCCAGATATTGATAGAAAAGTTGGTTAAGAATGAAATAACAATTCTTGAATTTGAAGATGCTATTTATAGAGACATTAAATTAGAGCATGTCTTAGGAGAAGTTTTGTATATTGAATTAGTTAGTTTTAATTATAAGCAAAAAGATGGCATTTATCAATTGCTGAAACTAGTTACAGACAAAGTAGTAACCCAAGACGAAGTTAGGAGGTGGCAATTACAAAAGCTATTTTCTAAATACGGATGGTTTGAAGGAAGGAAAGTTAGATTAAAAAGACATAAAAAAAGTTATTCTAAGGCATACGATTATGCTACTACAATTTTGAAAGAATTTGGTGGTATAGAAATAGAAGAAATAAATCAAGATGGCTATAGGAGAAGGGGATTTTTATTTTTTAAGCAACCTTCAGCTGGGAATATTGAAGGAATTGGATCTGTTTATTTTTTCGCTGAAACAGATAGAAGTTATTCCTTTATAGCAGTTGATGAACAAGGAAAATATTACGTGTTCATTGAAAGTGTTGATCTTTATTTTTATTGCGGAGAGGACTTCTATAAGGTAATGAGCTATTTTTTAGATCGCTAAAATCTATTTTTTGTTATTTCTTATCCTCTACAGGAACATTTGGGTTAATATTGCAATTAACAACTGATGGCTACCAAAATCTCCAAAACACAGCTTAAAAAAGCCCTTGGCGTTATTAGTTTTGCAATTAGCCAACCAGAGATGCTACAAAATCAAACAAAATGTGTTATTTTAGACCTACCAATCAACACAAACACTTATTGGGTTAGGTCACTAAACCAAAATAAATCAATACCAAACAGATGAGAAAAATATTCGCAGCACTATTATTAATGACTTTTCCTGCTTTGACACACGCCCAATTCAATTGGAGTGCCAACTACTTTGAAGTAGGTGTGGGAGCTGGTATCATGAATTACTCAGGAGAGTTGACCAACTCTATTTTTGATTTCAAACACTTGCATCCAGCAGGAGCATTGTTTGTACGCTACAATGTGGGCAAATTTATCAGTGTAAGAGGACAAGCGGCACTTGGTTTTATATCAGGGAACGATGCCGATTCTAAAGAGTTGCGTAATAATATTCGTAATCTTAATTTTCAATCGCACGTATTGGAAGGCTCGTTGATACTGGAAGCGAACCTAATGGGCTACAACCCAACTGGACACGACCAAATGTTTTCGCCTTACGCATTTATTGGTATTGGGGTATTTAATTTCAATCCAAGAACGGCACATTTTGACCCCAATAAAGATGGTGAACTAATAGAGCTGTCTAAACTCAATACAGAAGGACAAGGTTCGGCTACTTTATCGAACAGAAAACCTTACTCAAGAACACAGATTTCTATACCAATGGGTTTGGGTGTCAAGTTTGCGGTCAATAGCCACATCAATATTGGTTTTGAAGTCGGCATTCGCCCAACATTCACCGATTATCTAGATGACGTAGGGCAAACGTATCCGATTGATGCACTAACCAAAGAGCCATTGTATGATAATACTGCTTATAGAGGAGGTGAATTTGGCGACAAATCAATGCAAGAATTATTGTCGGATAGAAGTTACGAATACATCTATCAAGTGATTCAGAACGATGCTAACGTGAACGCTGATTTGGCACCGATCAAGGATATGTCTTATAGCGAATACTTGAATTATATTACGCCATTGTTGGCAATGGATCCTACTAGTATTTCAGATGCCAACGATTTGGCAGCAGTCAATAATCACGAATCTTATATTGATGCGCGTGGTGGTAGTTTGGTAAGAGGAGATAAAGCAAATGATTGGTATTTGATGACCATGATTACTGTTTCGTATAATTTTATTGACAACGGTTTGGTTGGCTTCCGCAAAAGAAGAAAACGTAAAGCAGGTTGTAAATCAGCTCAGTTTTAAGACCACTTTCGTGGAATAACCAAATAACCATTTTATAGAAATAGCTAGTCGCCTAAGTCATTTAATCGTGGCTAGGCGGCTAGCTATTTTTTTTGTATTAGCAATGCCAATAGAAAAATAATCATGCAGAAGATAGAAGGAACGCTCGAACATACGATTTACCAAAATGAAGAAAACGGCTATACGATTGGCAAATTATTGCCAACAGGCAAAGCAATATCCGTCACGGTAGTAGGTAACTTGCTAGGCGTACAGCAGGGCGAGCAGCTTATCTGTGAAGGACATTGGAAAGACGACAAGAAGTTTGGGAAGCAGTTTATTATTCGACAATTTGAAGTGAAAATTCCGACTACTACTCGTGGTATTGAGCAATATTTGTCATCAAGTGTGGTGGCAGGTATTGGACCTACTTTGGCAAAGCGTATCGTAGATGAGTTTGGCGAAAACGCTTTGGAAGTGTTCGACTTGACACCCCACCGATTGCAAGAAATAGAGGGCATTGGCAAAAAGAAACTAGCCATTATCCAAGAATCTTGGTCGAGCCAAAAAGATATGCGACAAGTGATGATTTTTTTGCAGAGTCATGGCATTTCTCCAGCCTATGCACAACGAGTTTTTAAACAATACGGGCATCAAAGTATTCAGAAAGTAAAAGATAATCCTTACCGATTGGCGACCGATGTGGCAGGGATTGGTTTCAAAAAAGCCGATGCTGTCGCTCAAAAATTAGGTATTGCTCAAGATTCGCCCATGCGCGTAGATGCTGGCTTAGAATATGTATTGCAAGAGCAAGCCAGAAATGGACATACCTGTTTACCATACGATTATTTGGTGAAAGTAGCCGCTCAACTATTGGGCGTAGCCTACGAATCGGCAGCCGATAGTATTCAAGAATTGGTCTCTCGGCACAAGATTATTATCAAAACAATGCTTGACCGCAAGGGCGAACGACAGTCGTTTGTTTGGTTGGAATTGTATCATAATTATGAGCGAGATATAGCCGAGGAACTGAAACGTTTGTTGGCAAATGAAGATTTGCTGCAAGGTGAAGATTTGGACGGCAGTCTAGAAAAAGTAACAAAAGCTCAAAATATAGCTCTAGCCGAACAGCAAGAAGAGGCAGTAATTAAGAGTTTACAATCCAAAATACATATCATAACAGGCGGTCCAGGGACGGGTAAAAGTACGATTACTAAAGTCGTGTTGCAATTGTGTTTGGAACAGCAGGCAGAAGTTGTTTTGGCGGCTCCAACAGGTCGAGCTTCCAAGCGGTTGGCGGAAATAACGAAGCAAGATGCGTTCACACTGCATACCTTGTTGGTCTATGATTTTGGCTCGGGTGGCTTCAAGAAAAATCATTACGATCCCTTGACGTGCAATGTACTGATTGTAGATGAGGCAAGTATGATTGACACTTTTTTGATGGCTTCTTTGCTGCAAGCCTTGCCTGACAAGTGCAAGCTAATTTTGGTTGGAGATATTGACCAGTTGCCGAGCGTAGGAGCTGGCAATGTACTGTCGGATTTGATTGCCTCTGGCAATGTGCCCGTTACTCGACTGACGGAGATTTTTCGACAAGCAGCAGACTCGATGATTACAACGAATGCCCACAAGATTAATCAAGGTATTTTCCCAAATATTCAAATTGAAAAAGATAGTGATTTCTTTTTTATAAGCGAAAAGAATCCAGAGCGAATCATACAGAATATCTATTCGTTGATAGATAAGCGATTGCCGAAGGCATACCAACTAGACAAGCTAAAAGATATACAACTACTCTGCCCCATGAACAAAGGACAGATCGGAGCGACTGAGCTCAATCGAGTATTGCAACTCAAACTTAACCCCAATAAAAAGGACGAAGATACAGGAATCGGTCACCGTAAGTTCGTAGAGGACGACAAGGTGATTCAGACCAGAAATAACTACGATAAAGGGGTTTATAATGGTGATATTGGATTCATCAAAAAGATAGTACATGTGGACAAAAAAGTATGGGTTGATTTTGAAGACAAGCAAGTAGAATACGACTTCTCAGGCTTGATTGACTTGGAGTTGGCGTATGCGGTTTCGGTACACAAATATCAAGGAAGTGAGAGCCCTTGTATCATTCTTCCGATACACGAAAACTACAACAGACTCCTCTACAAAAATCTGGTCTATACAGGGTTGACTAGAGGCAAAAAACTGGTCGTGATGATTGGTACCAAAGAAGCCCTCAATCAAGCTATTCGCAATAATAAAGCGAATCAGCGCTACACGGGTTTGGTCGATATGCTAACGCAGGAGCAGGAGAGTGGCTTGCCCGAAATAAAGGTTGTGCCGATGTTGGGAACGGTTGGTTATGAGGAATGGGTGGCGGAGAATTTGGGAGAGATGGAGTAGGTTGAATAATCTTTGTTAGGTTGGGTACAGAAATTTTCTTCTTTTAGACTTTCTTAAAATATCAAGTACTAAGGCTTTTTTTTGCACTAAAAACTAAATTATGAATAGTAATAATATGATTTATTAATTGTATTGTTTTACTACCTTGCACAACATGTAAAACTTTATGGCTGAAGTGTCGTTACACGACATATATTTACTTTAGAATACAATTCAAAAAAAATGAAAACACAAGAATTAGGCGAAATTGTTGAAGATGATGATATTATATTGCAAATTGAGCAATTCAAAATGGGTTTAATGTCACGAGCAACTGGTGGTGATTTTGAACAAAAAGAATACAGTCGTCTACGAAAATTAGTTTTGGGAATTCCGGGAGTGGAGAGGGTTACTCCAAGATTTTTGAAAATCTGTAGAACTACAGGTGAATTTTGGGGTTATATCCAAGGTGAAGCACCTTCATGCGAATAATAATTGCCAAAGCTTTAAATCCAGTTTTGGAAATGGTTGAGTACGAAATAGGAGAAGGTTCGCTTGAATTCAAGAAAAATTATGAAGAAAAGAAAATTATCGGAAAAGGTGGATTTGGTCTGGTATATTTATTTGAACATAAATTACTAAAACTTCCTTTTGCAGTTAAAATATTCGCACCTGCTTTTTATGAAGGAGGTGAAAAAGAACTTGAAAGATTTTTTCAAGAAGCACGGATGTTATTCAAATTAAATCATCCATCAATTATCAAAGTTTATGATGCTGGATTAATTGGTTCACGTCCATTTATTAGAATGGAATATTTTGAAGGTTTAAACTTAAATGAAATCTTGATTAAATATGGTAGATTAACTCCTGCAAAAGCTCTAATAGCAATGAAAAGCATAATAGAGGGTATGAAATATGCTCATGAAGAAATTGGTATTATTCATCGTGATTTGAAACCTAGTAATATTATGGCTTCTCCTCCCAAGCAATTTAGAATAATAGATTTTGGATTAGGAATTTTTGTTGAGAATGAATTGCACTCTAGATTAACAAAAACTGGAGAATCTACAGTCAGTGGATATTATAACGCGCCTGAATTAGTAGAAAATCCAAAGTTGATAGACAAAAGGTCAGATATATACTCATTAGGTGCTATTTGGTTTACTCTAATTACAGGTCAACCACCAGCTGGGACTTCTATTTTAGAATCAATAAGAGAGATTGAGGGTGTTAGTGATTTATACATTGATTGTATCATAAAGTGTCTTGCAAATATTAACATGAGAACTAAAAATTGTGAATTATTACTTGAGGAAGTAAATAAACTGTGAAGTTGTTTAAAAATGATTTGTTTGATTATTTTTGTTTTTCGATTATTGCTAGGTTTTTAAGTAAATTGAATTTTATGGTTTTAAAACCAGTAAAAAAGCTTTTGATATTAGCCTATAGTGTAATATATACTAGATTATTAATCAATGATAAATGTATTTTAATATAGATAATAACAATTCTTAAACAACTTCTGTATTTAAGGAATGAATAAACAATCCCAAATAACCCAAAACCCATGAAATTAACAACAACACTAGTAGCACTGCTATTACTCCTCTCAGCGACTTACTTACAGGGACAAGCTTATGACATCAAAGAAGTATCGCTGACAAATTCCCCAATAGCATTGCAGGAAGTAGGCGAGCAATTGAAGCATGAAAAGATAGAATGGTTTGCCGATAAGAGGAGATTTTTGTGGGTCGCTAATGTCGAAAAAAAAGATAGAACGGAGACCGTCATTCGTACAATTGGGTACGAAGATACCACAAATGTAGTGCTGACAGTCAAAACAGCTAAAAAGCAAACGCTGCAAATTAAGAGCTTATTAGCCTTGCCCGCATCAAGAATGTTTTTGTATGGAGAATATTACTGTACCAAAAACCCAACAAAAAAGCTGTACAATTGGTATGCTATCTGTGATAATAACGGGCAGATTATTGTACAAAAAAAGACAAAATATAAAGGGTATCAAACGGCTTGTTTGATGAATGGCAAAGAGATTGGATTGCTGTACAATCCGATAAAAAAAGATACATTTACGAATCGTCCTGTAGTGGAGGTGCTCAATTGGGAAACATTCAAAATAGACCGTAGCATTGCTTTAGAGATGAAGAAAAACCAAGCTGCATTTGTCAATAGTGTCGTATTTGATGAAGAAGATTATTTTCTTGCTTTTGGTCGATATACAGCTGTACTCCATGAAGATACCAGTATTATTAGTCTTGGTTTTTTTGATAAATTCGATAAAGAGGGAAAGTATGTCAATAGCTTTTTGGAAGAAGGGTATGATTATAATTTTAAGTTTAATGAAAAAGTACTACCGATAAATCCTATTCCACATCCGAATAGTTATATTATTGACGTGCCGTACCGAGCTACAAAGAATGATCAAGGAAGTAGGAAAATATCTATCATGTCGTTTGATGATTGGGGTAAGATAATAGAAATAACTTATGTTGGTAATCATAGCGAAACGGTCGTGTGTGTCAGTTCGGATTATATTAATATGCTGTTTGGTGGGAGCTATCTGGATGCTAAAGGGATTAAACAGCCAAATTTAGACGTACGTGACCCGATGGGAGATAATGTAAGTTTTTTTCAAGGAGGATATTCTATTACAATAGATGTCTCTAATAGCTATAATAGAGTCGATAGAAAAATACTTCAACCTTATTTTGATGCGAACTCTTTTTACGAAGGAAGTGTCATCTTGATGAAAAATACCGATCAAAAAGAAGAAGGAAATGACATGGAGGTAGATGTGGTCATACGTTACAAGCCCCAAGACAAAATTAATGCTATTGGACATCTGGTGATGTTAAAATTGATATATCTAGATAATGAAGATTATTGGGATAGATATTGATATAAAAAATAAAATGATCTAAAATAAAACTATGACACAAACAGAATTTGATGAGTGACACCCAAACCAAAAAAAGCAACCACTACTAGTGATTGCTTTATATTATTGTCATTTCAGAGATAGTCTAAATATCTTTCATAGCCATCAAAGTAGCCTTCAAGAAATCGTCTATATCGCCGTCTAGCACACGCTTAACGTTGTGTACCGTATGGTTCGAACGATGATCTTTGATACGTTTGTCATCTAGGACATAACTACGAATTTGAGAACCCCATTCGATTTTCATTTTACCAGATTCTACATCGGCTTTGGCAGCATTCTGTTCCTCAATTGCCAACTTGTAGAGCTCCGATTTGAGCATTTGCATCGCTTTATCACGGTTTTTGTGCTGCGAACGCTGCTCTTGACACTCTACAATTACACCTGAAGGTAAGTGTCGCAACCGCACGGCTGATTCCGTCTTATTGACGTGCTGACCACCTGCACCACTAGCTCTAAAAGTATCCCATTCGATATCCGAAGGGTTGACATCTATCTCTATCGTGTCATCTACCAATGGATAGACAAAGACAGATGCAAAAGACGTTTGTCGTTTGCCTTGAGCGTTGAACGGGCTAGGGCGTACGAGGCGATGTACGCCATTTTCGCCTTTGAGCATACCGAATGCAAAATCACCATCAATCTCAATGCTAGCGGTTTTAATTCCTGCTACATCACCTTCTTGGTAATCCAATTCCTTGACTTTGTGACCGCTTTTTTCGCCCCACATGATATACATGCGTAGTAGCATAGCCGCCCAATCGCAACTTTCTGTACCGCCTGCACCTGCATTGACCTTGACAATAGCACTCAAGCTATCCTCTGGTTCATTGAGGGTGGACGTGAACTCTAGTTCGTCGAGTGTTTCTATGGCTTTTTGATAGTGCTCTTCCACTTCTTGCTCACTGCCTAAGCCATCTGCCAAGTAGTCGGCAAGTATTTCTAGGTCTTCCAATACTGCCTCCGCAGCATAGTATTTATTGAGCCAAAATTCTTTTTCTTTGATACCTTTGAGGATCTTTTCCGCTCGTTTTGGGTCGTCCCAAAAGTTCGGGTCAAAGGTATGTTTTTTATCTTCTTTTACCTGCATTGCTCTGTTGGGGACGTCAAAGATACCTCCCTAAAAGACCCAACTGGGTTTGCAGTTCTTTGAACTGGTCTGTAGTCATTGTGTATAATGCTAAAGTCAGGAACACTAAGTCGTAAACTTAATGGTTTCCTTTATGAATAAATAAGATTAAATATGCTATTGTCTAGCAATCATGTAATAATAGGCAATAGTTTGTCTAGATTCTATATTTTATATCAAAAATTGAGTACAAGCCTTATTTTTGAGCTGAAATATTTAACTTTGTGCCTACAATCAACACTAGGTTGGAATTTTGTTAATCTGGCAAAAAAAACTAAACCAGAATCCCAAAATATAAGAATCCTAACATCGACCATCTTTTCAACAAATAAACTCAACATGATGCAATCATTTTATTACCTATCTATCTGTTTTTTTTGTTTGTTTGCCTCTAGGGCATTGGGACAACAAAATTCTAATTTGATTCTGTACAGCGATATTTTTTACTTTGCATCGGGGAGTAGCAAACTATCGCCCAAAAACCAAAAGAATGTAGGAGAAGTGGTGCAGTTATTAATCAATAACCCTTTGGCGAGTGTCTCGATTGCAGCACATACCGACTCGATCGGAGCCGATCAGTTCAACGATGAATTGGCAGCAGCTAGAGCCAGTGCTATACAACAAGCCTTACAAAAAAATAATATTACTGCCGACCGAATTAATATCAATTCGTATGGCGAATATGCACCACCTGCGAGTAATGCCACCGAAAGAGGAAGGGCTCAAAATAGAAGAGTTACAGTCAATGTATTGAATCCATTTGAACCTAAAACAGAAACAGCAGCTATTAATTTTGAAATCAAAGGACAAGTCAGAAATGCTCATTCCAAAGATGTGATTGCCAACGCTGTGGTTATCTTGGATTATGTAGGGCAGCGCGATACGATTGTTACGGACGCAGAAGGACGCTACCAATCCACGTTGGCAGCCGCAGAAATTGTAAATATTACGGTCAATGCCAAACGGTTCTTTTTTCAGAACAAACAAACTGCCGTAGTAGCTCGAACGCCAGCTATTGTTGATTTTGAATTGGCGCCAGCCATGATAGGAAATAAGCTGCAATTGGGTGGTTTGTATTTTCAAGGAGGAACAGCGGTTTTGTTGCCCAATTCAGAAAAAACATTGACAGATATTGTCACATTTCTAAAACAAAACGAAGATCTCAAAGTAGAGCTTGGTGGACACATCAATAAGCCCAATCAGGCAATGGTTGAAGAGGGGTCGAGTTCCTTTTTGCTTTCGCAAAATAGAGCCAAATCAGTTTATAATTATTTGTTGAGTCAAGGCGTTGACGAAAGTCAAATTAGCTACCAAGGCTACGGCAATTGGCAAATGCTTTATCCAGAAACAACAAATCCTGCCGAGCAACAAGCCAATAGGAGAGTAGAACTAAAAATTGTAAAACAATAAGATGAAACCAGCAACCAATCCACTAGCGGAACTCACTGCTGCACTGACGGCTGTTTATGAAACTAGAGAGGCACAGAATATTGCTCAATTTGTACTAGAAGATGGCTTGCAATTGACACAAAAGCAGCTCAGAACGATGTTGTTGAGTGAAGCTCAACAGCAGAAATTAGCTCAAATGACGATCGAATTGCTACACAAAAAACCATGGCAATATGTAGTGGGCGAAGCCGATTTTTATGGCTATAAGTTTGAAGTGACACCTGACACACTCATACCCAGAGTAGAAACGGAAGAGCTGGTGCAGTGGATTATTCAAGAAAATAGATTGCCCCAAGCCAAAATATTGGACATCGGGACAGGAAGCGGCTGCATAGCCATTAGCCTCCAAAAAAATATGCCTCAGACTACGATTCGGGGAATAGATGTATCGGAAACAGCTTTAGCAATAGCCACCAAAAATAATCAAAAACAGGCAACAAAAGTAATGTTTTCGCTGCTGGATATACGAGACGAAAGTAAGTGGGAGGGTTTGCCTGCATTTGATATTGTGGTGAGTAATCCGCCCTATATTCCACCTTCCGAAAAAAAGCTAATGCCTGACCACGTATTGGAATACGAACCAGAATTAGCACTGTTTGTGGCGGAGGAAGATCCACTTGTTTTTTATAGAACGATTGCCAACTTTGCAGCAAAGAATCTTGCCGATAAAGGGTGGCTTTACTTTGAAATAAATGAACATTTTGGAGCGGAGGTACTCGAATTGTTAGCAACTGATCAAGCTTATACAAAGGCTAGTTTGGCGGAGGATTTTTTGGGGAAACCTCGCATGGTTCGAGCTCAAAAGACAAGCAAATAAACTAAAAATAATTATAAAACCGTACACTTTTTAGCTAGCATCATTTTTGGAAAGTGCTTGTTAGTAGAGTAAAATACGAAATCAACTATTTCACCATAAAAAAACGAATAAAAAAATGAACAACTTGAAAGGAAAAATTGCACTTATCACAGGGGGAAACCGAGGACTAGGCAAGGCAACGGCACTGGCATTAGCAGCCGAAGGAATTGATATTGTGATTACGGGACGTAATGAAACAAAACTCCAAGCAGCAGCCCAAGAAATAGAAAAATTAGGCGTGGCGGCACACTATGTAGCCTTTGATATTGGCAATTACGAAGAAGTAAAGAAAGCCGTTCAGACAATCAAAAGTAAAGTAAAGACGATTGATATTTTGGTCAACAATGCGGGTATTGCTAGTTTTGGGTCTATTATGGATATGGAAGTGAGCGAGTGGGAGCGCATTATACAAACCAATTTGTTGGGGACATATTATATGACCAAAGAAGTATTACCTATCCTATTGGGCAACAAAGAGGGCGATATATTTAATGTATCTTCTACTGCTGGACTGAATGGCAATGCTACCATTTCGGCTTATTCAGCTTCTAAGTTTGGGGTCATTGGCTTCTCGGAATCCTTGATGAAAGAAGTACGCAAAGAGAATATTAGAGTTTGCACGCTTACACCAAGTACCATTGCTTCTGATATGGCAAAAGACTTGGATTTGACAGACGGAAATCCAGATAAAGTATTGCAACCAGAGGATTTTGGTCAGTTGATAGCTACTATACTTAAATTGCCAAGAAGAGCGATGCTTACGGCTGCTTCTTTATGGTCAACCAATCCGTAGAGTACTGATTATTAGTTGTTTATATTTTGCGAATGTCTAAACAATTGCATAGTATTTATTGTAGTAATATCTAATAGACTTATTTATAATTTTGTGAGTTGAGTAATTCTCAACTCGCAATTTTTTTTGAACAGCTTCCTATACGAATAACAGTATGATATGCCAAAACTAAAGCAATTTGATGAAAAAGCAGTCCTCCAAAAAGCCGTTGATATTTTTTGGGAAAAGGGCTATCATGCTACCTCTATACAAGATTTGGTCAAAGGTTTAGGTATCAATAGGGCTAGTTTGTATGCCACATATGGCAATAAAAAAGCACTATTTGTTGCTGCTTTGATGGCTTATCAAGCTAATGGTCGAGCAGTAGTAGATGAATTGCTAGCAGCACAAGATGATGTATTGGAAGGACTAGAAGAACTCTTTCGATATATGATTCAAAATGCTCTAAATAGTGAAGATTGCAAAGGCTGTTTTATCGTCAATACGACAACTGAACTACTTCCTAATGATGAAGAAATGAAAGGCGTGATGCTGCAAAATCAAATACAATTTGAACAGTTATTGACCAAGTATTTGCAAAAAGGTGTGGCCGCAGGAACGATTTCTGCCCACAAAGATTTACCAACGATTAGTCATTTTCTATTTGTTCTAATCAATGGCATTCAAGTAACAACAAAAATAGAAGCCAATCCCCCCAAATTAAATAACATGCTTCCGCTTATCTTGACATTGTTGCAATAAAGTGGTTTGGAGAATCAATAGCTATACCGCACAAGAGGTAGTTTTTGTCCACCTATCTACATGAAATTTATTGACAATCGAGCAAAAAAGGGGACGTTAGACAAATTGCAGCCATTAAAGACCATAACTATAATTTTAGACACGTATTTAACTCCATTTTTTGAAAATCACTCCCAGGGAAACCTACAAAATTTAAATATAAAAAATAAATAAATGAATGCAAATAAACTTTACAATATTTTTTATCGCTACTGCTAGTAGGATTATTGATGAGCGCTCATCAACTAACGGCACAGCTGACATGGAGTACCGCCAGTACTGGCAATATTACTGTCAATGTATGTCAAGAAGAAGATACTATACGAGTGATAATGAACAACGTAAGTGGTGTGGACATGGCAACAGATAGTTTGGTGGCACAATTGCCCGCAGGTGTCTTTTTTGTGCCGGGGAGTCTCCGTGAGTTTAGTGGTTTCAATGTCACTTTAATGGCAGGACAGAGTACACCCAATAAGCCAACTTTTACGTTCAAAAACTTGACGGCGGTAGGCGGCACCATCAATTTTTCGTTTAGAGTGCATGCCAATTGCGAAGCGATTACGCATTTTGAGGCAGGTGGAGGATTCCGAAATACCTACACCTATTATCACGATGGGACGACAGAACCAGCACACAGTACGCCAGATTATAACATTAGCTATCCAGATTTGAGTTTTAGCAATGTCAATAATGTGAATATCAATACGACGCTAGGAGCTACTTATACCCAACAAATAAGGGTAACCAATGGTGGCAATGGTGTATTGACCGCCTTTTATGTGGCACTTAATCCACCTTCTGGAATGACTTTTTCGGGTGCTACCAATGGGCTACTTAATGCCACAGGCGATACCTTGTTTTTTGACGGACCAGATTTGGGCGTAGATGAGCTGTTTACTTCAGGTGAAGAAATAATATCGAGCTATCAACTCACCATCAATGATTGTGTCAATTTATCTACAACACCAGCAGCAGCACCCAGACAATGTGCCTGGGAATACTCCGAGCGTTTTATCAGCGAAATTATTTTGCCGATAGATATGAACTACTTTACAGGACGTGTCTTGACCGATGACTGTGCTGCACAACTCAATTGGCAAACACAAGCAGAAGACAATATTGCTTATTTTGAAGTGCAGCGTAGTACCAACGGTATTGCTTTTGAAGTATTGACGAAAGTCAAATCCGTAGGAACATCAAGAGTGCTACAAAATTATGAATGGAAAGATAGCAAAACCTACCAAGCGGGTTATTATTACCGTTTGGCAATCGTAGAAAACGGTGGTGGTGTTCGTTATTCCGATTACGTATATTTGTCGATTCCTTGTGGCGATACCAAAGGCAAAATGGGCGTATTGAGTATCTCCCCAACCCAACTACCAATCAAGTCAATATCAAATTTTCGGCAGCAGCCGATCAGGTAGTAGATTTGAAGATAGTAGATGTATTGGGGCAGACCGTATTGACACGAAGTTACACCGTACAGCAAGGTGTACAAGTACTTTCTGCTGATTTGGGTAGTATGCCGAGAGGCGTTTATACTATCGAGTTGAGTACCGCAGATGGTTGGTCAAAAACTAAACAGCTGATCAAGCAATAACTGATTGCTAAACAACTTTGCAATAAAAGTATTAACTAATAAAGGTTATGCAGGTAGAGTTTGTATAGAGGTGAATAGATAGATTTTTTTGTTTAGTGGTTTCAAAGTACAACGTAGTAGCCATAGCTACTACGTGAGCATTTGAAGCCGCTAATCGGAAAAAGATATTTTCTTCGCCATACGAAATTTACCTACATAACCTTTAATAGAGGCATTTCCTAAGAGGTGTCTCTATTTTTTGTATTATTAGAGATTATCTCAATAGATTTATAACTTTATGTGTACGCTAACTTATGTACCACTTGCCAACAAAAATTTTTTGTGGACACACAACCGAGACGAAAGTCCAGCACGTGCTGCTCATACACTGATAAAAACAACGGAGCTTGTTCATCCAGAAGACCCGCCAAGCGGAGGTACTTGGATAGGCATGACCACCAATACTAGAATCGTAAGTTTGCTGAACGGTGCTTTTGATCATTTGCCACACGAACCCTCCAAGGGTAAGAGTCGAGGTATCGTGGTTTTAGATGCCTTGAAGGCAATAAATATGGTTACTTTTTTTGAAGAATATGACTTGACAGGAATACAACCTTTTACATTGGTGGTGTTGGATAGTGGTCGTTTGTGGGAATTTAGATGGGATAAAAAAGAGCGGTTTTTGAAAGAACTGGATCACGACCAAGCACACATTTGGTCGTCGGCTACGCTTTATCCTTTGGAGTGGCAGCAAAAAAGAAAAGAGTGGTTTCAAGAATGGCTTTTTAGTCATGCCAGAAGAACTTATCGAAGTATTCTGAAATTTCATCTCAAAACAGGAGACAATAATCCTGCGTACGATTTGGTAATGGATAGAGGAGTAGTCAAGACGGTAAGCGTTACGAGTATTGCTTCCAATAATGTAACCCTGAATTTTAGATATTACAACTTATTGGAAGATACTAGAGAACATTTTCAATTAAATAGAATCGTATGAGGTTGACCTTACAGGAACTCGAAAATTTATCTCGATTACTACTCAGTGATGATCAAAGTAGTGTCGAATTGGCATTGGAACTCATCAAAAATAACAAAAGTGCCCACCAAGTACTGTGTAGAGAGTTAGTGCTGATTGCCTATCTATATCCAGATAACACCATCAAAGATAGTGTCTATAATACACTACTGACGCTCTATGGCGAACGCAAAATGCGAAGTTGGGAAGATAGCTTTAAGGTGTTTCATCAGCTCCAATTCTACAGAACCTATAAGCCTGCTGTTCGTCAACTGCTCAAGCAGCATGAGAATGCTCGGGCTCAATACCAGCCCTTGCTGGAACGCAATCGACATTACAGTTTGCGTTACTCGGACTTGGGTAGAATATTACAATACGTATTCAAGCAGCATTTAGATTTGGCAGAACAATATTATCGGATTGCCTTGGCGGCAAATCCAAATCACGAACAAACCTTGTTTTATCTTGCTCATTTATTGCAGACTTCAGGTAGTACCACCCTGTCAAACCCCGACGAGGTGTCGGAAGAAGTGTTAGCTTGTTATGAACGTGTTTTGTCTATCAACCCTAAAGAAACGAGCGCTTTGATTAATTTGGGCTACGAATTTGAATCACTCAACGAGTACGAAAAATCGTATCAATTTTATCATCAAGCGCTAGTCATCAAGCCTGACAATTGGGAATACAAACGGAATATTGCTAGGGTCTGTATTGAGCTACAAGGCGACTATATGCAGGAAGCAAAAACGCTACTGCTGGAATTGCTACGCATACAACCAAACGATGCTAGAGTCTGGAATAGTTGGGGCTGTTACCTCTGGAATATGGAACAAAAATACAACGAAGCAGAGGCTGCCTACAAACGAGGATTGTTGATTGATAACGAAAACCCTTATCTTTTGGGTAACTTGGGCGAATTGTATATTGATGTGTTTGGGCGAGTAGCAGCAGGAATCGAACTCTACAAAAAAGCACTACAAGCCAAGCCACAAAATTATCGCCTAATGACTATGATTACGGCATTGGTGCAGCATCAAAAAGACTACACAACAGCACGGAAATATTACAAAAAATTATTGCGCAACAGCGTAGATAATATCGTACAACAAGACCAAGAACTAAAGG
>CAKZQC010000049.1 GCA_937139495.1 uncultured Saprospiraceae bacterium | reverse complement strand
GCCCATACTTCGCCAAAAAGCCTCGTGATAGCACCACTATCACTACGTTTTTTGACTCGTCTGAACTAAAAATTCCCTGCATCATTTTGCATCATTATTTTTGCACGGCTACTTAAACTTCCTAATGAAGTGATTTGCAATCAAAAAAATAAGGCAGTTCTGTATCATACAGAACTGCCTTATCTCTTGAAGGTTAGTCGTATTTCTTAATCACCATCATTGACATTGTCAATATAAACGATGCTCACACAAAGAGCCGAAGGTAAGTCTGTTTTGAGAAAAACCACTTGATTTTGAGCGGAGGCATAAGCCGCTTGTGTCGCCGTGCTGTTATTGAGCACCGCATTTTTCCAGCTAGCTGGGGCAATAGCACTAAACAAATCAATCGTTTGTTGATACTGATTGCTAATAATGGTTTGTAGAGGTTGGTCATCTCTTTTGGCATCGGCTTTCGCCAAATAATCGTCCAGTCCTAAACCTGCATCTCCTTCAAAAACCAGCTTGCTTGTACGCAAAGCAGCGATAATCAAATCCAGAGAAAGACCACTATACAACGCTTCTACATTGGTTTCGTTGGTGATGTAGCCAGTTTTGGCACCGATAGGCACGCCTACTTTCATATTTTTGATACGTTCATAATTCTTATTCAATCCATTGATAAGATTGCTAGTAGGGCTGCCGTTGGCAACACCTTCCGTAGTGGTGAAGGTTGTCAAGTAACCCGTATTGCTAGCCGTCCATTGTTGTTTTAGTGCTTGACAATAGTAGTTGATGTGCTCGACCAATAACTTCAAATAAGTAAGGCGAGCAGTAGCTTGTGCATCGGTGGTATATTTTGCCAATACATCATTGGGCGTAGCCCCAATACCATAAAGCAAATAATCAACGGCAGCAAAACCACGTGTGAAAGAGTAATAATCAAGCTGCAAAGTCGCCAGCGTCAACGGAGAATCTAAGGCACTTTCTAGGCGACTGACAAATACAGGATAATTATCAATTTGGGCAACTACATTTTCTGTTTCGGCAGGACCAAAATCAAATAGCGCTACTTCCTGCCACATTAGGCGATTGGAAACAAAAGCCGTTTTCAGGTCTTCTAGTGTACCAATCGTAGGACTGCTATCAAAAGCAGTAGTAGCCGTTTGTAGAGCAGTACCATTAGCAGACCATTGCTCATAAGCAGGCACAATAATATCATTGCCATAATGCTCCAACATCGCCAATTGGTCAAAGTCGGTAGCACAAACATCTTTATCACTTGTGTTACAAGCCATTTGTGTACACACAACCACAAACAACAGAAAAGGAATACATTTATTAAGTAACATAGTTAGGATTGAAAATAGCTAATAAAAAAGGGGAGAAGCTATTGCCACTCCCCACTATAATGATTATTCACATCATCAAAATAAAAATCGGTTTTATAGATTATCTTTTTCGGCACTCAAGTCCGTCAATAGACCTACAAGAGTTGTTTTGGCAGTTTCCAATTTGGCGTTAGTCACATTATACAAGTTAACTTGCAATGGATCATTGCTACCAAAAGTATCCGTCAAAAGGCTTTCTACATTAGCCACAGTCAACGTACCGACACCATATTTCAATCCCATCAAGAAACCAAATGCTTCTGACAAAGAATGGTGATCAACTGCTGCATCGCTGCTGTTGATAGCCTCGTTGATATAATGAATAGCAGAAGCAGCTACTACCAATTCCCAGTTTTTGCGAATAGTAGCAATCGCCTCATCTCTAGCGTCCATATCATCGTTGCTGATAGCGGCACGACCTTTCAAGAAAGCATCCATTATCTTGTCGTTGAGCGGATAAACTGTTTCGTGCAGGTTGGTATATTTTCCCCAAAAACGTAGATCGGTCGTATTAGTTGGGAAGTCGGTAGGTACACCAAAGTATCCAAATGCTTCGTCCCAATGGTGTTCCATAGAAGTACCTTGACCATCTACGATTGCTTCATTGTCCACATCTATTTTGCCTGAGCCCAAATAAACAGCAGTACCTTGGTAGTAAAAACAAGCACCCATAATTCCTTTCTCAAGAACTTGAGCCAATTCTACTCCATTGGCATTAAGCAAATAACTTTTGCTATTATCATTGTTGGTAATGATTCCAGCAGTACCATTAGCTGCTGTTGCAGCCGTTGATTGGCTGGCAGTAGCCAACGCATCTATGTATGTATCAAAGGTGCTTTGTGTACTACTTACCATTTTATCTTTGATCGTCTTGGTCGATGCACTCAATGTAGCATCACTAAATTGAGCATTGGTATTGGCATACATATCCTTCAACTTGACAGCGTCCAATGCAGTTGCATTAGCTACATTAGTTGACTTAGCGTAAGCCGATATTTCAGATAACATATCCAATCGCTGTGTTTGACCACTGTAATCAACATTGTCAAAGTTGTACGTAGTAGGTATATCGTACGTGTCATCTTTTGCCTTGTCGCAAGAAGAAAAAGCTAATAAAGCAACCATTGCCCCTAAGAATAGATTGTTTGAAATTTTCATTAATTTGTGCGTTATGTTTAATTAGATTAGATATAAATAACTTGATGCGACAAAAGTAATCCTTATTTGTATTAAATCCAAATAAAAACTTAATTTTTGGTGTTGTTAATTTTGAATGTAGTCTAAGTGGTTGGTTTCCAGTTATTTTGGAACTCTAGTAGCGAGTTGCTTTGTTGAGTAGTTGCTTCAAATTGCTCAAAAAAAGCATGGTTTTTATTATAAATAATCGTGGTGTTCTTATAGAGCAATACTAACCAAATGCAAAATAGTACGAATGTAATTCCCCAAATCATCCAGAGGGCAACAAAGCTATCCCAGTGTTCGGCTATCATCGAAAAAGAAGAACTAACGGCAATAATAAAAGTAACTGCTCCAAAGAAAAAGAAGCCACTTTTGCGAATCTGCTTATAGCTAGTTTTGGCATCTGCTCCTATGATGGTAGTTTTTATTTTTTGGTAATTGACAGGGTTCTGTACATAAGTAAGATATAATCTATCTAGTTCTGAACCTGAAAAATTGACGGCTATTTGCATGTTCTTTTTTTATTTTTTTTGAGTATCAACGCTCCAATCGGAAGTCCAAAGTATCAAGCTCAAAGTTATGCAATCTTCTTTTAAAATACACTAACAGATTTTGATAAGGCTACAAATTTAGTGCATTTTATCAAATAGCTAACAAAGTTAGCTATTTTTGGGTTTAGCTATCCAAAAATTAAACAATACTATGACTAAATTATGCTTTGTATTCGGTTTGTTAATGGCACTATTTTGTAGCAATAGGCTACAAGCACAAGAAGATGAAATATTGGAAATAGTATCGGGGCCTATGTATGGGCATTTTACCGATAGTACGCAACATTTTTGGTTGGCAGCAGCTGCCGATGCCTACAAAACACCTTACCAAAATTGGTTGCCAAACTTCAACGAAGAAGTCTATGCCTACTTTACTGAACAGACTGATTATGAGGTCAAAGAAATATTGCAAAGCACCTTAGCTAACAAAAAATACATCTTGATCAGTGGTGTGTTGCGCAAAAAAAAGAACAACAGTTTAGGTCGAGATATTAGTTTTTTGGTGGGTTCTTGTGCTATGAAAGTACCGATGCCGCCCTTGTTTTTCAATAAAAAAAGAGAACGTATCTTTGAGACGATGACACGTCATGACAAGGATTTTATGGTCTGGCTAGGTGATAATGTCTATTATTGGTCAGGGCAATGGAAGACCAAAAAGAAAATGCACAAAAAAAATATGGAAGCTCGGCTCAATCCTCGGATTATCAATTTTTTGACGAGTTGCCCACAATATGCCATTTGGGACGACCATGATTATGGACCCAACAACAGCGGTGCAAATTATAGCGGAAAGTACAATTCGTTGGATATTTTTGAAAGCTATTGGGCAAACCCGTCTTATGGTACGGACAGTGTGGCGGGTGTTTTTAATCATTTCTCGCACGGCGATGCCGATTTTTTTATGGTCGATGGTCGTTTTCATGCCGAAGATGGCAAAACGCTCTGGGGCGATGCTCAAACCCAATGGTTGGAAGAAAAGCTAAAAGCCTCGACTGCTAATTTTAAATTTATACTCACAGGAACGCAAATTATTAGCGATGGGCTAGGGGAAGATATGGGCGATTATGCCGACTCTAGAGATTCGTTTTATACCTTCTTGGAGCGAGAAAAAATAAGCGGTGTGATTATCATTAGTGGCGACCGACATTACGGCGAGTTGATGAAACTAAACCGCAAAAATAGCTACCCGATTTATGAAATGACCACCTCGCCACTCACCTCGTTTATCAATCCTGCTTATGCTCGTGTTTCTGCCGTTCGACAAGACAAAGTCATCTTGCAGCCGAACTTTGGGAAGGTACATTTGTTTGGTAATGAGAACAATAGAAAATGCCGACTAGAATTGTATGACGCACTCGGCAATAAGCTTTGGATTGTTGATATTCCGCTATCGGAATTGAAATAAACAGGGCTAGGATAATCTTTTTTTTGGTCAAAAACCCTAACTTAGATTATTGGAATAGCCTGAGGGAAATAAACAGGCGGAAGTAGTAGTTATGATAGCATAAATTTCTAAGTCACTAACTAGAACCACACAAAGAAAAAAAACATGGAAGATAAAAACGCAATAGGCGGTAATTATAAGTTTATGGGAATGAAAGTTTTCGGTTCTATCGAAAATTTTTATAAAAATGTCAAAACCTATCGTAGAGTATTTGACAAATCGGAATGTCGTTATATTTATGGAGAATTAGCCTTCTACAATAAGCTTTTTGATGAAAGAGATTGGCAATGCAAAGTCAAAATGATTTGCATTGATACGGCTAACAATAAGCAGGTTTGTGAGCTAGAAAAAGAGCGCACCATACTCAAAGACCAAAATATAATCAAGATACAAGAAGGTTGGGGTACTGCCGATGCAGGAGGTTTTTGGTATGAAGGCAAGTTCCGTTGGGACGCTTATATCAATGACACTTTCGTGCAATCTACCTACTTCTATGTCATACAAGAAGGAGCAGTGACTGCCGAAGAAAACCCGTATTTCAATATAGAAAGTGTTCGCTTGTTTGAGTCAAGTGGCACAGTGGTCGCTCCTGACCAACGCAAATACTTGCAGGGGTTCAATAAAGATACTGTACGTTATATCAATGTAGAGATGATTTTGGAAATGAAGTCGAAAGCAAAGCTTTTGCCACTAGATTTCAAGTTTAATTTTTACAATGATTTGGGGCAACACAAAGCTTTTGTAGAGTACTTCAGGGAAATAAATCCGACGACTGAAAATAAGCTAAACTTTGATGCTGGCTATGGTGCCAAACAAGGTAAATATTGGTTTGAAGATGATTATACCTGCGAAGTTACGTTCATGAATCAGCTCATTGCGGTTATTCCGTTCAAGGTAACTTTGGAGGACGAACCAATGGAAGAAGGCATCTCTTTTGCGGTGCATCGTCGTTCGCTCCAAGATGTGAAAGCCGCAACAGGTATCAAGGAAGATATGACGTTTGAAGAGGCTACTCAGGATCTCAATTCGCTGATTGGACTAGAGTCCGTCAAGAAACAAATAGATGAGTTAGCGACTTATCTCAAATTTCTGAAAGTAAGAAAAGAAAAAGGATTTAAGGAAGACAATACCTTCAATTTGCACACCGCATTTTTGGGCAACCCCGGTACTGGAAAAACCACCGTAGCCAAGATGCTCGGACAGATTTACAGAAGCCTCGGATTGCTCTCCAAAGGAGATGTACACGAAGTAGGACGTGTGGATTTGGTCGGAGAATATATTGGGCAAACGGCCCCAAAAGTAAAAAAAGCCATCGAAAAGGCAAGAGGTGGAATCTTGTTCGTAGATGAAGCGTACGCACTCTCCAATAGAGGAGACGATGGCAAAGATTTTGGCAATGAAGTAATCGAAGTATTGCTCAAAGAAATGTCAGATGGCAAGGGCGATCTTGCCATTGTTTTTGCTGGTTATCCCAAAGAAATGCAGTCGTTTTTGACTTCCAATCCCGGTATGAGTTCGAGGATTACCAATCACATTCATTTTCCTGATTATGTGCCAAATGAGTTGATGGAAATAGTTAGTTATTCTGCCGAAAAAAGAGATGTCAAACTTAGTGAGCCAGCTGCGGCATTGCTACACAAAAAAGTAGTAGAAGTATATAGAGGTAGAGATGAAAATTTTGGGAATGCTCGTTTTATCAATGGTATCATTGAAGAGTGCAAACAAAATATGGCTCTTCGCCTCATGAAATCAGAGAATTTTGATACGCTAGAAGGAGACGAACTTTCTATGATAGAACTAGAAGATGTAGAAAAAGCATTTGGTGTAACCGATGCACGCAATGTGACGATGCCGGTAGATAATGCAGCACTTGGCGAAGCACTCAAGGAGCTGCATGAGTTGATTGGTCTCGACGAAGTGAAACGAGATGTAGCCGAAATGGCGAAGTTGGTAAGCTACTACACCGAAATTGGCAGAGATGTCAAAAAAGCTTTTTCGATGCACACGGTGTTTACAGGCAACCCCGGAACAGGTAAAACTACGGTCGCTCGAATTATTGTCAAAATATATAAAGCACTCGGTATCTTGGAGCGTGGACATTTGGTAGAAACTGACCGCAAAGGTCTAGTGGCAGGTTATACTGGACAGACGGCTATCAAAACCGCCGAAATGATTGATAGTGCCATGGGCGGTGGTTTATTTATCGACGAAGCTTATGTACTGACGCAAGGTGGTGCCAATGATTTTGGCAAAGAAGCAGTCGATACTTTGCTCAAACGCATGGAAGACCAACGTGGCGAATTTATCGTAATTGCCGCAGGCTACCCCGATGAAATGAAAAAGTTTTTGGAGATGAATCCAGGGTTGCTTTCTCGTTTTGATCGCAAACTGGAGTTCCCCGATTATAGTGCCGATGAGTTGGTCGAAATAGCTCAAGCTATGTTTGAGACAGAAAATCTCTACCTCGACAAGGAGGCTTTGCAGCATCTTCAAGAATACATTATTCAGATGCTCGAACACAAGCACCAATACTTTGGTAATGCTCGTTCGATACGCAAAGTAGTACAAGAAATAACCCGTCGTCAACACTTGCGTTTGGCTGATATGGCAAGTGAGAAACGCACGCCTGAGATGGTCAGAACCGTGACGATTGAAGATTTTAAAGACTTTGATTTGATGGATCAAGGGGTTAAGAAAGATGCTAAAGGAATTGGATTTTAGTAAAATTCAGAACTACTAAAAAAAAGTAATAGGCAAGAACAGTATATCTGTTCTTGCCTATTTTTATAGTACCTATATTCTGGTTTAGAATGTCTATATGAATCGTTGTCGAATAGCAGGAGTAGGCAACATACAGCTTTCTTGTTTGCCAAACCACTTGTAGCGATTTTTGGCAACAAAACGATAGACTGCATTGCGTACAGAAGGTGGTACAATCAATAATCCTTTGCCGAGTTTCCACGCCCCCGAAAGTTTGCCTGCCACTCGAAGTGGAACGCTCGAATGCGTATAGGCTTTGCCTTCGTCAATCAACACAATGGTATCCATCGTATCGGTTGGTAGATTATATTCTTGCAGCAGCGCTTGCCCTGCTTCCGACTGCAAAGAAGCAAACTGAAAATAGCCTTTGGGGTCTCTTTCTATCACAAATTGTACATAGCCATTGCAGACATTACAAACCCCATCAAATAATATAATTCCGTGCTTTCTCATATTGTTTTTGTTTAATAATATCAATGCAAAACAGACCAATAAGTTGAATGAAAGGAATACAGTAATAAAAAATTAACTATTGTCGGAAGTCGGAAGTTTTGGATTTAAATTTCAAGAGGAAAAAAACTTCCGACTATGGACTTGAAACTTCCGACCATCAAACCGCTACTCTTCTAAATATTTTTCAGGCAGTGACTTGGTATTATTGATGCCCATTTCTTTCATCTTTTCGGCACGGTCTATCAAGTTTCCTTTGCCCAAGTAGAGTTTTTTCATGGCATCATCATAGCTATTTTGTAGGGTGGTCATACGCTTGCCGACCAGCTCCAAATCATGTACAAAATTGGCAAATTTGTCATACATCAAACCGCCTTGTCGAGCTATTTCTTGAGCAAATTTATTTTGGTTTTCTTGTTGCCAAATATTAGAAATGACACGAACGGTAGCGAGTAGCGTCATCGGACTAACAATAATTACGTTCTTCTCAAATGCTTTGTAAAAAAGCTGGTGGTCGCCTTGCATACCCGCTACAAAAGCCGATTCTAATGGTACAAACATCAACACAAAATCAAGGCTGTTCAGCTCATAAATTTGTTGATATTTTTTGACAGAAAGCTCTTCTACGTGCTTTTTGACAGATTGCAAATGCTCTTTGAGTGCCTTTTGTTTGGCAGAATCCTCGGTCGCAGAACTGAACCGCTCGTAAGCGGTTAGGCTCATTTTGGAATCAATAACAATGTGTCGTTGGTTGGGCAAATGGATAATCAAATCAGGGTACTGATGTCGTCCGCCTTCTGTTTGGAAATGGCTTTGGGTGAAATATTCTTGATTTTTGCGCAGCCCTGATTTTTCCAATATTCGCTCCAATAGCAGCTCGCCCCAATTACCTTGCGTTTTGGCTTCGCCTTTGAGTGCTTTAGTCAAGTTTTGAGCTTCAGTTGTCATCACTTGGTTGAGTGAAGTGAGTTGGCGTATTTGTTCTTGTAGCGTACTACGCTCTTTGGTTTCATCGCCATAATACTGCTCTATTTTTCCCGAAAAATCTTTGATTTTTTCCTGCAAAGGAGCTAAAATAGCATCTATGTTTTTTTGATTTTGAGCCGTAAATTTTTCGCTTTTTTCTTCTAGCAATTGATTGGCAGTATGCTCAAATTCCAATCGCAAACGCTCTTGTACAGCAATCAATTCAGATTCTTTCTGATTGATTTTTTCTTTTTGGTTTTCCACCAATTGTTCTTGACTGCCCAATGCTTGACGCAAATCATTGAGTTCAAATTCTTTGTTTTCGATGGTGTTTTCTAGCTTCTGTACCTGCTCGATTGTTTTGTCGTACAATAGTTTGGGAACATCATTAGGAGGTGTGACAGGCGTATTTTTTTGGAGCAATTTGGCGATAAGCCAACCAAGCAACATTCCTACAAATAATCCAATAGTTAAGTAAGCAATTTCTAGCATAAAAAGTAATTTAGGGAACTAAGACTGAAACAATATACTATAAAAAGGGTTAGAACTAAAATGAATAGGACTAAACTAATGGTATTAGAGGTTATTCGTAATAACCTCTATTGTATGGCATTTTATATATGGCCGTTTTTTTAGTAAACTAAACAAATTGTTGTATATTAGAGGTTAATTCAATTTTGGTTAATAGTAGAATTGAATTGCCCAACAAATACCTGTTGAACTACCGTAAATCCTATAACACTATCCATGTCAAGATTATTAGATCCTAATTTCGTAAAATACAAATTCAGAGACCTAAAAGTCTATTCTTCTACAGAATGGCTCGCTGAGAATAAAAAGAAATATCGTCAAGTATTCGATAGGCACGAAACTACCTATACCTATGCCGAACTATCGTTCTACAATAAGCTGTTTGATGATGAAGATTGGAATGTCCAAATCAATATCAAATGCTACTCGCTCAAAAAAGGACGCAAAGAACTTTGCGATTTGACGTTTGACCGAAAGGTAAGCAAGTATGACAATGTTGTTTATATTCGAGAAGGCTGGGGCAACAAAAAACAGGGGGCTTTCTGGAAAAAAGGAACCTACTACTGGGAGGCTTATATTGATGGACACAAAGTGGCTACCAAATATTTCTACATAGAAGAAGCTAATGACAAATATTTTGACCCAAGTGCTTATCTTGACATCAAGTCACTCAAATTGTACGAAGGACCTTATGAGGGTGTCCCCAAAGAAGAACGAACCTACTACAAAATGTTCTCTAGGGAAGAAACTCGTTATATTTATGTAGAACTTAACCTCGAAAATCTACTAATTGATAAGAGTTGGTATTGCGAATTATTTGTCAAGTTCTATAATGGAGCGAGAGAAATGAAAGGACAAACCATGAAGCTCCATCATGTAGACAAAGACGATGAAACCATTGAACTTTCGATGCACTGGGGTTCCAATATCAAAGGTTCTTGGTCGGAAGACGACTACACCGCTGAGATTATATTTATGGATCAGCTTTTGGCTATTGTGCCGTTTTCGGTTGATGAAGATTATGAAGAAGGAATAGCAGGAACGGTATTGCCCAACCAATATCAACCGGTGGTATTGGACGAAACATCGGACGAAAAAATTGACTTTGAAGAAGTCATGTCTAAGCTTGATGCACTGATTGGGTTGGAAGATATCAAGCGTCAAGTAAGAGACCATGCGAGCTATTTGCAATTCTTGCAGTTGCGTAGAGACAAGGGATTTGAAGAGGACGAAGAAATCAATATTCACTCGGTGTTTATTGGCAACCCTGGAACAGGAAAAACGACGGTTGCTAAGATGATGGGGCAACTCTACAAAAGTATGGGCTTGCTGTCCAAAGGACACGTACACGAAGTGGATCGAGTTGATTTGGTCGGCGAATACATCGGTCAGACTGCTCCCAAAGTGAAGGAAGCTATAGACAAAGCTCGTGGCGGTGTCTTGTTTATAGATGAAGCTTATTCGTTGGCTAGAGCCAATGATGATAGCAAAGATTTTGGTAGAGAAGTCATTGAGATTTTGGTCAAAGAAATGTCGAATGGCGTGGGAGATATGGCAGTCATTGTAGCTGGCTATCCCAAAGAAATGGAATACTTCCTAACGTCCAATCCAGGGTTGAAATCACGTTTCAAACTGTACTTTACCTTCTCCGATTATTTGCCCGAAGAGCTTTCGGCTATTGCGAAATATGCCTGCCAAAAGAAAAAAGTAAACTTAAATAACTTAGCGCAACACCTCATTGACGATATTATTATAGAAGCTTATCGCAATAGAGATAGAGCATTTGGCAATGCTCGTTTTATTTATGACTTGGTCGATCAAGCCAAACTAGAATTGGGTTTGCGTATTATGTCCGCCGAAAATCCGAAGGATTACGACAAGGAAACATTAGAAACTGTCATTGTCGAAGACATCGAAAAAATCGAAATAAAAACACCCAAAAAATTGCCGAATTTGCCAATAGACGAAAAACTATTAGGTATCGCCATGAACGAATTGAATCACTTGATTGGTATGCAAAATATCAAGAAAGAAATCAACGAAATGGTCAAATTGGTACGTTTCTACAGAGAAAGTAGCCGAAATGTACTCAATAAATTTTATCTGCATACCGTGTTTGTCGGTAACCCTGGTACGGGCAAAACGACCGTAGCCCGTATATTGACCAAAATATACAAATCGCTTGGTATTCTGGAGCGTGGTCACATGATCGAGACCGACCGCCAAGGTTTGGTAGCTGGTTACGTAGGTCAGACGGCACTCAAAACAACGGAACAAATTGATAAGGCATTGGGTGGCGTTCTATTTATTGACGAGGCGTATGCACTGACAGCAGGCGGCAATGGTAGCCTAGCAGGTGGTGGTGATTTTGGCAATGAAGCGATACAAACTATCTTGAAAAGAATGGAAGACCAAAGAGGTCAATTCTTTGTATTTGCAGCGGGTTATCCCGATAATATGGAGAAATTCTTGAAAGCTAATCCAGGCTTGCGTTCAAGATTTGACAAGATTCTAAAATTTGAGGATTACAATACGCCAGAACTCTACCAAATCGCGTTACAAATGCTGGAAGAGGAGGGAGTAGAAGCCAATGAAGAAGCAAAGCTACACCTCAATAAGTACCTTGATTTTGTCTATGAATACAGAGATAAATACTTTGGTAATGCCCGTGATGTACGCAATATTATCAATGAAATTGTCAAAAATCAAAGCTTGCGTTTAGCGGCGATTCCATCGGAAGATAGAGACAAAAATATGATCAATATCGTGACGTATGAAGATGTAGCAACACTACGTCTATCAAATGATGATGACATTTTCAATAAGAAATCAATAGGTTTCAAAAGTAAATCAGAAAATGCTTAGACATGCCCTTATGAACTATATAGAGAAATCAGAGTATATCTAAAATAGTAAGACCACCAACAGCACATCGGCTGTTGGTGGTCTTGTTTTTATATCAACATAACGAATCAAAAAATAACTCAAAACACCTAATCGCCATCATCTGTATTCGTCAAAACAGTTACCTCGAAACTCACTGCCATATCGGTCGATAAAATTTCATAAAGTGCTTTGAGCTGGTCATAAATAGCTTCTACAGCAGCGGTATCGTTGGTTAGGTCTATTTTCAAGCTACTGTTGCGTGCTACTATAGCCGCTTCTATCGTGGTTATTTGTGTCGCAATATTGTTAGTTAATTCGTCATTGCCTACAATAGAAGATAAGTAAGCACCGAGTCGATTGTTGTCGTTAGTACCAAAAATCTGCTGCACGCCACGCAAATTATTGAGAATCATTTCCCAGGAATAATCAGCATATTTGCTTTCGAGCAATTCCGTATTGATATTGCCGTTAGCAGCTTCTTTTCCGAGTGGTTTGCCTATTTTTTTGCGAGCCATTGTCTGTGTAATATGAATAATGGCATTGCTAAAGCGACCAATTCCCCCTAGTGTTTTATTGCTCGTATTGCTACTGAGCTCAGCGGCATAATTACCACCATTTGGACTCCATTCGGAGACTAATTCTTCGATGAGTTTTTTTGCATTTTTGATGGTGCTAGTCAAGTAATCGGCACGTTGTACAGCCGTCGTATTGGTGGTATATAAATCCACTAAATCACTGCTATTAGCTATCGAAAAAAGCAAGTATTCAACGGTCGCTAATCCTTTGGTGTACGAGCTCATATTGGCAATTGTAGCAGAATCAATCGTAGTCGAGCCGCTAATAGATTGCTCAATAGAAACAGTATTAACAGGTGTATTATCTAGTTTTAGGTAGCGATAGTTATCTCTTCCAGGTCCAAAATAAAGCATTTCTACTTGCGACCAAGTTTCCATCGTTTCCTTCCATGTCTGTTGGGTTTGCTCTAGGGTATTGGTAGTTGGGTTTAGTACAAAAGAATCCGCTGCTTTTTCTAGCGCATTGACTTGACTGAGCAATGCTGTCAATTTTGGCAAAACGTAGTCCTCTACGATGGTATTTAGCATGATTTCTTTATCAAAATCTTGCTGTTTTTTGCAGCTATTTCCTACTAGTGTTATTGCCAAACAAAGCAATAACACTTTGAGGCTGTTACTAATAATAGATGTAGTCATGATTATAAGGATTGTATAAATTTAATAATTTGTTGGCGTTCTTCGTTGTCCAGCGATTTGAATTTTTCTTGACTAGTAGCCGCTTCGCCACCATGCCAAAGAATGGCTTCTGCTACGTTTCTGGCACGTCCATCATGTAGTAATTCGGTATGTCCATTGACGTTTTCAATCAATCCAATTCCCCAAAGGGGAGGTGTTCGCCATTCGCCAGCTCCAGCCGAATATTCAGTACTTTGATCGGCTAAGCCTTCTCCCATATCATGTACCAATAAGTCGGTATAAGGGTAAATTGTTTGATTAGATAGGTTGGAGAAGTCGGGGTGTGTGCCTGTTGTGTATTTTTGGCGGTGACAATCTTGGCAGCCAATATCAAAAAATAATGCCTTGCCTTGCAATACGTCTGCATCGTCCCAATCTCTACGAATGGGGACAGCTAAATTACTGCTATATAGTGTTACTCTATCAAGTACCAAATCATCTAATTCGTAGCCATCGCTGTTATTGCCACTAGGCATAGCGAGTGCATCAGGTTGGTTGGAGGTGTGGTTTTCGTTCGGAAAAAGAGAAGAAGTAATACCAATATCTCCCACAAAAGCAGCGGCTACTTGTTGTCGAACAGTGGGCTGTCCTGCTTTCCAGCCAAAACGCCCCAATGTTTTTTTGCCTTGGGCAATATCATAGACATAATTAGCTTTGCCCGAAATTCCGTTTCCGCTGAGGTCTTGCTCATCTATCCACTGCTCAATCGCAGCCACTTCAATCGCCTCCAATAGTCCTAAGCCTACCATTTGGTTGGCGACTCGTGGCGAGATGATAACATTGGGATCAATGCTCCCATAATTTAGATTTTGTAGTGTATAGGTGGGGTGGCGTAGCCAATAAGAAGTGCCATCGTCGTATTTGCCTTCTACATCTTGGTAAGTGATGGCTATATCGCCTTCGCCTGCTACACCCTGAATCCCTACGGGGTTAAATTGTCCGCCGTAAGTGGGTTCTATCAGAGAGCTACCATCAGCAGCCTGTCCAAACAAACTGAGTCGAAGTAGCATTCCATGTCCTTGGATTTCTCCAAAATTAGGGGTGCGTCCTCTTCCATCTTTGAAATGACAACTAGCACAAGAGGTTTCATTGAACAAAGGACCTAACCCATCTCGGCCTGTGGTAGAAGCAACAGCAGCTACCCAACTTTGGTTGAAAAAAGAATTGCCCGTAGTGAACTCTAGCGAGGCTCTCCCCGTGAGATTGGCAGCCGCAAAACTGAAGGCATTACGAGATTCGTTCTGTACGGTCGTGCCGCCACCGGCATAAGCTTCGCCTTCTTCTGCTTGCAAATCAATACGATCATTGCGACAAGCGGTCAAGGAGACCACTAGCAATAATAGCAAGCTACTTTTTAGATAAAACATTTTTTTTGAACTTTTGTTAATGAAGTTGTTTTAAAAGTCCTGGATAATTCCTTGACAAGTCATTGAAAACCAAATACTTTTGCTCTTTTTAAAATGGTAGCTATGGCTACCAAATTAAAAAGCAGCATCGTCTTGATTTCCAAGCACTTATCAATCATTTCATCAGAACTTTTAAAACAACTTCAATCATTTATTTACCAAAAAAGCTCAACACACTTTCGATAGTGTGTTGAGCGTGACCTTGTCTATTTAACCCAAAATAGCAATCACTTATTTGTATTTTTTTTAATCTGGTAGGTCGGTACTAATCGAGAGACCAAGTGCCGTAGCCACTTCTGCAATTTTATCACCTTGATCTTGTAGGGCATTGATAGCCAACAAGATTGGACCATTGTCATTTACATTTTCGTTAGTCACAGCACGGTCAAACGGTGTAGGAATCGCATTGATGTTGGTGGTTGTGGTAGCGTTGATTGTTGTCAATTCACTAGCTAGAGTGGCATCTACAGTTGCTATCAATGTGAATATAGAATAACTAGCATTACCTGTTGTTACACCATCAGAAGAGACGTATTGTCCTTTTAGTACATTAGAAATACCTTGTGCATTCGTGATAATATCACGGTCAGTATTGTCAGAAAAACAAGAATGCTCGTCCTCTTGAGGATTGTCTGTTGGATTCGCTTCTAGCGCTACAAACATGCGTTCTCCAGCTAGCTCCGACTTACTCAATACGGCTGCTCCTGTTAGTATTTTAGAAAGTGCTTCGTCAGTAGAAAGTCCTTCGAAATACGTTCTGTAGCTTCCTCCTGTCGTCCATTCTGATTTCAATACTGCCAAATCTGCTACCAATAATTCTGCACAAGCTTTGATATATTCGCCTCTACGTACATGATTGCTAGAAGCACTTGTGTAATCCGTGTACGAACGGTCTCCACCTTGTCCAGCATTGGTGTTGACATCTAAGTAATCTTGTCCCCAAAGCAAAAATTCAATGGCATGATAACCAATGCTAATATTTTTTTCTCCTCCTAACTCATTGGCATTCGTCAATACGGTTGCATTGATTGTTGGATAAGCAGCAGAATCATTAATAATTCCTGATTGTACCACTCCTGTGCCTGCGGCATCTCTAGTATAATCAACATAGTTTTCGTCTAATGGCCAAGCATTCAATGCACCTTCAGGACCATTGGCATCATCAATAGGACCATCATAAAAGCGGTATGTTTCTGTCTGACCGTACGGCTCACGGCTTTCTTTCCAAGCTGTACGAGCAGCATCGAAGTTAACTTGGTTAGGTGTTGCTACCAGTGTGTTGATAGCCGTCTGCAAGGCAACCGCTTCGTTATGAGCATCGGTATAAGACGCTGCTACAATATCGCAATAGTTACTGATTACATTTTCTTTCAATTCGGCATTAGGGTCAGTCGTTGTTTTGGTACAAGCTGTCCAGAATAGAGTAGTAGCGAGTGTCAATCCGCCAAGAGTTTTGAACGTATTCATTTTCTTATTTGTATTTAATCTAGTTAAGAATAGCACAAAAGTAACAATCTAAATTAAATATCAAAGCTTAATTAGATTAAATCTTAATAAAATAAAAAAAGCTACTAAGAAAACACATTGTTTTCTTAGTAGCTTTGCTAATGATTTCTAATCAAAATAGATTATTTCAATCCTCCAATCATATCTTCGGGGCGAACCCACTGATCAAATTCTTCTTCGGTCAAGTAACCCAATGCAATACCAGCTTGCTTGAGTGTGCTGTCTTCTTTGTAGGCTTTTTTAGCAATTTCAGAGGCTTTGTCATAACCAATTTTGGTATTGAGAGCCGTCACGAGCATCAGCGAGTTATTGAGATTTTCTTTGATTACTTTATGGTTTGGTTCCAAACCAGCCGCACAGTTTTCTTCAAAACTCTGGCAGGCATCTCCAATCAATTGAGCAGACATCAAGAAATTGAAAATCATCATTGGCTTGAATACATTGAGCTGAAAATGCCCAGTAGCACCACCAATATTGATGGCTACATCATTGCCCATGACTTGAGCCATTGCCATTGTCAAGGCTTCCGATTGAGTCGGATTGACTTTTCCTGGCATAATCGAAGAACCGGGTTCGTTGGCAGGAATAATATATTCACCAATACCACAACGAGGACCAGACGCTAACATACGAATATCGTTACCGATTTTCATCAAAGCTACTGCCGCTGTTTTGAGTGCTCCATGTGTTTCTACAATCGCATCATGTGCTGCCAATGCTTCAAACTTGTTGGCAGCAGTTACGAATGGCAAACCAGTCAAATCAGCAATATTCTTGGCAACTAACTCAGAGTAACCAGCAGGCGTATTGAGTCCTGTTCCTACGGCTGTACCGCCCAATGCCAATTCGGAAAGGTGTTCCAAGGTATGCTTGATGGCTCTAATACAGTGATTGAGTTGAGCAACAAAACCAGATAATTCTTGTCCAACCGTAACGGGTGTTGCGTCCATGAAGTGGGTTCTACCAATCTTCACAACGTCTTTGTATTGGTCGGATTTTGCTTGTAGCGTATCACGCAATTTTTCGATACCTGGTATCGTGCACTCCATTACTTTTTGGTAGGCTGCAATGTGCATAGCCGTCGGAAAAGTATCGTTAGAAGATTGCGATTTGTTGACATCGTCATTTGGGTGCATGGTCTTTTTGGTGTCGGTCAATTTGCCACCATCAAGTACGTGTGCTCTATTCGCAATCACTTCGTTTACGTTCATGTTGGATTGTGTACCCGAACCTGTTTGCCACACGACCAGTGGAAATTGGTCATCTAACTTACCAGCTAATATTTCATCGCACACTCTACCGATTCGTTTAGATTTGTCGTTGTCCAATACGCCCAATTTAGCGTTGGTCATTGCAGCAGCTTTCTTCAAAATAGCAAAAGCCGAAATGATTTCTTTAGGCATTTGCTGCCCTCCAATTTTGAAATTTTCTTTAGAGCGTTGTGTTTGAGCTGCCCAATATTTGTCAGCAGGTACATCTACGTACCCAATAGAGTCTTTTTCTTTACGAAAATCCATAGTGTTGTTTGTTTTATATAATTTATGTGGTGTTATATGACTTTGACTGTAATACCAAGGTAATAAAAATAAGCGTTCAAAGGTTCAATTTGAGGTGCTTAAAGCTGCATAAAAATATTGTCTTTTGCAAGTAATGGCTACCAAAAGGAACAACCACTAGTGGATATTGACACAAAAAAGAGGATAGTAGCAATTGCTACTATCCTCTTCTCTATGACTTTTGCCTTTCTACTTTTTAGAAACGTACACTTTTTAAACAACTTCTAAGATAAGACGATAGCAAGCTATTGTCGGAAGTCTAATTTCTAGTATCTAGCAGCAAAGTAGTCTTATTTAAAAGCAAGGCTAACTTTTACTATTTTCCCCAAAAATGACGCTAGCTAAAAAGTGTGTATTTCTAACGTTCTGTTTTATGATTTGCTAATAATCAATTTGAAATTTCTACTAACCGACTCACTCGTAATTTTCATCACGTAGCTGCCACTCGCCAGAAGACTCACATCAATAGGCGTAATAGAAGCTGTAGTTGAAGTCTGCAATACTTTTTGCCCCAAGCTATTGAATATCTCTACCGATACATTTTCGTTGGCTAGGTCGGTAATACTCAACTGTACAACATCTTTGGTTGGATTCGGATAAATCGAAACCAACGCCTGCTTTTTGATGACAGTCAATGCCTTGGTTGAGCTATAGGAAATACTACCATCTGCTTCGATTGTTTTGATACGGAAATAGTGTGTACCAGCAATCAAGTTAGGTATAGTATAGGTATAATTTTCTTGACCTTGGTCAGCAGCTACAGTAGTTACTTTAAAGAACTTAGGAACGGTATTATTAGGCAACGACATTTCTACCTCAAAAGTAGTATTGTTGTCATCAATAGTTGCTTCCCAGTCTAGCTGTGCCGTAGTTGGTGTCGTCAGTTTTGCTTCAAAGCTAGCAAAGTCAATTGCTAATAATAGATTGGAAAAACGAGCAGCGGTTGTTTCGCAAATACATTGAGAAGCACTAGGCACCATTGTAGAATAGAGAGCGGTCTCGTTGCTACATGGGGTAGGCGTAGGTACCGAAAAATGAGCAGTATCAAACAGCGTTTGTCCATTAGTAATAGCAGAAGTAACCGTTGTGTTTCCTATTGGGCTACCAATAGGGTTGCCCATCGCATCCACACAGTAATAATCAATGGTTAGGCTACTAGATGCTACATCCAGTCCATTATTGGTTATTTGCTGTGTCACGGTATATTCTTGCGAGCTATTGAGTTGGTACGAACGACCATTCAGATTGCTCAATACCAAGTCTGGTTTAGCAATAATGACTTGCTCTTCGGCTTCTCCTGTTATGATTTTGACTGGACCACATGGCGTGCCTTGGCAGTTGATATTCCCTGCTATGACATAACTATTGACTTCCAATTCTTCATTGTTGGAACATCCGCCACCAGCAGTTCCTTCCATCTGGAAGGTATAATCTAGTGTATTGCCAGAAGGCACACCAGACGGAATCGGAAACACAACACGTACTCTACCATTGGTGGTATCCAGAAAAGCCATGGTTGGGCAGAAGGTACTACTACAACTGAATGAATTGGGTACGTAGGTTGTTCCAGGTGGCAAAAATACTTCTGTTGTATCACTATTGGCAGTCGTATCACCAATAATAGTAGTTTGTATTCGGACAGTACTGGCATTGCTGCAATATTCCACATTGATAGGACTTGGCGAAACAGAAGTCCCTGTAAAAGCATTGTAAGGGGCTACGGCGCCATTTATTTGAACGGCTTTCGTTTTAGTCTTAACGGCATTGCCAATAGCTGGCGTACCACAAGGTTGATTGCCATTGGCAGCAAAGGACAAAGAAGAGTTGGGCGAAAAATCGCAAACAAACTGCACTTGCATGCGAATGGTCACAAAACGTTCTTCTGGTGTCGCAGCGTTAGCAGTACCTTTTATGCCTTCATTAGCAGCTATTTGAGTATGGTCAAGCAGGTTGATGGTAGCTACACTAGGTGTCAATGCAGGTGTCAATGTTTCGATATTGCCTGAGCCACTAGGATATTCTACCGTAATACTAGAAAATACAACTCCTGTTATTCCTCTTACTTCCAGAGTAGGTTCTGTCAAATCTGCCAATTGAGCATTGCTTACTTGTACCACAAAGGTGGTGTCGGTACACAAGTTTTGTGCTTCTTCTGGTTGGGTAATAATACTCAACTGTACTTCGGAAGGACGTGGTTCTAGTAGTAGATTTAGGTTGCGATAACAACTACTGGTTATGGCACTATAATCTGCTGGATAGCTTTGGCAGTTCCAACCATGGTTAACCGAAAGCGCTTGATTGGAACAGTCGTCATAGGTAGCATAGATTCGGAATTGTCGGCAAGTGTTGCTATTCATAGCTCCTATCTCTACAATGGTAGAATCGTTGGAAATCGTATAATTTAGACTTACTTCTGTACCTGTAGTAATGTCATAGATGGCTTGAATATGAATATTTGGCTGAGGTTCTATGAAAAACCAATTGAAATCTATATCAGAAGCACTATTGGTGTTGCATAATTCGTAGTCCCAGCGTACAGTGTCTTGCACCCCATCTACTGACGGAGTCAATGCTTGCATTGCCCAAGTAGGGGCAACATAGAGAACCGTTGCATTGGCTGTTCGCACACGTGACTGGTGTACAGTAGGGTCTGGGTGATAGGCAAAATCTTTGTAGTAGTTAATTCCTCGTATGGTTTGAGAAGCAGGTGTTTCGCAGTTGCCAATAATCCCAGCCAAAAAACTTGGGTAATAGGTCTGTCTTTTGTCTCTGTCGCTATAGCCCGTAGTCGGTCTGAAAATAGTAACCGTGTCGCCATCAATACGGTGTGGTAAAACAGTACCACTAGCATTGGACCAAGAGAACCGAGTACCTGAATAGACATACGAAGGAACCACAAATTTGGTAGAATCCCAATGTGTAGGAGGGCGATATTCATTTGGGTGATCATCTCCCGTATTGGCAGCATGGGTCATATACATCTGAGCCAATCCTACCGCACAATGTGTAGTAGTACGGACATTGCCATTGCCCCAGCCTACGGATACTTGTTCGTATTGAGCCAAATCACCTAAGCTATCGCAAACAATAGCACTGCCATTGGCAGCTAGGGTAGAAAAATTGGCTCTGAATGGTGTTATTTCGTGTGGATTGGTCGTTCCAAAGTTGGAACCTAAAATGAATCTTGCTCGCACATAAATAGAATCAGGACTGTAGATAACAGAGCCATCGTCGCCACCATACAAGTAAGTGGCACTCATAGAGTCAACATATCTAGACAAGTCCATAAGGTATTCAAAATTTTGCCCGCCCACATTGGTGAGGTTGGTAGGCATGCCATCGAGTACAAAACTTCGGTAGCCACTAGCCGCAGAAACATCGTTGATTAGGACTTCTCCGCCCACAAAGGTCAGTAAGTCAGTACCACCACTAGACGCAGTCATATTGAGTGTCAGCAATAGATTGTTGACCGCTGTATCATTCATATAGGCTCTGGCTTGCACCAACATGGTGTCAAATGGATTGTAGAATTTTGTTTTGTGTATGGCTGGGTCAAGCGTAACTAAGGTTGTTTGGGTGTTGTTTGTGTACCCAGGTGTTGTCCGACTTGCGTCGAAAGAATAAATAACAGGACCGCTACAATTAGTCGGGCAGTGCGTCAGAATATTATCGAGTGAACCACAATGAACTTCTCTATAAAAACAAGTGTCGCCAGGAGTACCACAGAAGTAATGAGAGGTATAAGGGATACTCGTTGTAGGCGAGATGCTGGTATAGGTTGCACAGTCAAAAGATAAATCAAAGTGCAAGGTGTCATATACATAACGATCGAGGGTATAGGTGACCGTATTGCCTACTTGCGTAATCGTGGGATTGTAAGAAGAAAATTCGCTATCCAGATTGGATACAACCGAACTGGCAGTAACGCCTGCGGGCAAATCTAAACTAATCGACCACTTGACCGCTGAACCTGTAAACATATTTTCGCCTCGACACTGGTAACCATTATTATAAAAGTGCGGCATAATACCCACAGTAAAAGGTTGACCATCAAATACATCGGTAGGTTGACTAGTAAAAGTACTATTGAGGTAGTCTCTAATAATATTACGATACCCCAAATCTCTACGAGTAGGTGCTCTTGGTTGGAGGCATTGATCCTTGAATGAGACATCAAAATACTTGTGCTCCCATATCATATAGTCGCCCCGACCTATTCCACAATTTTCTCTAGGGTTGATCCAATAATTGAACGTGATATCGAAGGATTCGCCAGGAGGCAAATCATCAAAAAAACCATCTCCATCTAAGTCGGTCAATCCACCAGGTCCATCTATATCAGTCGTAAACATATCTTGTATTAGTAGCGACGCAGTACCTAAGTTTGTATTACCATTTTGGTTCAATATTCCAGTAGCAACAACTGGCGTTGTTCCTATCAAGAAATTGCCCCAATAGCGGGTATCATTTCTATCCGAACCCCATAGCGTGTTGGCGTCAGGAGTAGCGATAGGGCTGCCATTGCTACCCAAGCCAAAAATTACGGCTACGTCATAAGCTGCCGAACCACCTGCTGGTACAGTAGGTGGTGTATTGTTGCTAATACGAAGCACGTGTTCTATGGTATCACAAAGCTCGGGTGCCGTAGCACCGCCTATTTCTGTAATAGTCAAACTGGTAGCACCATTGATAAATGCAATAGCTCCTGTCTGAGGAGCTGCCTCTTGGCATACTTCTGAGCTAACGCAACCCCATCTAGCATGATGTCTGACCGTGATATTATCACAAGCCAAAATAGTGACTCGCTCGCCAAAAACAATATCTTCGCCGTTGTCAAAACAATTGTCGCCATTGCCAACAGCACCTGCAAAAGGAGCATTGTTTAGATTGATGGTATAAAATAGCGTATCGGCAGTATTGCTGCCGTTGGCAACCGTACTAGTAGGTGTGAGTGCCGTAGCCCCAAAACTTAGTTGATAATTATCAATGTCTCTACCAACTACTACATAGTGCTGGTAGCGCTGTATGCAGCTATTGCCCCCTTGTCGAATCGTAATATTTCTAGTTTCTGTCCGATTGATAGTCGTACTGATAGTAGGAATGGCTAGTACACTTAGGGAAGCAAAATCTACATTATAGACACCATAGGTTGTATCGGAGTTGATACCAGAGCGACTGTTGCCAGCATCTTCATAGTTAATACTAATCGTATCTTTGAATGTAGAACCTTCTAAAGAGTAGGCTACAGAGGCACAATCTGCCGAACGACCAACTGAAAAACTTACCTGATGTCCTACACCCCAAAAAGCGCTTGCAACACCACCATTGCTAATCGCTAAGATAGGTTGTTGTAGATTGCTGGTATTGACTTCTGTAATGGTATAGCCTACTGGACTACTTGTGATAGTAGCAGAACCCAAATCATAACTAATACCAGGAGGTAGAGAGAGTTGGATTTGAAAGTTATTAAGGGTTGAAGTTTTTGCGGTGACAGTATAGTTACCTAGAGTCGCTCCCCGACAAACTTCTACATTCGTAGAGGTTTGATCAACTCGATAACCTGAGGTATTGAGTTGAGCGGATATATTGGACGCTAAAAAAAGTAATAGGAGTGAAACTATTAGTTGTATTCGTTGAGATAAAATCATAAAAAAAATTAGTTCAATCTGTTAGAGATTATGTGAAGTTGTAGGCAAGTAAGGAGAGGTGTTTTTTACCTGCAAATGTTACTCGCATAACCTCGGTATTAATGAAGATAATGTTTTATTTAATGGGGGATTTAAATAAAACATTACCATGAATAGAAATGGGTATAACTTTTAAGTAGTTCTTTTGGCTTAGATATACTCTTATACAATCTGTATGTAGTACTTTTTTTTAAAAATAAAATGTTAGTCTAAAACGAGTGCAAAAGTACATTTTTTTGAGAAACTATTAGAGCGTATTGTTTATTTATTCACCTATGTAAATGTATATTTGACAGGACTAACGATAAGATAGACATCTCTGTATATATGATTATATACTGTATGTGGGGTGGTGGTATGAGATTTTCACAATAGGAGCTATTACCAATAGCTGGTGTTTTTTAATATAAAATCCACGGCATAATTGAAAAATTCTTATGGGAGTGGTTAAAAAGCGTTAAGAGAATTAATTTCTTACTAGAAATAATGTATTTTTGAAATCTAATAGGGTTTCTAAGTAGTTTAACTCCACTTTTTGGGCTGAAAAATGATTTAGATACCTTACCTTCTAAACATCTTTAATAATCTCTAATACTACATTTAATTTTTTCTAAAACTTAACTCAATTATATCTTTGATATGGAAAACAAACAAAATTTGATCATCGGCGCTATGGGCGTTATGTTTTTGTGGTTGGCTTACTTGACGTACACTACTTTTTCGGGTGTTGATAGCGATGTTATTAATCAGACGAGAGCATTGTCTAACAATAATAACTACAATGCAAGTACTTCTATCAATACACAAGATCCGAATTCGGCTATCAAGCCTACCAACGCGATTACGCAGCCACAACAACCTACAATCAAGCCAGAAGATGCTGCTACTATGGCGTTTTCTGAAATCAAGCATGATTTCGGTACGATTACAGAAGGAGAGAAAGTAGAACACGTTTTTAAATTTAAGAATACTTCTGCCAATCCACTGATTATCAACAATGCAAGAGGTAGCTGTGGGTGTACTGTTCCTGAGTGGCCAAAAGAGCCTATTGCTCCTGGTGCGAGTAGCGAGATTAGAGTGAAATTTGACTCTAAAGGCAAAAAAGGATCCAACAACAAACAAGTAACAATTGATGCCAATACTATTCCAGGTAGTACGGTATTGAATATCTTAGCGGATGTTGTTCAGTTGGATGCTGATGGCAATCCAATAGAAGGAAATGCTGCACCAGTAGTGATTCCACAAAACTAAACGAGCTCTATTTCAAATAGTAATAGTCGCTTAAATCTAAAGCTCCATACAAGATTACTTGTATGGGGCTTTTTTTTGTTTTTCACAACCACCTACTTGATAGATTTTTTTAAACAACTTCGTTTTAGTACAGGACAAAAAACTATTATCAACGAGGTACTAAGCACTTTTAAAGTGCTTAGTACCTTATTTGAAGGCTAAACAATACCTTTGGAATAAGTATTTTTAACTTTTGTCTTGTACTCAACAACTTCGTAATAACCTCTAACATTGACAAGGGCATAGAAAGCTAAGGTAGGAAGTCTAACTTTTAGTATCTAATAGCAAATGGGTCTTGTCAAAGGCAACGCTAATTTCTATTCTTTGCAATAAAGTAACGCTAGCTGAAAAGTGTACATTCCCAATGTTTTTAATTAGTTTTGAAGATTATTTTTATTAGACACGCTCTTACAACGTATCAACTATTATGAAAAATTACTTGTCACTCATCAAGTTTAGCCATACTATTTTTGCCTTGCCCTTTGCCTTAATTGGCTTTTTTTTGGCAACCACCCAGACTGCCAGTACAGTTGATTGGTTGTTGTTAGTCAAGGTTATTTTGTGTATGGTGTTTGCTCGAAGTGCCGCTATGGCGTTCAATCGTTATATCGACCGAGATATTGATGGCAAAAATCCCCGTACTGTCGTTCGTGAAATCCCCGCAGGAGTTATTAGCCCACAAAGTGCCTTGTATTTTATTATTATCAATTGCCTACTTTTTGTAGGGACTACTTATCTAATCAATCCATTGTGTTTGTTGCTTTCGCCTATTGCGCTGGCGGTAGTGCTTGGTTATTCTTACACCAAGCGATTTACGGCATTGTGTCACTTTGTGTTAGGGGTTGGTTTGGCATTGGCTCCTATTGGTGCTTATGTAGCCGTTACAGGCAAGTTTGATAGTGTTATTCCTGTGTTGTATTCTTTTGTAGTGTTGTTTTGGGTGGCTGGATTTGATATTATTTATGCCTTGCAAGACGAAGACTTTGACAAGTCGTTGGGCTTACATTCTGTGCCTGCTACTCTGGGCAAAAGAAGGGCGTTGATACTCTCCAATACGTTGCACATTATTACGGCTGGATTAGTCGTTTGGGCGGCATATTTAGCACCTGTATTGTGGTATCATTGGGTAGGTGTTGCACTGTTTTTGAGCTTGTTGACTTATCAGCATACATTGGTTAAGCCCAACGACTTGAGCAAGGTTAACTTGGCATTTTTTACCACCAACGGGATTGCTTCAGCAGTGTTTAGTTTTTTTGTTATCTTAGATTTGTTTCTTCGATAAACCTTAGACACGCTCTAAACAACTTCTATGAAAAATTTACTTTGGGTATTGGGCTTGTGGTGGCTAGCTAGCTGTAGCAAAGCAAATACCACAACGATGCGCTCCAAGACTATCGCTACGCCAATTTATACTTATTTGGCACTGGGCGATTCTTATACGATAGGGGAGCGAGTCACGACGGAAGATCGATTTCCGATACAGCTACAAGAGCGTTTGAAAGTAGATGATATTCATTGCCAAACGACTATTATAGCCCAAACAGGCTGGACGACAGGAAACTTGATTGATAAGTTGAATCAAGTAGATTTGAAAGACACCTTTGATGTGCTGACGCTCCTAATTGGTGTCAATAACTTGTATCGCCATAATAGCTTGATAACGTACGAACAAGAGTTGGATACACTGCTGGAGCGATCTATTCGTTTGGTGGGCGGCGAACCTCAAAAAGTATTAGTCGCGTCTATTCCTGATTATGGTTATACACCAGTAGGCATAAGTGATCAGGCTGCTATTAGTCGGGCTACCGACAAATTCAATACCGTCAAAAAACGACTCACCCTACAGAAAGGAGCTATCTGGATAGACATTACGCCTATCTCTAGGCAAGCTATGGCAGAGCCTAATTTATTAGCAGCAGATGGACTGCACCCTTCGGGCAGAATGTATCGCAAATGGGTCGATAAACTGTACCCCTTAGCCAAAAATATATTGGAGTGAAAATAAGCGGAGCAAAAGTACCCGTATTTTTTTAAAAAAAAAGCCCCTCTTTTATGAATACCTATATCCAATCAACCAAAGAATTGTTAGAATTGGCAGACAAACCCTTTGCGAGTGGTGGAGAAGGAGAGATTTATGCGATAGAATCCCCTCTGGAATGGATGGGAAGTGTTGCTAAAATTTATCATTTGCCCAAGCGGACGATTGCCAAACAAAACAAAATAGCCTACTTGCTAGCACACCCGCCTGCTGGTGCAGATGGTGCGGCGTTGGTTTGGGTGCAAGCGGTATTGACGGACGAAGATGGAGCATTTGTTGGTTTGGTCATGCCCAAAGCAGCAGGCGAAAAATTGGAAATACTCTGTACGCCTAAGTTGCCCCGAAGTCTACGAACAACTTGGTATCGGTTTCATCGAGATGCTCCTCAAGCATTGTCGCTCCGCCTCAAATTGTGTTATAATATTGCAATAGCCATACAACAAATACACGCACTTGAACAATATATATTGGTAGATTTTAAGCCTGATAATGTATTGGTGCAGCCAGATGGATTGGTAGCATTAGTAGATTTGGATTCTATCGAAATTGTAGAAAACGGAATAACGCTTTTTGATGCTCCTGTGGCTACGCCCGACTATACCCCTCCAGAATATTATCGAAAAAATACCACTGACCCCACACAGCAACAAGCATGGGATCGATTCAGTATGGCGGTTGTTTGTTACAAAGTGTTGTTGGGGATTCATCCATTTGCGGCAAGCTACAAAGGCAAGCTGTCGCACTACAATGATTTGACACAGAAAATAGAACATGGCTTGTATGTTCATGCCCCACACCTAAAAAATCAACTAGCAGCGGTACCGCCATTGCACAACGATTTGAAGCAATTGCCAAAGGCTATTCAGGGACTTTTTGACCGCTGTTTTGTGGCTGGGCACCTTGATGCCGCCCAACGCCCAACAGTACAAGAGTGGTGTTCTACCTTGCTGCAATGTTTGGATGACCAACATTTGAGACATTTGCCCTCTACGGTAGTGTCTGTGCTAGAAGAAGATGAAATAATGGCATTGCAACAGCTGCCACAATCGCCAAAAGAGATGGCAAAGCAGCAAGAAAAAGCAATCGTACTATCTACGCAAGTAGTAGAAAATGTAGCACACTTACAACAACAGCGACAAATTGGCTGGTTAGTTTTTTTACTTTCTACAGCGGGATTATCTGCGGTTTGTTGTTTTACGACTTGGTGGTTATTGTTGTTATTGGTGCTGGTTTGGGGAACGGTGCTAGCCAATAGTTATAGTCAGCGGGAAAATACTTTATTGGTTGCTATGGATATGGATTTGATGCTGCAAGAAGAGGTCTTTTTGGAGAAGCAGCAAACTACTTATTCGGCGGTCAAGATTTATCTGGATGATTTTTATCAACAATTGTGTCTCTCTACCAATGCATTGTTCAGAAAGTCCGAACTGGCTGTATTGCAACAGCTAAAATTAGATATACAAGCTTCAAAAAAAGAACTGATAGAGACCTTGAAAATAGAAGATGAAGCGGCTCTTGAATTGATGAAAAGCGAAACGAAAGCGTATCAACAGTTGAATGAAAAATACCTAAAGGAGCTGCATCAGAATCCAATTTTTGCTACTGCCGTAGGTGTAGAGGCGGAGTTGGCAGCTATCGGATTTGCCGAAAAAGAAGCATTGGCACAAGCTCAAAAAAAGCTACACCGAAAGGTTAAGAAAGAAAAAATAGCACTGGAACAAGAACAAGAAAAGCAACAACGATTGCTGGATAAAATCCAAAAGGATTATCAACTCAAAAAGCTGCTGCTAGTCAAAGATAATGCCCATGCACTACAAGCTGCCTTGGAGATGGCAAAGTCTTCGCCGATGCAGGACCCGATAAAAAAAGGAGCTTTGACGCAAGAGAATTTGCAGAAAAATCTAGCTAATTCTATCGACCAAACTACCGACTTGCTCAAAAGGGCAGGAGTTGATAACCTGAATCAAATCGAGGCGATTCATAAGACAGCTTTGGTCTTGGCTTCGGGCAAACAGGTTCCGCTTAGTCCGCTACGTTATTATCATATCCATGAATTGGTCACTTGGTGGAAAAATATAAAGCAAAGGATTGTTGTGGTCTCTGAGCAACAAGAAAAAGCAATAGAAACGACTTTTAAAACACAATTGGAAGCCGCTCAAATTACACTTTTTAAGCAACTGAATATTGCGAAAAGTACACTGAGGCAAGAGCGGTTGTTGTTGGGTACGCAACACAAAAAGCTAACGGAAGCATTGCGTCAAGCGAATGAGGCAGAACTAGAAAATATAAAATCAAAATACCGCTCTCAAAAAAATATATTGCAGGCGTTGTCGCAACAAAAAGCAAGAGAAGAAAAGGTGATTTATGCTCAATATAGCGTGCGGTATCAAGAACTATTGGAGCAGTCGAAAGCAAAAGGAGAGCGAGTTAATCAATTGATAATAAAAGGATTGCTACAGCATAACGAGCAGCCTGTTGCCGCTATTGAACAGCTCAAACAAAATAAAAAAACGTACGAAAAAGGTATTGTTCGACTTCAAGAAGAATACCAACGGTTGTATCAAAAACAGCTTCTTGTAGAGGAGCATCGACAAGTACGAAAGTACAAGGTAGCCCTTAGTTTTTGGAAGCATTTGGCTCAATTATGTTATCTCAAAAAATACTAAATGGCAACAGAAAGAGAAAAGATACAACTGCTGATCGATGCTCAAACAAGCGAAAATAATCAGTTGGCAATTACTTTATTGATGCACTTGTTGCAGTTCGATTTTGAAGAGGCTTTTGCTCAATTGCAGTTGACTCCATTGGCAGGGAAAGATACTTTTGGTATCGAAATCAAAGATATTCGGATTGTCTATAAGGTGCAATTTGAAGAGATGATGTATGTACCTGCCAAGTTTGCCGATATACAGCGGACTATCTATTTTAGAGATAAATTGGAGCCTAATTCTACCCAAAAAATTCATGCTGACGAGCAGAGTGTTTTTGATTTGGGCTGGGAATGTGATGCTAGAGAATTGCCACAAATCAAAGCAGATTTAGAATCTTTGGCAGCCTATATAGAGGCACTCTACGAGTATATGAACGAAGTGTAAAAGTAAAAAAAACAAAAAAATGCGAAATACCTCTAAGAGAAGTATTTCGCATTTTTTTGTTAGTCGAAAATGATTAAACCAAATCAACCATTTCTGCCAATTTAGCGGCATAGCCAGCTTCATTGTCATACCAAGCCGTTACTTTGAGTTGTCCTTGATGGACTTCCGTCAATAGCGAATCGAAAATACAAGTGTGTGGATTGGATACAATATCACTCGATACCAATGGTTTGTCGCTGTACTCTAGTACGCCCTTTAGCTGTCCTTTGGCTGCTGCTGCAAATGCCTTGTTGACACCTTCTACGGTTACCGTTTTGTCGGTCTGTACGGTGAGTTCTACGATAGAGCCAGTCGGTACAGGCACACGAATACAAGAAGCAAAGATTTTACCTTTGATAGATGGAATAACCAACGCCAAGGCTTCGGCTGCACCTGTACTAGTAGGAATTAAGTTTTCGGCTGCTGCTCTAGCTCTACGCAAGTCACTATGAGGAGCATCTTGTATATTTTGGTTGCTGGTATAGGCGTGAATAGTACTCATAAAGCCTGTCTGGATACCATAGTTGTCCTCAATTACTTTGACCAAAGAAGCCAAGCAATTGGTGGTACAAGAGGCATTGGATACGATCAAGTCATCTTTTTTGATAATATCTTGGTTGACACCAATCACCACTGTTGGGATACCAGTACTTTTGGCTGGAGCCGATAGGATTACTTTTTTAGCACCTGCTTCTATATGCAACATGGCTTTTTCGGTTGTTCTGAAAATACCTGTACATTCCAATACAACATCTACACCCAGTTCGCCCCAAGGCAATTGAGCAGGATCTTTGATACTCGTTGTTCTTATTTCTTGTCCATCTACTACAATATTGTTACCTTCGACACTTACAGTGCCATCATAACGACGGTGATTACTGTCAAATTCAAATAGATGTGCAAGGGTAATAGTATCGGTCAAGTCATTAATTCCAACTACTTCTACGTTTTTATTTTTCATCAGATTGCGCAAAGCCAAGCGACCAATACGCCCAAATCCATTTATAGCAATTTTCTTTTTCATGTTTTTTATAATTTTTTTTAGATTAATCAAAATGGCTTCAAACCCTTTGATTGTAAGGGTTTGAATTAGTAGTGTTTGTTATAATAACAACAAGATAGAAAAAAGTTTTACTTTAATTGTTGGTTTTTTAAAAAACCGTCGTATATTTGCATTGCTGAAATGGTGAACAAATACACAATGGTCCATTCGTCTATCGGCTAGGACGCCAGGTTTTCATCCTGGTAAGAGGGGTTCGATTCCCCTATGGGCTACATGGCTATTGAAGCAGCTACTGAATTTATTCGGTAGCTGCTTCTCTTATTTTAGAGCTACTGGATCAGGAGGTTTACAGAATCGAAAACACCGATTACTCACCCCAAAAAACACCAACTATGAAACGATATTTGATGGCAATACTAATGATAAGTCTCTATGCTTGTTCTAATGCCCCTGAGGAGCAACAAAAAGAAGTGGTAGTGTCAGAAGTAGAAGCAGTGGTAGAAAGTGCCACTGCACTCGAATTTGGCGGTATGAGTGGCAAGGTTGTTTTGATAGGCGAAAAAATAACCTTGTTAGACAAAAAATTGCAGCCAATTGGAGATATTTCCAATCTCAATGGCAAAGTAGTGGATTTAATCGCTGTTTCTGATAGCTTATTGCAACCAACAAAAGACTTATGTGCCGCTTTTTGGTATGTAGAAATCAAGACGGGCAACCAAAAAGGAATTGTTGATGGAAGACAAGCGTATCAAATATTGGAGTCGAAAAAAGCGGCTAGTTTTGGTACTGCCAATGACGAAGTAGCGTTTTTTAGAACGGAGTCCTTTGGCATGGGGCAGTTTTATGATGGAGATATGATCGATTGTTCGATGAATCAGCCGATTGTCTTGAAGGCAAAGGATTATTATGGATTGGTTGAGTTGGTGCCGAACGAATATTCCAAAAAAGCAAGCTGGGGGACGGATTATCCTTACTGGGAATTAAAAAATGATGCTGGAGGTTACGACGAAGTTACGAATTTGGAGCGAGATGGAGATCTGATCAAGCTGACTATCCAACGAGGGTTTCAAGAGGGCAAAAATAGCTCAGAATTGGTATTGAAATGGGCGGATAATAAATATACGGCAACTTACCTCACTTTTGGAGCCGTAAAATAATGTTTACTGCTTTTTCCACTGCCTGTGGATACTTGCGATACCTACCACCGCAGCGAATATATTGCCATACAAAAGCCAGAGCTTAACATTGCTAATCAAGTATATCCAATAGTTATTGTAAGAGCTATTGCTAAAAAGCAAATCTGCATACAAAAAACCAATAACTCCTCCTAAACTCGTAAGGAGCAGCAGAAGCGGTATTTGTGCTAAAAACAAAGCAAATTCTCCCTTGAGTTTAGTAATCACCAAAAAGCCTAAGCTATAAAAAAAACCTATTATAGTACCTATTCGGAGTCCTTCTTTTAGCCCTAGGCAACAGAAGTCAAACCATTGAGTGGCGAAAGTAAACTCGAGGAGGTTGTCAATAGCAAAAATCTCCGTGCTATAATAGCTGGGATAATACCAAGCGACCAATATATTGACCAAGCCACTAACAAAAATACTAGTGGAGATATACGCCAAAAATACCTTGCCCAATTCTCGCCAACCATTGATGGGTGTAGCAGGTTGGTTATTGTCGGAATCAAGTACATTTTGAGGCATAACTGGAGTGTGTTTTTATTCTAAATGATTTCTTCCCATTCTTCCTCTTGATCTTTGATGTACCTACTCAATAATTGATTGCTATCTCGATACATTTCGCCAAAGCGACTTTCGATAGCAATCAAGAAGTCAATATCTACCAACTTTTTGACATCTTCTAAGGTTTGTAAGTTATCGGTTTCTCTGAATTTGAAGGTCTGCTCAAATAGAGGGGTTTCAAATTTAACCAAAATTTTGGTGTCGGTCTTAAAGACAGTTGTCTTGTATTGAGGAGTATCCAAATAGCCTAATATTCTCATGTTGTGGTCGTATTCAAGTCAATAAAATAGAATTGTATGGTGCAAATTTAAAGTATTGGGTAGAATAATGAGCCAAAGATGACAGTATAAAAAATATTTTTTTTAGATTTGATAGTAACACTTTGTGTAATTAAGACATTAAAGCCTGTTGTTATCTATCTTTCACTCAATCCTAATCCACAACTATTATGACTAGCAAGAAAAATAAAGTAATTAAATTTGGACGTTTTCGTTATGCAGCAGCTAGTGCTATTGCAGGTGTTATTGTCTTGTTGTGTTTTGCACAACCAGTGAGCAATGAGCAGCAAGTATTTGATAGCAACTTTGTAGCTTACGAAGATGCTATTTCTAGCGATTTGGATTTGATGCTCAATACTCGTAGTACAGGTGGGGAAGACGATGCCGTGACTAAGTCTATGCGTGGTCTCAAAAAAGGAATGGAGGCGTACAACAGCCAACAATATGAAGTTTCGGCAGTAGCGTTTGAAAAGTATCTAGCCGAAAACCCTGAAGCAAATGATTTTAATCAAGTAGATTTCTACTTGGCAGTATCTTATATCAGCACCAACAAAACAACTGAAGCAACTCAAAAATTGGAGCATTTGACGGAAATCAAAAACCCAACTATTAAAGAAGATGCCAAATGGTATTTAGCATTAGTGTATGCTCGTCAAGGCGAAAAAACAGCTGCTAAAACATTGTTAGCAGATTTGCAAAGCTCAGAAAAATATGGTGCAAAAGCTAACAAGATCTTGAACCCTACTCGTAGAACAACGTTCAAGTAACTTCAGTATATTCGTATAAAAGCGATGCTTATTGAGCCGCAAAAAAGCCCTAACAAATTTATTTGTTAGGGCTTTTTTTTATTGCTTATTTCTTCTCTGCTATACGCAGCAAATCACCAAACACTCCTCGTGCAGTGACTGCAGCACCAGCACCAGCTCCTTGTATGACAATCGGATTGTCACCATAGGATTTGGTATAAATTTCAAAAATAGAATCAGAACCCTTGACTTGACCTAAGGCACTTTTTTTAGGTACTGATACTAAGTTGACTTCCAAAATTCCTTTGTTCTGCTGCAAGTCACCATGCAAGTCGCCGATATAACGTAAAACATGCTCTTCGTCTTGGTCAGATTTAATTTGTCGGTAAGGAGCGTTGAGTTCTTCTAGCCGAGCCAAAAAGTCAGCAGCCGTGCCACCACGCAAGGATTCAGGAATTAAGTTTTGAATGCTAATTTCCTCAAATTCATTTTCCAAATCTAGCTCTCGTGCCAATATCAATAGTTTACGTGCGACATCATTGCCGCATAAGTCTTCTCTAGGATCAGGTTCTGTAAACCCTTTTTGTATCGCCTCTTGCAGAATGCTACTAAACGACTGTTCTTGCACAGAATAATGATTGAAAATATAGCTCAACGAACCAGAAAAAACACCCCTTATGCGTGTAATATTTTCGCCTGAATCATGCAAAAGTTTAATTGTGTCAATCAAGGGTAAGCCTGCACCTACATTTGTTTCGTATAGGTACTTTTTGTTATGCTGTTTGAGTATCTGCCGCAATGCTTGATAAGAAGCGTAAGATTCTGTATTGGCAATCTTATTGGACGAAATCAAATCAAAACCATTCTGTACCAAGGTGCTATAGTCTTGCACGAAAGTGGTACTAGCTGTATTGTCAATCGCAATTAAGTTCTCGAAGTGATTTGCTTTTGCAAAATCAATGACTTGCTGTACGCCATCGATAGATTCTGCAGTGTGATTGTATTGCTGTTGCCAATTGTCGTCAATCCCATTCTTGTTCAAGAGCACTTTTTGAGAGCCAGCGATAGCAAAAACATTTAATTTGATTTCTTTTCTTTTCAAAATTTGTGCTTTCGAGCTGAGTATTTGAGCGAGCAATGTGCCGCCAACAGTTCCCTTGCCAAATACTGCAATATTGATGTTTTTGGCTACGCCAAATATCTGCGAGTGGATACTATTGACGGCTTTATTGACATCTTTTTCGGCTACCACCAGGCTGATATTATTGCCATGTATCGTATTGTTGACCAATAGAATATCAATATTATTATTAATCAAAGATTGATAAGACTCAGAAAAACCTTGTATGTTTTGACCAATGACCGTAATGACGGCAATATCTTTGATGGCTAAAATGCTGTTGATAGCTTTATTTTTAATCTCCTTGCCAAACTCTATTTCGAGGGCTTGAATTGCTTTTTGAGAATCTTGTATATCAATCACAAAACCCACACTTTGCTCAGAAGAGCCTTGAGAAATAACGCCAATATTGATATTGTGCAAGTGCAAGGTTCCAAAAATACGAGCATCAATTCCGATTTGTCCAAGCAGCCCTTTGCCCTCTATATTAATAATACAAACAGATTTCTGAACGGCTACGGATTTGATAGTACTGTTATTCGTATATTGACTAATATAAGTGCCTTGGCTGTGTGGGCTGAATGTATTGAGAATACGTAGTGGAATATTACGCTCCATGAGCGGAACAATAGAACGAGCGTGCAAAATAGAAGCTCCAAAACTAACTAGTTCATTGGCTTCTTGATAGTTTAGCTTTTCGATAATACGAGCATCTGGCACTTGTTCTGGATTGGCAGTATAAATCCCATTGACATGTGTATAATTGATTACTTCATCTGCTTGCAAGTATTTAGCTAGTAATGCCGTCGAGTAATTACTGCCATTTCTACCCAATGTAGTCGTCGTGCCTGATTCGTTCGCGGCTATAAAACCAGTCACAATAGGCAGGTAAGAAAGTGGCTTTTGTTGAAAAAATACAATCGTTTTAGCTTCTGAAATGGTCTCTTGTATTTGAGCATTGCCAAACTGGCTATCTGTAGTCAGAAATTGTCGGCTATCTACTGCTTGGCTATCAATGCTACGTGCTTGCAAAATAGCGGCTACTGTTTTAGTTGCCATCAATTCACCTTGAGCTAATATCAAATCTTGTACTTTTGGGCTATAATCTTGCAGTAATGCTACGCCTTGAAGTGTTCGTTGTATGAGGTCGAATTCTGTACTCAAATCAACAGCTACAGCAGGAGCTATTTGATAGCTTTTGAGTGCTGTCCAATCTTCCGAATAATCCAAGCCCTTCTGTGCCTTGTGTAGCAATTTGAGCAATTGGTTCGTGGTGTTGCCTCTAGCCGAAAGTACGACAACAATCGGTGTTTTATGTTGGGTGTAGTCTTGGATAATGGCTAGAGTCTGTTCTATACCTTTTCCGTTGGCTAGAGATTTACCTCCAAATTTTATGATTTTCATGCTTGTATTTTGCGATGAGATAGTAATTTTTTTTTAAAAGTGAGGTGCTAGTAATTGTGCCAGCTGCGTTTGTTCCATCAAGAAAGCATCATGTCCATGGATAGACTTTATCTCCAAATAGTGACTTTTTTTATGGAGTTGCAATAGTAATCGATGGGTATCTTTATTGGCTTGTTTGTCAAATAACAAATCGCTAGTAATGGCAACTTGTATGACTTCACAAGACAGTGTTTGAAGCATGGCATTGACACCTTGTGGCGGACTACTATCGATGGTAGCTAATAGTTGATTGAGCAATAGATAAGCGCGTTTATCAAATCTATTCGCTAATTGATGACCATGATAGTCTAGCCAGTCATTGACTTCATAAACAGGTTTATCCTCTGATTTGGCTCGACCAAACTTATAGCTAAAAGAAGCAGGAGTTCGATAAAATAACATGGCCATTTGTCGAGCATCTGCAATAGGACGATTGGAATGTAGTAATAAGCATTCTTGCACATAGCATTGCCCCATCAACCAATCGGAAGATTCCCAATGGGCAGCAATAGGAATCAATCTTTGTATCAATTGTGGAGCTAATACCGCCATTTCCCAAGCAATACCACCACCCAATGAGCCACCAATTATAGCATAAAGCGACTTGATTTTTAAGTCGCTTACAACCTTCAAAAATAAGGTGGCAATGTCCTTTGTGACCCATTGTTGATACTGTTCTATCCAGGTATCTGTACTGCCATTGCCAAATACATCAATCGCCAATATAGTATAGCGTTGGGTGTCTAGCACCAATCCATCACCAATCAATTGTCCCCACCAATTTGGTACTGCACTATTGCCCGTTAGGGCATGATTGACCAATATAACAGGAGCGGTATGTAGCGGTTGCCCAAACAAACGATAAGACAGGGGTAAGTCTTGATAACTCGCCCCTGCATAAGTAGTGTATGCTGCAATTGTATGATAGTTTACAGGAGTTTCTACTGACATTTATACGTTGGTGTTAGTTAGTGAATTAGACTTGACAGCTGCTAATGCTTGCGTAATATCTGCTTGCAAGTCGGTGATATCTTCTAACCCAACCGATAGGCGAATCAAGTCTTGGGTGACACCTGCTGTACGCTGTTGTTCTTCTGATAGTTGTTGGTGAGTTGTGCTTGCAGGGTGGATAATTAGGGATTTGGTATCTCCAATATTCGCCAAAAGCGAGAAAAGTTCGGTGGAATCTGTAAAAATTTTGGCAGCTTCATAACCACCTTTGATTCCGAAGGTGACTACACCACTTTGCCCATTTGGTAAATATTTTTTTGCTAATTCATGGTAGTTGCTAGAAGCTAAACCTGGGTAGTTAACCCATGCAACTTGCTCTTGTTTTTCCAACCATTCTGCCAGAATGAGTGCATTAGCAGAATGCTTTTGTATGCGTACTTCAAGTGTTTCTAATCCTTGTATGATTTGGAATGCATTGTAAGGGCTCAGAGCAGCACCCAAATCTCTCAAACCTTCTACTCGAAGCTTGACAACAAACGCCAAGTTGCCGACGGCTTCGCTATATATCAGCCCGTGATAGCCTTTGGAGGGTTCTGTAAATTCTGGAAATTTGCCACTTGTCCAGTCAAATGTGCCAGCATCAATCACCACACCTCCTAACGAAGTTCCTTGTCCTCCAATATACTTGGTCAAGGAGTGAATGACGATATTGGCACCATAGCGAATCGGATTGAGTAGGGCAGGAGAAGCTACGGTGTTATCTACAATTAGCGGTATATTATTAGCTTGTGCAATGCTCGCAATTTTAGCAATATCTAACACATCTAGTTTAGGATTGCCAAGTGATTCTATGAAAATAGCACGGGTAGAAGGTCGGATTGCTGCTTGAAAATTGTCAGGATTGTCTGCATCAACAAACGAAGTCGTAATTCCGAAACGAGGTAAGGTCACTTGTAGCAAATTGTAGGTGCCTCCATACAAACTACTAGAGGATACGATGTGGTCTCCAGCTCGTAATAAGGTCAATAAAGTGGTAGAAATAGCAGCTGTTCCAGATGCGAAAACGGCAGCTCCAATTCCACCTTCTACGGCTGATAGGCGTTGTTCTAGGATGTCGTTGGTTGGGTTGTTGAGGCGAGTGTAGATGTAGCCAAATTCTCGCAATCCGAATAAATTGGCAGCATGATCAGTGTTGTCAAAGACATAAGAGGAGGTCTGATAAATAGGTACAGCACGTGTTCCTCCTGTTAGTTTTGTTTGGTGTCCTGCGTGTAGTGCTTGTGTGTTTTTTTTGAAATTGCTCATGATGATGATGATATGGTTATTGAATGATAAAAAAAGTTGTTGTGGTAGGCACATAAAAAAATCCCTTCGGCAGTAGCTACTGCTGAAGGGATTCAGAAAAAGTATCAAAAAATACTAAAATCAGGTTTTAGTACAGATAGTTTGTTCGTTCCTCTTTTGATTCAGGCAATAGCTGGTCTGGGCATGTGCAACAGCACATACAACAAGAATTTGCTTGACAGCAACAGCTAATGGCATTATTCTGAATCATTTATTTGGTAGGTTATTTTATATGATTTGTCTAAAGAGTTGACTTGATTTTATAAAGTCTGTTTATCTTTAAAAAGTACTTTGTTAATAAAAAGTAGTAAATTGACTACCTATCATTGACGAATACAAACCTAGAATTTTTTTTGACAAATAAAACTACTTTTTGATTTTTTTAACAAAAATAAAGTGATTTTTTTTTATTTCCAATATAACCATTTCCATGAAAATAATGATTATTAGTTTGCTAACACTCTGTTTATTAGCGGCTTGTAGCTCTACGAGCAATGTCCAGAAAAAAAATATCAACGAGCTAGACAAGTTGTCGGATTTGCTCACCAAGGTTCGATTGCAATACAATATGCCTGCTATGGCGGCGGCAGTACTCACCAGTTCCGAAATAAAAGAGATAGGCGTTTCGGGGGTACGACAGATTTACCAGAAAGACAAAGTACAGCTAGATGACCGTTTTCATTTGGGCTCCAATACCAAGGCAATAACCGCACATTGGGCAGCAGCCTTAGTAGAAAGTGGACAAATAGAATGGGAGACCAAACTATTGGAAATTTTTCCGCATTGGGAAGACGATGCACTCAATATGTACCACGATATTACGCTATCGGACTTGCTTTGTCATCGTGCCAAAATACAGCCGTTTATGAGTGCTTACGATATGGTCAAAATTCCTAATTTTGGAGGGGATGCCGTCGCCAAAAGGAGAGCTTTTGCGAAGTGGTTGGTACAACAGAATCCTGCTAAAGTAGGCAACAAAGAGGGCTACGAATATTCTAATGCTGGCTACTCTGTGGCGACGGCGATGCTCGAAAAAGCAAGCGGTATCGCGTGGGAAGATGGCGTAATCAACGAAGTATTGTTGCCTATGGGAGCCAATGCGGTGATTGGTTGGCCCACTGATGCTAGCCCAGATCAGCCATTTGGGCATCATTCTGTCAATCCAATGGATTCTAACTTGCGTGCCGTGACCCGAAATAATATGTACGAAATTCCTGAATTGCTTGACCCTGCGGGCGATATTAGTTTGTCGATAGGCGACTACAGCAAGTTTGTGCAGGCTCATTTGCAAGGCGTGCGAGGTGTAGATAATCATCTGAAAGCGAGTACCTACGACTACATTCACTATGGTAGAGAAAAGTACTCAATGGGCTGGATTCGCCTCGAAAAAGAGGGGGTGCATATCAGTACACACGACGGAAGTGCGGGTACTTTTTATTCGAGTACTGCTATTTACAAAGAAAAAGATTTGGCGATTATTGTATTTGTCAATGCTTCTAATGTCAATGCAACCAAGGCAGTTTATACACTTCGCAAAAGATTGCTCGAATTGTACGATAAGTAAGCTGCTGTATTTTGTGGCGTATAAATTGTTATAAGCCCTTAGGTTGTAGTTATTTCATCATTCAAAAACAAAAGCTATGTTTAAGTTTTTATCCTTGTGTTTTGTATTCATTTTTTGGAGTAGTGCTGTTATCGCTCAAACGGTCAATGTACCAACGGTCAGTTCGCAATATTTCAATTTGAAGAACGATAATAGTGCGATTAAAATTTATATTCAATACGAAGCGAGTGCCAACAAAGCGACTATTCTGTGGGAAGGAAAAGCATTGGATTTTTCGCAGACTACTTGGCAGCAATGCCGAGCCAATCAAACGCAAAAACTTAAACACGAATTGGCGAATCAAGTGCCTGTACAAGTACATGCTCCCAAAGATATGCCAGCAGCTTTGTTATTAGATTTGTATAGCTGGGTACAGCTTTCGGGCAATAAATACCTCCACTTGGTGGGGCGAGAAGGTAGCCAAATGCACTACATATCGTTGCCTGTTATGCCGTTCCGAAAGCAGGAGGCGGCTTATATGGCTTTCGCCAAAGGCGACGGAAAAGCAGCATTAGCAGCAGCTAATAAACTACACCCCAATACAACTACTATTAAGAGCGAACAAACAGAAGAAGTATTGGCATTGGCGGAAGCCAGGAAAAAAATAAAACGAGCTAGTGAGTACATTCCTACGGAGCTGCATTATGTGTTTGTACAAGCTGATGGAACGCTCAAATACAAAGGCGATGTCGTTAATCCAATGGTATTGGGAAGCATGATTCAGGGCGATTTGGCGGCTGCTTATGAAGGAGCTACAACAGAGGCAGCAGCAAGAAACTATCATTGGATACAATTGCAACTTTTTCCGAAGGTTTCTTATCAAGATTACCTCACGGCATTGGTCGCTCTTCAAGAAGGTTTTTATTTGTATTGGGACGAATTGGCGTTCACCAATTATGAAAAAAGCTATCTAGAATTAGAGTCTCTAAAGGCGGTTCATTTGCAAGGAACAAGTCCGATGTTGATTACGCAGTATGATGTGGCACAGGTGCAATATTGGCAAAATAAGCTAGCGCCGTGGAAAGGGAAAACTTGGGCAGTGGTCGATTAATTATCTAAAATGTCGTCCATCGATTTATTCTTTTTAGGTTTTCGTTTAGCTGATTTTTCTTGCAAGCTAATAGATGTTATTGTCCATCCTATGATATAAATGAGTACCACTACTGTGAAGCTCAAATACTCCGCACCTATGCGATGTAGAATGGGTGTAGTCGTATAAGCATTTGTCAGGATTACTATGAAAGTAAGCAAAAAAAACTATAAAAATATTGAATACTTTCTGAGCTGAAAGCTTATTGAAATGAAAGAAAAATAAACTCAACCAAGGCAAGGCATAGAAAATTATAAAAAGCATAAGTGCGGGAGATTGCTAAGGTTAATTATCTAAAATATCATTTTCAGTATTGAATTTCTGAATCGGTCGTTTTGTAGCTGCACTTCTTATTCGTTGAGTCGTAACAGCTGCTCCTATTAGAGAAAATAGGAGCCCAAGCAAAAATGCTAATAAAACTTCTACAATACCATTAAAACTAAGGTAATCTCCACTTGTTGGGTAGCTATTAGCTACTGATACGAGAAGATAGCCTGTAATGGAACTAATACAAAGCGTTATCAAGAAGCCAATTGAAAAATATTTCCATTTATAATTGGATAAAGATCTAAAGAACCCTCGGAATAGCATTATAATCCAAGGTAAACAATACAGAAATAGGTAAACTAATTCCAGGATATAATTTTTAGTCATGTGCAGGAGGCGGTTTGGAAATGAGAGTGTTACGAATAGGTGTTATTTTTTTATGTGGGACTCCTCTGCCACAGGCAGATGCTGCAATATCCATTTATCGTGTGGTGACCACGTAGCCGTCGGTACGCTTGCTTTTTTTAGTGCTTCATTGACCCAAGTATTACACGTATAAAAACAGGTGTAGCTTCCTTTTGCTTTGTAGAAATAATCATTAATCCAATAACCTGTATTGGTCAATTCTATTAATTTTCCTTTTTTGTTGGTTGCAAAAGAAGCTTGAATGAAATCCTGCAAACTATCGAGCTGTTCCATACACAAAGGGAGTGGTCGCCATTTGGGGCGTATTTCCTTGTAGTATTCTACGTGCATGAGCGTATTGCTGGGCAAAAAAGCAGCATTGACGACCGTATAAGCCTTCAGCTTGTCCCAAGTGGGGACATTGAGATAAAAATCTTCGTCGCCCCAGCCAAAACTTACAAATTTTCGTTGGTGCCCCAACTGTTGAGCTAGTTCAGGGCGCAATAATTTTTGTGGAATAATTATATCCAAATGGATACCGTTTGTATTGATGAACACCAACTGTTTTTTGTCGCAATCTACACTGTCAGGTGTTGTTCGCTTCTGCGAAAGTCCCCATGCTGCCAACAAATAGATTCCTACAAATAAGACAATAAATAGTAAACTAAATAAGAAAAACTTAAAGATGCCTTTGATGAATTTTTTCATGGGTTTTTCTTTTTTTGGCGAGTATTTGAAGCCGCTAAACGGAAAAAGATATTTTCTTCGCCATACGAAATTTACCTACATAACCTTTATTATTGAGTACTCAACCAACGCTGATAAGCTCTAGCATTGTTGAGGTGCTGGCGCAATGTTTTGGCAAAAGCATGACTGGTAGGCATGCCTACCTCAGGTACTTTGGCACAAAAGAACATATAATTATGCTCTTCGTGGTTGAGTACCGCATCAATCGAGCTAATCGAAGCCATATAAATAGGACCAGGCGGCAAGCCCGCATAGCGGTACGTATTGTAAGGCGAATCGGTTTCTAAATGTCGATTGAGGACACGACGAATACTAAAGTCGCCTGTCGCAAAAATAACCGTAGGGTCTGCTTCTAGCTTCCAACCTTCCGTTTGTAGGCGGTTGAGATACACGCCCGCTACTCTTGGGCGTTCGGGTTTGTATTGTGTTTCTGCCTCTACAATCGAAGCCAAGGTATAGATCTCCGTAGGCGTCATTTCTAGGGCTTCGGCTTTCGCCAAACGTTCTGCATTCCAGAATTTTTTGTTTTCTTTTTGCATTCTATCCAAGAACTCTTTGGCGGTTGTATTCCAATATACTTCATAGGTATTAGGAATAAACATCGCCATAATCGTCTGGGGAGTATAACCATAAGTTGCCACCAATGCTTCATCATTGAGCATCTGAGCTACCGTAGTAGAGTCTGTTTCGATTTGTTGAGCCAAATGTCCAGCAAGTTGCTCTTTGACTCGGAAGTTATGAAAAGTAACCTTAATAGACATCTGACTACCTCGCAATACTTTTATCAATTGACGACTAGTTTTGGTGGCAGCAGGTATTTTGTATTTACCTGCCTTGACACGGTATTTCATACCTTTTGCCATCAGCCAAAAGCTAAGGTCATTTTTGATTAGGTTCTCCTGTTGTAGTAAGGCAGTAAGCTCATTGATAGATTGTACGGAAGTGGGAATAACCAAAACATTATCTTCTGGTATTCCAGCCGAAGTAGTTGATGTGATGACATTGGTACCATAGGCCACATAATATAAATAGCCACCAAGAGCCCCACCCAAAAGCAGGAGTACTACCAAAATACCAAGGATTATTTTTTTCATCTATTTTAATATAAAAGTAGTCGTCTAATACTGTTCTTTGTCATTAGGGAAGTCGCCTGTCTTGACATCATTGATATAATTGCGTGTAGCATTTTCCATTTCTTGAAATAACTCCAAGTAACGACGCAAAAAGCGTGGCTGGAAATCCTTGGTGATACCTAACATATCGTGCGTAACCAGTACTTGACCATCTACTTGACCACCAGCACCTATTCCGATAACAGGAATAGAAACCAACTTCGCTACTTCTGCTGCCAATGATGCAGGTATTTTTTCGAGTACAATCGCAAAACAGCCCAATTCTTCGAGCATCAGGGCATCTTGTTTGAGTTTGTCAGCTTCTTCGTCTTCTTTGGCACGTACCGTGTAGGTACCAAACTTATAAATAGATTGCGGAATTAGCCCCAAATGCCCCATGACAGGAACACCAGCAGACAAGATTCTAGAAATAGACTCTTTGACTTCGGCACCTCCTTCTAGCTTAACAGCGTGTCCACCAGACTCTTTCATAATACGAATGGTTGCTTCTAGGGCATTTTTAGAATTACCTTGGTAAGAGCCAAACGGTAAATCTACTACGACCAATGCTCTATCGACAGCACGTACTACTGACGAGGCGTGATAAATCATGTGATCCAATGTAATAGGTAGGGTAGTAGCGTGTCCAGCCATAACATTAGAGGCAGAATCGCCTACCAGCAATACATCAACTCCAGCAGCATCTAGAATGCGAGCCATAGAATAATCGTAAGCAGTGAGCATAGATATTTTTTCGCCACGTTGCTTCATAGCATGCAAAACGTGTGTAGTTATTTTTTTGATAGGAGTATGAACCGACATAAAAGCTGAGATTAAGGATAAACAGGAAGTAGCTATAGCGACTTCCTTAATATAATATTGATAGTATAATCAAGTGTTTTGTTGAGAAGTTATCAGTGAATGACTTCTTCGGGTAAATATCTTAATAAATAGTGGAGTTCGCAAATATTCTTTTGAATATGGATTATTAAAAAGACTTTTATGTATTTTTAGCGAACTAAAAAATAGACATCTTAGGAGGTCTGAAAAAAAAACAAATCAATTATGAAAGCAAATTTCTTAGGAATAGGAGTACTATTATTGATGGTGGCGACACAATTTGGCTGCTCCAATGAGGTAGAAGTAATCGGAGAATGGGAAGATATTCCAGTAGTATATGGTATTATTGACCTTACGAAAGATACTAATTATATCCGTGTCGAAAGAGCCTATTTGCCCAAAAGTAAAAGCGCTTTGGAAGTCGCCAAAGACCCAGATTCGCTCTATTTTGATCCCAATGATGTCGTAATTACGATGTTGGCAGAAGTGGGTGGACAATTTGTACCGTTACCAAATCCGCTGGAGCGAGTAGATTTGGCAGCAGAGGGTATCAATAGAGATGAAGGTATATTTGCCAATGACCCAGCTTACGCTTACCGCATGGTTGGTCATCGTGGCAATGCTTTTAGATTGCAAATAGAAAATAAGAAAACAGGTAACACGTTCACGGCAACTACAGAAGAAATACGGACGGATAATGCGTTTATTACACTCAAACCAAGTTATAACCCTGGAACTAAGCCAATTGCTTTTGTAGAAGACAAAAATGGGGACATTGCATTTTTGTCACAAGTAGTTGATTTGACCGATAACTTTGCCGCTATATTTGATGTTGGTGTTCGTTTTTATTACAAAGAATACGAAGTAGATGCCAGTGGCAATCAAGTAGCCAGTACTATTCAAGATAAATTTGTCGAATTTAAAGCTAGAAGAAATTTTGTACCTGAAAATAGTAATCAGTTTGATGTAGTACTTAATGGAGAAAGCTTTTATGCTGCACTCAACTCCAATTTGTCAGCGGTGACAGGTTCCAATACCCGTCGTTGTGGTGGTTATATCGAATTCTATGTCGATGGTGCTTCTACTAGCTTACGCGAATATGTAAGTGCCGTGAGTGCCAACCAAGGTTTGGTAGGCGGTTTGTATCCTGCCGATCCTTTCTCTAATATAGAAGGTGGTTATGGCGTGTTGGCTTGCTCCAACCGAGCAGTACGTACCGTCAATACATTGATGCAAATGTCGGACTTGACGTACGAATACTTAGCTGATAGCGAAATGACAAGTGCTTTAGGATTTGAGGATAGAACATCGCCTTGTTATTAGGAGTAATAACAAAAACTAAATTTATAGAAGTGTTCTGTATTGCAATAGTAATACAGAACATTTTGTTTTGTAGAGGCATTAATCGCCATTTTGTCGTCTGAACTGACTCAAATCTGACAAAAAGTAGGCTGCCAAATCTCAAATCGGACAATTTAGCACACGAAACAAGCTTTTTTTGGAATGGTACATCAATTGCTTAAGAGTAAACAACTAGCGAGCATGCAGCTAGTGTTGAAATCAAAAACTTAATTAAACAATTAATAAAAATATACAGTAGTTATGAGTAAAATTATCGGAATTGACTTGGGGACAACCAACTCTTGTGTAGCCGTAATGGAAGGTAACGAACCAGTAGTGATTACTAATAATGAAGGTAAAAGAACAACTCCCTCTATTATAGGTTTTTTGGATAATGGCGAACGCAAAATTGGCGATCCAGCCAAGCGTCAAGCTATTACCAACCCACTACGTACGATTATGTCTATCAAGCGTTTTATGGGTGTTCGCTACAGCGAAATAGAAAAAGAGGCAGGTCACATGCCTTACAAAGTAGTAAAAGGAAATAATGACACCGTGCGTGTCAAAATTGACGACAGAGAATATACGCCACAAGAATTGTCTGCTATGGTATTGCAGAAAATGAAAAAAGTAGCGGAAGATTATTTAGGTCAAGAAGTAACGGAAGCAGTAGTAACTGTACCTGCTTATTTCAATGATTCGCAGCGTCAAGCAACCAAAGAAGCAGGTGAAATTGCTGGGTTGAAAATTAGAAGAATTATCAATGAGCCTACTGCAGCAGCTTTGGCTTATGGTATGGACAAAACTGACCAAGACAAAAAAATCGTTGTGTACGATTTGGGTGGAGGTACGTTTGATGTATCTATCCTAGAATTGGGTGGAGGTCTTTTTGAAGTGAAATCAACTAACGGAGATACACACCTAGGTGGTGATGACTTTGACCGTGTTATCATGGAATGGTTGATGGCTGAATTCAAAGAGCAAGAAGGAATTGACCTTAAAGACAATGCAGAAGCATTGCAGCGTTTGAAAGATGCAGCAGAGAAAGCAAAAATTGAATTGTCGTCTGCCAATAGTTCAGATATTAACTTGCCTTACCTTTCTTTTGGAGCTTCAGGAGCCAAGCACTTGGTGCGTAGCTTATCAAGAGCCAAATTTGAGCAAATAGCAAGTGACCTCATCAAACGCACGATTGAACCATGCAAAGCAGCATTGAAAGATGCAGGTATGAATATTGGTGAAATTGATGAAGTAATTATGGTAGGTGGTTCTACTCGTATTCCTGCCGTACAGGAAGCCGTAGAGAAGTTTTTCAATAAAAAACTAAACCGCTCTGTAAACCCTGATGAGGTGGTTGCACTTGGTGCTTCTATTCAAGGGGGTGTATTGACTGGAGAAGTGAAAGATGTACTATTGGTAGATGTTACGCCACTTTCTTTGGGTATCGAAACAATGGGAGGTGTATTCTCTAGATTGATTGACTCTAACACAACCATTCCTACAAGCAAGTCACAGGTGTTCTCTACTGCTCAAGACAACCAACCTTCTGTAGATATTCATGTACTACAAGGGGAGCGTGAATTAGCAGCTCAGAACAGAACAATTGGTCGTTTCAATCTAGATGGGATTCCTCCAATGCGTAGAAGTGAGCCAAAAATCGAAGTGAAATTTGATATTGATGCGAATGGTATCTTGAGTGTTTCTGCTAAAGAATTGACTACTGGTAAGCAACAATCTATCCGCATCGAAGCCTCAACAGGGTTGTCTGATGAGGAAGTAGCAAGAATGAAAAAAGAAGCAGAAGAAAACGCAGATGCTGATAAAGAAGCACGTGCAAAAATTGACAAAATCAATGAAGCAGACAGTGTTGTTTTCCAAACAGAAAAGCAACTAAAAGAGTATGGTGATAAAATCCCTGCTGAAGCGAAAGAAAAAATCGAAGCAGCAGTAGCCAAACTCAAAGAGGCACACCAACGTCAAGATGTAGATGCGATTACTACAGAAGTAGAAGCCGTTAATGCAGCTTGGGCTGAAATTAGCCAAAATATGCAGCAAGATCCTAATGCTGGAGCTGGACAAGAGCAACAACAACAACAAGATCCTAACGCAGGAGCTGGTGGTACGGAAACAGACGACGTAACAGATGTTGAATTTGAAGAAGTAGATAACGAAAAATAATCTTATCTGCTGCTCAACCTTGAGTAGCATTAGGTTATAAAGGAATGTAGTGGGAACTTTTTTAGGAAAGTTTCCACTTTTTCGTTTCTTTGTTACTATTAAGTCAAATAATATGTTATCTTTGCAATCGCTTTAGTGATAAAGTGTAAGAAGAATGAAGCTGTTTGAGAGCAGCTTCAATATACTGAAAATAGCAAGCTAAAAATATAAAAAAATCATGAGCGATATTCTAAATTTCGTAGAGCAGCAGACAGCACAAGATATTTCTAACTTCGACTTTTTTAAGTCAGGAGATACCGTATCGGTGAGTTACAAGATTAGAGAGGGAGACAAAGAGCGTATCCAGGTTTTCCGTGGAGACGTTATCCAAATTAAAGGAACTGGCGTTAATAAGACTTTTACTGTACGTAAAATTTCTAATGGTGTAGGTGTAGAACGTGTATTCCCGTTCAATTCTCCATTTATTGCCGAGATCCACAACCTCAAAAAAGGTGCGGTTCGTCGTGCTCGTCTATATTACCTACGTGAATTGTCAGGTAAAAGTGCTCGTATCAAAGAGAAGCAATTTACTAAGCGCTTAGGTGCTGATCAAAAAGGTATTAAGCGCAAGCTAAACTGGCACTGGGAAGATAAAGTACGTAAATAATTACGACACTTATCTAACTAAGCCTATTTGATACGCTACCATTTATTTAGTAGTGCATTGAATAATAAAAAAAAGCTGTTTGAGAAATTATTTCTCAAACAGCTTTTTGTCGTTGTGCTTTGGTGAGGCTTATTTACCAGCTAGCAATACACTCATATTTACCTCATAGTATGCTAATCCTGTTGGTAGTCTGTTTAATACTCCTTTTTTACTTAATTTTTCCATTCCTTCCCCTATTGTATAGATGTCTATCTTTTTTTTATACCAACTCTCGATGAATTGTCCAAATTTCCAAGAGGATAGCTTAATATAATTGGTATCCGATAATACTACATTGTAATCTAAAATAATGTCGTCTAGATGAACAGTGCACCCGCCACCATGATAATTATACTGTATTAGAGAATCTTCTTTTTTGATACTTCCCTTTTTTGGAAAATCCTCACCTACCTTAGTATAAGGTAGGTGAGGTATGCAATAGTGTTTTTGCATCTTTTTTTCGAAAATTCTAATAAATTCAACTAGTTTTAAAATTGATTTTTCGAAATCATAGGGCTGTAAATTCATCTAAATATGTTTACTAACTGCTTATAATTTTAGACACGTTTTTACTCTATTTGAATAGCCTATACTTCCAGTAGAAGCTAATTTTTTAGTTTAGGTAATAAACTACCCCAAGGAAAATTAGAAAGGACTCTGCCACTCCGCCCGATTAACAATAGTAGTATCCGTCAGGGCATGTAAGAATGCCTCCAAGTCGTCTTTCTCCGCTTCTGTGAGCGTTTGTATGCTTGTAGAGGTAGAAAGCTCTGGAGCGAGATTAGGGGCTGCGTGACCGCCTGTGGCGTAATGATCAAGTACTTCACGAAGGGTTTTGAAACGTCCGTCGTGCATATAGGGAGCCGTCAAGGCAATATTACGCAAAGTAACTTCTCTAAAGAAACCATTTTGCGTTGGGTCGCCAATTGTTGCACCATAGCCTTTATCTACAAAATCGCTAAAAGAAGCCACGGAATCTAATCCATTGTTGGTGAAATTGTTTCTAGCAAATAGTGCCTTGTTGTCCGAAAAACTATGACAATGCAAACATTCGGCATCTTTGGCAACAGGATTGCCTGCGGCATCGCCCAAAAATAGCTCAAAACCACGCTGCTCGGCAGGTGTCATATATTGATTGGACCAACGGTCGCCATCATAGCCCGACTTAGCAGAATTGATGGTACGCTCAAATTGAGCAATAGCTTTAGCAGCTAAATATTTGGTGATTTCTGCGGTATTGTCAATGCCAAAAGCTTCTCTAAATAGGGTTGGGTATTCGGGGTGATTACGAAGTTTTTTTTCTACGTTTTCCCAGTTTTCGCCCATTTCATTAAAATCCTCCACAGGAGCTAGGGCTTGCTCTTCGAGTGTCGCAAAACGACCGTCCCACATGAAGTTATGTTCTCTAGTTTTGATCCAGCTATAGCCGACATTGACCAACGACATCGAATTGCGTTTGGCACGTCTTCCTTCTACACCTACCGAAAAAACTTCGCCATCAGTAAACGCCTTGTCACTGTGGTGGCAACTGCTACACGATATCGTAGAATCTAGCGATAAAATAGGGTCATAAAACAAATGCCTGCCCAGTTTGATACCTTGCACGGTCATAGGATTGTCGGCAGGGATTTCCATGGGAGGGAAGCCATTGGGCGCATCGACCGTATAACCAGCAGGGGCATAAGTAATATCTGTCAAGTCGTCGCCATCTACAGGCGGCTCAGGGCGGCAGGCTACAAAAGTAAAGAGTGCTAATAGCAAAAGAAAGCTTGCTTTGTTCATGATATTAGGTATTAAAAACAAAAGCTGCCTGCAACACAATGAAGATTACAAACAGCTTTTGTATGATTATTTCAATAAATAAAGTTTAAAGAAAAAAAACGATCTAGTGGTGCGATATTTCAGTAGCATTTGCCAAGTTATCCAAGGACAATTTTGCCAAGTTGTATCCATCTGAACCAGCAGCACCAGAGTGCGTACTATTGTTTGTCAAAATATCAATTTCGCTACCTGCTTTGAAGAACAAATCTTCCGCCTTGATAATAAAAGTAAGGCGTGTAACACCATCTGCTGATACTTCAATACTGTGTGCAAATTCTTTAGTATTCAACATGCCATTGACACCTGAGTGATACAAAAACGCAACACTCGTACTGTCAGACTTTGTTGCACCACCTTCTATTTTGGATAGAATGTAGCTAGACCAGCTTGCCCAATAGTTACCATTGACTGCTAGTGGAGAATCGGAAGAATAATCACCAGGTGTAGTCTCATTGACTGCATCAGGCAATCCAAAACCCATTTCAATAGAAGTATAATCGCCTACGGGAACATCTTCGTAAGTCATTACAATACCTTCGGTAGCTCCTTCGAGCGTTGTTTTACTAGTCAAATCAACATAAGCAACGTCTGTCAATTCGTGCGTTGTAGATGCCGACTTGAGTTTGATATTGGACAAGAAGAACTCCAAACGCTTGAACTGAATAGCAGTCAAACCTGTTTCCGTAATCACTTGATCTTGATACATTTGCAATGGCTGTTCGTTGTATTCAGCTTTGAATGCAATTTCTAATGTTTGAGTCTTGTTCTCGTCTGTGTCTTTTTCGCAAGCAGTAAAACTAATAGCAGCTAGCAACAAAAATATAGATAATATACGCATGATTTTATATGTTTTGGTTAGGCAATAAAGTACTATTCTGAAATAAAAAATAGCACAAAAATGCAGCCTAAGTAGTATTCTAAATAGATAATGATAAATAAATAACTCTTGGAATAAGCTTTAATAAAACTAGGAGTGTACTAAGCTACGATAGGCGGTCGCCAGAGGGAGCTAGGCAGTTGTGTACTAAGCCAACTTGATGGAATATCAACAGGCACTACTGAACTACTATAGCCCCATTGTTGCAATGTATTCAATTGCATGATGGGAGGAATATAAAGTACCAATTGAGGTGCTTTATTATTTTTGGTATTATTGTTTTTGTCTGTTGTATCTTCTGTGGTGGCAGCTTGTTCTATGGTGTCTATTTTGTGCAGCTGTTGGTGCAGGTAGCATTTACCTTGACAAGCATTGTCAGGGATTGCTTTTTGGATACATTCGGTTTGGGCAATAAGTGGCTGCTGCCATTCAAAATGGATAAAAACTGCTACTTTGCAGCATTGTGGCAACACAAAAAGAGCCAATAGTAATATGGACAGTAAATATTTCAAATATATAAATGTAACAATAGGATAACATTATTAATAATGTTTACTTATACCTGTTAAACGAGTGTTGTTAAGGGAGTGTTGCTCTTTTTGGAGTGATTTTACGTATTAAATTATTATTATAGAATGCCTTTGAAGCACTAATGTATTAAAAACCATAGACTATTCTTACCTTTGGTATAGGAACTTTACAAAATAGCTAGACAAATGATGACAACGACTATTTATAAACAATTGCAGGAAGCTAAAGCAGCCCAACAAAAGAAGTTTGCGGTCTTGATTGATCCCGACAAAGGAAAGATTAGTCATGTAGATAAAATAATTGATTTGGCTCAAAAAGCAACGATTGATTGTTTCTTGATAGGAGGGAGTCTGGTGGTCAATGACGCACTAGACGAAACGATTAGTTTGCTCAAATCCGAAACAGATATTCCTGTTGTTTTATTTCCTGGAGGGTCTCGCCAATTGAGTTACAAGGCAGACGCTTTGTTGTTTTTGTCTTTGATTTCGGGCAGAAATGCCGACCTGCTGATTGGCAAACATGTAGAAACAGCTCCTTTTTTGAAAATATCGCCCCTAGAGATTATATCTACGGGGTATATGCTGATAGATGGCGGCGTGCCGACTTCGGTATCTTACATGAGCAATACGTACCCGATTCCAGCCAACAAAAACGATATTGCGGTTTGTACCGCTATGGCAGGCGAAATGTTGGGTTTGAAATTGTTATATATGGACGCTGGGAGTGGGGCGGTCAATCCTGTCAGTGCCGAGATGATTCAGGCGGTTAGTATGGCAACTGATATTCCGCTGATAATAGGCGGTGGAATTAATAGCCCCGAGCGAGCAGCAAAAAATGTAGCTGCAGGAGCGGATATTATTGTGGTCGGTAATGCCATCGAAAAAGACCCTAACTTGATTATCGAAATTTCGGAAGCGATTCATACGCATCAGTCTTCATAAACTAAAAATGCTTCCTACCAGTTGAGATAGAAAGCATTTTTTAGTAGGTAAAGTTAGTCGTAGCGATTTATCGTTGTTCTACGAATGGACGCAGTGCGTCAACATCTATTTTGCCATGCGAAGCATCATAAACAGCTTTGCCATTGCGAATAACTATAATCTGAGGTGACTCGTGTCGTACACCGAAGGTGTTGGCAATTTGGCTGGAAATATCACGGTGAGCAATCAAATCCAAATGGTAAGCCTCAATCGGCAAATCCCAAAACTGCTCCAAGCCTCTCTTTGCCATCATACTAACCGAACAACGGGTGCTGTGCTTGAAAAGAGCAACAGGTTGAGTGTTCGATAATTCAATGGCTTCTTTCAAATCGTTGGTGCTATTTAGGTGTTTCCAGTTCATGAGTAGTATAATTTGTATTTTAATGATTAAGTTTGTAAAAATAGACGACAACTAAGCGAGTGTCTATCATATCTCATATAAACATTGCGAAGCAATAGAAGGTTTTGAAACTGTAGAAAAAATGGAATTTGTACCAATAGGAAAACTAAAAAAAGCACACGGACTTAAAGGCGAAATTAAGTTTGAGATAGATGAAAAATATTGGGGGGCGGTCACCGACCTCGATGCTATATTTATAGAACAGGCAGGCAGTAAAATGCCGTTTTTTGTAGAATACATTCGTGGCAATGCTAGCACTATAACGAAGCTAGAGGAAATAGATACCAAGGAAGCAACTAGCATTATCGCCAATAAAGTAGTCTATGTAAGGCGTACGGATATTGACTTGACCGATGAGGAAATAGCAGCCGATGACAGTGGTATGGAGTATGCTTTTTTGGAGGGCTATACGATTGTCAATACCGACAAAGAAGTAATTGGCGTGATAGACGAAGTAGCGGATTATCCGCAGCAAGAAATGGCGATTGTCATTCGTGCCAACAAAGAACTATTGGTGCCGCTATTGGCGGAATGGATTGTAACCGTCCAGAAAGAAACTCGTCAAGTCATTATGGAATTTCCAGAAGGTTTGATAGATTTATAACGGAAATAAATCAACGTATTTTTTGCCGCTGATTTCACTGATTCTACTGATTAACACTGATTTTTTATCTAACCTCTAACCTCTAACAAACATGAAAGACCAAAAAAATATAGCTTACCCACCTTTTTCGTGTGTGCATACACCCAATTTGCCAGCCTTATTGCATCAGCTGAATTGTACTATTATATTGAGTACTTATCAAGCAGGCAAGGTGGTCTTGGTGTCGGCAGTCAATCAAGAACGTTTGATTCAGTTGCCACGTACGTTCAAGCGAGCGATGGGTATAGCCGTAGCGGGTCAACGAATGGCTATTGCTACAGCCAACGAGGTGGTATTGCTACGCAATTCGCCTGAATTGGCGGCTACTTATCCCAAAAAGCCGAATACGTATGATGCGATGTATTTGCCGCAAGCTACTTACTATACAGGGCATTTGGATATGCACGATTTGCATTTTGGCAAAACAGGACTGTGGGGTATCAATACTTCTTTTTCTTGTTTGTGTCGAATAGATCCTGATTATAGTTTTACGCCTGTTTGGCAGCCGCACTTTATTAGCAAATTAGTATCGGAAGACAGATGTCACCTCAATGGCTTGGCAATGAAAGATGGCGAGCCGTTGTATGTGTCGGCATTGGGGACAGGCGATAGCTACCAATCATGGAGAGATAATATCACGAAAGGTGGGATAATTATGCACATTCCTACCAACGAAATTATAGCGGAAGGGTTGGCAATGCCGCACGCTCCTCGATGGTATGATGGCAAGTTGTATTGTTTGCTTTCTGCTAAAGAAATGCTTATAACGATAGATCCAGAAACAGGAAAAACAACAGAAGTTGCTCACATACCTGGGTTTGTACGTGGTATGGCAAAGCATGGCGATTATCTATTTATCGCTACCTCCAAAGTGCGTCAAGAATCTTCTACCTTCAAGCAACTAAAATTGAGTGCCAACCAAGATAATGCGAGCATACAAGTACTGCATTTGCCGTCGGCTAAACTGGTTGCTGCTATGACTTGGAAAGCCAGTGTGGACGAGATTTATGATGTGCAAATACTACCGAATGCTTCTCGCCCCAATATCCTGAATACCTATAACGAGGATCATTACAAGGCGTTGATATTACCAAATACTACGTATTGGTCGAAGGAAAAAGAGAACAGCAAAAAATAAAGAAGGTTTGGCTTATAGCCAAACCAGTAAGATAAAACAGAGTACAATCAGTACCAACAAAGCAACGAATAAACGTATGTTTTCTCTTGCTTTGAGTTGTGCTGTTTCGGCTTCTATTTCTTTGATTTTGTGAGCGGGAGCTTTTTGTAGTTGTATCGGATTTTTTTTACCTCCTTCGTATTGTCCTTCGCTTTTATCGAAAGCGGATTGTTTCCGTCGGTTCATACGAAGCGAATTAATCGCATGCTGTGCAAAGCCTTCTCCAGCCATAATATAGAGTTTAAATAGTAGTAATACACTATAATATAATAGTGTTGCTATTATTAAGAAAAAATTAAGACTTTTAGTTCCCTTATGGGCAAAAAAAATGCTTGTATTATCAGATAGATAGTACAAGCATTTTTTTTGTGCGTAAGAGGATTATTTAAAGTTCTTTTCCCAGAAACTCCTCTACTAACTCTGCCATCAATTTGCGAAGCGGCATTTTTTGTGATTTTGCAATCTCCTTGAGCGTATCAATTTTGGAGCTATCCAAAACAACGGTAACTCTTTTGGTCATTGGTTTGACGGATTCTCGCTTTTTGTCCAAGCTCGCATCGGTTGTTCGCTGTATTAGCAAGTCAAGCCCAACGGCACGTTTACCTTTCTTTTCGAGGTCTTTGCGTTTCACGTCTGTAATAACGCCCTCCATGATTCCATCTAAACTTTCCTTGAAAAACTGTTCTAAGTTATTAGAAAAAGATTTGCGAACAGGTGCTTTCTTTTTAGCTGGTTTTTTGGTGGTTTTGGTCGCTTTTTTCTTGCTAGTAGTGGTTTTCTTTTTAGTTGTTTTTTCCTTCTTTGCCTCTTTTTTATTTTCTTCCTCAGGGTCGAACATAGCAGGGTTATCTTGGGCATTATCTTCAAAAAGACGTTGTCCGAAGAGGGAATCCAAATTCGTAGAGAAAGATTTTTTATTTTTCTTTTTAGCCATGCTAATATTATGATGAGTGCGCTAGCACAATAGTCGAGAGAAGGGTATGCCTTAGGAATGTTACATTAAGCAGGAGTTGGTGCATCTAGTCGAGCAATCATTTCTTTGGCTAGTTTGAGATAATCTTTAGCACCATTGCTAGATTTGCTGTACGCAAAAATATCTTTACCAACCGAAGGAGCTTCTGCCAACGCAACGCCATTTCTTATTTTAGTTTTGAATACTTTGTCGCCAAAGTATTTTTCAATCGTTCCTACTACATCTCTGTTTAGAATTTTGCGATTGTCGTACATCGTAGCAATTACCCCACCAATTTGTAGTTTCTTGTTGAGACGGAAACGTACTTTGTCGGTTACTTGCTTGATTTTTACAATTCCTTGCAATGCCAAAAATTCAGTTTGCATAGGTATGACTACAAAGTTACTAGCAGTCAAAGCATTGAGCGTAAGCAACCCTAAAGAAGGCGGACAGTCAATAATGATATAATCATAATCGTGTGCCAATGGTTCAAAAAGTTCTCTCAAGATAAACTCTCTGCCTGCTTCGTTGATTAGTTCCATTTCGGCACCAGACAAGTCTAGATTGGACGTAATAACGTCTAGCCCTTCTTTGACCGTATAAGGAGCGGCTTCCGCTTCGCCACGCATATTTTCGTAGATGGTTACTTGCTGGCGAGGAATGCCCAAAGAAATGGTTAGGTTAGCTTGCGGATCCAAATCAATCAACAAGACTGTTTTTCCTAATTGTACAAATGCTGCCCCTATATTGATAGCGGAGGTAGTTTTACCTACACCACCTTTATGATTTAATAATGAAATGATACAACTCATGCTGTTCTAATTCAGTTAGTTTTTTATGATAGAAATAAAAGGCTGCACTCTATAACAGTGAGTAAACAGCAAGACAAAAGTACAAAAAAAATAGTAGAGCTAAAAACAACTATGCCGCTTGTTTTTGTACAGAAGTAATTGAATGGGGAATAAGTTCAATTTTAAGTAAAAAGTAGCTTATTTACTCCTCGAACAAAAAGGAGGTTTAGTCCAAACTTCTTTATATTGCAATAATATATTGCTACACAAACAAAAAAGACAATGAAAGACAGCACTAAGAACCCTTGGCAGACGCTAAAATCAGAACAGAAATACGATAACCCATGGATTACAGTCACCGAAAATCAAGTCATTAATCCCAGTGGTGGAGCAGGTATTTATGGTGTGGTGCATTTCAAAAATATTGCCGTAGGCATCGTACCGCTAGACGAACAATATAATACGTGGCTCGTGGGGCAGTATCGTTATTCGTTGGACACTTACAGCTGGGAAATTCCAGAAGGTGGTTGCCCGATTGGGCAAGAAGATCCGCTGGATTGTGCCAAACGAGAATTAGCAGAAGAGACTGGTCTGTTCGCTACGCAATGGACGACATTGCTCAAAATGCACACTTCCAATTCGGTCACGGACGAGTATGGTTATGCCTATATTGCACAAGGGTTGACAATGGGCGAAGCACAACCAGAAGAGACCGAACAGCTGCAAGTTCGCAAAATATCCTTGGCAGAAGCGGTGCAAATGTGCTTGGACGATGAGATAACCGACAGCCTTTCCGTTATTGCGTTGTACAAAACCAAAATGCTGGTAGATGCTGGGAAATTGTAGGCGTATTAATCCACAGAATATTGCTCATAAAAGCACTCCAAATTATAAGTCATACGTTCTCTAGTCATTTCTCTGAGGCGAGGTATATCTTCTAGTGTCATGCCAACAGTCGAAATGGGCTGCTCCCAAATCGTGTGTACCCAAGCTGGGCTGGCACGAAAAGGGGCGGTAGGCGTTGATATTTTTTGAGAACCACAAATTGTAGCAATCAAAAGCGGTTTTTGTGTTTCTATCGCCAACTTGAACGCACCATCATAAAAGTCTGTTAAAAGCAAATCTGTTTTGTTACGAGTACCTTCTGGATAAATCAAAATAGAATGACCATCGTGTAGGTGTTGCTGCATACGTTCGTTGGTTTCCTTGCGAGTCTGTTTGTTTCTACGATCTACGTAAACGTGCATATTTCTAGCCAAATAGCCTACTACAGGCACACGGTCGGCTTCTTTTTTTGCCAAAAAAGAAAAAGAAATAGGAGCAGTAGCCATACAAACAGGAATATCGCACATCGACAAATGATTGCTGACCAATACACACGAATCGTTAAGGGCAAAATGTTCGGCACCTTCTTTGGTCACTCGTACGAGCATACAAGCCAACAACGCCTTACCCCACCATTTGGTCACTTGATACGTATATACAGTTGCCTTCTTTTGTGAGAAGAGATTAAATATCAAAACATAGAAGCACAAGGCAACAATGCCCGTACATAGAAACGAAAAACAACACCAAATGAACCAAAAACGTTGGGCGGCTACCGCCAATAAACGAATTGGTATAGGCAAATTTTCTACTTTGATTGAGGACATAATTTTTTAATTTTACAAACGCTCTTGGGTTTTAGGAGCAATAAAAATTGAATAATTGGTGTAATTACAAAATTGCAAAAAAAATACCACTTCTAAACTACTACTAGTGTCATAATATACTTAAATTAAAATAACTATTTCTATAACTAGCTGATTATTAGTGAATTAGTTTTTTTATGATTTTTTTAAATCTCTAGTTATAGGCATATTCTAATCAAAACTTCTTATTTTTGGCTGGTAGCAAAGTATATACTTTTCTATAGTCAGAATTTTTCTAACAAAAAATATAAATAAAATGTTGAAGTACACAGCAGATTTGAAAGCCCTAGCATATATGACCGTCACGACAGGTCTGTTCTTCTTTATGTGGAACTCTTGGGACACATGGGAGATGGGGACTGCCGCTTGGGCAGGGTTTTATGCTTGGCATATTTTTATGGCCGTTACGGTATCCGTTATTACCCATAATATTATGCACGTATCTATGTTCAAGTCTGAGCCACTTAATCGTTTGATGGAAATTTGGGTAACCTTGTTTTATGGAACACCTGTTTTTGGTTGGATTCCTACACACAACAGAAACCACCACAAACACAATAATAAAGAACCAGATTACACGAAAACATACCGTTATACAGAGAAAAATAAACTTTGGGTTTTGTTGACTTACCCAATGGTTAGTAATTATTACCAAGGTATTGCTAATAAAGAATACCTCCAAGAGCGTTTCCGCAAAAATCGTAAACAATTTGCACTACACATGTTACAAATTGTTTGTTTATTAGCTTGGGTGGGTACATTTTTCTACCTCAACTGGGTAGCAGCTATCGTATTGGTTGTTATTCCTCACCAATTATCATTATTTTCAGTAGTGGTATTTAACTTTGTACAACATGTACATGCTGATGAGGAGTCAGAATATAACCACTCTCGTAACTATGTAGGAACACGTTTTGGTAGTATCAATCACTTGTTGTTCAACAATGGTTTTCACACGGTTCACCACATGAATGCTAATTTGCACTGGAGTTTAACTCCTGCAGCACATGCAAAAATAGCAGACAAAATTGATCCTTCATTGATTGAAGAATCTTTTTGGGGATATATTGTTAGACAATATTTTATTGCTCCTTTCGCTAAAAGTAAAGCGACAAAATCAATGCGCTTGGCTCGTAAAGCTAAAGAGCAGCAAGCACTAGAGGTGTCACAGAATACAGAAAAGCAAACACCTGTAGCTGCTAACTAATAGCAAGCAGTATTGCTGACGCATATTTTTATCAAGAGGACAGCATTTTATCTAAAATGCTGTCCTCTTTTTTATCTTTTTTTTTTGACAAACACAAATGGCTACTCCTCTAAAAGACCTTTACAACACGACCTTTTTTGATGCTTTTTTGAAACAAGTATTACTGGTTGTCCCTGATTTTGATACCACTAATTTTTTGGAACAACTGCTAGACGAAAACTGGGACAACTTAGCACTCAAGCAGCGAATGCGGCACATTACTTTGGTGCTAGCACAACATTTGTCGCCCTTGGGCAATTACGAAGCACAGTTAGCTGTTTTGCTGGAAATTTTGCGAAAGCTAAAAGCAGCTCCCAAGCATGCTGAAAGTATAGAATATCTATTTTTGCCCGATTATGTGGCACATTTTGGTTTGGAATCTTATGCCACCTCTGTCGCTGCACTGGCAGAAATTACGCCTTTCATAACCGCAGAATTTGCGGTGCGCCCTTTCTTGATGCAATATCCTGTAGTGATGCTCGCCCAAATGAAAGTCTGGGCAACAGATCCGAACGAACACATTCGCAGATTGGCTTCGGAAGGTTGTCGCCCTCGATTGCCATGGGGAATGGCACTCAAAACCTATCAAAAAGACCCTCAGCTAATTTTGCCAATATTAGAACTCCTCAAAAATGATCCTTCGGAATATGTACGCAGAAGTGTAGCGAATAACCTGAACGATATAGCCAAAGACGACCCTGAGTTGATTATCGAAATAGCCAAAGATTGGTATGGCAATACGACCCAAACAGATGCTTTGGTGAAGCATGCCACTCGAACCCTCTTAAAGCAAGGCAATCAAGAACTGATGCAGCTTTTTGGTTTCGGTGCGACAGACCAAATCAAAATAGAAAAGTTAAAAATAAAAAACCCTGTTTTGCAGCTAGGCGAATACCTTTATTTTGATTTTGAATTGCAAAACTTAGCCGAAAAAGCAACCCTAATACGGCTCGAATATGCTATTTATTACCTCAAAGCTAATGGCAGCTTATCCAGAAAAGTATTCAAGATTAGCGAAAAAGAATATTCTGCACAATCAACCACTAGTATCGAACGCAAACAACATTTTAAGCCAATTTCTACTCGAAAATATCACTTCGGACAACATCAATTGGCTTTGATTGTTAATGGCGTAGAACAACCAAAGTTTGATTTTGAACTCTGTCATAATCTCTAACGCATCAATTTCCATGAAATTAAAATATTATTTGGGTGCCACCGTCAGTATTCCTCTGCTGCCCATGTTGTATTGGCAAAGCCAAAAAATAAAACGAACCATGCCTCAATTGCCTGAAGCAACAGGTATAGAAGGGGTCGCAATGTATGCTGCTAATGCGGCTAGTTTTACGTTGGTCGCTATCGGAGAGAGTACGATAGCAGGCGTTGGTGTCGCCACCAATGAAGTTGGTTTGGTAGGAACATTAGCCAAGGAGTTGGCACAAAAGACAAAGAAAAATATACATTGGTATATCGTAGCCAAAAGTGGCTATACTGCTCAAAAAGTGAGTGATGAGTTAGTGCCTAAACTCAAAGACTTGCCTGCACCTGATTTGTTGGTAGTGGGGTTGGGGGGCAACAACGCGTTTGAGTTGACGAGTCCTCGCAAATGGGGAAAACAAATGGATAGCTTGCTCCAAAAACTGACAACACAGTTTGTCAATACGCCCATTGGACTGCTCAATATGCCTCCTGTCAAGGAGTTTCCAGCCTTCACTCGATTGATGAAGTTTACGGTAGGAAACCTAATAGAACTGCTAGGAGAAGAGCTACAAAAAGTAGCGGCTCGTTATGAGAATGCCTATTACAATGGAGCGATTGTGACCTTGGCAGGCTTTCAAGAAAAATTCAAAGTGTCGGGAGAGCGTTCTCTTTTTTTTAGTGATGGAGTACATCCTTCAGAGCTGACGTATCAGCTTTTCGCTAAAGATTTTGCAGGGTATTTATATCAAAAAATACTGGCACGTTAGGTAGTAAGGCTGAATTTTGAATCTTTATTCAAAATTCAGCCTATAAAATATATTAAAGCACTTCCGCCACTACAAAAACAGACCCGCCAACATAAATACAATCTTGGTCACTCGCCTGCATATTGGCGCCCATAAGAGCAGCACGAACAGATGGATAAGCATTGCCGTACAAGTGGTGAGCTCTAGCAGCTTGTTGTAACTCATCAGCTGCCAAGCCTCTTGGTATCGCTGCTTTGCAGAAATAATAAGTAGCGGAAGGTGGCAACAGCGGTAAAAAATTGCTCAAATCTTTGTCGTTGACCGTTCCCAATACAATGTGCAAACTGGCAGTAGGCAATGCCGCCAAAGCTTCCACGACATACGCCAAACCAGCGGCATTGTGTGCCGAATCGACAATCGTCAACGGGTGTTGGTCAATCACTTGCCAACGTCCCATCAGCTTGCTGATGCCTTTGATATTGAGGCAAGCGGCACGGATATGCTTGGCAGCAATATCAAACCCCTTAGATTGCAAATATAAGGTTGCCAACAAGGCATTGCGTAAATTATGCTGTTGATAATTGCCGACCAAATCGGTGTCAAGAAAAGCAAAGTTTAGCTCAGGATAAGTATCACTCTGCACAACATAGGTTGCCGATTGCAAATCTTGGCTATCCAATGTCATATTGATACGCATATCAGCGAAGGTAATGGGGGCATTTTTTTCGTGGGCTACTTTACGAAAAAGTCCTTCTGTTTCGGGTTGGCTTTCGCCAATAATAATAGGAACACCTTCTTTGACAATGCCCGCTTTTTCGCCTGCGATAGCTTCTAGCGTATCGCCTAGCATATCTTGGTGGTCTAGCCCAATATTGGTGATGATGGATAGGAGCGGCGTAATGATATTGGTCGAATCCAGGCGACCACCCAAGCCTACTTCAATGATAGCAATATCCACCTGTTGCGCAGCAAAATAATCAAAAGCTAAGGCAACGGTTATTTCAAAAAAAGAAGGCTGTATTTCTTCCAAAGAAGCCTGTTGGCTGGCTACGAAATCAACCACGGCTTGCTCTGCAATATACTTGCCATTGATCTTGATACGTTCCCTAAAATCCTTGTAGTGAGGCGACGAATAAACACCAACTTTGTAGCCTGCTGTTTGCAAGAAAGCTGCCAAAATATGGGTAGTAGAACCTTTGCCGTTGGTACCACCGATATGTACGGTTTTTAGTTTTTGATGTGGATTGCCGAGCTGCTCCATGAGTGCCAATATATTGGTCAAATCTTTCTTGAAAGCAGTTTTTCCTTCTCGTTGGTACATCGGTAACTGACTGTACATATAGTCTAGCGTATCTTGATAATTCATAGCGTGTATTTTATTTTGGTGGTGCAATTGAGTTGCTCGAAAGCATTTCTATACGCAATATAGTAGTCGTTTGATCGGTGATTTTATAGGGCTCGCTGGCTCGCTGTCCTATCACCCAAATAATGCGTTCGTCGGCATCACAAAGTAACAAAATAGTTTCCTTTTGGAGTGCATTTACTTTAGCATCACGCAAGTATTTTCCTAGTTTTTTTTGCTTGCCTTGCATACCTAGTGGCGAAAAAATATCATCGGGTCTTGGGCTACGAATCAATAAAGGGAACGATAACTTATCGGCATCTATATAAATACAATTCTTGGCTACTTGTTGTTGACTGAAATCTATTTTTTGCTGGAGCAATTGCCAAGTCAAAAGCTGCTGTTGTGGCAGTGTCGTTTGGTGTGGTAATTCGGGAATTGGGATAGCAATATTTATAGGCTCGTTTTCTATTTTTGGCTGCACTATCCAATGCGTTCTATCTTTGGTCAGTTGATATGAGTTGCTCCAATAAGTAGCACCTTTTTCTTGCTGCTGCTGTTGCAGAATGGTAGCCACTTGTGCAGTATTGAACCCTAGTGGTGCTAGTATTTCGTAGAGTAGGCTTTGTGCCAACAGGCTAGTGGCAACTTGCTCTATATGAATAAAAATAGCGGTGCCTTTTCGGCTAATAACTTGCTGTTTTTGTGCAGCAATAGCTTGATCATAGAGGGCTTCTAGCTCTCTAAAACGAGTAATATTATGCTGCATCGTTTGCTCCAAATTAGGATTGATTTGCTGGAGCAAAGGCACTACTTTTTGACGTACAAAATTGCGTGTATATTTAGTATTCTGATTGGACGAGTCTGTTCTGTAAGCAATCTGTAGCAATTGGGCGTAGTTCTCTATTTGAGTTTTGGTGGCAAATAGGAGCGGACGAACGACAGCTTTATTTTGAGGCAGAATGCCATGCAGTCCACGAATGCCACAGCCATTGGTTAGGTTCATTAAGACTGTTTCTACACTATCGTTGAGGTGATGAGCGGTAGCGACTACGGTATAATCATGTTCTTGTCGCAGTTGCTCAAACCAATCATACCGCAATGTTCTGGCAACTATTTGAATGCTTTTTTGTTGCTTTTCTGAAATTGCTTTCGTGTCGAACTGAGCCAAATGAAAAGGAATACTTTTTGTAGCTGCCAGTTGTTCTACCAATTCTTGGTCGCCATCAGATTCGCTGCCTCGTAGTGCAAAGTTGCAGTGGGCAATTCCAAAAGAAACCTTTGCCGAAAGGCATAACTGTACCAGCACCATCGAGTCGATGCCGCCACTAACGGCAAGCAATACCTTGTCGTTGGGTTGCCAAAGTTGTTGGTCTTGTATGTACGTCAGAAAATCGTTGAGCATATTCCAAAATCGTGTTATAATATTACTTCCAAAAATACTATAAAAACTATGAAAAAAGTACAAAACCTAACCTTAATCGCCTTTGTTCTCTTATTGATGAGTAGTTGCGGCAGCACCAAAAAAATAACGTCCAGTCAACTGGAAGAGCGTATCTTTTCGTTGGAAACAAATAATACAGCTTTGCAAACCGAAATTGCGACACTCAAAGAAGAGGTCAAAAATCTAAAGAAAGCCTTGCCTTCGCCTGTAGAAAAGGTGATTGATGTAGGAGAAGTGCCACATCAAGGGTCAATCAGTCCTACCAATACTAATCAGCCAGAAGAGCAAGTTGTAGATGCTGCGACCGCTGCGAGTTTTCAATTCGAAGAACTGGAATATGACTTTGGAACGATCAAAGAAGGTGACAAAGTAGAACATATTTTCAAGTTTAAGAACAACAGCAGCAATCCACTAATCATAGAAAATGCTAGAGGTAGTTGTGGTTGTACGGTACCCGAATGGAGTAGAAGCCCAATAGCACCAGGGGAAACCAGCGAAATCAAAGTTGTATTTAATAGCAAAGGTAAAAAAGGAGCAAATACTAAAACTATTACCATTACGGCTAATACGATTCCTGCAAACACGGTACTTCGTATCATGGCAAATGTAGAAAAGAATTAGTACAATAGAGGTGAAATAGAGAGCGGACAAAACTACATCAGTAGTTTTGTCCGCTTTTTTTGTTGAGTATCAAATTGTTCATTACATCATAACTGCTCTACGCATCATCTCCGCACAAAGTACCGCACCGTAGGTTCCGAGTGCATAACCGAGTACCGCCATGAGGACACCAACAGGAGCTAGCGCAGGACTAAAAGCAGCAGCAACCACAGGGGCAGAAGCTGCTCCACCTACATTGGCTTGACTGCCAACGGCTACAAAAAAGAAAGGAGCTTTGATGATTTTGGCGGTTACCAAGAGTACAATAACGTGTATCAACATCCAGACAATACCGATGGCAAATAGTCCAATATTGTCCCAAATATAGCCCAAGTTCATTTTCATGCCAATGGTAGCAACTAGGATATAAATAAAGACAGAACCCATCGTAGATGCTCCCGCACCTTCTAGCTTGCGAGCCTTGGTAAAAGATAGTGCTAAACCAACAGTAGTAGAAACAACAATAAGCCAAAAGAAACCACTCAAAAGCGAATCTAAGCCATATTTGCGGAGTCCTATACCGAAATTGCTATCCAAGAAGGGAACAACTGTATCGGCTACTAAATGTGCTAAACCAACTGCCCCAAAAGCAATACCAATTAGTAGAAAGTTGGTGGTAGTAGTTGGCATTTGAGCGACGCTTGCTCTATAATTGGAAATTCTATTTTTGAGATCTTCAATAGCAGAGTTGTCTGCCTTGAACCAACGATCAATTTTGTCAGATTGATTGGCTCCGTAGAGCAATAACCCCATCCAGATATTGGCAACTACTACATCAACTACAATCATGGTCGCAAATAAGTTATCGCTGGCTTCGTATATTTCTTTCATCGCTGCTTGATTGGCTCCGCCACCTATCCAAGAACCTGCGACAGTCGCTAATCCTCGCCAAAGCTCATCAGGCGTGACGGCTACCAAATCGGGGGCTATCCAAGAGGTGAACAATAGTGCAACAGGACCGCCTAATACAATGCCAAATGTAGCTGCCAAGAACATAATCAAGGCTTTGGGGCCCAAATTGATGAGTCCCTTGAAGTCGATGCTCAAGCAGAGCAATACCAAAGAAGCAGGGAGCAAGTAGCGAGAAGCTACAAAATAAAGTTGGCTTTTTTGTGTAAAAGGTTTGTAATCGGCAGCAGTTACGCCTGCTGATTCCAAGAATTTTTTGATGTCTTCAAACGACATGGCACGAAGGGTGTCCGCATCAAAAACAATGTTTTTAGATTGTAAAAATGCAATAAGGCTATCCCCTACAAAATACTCAGGAGATATTATCCCGAAGGGATAATGCAATAATGCAGGAACAAAATAACACAACAATAACCCCGGTAGAAAAGTATAAAACCTTTTCCAGAAGGTCGTTTCTAGGCTTGAAGTATAAAAAATAGCTGCCAAAGCAAGCATCAAAAGTCCGAATACCGTAGCATCGTTGGTAATTAATGGTTCCATAGTTTCTTTTTTTGTAGCAACAAGATAGCTCAAAGCACGTTAAAATGAAAATATGTTGCAATGCAATCTAATTATTGCTTATTTTGTAGCGGTAACACCTACCTTTTTAAATTTTATAATTCGATTACAATCAAATAATTATGAACCATAAGTTACTATTTTTATTTTTGCTATTGACCAGTTATACGACTCTTTCTTTGGCGCAAAGCAATGCCACTAGAGACGCTTGGCGTGCCGCTCAAACGCATGCGAATAATCAAGATTATAGTGCTGCCAAACCTTACTTGCTAGAAGTATATAAAGAAATGCCTCGACCGTTGTGCTGCTACTTTTTGGGGCTAGCGTATGACCTAGAAGGTGTGACAGACTCTGCCGAGTATTTTTATCAGAAATGTATGGACAATAGCCGACAGCCGCAAATGCGTGCTTGGGATAATCTATGTAGGATGCACTTGCGTCAATTGGATTTTGATAAGGCGTACGCTATGGCTAAAGAAGGTTTGACAAAATACCCCGGTAATGAAGTCGTATTAGATGAATTTAAGGAAATTTGTAAGTGGAGTTATTGCATCAAGCACGAAGCTATGCCGACCGAATATTTATCGAATTACAGGCTGCAAGAAAGCTACAAAGTGGGTACTATTACAGAACAGTATTTGATTATTAAGAACATTCGTAGTCAAGAAGATGAATTTCTGCATGTTGGCAATCGTCTTTACAAAGGTACATTTGAGGAGTGGAATTGTCGCTACAATAATAGCAAACAAAATCATGTTGTAAAGTTTGAGCTCAAAGATCAAGACTTAGATCGCGAGATCCAGAGAAGTACCGCAAAAGCAAAAACGGTTTATAATGACAAAGCCGAAGAACTTCGTGTGCGTATAGGGGCGATGCTTTCGCTCACGCCATTGACCGACAAGATGATGAAAGATATTCTGCTAGCAGAAGAGGAAGAAATTCGTCTTTGTGCTTGCACCGAAACGAACGGAACAACTTCGGAAAATATTAAGAAAAAATGCCAAAAGGACAGCTCGGAAATGGTGAAAGTTAATTTGAAATAAGAGGGTGTCTATCAAAAAGGAATAGCGGTGATAATGAATCGATTCGTTATCACCGCTATTCTTTTTTGATAAGGTTGCTCTAGTACAAGTGTGTCTATTTTTTACCTTTGTACCATTTATAAATCTTTGAATCAAAAATAGTTTTGGTTACTACCTCTTTGAGCCCATTGGCATTCATGCTTGACAAGACGTAGAAAATTCTTAATTCGGAACCAGCAAAAGGGAGTTTTTTGTAGCTGTAGGGATACCCTAGTCCAACTCTATCTCTAGTATCTATGTTGTCTATAAAGTCAATATAGAGCTTGGCTACTGCTTTTTTGCAAACCAATAGTTTATTGAAGCCAACAACTATTGCTTCAAAGTCTTCATTTTGTTTCAGAAACTCAAGAAGAGCTTCTGTGACACCAGGCCATTCTATTCTGAAAGGGTCGTCGAGTATGATAATACCTTTTTCATGAAGAGTTTTAGAAGCCAATATCAAATCAAACAAGGCTTCATCTGTATTATGTCCTCCGTCAATGTGAAATAATCTATACTGTTGACCAATTTTATCTGGACTTAACTCGGAGGAGAGACAGGTATGAATAGTAGTAATTTCCGTATTGGAGTATTTTTTGATATTCTCTAAAAATATAGATCGGCTACCTTTGCCCGAAGAAGAAACATTGTCTTCTTGCGAGTCAAAAACATCACAGATATTCAATTGCTCTCCTGAGGCTAATAAATTGGCAAATAATACACTACTTTTTCCGTGGTGTACACCAATTTCAAAGACATTTCCACGGACATCAATACTTTTTTGAAACGCATCTATTGCATTGATTAATAGTGCTGCTTCCAAAGAAAACCATCCATCGATATGCTTTGTTTTGTTGTAAAAAACTTTGAGTTGTTCTTTGTTCATTTTGTTTTATTTTTTATTGGAGCAACTATTTTAGAGTAAATATGCTTTTGTATAAATTAATAGGGCTTTATATCTAGGAATTTTCTTATTTGGTATTCTACTTTTCTGTAAAAAGAAGGTGTGTAGCCTTCGTCCCAAGGTGCAGAAACGTAGCTTAAGGTGGCTTCTTCTTTGGTAGTGCCTGCTTTGCCTGCTGCTATGTGTTGTTTGATGTGGTTGGTAATTAAAGGAAAAAACTGATACTCTTTGAGGATCAATTCTCTTGCCTCCTGAATAGCATCTCGCCCTTTTTCCCACGCTTTATTTTTTATGGCTTCTTGTATAATACGTCTAGCCTCTTTAGGTTTTTTAGGGTTGATGATGATCATCGACTCTTTAGGGAAATAGTCGGTGATATTTGGTGCACCTGCATATATAGGCATCGTCCAAGAGAGAAAACAGTCGGCTATTTTTTCAGTCCAGTAGTCATCATAGTAGCTATTCTCAATAGCTATGGAATACTTGTAAGGATATAGTATTTCAAATTTATCATCATTGGGCATCGGTCGAATTCCACGCCCAAATACCTCTACCTCCATACCCAATTCTTTGAGTGAATCGAGCAATGCCAAACGATCGGCATGACCAGGTTTCCAGGTCAGATTGGAGGTGACACAAGAGACGGCATCTTTTTTATGAGCACTGTTGTCGGTCAAAGAAAGTAATTCTGTATAACTTTTTTTGATAAACCATGGTGCTCCTCCTTGTGTATGAACGTGATCTTTGATTAGGTTTTTGGGGTGTTGTGTTAGTATTTTGTCGTATTCATGATAGGTTTTCTCCATGAATTTATTGACATTAATAGGAGGTTCGCCAGCAAGTGACCATTTATTGCCCTTGGGGCAACGGACAGTTATCTCTCTTAGGACTCGGTTATAGACCAAAAAAAAATCGCATTCTTCAAGAGGGCTGCCATTGTCATTGATGCCATCTATAACGAAACGAACATTTTCCCAAACACCATCTTTGTTGGGAGTTTGTCTAAGCAAAGTCGTTTCACCTTTCCAGCCACAGTGAACCCTGACTATTATTTGTCCTTGATCATTCATCTTATATTATTCTCCTTTAGACTATTTCTTTGTAAGCAGCTACATGTAGTGTTCCTACTCGTTGCCAAGACCATTCTCTTTGTGCAAAGATAAGATTTTCCTCCCCCTTTCCAATCTTTGCTAGTTTTTTTGCTTGTTGCAGACTTTCGTCTAATGTTTTCAGATTTTGCGGGTCATAACTTGGGTTGCCAGACTGTGCTAGTACGTTTTGCATATTGCCAGTAGCAGGACCCAGTACAGTCAATCCGAAAGAAAAACCCAGTGATATTAGACCTGAATTGAGCGAATCCATACGGGGCGAAATCAAAACATCAGCGGCGTTCAGATAGACCTGCATTTGCTCATCAGGAATAGGGCGAGCTGCTTCAAAGTGATGCTGTGGGTATTGGCGTTGGAGCTGCCATTGTCGCCATTGTTTGACTCCTAATCGTTGCCCATAAAACGGCCACTGAGCGACATAAAGCAGCTCGCTAGGCTGATTTAGCTTACTAGCAATGGTTTCGAGTAGTTGGCGTTCCGCTCCATTGCGAATAGACCCCAATACCATAAAAACAGTTTTTTCTGGTGCTATTTGAAGTTGCTGCCGAGCTACCGCTTTGCTTATTGTGTTAGGTAATTGGGTATAAATCATGAGTGGTGCAAAAAAATGTTGCTGGCTTTTTGCCCAATCATGCTGCCCGTACCACTCTTGATATTCGTCATAACTAAACTGCTCCATGTGAAAAACAGCATCTGCGAATTCAAATGATTTGTGATACAAAAGAGCGTCGTGTTCTGCTCTGCGGTGCGGGATAGAATTGTGGCGTGAGATGACAATTTTTTTGCCCTGCTGACGAAGCTGTTGCAATCGGTTGACCAGTCGGTCAATATCAGCTAAAGTCACCTCTTTCCAGTCAAATAATGCTTCGACCCAATGGATATGAATAAGGTCGTAATTTGGGTCGGCTGTTTCCCAAAAAGGAGCAACAGCCATATCCAACACGAAATCATTGCCCCAGCTAGTTTTACCAGCTTGTTCGGCAGCTTGCATCATTTCGTGTACACTCAAGTTGAGCATACCATCGGGTAGTGTCGCTAGTATTTTGATAATAAAAATATAAGGTATAAATTCATAAATTATGTCTAATAAGCAGGACAAAAGTACAGCAAAACTATTCCAACCAAAAATTTTAGTCAATTTATTGATTAGTTTTACGTTTTATTGAAGATAAATAACGGTCAAAAACGAACTTTGCCCTAAATTTTATAGTTTCCTTGATGATAGAGAACAGTAAAAGTAGAAAACTGTTCTTGAATGTTTTTTTAGCGTAACTTGATAGACAGACTTTATTTTTTCACTTTTATCACATTTATTATGTTGAGTAGTGCCATAGCATATTTTCTAATTTTTGTTATTTCGTTTACGGTCTTATTAGCCGTAGCTTTTTTATTCAGAATCTTGTTAGTGCTGACCGCTTCGAGATTGTATTTCTTGTTCTCCAAAGACAATAGCCCTCAAAATATATTGAGCTCTTCGATACGCTTTGTGCAGCCAGCAGGCTTTTTGAGCAGCATTTTTCACGGATACAGTGCGGTTTGGATGGGAATAGTTATACTAGGCGGAATGGGTATTTCTATTGATTGGTTTTTGGCTGTTTTTTTGGGTACAAGCTTCTTGTTGTTTGGCTTGCGTCGGCTCAACCGTCCTGCCAATGTTCGTGTAGGTGAGGAGGCAGAATCGAGCAATCGACGAAAGGTAAATGAAGAAACGACCTTGATTATTGACCCAGCGTTGCAGCAAGCGAATCCGATGGAAGATATGCAGCAAGAAATGAAAAACCAACTCAAAGGTAAGATGCAGGATTTTATGCAAGGCAATGCGATTGTCGGCATGATTGGCAAACTGACAGGCGTAGCATTGGCAGCAGTCAATTATATTACTTTTTAGCAGTTTTTTTTGAATTAGACAAAAAAAAGAGTGTAGCACTTGTTAGTACTACACTCTTTGTGTTTTGTCTTGTTATGAATAGGAACTTGCCTATTTTACTGCATCAACAATTGCTTTGAAAGCTGCTGCATCATTCATAGCCAGATCCGCCAAAACCTTACGGTTAAGTTCGATTCCTGATTGGCTAAGCTTGTGCATGAATTGAGAATACGACATACCGTGCTCACGAACACCCGCATTGATACGAGTAATCCAAAGACTACGGAAGTTGCGTTTCTTTTGTTTACGATCGCGGTAAGCGTACGTTAAACCTTTCTCAACAGCATTTTTGGCTACTGTATATACTTTGGATCTAGCACCAAAGTATCCTTTCGCCTGCTTAAGAATTTTCTTTCTTCTTTTTCTTGATGCAACAGAATTAACTGAACGTGGCATACTAACAAAATTTAATAAAAATTAATTAATGTGACTGAATAGGGGTGCTAGGCAAAGAAGAGATATGGCCCACACTTTTCCTCTATGTACAGTCTTTCCATTCGCTAGGCAAGCACTCCTTGTAGGAGTGACTTTACCTTAGACTAGTGCTTACTTGCAAAGCAAGTTTTTCATACGCTTCTCATCAGCTGGGTGTACGATAGCTGCTTGTCCCAATACATTCTTACGTTTTTTTGACTTTTTGGTCAAAATGTGACGCAAACCTGCACGACGACGCTTTAGCTTACCTGTTCCAGTTAATTTGAAACGCTTTTTAGCACTAGAATGTGTTTTCATTTTTGGCATAACAACAAATTCTAGTTTTTGATAAAAAAAATGCAATTGTTTTTCAAAAGCAAGGGCGAAGATAGGAAATAATACTCGTAAAATCAAAAAGCGGTTGCAAAATTCTGCAACCGCTTTTTGATTTTGTGTATAAATGAATCTATCATTAGGCAGAAAACGAGGTGCCACAGCCACAAGTTTCGCTTGCATTAGGGTTGTTGAACGTAAATCCACGGTTTTGCAAACCGTCCATAAAATCTACTTCAATTCCTACCAAATAGATAGCGTGTGCTTTGTTCATGATGACACGCATACCATTGGAAACAAATTCTTCGTCTTGGTCTGTTTTTTCGTCAAATCCCAAAATATAGGAGAATCCTGAACAACCACCGCCCTTGACGCCTACACGTAGTGCGTGTTTGTCAGTTACTTCTTGGTTGTCCATTATCTTTTGAAGTTGCGTTACCGCTCCATCTGTCAATACTACAGGTGTTTCTATTGCATTATTCATAATATATGGTGCTTTATTTTTTGTTGATTGTTTGGCTATTGTGATACAAATATATCACTTTTTTATTAGAACATACTGTAACCAAATATGGTTCACGGTATTTTGAGTGTATTACTACAAGAATTATGACAAAAATATTATCTTTGTCGCCCCTAAATAATGGAAGCTATGAATACTGTTTTGGAAATATTGAAGATTACACTACCTGCACTCATCGTAGCAGCAGTAGTAGGATTATTGGTGCGTGCATTCTTGCGCAAGGAGCAAGCGACACTTAGTGCCATGTTGCATCGTCAGAACGAAAACCGACGATTGGATTTGCTCAAGGAGACAAAAAAGGTGACGATACCTTTACGTTTGCAGGCTTATGAGCGCCTAACTATTTTTTGCAATCGCCTAGAATTGGGAGGTTTGGTGACTAGAACCAACACGACAGAAACTATGTCAGGACATTTGTACAAGACGATTTTGCAACAAACGATAGAGGAGGAGTTTACGCACAATATTACACAACAAGTGTATATGACAGCTGAACTTTGGAATATTATTGGCATAGCCAAACAAGAAGCAACGGCTATTATCGAAAAAGTATATCAAAATTTGCACCCAGAAAAAGCTTCAGCGAAGGATTTTTTGCAAGCCTTGGTTGCCTACCTGAGCGACCACCCACAGGGAGGTTATACGCAGGCGATGTTGGCTATCAAGACGGAAGTAGCGGTGATGTTTGAATAAAATTAAAAGATAATACTCGAATTATACAAAAGCATTAGTAACTTTATCAATGAAGTTATTAATGCTTTTTTTTATTGCTAACCATCAATATGCTACTAGACGACAACAAAATAGAAGAAGACCAACAGAAGCGAAAAATGACCATCAAAGCCCAATCTATGCGGCTGAAAATTGTATTCTGGATGATGGCTTTTGCTATAATAGTTACAGTCTTACTTTGGCGATTGGTGGGCTAAAATTGAAAACAAGATGCTATTAGACGAAGATCGACCGTCACCTAAAGTTGCTTCTAAAAGCAGAATGCTAATTTTTTTTTTAGCATTAATTATTGTCGTATTATTACTAATTATTGGAGCTTTTGTGTATTTGCTACTAATGGCTCAAGGAATGGCTTACTAAAAAACTTTGCTCTAAATAAAGTGACAACTAGTATGATATTAGACGAACCGTTTAAGGATAAAAAACCAGATAGCTTTGAAGATAGAAAAATAGAAGTAGATAGAGGACGAGCTGCCCAGTCAATCTTAAAACTGTATTTTGGAGTTATTCTTTTTATTGTATTTTGCTTCCTCTTTTTTTTAGTATTGATTATACTAGGAAGCAACTTTAGCAACTAAATCTATTCTTAATGCTATTAGACGAACCAACAGAAGAAGAAAAAGGGGCTTACTCGTCAGAAGATGACCTTAGAGAAGGGAAGTGGTTCGGCTGTCTTATATTGACATTAGTGCTTGTCGGATTTGTATTGTTGTGCTATATTTTACCTGTATTGGGTAATACAGGCAGTCGATAGTTGTTAGACTTTATAATATACTATTTTCATGTTATTAGATGAGCCTGAGGAAGAAAATTCATTCGATGAAATCAAACAAAACTTGAAAGTAACGTGTGCAATATTGCTAGTAATAACAATAGTAATAATCATATTAATGTTGCTCGTCGCTTGGCTGCTATTGAGTTGGCTGACAAGCGATATGATTGATATAGCTAATTAAAATTCAAGACATTCCCATGCTACTAGATGAACCTGAGGAAGAGCCGAAACGCCCCCGTCACCTCTCCAAACAACAACGAGCCCAAATCAAAGGAATGGCTTGTTTTACAATCATAATATTGCCTTTTCTTGTATTGGCAATAGTGTTTGTTATCTTCGTTGCTTTTTAAAATAAAATGATGCTACTAGACGAGCCAGAAGAAGACCCTAACTCAAAAAAAGAGCTGATACACAAACTAGCGATGGTGCTATTGATGGTGCTGTTCTTTTTTGTGCTTGGATTGGTGTCAGGTAGGTAGGATTTACTTACGTAATAATCGCTATTATACAGCTTCTTTTTATAAACACCTTAATATATAAAAAATGAAAACATACATCTTACTCTTTTGCTTTTGTCTGTGCTTGGTTGTGGGCTGTAAGCCTATCCATAAAGTTGGAAATACAGCAACAGATATTACGGAAAAAAAGATGCCAGTAGTGCAAATTGAGTACGATTCTGCACAAATAGAACATATTTTTGCGGATTGTGAAAGCTTAGTGAAAGCTAAAAAATACTACAAAGCACTTCATTTGATAGACTCTATTAGCCTTTTTGAATATGCGACCAAGTTTCACCAACAAGAGCATGTTCTGCAGCTTATTCTGGCAATTGAAAAGGAACAAAGTACTTTGAATAGTACTTATATAGATGTTTGGCATAGGGCTTATGTCGCATTCAACAATGCAGTTCCTATTGATACTAGTCGAATAGAGCGAATTTGGGAAAATGTATTGGAGAGTAGAAAGCAAAAATTTGGTGTAGAAAGTGATGCTTATATAAGTGCACTTTTCGGTAAGTCTAACTATTATAAGCGAGTTGGTAAAGCAGCAGATTATGATCGGCTCAAAAAACAAGTGGAAAAGTACTGGCAATATGCTTATGTTGAGCTAAAGCCAGAGGCAGATATTTCAATGATAGCAGATAAACAAGCTGCTTTTCCTGGATTTCTGGACGGTTCTACTGCCAATCAATGGGACAATACTAAAAAAAGATTTGCAACGTATTTTCACCAGACCATTCGTTATTCTTCTTCAGCTTTAGAAGATACGATAAGAGAAGATGTATTAGTTTTAGAGTTTATAATAAATGACTACGGTATCGTGTGGTCTCCTAAGATGAAGAGAGTACCACATTTAGAACTAGTGGACGAAAGTGTAAGAGTTATTCAATTGATGAACGAGCTGCCCAGTAGATGGAAACCTGCTATTCAAAAAAACGAAAAAGTAAATCAGCGACTAATTTTCCCTATCTATTTTTCCGAAGCCTCTAAGTCTAGCAATTATTTTCTTCCAGGTCTATTAAACAATTAGGACTGACTTTTAGTTGTTTTACTTTTTTTGATAACCAAAATGATGCTCAATAGTGCGACTAATGCTACAATGTATTTGAGATAAGGCATTGACTTACTGTCAGGAGTAGTAGATTTTATTTCACTTTCTATGATGGTATCTGGAATCGAAAACAAGCTATCCAAGATGGATTTAGCTCTATCATTTAAAGTATCCTTCGCCAGCATCAACTCGATAAGCGTCCTCTCGGGATATTTATTTTCGATACTGTCTTTCAATAGTTTTATCTCCTTCAAGCTTTCACTTATTGGGGCTACTTTGGGAGCGTTATAGTACTTATTGGCAAACTCTTTATCTACGTTTTTGTTGGAACGAATCCACAAAAGTTCGTCCGCTGCTATATTTTTGTAATACGACTGACCCTCTTCCAATTCTATACGCAGCTGCATTTTTAATATCGTTAGGTGAGCATATTGCTTTCTTTTTTCGTCAAGGAGCTGCGTATTGAGCAGGAGTTCAATACGATTCAAATAGATTTTTTGGGCAGATGGATTTAGGGTAGCACTTGCCTTAAGATAGGCTCTACTTGCCAATTGTCGTGCCGCTGCTCTATCGCCTACATTTAACAATAAGTCGCCCAAAACCTCTAGTAAAACAGGTGAATTGGAGTCCGCAAAGTGTAGCATACCAGTAACGCCTTTAATCGCTTCTTCGAGTGTTTTTTGAGGTAATTTTTTGACCGTTGTTTGATTATTTTTATTGTATTTTGTTAGCAAAAATCCATAGAAATTATTAGGATTGGCATCCATGTAATAATCCTGTGGAATATCAAAGACCGTTTTGTCTAAAGGCAATCTTAAACGACCTTTTTTGGACTTCGCTATAAGATATTCCGCTAAATACAATTGATATTTTTCTCTCCCAAAGTGTGCGTTGGGGTCTATTTCAAGTGCTTTTTGGATATAAAATACGGCACTATCCAATTCGTTATCTAGCATAAAAAAAGTACCCATATTTGCATAAGTTTTATACAAGTTGGGTTTGATTTTATCTTTCCTTCTAATAATATTGATTGCCGCTCTTTGATTACCTAATTTGGAGTGAGCAACTGCCAAATCATCATAAAGTGCTAAGCTGTCGGGGTTGTATTTGAGGGCGTTCTCTCGGTCATTTATTCGCCAATAATAGAATGCTGGCGAATGTCGGATAAACTTTCCTGATAAAATTTCTAATACGCTCGGGAATTGCTCCCGTTCCATTTCTACGGTGTCATAATCCCAAAGGCAGGCTAGGGCAGGAGCAATAGAGGAAAAGCAAAAAAGAACTACTGTTGTTATAATCTTCATGATTAGGGCTTTAAAGGTGTTTGATACAATGTAGTACTTCTTGATAGAAGCACAAACAAAAAACAGGGACAATCTACATTTAGTAGATTGTCCCTGCTGTGTTTTATATCTAGTAGCTTTCGCTAAAAGTGATATTACTTAGGCTCAAAACCTAATACAATATTAAAAGCACCATAATCTGTAAAGTTGCTACCTGCTGGGATATGTGGCTTATCGAAACCAATACCATAATCAAATCCTAGTGTACCAAACATCGGTAAGAATACACGCAAACCAGCTCCAACCGAACGTTTTAATGCAAATGGATCATAGTCCTTGAACGAACCCCAAGCATTACCTGCTTCCGCAAATGCCAAGACCCAAATCGTAGCACTTGGACTAGGAGAAATTAAGTAACGCAACTCAAAAGTAAGTTTGTTGTACAAGGCTGCTCCTTGCTCATTGGCTGACGATACATCTTCTGTAGGGTCACGATAACCACGAAGCGAGATAATATCTCTACCCTGTATTCCTTGGAAGTTGGAGATACCATCACCACCCAACTCATAACGCTCAAACGGAGACAAACCAACATTCTGGTTGTAATAACCCAAGAAACCCATTTTGACACCTAGTTTGACTACCAAGTTTTTGGCAAGTGAACCATACCATTCTGCCAAGAAATCCCATTTGTGGTATTCTAGCAATTTGAATTTATCAGCAGGATCCATTTCTGCATAATCAGCGGCATTTTTGCCATCGATAAGCGAGTAAGGGAACGTCAATTTAAGACTCAACGATATGTTTGATCCTTCTTGTGGGAAGATTGGATTAAGGATAGTGTTTCTAGAAAGCGTCTGGCTCAATGCCAAGTTGTGGAATGATCCAGTAGGAATCTCAAAATCATAACGTCTTACCAAATCCATATTCTGATAGTTCGCACTGATTTGGTACACAAAATAATCATCTGGAACACGTAAGCGAGTACCCAAACCAATAGAAGCACCAGTTATTTGCAAACGCTGGAAAGCACTACTTTCTTGGCTATAACCATTATTGAAATTGGTATGATAAGCCGACACAGTCAGTGCATTAGGCTTCTTACCACCCAACCAAGGCTCCGTGAACGAGAAGTTGTACGACTGATAAAAACGACCATTGGTTTGTACTCTCAACGAAAGACGTTGTCCGTCACCTTGTGGCAATGGATTCCATGTTTCAGGTTTCAGTATATTGCGCAACGAGAAGTTATTGAACGTCACCCCTAGTGTACCAATAATACCACGACCAACACCACCCCAACCAGCAGAAAGTTCCAATTGATCGGAAGGGCGTTCTTCTACAATATATTCAATATCTACGGTACCACGTGCCGCATTGACAGGCGTATTGATTTGTAGATTTTCGGCATTGAAATAATTCAGACCCACCAACTCACGCTGTGAGCGAATAATATCCGAACGGCTAAATTTATTACCTGGGAGGGTACGCAACTCTCTGCGAATAACGTGTTCGTGTGTACGGTCATTACCTCTAATAATCACTTTGTCGATAATAGCAATAGGACCTTCCGAAATGCGAATTTCAATCGCTACGGTATCGCCTTCAATTCCTTTTTCGATAGGGTCGGCACGGAAAAACAAGTAACCGTTGTCCATATATAAGGTGCTAATATCACGACCGTTTCTGTCGAAACTAATACGAGAATTGAGCAACTCTTCATTGTACACATCACCTGCACGGATACCCATGATACGGTCAAGCCTGCCATCGTCATAAGTGGTATTGCCCTTGTAGGCAATATTCCCAAAGTAATACTTATCGCCCTCATCAAGATACATATCTATAACAAGTGCTTTTTTGCCATTTTTCTTTTCTATCAAATAAACAGAATCTTTGGTGATGGTGGCATCACGATGTCCTACCGTATTGTAGTAGGCGATTACTGCTTTTTTGTCTGTTTTATATTCTTCTTCCAAGAATTTGGAAGGTTTGAAAATTGCCCAAAAGTTATTTCTTTTGGTTTCTTTCATTTTCTTGTAGAGTTTTCCTTTTTCCACTTCTGTATTGCCATAGAAATTGATTTGGTCGATACGGACACGTTTGCCTTTATTGATATTGAACGTCCAGCGAACACTATTTTTGAATACTTTATCTTCCTCTTCGACTACTGCTACTTGTACATCTAAAAACCCTTTTTCTTTATAGACTTCTTTGATAGCGTTTACCGCATTCATTTTCATGACGGCTGTAGCTGCTCTACCTTTCTGAAGGTATCGGCGAGTAGCACCATTGAGGTCATCGTGTTGTCCTTTGGGGATACCTTTGTAGCCATGACGGCTATAACGAGGAAATTCTTTGACAACAATCTCTAAGAAAACAATATCTCCGACTACTTTTTGTATCAATATTTGTACATCTACAAACAAACCCTGTTTCCAAAGTTTGCGGATAGATTTAGAAATTTGATCACTGGGTATGCGAATCGTTTGTCCTTTCGTCAATCCCGAAATGGCAATAATGCCATTGGCATCGGTGTAGTCGGCTCCTGTCACGGCTATATCTCCAATCTCATAAGATTCTGGTGCATTGTAATCCACCAAAGGAGCAGGTGCAGTGGTGTCGGGCTGTGCCCACAGAGTAGGAGCATGCAATAGTAATAAACTAACAAAAACTATTGTGAATATACGTTGTATCATAAATTGTGCTTTGAGCATTCTAGTAAGTAGAAAGTTCTTTTGATTAGTAATATTGATCTACCAATGAGGTAGTTGATTGTATAAACGGAAAAGAACGCACAAAAGTAAGGTAAACAAATTGTATTGAGAAAACTAAAGCCCCATTTCGCCAAAAAATAACAGAATGAGTGCGACAGGAGGGCTAAGAAATATTTTTTTTGAGGTATTCTATCTATTTCCTATTAAAGTCTGTTCGTAAAATAAAAGTAAAACAGTATATTGGCAAGGATAATAATGCCTAATAGAATAACAAAGTATAAATAGGTAGTTTTTTATTATCCAAGAACAAATAAATAATCTAAATAAAGATAAAATCATGGCTTTACAGACAATTCCAACAGTTGATTATCACGATTTTGTATCGGGCGACAATCAAAAAAGACAACAATTTATTCAGGACTTAGGCAATGCGTTTTCGCAAATAGGTTTTGTAGTAGTCAAAAATCATGGCGTAACCGAATCGCAGCGTCAACGATTGTTTGAAACATCGGAAGCTATCTTTGCTCAACCTACGGACATCAAAAAGAAGTACGAAGACTTGAGCAATGGCGGACAACGTGGTTATATTTCCAAAGGGCGAGAAACTGCCAAAGGAGAAAAGGTAGCCGACCTCAAAGAGTTTTGGCATATTGGTCAAGAAGTAGAAGACGAGCCAGCACTTGCCAACGAATACCCAGCTAATATCTGGTTGGACGAAGTACCACAACTTCAAAAAGTAGGTTGGGAAATTTACCAAACGTTTGAGCGTACTGGTCGCAATCTATTGCGTGCTATTGCTTTATATTTAGACTTGGACGAAGATTATTTTGATGGAAAAATCAAAAATGGAAATAGCATTTTGCGTCTATTGCATTACTATCCTGTCAAGAGTCTTGATGAGGTAGAAGAAGGTGCGGTACGTGCAGCAGCACACGGCGATATCAACTTGATTACGTTATTGATGGGCGGTTCTGCCAAAGGTCTACAAGCCATGAACTCCGATGGAGAATGGGTAGATGTATCTCCTAACGAAAACGAAATTGTAATCAATATTGGTGATATGCTCCAACGATTGACCAATGGCAAATTGAAATCTACAATTCACCGTGTGATCAATTTGGATAGAGAATCGATGCTCAAGCCTCGTTATTCTGCTCCTTTCTTCTTGCACCCACGTAGCGAGATGGATTTGACATGCTTGGATAGTTGTGTAGATGCTGACAATCCTAAAGCGTACGACGATATTACGGCTGGTGCTTTCTTGTCGGAAAGAATCAAAGAATTGGGTTTGTTGAAAAAATAATTCAGTAACAAGAAATTTTTAATATAGTTTGTTGGTTTGTGTTAAAAATCGTTATTTTAAACTAAATATTTTTAACACACTTTAAAACTTTATTAAAAATGGAAGTTATTGGACTAATTCTTTATCTAGCTGTAGTTGTAGTTGTTATCGCTGGTATGTGGAAAACTTTTGTTAAAGCAGGACAACCCGGTTGGGCTTGCCTTGTACCTTTTTACAATATCTATGTTATGACAAAGATAGCAGATAAGCCAGCTTGGTGGATCGTTTTATTCTTTATTCCGATTGCCAATATTGTTGCTGCTGTTATGTTATTTCATGGTATTTCTACCAAATTTGGCAAAGGAGTAGGGTTTACATTAGGTCTATTATTTTTAGGCTTTATTTTCTTCCCAATACTAGGTTTTGGCGATGCTCAATACCAAGGAAACGTAGTAAATGATGGTTACGATGATATTTTAGATGATAATAAAATGGAGGCACTTTAAGAAGTACCTTTCATAAAACATACTGATCCGTTTTATTTCTTTCAGAGAAGTAAAACGGATTTTTTTTGGTGTGGCAATTGCTTATAGTAGGTAGCTGTCGGCATATTTTTTATGAAAAAGTAGTGCTATATCAACACAAGCCACCTTCAATTGGCTACTTTTGTGCCGAAATAAAATGGTTCTTTATTCGACGAAAGTCACGATAAAAAAAATTTGAAAAAATGAAATCAATAATCTACTTACTCCTACTCGCCACCTTGTGCTTGACTGCTTGTAGCAAGAGTATTTACAATCCTAAGTCAGCTGATTATTCGCCTATCGTAGAGATACAAACGGAATATGGCAACATGGAAGTACAGTTGTACGCTAGTACACCTCAGCACCGAGACAACTTTGTCAAGTTGGTCAAAAAAGGGTTTTATGACAGCTTGCTTTTTCATAGAGTCATCAATAATTTTATGATACAAGGCGGTGATCCTGCCTCCAAAAATGCCGCTCCTAATACGATGTTGGGCAATGGAGGACCTGGATATACTGTTCCTGCCGAATTTGTAGATAGCAATGTGCATATCAAGGGCAGTTTGGCGGCGGCTCGCTTAGGCGATGGTGCCAATCCGCAAAAAGCCTCTTCAGGCTCTCAGTTCTACTTGGTACAAGGACAAAAAGTAAGTAACACAATGCTTAATCAAGTATCTCAGCGTAATGGTATTGCTTATACAGAAGCTCAAAAGAAAGCTTATGCCGAGCAAGGTGGAACGCCTCACTTAGACGGTGGTTATACGGTATTTGGTAGAGTGATTAGTGGGCTGGAAGTCATTGACAAAATAGCAGCAGTAGCCACAGGTGGTGGCAATCGTCCTGCCAAGGATATTGTGATGAAAATCAAGATGAAAAAAGGTTAAAAAATCATTTTCATTTCTTTTAATATATAAATAGCTTATTTTTGATGTAGTAAAACCCAATTGCTAATTAAAATCACCCTAAGAATGACTATTAAATTTTTGTTTAGTGTTGTACTAATACTCGTATTGAGTGCAGCATGCAAGCCATTTTGTAGCAAATCTTATGACTTTGAAATTCCGATGACGATGGGAATTACAGAACAGTATCAGATAGACGATACGATTTGGGTCAAGATGGATGTATCACAAGTATTGTATGCTAAAGAGGAGGACGAATTTGTTGATTTGAGCGAATTTGATCTTTACTTTGATTTCCGCATGCGGAAATTAGACACGGCTGTAAATTATCGCTTTATCAATGATTTTGAAATTGTAGTAGATAAAGGTATTTTCAAAACGGATGGGCAAGAAGAACAAATCTGGACAGAAAACAGAGCTGGACAAAAGCAGTTTAGAATAGGATTTGTTCCCAAACAAACAGGAGTTTATATAGCAGAGTTTAGACTGCCATATCATTATTACGAAGACCCTAATGAGGGACGAGCGAGAGAAGGGTTGCAGATTAGTGATGTAGATTGTAGAGAATATATCTCACAAACTACCAGAATACCTGTGAATGCAGGGTACGAAAACGCTCACTTGATAGCCAAAAAATGCCTAGTATATAGGGATGGGACTAGTTGGTGTTATGATTCTTATGATGAACTCCAAAGAGGTTCTGGTTTTGCGGTACGAATAGTGCGTTAACTAAGTTTATTATTACTATCAAGGAACTAATAACGACATTATAACTGTTGTAAACAAACACTACAAAATAGACAAAGTCTAGAGACATACGATGAAACTGAGTTATCAAGAAATAAGCGATTGGCAAGTTTTTGAAGATTTGGTCGCTGCTTATTTTAAGGCAATTCCGAAGGACGAAAGCAATAATATTACAGAAGTCAAGGTCGAACCTTCGGGCGAAGGACCTGATGGTGGACGAGATATTTTGGTGACGTTTCGAGTCGATGACTCTGTGCAGAGTTTTGAGCGGATTTGGGTGATACAATGCAAGTTTTACGAAAGTGCGGTATCCAAAACCAACTTAGCAAACTGCAATATTCCAACCTTGATTCACGAATACCAAGCAGATGGTTATTTGTTGGTCTGCAAGACAGGCGTAACCGCAGGGGTAAGTACGATGTTTGAAAATTTGAATAAGAATTGCAAATTGCAATATCAATATGATTTTTGGACAGGTGCTCAATTTTTGCAAAAAATAATGGTAGCCGAAGAAATACTTAATTTTTATTTCCCAGAGTATGCCAATTATCTAAAAAGAAACCGTTTCTGATATGATCGCTTATATTTCTCCTTCCATCGACGAACAAGAACAAAGCACCGTGAGCTTGTTGGGCTTCAAGCTACGTCAAGATGGCTTTGTGCCTAAAGTCGGGGGGCATTTGCCTTATACCCGAATTGATAGCCGAGTGCTTAACGACATCAAAAAATCGGAGCTGTTTATTGGCTTAATCACTTGCTGTGGCAAAGATGACAAACGAGTATTATTGGAGTGGAAACATGCCGTACAAAATGGTGTGCCTGCTTGGTTGATGGTCGAAAATATGGTGGACTTGCTCGAATTGGATAACTTGATGCAAAATCCACATGTCGTGCAGTTTGATCGTGACGACCCTACCAAGGCGATAGAGTGGATACAACAACAAATAGTAGCGACCAACTTGCCCAAATTGACGCAAGCTGCTTGGCGAGTAGGAGGGGAGGCAACGATTTCGCTACTCAATCACTTGGCTATCAAGCAGTAGATAGATATACAGATACAAACAAAATAGGTGACAAAACAACGTTATAATAGAAATACTACGATTGGTAGTGTTTCTATTTTTTTTGTAGCAAAAAAAGCCCCAAATAGATTTTTTATCTACTTGGGGCTTTAGTACAGGACAATTTTTTTTTTATCTATATCATAGGAAATATTGAAGAAGCGTAAAATAACAGCAATCCTACTTTAGGATGTATTCTAGG
>CAKZQC010000048.1 GCA_937139495.1 uncultured Saprospiraceae bacterium | reverse complement strand
AAGCCAAAGCACGATTTATAGCAGGACCTTTCTCTCAACAATCAGTACATGACCAGTTGGATAAGTGGACTGCTCAAATAAGAGCCGCCACAGAGGAGGCTGCATTGCTGCATGATGATGCCCCTACTTTGAGCGAATGGCAAAGTGGATTGCAACTGCTCAAAGATAGAACGGACTATGCCCGCACCAACTAAGAGCATATCTAAACTAAAATAACAAAAAAAATGATTAGATGTATTTTATGGATATTGGTAGGAATCATAATGGTTGGCTGCCAAAAAAGCGAACAATTTACTTCATCGGGGGTACCTATTATTACTCCAACAGGCAATGAAAAATACCTGACCGAAGATAGCGAAATCTTGTTTCACCAAGATAGTTTTTATCGGTTTGATATTACGATTCCAGAGCGTGCGCTAGCGTTCATTGACAATAACCCTAAGGCAGAACAATACGTAGATGCGAGCCTCACTTTCAGAGGTGAAACGATTAGCCCTATAGGTATTCGCTACAAAGGTTCTGGTGGTGCTTTTGCCGAAGGGCTAGAAGATGGTGGTATTTTGCAACCTGCGAGTAAAGTAGGAACCAAACTTTCGATGAAAATAAAAATAGATTGGGATCACCACCATCATACAGAGTTCTATGGTCAAGAGAAGGTGCAACTTCATGCTATGAACTTGGATAAATCACAAATGCGTGATCGTTTGGGCTATTGGCTATTTGGACAAATGGATGTGCCTGCACCTAGAGCGACCCACGCCAAAGTGTATATCAATGGGAATTATTCTGGTGTATATGCACTCGTAGAGCAAATAGATGAGGCGTTTGTAGAGCGGCATTATACCAACCACAAAGGTAATTTATACAAAGAGGTTTGGCCGCTCACTTCTAACAACAAAAGCCGTTCGATTAGTGCCTACTATAAGGCATTACGTACCAATGAACACGCAGGTGTAAGGGCTCAATTAATTCATCAATTTGGTGAAGAATTAGAGGCATCTTCTGACTTGACGAGCTTGCATAATACGATAGAGGATTATATGGTACTAGACGAAATTATCCGTTATATAGTAGTTGATCGTACTATACGTAATGATGATGGGGCATTTCATTGGTATTGCAATAACTTGACAGGGCTTTGTAAGCCGCATAATTTTTATTGGTACGAAAACCCGAGTACACAAAAGGTACACCTTATTCCGTGGGATTTGGACCATGCCTTTGAGAATATTCGACAGCAAGTTCATGACATAACCGTTATTGTCAACCCTTGGAATGAAAAACCGAGCAGTTGTGAGCCTTTTTTGTATAATGATATAGGGTACAAACAACGTCCTGCTTATTGTGATAAATTGACCCAAGGTTGGGCAAGCTATACCTCAGAGTTGGCTCAAGCCAAAGCGCGATTTATAACAGGACCTTTCTCACAGCAGTCAGTGCATGGTCAGCTGGATAAATGGACTGCCCAAATAAGAGCCGCCACAGAGGAGGCTGCATTGCTGCATGATGATGCCCCTACTTTGAGTGAATGGGAGAATGGATTGCAATTGCTAAAAGATAGAGCGGACTACGCCCGAACCAACTAAAAAAAGGAATGACAACGCTACTAAAGTATCTACTAGGGATTAGTTTTTTGTTGAGTACCTCCAACAGTATGGCTCAATATGTAGAAATTGGTTTGTTTGGTGGTGCTATTAGTTTTGATGGTGATGTCAACAAAGGAAGTTTGTTGTCCAATACACAGCCCGCTTTCGGGGCATTTGTTCGCTACAATATCAATCCACATATTACTACTAGAATTAACTTCCATAAGGGAACTCTCAAGGCAGATGACAATAATTCTTCAGATTTGGCTATTCGCCAACGCAATTTTAACTTTCAATCCGATTTGATGGAGTTGAGTGTTATAGGAGAAATTAATATTTTGCCATTTGTACCAGATGACCCTAATCATGTGTTTGCTCCTTACCTGTGGGCAGGAATCGGCGTCTGTTGGTTTGACCCTACCACCAATTATCAAGGAAAAATAATACATCTCCAAGCCATTGGTACCGAAGGACAAGGACTAGAAGGTAATGCCGCCAAGTATGGCTTGACGCAATTGACTGTTCCGCTAGGAATAGGATTAAAATACGCCTTGTCACCTCGCATACACATTGGTCTAGAAATCGGATATAGATATACCACCAGCGACTATATCGACGATGTGAGTACCGTTTATCTATCACCAAAAACATTACAGCAAAACGGTGATTTGGCAGTAGCACTCTCGAACAGAACCGCAGAATATACAGGCTTGCCAGCCAACGACTTGATCGGAGCGAGGCGAGGCAATTCCAATAATAAAGATAGCTACCTGCTGTGGGGCGTGCATTTGAGTGTGAGTTTGTATCGCAATAATGCCTATCGAGGCAAAAAACGTAACTTTAAAATAACCAAATGGTTCTAACTTAAAACAACTTCGCTAACAAAAAAGCGTTTTAACTCGAATATTCATGAATTTCGATACTTCTTTTTGGCAAAACAAAATAGCACTCATTGATAGCAGAAAGCTACTTTTTGCAGAGCAATCCATCTTTTTTGCCATAGCAGGACAGCAGAGCAATGGACAGGATTATATAGCGGCTTTGTACGCCAAAGGCGTGCGCCACTTTGTGGTGTCGAGTCCAGTTGATGAAGCAGAATACAGCCAAGCTCAGATAATAGTAGTCGATAATGTAGTGGCTACCTTGCAAGCATGGGCGAGCTATCATCGACAGCAATTCGATATGCCCATCGTGGCGATTACAGGAAGCAATGGCAAGACAATTATCAAAGAATGGCTATACCAACTGTTGCAAGGATATTTTTCGATTATCAAAAGCCCTAAAAGCTATAACTCACAAATAGGTGTGCCGTTATCTGTGTTGGGAATGCAAGCGGTGCATAATTTAGCCATATTTGAAGCAGGCATTTCGCAAGTAGGAGAGATGCAGCAGCTAGAGCGAATTATAAAACCGACAATAGGCATTTTTACGAATATTGGCAAAGCCCATGCCGCAGGCTTTGGGCCTCAAACGCAAAAGGTAAATGAAAAATTAGCATTGTTCAAGGATTGCGACACGATAATATATCGCTACGAGCATCAAAAAATAAGAGAACAAATTGCCAAAAAAAACCTAGCGAAAAAAGGCTATAGTTGGGGGGACAACAAGGCGGCAGATTTGCCAATAGTACGGCAAGAGCAAACCAAAGATAAAACAATTTTTAAGGTGTTTGTCCACAAAAACGAAGCTCCTCAGTTGCTAACGGTTCCGTTTGTGACAGAAGCCGCTATCGAAAATTGTCTGCATGCAGTGGCTACTTGCCTATGTCTAGGAATCACTTTGGAGCAAGTCCAGCCTTTGTTGTCGCAGCTCAAAGAAGTGCCGATGCGATTGGAACTCAAAGAAGGCATTCATCAGTGCAATATTGTCGATGATAGTTATAATAATGACTTTGAAGGACTCAAAATAGCACTAGATTTTTTGAGCCAAAAACACAAAAAGCATAAAAGCTATACCAAAACAGTCATTCTTTCGGACATTTTGGAGTCCAAGCAAGATAATCTGTATATCAATATTGTAGCATTGCTACAAGAACATCAGATCCATAAGTTTATTGGCATTGGCAAACAAATTTATAAACAAAAATGGCTGTTTAGTGTCATTCCAGAAACGCACTTCTACGAAACAACCAGCGATTTTTTGGCAGCTCAAGAAGCAGAAATTAACTTTTATCAAGAAACAATATTGCTCAAAGGAGCAAGGCATTTTGAATTTGAGCGAATCGCTCAACAACTCAAAAAAAGGGTGCATGGCACGAAACTAGAAATTAGCCTGACGGCATTAGCCAACAATTTTAATTGCTACAAAAAACAACTGCAACCCAATACCAAAATAATGGTAATGGTCAAAGCTTCTGCTTACGGCAGTGGGAGTGCCGAAGTGGCACAACTACTACAGTATCAGCAGGTTGATTACTTGGGTGTAGCCTATGTCGATGAAGGGGTGGCTTTGCGCAAACGTGGTATTGTAGTGCCTATTATAGTCATGAATACAGCCCCTGCTGAGGTAGAATTATTGGTGCAATATCAGTTGCAACCAGTCATTTATGATGAGACGATAGTGGGGGTTTTGATGCGTTATTTGGCACAACAAGAATTGGTTAATTATCCTGTTCATCTAGAGCTAGATACAGGAATGGCTCGCTTAGGATTTGTAGAAAAAGACATACCTAAGCTGATCGCAACATTAGAAAAGCAGCAACAATTGCAAATCAGCAGTATTTTTGCCCATTTGGCAGTAGCCGACGAGCCAGAGCAAGCCGATTATACACATCAACAGGCAACTTTATTTGAGCGATTAGCTACCCAAATCAAAACGGCATTGAATATTAATCCAATGCTGCATTTGCTCAATTCGGCAGGCATGCAGCACTATCCACAGTACCAGTTCGATATGGTACGTTTGGGAATCGGTTTGTACGGAATTTCGACACAAATCAACAGCCCGCTACAAGCGGTAGCGAAGTTGACGACTACTATTTTGCAAATCAAAACAATGACCGAAAATCAAACAATTGGCTATGGTAGAAAAGGAAAATTGTCAGAAGGAGGTAAAATAGCGATATTGGCGGTCGGTTATGCCGATGGGTTTTTGAGAGCCTTGGGCAATGGCAATATACAAGTGAAAATAGCAAATGAATACGCACCAACTATCGGCAATATTTGTATGGATATGTGCTTCATAGATATTACGCACCTGCCTAAAACAAAGGTGGGCGATACGGTGGTGCTATTTGAAGATCAAAGGAGCATTCAGCGGCTTGCCAATGCCATGCAAACGATACCTTATGAAGTACTCACGAATATTAATGACAGAGTTCCTAGAGTCTTTTATGAAGATTGATAGGCATATTTTTTGATTAATTTCTATCTTTGCAACGATATGTAGCTATTGAGTTAGTTCGTGTCTAACCATTTCATCAAAAAAATAATAAATGAGAGCATTGCATCAAATCACGGATCCTGTTTTTGAGAAACGTACATGGTCAAAAATGGACCAATTTTTCTTGAAAATGATACGTGATGAAAGAGATTTACCTTTCGTATATCTCGCCATCAAAATCACACTTACCCTAATTCCTTCCGCTATATTATTGTACACGCCGCTGCTACAAAGTCCTTATTGGGGAGCGTGGGGCGTTATACATTTTATATTGTGTATCGTCGTATTCTTAGGACCTTATACCTTGATGTTGCACAATACGAGTCACCGTCCATTTTTCAAGCGAGAACACAACGCTTTGAATAAATTTATTCCTTGGATTTTAGGACCATTCATGGGGCAATCACCTGATTTGTATTTCATGCACCACATGGGTATGCACCACGCAGAAGGCAATATGCCAGAAGACAAAAGCTCAACGATGCCGTTTCAGCGGGATAGTTTTAGAGGCTTTTTGCATTACTATTTACGCTTTTTGTTTATTGGTGTTATTGAGTTGGCTCAATACTTTTTGGGCAAAAAAAGAAGCTCCATTGCTCGCAAAGCAGCAATGGTAGAATATGGCTATTATGTCGTATTATTTTTGTTGGCAATGCTCAACTTTGGTGCTACGATGGTCGTCTTTGTGGTGCCGTTGTTGATTATTCGCCTAGCGATGATGTCAGGCAACTGGGGGCAGCACGCTTTTGTAGATCCAGACGAGCCAAACAATGATTACAAAAGTAGTATTACTTGTATCAATACGCCTTACAATCAGAAGTGTTTCAATGATGGTTATCACATCGGTCACCACCAAGTGCCGAATATGCACTGGACGGATATGCCAGTTGATTTCCAGAAAAATATTGATAAATATGTTGCCAATCAATCCTTGATTTTTGAAGGGCTTGATTTTCAGCAAGTATTTTTGTTCTTGATGTTCAAAAAATATGATAAACTGACCGATTATATGGTCAATATCAATGGCGATACTTTCAAGGATAAAGAAGAAGCTATTGCGATTATGAAAAAACGTTTGAAGCGTTTCCCAAAAGAACGTTTGGAGCATTATATCAGTCAAGCTTAAGATATATTCTTGACGTATCAGAAGAAGACTATTCGCACAGAAGCGGATAGTCTTTTTTTTGTTTTTATGGGAATTAGCCACGAGTCGTGCTGTTTTTTGAGTACTCTAACGTTATATGGATAAACCAATCTATACAAAAGCTGATAACTCTAATAATATGCAACAACAACTACTTTATTCTTTCTTCTTTTGCCTTATCGCAATAACGAATAGCCACGCCCAATCGAATACCCCTCAATATGCTCGCTGTCAGGTCTATTTTGATGCACAACATAGCTTGCAGCAGTTGGGCGAATTGGGAATTGCCTGTGACCATGGAGAACACAAAAAGCAACGTTTTTTGATTAGTGATTTTTCGGAGGCAGAACAGCAGTTATTGCAACAAAATGGCTTTCGATATACCGTATTAATTGCTGATGTAGTCACGTATTATCAAACTCAAAACCAAGCGATAACGACCAAAGCCAATCAATGTACGCCAACGCCAAGAATTCCTTATAATATGCCTCAAAATTTTAGCTTGGGCACTATGGGCGGCTTCTTGACCTATCAAGAGCTGTTGGATAATTTGGATAGTATGGCGAATAAGTTTCCGCACTTAAGTAGCCAAAAGGCGGTGATTGATAGCCATAATCTGACTTATGAAAATAGACCTATTTATTGGATGCGATTGTCCGATAATCCGACGATACAAGAGTCCGAACCTAGTGTGTTGTACAATGCGCTACATCATGCTAGAGAGCCACTGAGTATGCAGCAATTGGTGTATTACATGTGGTATTTGCTCGAAAATTATGCCGTAGATAGTAGCGTTCGGTATTTGGTGGATCATACGCAATTGTATTTTATTCCCTGTGTCAATCCTGATGGTTATGTCTATAATGAGGTGACCAACCCGAGTGGTGGCGGGCTTTGGCGAAAGAACAGACGCAATAATGGCGATGGTACTTTTGGGGTAGATTTGAATAGAAATTATGGTTATGCTTGGGCATACAATAATCAAGGCTCTTCGGGCAACAGCAATTCGGATACCTATCGTGGTACGGCTGCTTTTTCGGAACCCGAAACCCAAAATATGCGTACCTTTTGCCTCGAGCACCCGATAGAAGTAGCGTTAAACTATCATGCCTACGGCAATCTGTTGATTTATCCGTGGGCATACAATGACCAGTTGACGCCTGATTCTACCGAACTGGAGCAATATGCAAGGATATTGACCCAACAAAATAAGTATGAATTTGGTACCAATTACCAAACGATTGGCTATAGCACCAACGGCGATGCCGATGATTGGCTGTATGGGGAGCAAACACAGAAAAACAAAATACTTTCGATGACCACAGAAGCTGGAACAGGTGGCTTCTGGACGGCAACCAATAACATTGTAGCGGAGTGCGAACAGTTGGTTTGGCAAAATTTAGCAGCAGCTCATTTGTTATTACATTTTGGAGGATTGGAAACACAAAACCCAGTCGTGCTGACGAATACCAATGCTTATACGAACTACAAACTGACTCGATATGGCAATCAAATAGGCAATTTTGAGGTACGTGTATTGCCTCTTTCGAGCAATATTCAAGCGGTCGGGGCAGCCCAAAACTATACACTCAACCAATTCGCTACCCAAGCAGATTCGATTAGCTTACAGCTAGACCCAACGATACAAAATGGCGATTTGATTCGCTATATCGTGCAGTTAGATAATGGCTATTATAGCACTCAAGATACTGTTGAGCAGACTTTTGGACGCTACACAACGGTTGTTTATGATAATGCCAATACCTTCAACAATTGGACAAATTTGGGGAATGCCGATTGGGACTGGACAACACAAATTTATCATACTCCTACGGCAAGTATCACGGATTCCAAGGTAGGGAACTATCCAAATAATGCCAACCACGAAATGCTACTGAATGCGACCCTCGATTTGAGAACAGCGACTGATGCACAATTGAGTTTTTGGGCAAAATGGGACGTGGAAAATGATTATGATTATGTGCAGCTTTTGGCAGCAGGAGATGACGGCATTTTTTTGCCACTGTGTGGCAACTATACCAATATAGGGACAAATTATCAAGATGCCAATGCCCCTATCTATGATGGCAGCCAACTCGATTGGGTACTCGAAACGATTAATTTGCAAGATTATTTGGGCGATTCTGCGGTGCAATTCAAAATCAAATTAGTGAGTGATCAGTTTGTACAAGAAGATGGATTTTATCTCGACGAATGGATGATAAAAGTACTAGATCCGTTGCTATTGGGTCATCAAAAACATTCCTTGACTACCAATTGGAGATTGGGCGAAAGTCAGCCGAATCCAGCACAAACACAGGCTTATATTCCGTTTGATTGGAGCAGATCAAGCGAGGAGGTTGCTTATTTGAGGGTTTATACGATATTAGGACAATTGCAGTATCAGGCGAAGATTGAGCCAGCACAAAATGGTTATCATCTACAGATTGGCGATTGGGAAAACGGGCTGTATTTTTATAGGATAGAGCAGGCAGGAGAGCAGACTGCTACGCAGCGGTTACAAATATTAAAATAAAAAAATTACCAAGTCGGAAAAAAAGCATCTTGAAAGTGTCGCAACTCTTTTTGGGGCTGCATCGTGATGGCGATAATATCGAATCTAAATTCTTGTTCGTGGACGATTTGGTGGAGATATTCTACCGCTAGTTCGTACATCAAATTTTGTTTTTTGACCGAAACCGCTTCTTCGGGCTGTCCGAAACGTGCCGTAGTACGGGTTTTGACCTCTACAAAAATGATACAATCTTCTTGGCGGACAATGAGGTCAATTTCGCCCTTGCCCCAACGCCAATTTTGCTCCAAAAGCGTATAGCCTTGCTCCAATAGGTAATTTTTTGCCCATTCCTCACCTAACTGTCCTAATTGATTGTGTTTAGCCATCAGAAATACGTATATTGTGTTTAAAGTAGTAGGGCGTGAATCTGCCTATTGCTCAAATAATATAAAACTTATAACTTCAATATAAAAAATATTTTCAACCATGATGGACGTTTTTATCAAAGAGTTTCCTAAACAACTTAAAGAAGCTGTTGCCATTGGCGAAAAAGCAAAATTGACCAAGCACAGCGAACCAATTCAAAATATAGTGGTATTGGGTATGGGGGGCTCTGGCATTGGAGGTGATTTTGCTGCTTCTTTTATTCGCAATTATAGCACGGCTCCCTTGGCGTCTAGCAAGGGGTATCAAATCCCTGCTTATGTGAGCAAAAATAGCTTGGTAATTGCTTCTTCTTATTCGGGGAATACCGAAGAAACATTAGAGGCGTTTGAGCAGGCAGTCAAAAAAGGCAGCAAAATTGTTTGTTTGACTTCTGGTGGGAAATTGCTAGAAAGAGCCAAAGAATTAGGATTGGATTATATCCAAGTTCCTAACACAGGACAGCCACCAAGAGCGTGTTTGGGCTATTCTTTTGTACAACAATTAGTGATTTTGAAATTCTTTGGTTTTGCAAGACCTAACTGTATAGAAGAAGTTAAAAAAGGGATTGCTAACCTAGAAAATGCACAAGAAACATTGCATACAGCGGCTAAAAAAGCTGCTAAAAAAATGCACGGCAAATTCCCTGTTATTTATTCTACTGATAGAATGGAACCAGTAGGTTTGCGTTTCCGCCAACAACTGAACGAAAATACAAAGATACTTTGTGTACATCATGTTATTCCAGAAATGAACCACAACGAATTGGTTGGTTGGAGACATCAAGAAGGCGAATTTGTAGCAATCTTTTTCCATTCTGCCGATGACCTCAACCGTAATAAAATCCGTATGGAAACCTGCAAGGAAATTATCACGCAGTATGCCGATGTGATTGATTTTTCTTGTGTAGGAGATTCGCTGATAGAGCAAGCTTTATATGGCGTACATTATGGCGACTGGATTTCGTACGAAATGGCAGTACTCCGTGATATGGATCCTGTAGAAGTAAAAGCGATTGATTTCCTCAAACACAAATTGGCAGAAGCTGCTTTGTAAGAGACAATAAGATAGACAATCAGAAATAAACTTAGAAACATATACTTTTTAACTAGCGTCATTTTTTTGGAAAGAATAAAAGTTAGCGTTGCTTTTAATAAGACCGCTTTGCTATTAGATTTCCAACAATAGTTTTTTATCAATGTTTCTTCAATAATATCTATTAAGAGTATTTTCCAAGCACTTATCAATCATTTCATCAGGACTTTTAAAACAACTTCTGAGACAAAAAATGTACGTTTCTAAGGAAATGAAAAAATGAAGCGATTGCCAAGGAGCAATTTCTTCATTTTTTTTTGTGTGTAATAAAATAAGTATGTCAAAAAAAATAATAGTTCAAGACTGGGGGCGAATTGCTTATCAAGCTGCTTGGGACAAACAAACGGTATTGTTTGAGCAAGTAATCGCTACCAAACTCAACAATCGGAAAGCAACGGCAGGCGATAGGATAGCCCCTGTGCATTACTTTTTGTTTGCCGAACATCCGCACGTCTATACCTTGGGTAGAAACGGCAAGGCGGAACACTTGCTACTGTCAGAAGAAGAACTGGAACAAAAGGAAGCTACTTTTTTCAAAATCAATAGAGGTGGCGACATCACTTATCACGGTTTAGGACAAGTGGTTGGCTACCCAATACTAGATTTGGACGAATTTTTTACCGATATTGGTCGATACATTCGATTCTTGGAAGAGATGGTCATTCGGACGCTAGCCGAATATGAGGTAATAGGAGCACGTATCAAGGGTTTGTCAGGGGTTTGGATAGATGCCGACTTGCCAACTGCTCGCAAAATATGTGCGGTAGGGGTACACCTCAGCCGATGGACGACCATGCACGGTTTTGCTTTCAATATCAATACCGATTTGTCTTATTTTGAGCATATTGTACCTTGCGGAATAGATGATAAAGCGGTGACTTCGCTACAGCAAGAGCTAGGAAAAGCGGTAGATATGGAAATCATCAAACAACAATTGGTAAAACACTTTGTTGTATTATTTGAGGCGGAGTTGATGTCGGAAACGACCTCTTAAATTTTCTATTTTTATAAAAAAGCAGTAAGAAAAGATGAAAAAAGATATTCCAATAAAAAAAGTAACGAATGTAGCAATAGCAGTCGTTCCCAATGACGAAGATCCTAGCTTTTGGGACGTTTATTTGATCAATCTCAAACCTAACTTAATCAGAACGGTATTGATTGTTTCGAGAGGATATGGCGAAAAAGAGGGCGAGAAAGTAGAGACGAATAAATTACGTTATTTCTATGAAGCAATTGGTACAGATATGGCTGTCAAGGTAGAATTGATTGATAGCAAATTGTTCGACTTGTCGCATGAATATTGGCTATCTTTTGTAGAAGATAACTTCATGTACGACCGCAAATATGTGTTTGTGCGAGGTAGTTTTATCGAAGAAAATATGACGGATATTCCTATTGTGAACAAAAGAGGTATTTGGATAAAATAATACTGCATTGAGTAAAAAAAAAGCTCCTACGATATTCGTAGGAGCTTTTTTAGTTTGATGCTAGCCTCTTAGAAACTAACCTTAAAACGGACGTTAATACGTCGAGAAGTCAAGACATTGGGTATCGCAAAACTGCGATTCGAAAAATCTTTGACCCAAGTATTGGACGCAACATTTTTTTGATCCATCAAGTTGAATATTTCTAAACTAAACCACATTTTTTTGATTCCTCGTAGAGGGTGTTTACGAGCATTCCATTCGGCTATATTTTTGAATTTATCTTCATTTTTTTTGAATTTTTCTCTGTCCCAAACGGTGAACGAAGCTCCAATGTCAATACGATGATAGGCAGTGAAACGATAGCTGTTTCTAAACTCCACATTATTGCCGGGGACACCAAAAGGTAAGCCAGAACCAACTGTAAATGCCAAGCTCAACTCTGCCCATTCAGCTTTTGGGAAATTATCTTGGAAGAACATCGAAAAGATGAAAAATTGGTCAGTTGCTTTTGGTACGTCTGATGTGAAAGTGGTATCGACTTTGGTACCGACCAGTTCACGTACGCCATGCTGTACGCCATCAAACGACTCTCTAGCTCTCAAAAAAGAAAGATTGATCCAAGATTCTAACCCATCTACCAATTCGCCATTTAGACGCAAGTCAAGACCTCCAACATAGCCAGTGGCTAGGTTGTCGCCATAATAACGAATGCGAACATTCTCAATATCGTAAGGAATCAAATCCCATTGATACTTATAGTAGGCTTCTGTGATGAACTTAAACTTACGATCGAACATCACGAAATCCCAAACCAAACCACCTAGGACATGAATAGATTTTTGAGCTAATACATCTTCGTTGATAGTGCCATCAATAGCTCTCAATTCTCTATAAAAAGGAGGTTGGTAATAAAATCCTGTTGCTAATTTGAAGGTTAATTCTTTGATTTTTTTGGTAGTGTCGTTGGTGTTGTTTTTGAATTTGAGTGGCGAGAAGTAGAGTTGTACTCTAGGCGAAATAGTCAATTCTTTATTGATAGACCAATAGCTAGCACTAACACCTGTAGTAAGTTGAAACCAGTTTTTTTGACTTTTTATCTCCCAAGTATTTTGCACAAAAGCGTTGAAACGGTGGCTGTTTAAGCCAATTTGAGTATTAACGTAATCAGGAATAATAATAGCGTTGGTATCGGTCGGCAATGTGAAACCAAGCGAATCCACTCGTGTCCATTCTTTCAACTTATCGTTGATGACCTCATTTTTGTAGCCCAATCCCCACTTGAGATAATGATTACTTTGATGTAGGTTTTTATTATTGCTACGCTCATAATTATAGTTCCCTTTGAGTTGTATATTAGTAACATTGGCTTGCAAAAAATTGCGTGCAAAGTGGTGGGTTTCGCCATAGGCTAATGTTCCGATAATTTCGCCAAAATCATCATCTCCCAAGCCTGTTTCTATTTGGTCGAGTTTGTAGAAATTGATAATATCAATGCGTTCATTTTCATTGCTTTGATAATGAGAGGCGAGCAGTTTGAAGCGCAAATTGGTACTGACTGTTTTGGTCGTGTCAGCACTATATCTTCCGTTGATTCCCCAAGGCAAAAAAGTAGCTGCGGTACCAACCGTATAGTTTTCAAAATTAGAAATTTCCTGTCCTTCAAACAAAGTTGTCAATCGCAAGGCATAATCGGTGAGTCCTGTAGTGGTAGAGCTTTCTTGTGGCTTGAGCTGATAAATAGAATTGGAATAATGCCCCAATAGTTCTACTTGCCACTTGCTATTGATGTCATAAATTAAGTTGGTTTGCCCATCAAAAAATTGTGGAATATACTCACCTTTGACATCGAGCGACGAAAGCAAATAAGAGGTCGTCTTATATCTTGCTCCAAAAGTATAGGTAAAGCGCTTAGATGCTCGATTGGCTCTATCGGCAGAGTCTCGATAAATCGCCCCTCCAAGATAAACAGAACCACCTAGCAAAGAGCCGCCAACAGAAGCCTCAAACTCATGTGGACGACGATATTGTACATCCAGTACCGATGACATTTTGTCACCATATTGTGCCTTGAATGCACCTGCCGAAAAGGTCAAATAATCCAACATATCGCCGTTGGGCAATATCAATCCTTCTTGTTGTCCTGAGCGAACAAGAAGAGGACGATAGATTTCAAAATCGTTGACATAAACTAGATTTTCGTCATAGTTGCCACCACGTACGGAATATTGCGAAGTCAATTCGCCACCTGTACCTGAGGTCACCCCCGGAGCGAGGTACTTAATCAAGGAAGTCAAGTTACCATCAGTGACAGGAATGCGTTCAATGTCTTTTTTCTCGACATAAATCGCATCAATCTCTTTCTTTTCAAACGGTTGTACGATAATCACATCGGTATAGGTGGGCTGCATCTCTATATTGACACGGACGGCTTTGCCTGCTTTGAGTTTTAAGTTAGGGCGCTTGACTTGAGGGTAGTCGCTGTACTTGAACACTAGCGTAACCACTTTGTCGGCAGGAATACGCAAGTTGTATTCTCCATCTACATTGGTAACCGTTCCAATCTCTTGGTTGTCTTCCAAATAAACAAGTGCGCTAATGAGTGGTAGCTTTGTTTCTTTATCAATAACTCGCCCTGCTACGTTGGCAGTTTCGCTGTCTTGAGCGTGCAAGTTCATGCCCACCAATAGGAGAGCAAGCATCAAAAATATCTTTTGGTACATAAATGTTGTTTTGTAAAAACCAATAGGGTTGCATAAATGTAGATATTTTTGTCATAAAAAAGGAGTAGATTTTGGAATCAAATGAAAACAGCACTATTTATAAGAACGAGAGTTGGTTGCAACTAGCTGCTTGATGTGGAGGTATAAGGCAAAAAAAAGCTACAACTTTCTCTACTAAAAAGTATAGGTAATGTATTTAGAAACGTTGATGGATGAAAAACTATACACACGACTTTTTAAGCAACTTCATCGTATAAAAATGAAAAATAGACCCATCAAAAAACGTTATTATTTACTGTTAGCTTCCATTGTCCTAACAATAGAGGTAATTATTGCCATTTTTTTCAAAGGGAGCTTTGTCAGACAAACGTTTGGGGATTTTCTTGTTGTTATTTTATTGTACCTGATGGTCAAATCATGTTTTGAAGTCCATTGGTTGAAAGCAGCTCTATCTGTATTGTGCTTTGCTTACTTTGTAGAATTTCTTCAATGGGTCAATATTTTGGAAGTATTAGGACTGCAACGCAGCCTAACAACAGATTTGATTTTAGGTTCTTTCTTTGATTGGAAAGATATTTTGGCTTATTCCATGGGCATATTATTTGTGATAGTTGTGGAGTATTCGTATAGGCTCATTTGTAAAGCAAATCTTGTGGAAGAAGAAATAACACAGTGATAATTTCTGTAATCTAGTGCTAGTGGCAAAAAAAAGCTACAACTTTCTCTATTGAAAGTTGTAGCGTCAGTATTGTTTATTTTCAATGATTGGCTAGCTACTGTCGGAAAACCTCCCGTCTAATCTCTAACAGCAAAGCAGTCTAAATTATTCATTCTCCAGCATCTCAATCATTTTTTTCTCCTTTTCGGTCAGTTCTTTCTTTTTCCATTGCTTGAAAAAGCGATTCCATGCCAATGGGTCAAAAATAGCTTGCGGAGCGGTTTGTCCTTGATAAGAATACTCTCTGGTTTGCTTACGCAAATAATGAGAAGCACTTTCTCTAGCATCTGGACTAGTGGCATTGGTAATAGCTAAAAGATCATTTTTGTCCAAGTTTTCTTTAGCAATATTTTCTAGCTGCATGGCACGAGAAGGTTCCAATGCCAAAAATTCTGCTGCTAAGTTATTGCGGTCAGGCCAAGGAAAAACGGTAATTTCTTCTAATACAATGGCTTCTTCTTCGAGTGGAATAGTCAAGCTGTAATAGAGTCCGTCGATATCAGTTGGTACCGTTACCTCTTGCTTCTTGTAACCCAAGGCAGACACACTGAGCGTTTGCCCTTTTTTGACAACAATCGAATACATACCTTCGTAGTTGGCATAACTGCCTCTGGTGGTTCCCTTGATACCAATAGTAGCGAAGGGGACGTACTCAAACTTGCCAGATGCGTCGTTTTTGGTGATAATCAAACCATATACTTCGACCAAATCAGAGGTCTCTTGTGCTTGAACTGCAAAGGCACTACTTAGTAGTAGTAGCATTGCAAATACGTATTTTAGGTGTTTCATAATTTTTTATTTGTATAATATAGTGTATAAACCTATTAAGCACTAATAAACTATGCTTGTATTGGATTAAACGAAAGTGATAGATAATAAGTTGGATAAACAGCCTATTATTTGACAACTTTCTAAGTTAATTCTAATACGAGTACAATCTCCTTTGGCGTAATATCTTCCGTCGCTAGATAACCTTTGGTTTGTTCTATGGCTAGCTTCCAATCCTCTATTTCGGCATAATCTGCCGACCACGCTTCAAAAGACGCTATATCTTCCAATGCCGCTTGGTCATAAATGAGCGTCAAGCTCAATTGGAGTAGCTCTTCCTGATGCGGTAGCATATACTGACGGGTCAAGTTGAAGATGAAGTTTTTTTCTTTGCTATCGGGCAATTGGTAAGAACCAAACTGACAAAGTAGCATATCTTCCTCAGCATCTTCTACCTCTAGCTTAGTTTTGTAATTTTCAAAAAAAGCAATCATCTCAACCAATGCCTGCTGGCTGTGGTTGATGTTTGGCAATTGAGTCTCAAATATTTCTTGCGACTCTTCTGGCTTAATAATAGTAAAATCCATAGGTGTTATTTGTAGAGAAAAATTACTGAAGTGCTTTCCAAATATCATTGCCGTTAGCAAAAAGCAACAGACTAATCAAGAGGACAAACCCAATCAATTGAGCGACTTCCATAACTTTGGGGCTAGCAGGTTTGCGAGCAATCATTTCGTAGAGCAAGAACATAACGTGTCCGCCATCGAGTGCAGGAATCGGTAATAGATTCATGAAACCCAAAATAAGCGACAAAATAGCGGTCATTCTCCAGAAGTGTTCCCAGTTCCATTCGGTCGGGAACAGTTTGGCGATAGAGATAAAACCACCTAAACTTTCGGTCGCTTTGATACGTCCAGTAAACATCTGCCCAAAGGCAGTGATTTGGTCACTCAAAAACGAAGTGCCTGCGGTTACCCCTTTGGGCATCGCTTCTAGTAGTGAATATTCTTGACGCTCATATTTCATAAAACGTTCATCACCGAAAGGTGCGATACCAATTTTGCCTGTAGAGTCAGTGGTAACTTTTCCTTCTTTTCGTTCACCATTTCTATAGAAAGCAATAGCGATTTCTTCGTTTTTATGTTGCTGAATTTCTTCCACAAATTTGTCAAAAAAGAAGATTTCTTTTCCATTGATAGCAACCATCGAATCACCTTCTTCAAACACTTTTGCCTGTTCGGCAGGAGATTCGGGCATGATTTTACCAATAACAAAAGGCACTCTTGTCATGTACAAAGGCGTTTTGTCGCTACCTACTTTGCGAGTAGAACTATCGGCGGCAACTACTTTTATTTCTTGACCATTACGAATAACCGTCATGTCATATTTTTTTTCAAGTAGCATAATTTTAGAGACCATTCTTGGGTTGTGGCGATCTAGTTTGGTATCGCCAATTTGTAGGACTTGGTCACCTGCTTGTAGCCCCATTTCTTCGCCCAAAGTAGAAGGCAAGACACCATATTTTACATTTTCGATAGGCAGATATTTTTCGCCCCAAACGAAATAGACGACTCCTAGCAAGAAGAATCCCAATATAAAATTGACGGTAACGCCACCCAGCATTACAATCAGACGTTGCCAAGCTGGCTTAGAACGAAATTCCCAAGGCTGTGGTGGTTGAGCTAGTTGCTCTTTGTCCATACTTTCGTCCATCATACCCGCTATTTTGACATAGCCACCTAGCGGCAACCAGCCAATACCATATTCTGTCTCTCCTTTTTTGACTTTGAATAATGCAAACCAAGCATCAAAGAACAAATAAAATTTTTCGACACGCATGCCAAACTTTTTAGCGGGCCAAAAGTGCCCCAACTCGTGTAGCGTGACCAATATTGATAAACTCAATATCAGCTGCAATGCCATAATTAAATATCCCATTTATGTTTTTTTGTAGTAATTATCTGAGTACAAGACAAAAGTTAAAAATACTTATTTCAAAGGCATTGTTTAGCCTCCAAATAAAGTGCTAAGCACTTTCAAAGTCTTTAGCAGCTCGTTAAGAATAGTTTTTTGTTCTGGACTTGAAGTAATTATAGTAGTAATAAAATATTGCGTATTGTAAGATATAGATTGCTAGGCAATTCCGTATCTTTGCAAAAGTACGAAAAGAAATAAAACTTAAGAACAGATTAACTAATAGTTATGTTTTACGAATTTGAAGGATACCGCCCTGTTGTTGACCCAACTGCTTTTGTGCACCCACAAGCCAACGTGACTGGTAATGTCATTATTGGCAAAAAAGTCTATATCGGTCCTGGTGCGGTGCTACGAGGCGATTGGGGGCAGATTGTGATTGAAGATGGCTGCAATGTGCAAGAAAACTGTGTCGTACACATGTTTCCGGGGAGAAGAGTGACGCTGCAAGCAGGGGCGCATATTGGTCATGGAGCCGTAATCCATGGTGCCAATGTCGGCAAAAATGCCTTGGTTGGTATGAATGCTGTCCTGATGGACGATGTCGAAATTGGAGATAACTGTATTGTTGGGGCGTTGTGTTTCGTGCCAGCCAACACCAAAATACCAAATCAAAAACTGGTAGTCGGCAACCCTGCCAAGATTATAAAAGACCTCAGCGACGAAATGGTGGCTTGGAAAGCCCAAGGCACAGGACTTTATCAGCAGTTGCCTGCTCAATGCCGTGCTACGCTTCAAGAGTGTACACCCTTGACGGAAGTCCCTAAGGATTTGCCTATACAAGATTTTTCGGATTATCAGACTTGGCATGACAAGAAGGCGAAGTAATTAAATAACTTACAATAGGTAAATTATGGATGATGATATATTGGACGATGTCGTAAAAGTCAAAAGTAACTTCTATTATCAAGCCAGCCAAAAAAATCTAAACAGAGTAATCATTCTGATAGTTGCCAATGTTTTTACCTTCTGTTTGGGTTTTGCTATGCAGTGGACTTATCTATTATGGATTAGTTTTTTTTTATTTTTTATGGTAGGAATTACGACTGTAATTGGTCTCATCAATGGAATTAAGAGTTATCTCGAAAAGGAAGAGGAGCAACGAGCAAATGCTATAACCCTTTTGACGAATAGTGTTGTATTAGTCTTATTTGTTGGTCTGGCACTATTGTTATTCTTTGTGTTTTACGGGATATAATACGAATTAACCACTACGCTAAGATTAGGCACTTTTTGATGAACAATAATACCATACCATGAGCGAGCAAATTTTAGATGCGGAAGAACAAATACCCAGCGATGTTTATTATCAAAAAAGCCAAAAAAATCTAGAGGTATCTTTTATCAGTATAATAGCTGCGATAGTGCTATTTGTTTTTCAATTCAAGGTCAATTTTTTGGTAGATGTGATTACGGCCGTTGCTTTTTTTTGCCATGCAATAGCTGCTATTGCTAGCCTATTGGGTATTATCAATGCCCTGAGAAGTTATTGGAAAAGAGAACCAAATACAGCCTCTAGGTTTTTTACGTTATTAGGAAATGGCTTTATTTTTTCACTTTTCGGTATGTTGTTTATTGTCAATCTTATAAACATTATTAGAGCTATGTAGCTACCAACCAGAGAAAGTTTTATTAAAGACATCTTCAATGACTTGGTCGTAGATTTCTTCCAATAGCTGTTCCTCAACACTAACCAAATCTTGATCGGCACCAAAGTCGGCAAATCGAGAAAAAGATTTGTTCCATTGAGCATCTTCTGCTCCTTTTTTGGCGGTTGTATTATTGTAATCGACCGTTATCTGAACCGTCAGGCGTTGTAGCGATACGGTTTGGTTTGCTTGTGGGGCGAGTGCCGTTACTCGATAATTGGTGACACTTCCTTCAAACTGCAAATCACCATCTTCATCTCTGTAGGAAAGACGTGTATTATTGAGAATTTTATTTTTGAGCCGCTCCGAAAACTGTTGCCCACTAGTCGGTGGGGCATTACTTGCCTTGGTATCAAATTGCTCTATCGTAAAAGAGCTCACTTTGGAGTAATCAATAGTCGTGTTGATGAGGCTAATCGTACAAGCGGATTGCGATAGCAATAAGACAAAAAGAAATAAAATTCGTAGAGACATAATTATAAAGTAGGAGAAGTTGCGGAACAGCTTCAGCGAATGGAAATTAAAATAGTAGCTCAAAATACGACTTTTTTAAGAGTTGTTTGTTAAATTGAACGACTTGTAATCTATTAAATAAGTAAAAAAAAAGTAAGATACTAAATGGACAGCTTAAATATAACGACAGTACAGACCGATTTGAAATGGGAGAATATAGCAGGTAATTTGGTATTGCTCCAAGAAAAAATTGCAAAAATAACAGCAACGGATATTATTGTGCTACCCGAAATGTTTAGTACAGGGTTCAGTATGAATGCCGCAGCACTAGCAGAGCCCATGACTGGCAAAACGGTGGCGTGGATGAAAGAGCAAGCGGCAACATTGCAGACCGTAATTGTAGGTTCTGTTATTATCAAAGAGGACGGGAATTATTATAATCGGATGCTTTGGGTGCAGCCCAATGGCGAATTGTATCACTATGACAAAAAACACCTCTTTGCGATGGGTAAGGAGCATGAAACCTATACCGCAGGACAAAAAAAAGGGATAGTGGAATACAAAGGTTGGAAAATTGCTTTGTTTGTGTGTTATGATTTGCGTTTTCCTGTTTGGAATAGAAATGTAGAAGATTACGATTTGGCAATCTACGTAGCGAGCTGGCCCACACAGCGCAGCTATCACTGGAAAAGCTTATTGCTCGCTCGGGCTATCGAAAATCAGGCGTATGTGATTGCGGTCAATCGGGTAGGAATCGATGCTGGGAAATATACCTATACAGGCGATTCGATGTTGATTGATCCCGCAGGCGAAGTGTTGTATCATTGTAACGATATACAATCGGTTGAGCAGCAAACGATTACTAAAACACACTTGCATAAAATGCGAAAAGATTATCCATTTTTGCAAGATAGAGACCGCTATCAGCTGATAGATTAGAAGAGGCTCTAAGCTGCTTCATTCTATTTCTTAGGAGGGCGTTAAAGTACTACATCTTGCTACAGGGATATAGTCGGTTGCAAACTTTGGAGGTTTTTTTGTGTAGTTCCTACCAATAAACAGTACTTTTGAGGACTATTATACAAGACATTCGCAAACAAAATAAAAGAAAATGACCAAAACAACAATTAACTTTTTAGTTGCTTTTTTGCTGATGAATACAGCAATATTTGCCCAGCAAGAAAGATGGCAACAACGAGTAGAATACGATATGGATATTGATGTAGATGCAGAGAAACATCAGTTCACAGGCAAGCAATCTGTCGTGTATCACAACAATTCTAACGAAACTATTGATAAGGTATTTTATCATTTGTATTTCAATGCTTTTCAGCCAAATAGTATGATGGACGTTCGTTCGAGAACGATTCAGGATCCTGACCAACGTGTAGCGGACAGAATTTCTAAACTGAAGAATGACGAAAAAGGCTATCATAAGATTCTGAAAATGCAGCAAGATGGCAAAGAAGCAGCTTTCTTGGTAGAAGAAACGATTATGGAAGTGACGTTGCCGACTCCAATTCCAGCAGGAGGCAAAACGACTTTGTATATGGAGTTTGAGAGCCAAGTACCTTTGCAGGTCAGACGTTCGGGTTGGATGAGTGCCGAAGGGGTCGAGTTTTCGATGTCGCAATGGTATCCCAAAGTAGCCGAATATGACTATCAAGGTTGGCATTCCAATCCTTATGTAGGTAGAGAGTTTCATGGTGTTTGGGGCGATTTTGATGTCAAAATCAATATCGACAGCGAATACACATTAGGCGGTACGGGTATTGTGCAAAATCCTACGGAAGTAGGACACGGCTACGAGCCAGTAGGTACTAAAGTCGAATTGCCAAAAGGCGAAAAAATAAAATGGCATTTCAAAGCAGAAAATGTACATGATTTTATGTGGGCAGCAGACCCTGATTATATTCACGATACACAAGAAGTAGGGAACGATGGTTTGGTTTTGCATTTCTTGTATCAAGATGACGAAAACATCAAAGATGTTTGGAAAAAGTCGCAGAAAAAAATGGTGCAGGCTTTCGGATTTGTGCAAGCTCGCTATGGTAAATATCCTTACAAGCAATATTCGTTCATACAAGGTGGCGATGGCGGTATGGAATACCCGATGGGAACATTGATTACGGGCAAACGTAATTTTGGTTCGTTGGTAGGTGTGATGGTGCATGAGTTGATGCACACCTGGTACCAAATGATGTTGGCGACCAACGAAAGTTTGTATCCTTGGATGGACGAAGGATTTACTTCTTACACGTCTAGTGTCGTGATGGGCTTTTTGTTCAACAATCAAGGGGGCAATCTGCACGATGGTTCTTACAGAGGCTACAATTATTTGGCAAAAAGTGGCGTAGAAGAGCCATTGACGACGCACGCAGATTATTTCAATACTAACTTTGCGTATGGTCAAGCATCGTATTCCAAAGGAGCGGTATTTTTGGGGCAACTTAACTACATAGTAGGAGAGGGAACGTTTGATAATGCAATGCTTAAATATTACGATACCTGGGCGTTTAAGCACCCTAATCCAAATGATTTTATTCGAATAATGGAAAAAGAATCAGGACTAGAATTGGATTGGTACAAAGAGCAATGGGTCAATACAACCAATACGATTGACTACAATATAGTGGACGTAGTGAAGTCTAAAAAAGGTTCTAAAGATACCACGGCTACCAAAGCACTCGAAGGTAAATATTTCTTGGAAGGGGGGGACTTCGAAAAGAAAGGAACGACTGTATTTCTGGAAAGAAAAGGACGTATGCACATGCCGCTAGAAGTAGTAGTAACCTACAAAGATGGCAAAAATACAAAGACCAAGAACTACTACATTCCAACCGTAGTGATGCGTGGCGAAAAGAAAGATGAAATGGTTTATGGACAGCGTGTAGTGATGCCTGATTGGGCTTGGACACACCCTGTTTATCAACTCAACTTGCCAATAGATGTAAAGAAAATCGAAAAAATTGAAATTGATCCTTCTTTGCGTATGGCAGATATTGACCGAGAAAATAACGTTTGGGGAGAGTAAAAATAACCGACTCCAAGACACGGACAAAATAAAGGTTATGTGAATAGATGTTGTATGCAGGTGGAGAGATAGATTTTTTTGATTGGCAAATCAAAGCACAACGTAGTAGCCATAGCTACTACGTGAGCATTTGGTGCGGCTAATCGGGAAAAGATATTTTCTTCGCCATACGAAATTTACTTGCATAACCTTTAATAGAAAGAGAGGCTACTGCACATTATGTGCAGTAGCCTCTCTTTTTGTTTTGGTGGTACGTTGATTCTATCGACGGAATCCTAGTTCGTATTCAAACGGTTTGGGTGTGCCTTCTGGTTGAAAATCAAAGGCTATATCTAATTTTTCCTCGTCCAAGGATTTGATATTTAATACAATTTTATCTTGGATTTTGATATTGCCATCTTCGAGCGTATAAGGCATCGTCTGATTATCTAAACCAAACTCAGGCAATAGGTTGGAAGTGACATTTTCGGCATCAAATTCAAAAACAGTTCCACTCAACATCTCCATGCGATCTTGACCATCTACTTTGGCAGTTTCCAATTTCCAAGTACCTTGTAAGCTAGCTTTTGTTGCTTGTGTCGTATCCGTATTGCAAGCCGCCAAACAGCATAAACAAGCAAATAAAAGTAAGTAGTTTTTCATTTAAAAGAATATTTTTTTTGTGAATAAAAGACGAACATCATTGGTCAATAAATCACTTTATTAACATAATATATTGGTCTTGGGTTATGTTGTTATCAAATATATAAAAACCTAGCAGCAACCAAAACAAAAAGCACCTCTTATTTGAATTTGAGTATGTTAGCTCTGCTTGAACTAGTCAAACAAAAGCAATGGTAGGATTTATCTTATTGTTGTTCGAGTGTGGTTAGTATTTCTTTGATTCCTTGTTGTCGCAATATTTCTGTTACTACTTTCTGGGTAGCCTGCGGCAATATTTTTTGTCGAGAAACGACATCGTAACCAGCAGGCGTAAAAAGCGTTTTTTCAAACTTGATGAGCATCCAATTTAGGGTCGTATCCAAATGAAGTATTTTCCATTCGCTTTTCGCAATAAACAATAAGCCTTTGCCTCTCCAGACGAAACTCGTATTGGTCTCGTCAGTAGGTCGGTCAAAACCAACAATCGTTTTTTGCTGGTTATTCTTGTCAAAAGCGACCACATCTTTTAGACCAAGCTGCTTTTTTTTGTGTTGCAATTCATAATTGAAAGTAGGGTTTTTTCTGCTGCCATTGAGCCACATCGGGAAGTTGGTTTGGTTGATATACCACTTGCCAGCGAGCTGTTGCAATTGTAAGGTACTGTCCATTGTGTTAGTTATAGTATTGGGGGTTCAGTTATACATTTTTTTGAGAACATCGGCACATAATTTATCTTGTGGCGTATAATCTCTTGCCGCTTCGCCTTCGCCCAGAGCGGCACTTTTGTTGGGGTACCATTTCCACTGAAAACCACCTGCCCACCAGTCTTGGGTGCCAAAGGCTTCCAAGAGAGCTTGTACGGCATTGGCTTGAGCCTGCTGATTGATAGCGGCACTGTGCCTATCTTTTTCGAGTTCCCAAGTATTGTGGGTGCAGCCATCAAGACTGAGGTAGCCAAATTCCGTAAATAAAATAGGCTTTGTCCACTTCGCAGAAAAGGCTTCTAGCTTATCCACCGTCGGCAACCAAGCTTCTTTGAGGTCACAAACAGCAGGCGTGGTATCTCGGAGCAACGGAAAATAAGCATCTATACCGATATAATCTAATTTGTCCCAAAAGACAATCTTTTCATAATGATCCCAATTGGTGGCATACGTCAATTTGCCTTTATATACTTGACGAATAGAGTCAATCAAGCCACGCCAAAAGTCAGGGCGTTTTTCTACCGAATTTTTGATTTCGGTGCCGATACAAAACATATCCACTTCCATACTGTCCGCCAAGTGCACCCAGCGCATAATGAAGGTCGTATAAGACTGCTCAAAAGTGTCCCATTGTGCCTCTGTTTCCAAATCAAACGCACCAATCCACTGTTCCCAATTCCAAAGCTGGGGTTTTAGCATGACCTTGATTCCGTGGCTATGAGCATGATCAATCGTCGTACAAACGCCTTCATTCGTTTCGCCCCACCAAGCACCATGGATTGTCTTTATGGTAGGATTGTTTTTGTGAAAAATAGAATAAGGTAAACAAGAAATCCACTTGACGCCCAATTCATTGAGTGGCAACATCGGGTCGCCTACAAAGGGGTTTTTGGGTGCTGTAATCGACATGCCACACATTTTGTCTTTGACCAATCCCGCTTGTACAGGGGAGGTACAGCCAAGCGTTTTTTGCTGCTGACAACTGCTAACAGTAAGTAGGGTGACTCCAATCAATAGAAGCCACCATTTGGAATTGAAAAGATACAGCATGGTTTTATTTTAGAGCATTGAGCAGTTCAAATATTTTATTTACTTGATTTTCTAAGTCGGCAATAGGCGTAATAATCTCTACAAATTCCTTTTTTTCGTGTTTGCTTAGTCGCTCAAATTTTTCTTCTGCTACAGCATCATGTTCGAGTATCGCAACCAAAACAGCGGGATTCTCAATACCCAATGGATTAGGGTCTTCGTACAACTTGATATTAATGGTATCTCCTGCCTTTTTGGCAATTGCCAACAAATGCTTTCGCTCTAGTACAATAGCATAGTTTTCGCCTTTTAGCAAACTCAATCGAACGGCTATCGTCAACTGGTCTTCTAGTTCGCAGAGTAGCGGCGTGGCTGCTTTCCTTTTGAATTGCAGGACTGTTTCAGCTTCAATTTCTAGATAATGATAGCCACCCTTAGCAGGGGGTAAATGTTGTATTTTTTTTTCGATGAGAAAGTGCGGCATATTGTTGTTTTATGTAAGTGGTTTAAAGTTCATTTTTAACAGAATTGTAGGGGCTTTTGTTGTGACGGGACAGACATAGATAAACAACTTCGTAGTAATTGCAATACATAATTTGCATATAAACATTATATTGGAAATGCTTGATGAAGAGCATTTTTAAATTAACACCAAATTACCTAATAAATGCCAATCAAACTACTGATACTCTTTGTACTAATCTTGATAACTGCCTGCAATACCAAAGAAACAAGAAAATCTAGAGAGGAAGAGAATCTTGAATATGTACGTAAACTGGACGAGCGTATAAAAGAAAGAGCAGACGCAACTGCTGCTATTACTCTCAAAGTAGATAGAACAACATTATATGAGGTCGATTTTTATGCAGAATGGAAAAAGGAAAAGCCTAGTTTTGAAAAAATTGATAAATTAATAAAACAAGGGTTTAAGGTTAATTCTATTCATCAATACAGTGTGTCTAGAAAAAAATTAAGTGCTAGTATTCCTATTGTCAAAGATTTTGTCAAAGAAACGCACGAAAATGTTTATATAGAAGAAACACCCCTGTTGTATAAACTCATCAGAACCAATCCTGCCAGATTTAATAAAGATGCCTATAGGGCAACGGAATATTTAATAAAAAAAGGAGCTGACTTGTATCTAACGACACCTTATCTCAAAGGTGATGGAAATTTGTTGCCACTAGAAGTAATTATACAAAATAGTACGAGGGATGATCCTTCGTTTGATACAGAAGAGACTGTTCGGAAGTATGTCAAGCTATTTAAAGAAAATGGATTTGAGATGGATACTATCAATCTAATGTATGCAGAAGGTAATATAGAACTAGTCAAGTATTTGGTCAAAGAAGGCGTTTCTAAAAAACTCAATGTTGGATTAATACAATCTACTTTCATAATTTCTACTAGGTGGCAATGGGCATTCGAGGAATCCCCCACATATTTCAAAACCTTAGAATTAGATTTTTCGAGCCTACAGGTTGATGCACTAAATACTGATAGAGAAGTCGAAGAAGCAGAAGTTTGGCTAAAAATAGGACTGTCGCCGAATCATCGGTCTGGACGGAGATATATGCCGCTCCTTTTTTTGGCGATAGAACGTGGTGATAGAAGATTAGATTTTACCAAAAAGCTGGTCGAGCACTATCATGCGGATTTGAACAGCACGATTGATGGTCAAAATGCACTAGATTTTGCTCGAAGTAGGGGGCGTCCTCAAACAATTAAGTACTTAGAAAGCAAATATGATAATAACTAAACGAATAGTTTTTTTTATTAAAAAAATAGCCATATTTCATATAGCTGTCATTTTTGTGCATTAGTAAAGGGATTCACAGTATAGTATTGCCTTTTACTCTCAGAAATAGATTTATGACTATAAAAGCGTTACTTTTAAGGGTGATTTTATAGTTATAAACAAAACAACAAATGAGCGGAGAATTTATTTTTTTAGTGTCCATTATTTTTTTGGCAGCACTAACCAATTCTACTTTTGGATTTGGATTTAATTTGGTAGCGATGTCGCTGCTAACCCTATATTTCGATATATCATTTATAGCCCCACTTATTCCTTTATTATTTTTGAGTACAACACTGCTGATCGTCATTCGATCTCGAAAAGAAATAAAATACAAGAGTATTATTCAGATTATGATTGGGGCTTCGGTAGCAGTGCCAATAGGTATTGCGGTAGCAAAGTACGGCAATGCACAGGTGGTCAAAATTACGATTGGATCCATTATCGTAGCATTGGCTTTATTTAATTTATTTGCACCAAAAATGCCACATCTCAAAGATAATCGTTACGCTTCTTTGTTTGGTTTTGTGTCGGGACTATTTGGTGGAGCATACAATATTACAGGACCTCCAGTGGTTATTTATGGCTTGTTTCGTCAATGGGATCCACAAGCTTTTCGGGCAACGATGCAGGGCTATTTTACTTATGTAACCATGTTGATTATTCTAACACATTGGTATGCTGGTAATTTTAATAACGAAAAAATTGGCTATTTTTATTTAGGAGCATTACCAGCTGTTTTGATAGCAACGCCTATTGGCAAATACATCAATCAAAAATTTGATAATCCTGAGGCATTTCGCAAATATGTGTATTATATTATGTTAGTGTTAGGAATTGTGATGATAGCTAAAGCTACTGTTTTTATTTTGTCGAACTAATAATTTTCAAACAATCAAATGCCTAAAATAATACTTACTGTTACCAATGATTTGACATACGACCAGCGCATGATTCGTATTGCTAGTAGTTTGGCTACGGCAGGTTATGAGGTGTTGTTGGTAGGGCGTAGGCGTGCTACTTCTGTCGCTATCAAAAAGCAGGTTTTTGAACAAAAAAGACTTTCTTGTTGGTTCAATCAAGGCAAATTATTTTATTTGGAATACAATACTCGCTTATTTTTATTCTTGTTGTTCAGTCGATTTGATGCCGTTTGTAGTATTGATTTAGATACCATTTTGGCAGGCTATTACAGTAGCAAAATCAAGCGGAAAATTTGTATTTATGATGCCCACGAATATTTCACGGAAGTGCCAGAGGTAGTCAATCGCCCCAAAGTAAAAGCCGCTTGGGAATGGGTCGCTCAACGTACGATTCCTAATCTTAACTATTGCTACACCGTTTGCGACAGCTTACAAGAAGTATTTGAGCAAAAGTACGGTACGCCTTTCAGCGTTATCAGAAATGTACCTTTTGCACAGCCCAAAGCTGCTTGGACGACATTGCCCGAAGGGCAACAGCCAATAATACTGCTCTATCAAGGAGCACTAAACGATGGGCGAGGACTAGAAGAAATGATAACGGCTATGCAGCAGCTCGAAGGAGTTGTTTTTTGGCTAGCAGGAGAGGGCGATTTGTCGGAATCCTTACGAGATTTAGCCAAGGAGCTAAACGTAACAGAAAAAGTGAAATTCTGGGGGTTTATTGCTCCGCAAGAGCTACAAAAACTAACGCAGCAAGCACATATTGGTATCAATTTATTGCAAAACAAAGGGCTGAATTATTATTATTCGCTAGCCAACAAATTTTTTGATTATATGCAATTGGGCAAACCTTCCCTGAATATGAACTTCCCAGAGTATGCGACGATTAATGGTCAATATCCAGTAAGTGTACTACTAGATGATTTGGAAATAGACACCATCGTCAACGCTATTCAGCGATTGCGAGTAGAACCTGATTTATATCAAAATTTACAAACCACTTGCAAGGAAGCAAGAGCGGTTTTTGTTTGGGAAAAAGAAGAACAAAAACTATTGAGATTCTACCAAACTATTTTTTCTGCAAAATAAAAAAAAGCGATTATTCCCATTGGAAATAATCGCTTTTGCTAACTATCAGAAATAGTTAATCTTAGAACTGCTCTACACCTGAAAAGTGGTAATCACCTTCGATTTTTGCATTTTCGTCAGAATCAGAACCGTGTACGGCATTTTCGCCAATACTCTTAGCAAACTTAGCACGGATAGTACCTGGAGCTGCTTCAGCAGGATTGGTAGCACCAATCAATGTACGGAAATCAGCAACCGCATTATCTTTCTCCAAGATAGCTGCTACGATAGGACCAGAAGACATAAATTCTACCAATTCGCCAAAAAATGGACGCTCACTGTGTACAGCATAAAAACCTTCTGCACCAGCTTTGGTCAATTGTGTTTTTTTGAGGGCAACAATTCTGTAACCTGCTTCTGTAATTTGGTTCAAGATTGCTCCAATATGACCTGCTTTCACTGCATCAGGCTTAATCATTGTAAATGTTCTATTCGTAGCCATTGTTGTTATTTTGTATGTTTATGAGAATGTTGTTTTTAAATTTGGCACAAAGCTACGAAAAAAAATAGAACAACACTTTAGAAATCACTCCTAAATATTTTAGAATCTGAACAGGTACTATGATTTTTATTGACTGATAGCAAATAAAAAATATAAAACCGTACACTTTTTTGCTAAGACTAAAAAATAAAAAAAGTGCCACTGATTACACTGATTTCTTTTCAGAATAGCGGCTAAAAATCATTTTAAACTATTGTTGGAAGTCTAACTTCTAGTATCTAACAGCAAAGTGGTCTTATTAACTGATGTTACGCAAGAATAGTTTGAGTTTTGAATTAAGAAAAAATTTGTTCTAATTTTTCTGCATAATCAAGCCTACTGAAAATGTGGGCATGAGCGAAGCGAACTGCGTGGCTTGGTGCTTGGCACCAACAGGGAAGCCCTGGAGAACAAGCGAATACGATCCCTTGAAAATACGTTTAAACTTCAAGGGGTTCCACCGAAAATAGCCTGAAGATGTATTTATTTAGCAAAATAAGCCATTTGAACCTAGAAGAAGGTCTAAAAATTCCCTTGAAGTCAGTATTGAAAGGTGATCGTATCTTGTTCATGAGCGAAGCGAACTGGGTGGCTTGATGCTTGGCATCAACTGTAGGGGCTCTTTTATTCGCCCTAGACTTTGCTTCTTTCGGTAATGGAAAGAAGATGAGGTATAATTGACCTGCACAATTGGCAAATACACATCTTGCGTAACATCAGTTATTAAGAGCAACGTTAACTTTTATTCTTTTTCCAAAAATGATGCTAGCTAAAAAGTGTACGATTTTATAAATAAAAAATAGCCGCTCTCCCAAAGGAAAGCAGCTATTGTATCGCTAACTTCTTAAAGTCTAAAATCTATCTCTATATCCCTTTCAGAAAGTCACCCAATACATCGGTAAATTGGTAACCTTCGGTAAATCTTTCTTTCGATAATTTTTCGTATTCGACCAATGCCCAAAGCACCATTTCCATCAAAAAATATTTGTCCTCTGATTTGGTGTCAGGTAGGTGTTTATAGACCAGTGCTTCCAACGGTTCTATTTTTTCTAGCTGTACCTGATAATCCACTTCTTGCAAGTCATCTAGGATTTGAAAATCACTTTCGTTGGTAAACCAACCCAGAACAGCATCGTAAGGAGTCGCTGCTCCAGGGCGTTGTATTTTTGTTATTTTAGGGAAGTATTCATTAAAAATACTTTGTATAGCTTTGCTAATAAGCTCTTCGGCCACTGCTGCCGAACCCTCTTGCTCGCCTTCATAAACCAATTCTACTTTGCCAGTAATGGCAGGAATAATACCCATAAAATCGCTCATGCGAAGGCTAGTAGTCGTCTCACCACTTTTGAGTGTTCTTAGCTCGGCACTACTTATTAGGTTTTCTAGTGCCGTAATACTCATACGAGCCGAAATACCACTTTTAACATCAATAAACTCGCTATCACGAGCTTCAAAACCAATTTGCTCCAATATATCATAAGCAATGGCAGGAACATAAACCAGTTCTTTTTGTGCGGCACTGATATTGGCTTCTTGTTGTGTTATCTTTTTGGCAATCTCCAAATCCGTGGGATAATGTGTCAATATTTGAGAGCCAATTCTATCTTTGAGTGGTGTCACGATACTACCTCTATTGGTGTAATCCTCTGGATTAGCCGTGAAAATAAACTGTACATCAAGTGGTAAACGCAGCTTGAAACCACGAATTTGTATGTCACCTTCTTGAAGGATATTGAACAAGGCTACTTGGATACGAGCCTGCAAATCAGGCAATTCATTGATGACAAAAATACAACGATTCGCTCTAGGAATCATACCAAAATGCAAGACTCGTTCGTCCGAATAAGACAACTTCATATTGGCAGCCTTGATAGGATCTACATCTCCAATCAAATCGGCTACCGTTACATCGGGTGTGGCTAACTTTTCCGAAAAACGGTCGTTGCGATGAAGCCAATCAATAGGCGTGTCATCTCCTTTTTGGGCTAGCACATCTTTGGCAAAACGAGAAAGTGGTGCAAAAGGATCGTCATTGATTTCAGAACCTGCTACGATGGGAACCCATTCGTCCAGCAGCTGTACCATTTGGCGAGCCAAACGGGTTTTGGCTTGTCCACGTAACCCCAACAAGTTGATATTATGACGAGACAAAATAGCACGCTCTAATTCTGGAATAACAGAGTTTTCGTAACCCCAAATGCCTTCAAATACATTGATGTTATTCTGAATATTGTGAATCAAGTTTTTTCTTAATTCTTCTTTGATAGAAAGACTTTTGTAGCCCTCTTTTTTTAGTTGTCCTAAGGTCTTTATTGCTGTTATATTCATGGTTTATTTTATAGTAGTATTGTTGAATCTTTACTTTGAAAATTCAATATAGTCAATTGCAATTTTAAATTTATCTTCTTTTTTGGTGTCGGTTATGATGCCCATTCTTATGATATTGGACTGAATTTCTGCGGTTAATTTTTCTCCAATTTTTTTGCCCAATTGATAGCCCTCAAATTCGTCCAAATGCAAAATAGCTACTGTCCATTCTCCATTGCTGGCAGGCAAATGATGCTCGTAAGTAGGTTCATGATAGACTTCTGTATTTTCTAATACGAAAGCAAAATCATCTTCGTAAGACTTGTAACGAATGTGTACACTTTGGTATTTCGACAAATCAAATTCGCCATAAGGGCTGCGAATGGAAGCAAAGCCACCATTATTTTCTAGCGATATTTTGCCTTCAAACGTCAAATATTCTCGTTTGATTTTTAGCTTGGCTTTCGATGCTCCACCCATTACATCATCGTTGAGGGTGTACCAATCTTTGCCACCTGTTTTTTTGCCAAAATCGTACATCGGAGAAGTAGTTATCAAGAATAGCGTTGCGAAAAGCAAGCTACTTATAGAAAAAGAAGCGATCATCGTATTCGTTTTTTGCGGTTATCTTCGTAATCTTTAAATATCATTTCGCCCAAACCTTGCAACCCCGTAAAAAAGGCTTTGCCTTGATTCGCCCGTGTAAATTGATCAACAAAGTTCATCAAATGGGCATCTCTAGCAATCATAAACGTGGTAATGGGAATATGAAGTTTGCGAGCTTGTTTTGCCATATTATAGCATTGATTGACAATATAATCATCTAGCCCAAAGCTGTTTTTGTAATACGTGCCGTCTCGCTCTCGAATACAACTCGGCTTGCCATCGGTTATCATGAAAATTTGCTTATTGGTATTGCGCTTACGGCGCAACATATCCAGTGCCAATTGCAATCCAGCAACCGTATTGGTATGATAAGGACCTACATTGAGATAAGGCAAATCGCCAATAGTGATACGCCAAGCATCATTGCCAAATACCAAAATATCCAGCGTATCCTTCGGATAACGAGTCGTAATTAGTTCCGCCAAAGCCATGGCTACTTTCTTGGCGGGCGTGATTCTGTCCTCACCATAAAGTATCATACTGTGACTGATGTCAATCATCAGCACGGTACTCATTTGTGACTTGTGATTGGTCTGTTCGACCACCAAATCATCTTCCGTCAAGCTAAAATTATCAATGCCATTATTGATTTGGGCATTCCGAATACTTTCGGTCATCGAAATCCGATCCAACGAGTCACCATATTGATAATCTCGATATTCACCATTGTGCTCATCGCCTTGACCAAGTTGTTTGGTTTTGTGGTTGCCACCACCAGCTTTGCGCAATTTTCCAAATATTTGATCCAAGGCATTTTTGCGAATCGCCCGTTCAGTTTTTGCCGTAATTTTCATACCGCCTTTGCCCTGCGGGTCTTTATCATCTTTGAGATAACCTTTCTTTTTGAGGTCGGCTACAAAGTCATCTAATGTATATTCATCGTCCGTTAGTTGATACTCTTTATCCAATTGTTCAAGCCAATCCAATGCCTCATCGACATCGCCCGAAGTATAGGTAATCAGCTCTTTGAATATATCAAATAATTTATCAAAGGGCGATTGTTCCTCCGCTTCAAACGTCTTAAATACAAATCCTTTTCTTTTGTCCATAGTTTTCTTTTGAGAGAGGTGTACAATTACTTACCAGAAATAGTGCACACGAAAATCTGTTATTACTACAAAATTTTAGATATTTGGTTGTTCTACCAAAACCCGCCCAACGTTTATTTAACATTATGTTTGGGTATTTGTACAAAAAAAGATGTAGTAACATACATTTGGTTCGCTAGATAGCACAATTATGGCAAAGAAAAGAAACAACAAAACTAAAAAAACAACCGCTTCTAAAGCAGCAATCTCAAAGTTGGAAACAGCCCCAACTAAGGAAACCAGCTTTTGGAGCAGCAATAAAATAGGAATCTTATTAGCCTTTTTTGCGTTTGTATTGTATGCCAATACGATTGGGCATGGCTACGCTTTCGACGATTCGATTGTTATCACTCAGAATAATTTTACGCAACAAGGATTGGCAGGGATTCCAGACTTGTTGACCAAAGATTTTTTTGTAGGAATCTATGGCGGCGATGGCATGGAATTGACAGGCGGACGTTATCGACCATTGTCGCTCATTATGTTTGCCATAGAGTATCAATTTTTTGGATTGAATCCAATGGTCGGACATTTTATCAATGTGTTGTTATATACTCTGACCGCTTTTATGCTCTTTCGAGTGCTTCGCAATTGGTTGCAACCGTATCAAGGCAGCGAAATAATAGCAGCTATCGCAAGTCTGCTGTTTATTGCTCACCCGATACATACAGAGGTTGTCGCTAATATCAAGAGTCGAGACGAGATTTTGTCTTTATTATTGGTCTTGCTTGCGTTGCAATATCTATACAAAATAATCACTAGCCAAACACCCAAAACCGTTCATTGGGTCATCGCTTTGGGGAGCTTCTTTTTGAGCTTATTAGCTAAAGAAACCGCTTTTACTTTTGTCGCCTTGATTCCGTTGGGGTTGTTGGCTTTGCGCAAACAAGAATTGCCAAAGGCTATCAAATACAGTGTTCCTTTTTGGGGTGTGGCGATTGCTTATTTTTTGTTGAGAATGGCGATGGTGGGTGGATTAGAAGGTGTGGAGAATCCAGATATTATGGAAAACCCTTTTTATGGTACTACTTTTAGTCAAAAATTCGGTACGATCGGCTTGATTCTGTGGTATTATATCAGCTTACTTTTTTATCCCAATCCATTGAGTTCGGACTACTCCAGAGAGCAAATTCCATTGGTCGAATTAACCGACCCTTTAGCCCTCTTGGGTTGGAGTATTTATATAGGGTTGGGGCTTTTTGCAGTCCTCAAAATTTGGAACAAAAATGTAGTCGCTTGGAGCATTTTGCTATACTTAGCTCCCTTGTCTTTAGTTGCCAATGTTTTATTCAATATTGGTGCTCCAATGGGCGAACGATTTTTGTACTTTTCATCGCTTGGCTTTACGTTAGCTATCGCTTACTTATTAGTCCAGAAAGCGAATCTAATAGATTGGAAATCATTGCAAAAAAAGCCTGTTATTTGGGTAGCTTTAGCCGCTATAACGATACTTTTTAGTTTCAAAACAATAGATAGAAATAAGGATTGGGAAAGCAATGAAACACTATTTACTCAAGATATAAATAGCTCGCCCAATAGTGCCAAAATGCAGTATTATTATGCCAATACTTTGCTAACTAAATACCTAAATACACCTGACAGAAAGAAAGATCCAACATTGCTAGATTTGGCAGAAAAGCACTTTTTGTTGTCGTACGAAATTAATAACAAATTTCTACACAGTACCTATAATTTAGGTATGGTCTACGTCCAAAAGAAGAAAGCAAAAGAAGCATTGAAATGGCTCAATTACACCTTGGAATTACAACCTAATTATGCCAAAGCACACGAACAGTTGGTGCGCGTATATGGCGAATTGCTCAACCAGCCAGATAATGCTATGAAGCATCTAGAATTGGTGTTAGCCAATCCAGCAGGGCAGACCGCTACCAATTATCAATCATTGGGCATCTTGAATGCCATGAAAGGAAACACCGCAGCCGCCGAAAAAGCATTTTTGAAGTCGATAGAACTCGACCCTAGTGCCAAAAGTTATCAGAATTTAGGTGGCTTATATCAGCAGGCAGGACAGCCAGAAAAAGCGAAACAATACTTTGAGAAATCATATCAAGTAGATCCTAGTTTGAGACCGCAGTAAGCCTAAAAAATGGCTGCTACATTTATCTGTAGCAGCCATTTTTGTATGGAATGGGTCAGAAAATAACTTAATTCCCCTTGCGGCTAGCCAAAAAAGCACCAGCACCCAAAAGCACCGCAGCAATACCCAAATAGATATAACCTTGCTCTTTGCCTTTTTTGTCCGAAATATCAATTTGAATAACGCTCAAATCCAATTCGGCGTGATTGTCCGCTATGGTCGTGAAGCCGATGTAGCCAAGCCCTAAGGAGACTACCATTAGTAAAAGTCCTACTGTTTTAGAAGTGTTCATTGTGTCTGTTTTTTAGTTTAAAAGTTGTTCGTCTATAACGATTCCTTTGTACAAATTGTTCCATTCCAAAGAACGCTAAGAGCTTGTCTAACAATAAGATTACGAAGTGCCAAAAAGAGCCGCTTCCACGAGCTGACAAATAATATGCCCCACCACAATATGACACTCTTGAATGCGGGGGGTATCCACCGAAGGCATTGCCAAAAGTATATCGCAGAGCGGATTCATTATTCCTTCTTTGGCTCCTGTCAATCCAATCGTTAGCATACCTTGTTTTTTGGCTTGTGCCAATGCTTGCACAATATTTTCGGAATTGCCAGAAGTAGAAATTGCGACCAAAATATCGCCTTTTCTACCCTTAGCTTCTACGATTCGGCTATAGACTTTATCGAACGAATAATCATTGCCTACGGCAGTCAAATAAGAACCATTGACGTGTAGTGCTTCTGCAAATAAAGGCGGTCTATCTAGGTAAAAACGTCCCGAAAGTTCGCTTGCCAAATGCTGTGCATCGGCAGCACTGCCCCCGTTGCCCCCAAAAAGCACTTTGCCATCTTTGCGAAAACAATCCACCATTACTTGGCTAGCTTTCTGTATAGCTTGCAGTAAGTTTTGATCTGCCAAAATAAGCTGTTTCGTTGCAATAGATTGCTCAATAGATGCCTTGATTTGATCTAACATAAAAGCGTTTTATTTTTTGAATTATTTGGCAATAGGTAATAGTGTTTCTGCTTGAACTTTTAGCAGGTTTTCGGTCATGCGCAGCCACGAAAAGCGTACTTTTTCTTGCTTTAAGTTTTCTACAAAAAGGGCTGCACGATTATTATCAAAAAAGTCGAGAATGCCTGCCCGAATCGCTTCGGGATTGGGCTCGACAACATAGCCTACTTTTTGGTCAGGAATAATCTCTGCCAAACCGCCTACATTAGTGACTAGCATCGGTTTCTCGAAGTGATACCCAATTTGTGTTACGCCACTTTGTGTCGCAGTTTTGTAAGGTTGAGCAACCAAATCAGCCGCTCCAAAGTAGTATTTTATTTCGGTATCTGGTACAAACTCTTTGCGTTGAATAATCTTATCAAAAATACCCAAATCACGCATCATATTCTGATACTTTTCTTCCTCGCTGTAATATTCGCCTACCACCATCAATCGCAAGTTAGGATTAGATTCGTGCAGCAAAGCAAACGCTTCTAATAACAAATCCAATCCCTTGTATTCGCGCACGAAACCAAAGAACAAAATATACTCCAATTGGTCATCAATTTTGAGCCATTCACACGCTACTTCTTTCGTTAATTTTTCGCCATAATTATCAAAAACTGGATGCGGACTAAAAACCTTCGGTTTTTTGGTGTCAAACTGCTTCAAGTCATCAAGAACGCTGTGCGACATGGTCAAAAAACCGTCCATACTTCCTACGAAATATTTATTAAAAATCGTGTCGCCAATCCGCTTTTCGTGCGGAATCAAATTATCAATCAAAGCGATTACTTTTGTCACTTTATTGCCCTTGGCAATCCGAGCAATCGTGCCCATACTCGGTGCCATAAATGGCAACCAATGCCGAATAATCAACAAGGTAGGAGCTTCTTTGCGAATTTGCCAACCGACGCTCAACCAATTGAACGGATTGACGGAATTAATCTTGCGTTCTATCTGTACAGGGTACGCCAGTGGGTCATCGGTATATTGTGTTTTTCCAGGGAAAAGCACTTTCGGGTATTGCAACGTAAACGTATAAACTTTGCAGTCAATGCCCTGTTTTCCAAACTCATGGGCGAGCAGTTCATTGCCTTTGGCAATACCGCCTCTATAAGGGTGGGCAGGACCTAATATAATGACTTTGTGTGGTGTTGGTTGTTTCATAACTTGAATTCAAGTAATGTTATATCGAAAAAAAAGAAGTGTCCAAAACTAAATAATTTTGGACACTTCTACTTATTTTTTACTACAATATTCTTTACAAGTGAATCACTTCATCATAAGCAGCCGCCGCAGCTTCCATTACCGCTTCCGACATAGTCGGGTGCGGGTGAATAGTTTTGATGATTTCGTGTCCAGTAGTTTCGAGTTTGCGAGCAGCGACTACTTCCGCAATCATTTCAGTTACGTTGGCACCCACCATGTGTGCACCCAAAAATTCGCCATATTTTTTATCAAAAATTACTTTGACAAAACCGTTAGTAACGCCTGCTGCACTAGCCTTGCCCGAAGCAGAGAAAGGAAATTTGCCAATACGCAATTCGTAACCAGCATCTTTTGCTTGCTGCTCGGTATAGCCTACAGAAGCGACTTCTGGAATACAGTACGTACAACCTGGGATATTGTTATAATCAATTGGTTCTGGTGTATGTCCTGCTATTTTTTCGACACAAGTAATACCTTCCGCAGAAGCCACGTGTGCCAATGCTTGCGTAGGCAATACATCGCCAATAGCAAAAATTCCAGCTACATTGGTGTTGTAATATTCATCTACTTCAATCAAACCTTGTTTGTTGGTTTTGATGCCCAAGTCTTCTAGTCCGATATTTTCGGTATTTGGTGTCACACCCACAGCAGAAAGAACAACATCACATTCGATAATTTCTTCTTTGCCATTTTTGTTGTGCTTGACCGCTACTTTGCAGCCACTACCATTGGTATCGACGGTCTGTACACCAGCACCAGTCATGATTTTGATACCCGCTTTTTTAAAGATTTTCTTCATTTCTTTCGATACATCTTTGTCTTCTCTTGGCAAGATGTCGTCTAGATATTCTACGATCGTTACTTCCGTACCCAAGGCATTGTAGAAATAAGCAAATTCTACCCCAATAGCACCCGAACCAACGACTACCATTTTCTTAGGTTGCTTAGGCAAGGTCATGGCTTCACGGTAGCCAATTATTTTTTTGCCATCAATCTGAATATTAGGTAATTGTTTGGCACGACCACCTGTGGCAATAATAATATTATTGGCAGTATATTCTTTTGTTTTTCCGTCTTTATCGGTTACGGCTACTTTTTTGCCTTTCAGCAATTTGCCATCGCCCATCAGGACATCAATTTTGTTCTTTTTGAGCAAGAACGTAACGCCTTTACTCATTTTGTCGGCAACACCACGGCTACGTTTGACCATCGCACCAAAGTCAGCTTTGGCATCACTTACTTCTATTCCGTAGTCATTGGCATGACTAATATATTCAAATACTTGAGCAGATTTGAGGAGTGCTTTGGTAGGAATACAACCCCAGTTTAGGCAAATTCCGCCTAATGATTCACGTTCTACAACAGCCGTTTTTAGCCCTAATTGAGAAGCACGAATAGCAGCAACATAACCACCAGGTCCACTTCCGACTACAATAACATCATAATTCATAATCAATATATTTTTTGAGTTGGTTCAGCAAATGTGTCGTACAAAAAGTAGGAGGAATTGGCGTAGTGCTATTTTGCAACTACCTTTTGTGCAGCAAAGGTACATTTTTAGTAGTTGAATAAAAGAAAAATACAACTTAAATTTTGGACAAGGTTTGATTTCTGTGCCATTCAGAATAGACAATCAAATAATAAGGAGGAATGGTCTATAAAGTGAAGACTTATTGATGAGCGTATTTATTAGGTGGGGGCATTTTTATGTGTCGAATAGCGAGTGATATCATACAGACTACGCAAAAAAATGTTATTTTAGCCAATTGATAGAACAGAAGTAGCAGAGAACGGAGCGTTTTGCTCCACCATATACTTCACAAAGCGAAGAAATAGCAGCATGACATTCGAGGAACTAAGGTTATCAGATCAATTAATAGAAGCATTGGATTATATGGGTTTTGTAGATGCTACCCCCATACAAGAACAAGCCATACCAATGATATTGGCAGGCAAAGACTTGGTCGCCTGTGCTCAAACAGGAACAGGAAAAACGGCAGCTTTTGTGTTGCCTATTTTACATAAATTAGCGGTGAAGCCAAGCAAGAATACCACGACATTGGTTATTTGCCCTACACGAGAGTTGGCAATACAAATCGACAAGCAAATCCAAGGGTTAGCCTACTTTGTGGGGGTTAGTTCTGTGGCCGTATATGGTGGTGGTGATGGCGATAGCTTTACTACTCAAAAAAGAGCCTTAACACAAGGTTGTAATATCATAGTAGCGACCCCTGGTAAATTGATTTCGCACCTTAACTTAGGTTATGTTAAGTTCAATAAAGTCGAGCATCTTATTTTAGATGAAGCAGACCGAATGTTGGACATGGGATTCTTTGACGATATTCAGAAAATTTGTTCCTACTTGCCTAAGAAACGTCAAAATTTGATGTTCTCGGCTACGATGGCTTCCAAATTGCGCAAGCTAGCCAACGAAATTCTGCACCAACCAGAATCTATTAGCATTGCATTAGCTAAACCAGCCGAAGGTGTATTGCAAGCGGCTTATGTAGTTTATGACAATCAAAAAACGCCCCTCATCAAGCACCTGCTCAAGGACAAAGATGAATACAAAAGTATTTTGATTTTTACGTCCACCAAAAAGAACGTATCAGTTATTGCAAGAGAATTGCGCAAGAAAGGATTCCAAGCAGAAGGTATTTCTTCGGATTTGGATCAACAGCAGCGCGAAGAGGTATTGCGTAAATTCACCAACAAAGATATTCGCATATTAGTCGCAACAGATGTATTGAGCCGTGGTGTCGATATTAAAGATATTAACTTGGTTATCAATTATGATGTACCGGGTGATGCAGCCGATTATGTACACCGTATTGGGCGTACAGCACGTGCTTCGACCACAGGTGTAGCATTGACGCTTATCAATCAACGAGATATGTACAAATTTAATCGTATCGAAGAGTTGATTGAGACAGAAGTGAACAAAATAGCTTTGCCAGCAGGGTTAGGAGATGCTCCCAAATATGAGAAAAATGCTAAAAAAGAATCTCGTTTTCCTCCCTCGAAAGGACGTAGTAGCAGTGGCGGAAACAAAAAAAGTAATAAGAGTAACAGCAATCGAAAAAATAGCAACAATAAAAAAAGAACTTTTAAACCTAAAAATAAAGGAAACAACAGTTCTAAATCGTCTAATAATAACACGAAGCCTGATAATAAATAGAAGTTAGTTAAAAATATAATTAGATATGAGAAATAGTATTTTGGTTGTCATTCTATTGTTGTGGGTGACAGGTGTATTTGCCCAAAAAACAGATTTGACACTGGAGGAAGCTGTAATGGGGCAGTGGCGACAATTTTATCCGTCACAGCCTGCTAACTTGCAGTGGATTCCTAACCAAGAAAATTTTACCTTCCTCAACGAAGATAGAACTCATCTGCTAGTGCAAAAAGTAGGTGACAAAAATGCTAAAAAATCCTTGTCGCTAGAGCAGTTGCGATCAGATTTAGGATTGGAATTCAAATACTTTCCTTCCATAAAATGGAAAACCGAAACTTCGTTTAGTTTTTCGTATGCTGGCGTTTATTATGTAGTAAATTACGAAAATAAAAAAGTAAAAATACAGCAGAAAACGGAATTGCCAAAAGGCAATAACCTAGACAGGCACGACCAGACAGCCCGAATAGCTTATACCGACCAACACAACTTGTACATTCAAGATGAAGAAGGCAGGAGGCTAGAAGTTTTTGCTACCAACGATAAAAATATTGTGTCGGGACAAGCGATTGCTCGTCATGAGTTCGGTATTTCTAAAGGTACTTTTTGGTCGCCCAACGGGCAATATTTAGCTTTTTATCAAAAGAATGAAGCGGACGTGACCGATTATCCACTGTTGGATATCAATACCACTCCAGCTAGTCTCAATACCATCAAGTATCCAATGGCTGGGCAAAAAAGCGAATATGCTCAAATTGGAGTATATAATGTAAAGAGCCAAAAAGTACTGATGCTCAAAATTGATGGACCAAAAGATCAGTATTTGACAAATTTGGCTTGGGGACCAGAAAACAAAATGCTTTATGTGGCAATTGTAAACAGACAACAAAACTGGATGCAGCTTTGCCAATATGATGCTCGCTCAGGAGAATTGATAAAGGTGCTGTTTGAAGAAAAACACGATAAATATGTAGAGCCAGAAAACCCTGTTTGGTTTTTGCCTAACAACAGCAATGAGTTTTTGTGGCGTAGCGAGCGAGATGGATTCAAACACCTCTATCGCTATAATATAGATGGCAAATTGCTCGGACAAGTCACCAACGGAAATTGGGTAGTACTGGACGTGTTGGGACTAGATAAAAGCGAGAAAAATGTACTGGTGAAAGGTACCGATGAGAGCGGACTTAACACAACATTGTACAGTGCTCCTTTGGTAGGAGGGAAGTCGGTGACCAAGATGGTCAAAAAAGAAGGACAACATACTTTTATGGTGGCTTCTAATGGCAATTATATTTTAGATGGTTTTTCTAATTTAGAAACGCCTTACGAATTGCATTTATTGGCTAAAAATGGTACGGCAAAGCAATTGCTATACAAAGCAAAAGACCCTTATACCGAAAAGACTATTGCGACGACTACCTTCCAGACGATTAAAGGCGAAGGTGGAGTCAATTTGAACACTCGATTGATCAAACCTGCTGATTTTGACCCCAAAAAGAAATATCCAGTTATTGTATATGTCTATGGTGGACCACAAGCCCAAATGATTACCAACAGTTGGTTGGGGGGGGCTAGCTTATGGATGCACTACGCTGCCAATCAAGGTTATTTGGTGTTTACGCTCGACAATAGAGGTTCTGCCAATAGAGGGTTTGAGTTTGAGAATTGTATTCACAGAAACTTGGGCGAACTCGAAATGAAAGACCAGATGACTGGTGTCGAATACCTCAAAACATTGCCTTATGCAGACACGGATAGAATGGCGGTGCATGGTTGGTCGTATGGCGGATTCATGACCACCTCGATGATGCTCAAATATCCTGACGTATTCAAAGCAGGCGTAGCAGGTGGTCCTGTTACCAATTGGGCGTATTATGAAATAATGTATGGCGAACGCTACATGGATATGCCGCACGAAAACGAAGAAGGCTACAAAAAAACAACCCTTGCCAATTTTACCAATCAACTCAAAGGAGATTTATTATTGATACACGGTACGGTTGACGATGTAGTCGTGATGCAGCATAGCTTTAGCTTAGTGAAGTCGTTTGTAGATAATGGTATATTGGTGGACTTTTTTCCTTATCCGATGCACCTGCACAACGTGCGAGGCAAAGACCGAGTACATTTGATGCACAAAGTGCTAGATTATATAGATGAAAAAATCAAAAAATAAGAAATGGGTTTAATCGGACTCGAAGGTATGCAGTTTTATGCCTATCATGGATACTATGAGGAGGAGCGCCTGACGGGCAATGATTATTTGGTAGATATTTATCTGAATGTCGAACTAAGTGCTGCCGCCCAAACAGGTGATTTGGCTTATACGGTCAATTATGAAACAGTGTATCGAATTGCAAAAATAGAGATGTCGAAACCGAGTCTGCTATTGGAGCCAATTGCCGACCGAATTATAGAACAAGTGATGGATATATGCCGAGGCGTACAGGGTATCAAGGTGCGTATTGTTAAACAAAATCCACCAATGGGCGCTCGTATTGACAAGGCTTATATCGAGACAGAAGCAGGACATTTTTAAGATAGATTATTAATAATGAGCAAATGGGTTTAGTGGTACTCGAAGGCATGCAGTTTTATGCCTATCATGGATATTATGAGGAGGAGCGCCTTATCGGCAACGACTATACAGTGGATGTATATATAGAGGTAGATTATGAGGAAGCCGCAGCAACCGACGAGCTAGGAGGCACGCTGAACTACGAAACGATTTATCGAATTGCCAAAATAGAAATGTCAAAACCTTCTAAGTTGATAGAATCTATTGCTGCTCAAATTATAGATGCGACCGTATTGATTAGCAATCAAGTACAAGCGATGCGGGTACGGATTACTAAAAAAAATCCACCATTAGGAGCGAGAATAAGTCGAGCCTTTATAGAAATAGAAGAAGATTTTGTGGAGGAATGCCATAAATGCGGTCGTCCTTTTTTGGTGCATGATCCAGAAGAAGTATGGACAAATCATGGGATTGTTTATCCAGAAACAAGAGCTACTTTAACGCGAATTTATGGTCCTTATATTTGCGAGCAATGTTTGAAACCTCATTTATTGAAGCAATAAAGGAGACAATCCATAGCAAAATATTTTTTGGAATACTTATTGGAAACCATAACACTAAGCATAAAAAAACTACTCTAATAGAGTCAGCAAATCAATGCTATCTTTAATTATAATAAAATATAAAAATCGTATGAGAAAATTTTTGACTTGGACATTTGTCGTAATGTCCTGTTTATCACTAACTAACTGTGATACACTAAAAGAAATAGGTACTACTGCTTTGGAAACTGCTACGGGTAGTTCTACTACGGCTGGTTTGTCCAATGCTGATATTGTTTCTGGTTTGAAACAAGCTTTGGAACAAGGAACAACCAAGGGAGTCAATGTACTTTCTGCTACGGACGGTTTTTTTGGTAATGCAGCAGTAAAAGTACTTTTTCCGCCAGAAGCTCAAAAAGTAGAAAAAACACTGCGTGATGTAGGAGCAGGAGCATTGGTCGATGAAGCTATTCTAAAAATTAATAGAGCAGCAGAAGACGCAGCAATAGGAGCTAAGGATATTTTTGTAGGAGCAATTAAGCAAATGTCTATTGGTGATGCTATGGGTATCTTGATGGGTGCAAATGACGCTTGTACCAACTACCTACAACAAAAAACTTCTGCTCAATTGTATAGCTCGTTCAATCCTGTTGTCTCTCAGTCGCTCAACAAAGTAGGAGCAGCAGACGCATGGACAACCGTAATGACCAATTACAATAAAATTCCTTTTGTGGATAAAGTAAATCCAGATTTGGGCAACTACGTAACCAACAAAGCAATGGACGGCGTATTCTTGATGATCAAGAAAGAAGAAGCTTTGATTCGTGAGGATCCTGTTAAGCGTGTAACTGATATTATGCGCAAAGTATTTGCTAAGCAAGATTAATCATCTTGTTTCGCATACGAGCATAAAAATGGCATCTAAGAAAATTAATTTTCTTAGATGCCATTTTTGATTTTTGGTAGGGATTTAGCGATTGAAAGATACAAAAGTGCGTTCGCCAATAGGTGGCAAATTGCCAAAGCGATTGGGGCGGCGCTTAATCGAAATTTGTTGCTTCTTGTCGAGATTCTTTAGAGCATCCAAGTAATTTTGTTTGATATAGGTTCTGCCCCAATGAAAATTGGCATAAACATCTTTGACTTGCAATGTTTTTTTGCGAAAAGTTTTCACTAATTGCTGTTCTAGTTCAAACATAGCTCCAAAAAGTGTTTGATTTTGGTGCAAAACTTGGTGGTCAGCTAGAGCGGGGCGATAACTAAAACTCCCAATACCATCTTCCAATACTTGCGAACTTTTAGTCATGACCTTTCGCATCAATTCATAAGCAAAAGGTTGTTTGGTCAAAAAAAACAAACCATAAGCAGCTTTGTCTTTTTCGTCGTAAAAATCATAGCAAAAAGGAGGCGCAATAATGCCCAAGGTAGTTTCTAGTTGGCGACAAAAAGCTGCATGAACCAATTGTTCTTTTTGTTTTCTGGACGGCTTTTGGAGCCAATCAATACGAAGTTGTTCGAGTCGAGCCACTCCAAACAACCGCTGCAAGCGGTCTTGGTGTTTGGCTCTAGGAATAGCAGCAATCACTTTTTTGTAATCGAAATGAAGCAAGCAATCACCATCATGATCGACCAAGTTGGATAAAAAAGCGGTATCGGCAAATTCATTATTCCAACTATCGACCAAGGCAAAAGTAGGCAAGTGTGTTACTTTTTGGAGTTCTTTTGGGAGCTGCCACGTAGTATCTGCCAACTGCACAAATGGTTCGAAATACCAATCCTTGGTAGTCGTGGCAATAGTATCTGCTATCTCTTGTTCGAGTGTCGGGGAAGTCGTATTCCAGATAGATAGCAACATCTGACGCAAGTTCTTATTTTTATCAATGTTATGCAATAGCTGCGGTAAGAGTTGTTGTTTGTTGTCGAAAGAAAAGGTTTCTGCGGCAAAATCTACAAAAACTAATTTTTCTTCTAGCTTTTCTACCTTGATTTGTTGTACGACTTGACTAGACCATTTTTCAAAATATTGATAAATGATATGAGCTTGTAGTTGCTCACTAGATTGATATATAGAAGAAGAAAAAGACATTTAGAGAGGAATTATTGTTGCTCATTTTCTGAAACGAATCAATTGTATTACCTCAAATGTACTCTTTTTTGTTTAAAACAAAATGTTTTACTTGGGAAAGTTGTTTTTTTATTGCAATACAAATACTAGGAATAAGGATAGCTTCGAGCTCCAACCGTTATTTCCACTTAGAAAAAGGAGCATTGACAAGCCTTGAGTTGTAGTATTTTTTGATGAGCGTTACTTCTCTGCCCACCCATTTGGGCTTGACGAAAGTTTGCTCTTCGGATTCTAGTTCGATTTCAGCGACGGTTAGCCCTTCATTTTCGCCTTGAAACACATCAATTTCCCAAAGCATATTATCGCTGCCACGTACTTCGTGTCTTATTTTGCTAATAATTGGTTGGCGACAAATTTTAAGCATTTCACGCACATCTTCTATTGGGATTTCGTATTCATATTCTGCTCTAGAGAAACCAACTCGTCCACCTTTGACGGTGACGTATCCTATTCCGTCTTTGATGCGAACCCGTATTGTACTATCGTTGGCACTGGTCGTAAAATAACCTTGTTTGATGTTATACTGTTTCTCAATATTTTGTTTCCAATCTTGATTTTTGACCAAATATTTGCGTTCAATTTCTTGGTGCATTTGTCTGTATTTTAATTTAGTAGTATTAGTAATATTTAATGAACAAATTAGGGGTATAAGTGGTTGCAGTATTATAAAATAAGATAATTAGCGAAAAAAAATATTGTTACTAACAAAAAATAAGATGGACGAAGAAAAAGAAAATAAAGTGATAAAACCAAAACGCAAGTTTTATAAAAAAAAGCGTTTCATTATTCCTATGATTTTATTGGTCGCATTGATTATATTTAGAATCATGTTGCCTACTATTGTCAAAAATTATGTCAATAAAGTATTAGCAGATTTACCAGGGTATTATGGTCAAGTAGAGAACATTGATATTAGTTTGCTGCGAGGAGCCTATGTCATCAAGGGGCTTTATCTCAATAAGGTAGAAGCAGAAACACAGGTGCCGTTTATCAATTTGCCCGAAACAGATATTTCTATTGAATGGAAATCCTTGTTCAAGGGTAGAATTGTAAGTGAAATATATATGAATAGTCCAGAAATAACTTATATCAAAGAAGATATGGACGAAGGCAAAGAGACAGATGCAGATGAAGAGGACTGGACACAAGCACTCAAAGACATCGTCCCTATAGATATTAACCACTTTGAGATATACGACGGCAAACTTGCATTTGTAGAAGTGAATGCAAAACCTGATATTGATTTGCAAATCAATCAATTGCATTTCAAAGCAGAAAACTTAGGGAATGTAGAAGCCAAAGCTCAAACATTGCCCTCACCAGTTACGGCAGAAGCGGTTTCTATTGGCAAAGGCAAGCTCAAATTGGGTGGCAATGTCAATTTACTGAAAGAGATTCCTGATATGGACGTAGCATTGTCGTTGGAAGATATTGATATGGCGGCACTAAATCCGTTTACAGAGCATTATGCCAAAATAGATTTTGAAAAAGGAAATCTAGGCTTGTTTAGCGAAATGGCAATTTCCGATAGCAATATGAAAGGCTACTTCAAAGTATTGGTAAAGGATACCAAATTCATAGGTAAAGAAGACACTTTTTTGGAAACACTTTGGGAAGGCTTTGTTAGTTTTTTTAGATTTGTATTGCAAAACCAAAAAACAGGTAATTTTGCCGTCAAGGCACCTATCGAAGGGGATTTGAGTGCAGCGAAAGTTGGGGTATGGTCAACGATTGGCAGTATTTTCAAAAATGCTTTTATCAAGGCTTTCAAATCAGAAGTTGATCAAAGTATTGAATACAAAGATGCGTTCAAATCAGATGAAGACAAGAAAAAATTTCAACCGTTCAAATTTTTGCAAAAGAAAGATAAGGATAAGAAAGACGAAAAAAAATAGATGGATATTTTAGCCATAAAAAAAGAAAAAGCTGCTAGTAATAGCGGCTTTTTTTATAGATTTAGCTGTCAATAAATTCCGAATAGGAAAAACAAAAGCTTATGCGACATCGAGTATTAACAACGCCGTATTTTTTTGATGAAGAAGCGAATTTGATTAATCAATTGTTTGAGTTGGGGCTGCCTTGCTTGCATTTGCGCAAGCCCAAAGCAACTACGGCAGCAGTAGCACAATTGTTGGACGCTATTGATGATAAATATCATTATCAAATCATACTGCATCAAGACCATAAGTTGGCACTAGAGTATGACCTTTTGGGGGTGCATTTGACGGAAGAAACTCGAACAGAATACATTGCCAGTCATTCTTTGTTGGAGTTTAGAGATACCTTTGCAGGCTTCGAATTAGGAACGGCAATCCATGCTGTAAATATGCTGCATGAACTGCCCATCTGTTTTGATTATGCATTGGTGAGTCCTGTATTTGATAGTATTTCCAAAGAAGGATATACCGCCCAACATCATTGGCAGGCTTCCGATTGGCAGGATTTGCCTTTTGATATTATTGGTTTGGGTGGAATGAATATGGAAACGATACCCCTCGCCAAACAACGAGGTTTTTCGGAAATTGCACTCTTGGGTGCTGTTTGGTCATTGCCACAGCAAGCCCTCCAAAACTACAAAAAACTATGTCCAATATTACAAGAGCCTACGCCTTAACGATAGCAGGTTTTGACCCTTCGGCAGGAGCAGGATTACTCGCCGACACCAAGACGATGGAGCAGCATCGAGTGTATGCACTCAATGTTTGTACCGCACTGACCGTACAAAACGATATTACTTTTGAGGAAGTCGTTTGGCAATCAGAAACTTTAATACTGCAACAGCTAGAGTTACTTTTGCTGCGATTCGCTCCCAAAGTGTGCAAGATTGGGCTGATAGAAAATTGGCAAGTATTAGAAGCGATTTTGGACAGGTTACACGCCTTTGATAAGGATATTCAAATTGTGTTGGATCCTATTTTTAGAGCGAGTGCAGGCTTTACTTTTCATACCGATACGGACTGGAAGCAGCTCGAAAAAGTATTGCGAAAAATAACTTTACTAACGCCTAATTTGCTAGAATTGAATGCCATGTCTGGCAATAGATCACAAGAAGAAACACTCACTAAAATAGCGAATTGTTGTGCGGTATTATTGAAAGGTGGACACGCTACGACCAATAAAGGAACGGATTATTTGTACGATCAGAATCAAGTTATAGAACTGGTTCCGACTCAATTGGCACGATACGAAAAACATGGCTCGGGTTGTGTTTTGTCGGCTGCAATTGCCGCAAATTTAGCAAAAGGATTACCTTTGCAGCAATCTTGTGAGGCAGCCAAAATTTACATGGCAAATTTTCTAAATTCAAATCCTACTTTGTTAGGATTCCATTACAAACAACCATGAAAACAGTAGCAAAAATACAATACATCTCAAATGGAAATTCCACAGCTGAGCATATTGAAGCGATACACAAAGCTTGTATTGCAGGTGCAAAATGGATACAACTTCGACTTAAAAATAAAAATACTACTGTTTATTTGATGGCGGCGAAAAGGGCAAAAGAGATTTGCGATGCTTATCAAGCAATATTGATTATTAATGATAATCCAGTAGTAGCCAAAGAAAGTGGAGCAGCAGGAGTACATTTAGGACAAGATGATATGTCTATACTAGAAGCACGCAAAATAGTAGGGAAAGACGCTATAATTGGAGCAACTGCCAATACGTGGGCTCAAGTAGAAAAATTGGTAAAAGAACCTATAGATTATATTGGTTTTGGACCTTACAGAATGACGACCACTAAAAAGAAACTCAGCCCTATTGTCGGTCTGATTGGTTATCAGCACCTCCTTTTTGAGATGGAGAAACAAGGGCTGAATATGCCCATAATAGCCATAGGTGGTATCGAATTGGTTGACATTAGCACCTTGATGATGAGTGGCGTACATGGGATTGCTATTGCTAGTTTAATGAATAATGCAGCGAATAAAACACTGATGTATCAAGCAATAGAAGAGCGTATTTCATAAAAGCTCTAAACGGCTTCAAAAATAAAAATCCCAAGTAACAGCAGCTGTTACTTGGGATTTTTTTGCATAATCAAACTGCCAACAAAGGAATGCCTAAGCAATTCCATATTGCGTCAAGCGATACTTGACTCTAAAAATTTGCTTTACTTCCGACATTTCTACCTCATAAGGTGGGTAAGTGGTATTGTCTGAAATAAGGCGAAGGCGAACCGTTTTGTTACTTTCTTTGACCTTTTGTACTCGTTTGGCTACGACAGTATCGGTTACGACGATATAGACTGAATTATCTTTGATGCCATTGCCGTCAGTAGCTCCACTGGCTACGCTTTCGCAAATTACCATATCGCCATTGGTGATATTGGGCAACATACTATCGCCGCTAATTTCGATGGCAATCAAATCACCATCTAATCCTGGAATATTGGGAATGTAGAATTTTGGCAAGTCTTTTTGATGCTGTGGATCAGACATATCAATTGCATTACCAGCCATTGCCAAGTTTGGTACTAGCGTAATATTTTTTTTGTATTCGGAAGCAGTATCTGTTAGCGAAAAATTCATATCATCGTCTTCATCAAACATTTGGCTGCTATAGCCGAACATGAAATTGGCGTTGATGTGATAGGTTTCTATTAATTTATTCATTTGGTCAAGCGTAATATTACGCTTACCTTTAAGAATACTATTAATAATATGATTGTAAGTGCCGAGTTGAGCAGCTACATCAGATTTTGATTTTATTTTCCCGTTTTCCCTTAGGTAATCAAATACTAATCGGAAACGCTTATTGACGATATTATCTATGAAGTTGGACATGTTGTAGTAGCAGTTTTAGGAACTATTTATGAATAAATAAATAGTTGTAAATAATAGCTCTATTTGAAGAATATGAAAACAAAATGTTGTAACTTTGTATTCCCCCTAAAGCTAATCTTTTGTTTGAATTGGTATAAAGATATAAAAATATTGTTATATGGCAAACATTTTTGTTTGCAACTACCCTCGAAAACCATTTTTTTATGAAAAAAAGCACATTTTTGTTGATTTTTATTCTTTTTTGTTTATTTGGTTGCCAATCTAGCCCAACTGAACAAAGAGATGCCGCTTTTTATAAATCTATTGGCACACAAATAAGAGCTGCTCGACTAGAACAAGGATTATCACAGGCGACACTAGCCGATTCGGTATCAATAAGCCAAAGCTCGTTGAGCCTAATCGAAGATGGAATGGCTTCGCCAATTGCTACCAAATTGGTTGACATAGAAGCATTTTTGCAGACTACTTTCGTCATAGATGGACAGCAAATATCAATTAAAGATTATTTGCAACAGCAAAAATAAACACTAAAAATTATATTTAGTGTTGGTGCTTTAAATGTAGTTGTATATATTGTGACTGTACTTTGAATAAAGTATAGATCTTATCATACAAACATGAAGCACAGATGAAAATAGAAGAAGAAATAAATCAAACAAAACCGTTTGTCAACCCGCAAATTAAAGCAATTGTCAATTTATTGTTTTCAGGTTCTTGGCTTTCTGCCAAACAGGCACGAATGCTCAAACCTTTTGGGCTTTCGATGCAGCAATATAATATTTTGCGCATACTAAAAGGAATGCATCCTGAACCTGCCACAGTCAAGTTGCTGATAGAACGAATGATCGACAAAACTTCTAATGCGTCTAGATTGGTCGATAAACTAAAGTTGAAAGGATTGGTAGAGCGCAAGGCTTGTAAAGTAGATAGACGTAGGGTCGATGTAATGATTACAGCGGAAGGAATTGTCTTATTGGAAAGAATAGCAGGCTTGATGGACAATGATCAGGATATAATTAATCTGAATGATGAAGAGGCAAATCTTTTGTCTGATTTGTTGGATAAAATGCGAACGGAATAAAAAAAGCAAATGAATCTACAAGAAGTAATGCAATTGTTAGCGGAGTATGGCAACGAACGCACCAAAAATACTTATACTAAGCACGGTGCTACGGGCAATTTTTTTGGTGTCAAAGTAGGCGATCTCAAAAAAATACTGAAACAGACTAAGAAAAATCACGCTTTGGCATTGCAGCTCTTTGATACTCAAAATGTTGATGCGATGTATTTGGCAGGCTTGATGGCAGACGAAAAAAAAATAAATAAAACGACGCTAGAACAATGGGCTTCCCAAGCAAATTGGTACATGATTAGCGAATTTACGGTGCCATGGATAGCCGCAGATAGCCCTTTTGGTTGGGAGTTGGGACTCCAATGGATAGACCAGCAACAGCCTAATATACAAGCTACTGGCTGGGGTACATTGAGTAGCTGGATTGTAACTAATGCCGATGAGGAGTTGCCAATCAATACAATTGAATTATTGCTCGAAAGAGCCAAAAAAGAAATACACGCCGCTCCTAATCGAGTACGTTATGTAATGAATAATTTTATTATTGCTGTGGGTGGAATCGCTCCTTTGAGTGGTCAAGCACTAGCTGCTGCCGAAAAAGTCGGAAAAGTATCGGTCGATATGAATGGAACTGCCTGTAAAGTTCCTTTGGCGAAAGATTATATCCAAAAGACAATAGATAGCGGTAGAGTGGGACACAAAAAGAAAAAAGCAAGGTGTTAAGTGTATAAGTGGGGTAGCATTAACTAGCGGTTAAATGATTAGTTAGACAAAAAGTTCATTGTTTTGGTTAAAGAAATAATAAAAAAGATGGCATAGTTTTGGAAAAGGGGCAGAATAGATTCCTGTCGACAAGGACTTATCTAATTTCATTATAAACTTTTGAAAGTGTTACTTCAAGTAGTTTTTTATTACTTAGAGTACATTTTTGATAACTAACTTTAATTCAAAAACATGAAGATTTTTTCTAATGTATTATTTTTGCTATTACTAGTAGTAGGATTTGCTGCTTGTGATAAAACAGGCGACGATAACGATACCAACCAAATTTTGGTTATCGAAAACGGAGCAATTAACGCTCAACCTAATGCCAACATAACTTATACAGCGGCATTGATTGACGACAAAGGCACTAGAACAGCCGCTACAGATGTTACTTGGACTAGTTCAGATAACAGTATCGTGACCATTGGTAGCAATGGACAAGCCTCAATCGCTAGCGTGGGAACAGCTACAATTAAGGCGTCTGTGAAGGTCGGAAGCTCGACTTTGACAACAGAAGCTCCTTTGCAAATACAGGGCGTATCAGCATTTTCAGTAGCACCATCAGCTATTTTGGTCGATACTGAATTTCCTGATATTCAGCTCAATGCAGTTTATTTGGGTACTGGAAGTACTACCTATAGCTATACTTCTAGCAATACCAGCGTAGCGACAGTGTCTAGTACAGGCAATGTTTCTTTTGTAGGAGCAGGAAACTGCCAGATTACAGTAGAAGCACCTGGTATTGGTGCTACTTATATCGTGCCAGTTGCGGTATTGGGAGTTCCTCAAATCAAGTTGCCGATTGCACGTATCGTAGTGTCGCCAGATGCTAAAGATATGCTCAAAAACGAAACGGCTACTTATACTGCCAAGGCATACGACTTGGATAATCAAGAAGTAAGTGCAAACATTCAGTGGTCAGTAGAAGATAACTCAATTGCAACCATTGACGCAAGTGGAATTGTAACGGCTAAAGCTGTTGGTACAACCAAAATTAGAGCAATGGCAGATGGTATCATTGGTACTGCCGAAGCGAATGTTTATCCAGACAAAGTATTGGTAGTAGATCCATTCACGGCAGCTATTCCTGCAGGTGGCAACAAGACCTTTACGGTAATGAAGTACGATGTAGTTCGTCAGAATGGTGAATTGGTTTTGGGTACAGGTGTAGCTACAACTAATGTTAATTGGAGTATTCCAACTTATGGTTTTAGCCTTTTTGACATCGCTACAGTAGATGCCAATGGTAAAGTAACCATGAAATCAAATGCTCAAATTGGTCTATTGACCGTACTATTGGCAGAAGACAAAACAGATGCAACTATTACAGGTGCAGCAAGTGTATCGGTTGCTATTGGTTCTGGTGGCGGTAGTGGTTGTGCTTGTGGTACAGCAGTAGCCAACGCTACGGGCGTTGATTTGACTAGCTCAAATGCAGTAACTGTATCTTTCGGACAAAATGCACAAATTCAAGCAAACGTAGTAGATGCTCAAGGCAATACTATTTCGGCTGCTAATTTGGTCTATTGTTCTGATAATGTTCAGGTAGCAGACGTTGATTCCAATGGTGAAATTTCGGGAACTGCCTTCAGTGGTGGTACTGCTGTTATTACAGTTTGCCACGGTACATTCTCCGAAACAATCAATGTGACGGTACAATAATATTTATTTGCTCTTAGGAGCAATATTTAAGATTTGAAAATGTGAATAGCTGCTCTTGCCGAAAGGTGAGAGTGGCTTTTTTTTTGGGGTGTGTGGGTTTAACTCCCTAAGGAGCTAAACGAACAATTTTCCATGCTTGTTCTTCTGCCTGCCATTCGTATGCAATACGATCATGCAAACGGCTGGCACGACCTTGCCAAAATTCTACCTTGGTAGGCTTGACCAAATAACCACCCCAATTCGTTGGTTTGGGAAGTTGCTGTTCATCGGTGTATTTATCCTCTAGGAAAGCTGCTTTTTGTTCCAATATATCACGGTCAAGGATTTCCTCACTCTGAGGCGATGCCCAAGCTCCAATTTGACTGCCTTTAGGTCTAGAATGATAGTATTCTTCAGAGTCTGCTTCCGATAGTTTTTCGGCAGTGCCGAGAATGCGCACTTGACGCTGCAAGGGCGACCAATGGAATACCAAAGCAACTTGGTTGTTTTCTTCTATGGCTTTGCCTTTGGTGCTGTCGTAATTGGTGTAGAAGCGGAAACCCTCTGTTGTTATGCCTTTGAGCAGCACGATACGTGCATCGGGCAATCCATCTATAGAAGCCGTAGCTAAGGTCATGGCAGTTGGTTCTTCTATTTTGCTTTTGAGTGCTGCTTCCATCCAAATTCTAAATTGTTGGATGGGTTCTTTAGCTACATCAGATTGATCCAACGAATGTAGTGTATATTCTTTGCGTATGTCTTCGAGTTGGTCTATGTTTTCTTCTGTTGATTGCATGGTGTATTGTCTATAAGAAAAACCTAATTGTTAAGAATAACAATTAGGTGAATAGTATGTTCAGTAAAAGCGATTGGCTTTTTTGTTTTTTTTGAAAATTATTGATAGCGTTTCTAAAGTTTGCTAGGGGTGATGATGGTAAATAAGTCTTTCTTTTTGAGTGTGGGCAAATCTGCTCCATATTCGCCTATAAAATCTATTTCATCACCATTCGTAACACTAAATTCCCAATAATGGGCTTCTTCGCAGCCAATCTCACAATTGGTGAATTTGTAAGCGAAAGTAAACAAAAAACCATTGGGTATTTTTTTGATTTGAATGTCACTACCGTCCTTTTTTTCTACAGGAATTTCGACCATCCAAATATCATTGACCACCGATACTTCATTGGCAACGTGCTTCATATTGAGTGGGCTATTGGCGTGCAGCTCTAGCACAATAAAATCATCGGTAGAATTGCCTTCTTTGATGTTAAATAATTCTTTGTCTAAAAAAACTTCGTGAATAGGTGTTTTTTTTAGATCATTGACCCAAGTTACGCCTTTATCTACCACCAGTCGAATATTGCTAGTATTGGTACTAGCCATTGGGTGAATGTTATATTTGTAAATGACAGCATTGGCAGCACTCGAATTACTTTCCGAAAGTGTTGCTAGTGCGTCTTCAATACTATGTATCAGTTCTTGTGGAATCTGCTCTGAGGGTTGCTCTTCGACCAAGCGAGCAGCAAGTTGGACGGCATCTTTGTAGAAGAGGGATTCTTGAGCGTATCCGACCGATATATGAAAGATTAAGAAGAATATGGTAAATGTTTTGAGCATAACATTACTTTTGTAGCATATATAAGTAGATAAGGGAATAAGGAATGGGAAGGTTACAGCAAGCAATTTACTAACTAAGATAGAAATTTAGCGGGGTAATTCATAATTTTAAAAAAGAATAACAACTATGATAGGAATATTTTGTGTTTTTAGTGTGCTGTTAGGTGTTGCTTATGCTACTATCATAGGGCTGTATATCTACTATTGGCGACAAATACCTATCTATGACAAACCGCTGACCAAGGCAGCAGCCAAGGCTACGGTAAGCATAGTCATAGCGGCACGCAACGAAGCAGATAACATATTGGATTGCCTTGGGGCAATTCAGAAGCAGTCTTATCCTGCGGAATTGCTGCAAATAATAGTGGTCAACGACCACTCCGAAGATGAAACAGCCGAATTGATTACACAATTTTTCCCAAGGGTGCAGTTATTGCATTTGCCGAAAGGCAGCACAGGCAAAAAACAAGCACTAACGCTAGCGATAAGCAAGGCTGAAAGTGAATGGATTGTCACAACGGATGCAGACTGTACGATGAAGGAAGATTGGTTGAGTTACTTAATGTCTTTTTGTGCTGTTCATGAGCCTCAAATGTTGGCAGCTCCTGTTTCTTTTCAGCACGAAAAAAGCATTTTTGAATACTTTCAAACGCTTGATTTTATGGGTATGATGGGCGTATCAGGGGCAGGGATTCAGGGAGAGTTTATGTATCTCTGCAATGGCGCCAATTTGTGCTATCGTCGCCAAGTATTTGAAGAAGTAAACGGATATGCAGGCGTCGAACATTTGGCATCAGGCGACGATATGTTATTGATGGAAAAAATTGTAAAAAAGTATCCCGATGGACTGGCTTATTTGAAACAATCAATGGCACAAACGTACACACAGGCGAAACCTACTTTTGCTAGTTTTTTGAGTCAACGCTTGCGGTGGGCTACCAAATCAGGGAGTTATCAAAGTTGGCAAACCAAAGCAATTTTAGCAGTCGTTTGGTTGTTTTGTTGGGCAATCTTTGTCCATTTTTTGTTAGCGGTTGTTGTCGATACAAGTTATGGCTGGTATGGATTGTTGTTGTTTGCCTGCAAGGCAATAGCCGACTATTTTTTTCTGGGTATGATGGCTCGGTTTTTTGGTCGAGCAGGACTGATGCGGTATTTTATACCTTCTTTAATCTATCATTGGGTGTATATTTTGATAGTAGGTACTTGGAGTCTTTTGCAGAAAAAATATGACTGGAAAGGAAGATCGGTGCGTTAGTAGGTAGCTATTATTTTTGGAGCGTGCTCCAACCCATAAACAATTTGTTGTGTGGAATTGTAATAACCTTTATTACACAACAACTTCATTACCTACAAAAAACACGAGTATTATGCGATTACTTTTTTTTACTTTATTGATTGGATTTTTTCTGTTACCTAATTCTCCACTAGTGGCTCAATCTACGGTATCTGCTATTGATAATCAATTATTGGCAGGAGTGGTACCACCTGTAAGCAAAAAAAAGAAAGAAACACCTAAGAGCAGCAAAGCGGCACGCAAACAACAGCGAAAAGCCAGCCGTCAGCAAAAGCAACAAAAAAGACAATGGTACAAAATAACAAAGAAACAAGGTTTTGAGCCGCCCTTAAATACGGGCTTATGGCTTTTTGGTATTGTCGTTTTATTACTGTTTCTGACGGCTGCCGTAGTATTGGGTTTGTCAGGTCTTATCGGGTTGGGTGGTTTTATTATATCCTTGATGGTATCGGCGGCAGTAGGAGGTGTTATGAATGTTATTGCACTGATTTTCACCCTGTTGGGTATCCAAAAGCTTCATCACTCAAGTGATGCTTCTTCTCAAAATCATATTAGTGCATTGATAGGAGCGATACTGTTATTTCTTGCCATCGTTGGCGTATTTTTAGGGATTTATATATCAGTTATCTTGATGACCATTGCTTTTCTGGCTTTGATTATTGGAGCAGCTATGCTTTGGACTAATATCGGTAAAATGAACAGCTAGACGTTAGACTTCCGATAATAATTTTCTATTGCCTTCTCAATATTTTTTTAAGAATATCCACTTACTTAAGAGTGTTTTTCCACTAAGTTAATCCTTAAACAACTTCTATATTAATCAAGCGGCGTTTAGCAATAAATGCTCCTTTTTTTTGTGCTAAGTAGCAGAGATAGCAGTGCCTTCTACAATCTCAAATTGCTTGAAATCGCTACTCATTTTGGCTACAATCGTAGCAATTCGATCCAAATGCGTATCGGTAATAAATACTTGACCAAATTCTTTTTGGAGCAGTAGTGTGAGCAAATGTTTTACTCGATTGCTATCCAATTTGTCAAAAATATCATCCAATAATAGGAGTGGAGGACGACCAATCGACTGTCGAAGGAGTTCGTATTGTCCTAATTTGAGTGCCAGCAGATAGGATTTGAGCTGTCCTTGCGAAGCAAATTTTTTGACAGGATAGCCATCAATAATTAATTTCAAATCGTCTTTGTGTACTCCTTTGGTGGTGCGTTGTAGCCACGCATCTTTTTCTTGCGATTGAGCAAACAAATTAATCAAAGAATCTTCGTGCAATTGCGATTCATAACTAAAATCTACCACCTCGTTATTGCCTGCTATCGCCTGATAATATTGCTGAAAAAGCGGACGTAGTTGAGCGTTAAACTCCTTCCGTTGTTCATAGATATATTGGGCTGGAGCCAACAATTGTTGGTTGTATATTTCTAACAAATTGAAATCTATTTCTAGTGGGTGTTTAGCTTGCTTTAAGAAAGTATTGCGTTGCAATAACAGCTTGTTGTATTGCATCAATGCCGTCAAATATTGACTATCAGATTGCACCAAAAACAAATCCATAAACTTGCGACGATTTTCGCTGCCTTCTGTAATCAGTAGCGTGTCGTCGGGCGTTATCATAATGACAGGCAACAGCCCAATATGTTCGGCAAGTGTCGTGTAAGCGGCTTTGTTTCGCTCGATTACTTTCTTGCGTTTGTCGTATTTGACGACAATTGTTTCCTTTTGCTGTTGCTCAAAGACTCCTTCTAACCTAAAAAAATCTTGCTCATGTCGCACAATCATTCTATCAATAATACTGAAATGACTTTTGCACAAACAGAGATAATAAATAGCATCTAAAATATTAGTTTTGCCCATGCCATTCTTGCCAACAATACAATTGAGTTGAGCCGAAAATTCTAGTTTTTCGCTCGCATAATTCTTGAAATTAGTCAATTGTAAGGTCTGTAAGTGCATAGAGAGGTGCTAGGTTTTATTTGCTAGATAGAGTAGTAGAAATATCAGTTAAGTAAGCTTGAATAGCTGGAACGACAGCCGCCAAAAAACCAACGATTAGCGTACCAATGATTAACCAAAGTTCTTGTATCAAAAATAAGGCTCCAGTAAACGTGTATTTATAATTCTCTTCTAAGGTGGCTGCCATCAATTGCATACCAATGTGGCTGATAGTGAGTCCTACAATTAAGCCAATAGCTGCTAACATAAGACCTTCGAGTACAATCATCAAAAATATCTTGGTACGAGAAGCACCGCCTACACGCATCAAAGCAATTTCGTATTTGCGGTCTTTGAGCGAAGTAAAGAGCGAAATAAACATACTCAGTGCAGAAATAAAGATAATAATAAATGCCAAGCCTTTCAGAAAACCAATACCAACGCCAGTCATTTCTAGTAAGCGCTGTAGCTGAATAGATGGTTTGGCATAGCCCATTGATTTGCCATATTTATCAATAATTTGACTGCACTCTACAAACGCTCTAGCAGAGGCATTGCCGTTGCCATCTTTTTTGTAAGTAACTAAATAGGCACTGACACTTTTTCCTTCGGAACTGATAGGTGCTAGTGGTTTTTCTGCAACTGGCGTAGCGTGGTCATGTCCTTCGTGGTCATCGTGCGTAGCGTGGTCATGTCCTTCGTGGTCATCGTGCGTTGCGTGGTCGTGCCCTTCGTGGTCATCGTGCGTTGCGTGGTCGTGCCCTTCGTGGTCATCGTGCCCTTCGTGGTCGTGTCGTTCGTGGTCATCGTGCGTAGCGTGGTCGTGTCCTTCGTGTTCATCGCCATGTCCATGTTCGCCCTCATGGTCGTGATCATGCCCTTCGTGCATTCTCCACACACTTGCTACATTGGTCACAATTAATTGATCGACTACGGTTTGGCTTTCCGCCAATACCCCAACGACTTTATATTGGTGTGCATCATGCAGCTCGCCACCATCTTCTATCAATCCGTGCGAGCCATAAAAAGTATCGCCTATGTTTAGGTTTAGTTTTTTGGCGGCTCTCGAACCGACCAATACCTCTAAATCTTGCTGTATCGCTCTGCCTGTGGCGATTTTGGCACCATAGTGAGCTACATACTGGCTATCGGTACCAATAATGCGGTATCCTTTGTAATTATCGCCCATAGCGAGCGGAATGGCTTTTTCTACAAAGGGGTTTTTAGTAACGACAAATGACTCTGTGAGTGGAATAATTCCCGTAGGGTTATCAATCTGATAGACCGACGACATAATCATTTGCAAAGGGCTGCCTTTGGCACTAACTACGAGGTCAATTCCTGCAATATTATTGTACAGGCGGTCGCTAAACTGTTTGTTGAGCAAGAATAAAATAGAAGTCAAACTCACGCCCAAGGCTACCAAGATGATACTTAATAGGCTAGAGAGTTTGCTTGCAGTAAGATATTTCCAACTTAATTTCAATAAATTCATAAAACTTACTTTTAAAACAACTTATTATGTAATAATAATTTGATTATTAGAGGGTTATATTACCTTTTTGCATTGCCGCCAAGCGTTCCGCTTTATTACGCTTGATAATCTTATTGACCCAGTTGGGTACTACGATCGCGCCTACCAATAGGTACACATAATACGTGAAAGTACGCCAAAGGGTTGCCATGATAACCATCAATGTACCTGCTACCGCTATACCTGTTTCGGCAGTAGGAATATAATCGTTATGGAAGGTTTTGAACGCATATTCGGCTACTCCAGCTCCTCCCGGACTTGGCATCACTGCCATAATCACGTACATCGCTTGCTGGCGGGCATAAATGAATACTTGCTGTTGGAATGCTCCAAAGCCCATCTCGCCCCCCATGAAACTTTGATAATATTGTTGTACTTCTACATTGGGCGAATACGCCACAAAAGCGATAATCAAGCAGTTGAGTACCATAAATCGAGAAGCCCAAGCTGCCATGGTACTCAAGTAGGTACCGACATGAAAGCTCCAATTTTTTTTGCGTAATTCTGATGATGCCAACGCCATTTCGTCGGTCATCTGAATGGCTTTTTCTCTAAATCGCTTCAAGAAAGGTATTTTGCACAAAAAGAGTAAAAATTTCTGTACTCCCTTGGCGTTAATCAATACTCCATAGAAAAATAAACCACCATAAAAAAGCATTAGCCCGTAGGCAGTCACAAAACCAATTCCCCATTTGGTTCCCATCAGTTCTGACCAATTGGACGCTCCTGGTTGTACCATGATGGCACCGTATATCATATAGAAAATAAAGAGGGCAGAGAGGAACGAAAACGTATCGACGACTACCGTGTACAACACAATCATAGCGGTCTTTCCTGCCGATAGTTTTTCTTGTGCTATGGCAAACATCGCTACCGCTGCACCACCAACACTAGTAGGTGTTACGGCAGAACTAAATTCCCACATCATGACCAACTCAAAGGCTTTTTTCCAACTAAAAAAACCATCGGTAATAATACGCAGGCGTACCATGTAGCAGAAGTGGCGAAAGCACATGAAAAACATAGCCATGCCTATCCAAATGAAAACGTGGCTCGACCACTCAATTTTGCCAAATTCTTTGGCATCAAATTCACTAATAAACATATAAACAACTACTGCCAAACCAATGAAGGCGGCGAGCATAATACGAAAAGGACTAATTTGGCTCAGTACACCACTTTGTTCTTCGTCCAATTGCTTTTCGTCTATTATATTATTGTCCATGCGATGCGTTAATTTTGCTAGTTTGTCAATGGTTAGTTAGTAAAGGTTATGTAAGTAAATTTCGTATAGCGAAGAAAAAATCTATCTCTCCACCTGCATACAATATCTACTTGCATAACCTTTAGTATCTCTGCAAAAGTAACTAAAAAAATATTGCATTAATAACAAACGGCAAATTGCTACTAATTTTCTTGATTTAATGTCTCTGCCTTGGGTAGTGGTTTGTAATTGGCAGCTAAGGTTTGCCAGTCATGTGGTGCACCCAACTGAGCGAGTTCCTTTAGTTTGGCAGGAAGTTGTACGGAAGATTGTATGCCTCTAAATAAAAAATAGAGGAATGTTACTTTTATAAAAATACCCGACATGATATTTCCATTGAAGATAAATCCAATAATATTGATAACAATATAAAATAGTAAACCAATAGATAACACTATTTTAGGTTTTTTGAGTGCCATTAGTCCTAATGGCAAATAAATCAGGATAGCAATCAAGCCAGATAGGAAATAATCAGAATACCAGAAATCTTCAAAGTTATTCCAATAAGTATAAACTCCAATACCTAATAGGAAGACTCCAAAACCGACCAACGTCAAAAGAGTGATACGAGCTACTTTGACATTGCTAATCAATTTATTAATATCTTCGGTCAAATTGCGTATGTTTATAACTTGACCTTTGCTAAATATGGTGCTTTCGGCATAACTGCCTTCGTCCAATAAATCATCATTCATTTATCTACACATATTTTTAATTGGGAGAATTCTTTTTTACAAACTACGAGTAGTGGGCAATGTTTTTAGTTTTTGAACAATAACAAGCCACGAATCTGGAACACCAAAGGTGCGTAATTCTTTTATTTTGGCAGGCAATAGCACGTGTAGTGCCTGCACATATTTGATAAGAAAAAAAATGGAAAAACCACGAAAGACAACACTGCCAAGACCAAATGAAGCATTGTCAAAAACTAGATAACCTGCAGTGGTCAATATTAGGGTAGCTAAACCAATGATATAGCTAATCTTGGGTTTGAAAAAACTGCCGATGGCTGCAAGAAAGTAAATTAGTGCAATTACGCCAGCAATTCGATTATCGTTGAGGAGACTATAGGTGTCGATAGCCGTATCATCAGAAAGTATCAAAAAATTAGCAAAAGCCATAAAACTCAAAATAAATAGAATAGGACGACCTTGTCGAACACTCAAAATGAGCTTATGGGTCTCATTGCGAAGTTCACGGAGTTTCTCAATTTTGGAGGGATCAAAGTCTTTCTGGAAATCATCATCTAATAGGAGTGAGCTCATAATAGTTGGGGAGTAAATTTAGGGTGAAAAAAATTATTGAAAACATTGTAAATATAAAGGTGTTGTTTGTATTTCGTTGCTCCATCTGCCTGCATTATCTTTGATTCGGACCGTGAATGTAACAGGTTCGTAGGTAGCTGGTACATCTTGGCAAAGAATGAATGGATTGTTTGGATCCAAGCAACATAATGTCGAAACATCAACTTCGATGGTGCCAGAAATACCACTTACGATACCTTGTGACACAATCGTCGGAATTTGATAATAGAGCGTATCGTTGGGCGTTCGGCGACTGTCAATAATAATCAAATGTTGCGTCGTATCGCTATTGCCCGACTTGCCAATATCGCCATCGCCATCGGTGAAATCAACCCTGAAAGTAACAAAGCCACTAAATTGTGGAATGGTATCTTTAGAGAAACTATTCCAACTAATGTTGGGAATGTCATCATAAATTGGAGGCGGTTGACAACCTGTCCATGCCAGCCAGCTGCTGAGTACCAATAATAGAAGCAGTATATTTTTCATGTTTTTATTTTTAGCTATATTTGGTTGTTATAAGCAATCCAAGGTTATTTCGGGCGTACTAATTTCATTGCTATAATTACCTGCATTATCTTGGATTTGCAAAATAAATTTGGTCTTGTTTTGCAATACTGTGGTATTGGGGGTGCAAGCGGTGCCATTGGGATAAATGCAACAAGGTGCATAAATGACTAGCGTTATTTCTCCTTTTTTGTAAATCGGATTATTGGTGTAATTTGGCAATCTTCTTTGAGCAATAATCTGTCCATTGCGAGCATCTTTGACAAAAATATTATCTTGCAGATCACTACCAATATCGCCATCGCCGTCTTCAAATTCAAATTTGACGAAAGTCGAATCTTGTCCATTTTGTACCATAACCGACCTCGAATTGTTTACGAATCGTATCGTAGGAATGTCAGAAATTGGTTTATCACAACCCAAAAATGACAGAATCCACAGAAAAGATAGTATTTTTAACTTCGTCATTTTTGTATTAATAAGATATTTACATGAATAATCAGTATCAAGAACTGTGTGCCACTTTATACAACGTAACCAAAAATAATTTTGAATCCATTGCTTTGTCAATATTTGCCTATCAGGCACAAAACAACCCACTTTATCAAAAGTTTCTTCAGCTTCTGAATGTTTTGCCTCAGCAAGTTACAAAAATTGAACAAATCCCTTTTCTTCCTTTGGCTTTTTTTAAGGAACATACCATCAAAACAGCTGACTGGAAAACAGTTGCTACTTTTCGGAGTTCAGGCACTACACTACAACAACCTGCTCAACATCACATTCGCTGCCTCGACAGCTATCGAAAATTGTCGATACAAGCTTTTGAACAGCAATACGGTTCCTTAGAGGATTATGTCGTATTGGGTTTGTTACCTTCTTATTTGGAACAAGGAAATTCATCGTTGGTCTATATGGTCGAACAGTTTGTAGCGGTTTCCCGTCAAGCCGAATCAGGTTTCTTTTTGCATGATTTCGAGGCACTCGCCCAAACCATAAAAAATTGCGAAAAGCAACAGAAGAAAATACTGCTTATAGGTGTAACGTATGCACTGTTGGACTTTGCGGCAGCCTATCCAATGGCGTTGAAGCAGACCATTGTCATGGAAACAGGTGGCATGAAAGGCAGGCGAAAAGAAATGACCAAAGCAGCGATACACGAAGTGTTACAAACAGCTTTTGAAGTACCACAAATCCATTCGGAATATGGCATGACGGAGCTACTTTCGCAAGCCTATTCGCAAGGAAAAGGTATTTTTGAGCCAAGTGCTACAATGCGTGTACTTGTTCGAGAAGCGACCGATCCGTTTCATTATTTGCCTGTTGGCAAATCAGGTGGACTGAATATCATTGATTTGGCAAATATTGATTCTTGTGCTTTTTTGGCAACTGATGATTTGGGTAGGCTGCAGCCCAATGGGCAATTTGAAGTGTTGGGACGACTGACTGCCAGCGATTTACGCGGCTGTAATTTATTGATAGGCGAACAATAGGAGCTAGATTTCATCGATTCCATTCAATACCAAATTCGCCCCCTGTTCTCCGACCAAAGCTCCAATAGCAATCCCCATTCCGCCCAAGCGAACCGCCACAGTTATGCGTTCAGAAAGTTGCTGTACGATGGGTTGTTTGTGTGTACCAACACCCATGATGCCACTCCACCAATAATCAATTTCTACGGCTTGATTCGGTAGAATTACTTTGGTTAAAAAGTCGGTCAAATAGGTTTGGATATTTTCCGAAAAACCAAAGGCAGTCGTTTGTTCGCCTTCCAAATCCAAATGTCTAGCACCGCCGAGCAGGATTCTATTGTCGATATTACGAAAATAGACATAGCCTTTTTGATAGTGAAAACAGCCTTGTAGTGGCAAGTTAGCAATCGGTTTGGTGATTAAGACTTGATTACGGGCAGGCAATACTTGCAGGTTAGGAAGTAAGCTAGTAGCAAAGCCATTGGTTGCTACCAATACTTTATTAGCGATAAGCATGCCCAAATTTTGAGTGCTGATTTGTACCTTTTGAGCCTGCTCTTCGAGCGCCAATACAGTGACGCCATTGAGTATCAAAATTCCTTTTTGGTGAGCCAAATCCAAGAGCCGCTGCATCAGTTTTCCCGTATTAATTTGTCCTTCGGCACGATTGCGAATCCAGTTTTTGACGGTCGGCATGGCAGAAGTAGGCGCTTGTGTATCAAACACATTTTTGACACCAATCGTCGCTTCTATTTGCTGATTGAGATAAGGCAATTTTGCTAGACATTGCTCGTAGAGCAGCTGGTCTTCAGGCAAGAATAATTCATAATTGCCATGCTGTTCCAAATCCATGTACGATCTGCCGACTCGCTTTTGGAGCTGTTGCAATCCTTGCCATCTATTTTTTAGAGTTTGCCAAACGACCGTTTCTGGCTGTTCTTGGAGGTCATCGAGTAGCTCGGAAGCAGACCCAAAGCAAGCAAAACCACCATTTTTGGTGCTAGCTCCTGCGGGTAATATACCCCGTTCGAGCACGACTACTTTGTAGTGCGGTTTTTGTTCTTGAATAGCTAGAGCGGCATTGAGCCCGACGATACCGCTGCCAATAATAGCCACATCTATACCCTGCAAAAAAGTGGATTGCTCCCAATAACTCAAATTCATTTGCTTAGATTTTAGAAAGTGGAAATTCGACATTGCCACCCGAAAGAATAATCCCTATTTGTTGACCAGCAAAGCGTTCTGGTTGTTGCAGTACAGCAGCTAAAGGCACGGCAGCAGAAGGTTCTACGACTATTTTTAGGCGTTGCCAAATAAGCCGCATACTTGCTACGATTTCAGTTTCTGTTACGGTAATAATGTCGCTCAAGTATTGCTGCAAAATACCAAATGTTTTATCGCCCAAGTTGGTGCGTAGTCCGTCGGCTATCGTGTCGGTTGTGGTGTTGGTTTGGATACTGCCAACTATGAGGGAGCGAGCGGCATCATCTGCGGCTTTGGGTTCAGCCCCAATACAAATAGTATTCGGTGACCAATAATGAGCCGCCAAACAAGTGCCACTCAGCAGACCGCCACCGCCTACGGGGGCAATAATGGTATCTAAAAAAGAAGCATGTTCGAGCAGTTCTTTGGCTGCCGTCGCTTGCCCTGCAATTACATCATAATGATTGTACGAAGGGATAAAAGTAGCGCCTGTTTTTGCCACTACGTCTTCTAGTGTTTGGAGGCGGCTATCTTGTGTTGCTTCGCACAAAATAACGGTAGCCCCATAGCTTTTTGTAGCTTTTTGTTTGACCAAAGGAGCATTGTGAGGCATGACAATATAAGCAGGAATGCCGAGTATTTGAGCTGCTAAAGCAATCGCTTGAGCATGATTGCCCGAAGAGTGTGTTGCTATTCCTTTGGGGCGGTCTAGTTCCGAAATTGCTAAAGCGGCAGCCATCGCACCACGCATTTTAAATGCCCCTATTTTTTGGAAGTTTTCGCACTTGAAGTGCAATTTGCAGCCTGCTAATGTATGGATACTTTGACTTGTCCATACTGGTGTACGATGAACAAAAGGAGCGATAGCTTCGTGGACTTGCTCTATTTGCTTAGCTGTAGGAATAGTAGATATAAAAGGCAGTCCCATGCGTTAGTTTTTATCTGTTTCGATAATCGAAACCATTCGATAAACAGCTACATCTAATTCTTCTTCCTTGCGGACCAATTCCAATTCAATACTTTTGTCGTAATGACGACGGACAAAGTCAGCGTACCAAGATAAGAAACTAGATTCTGGACGATGAATGAGGTAAATGGTGCTGTCGTCAATGGCTGTGGTATGAATATTATCAATACCAAAATTAGCCAACTGCTGATAGTGTGTAGGAGTATTGGAAAGATGCCCAAAATCCAGCATGTTGAATCCCTCAAAAATACTATCGCTCATGCTTCTGAAAGGCGTAATCAAAGGCATTAGATAATAATCGCCACCGCCTATATAAAGTTGATTCGGTTGAGCCTGTAAGCTATCCAGTGCCTGTGTTGCATATTGTGTTTGCGTGGCAACTTCTGCACTACTTTTAGTCGCTTTTTTGAGGCTAGAAATAGCTAAAAACCCAATAAGGACTAGCGTCCAAGTTTTAGTCTGCCTCTGCATGACGGTATTATAATCAAAGAACAAAGCCGCTAAACACATCATATAAAATCCCATTCCATAGCTCACCCGAGGGGGCAAATGCGTATAGACAAATAGGCTTGCCAATAACAAGAGTATCATAACAGCTATTGCCAACAAGGTACTGTATTGCCAGCGGTTGCCTCCCAAAAAAACAAGACAAAGCAGCAGCACCAAAAAACCGTGATAAACATAATCGTCTAAAGGGTAATCTATGAAAAAATCCCAGATTTTTTGGTTGCGATAATCGGTCGGTAAAGGGCAGTCGCCAAAAGTATATTTTAGAGCTTCAAATTGAGCATAACCATAGACACTAGAGTCTGCAAAAAACCAATGTTTGAACAACTGTAAATCGCCATATTCCCAACCTACTTTGTAGAAATAATCATCGGCAGTACTAGCTGTCCATTCATAATTGGGATTGTGAAAATCCAGAATAGCTTGTCCTGCTCCCAAGTGTTTGTATTGATGAAAGGTAGCCCAATCTTCGTGTTGGTTGTGTACATGATAATGCCACTTATTGGAGAGCCAAGCCGAGCCAATAATACTAAGACAGATAGCAATTTTTAGGAGCTTTTTTTGAGGCTGCTGCCCAATAATTAATAGCAGCAGTGGCAGCCCTAGCACCACTGCCAACCCAAAAGATTCCCATCGAATCATAGACGCCCAAAGCATGGCAGTGGCAGCGATTAGAACGCTTTTTTTGTTTATTTTGGCTTGACCAAAAGACCAATACAATAAGGCAATTCCACCAATTTGAAGCACTAAACTAGCCGATGTAAACTGTAATTCTTGCAATAGAACGACTTCGCCCAATGCGAACAAGGCAATATAAGTCATTAGCCGAAAAGGCGTATTGTTCAATTTTAAGATGCTGTAGAGCAGCATGGTCATGCCTACGAAATGAGCAGAAACCAAACAGTAGGTGTACCACGAAACCGCAGGAAAAAAAGTATATAAACTAGATAGTATTTCGCCTACCCAAATGTGGCTGTATCGCAAGTAAGCAGACGGGGTCTGCAATACCATTTTGCCCGATAGAACCATTTGCATTTCTATATCATCAGTCGTACCAAAACGGCTATAAAACAGCGTGTACGTCAATAGAAACAATCCTATATTGACGAACAAACTACTTAGGAGGGGCTGTTTTTGTAGAAAAGTACGCATGAAAAAAAATTAGAAATCAAAAGACAATAAAATATCTACAAAGCTAATAAAAAATCTCGGTGTAGTGCTACAAATTCGGCAGTGTAGTCCTGTTGTCCTTTTCCAGCTTTGCGAATCGCCAATTGTCGTTCTATTATGTTAGGTGTTTTTTGCTTGCTCAATGCGAGTAGCATTCTATTAGGCGTTTTGCCAATTCTAGCGGATACAGCTACTATTTCGCAAGGAAATAAATGAAATGTTGGGGCTAATAATAGGACTTGTTGACCTACGGTGTAAGGCAATATCAAAGAAAAAACGCCTGAATCACTCAATAAGTTACTAGCTGCTTTTAGCAGTTCAGTATAAGAAAGTTGGCTTGTTGTGCGAGCCGTTTGCCGTGCCTCATTGGCAATAGTCGTACTAGCAGCAGCTTCAAAATAAGGCGGATTACTGATAATCGCATCAAATGGTTCGGTTGATATGAAGTCTTGAATGGCAGTTTGTTGTAGTTGTACACGTGCTGTCCAAGGACTACGAGCAATATTATATTGGGCTTGTTCTGCTGCTTGTTTTTCTATCTCTACCGCTACGATTTGAGCGGTAGGGTTGCGTTGAGCTGCCATCAGTGCGAGTACGCCTGTGCCTGTACCTATATCCAAAATATTGGGGGCGTGAGCAACTGTTGCCCAAGCCCCCAACAAAACGCCATCGGTGCCTATTTTCATAGCACACTGGTCTTGTTTTATTTCAAATTGTTTGAATCGAAAAATAGACATTTATTAAGTTAATTCATGTTATAAATCATCATCGTCTAAATCTAGGTCGTCATCATCAAAATCAAAACCTAAATCGTCATCATCTACTTCGTTATCTAAATCATCGTCGTCATCGTCAAGACCCAAATCATCGTCTAGATCAAAACTTAAACCATCTTTATCGTCATCGTCGTCATCATCATCACTGTCGTCGAAACTCAAATCGTCATCGTCGTCATCATCATCACTGTCGTCGAAACTCAAATCGTCATCGTCGTCGTCGTCATCACTGTCGTCGAAACTCAAATCGTCATCGTCGTCGTCGTCATCACTGTCGTCGAAGCTCAAATCGTCATCGTCGTCGTCATCATCACTGTCGTCGAAACTCAAATCGTCATCGTCGTCGTCATCATCATCACTGTCGTCGAAGCTTAAATCATCATCGTCGTCATCATCGTCACTGTCGTCGAAGCTCAAATCGTCATCGTCGTCATCATCGTCACTGTCGTCGAAGCTCAAATCGTCATCGTCGTCATCATCATCACTGTCGTCGAAACTCAAATCATCATCGTCGTCGTCGAAGTTTAGATCCAAATCATCATCTAGGTCCAAATCAAGATCCAAGTCGCCGAAGTCATCATCGTCATCCAAATCTAAATCACCTAAGTCGAAGTCATCGTCCAAGTCAAGGTCTAAATCTAAGTCGTCGTCGTCATCTAAATCCAAATCGTCTAGATCCAAGTCCAAATCATCATCATCAAAGTCCAGATCCAAATCGTCGTCATCAAAATCGAGATCTAGATCCAAGTCCAAATCATCGCCCAAGTCTAAGTCCAAATCATCTAAACCTAAATCCAAGTCCAAGTCATCGTCGTCATCTGCTGCTATGGCACCACCAGCACCTGCCTTAATCGCAACGACTTCTAGTTCGTACGATTTGAATACACCATGGTGCAGGTTAGAACCTTGAAACCACATACAAGTAGGGTCACCTTGGTTAAACCCTTTGGTTTCCATTCGTCTATCCATCATTACGAAAGAGGGATTCTCTTCGTCACCCAGCATACGCATGATGGTCATTTCTTGCTCGGTTTTTTTGTGCTTGACTACATCTCCAATTTTCATAAGGGTATATTGTATATAATGTGTGGTGTTTCAATAAAAAGTGTATCCTCTAAGATTCATTCGCTAAGGCGAAATCTACCAATCATCATCATCGTCTCCTCCACCTTCGCTAGTAGGAAGGGGCGTACCATCAAGGTACATGAGCATGGCAGCTTTGAACGATTCCCTTTTTGTTTTGAATTTGTCTTCTCCAATTTGCATTTGCCATTCGCAGATACAATCACCTGCCACAAAGCCTTTCATTGCAGCACCTTTTTCTTTGATACCTTCGTTTTCCGAAAATACATAATTGATAACCAAGTCAGGACCTCCTGATTTGAGTTTTACAACTTCTCCCGCTTTTGGCATGGTATTCAAGATTAAATTTGTAAACAATAGAATGTAACAATACTTCCCATTGGCTAGATTATTTTTTGCGTGTACAATATATAAATTCTAACCTAGAGTGCAAAATTATTTGTTAAGGGAATTAAGAGCATGCCTGAAATTACACAAATCATCAAAAAAATCTAATCTTAGCTGCGCTCTATATAAAACTGTACACTCTTCGTGTTAGGACTAAAAAAATAAAAAAAGTGCCACTTATCAAAGATTTCCCGACGTGAAGTTGGGAGCTTCGACCAACGGACGTAGGAATTACACTGATTTGAACTGATTCCTTTTTGGAAACAGGCTGTTTTTTCTTAAACAAGCATTAACAAAGCTATTGTCAGAAGTCTAACTTCTAGTATCTAACAGCGAAGTGGTCTTACGTAAGAGCAATGCTAACTTTTATTCTTTTCCAAAAAATGACGCTAGCTAAAAAGCGTACGGTTTTATAACGCTTTAAACCTAATAGAGTAGAAATACTCTAAAAAACAAAAAAAGTCGTAAACAAGAACAAGAAAACTGCTATGAACAACCAACAAAAATTGCAACATCTGTACTGGAGAGCTGGCTTTGGCTTGCCTTATACTGCTTTGCGCAAAGCAAATACAACAACGGAGCAAGCCATACAGCAACTGTTCCGAACAGCAAAAAAAATAAAGGCGGTACCAAGCCCCAAGTATGATGTGCCAAGCAAGGCACAATTTGAACGATTGAGCCCTAAAGCAAAGCAAGAAAAAAATAAAGTATTGCGACAGCTAGTGGCAGATCTCAACTCCAATTGGGTACTACAAATGGTGTCAGAGGATAGTAATCCTTTGGTAGAAAAAATGGCGTTGTTCTGGCATGGTCATTTTGCTTGCGAATCCAAACGAGTAGATTTTGCAGTCAATCAGTTAAATATATTGCGAACGCAGGGCTTAGGCAAGTTTAGAGACTTGGTCGTAGCGATTGCTAAAGATGCTGCCATGATTATGTATCTGAATAATCAGCAGAATCGAAAAAATAAACCGAACGAAAATTTTGCAAGAGAATTGTTGGAACTTTTTACGATAGGTAGAGGTCATTATACCGAACAAGATGTCAAGGAAGCAGCACGAGCTTTTACAGGGTGGTTTGCCAATCGCTTTACGGGCGAATTTGAATTTAAAGAACGCCAACATGATGTAGGCGAAAAAGTGTTCATGGGCAAAACAGGTTATTTTGATGGCGAAGATATTATTGATATTATACTTGACCAAAAGCAAACAGCGGTTTATTTGGTGACCAAAATTTATCGCTATTTTGTCAACCCAACACTTGATGCAAATCGGGTCGAAGAGTTGGCGAATCTATTCTATAAATCGAACTACGATATTGGCAAATTGATGCAGTTTATTTTTGAGAGCGAGTGGTTTTATGCTTCCGCCAATGTTGGTGCTAAAATCAAATCACCTGTCGAGTTTTTGGTAGGCTTTGCCAAGGTACTGAACATGAAATTTAGCAAAAAAGAATCCGTTTTGTTCACACAACGAGCGTTGGGGCAAGTGTTGTTTCATCCACCCAATGTAGCAGGCTGGAAAGGTGGTGAAAATTGGATAGATAACGCAACGCTCATGCTACGCATGAATATGGCAGCGATTGCTTTTGAGCGAGCGGAGCTAAATATCCAATTTCAAGACCAGCCCGAACAAAAAACAATCAAACAATTCAAAAAGCTAGAAGTAACGGCTAGTATTGACCAGTTGCAAAAGTTATTTAGAAAGGAAAAATACGAAGTGCAGGCACTAGCAGATTTTTTATTGCAAAACAGCATTGCCACTGATGGTACTTTCATAGAAGAGTTGGCACAATACACGGCTACTGCCGATGATAAATTCAAATTTTATTTGCTCGGAATTATGAGCTTGCCAGAATACCAAATGTGTTAAAAAAAACACCTAAAACAAAAAAAACATGAAAAATAATATCAATAGAAGGTCTTTTTTGACACGGACAGGATTGGCGACCGCAGGAAGTTTATTCGTGCCTAATTTCTTGAAGGCTTTTGACCAACAATCGACACCGCTCAATAGCGAACGCAAACTGATTGTGATACAGTGGTCAGGTGGCAATGATGGACTCAATTGCATTGTCCCCTACAAGAATAATTTGTATTATGAAGCTCGCCCAACGATTGCGATAGATAGCAAAAAAGTACTGCCTTTAACTGATGATTTGGGACTCAATCCTAAGCTTTCTTTTTTGCGAAAGCTATATGATCAAGGGGAAATAAGTATCGTTAATAATGTTGGCTATCCCGATCCAGATCGTTCTCATTTTCGCTCTATGGATATTTGGCAAACAGCCAGTAATGCCGACGAATTTTTGAGTTCGGGTTGGTTGGGGCGTTTTGTTGATGCTCACGCAGCGACCAATCACTACGCCATAGAGCTGGACGATACCTTGAGTTTGGCACTCAAAGGCGACACCAAAAGCGGTTTTGCGATGTCGAACCCTCGACAACTACACCAAACGACCAATAATGAATTGATACAAGCCATACAGAAGCATCATCACAGCCACGAACACGACGAAAAAGTAGCGTATTTGTACCAAACATTGAGCAATACGGTATCTTCGGCAGATTACATTTTTGAGAAATCAAAAACGTATAAAACCAAACAAAATTATCCCAAAGGAGCGTTGGGTAAACAAATGAAACAGGTAGCCGAATTGATTATTGGGGGTTGCGATACGCAAGTTTATTATGTCAATTTTTCAGGTTTCGATACGCACGTCAATCAAACGAACAAGCAAGATAGATTGTTGGAGGAGTATTCCAATGCCTTGGAGGCTTTAGTGAATGACCTCAAAAAGAATGGTTTTTGGGACGATACGCTGATTATGAATTTTTCGGAATTTGGGAGGCGAGTAGCCGAAAATGGAAGTCGAGGAACAGACCACGGTCAAGCCAATAATGTTTATTTGATGAGTGGCAAAATCAAAAAAGCAGGGTTCTATAATACGGCTCCTGATTTGGTCAATTTGAGCAAAGGCGACTTGAAATACGAAGTCGATTTTAGGAATATTTATGCCACCGTGCTGCAGGATTGGCTACAAACGAATGACCAAAGTATATTGGGTCGCCCGTTTGATAGCCTCAACGGCATTTTATAGCAAGGGCAAGGTGACTTCAAATTGTACTTTGAATGGATTATGAGGGTTGTTTGATTTTCTATAAATCAAATTTCCTTTGTGATTTTCAATGATTTGATGAATCAAAAAACCACCAATACCAGAGTGTCCTGTGGTGCCTGCATAGTTGCCATAACTGATGAAATCTTCAAAAGAAAAATTGTCAGGAAATGCTCGACCGTCATTCTTGTAAATCAGGATAACTTCTTGTTGACTAGGGGCGATGCCGAGCTGAAAGATAATCGTATATTTTTTGGACGCATCTACAAAACCATGTCTTCGAGCATTTTCAATCAGGTTGCTGATAGCGGTCGTCATTTGAGTACGGTCTATTTTGGCTTCCACCAACAATTCTTTGCCTGTGCCGTCTTCGTCTATTTCTATCAGAATATCAAACCCCGTATCTTTACTATATATTTGCTGGATGCTTTCCAATAATTTTTTGAGGTTGGTATTCTCCAAATTAAGCTTGCTGCTATCGGCTTCTATAATGCCGCTTGTAGCGTCCAGCGTATTGATAGAATGGATTAGAATAGACTCAATGCGTTCTACTACATTCGCTAATTTATCGACTTGACTCAAGTCTTCGCCTTCAAAAATAGGGAAAATAGGTTCGTCAAACTGCACCATCGTTTGATCGTGTGCCTTATCTTTTAGATAATCTTTTAGATTCTTAAATTCGGTCAGAACCGCAGGTAATTGATTGCCCAATTCGTGCTGTAACGAAGATATAATTTTGTACTGTTCGTTTTGGGCTTTTTGTCGTCCCAAATTTAGGTCATTGCGCAGCTGCTCCACCTTGTATTCTTCGGCTTGTAGCAATTCCAATTTTTTTTGCTTCGCAATCATATTTTGCTCATAGAGCGAGGGCAAACTAATTTTGAGGGCTTCAAACTGTGTTTCATCAATACTTTGGTATAAGTGGTCTTGTTTGTACATGTCGAGCTGTTGCAAAAATAAATCATCAAACAACTGAATCGCCAAATATTCGATATTGACAAGCGTGCTATCTATCCGAAATATCATTACATTTTCATTGATCAAAATAGGCGTTCCTGTGAACTCAAAATAGCTCAAATAAAGCTTTTTGCCAGAGCGATTGACCAACAAAACACTCTCGCTGACCAGTTGACCAACCAATTGTTTGACTTGGTCAGTAGTTTGTATTTTTTCCCATTGCAATTGAAAATTGCTAATAGAATGCCCTAAGTTTTCGACCTGAACATAAGCCAATGATTGAGCAGGAGCGGTATTGAACCATAGGGAAGGGGCATCAGGTTTGAAAATAGATTTGAGCTGTATCATTTGCCCCAAATCTTCTAGCTTTTGCAATCTAGAAATAAAGGGAGAAGCGTAACTTTTGGCATCAAGGTTATACTCGTTGAGTATAATTTTGTGCAGTGGCACTTTGGCGATGCAGTTATTGAGCTCGGGCGAACAATCTTTGTCCAGATGATGATAGGCTTTCGCCAAACACTCAATTTGTTCGGGTGTTATTTTGCGTTGCAATTTGGAAGTAGCTTCTACTTGTAGGTTGGCACCGTTGACAAACACAATATGTTCTTTTCGTTCAGGGCGTTTGGCTTTATTGACAATCAAGATGCAAATAGGAACACGTGTCGTTTGGAGTAGCCCGTAGGGCAACGTAATAATCGCTTCGATCCAATCTCGGCGAATCAAAAATTCACGCATTTTGCGGTCATCTTTATCGGCGGTCAGTGTTTGTATCGGCAGGATAGAAATTAACCTTCCTCGGTCATTAAGTTTCGATAATAAAAGTTGTATAAATAAGTTGTTGCCATGTACTTTGGGGACACCCACATCGAAGGGAATCATCAAGTAAGGTTGATTTTTGACGATGGGCGTGGGCAAGTACAATCCAAACGGAAAATGGGCAATGGCAATATCTACTTTTTGGTCTTGAAGTTGATCATCTACCAACGAATTATTTTGTAATATTTGGGTATGATAAAGCCCGTTGGACATCAAATTCATCTTTGCCAATGACCACGCGTGTAGCTGCTGCTCTTGCCCAAACAACTCAATACCAAAAGCTTCTTTTGCTAACTCTACCAATACGCTTCCTTGCCCTACTGTTGGGTCATAAATAGACTCGTTGTCTTGTGGTTTTGCCAAGGCAACGAGCAATTGATTTATGGCTCTTGGTGTGCTGTGCTTCCGTCCTTTTTTGCCGACTTGCAGCGCAACTTTATAAAGAGTCGTGTTAAAAAAATTGCCAAAATCTTCGATGGAAATACTATCGGAGGAAAAATCTAATTCGTCCAACATCAAGATAACTTGTATCAAGTGTTGGCTGTTCTTTTCTTCTTCTAATGCCAAAATAAACGGCACAAAAAGGTGTTGAAATTTTTTGTTGTTGCGAGAAAACTCTGCAAAGGTATGCAATAATTCTTGTGTTGCCTTGGACGGATTGGCTACCACGGCACTTTTGAAATTATGAGCCCATTGGTCAATCTTAGCGGTTGTCGCCAATTTTATTTGACCTTCTTGGTGCAATGCCAACATTCGCTTGAAGAAAAACAGCGAAAATAGCACAGAAATAGCGTTGGGTGCTCGCCAAACACCCCGTAGAGCTTCGAGTGTCGAAAAGAAGATAGTTTCTATCTGTTGAGTCGGGGAGTTGTTCTGATTGTAATTATCCAAGGGCTAGGGGTGTTTTTTGTAGGCAATTCTCAAAATACATTGAAATACGAAGTCTAAAAATAACAAAATTATTATCTTTACTGATGTTACGCAAGAGATAAGTTTTCCAATTGAGCAGGTCAATTATATCTCTTCTTCTTTCCATTACCGAAAGAAGCAAAGTCTAGGTTCAATATTACGAACAAGATACGATCACCTTTCAATACTGACTTCAAGGGAATTTTTAGAGTTTATCTTAGGCTCAAATGACGTATTTTGCTAGATAAACACGTCATTTGGCTGTTTTCAGTGGAAACCCTTGAAGTTTAAACGTATTTTCAAGGGATAGTATTCGCTTGTTCTACATAATTCTCACATTTTCAGTAGGCTTGGTTCTTGAATAAAATTAGAACATTTTTTTTCTTCACTCCGATAGCAAACTATTCTTGCGTAACATCAGATCTTTAGACAACACTATTTTATATAAAAAAATATGCTAGTCAATAATTGCCCTTGTGGCACCTCCAAAACGTACGCCAGTTGCTGCGAAATTATACATCAAGATGCTGCGCAGGCGATTACGGCGGTGCAGCTGATGCGTGCCAGATATTCGGCACACGTACTCCGAAAGAAGAGCTTCATCATAGCGACGAACCACGCTAGTACTCGACATCATATCGATGAAAAAGAGCTACAAGATTGGTTGCGACAAACAAAATGGCTATCCTTGAAAGTATTCGGCAAACAAGCAGGTGCTGCCACAGATACCAAAGGTAAAGTGCGTTTCAAAGCCTATTATCAAGACGAAAAAGGCAAAAAAGGCGAACACCACGAGTTGTCCACTTTTTGGAAAGAGAATGGACAATGGTATTTTGTGGGAGGCGAGGAGCCGCCCAAACATATTTTGAAGAAAAAAAACAATGGATAAGATGGAAATTTTTATTACCAGCATACAGATTAATGAATCAAGGAATATCAAAGATTTGAATATTCCTTTGTCCAAAGACCATCGACAGCATCTTATTTTGACAGGTAAGAATGGTGCTGGTAAGACTAGTTTGTTGGAGTTAATTCGAGAAGCCTTACCTAGTGGTCATTTAGGAATACATGGAGATACTAGAGCTCGGAAACTAACTAAGTCTACAGCAAAAAAAGAGATTGTACTTTTTTTTAGTTCATTTGATGAATACAAATATATTGAAAAATCTATGTTAGTATACTTCAATTCTAAAAGAATACCGAATCTCTCCATTCCGCAAGGAATAAAGAAATTTGACCTTCAAAAAAAATATGGAATTGAAGACAAAGCGAATGCAAATTTCATGCAATATCTTGTCAATCTAAAAGCAGAACGCTCATTTGCCAAAGATGATGAAGAGTTGGAAGTGGTGCATAAAATTGATGCTTGGTTTGAGCGATTTGAAACAGCTCTCAAAGCGATATTCGATACACAAGAATTAGCACTAGAATTTGATAGGAAAAACTATGATTTTTCGGTAGTAGTGCCTGATAGAGAATCGTTTAGCTTGACGACATTATCCGATGGTTATGCCGCTATTATGAGCATTGTTACGGAGTTAATATTACGCATGGAGTCGAAAAAAGCCGCTGTGTATGATGTAGAAGGGATTGTATTGATTGACGAAATAGAAACACACTTGCACGTAGATTTACAAAAGAAGATATTGCCTTTTTTGACGGAATTTTTTCCTCGTATTCAGTTTATTGTTACGACACATTCGCCTTTTGTGATTAGCTCTATCAGCAATGCTACAGTTTGTGATTTGGAGAAAAGAATCGTGGCTACTGATTTGTCCAATTATTCGTATGATGCTATCATAGAAAGTTATTATGGCACAGATAAATATTCTAAAGAGCTGAAAGAAAAGCTGACTGATTATGAGCAATTGATGAATCAGAAGGAATTAAGTGCCGAGCAAGAAGATGAACTATTTGATTTAGAGGATTACTTTGAAGATGCTCCTACGCATGGCGGTATTGCCCCAGAATTGGAGACCAAGCTCAAAGAAATAAAAAATAAAGTTGCCGCTCAAAAGAGCAAGTAAGCTAATAAAACAGAAGTGTAATGATTTATTTTGAAAAATCGCAACCTGCTCCAGTTTGTTTGGCAATCGAAAAAGCAAAACCTAGTAGCGAAAACTATAAATGTGGAACGGTACTACAACGTTTGAATACAGATTTTGAACGGAAGTGTTATATCTGTGAATCTAAGAATATTACCAATGTCAATGTAGAACATTTTCGCCCGCACAAAGGCGACAGAAATTTGATGTTTGATTGGAATAATTTATTTTTAGCTTGTCAACATTGCAATAATATTAAGTTGGGGAACTATGAGGACCTAATTGATTGTACTAATGAGGCAGCCAATATAGAAGGACGAATTTTGTTGTATTTAGAAGTATTCCCAATGGAGGTTGTTGGTGTGAGTGTCTTTGAATTAGAGATGGCAAAAGAAACGGAAACAACAGTAGCTTTGCTTCATGCAGTTTATAATGGAACTACACCACTAAAGCAAATAGAGTCTTCTAATTTGCGTAATGCAATACTAGAGGATTTATTAGATTTTGAAACGTGTTTGGAAAGGTTTTATGATAATAGAGGATCTGAAAAACATAAAAAATGGATCTTAGGAAAGATTAAAATCCATTTGAGTAAATCTTCAGCCTTTACGGCCTTTAAGCGACAAATTGTAAGAGATGACGCTAACTATTTGGCTGATTTTGAATCCTTTTTTGACTAATTTAAGAAATTAAATAACCCATAAAAACAAAACACCTTATACATGACATTTATAGAAGCAATACAAGCCGATTGGATATTTTACGTAGTCAATTTATTGGCGTTTGTGACGGTGGTATTTTGTACCTATCTCTACGCCAAAAGTAAGCAAGCACAGGTAGTAGCAGCGGTACAAGCCGAGTTGCAGCAAGTACAATTGCAATATACCGACAAATTGCTGGATAAGGAAGAAGCCCTAAAAAAGAAAAAAGAGCGCGTACGCTTGATTCTGAAGGACTTGGATAATCAAATGCGTAACAAAGATGTAGCGATGCTACAAGCTCGACGCAACGAATTGAGCAATGTTTTTGTGATGGAATATACCGCAGCTATGCAGCAATATGCTCATTTGGGGCATCAGTTCTACGAACTGAATGTCGATAAATATCACTCCTTTATACGCAACGAAATATTTCCTTTTTTGGATACTAGCCGCAAGATATTGATGGCAATCAATGCCCCCAAAGTGATACAAACGATAGGAACAGAACTAGCTCCTGCTATTAGCTATAGCTATCAAGACTTTGATTTTGCTTTCGATATGATTCGCAAATATCCTACCAGTGAATTTAATCGAGAAATGCAGCAATATTTGCCCGCATTAGGATTTAGCAAGAAAGATTTAGATTAAGAACCTGTCTAAAATTTTAGACAGGTTCTTAATACTTTAGTTACCACAGTGTTCTTTTTGCAATTGCTCTACTTCATTGCCATACATTGTTGTGAATCCTTGTTGAATAGCTTTTTCCAAATCTTCACAGGCTTTATCCGTTTTTTTGTCAGCTATATAGATGAGTCCTCGAATGCGGTAAGCATAAGGATTACCAGGATATAATTTGATGGATTTGTCAATATCCTTCATTGCTTTTTTGAGCTTGCCAAGTTTATAATAACTGTAACTGCGGTTGCTATAAGCGAGTGCCTCATCTGGGCTGAGTTCGAGTGCTTTGTCGAAGTAGGGAATCGCCTCTTTGTATTTTTTCATGTTTTGATACTTGAACCCAATATTGATGTAGGCAGGAAAATAAGTACTATCCAGCTCTACTACTTTGAGCAAATATTTGAGTGTCTCCTCTCCGTTGCCTATTTCGTCACAGACCATTCCTAAATTAGTCAATACCGCCAAATTGGTCGTATCCATTTTGTAAGCAATAATTAGGTCTTCGTATGCACCAATAAAATTTTGCATACTAATCTTGGCGGTAGATCTATTGGATAAGTATTTGATAAAATCCGTATCTTCTTCGGATAGCTTTAGAGCTTGTGTGTAATCATCAATAGCAAACTGAAACTCTTGGAGACTAGCAAAAAAGGCGGCTCTACTGTTGTACAAACTAGGTTCTCTAGGAAAAACCTCAATGGCTTCCATGTAGGTGTTGTACGCATCTTGGTACTGCTCTAGTTCAATGAAGCTATAAGCTTTCATTTGATATACTTCGGGAGTAGAAATGCCTTCTTCCATTGCTTGGTTAATGAGAGTGAGCATTTTTTTGTAATTCTCCTTCTCGTAGGCTTCTTTTGCTTTTGAGAGTGTTTCTTCGCCCTTTTGGGCTAAGAGTGAGGAAGCGAAAAGGATAAAAAATAAAAATAGGAACTGTTTCATCGGGATGATGTTTTTAGTTTTTGTGAAATGACATAGTTTATTCTGCCAAAGGTATTTATTTTGATTGAAAATTAAAGACAAACTAACTCTTTTTTAGCCATTCATAAATAGCAATATTCCAATACAACAAAACGAAAGCATACAAGACATCTTCGATAGGAATGGTAATATAACGCCAACCAATAATGTGTTCAGGACTATACCAAACGACTGGTTCGGGCGTGAGCATACCTGTAAGTACGCCATTCATACCCAAAAAAGGAAGCATGGCGATTGCGAAAGCTAAAGGAAAAAAATTGAACGTCCACTTCATGCGATACAATATCGCTAAGGTCAATAAACTCAATATGGCTACCAAGGTACTGTACCAATTGCCCCAGCCAAGGTAAAGTACCACGACTGAGTAAATTGCCAAAATAGAATAAATGAAAAAATTGAAATCGCTAAAGTCTTTCTTGGGAAAATAGGCTTGACAACAAGCATAAACAAAGGTACAGCAATAAGGGACGACGACAAAAAATAGGACTTCTTCCAATGGTAAATTGGCTAAATGAATCCCTGTAATATAATCCTCATTGAATCCCCAAATACCGTTGGCGGTAAAGAAATAATCCCAAATAACGAAAGGAATACCGACGGCTATAATACCTGCAAAGACCGCTTTCCATTTGCCAACATAATGTACCTTGCGGTCAAAACTCAGCAGAAAAGGAAAAAGTAACGCTCCTAGATTGAGCAATAAATAAAGGTTCGTTCCCATTATTTCATGTATTTAGAAGGTACTACCAACAAACCAAAACAAACGCCTTCACGCTTGAATCTATTTTTGTGATGTACTTTGTGTGCTTTGCGAATGGCTCGGAAATAAGGTGAATCCACTTTGTCAAACCACTTGAATCGACGGTGAATAAGCACATCATGCACCAAAAAATAGACAATACCATAAGCCGCTATCCCAAAACCGAAACCTACCGAAAAAGGCACGCCCCACATCATTCCCAGCATGATACACAACCAAGAGGGAATAGCATAGACTAGAAAAAAAGCATCATTTTTTTGGAACTTGTAGCCTGGCACAGGCTGGTGGTGGTCTTCATGCAAAAACCATAAAACGCCGTGCATGAGGTATTTGTGTGTGAACCACGCCATAAATTCCATGCCGACAAAAGCGATGATAAAAGCAATAATAAAAAGTAGAATATTCATAACTTAAATAATAAAGATATTTAAAATCAAGAAAAATATAAACCAAATAAAGTAGAGTTGTATCGCAGTAGCATTTATTTTAGTAGTATAACGCAGATAAACGGCTCCAAAAATAGTAGCAAAAATTGCCCAACAAATATAGTTGCTAATGGGGATAATATGGTCTTGCCAGTCCCAAAAATCATAGTGCATTGCTACGGGTTCTATCAAGAAATCCATGAATGTACAGATTAGACCAATCAAAATAGCTTGCACCGCAAACGCTAAGTTAGGCAAATAACGATAGACCAAATGAGCGGAAGCGGCTACAATACAATACCAATTGAGTCCCAACACATAAGGGACTTCGCCAATACTCCAGCCCAATTCGTTGCCGTAGCTATATGTACCAAATAATAAACCAGTGTTGACACCTATAAACTCCACCAAAAAACCGCTTACAAAAACAAAGGCAAGTAATGCTGCTTCTTTTTTGTAGTGGTCGCTTGCCAAAAAAACAAGGGAGGCACACAATAGCATATTTAGACCTGATAATCCTTCGACTCTATTGGGTAGCATAAATAATACTAAGCCAATTAGGTGAAATAAAATCAAGATTGGTAAAAAAAAACGAGTGTATTTAACTTTCACTGGCAATCAATTTATCAACAATTTTGGCAGATTGAATAGAGACAGGAACACCGCCTCCAGGATGGACTGTTCCGCCGCAAAAGTACAAGTTAGGATATTTGTTTGAATGGTTGGGGTGACGAGTAATAGCAGCTGTTTTGCTGTTTTGCGAAGCACCATACAAAGCACCCATATACGAACCAGTATCCGCCTCAATCAATTGAGGATTCCAAGCTTTTTCGCTGACAATATGTGCCGCTATTGGTTCTCCAAGCAGTTGCTCTATCCGAGCAATCAGCGATTGGCGTACCTTGGCGGTTAGCTCAGGTGTAAAGGTTGCTCCAGCAGGGACATTGAGCATTACGAACCAATTTTCGCCTACTTCTGGTGCATCTCGTTCGTCACATTTACTTGTGATATTGATATAAATAGTGCCTGCTAAATCTATTTCTTTTTTGCCAAACATCGCGTTGAATTCTGCTCGATAATCATCACTAAAAAAGATATTGTGCAAATCCATTTTAGGGAAATCCTTGTTCATTCCCCAATAGAAAATATGAGCGGAACTAGAGCGTTCTTGGCGTTTGTATTTCTGATAGAGTTTTTGGTCGTGCAGTATATTTTTGTAGAAGGGTAGGTGGTCAATTGCCGAAACCACTTTATCAAATATCTGAGTACCTAAGGAAATATTATCTTCATTTACTTTCAAACATTCTAAATGTTTTTTTGCATGATAAGCTCTGAGGAAAGCTAATTTTTCATTATCAATTATAGTTCCTTCTAAGAGATTAGCAGAATACTTATTCTCTTTTCCATATTTATC
>CAKZQC010000047.1 GCA_937139495.1 uncultured Saprospiraceae bacterium | reverse complement strand
AGTCAAAAAACGTAGTGATAGTGGTGCTATCACGAGGCTTTTTGGCGAAGTATGGGCTAAAAATAGACCATCATTTTTCATTAACTTATTTATGCACAGGTACTTAAAAAAAAATAACACTACAAAAATAGGCTATCGGTATCTAGAACGAGAGCGCCTTTGTTCGACTTCGCCAGTGGCTACGTCTCGTATATATTTGCCAGTGAGCATACCCATAGCACCAAGCAATGCGCCGATCAATATGGTTACCCAAAAGGTATCAAATTTCATAATGACATTCATCTTGTCGTACAAAATATGGTTGTTGGCATTATTGATAATGCCACAATAAATGGCGTAAAATCCGCCACCGCCTAGTAGACCGCAAAAAAAGCTCCAGCCAGCTTTCATCTGAAGTGCAAACCCAACGATCATTGCGACTAACGCAATACCCCACCAAGCTATAAAACCACCCAAATAACCAAATAGTAAGATAGCGGCTAATCCTACAAAAAAATTACGTATTTCCATTTCTATTTTTAATCAACTTATGTTCAATAAATCTCTAGCTTCCATCAAGGCAAAACCCAATAAATTAGGTCCTCGCCACGCTTCAGGCTGATAAGCATTTTTATGGTCGGCAGCCATGCCTATTCCCCAAATAGCATCTACTGGACTAGCTTCGACTAGTACTCGTTGACCTGTTTGGAGTAAGTATTGTTTCATGGCTTCCTGCTGACCAAATTTGTATAGACTACCTTGTACTACTATATCCATACGGTGTTTTTCCCAGATAGCATTGTCAAAATTTTGGACTTGTCTGCCTAGTTTTTTGGCATGTGCTGGTGACTTGCTATTTATGATTTGTTGCCAAATGGCTTCATCTCCAAACAGTCGTGCTTTTTGAGCCATCATCCAATGTTCGGCACTTGGATAGATGATACCATCTACCTCAAAGTCGGATTCCCACCATTGACTTAGGCAACCTTTACCGATACTACCATCTTGTTGGGGTTGATGTCCCCAAAAGAAAAGGTATTTTATTCGCTCTTGGTTATTATTCGCAGCTAATAGCCATGCCATATTGTACTTGCTCATAGGTGTAAATTTAAGGTTATTTTTTGCAAAAAAGAAATTCATAGCATGGAACTATCATAACCTCTGTTTTTAGTAGGAATACACACTTTTTTGATGGAGTAAATTTTGGAAGGATTGCGTACTAAATAAGTATAGATAAGGTAACAGAAAGCGATTGGAAGCGGTCTAAGTTCTAGTGCCTAACCCTTGCCAAAAGCAATGCTAGCTACTATTTTTTTTCAACAAATACACTATCGAAAAAGCACAAGTTACCAAAATGATTTTACAGATTAAACCAAATAATCAACTCGTTGGCTTCGTCTTCAAAATACTCATAGGGAGCTTCCTGTATCGTTAATGATTCATGAATCGTATCAAAACTGGTGTAGTCATATTGCCTAAAAATATGCTTCATTTCAGTCAAGTATTTTTCAATCAACTCCTCGTTGTTCAACTTGCCAAATATCCAATAATTATTGAGTGTCATGGCTACCCAATGATAGACAAATGCTTTGTTTTCTTGCTCGTGTGCCATTTTGACCATCACCAAAGCGGTGTCCATCATTGGCAAAGAAATGGGCGAAATAGGATTGGGTTGCAATTGAGTATAAAGTGGACTATCTAGGTCATAATAAACCAATTGACTGCGTTTGTCCCAATAAGCAACTACTGGATTGGTACGGCTCCAAGGTTGATATAAATCTTGGTACAAGTACGCAAATTTTTCTTCCTTGATTTCCAATAATTTAGCAGCGTGCTGATTGTAATTAGGATAATCCTCCAATTGTAGCGTATGCGTATAGCCCGTAGTTAGGAGCGTATCGAGTACTCTAAAATTGGTGAAACCGCAATCAAATTGTCCTTGGATTTCGTACAAATTCCAAATCAAATCTCTTTGTTTGACTTTCGTCAAATTACTTTTGGAGACCAGCAAAATACTTTCTTCTACTAGAGCCTCTATTTCCCACATGGACATATTTATATAGTTTTATTTTTTGGCAGAATCTTTTTTGTATTGGCGTATTTGTTCCAATAGCCATTTGGGGCGATCTGTTGTAATCAGTTGAACGCCTGCGGCTTCCATGGCTAGTGCATCTGCCAATGTATTGACCGTCCAGCACCAAGTGGTTTTGTCGTGAGCTAAATATTGGTCGACCAATGGCTTATCTATGATTTTGTAATCTAAGTTGATGCCATCGAGTGAGCTATTGATAATATCATCAAAGCGATTGGCAAGGCTTTCTCTATTGTCTGCCAAAAAATGGCAAGGCACGAGCGGATACAATGCCTTCATATCTATGATGACTTGCCAGTCAAAGGCAATAAAAGCAATTTTTCCTTGTTTCCAATGTCCATCAATAGCTTTTTTTAGGGCAGGAACAATTTCATTGCCTGTCTTGATTTCGATAACAAAAAGCTTATCGGCAGGTAATATGTCCAGCACATCACTCAGGAGCGCAATTGTTTGACCTTTATATTTTGGTTCCTGTGTCGGCTTCGTGAACCCGATAGGGTAGTCCTTCAGCTCGGCATAATTAGTATCGGCTATGGCTATGACTTGTTGTAGTAGTCGCTTGCCGTCATGATCATGAAACATAATGACCTGTTGGTCTTTAGTCATCAAAATATCGCACTCGGTGCCTGCTGCACCCAATTGCCAAGCCAATTGTTGTGAAGCTAGCGTGTTTTCGGGAGCTAAATAAGAAGCTCCACGATGACCTGCATAAAGTGGTGATGTTGGTTTTTTAGTCATTTCTATTGTTTATTGCCATAAGGGCAATACAAAAATAACAGACTTGTTGGATTTTTTGTCCTTTCGCAATAGCTATTATTTACGAACTAGCTTTTTTGTTTTATTCGTCGAATGACAAAATAGGAAACTAGCAGCAACACAAATACACCACCGAACAATAAGCTATAGAAAAGCGTAGAACTAGCGGCTTTTGTGATGGGAACCAACTGCGAACCAACAACCGATAGCTCCATCGTATGCTTGTTTTTGGCATTAAGGATAAACTGTTGTTGTACTAAGCCCTCTTGTATAATAACCAAAGCACTTTGGTTGTGGTGTATATCACTAAAGCTACTGTTCGCTACTTCAAACTTATCGGTAGTCGTAGGTACTTCGCTTAATCTAAACAAGGCATTTGTTTCGTGCCCTAATTGTACTTCTCCATCTTGCAGAATTGCTTTTTTGCCATTTATTTTAATAGAAATATGCTTTTGGAGATGCTGGATAACGAGTTGTTGAAATGCTTGTGGCGTATCATAACTGTCTTTTCCATTATGTGTTTCTACTTCATATTCAAACGCAGTGAGTGCGGCTTTGACTTGCAATATCCATGTACCATCGGCTTGTTTTGACAATACCGTAGAAGAGACATCAGGCTGATGAGCGTGTAGAATAGTGTTAAAAAAAAGGATTGCTATAAAAATATAATAACGCATAGTTGTTGTGTTTTTTTCATAAAAAAAGAGTTGCTTGTTTTCTGAACAAGCAACCCTTCAAATAATCAATGTAAGATTAAGATCTTCTAGGAGGAGGGCCACCTTGACCGCCACGAGGTGGTTTAGGAGCATTTTCGAGCTCCGTTTTACTCAAGAAGCCGTCTTTGTCGGTATCTATTTCGCTAAACTGATCGGACAAAGGTCCTTTGACCTCTGTTTTTGATAATTTCCCATCTTTGTTCGTGTCCATTTCTAGAAGTTTTTCTATACTTGGAGGACCTTGTTTTTTCTGATTGTCATTACTAGAAGTAGTTGTCTTTTGTGCCGAACAGGCGGTCAATAACAGCAATTGTACGGCGACTAAACTGCAAAGAATTGTTTTCATAATGTGAATAGTTTTTTTGATGAATAAAAAGGATGCTTGCATTCCTGTTTTTAGTTGGCGTAAGCGCCATGAAGACAGTTAATGAAGTTATTTTTTCCTGCTTCATCTACATGATAGTGATATCCTCTAGTTTCGTCATAATGCCCTCTACAAGCATCTAAGTCCGTGGGAGCATTGCCATCGGCATCAACAGCCTCGTATAGACCGTGACCGTCCATGGCATAACCAATCATGGCAGCATGTCCATCAGCTTGGCTGACCTTGGTGGAGACACCTGTGGCAGCATGATAGTGGTAGCCTGCATTTAGGTTGATGTGCCCTCCAGCATCGTCGAATGGTGCAAGTGTATAAGCCGACAAAATAGCATTGGTAGGAGCTGGAGCATCAAACACGACTCCATTGAAAGCTATACCACGGTTACTCGGTACTGTACTTCCTCCTCCAGGTCCACCGCCCATAGCAAAAGAAGCATATTGGTCAAGCTTAACAGGTTTGACAGGAATCAAATAAGTGTGCGTCAAATTAGTAATGTAAGAAGGAAGACATTCTACACAATAATTTTGGTAGGCTGCACCGACATTGGGATTGGCAGCATTGGCGCAATCGGTTTGGCTGTCGGTCGTATAGATATTTCCAGTACTATCGTACATCAACCAAGTATTGTCATTGTAGAAGGTAGCCATGTTTTGGATAAATGCTCCATCTACATCATATACCTTTCCGCCTTCTAGCCAAATACCTCCTTTGGAGGCATCATCTGTAATATTGTCAGGACACCAAGGCCCCATCGTATGGTCAGTAGGTACGCCATTGGTCACTATTTCGTAACAGTCCGTAACGGTTCCGTCAGATAAAGTACAGGGAACTGTAGTGACTGTAAAATTAGTACCGTCCGTCAAAAATAAAGAAGCATCAACATCTTTGACGACTGTTTCTGTTTCATTTTCACTGCCTTTATTGCAAGAAGTAGTACTAAAAAGGTAGCTTAGTAGTACAATAGTGATTATTAGGTATTTCATAAATAGGTGGTTACGTTATTGTAATATCTGTACTTATAGACGGAGAATGGAGATAGAATCCTTCGCAAGGGTTTGTGTTTCTTTCATAAAAAATAAAAAAAATGAAAATAGATTTGAGAAGTGATACCATCACACAGCCTAGCCAAGCGATGAAAATGGCTATGTTTGCAGCTCCCTTGGGCGACGATGTATTTGGCGATGACCCTTCGGTGATAGAGTTAGAAGAATTAGCCGCCGAAATGTTTGGTAAGGAAGCAGGATTATATTGTGCCTCTGGCACAATGACCAACCAAATAGCCATCAAAGTACACACCAACGCACCGGGAGAAGTGATTTGTGATGAATTGAGTCATGTATATAAGTACGAAGGTGGCGGAATTGGATTTAACTCGGGGTTGGCTACGCACTTGCTGCAAGGTAATCGAGGTAGATTGACAGCAACGCAAATCGAGGCAGCGATACAAATTGATGATATTCACTTTCCAGAAACACAGTTGGTTTCGCTCGAAAATACTTGTAATAAAGGAGGTGGTTCTATTTATGAATTGGCTGCTTTACAAGAGATTCAGTCATTGTGCCAAACGCACAATTTGCCATTGCATTTAGATGGAGCGAGGGTGTTCAATGCGTTGATTGCTTCTGATTATACGGCGTTGGATATGGGCAATGTATTCGATTCCATTTCGGTTTGTTTGTCCAAAGGTTTGGGGGCTCCTGTCGGTTCTGTGCTGTTGGGTTCTGCTACTTTTATCAAGCGAGCCAGAAGGATTCGTAAGCTGTTTGGTGGTGGTATGCGTCAAGCTGGAATTATCGCCAAAGGAGGTACTTATGCTTTGCAACATAATATAGAACGACTAATGGAAGATCATGCAAGAGCCAAAGCATTGGCGGAAGCACTAGAAGCGTGTTCTTACGTCAATGGATTATTGCCCGTCGATACCAATATTGTAGTTTTTGAAGTGGATTCTAACGTAGGTTACTTGAATACCTTAGAAAAATTGAAACAACAAGGCGTTTGGGCGGCTCCTTTTGGAGCAAACCAAATTCGATTGGTCACACACTTGGACTTTGATGATGCGAAGTTAGAGCAAACAAACGCTATTCTGAAAAATTTGTACTAGACACGCACTTACCTAATAGCATTCCAATACGTGAGTTTGAGTCCAGCTCCAAATAGCATACTCTGATTGGCACCAGCACCAGCTTGAAAGAACAACTCTACTTCTCGTAGGTGCTGCAATCGGTAAGCGACTGCTGAGATATGAAACCCAATTTCGCCATAATAATTTGTATAAAATGGGTTGGGGGTCGTGGCGAGTGTTTCGGGACGAGCGTAGCAGTCGGTCTTGATGAACTGCATGCCTGCACCTAAGTGCATCATCAGCCAAGTGCTATTTTGTTTAGCAATCGGAAATTGTATTTTGGTGGCAATCGGAAAAGCAATACTCCCCATACCTGTAAACTGTTCGGTATCGAAGGCGAAGGGGAGATACTGTATATTGGCATCTACACTAAGCAACCAATTTTTGACATCACCGACCCAAATGCCACCACCTAAACCCGGTAATATATTGAGGACTTGTCCTACCGAATGGTTGTCGGCAGACGTAGTGGTAGGCGTTTGATACCAAGTATATAGATTATAGTTGAGGTGGAAGTTGTAGCCAAAACGAAGCGTTTTTTTGGGAGCAGCATTATTGATGGCAGATATAGTGTCATTTTGAGCCGTAGAAAGATGGGCAACGCTCAAAAGTAATAGGCAAATGATAGTAAAACGCATAGAGAGAAAGTAGGTGTATAATTTTAGACACGCTCTAAGATAGTTTTAATCAACTGCCTAACAAAATTTTATTTCGTATTTTGAAGCTAAAAAAACACTAATGGAATTATTATTGTATCTTTGAGGTTCGATAGAAAATAATAACTCGATAAAAATCATAACGATAACATAATATAAAATATGTCCGCAGGAAATCACAAATTAGATAAAATAGATCTCAACATCCTACAGATTTTGCAAGATAGTAGCAAAATTACAAACTTGGACTTATCCAAAAAAATTGGACTCTCGCCCGCGCCTACTTTGGAGCGTGTCAAGAAGCTAGAAGGTTCAGGTATTATCAAGAGCTATCACGCTCAAGTTGACCCACAAGTAATCGGATTAAGTGTCCGTACTTTCTTGTTGGTGTCTTTGGCTTGGAACAAAGATAATGCTTTGGATAATTTTATTGCTAAAGTCAATGCGATTGATGAAATTATTCAATGCTATATCATAACAGGTGAAGCAGACTTTTTGCTACATTTGGTATGCAAGGATATACCTAGCTACGAAAGGTTGCTACTCAAGACCCTTTCTAAGATTGGTGAAATTGAGCACATGAAAACATTGATGACATTATCTTCTGTCAAAGATTCTAAGGTATTGCCTTTTGACTACGAAAATGAAGATATATTGTAGTAGGAGTAGAACACGAAATACACAAAAAAATAGATTCAAGTCGGTATATACTGGCTTGAATCTATTTTTTGTATAGCAATACTACTAGGGATAGAAACAAAAAAAAGTCTATCAACGTGAGTTGATAGACTTTTTTTTCATCTATGTTTTGTCTAAGGACAAACACAGTGTGATTTAGAGTACTCTAACATCAACTGCATTAGGACCTTTTCTTCCTTCTTCAGTTTCATAGCTTACTTTGTCTCCTTCATTGATTTCATCAATCAAACCGTTAGCGTGTACAAATACATCTTTGCCACCATCGTCAGGTGTGATAAATCCAAATCCTTTAGAATCGTTGAAGAATTTTACGGTACCTTTGTTCATTACTTGTTAATTTAAATTGTAATATTAATTGTTAGTTCAAATATAGACCTTGTAATCGTAATGCGCAAATATTTACGCATTAAAATTGCTTTTTTTTATAAAAAAAATGAAAAAAGAGGCTTTAGAGGTTTATTTTATCAATAATAGCTCTTAATTCTGCTTTTTCGGCTGCTGTTTGGTAACTGATGACAAAGCTAATAACAAAGTTACGTTTGATGATAGCAAAGTATTCTTGTTGTACTTCTACACCATTTATTTCTAGTGTAGTGCCTAGCATAGGAACATTGTTTTTGCCAATGACATAACTTTTGTACCCTTCGTTGTAGTCGGTGCGTTCTGCACTATAATCGTAATAAAGACTTTCTTCTATCTGAGAAAGATATTGTGTGGCAGTATCCATGTTGTCGTACTTCTGTATGCGATGCACATTAGCCGTAAAAAATGGGTTGTAAGCAACGACACTATCTATCGGATACTTGAACAGTACCAACAAGGTTGTTTTCTTTATATTCGGTGTATTGCTTTTGTCCTCTTCGTCATCATAATAATAACCTGTATTATTATCGGGTTTGATGAGTAGCTCCTTGTGTTGGAGCTCAGCAAACTCAATTTGCTCTTCGCTTAGTACTTGCCAGCCCTCACCAAAAGGAATCGTTAGCCCAAAATATTTCTGGATATAACGATTGTCATAAATTTTCCCTTCATCAAACTTGGAAGGTAATTTTTGAGAAACCGTTTTGCGTTCTTGTTCGATTTGGTCGCAACCAACAATAGCAGATAAACAAAACAGCAGAAAAATAACTTTGTACCACATAATAGTATAGGCTTTTATTTGTAGGAATGAAAAATGGTGATGAAATAACTTTGTGTATAGCGTACTTAAATACGCTCTTATTTAATTTTTCCTTCTTTTTTCAATCGTTTGATTCTAGCTTCTTTTCGTTTTTGTACAGCGACAGCATTGTCGTAGTCTCGTTTCATTTTGACAGCAGGAGCATAATCTGGTGCCATGCGTAATACTCTCTGCAACAGTGGTAAGGCTTCGCGCCATTTTCCTTGTAGAGAAAGTTTTTTAGCTTGGAAATAATTCAACTTTGCTTGGTCATTGAGCCCTTTAGCTACATCAATAGCCAAATCATAGCCATTTTGTGGGTTGCCACCATATTTATCAAATAATTCTAGATACTTCATGGACTCTTGAAGTTGATTTTTGGTAGCTAATATACGAGCTAGATGATACGCCCCAAAAGTGTATTTTACATTAATGGCAATGGTTTTTCGGAACTCTATTTCTGCACTATCTATTTGATTGCGTTGCAAGTAGTAGATTCCTTTCATTCCGATAGAGTTAGAATACTCTGGTATTAAGTCATCAAGGACAGCAGAAGCTTGGTTGGCTATCTCGAACTGCCCAGATTGCAATCCATATTGCATCAATAACAACCAAGAACTTTCGTCCAATGGATTGTCTTTGACTACTTCTTGCATCAAAGCAATAGCTTCTGGATATTTTTGAGCTTTGAAAGCATCTGCTGCTAGAGCCGATTTTTTGTTGGTTTCCGAACGCTTTGTGACCATACAAAGCGGCGTATTGCCAGCATATATCGTATGCAATACTTCGTTTCCTGCGGGCCAAGCATCTTGTTTTAGTACGCCTTTGTTGGCAAATCTAGAGATATAGATACCATAGTCCCAATCTTGTTTGGCACGTTCATGATACCTTGTATAAACCACTTTGACATTTTTGTATTTCTGCAAGCGATAATGTACAGGCAAATATGCTTGTGTTGCTATCTTGACAGGCTTGCCTGCTTTAATTTCTGGAATATTCTCAATCGCCCAATCTGCGGCTTCTGTTGTAGAGTTCATCCAGTAGTCTGTTTCATAATTGCCGTAAGCATTGTCAATTCCACCAGCTATTTCGTTGAAGTAGGTATATTGATTGGGGTGACTGCTAACGAGCCAATACATTGGCGAAGCCATCAGACCCAATACCATGGCGTAGCCTACATAACCAACAAATTTGTTACTTTTTTGAGCCACAAAGCTAATGGTATAAACGAAGCCATAAGCGGCTGTAATCGTAATGATAGGAGTCACAAACAAAAAATGACGCATGCCATCATACAAAGCAGAATCTTTGTATATGGCGTAGGCTATAGGAAACACTGCTGCAAACAAAAGCATTAAGAAAAATAGGCTGTTTTTTCTGTCTTTGATTAATGGGAAAATAGCTAAAACAAAGCCAATCATAGTCACTAAAGGCGTTACAATCCAAAGCCATTTGAGGATATAATACCATGGCAACAACTCTGACCAATAATGTTCGCCTTGCCAAATCATACGGATACCTACGGAGAAATTTGACATCTCTGCTAGAGCAATCGCTGGGTTCCCAATGGGGTCTTCGAGTGCAAAGGGCCAGTAGATGAGACCACCAAAGTAGCCTAATACAATAACAACTCCCAATACAATAGCTAACTTAAATAAGTATCCAAATTTGGTTAGTAGAGGACGCAATTGAGGTTTGATAAGCAAGGTGCCGCCTGTGAATAGCAGCAAGTAGGGGATCACTAGAATACCACCAACACGGGTGTTGATGGTGAATGCAATACCTATAATAAGACCTACGACGGAGTTGGCGGAAGGGCGAGGTAGTCGGCGTACAAAATTGAGTATGAAAAATAAACTCATAACATAGCCTGCTGCAAAAGGAATATCTTTGGGGTTGTTCATCGTATGCCCAAACAAACGTGGGTAAAGCACGGTGAATAGGATTGCCCAAAAGGCAATATGCCATTTTTGAGTAACCGAACGAGCCAATAAACCTGTAAACAAAATGAGTACAGCACCTACCAAGGCATTGATAAAGTGACGCAATTCGTAAATATCCCAAGAGGTAAATACATACTTGTGCCACCAAGCTGCCCAATAATCAAACATTCCTCCATAGAGGTACAGGTTTTTGTAGTTGAGTGCTTCATCGTTGACGCGACTGGCATCTTCAAAGTACTTGAGAACCAAATCACCATAGTCTTTCTGCACACCTTCATCGCCCGTGATGCCGTAGCTAAAACTCAACCAAGGCATGATAATAAATAAAGACAAAGAAGCAATAGCAAACAAAAAGCGATAAATAGGAGGATCATTTTTAGCGGCTAAGAAAGCAGGCTTTTTCTTCATTTCCTGAAAAGGAAAGACAAAGAAAAAACGAATGATATTCCATAGCGTAATCCCAATAGAGGCAAAACCCATCTTGATGCCATCACTAAGAACATTTACTTTTGATTGGGCTACTTCTTGCCACTTGATGGGCATTTCTTCTATAGCAATACCCAATAAATGGGCGTGGTGGAGTAATTCTACATCATGTGCCCACCCTTTGGTTGACATATTGCCAAAAAGGTGTTTGGCAATAGCCGCAGGATACAACTTGAAGCCACATTGTGTATCTTTTTGGTTGAGTCCAGTGAGTGCTTGTACAAAATAATTGAAGGCATTGCCTAATACTTTGCGTTTGCTGCCATCTTCTTTTTTAATAATGGAACTGAGGTGCTCTCGTGAAGCAATCAAAATACTATCGTCATCGAAGGTATGCAGTGGCAACTGGTCGAGCCAGCGGAGTAGATTGACAGGGCTAGCTGCCATATCAGCATCTAGTGTCAGTATATGATTGCCTGTAGCTTTAGCTACGCCAGCTTTAAGTGCCGCTCCTTTTCCTTGGTTTTGAGCCAAATTGAGGACGACATATTCCATAGATTCGGTAGAGTTGTGGTAGGTCTCTTTGAGATAACTGGCGGTAGCATCGCTACTACCGTCATTGACAAATATAATTTCGCAAGGAGTTTTCCAGACCTGCTGAAACCTATTCAGCGATTTTTTCATGCGTTCTACTCTACCCATTTCGTTGTACAACGGAATCACAATAGACAGTTTGCCTGTGTATTCATTAGATAAGGTATTGATTGGCTTTTTGGTTTCTGCTTTCTTTTTGGAATTTGCCATATATTATATAGTTGGTCGCCATAGCCTATCAAATAGAAGTATGCACAGGGGAGGCAAACTTAGGGGCTAGCTTTTATAATGCTTTTATTTATTTTGTCAAAAATAGCTTAAAAATATACACTATTGGAGTACAGTTCTATTTTTTTTATGAAAATAGCTTTTAGTGGCTGTTAATTCGGTAAAAACGAGTTTTTGAGCTGGTCAAATAGGTCTTCGGAGAAGTAAGCGACAATCGTCAAACCAATGACAGGAATAATAATAGCGATGGCATTGCCGATGATATAGCTGCGGGGTTTGATATTGGTCAATGCCAAAGCATAGCCAATGAAGGGCGAAAGCTGTACTAATATTCGTAGGAATACAAGGGTGCGAATGGGATAGTCTTCTGCTCGCTGAAGTAAGCTTCGGATACGAATGTTTTTGATTTCGGATAGGGCTTGACCGCCCATAGCTCGACCAATATAGAAGGTAGCCATCGCGCCCGAAAAACCACCAAAGTAGGAGAGCACGGCTCCTGTCCAGTATCCAAAAAGTACAATACTCAGAATCATAAATACGGTGCCGGGGACATTCATAATAGCCGCTACCGTAAAAAAGGCAACAAAGATTAAATAGCCCCAAGCGCCTGTTCGGTGTACCATGACTTGCATATTGGTCACGTTGAGCCATTCGCCAACGATGGTATATTTGACCAATAGGACGGTTGTTGTCAAAAACAGAACAACGATTAAGAGGCGTTTGCCTAAGCTGCTACTACTAGCACTGCCAGAGGCAGTAGGTGGTGTGGGAGTATTTTCCGACATATATTTTAGATCGTATTTATATTAAATAGCTTAATTGTAAGTAAAGGAGGTGAGGGTTAGAACAAACTGCTAATCCACTGCTGAAAATAACTACTTCGGAACAAAACAGTAGTCAATAAGATAATAAAAAATGGAAAAATCATTGCCAAAGCATTCCCTATAAAAAAATCTCTTGGTTTGATATTGGTCAAGGCGAGAGTATAGTTAATGACTGGCGATAGCAGCATAAATACTCGCAGCCAGCAAATCGTGAGAATTGGACGTGTTTCGACTTTGTCTAGTACTTTTTGTATGCGTTTGTTTTTGATTTCGGATAGTGCTTTGCCGCCGACAAGGCGAGCAAACCAAAAATTGAGCATGGCAATAAATACAGCAGCAGTGTAAGAAACCAAAATGCCTTCTGCATACCCCCAAGTCAATACCGCAAATACCAAAAACACGGCACCGGGCACGTTCATGAGTGTTCCCAAAAGAAATACTCCAAAAAAGATAATCCAGCCAAACCAACCTGCCTCCAAAATGGTGATTTGTAGTTGGTCGCTCGCCAAAAAATCACCAATAGGGGTGTATTTGGCTAATAGCACCAATGTAATAATGATGCTAAGGAGTAGAAGTACTCTAGGGAGCAATGATTTTTTTTGCTTAGTGGGCTTCAAAAGTTAAAGTCTAGGTGAATAGTAAGGATAGCAGACAAAGTTACAAAATAATCTAAGATTATGATATACAAAGTATCAACAAAAGGCGTTATAATATGGCGAGCCGCATTCCTTTTGGGAGCGAGGCTAGATGTACCCCCAAAACATTATATTGTGTCCTATTGGCTTAGTTTTGAGCTAATTCGATGATTATTTGGCTAGAAAGAGTTAACAAGCACTGGATTGGCTGAATAATTGAGTGCTTCTAATTCATTTCTACGCTTTTGTGCCATTACTTCAAACAACTTCCTGTATCTTTGTAGTAGGAAGGGTGCATTATCGTACATTTTTTATAGTATTAAACTATCCATATCATGGCAAAGATTACCACGCTAGACGAGTTTATTATTCAACGCCAAAAAGATTTTCCGTATGCTACTGGAGAATTATCAGGCTTGCTTCGAGACATTGGGTTGGCATCCAAGATTATTAGTAGAGAAGTCAATAAAGCAGGATTGGCGGACATCAGTGGTGCTGCCAATAGCAACCAAAATGCTTCGGGCGAAGAGGTGCAGAAACTAGATGTACTAGCGGATAATCTGCTCATTAGCTGCCTTCAAAACAGTGGGGAATGCTGTGGTATTGCCTCCGAAGAAAATCATACGTTTGTACCGATTCATGGTAGCCCGAATGCAAAGTATGTTGTCTTGTTTGACCCGCTCGATGGGTCATCAAACATTGATGCAGGGATTTCTATTGGGACTATCTTTGCTATCTATCGTCGTGTATCAGATGATGGCGTTTGTACATTGGAAGATTTTCTGCAAGATGGCGTCGAACAAATAGCAGCAGGTTATGTGCTGTATGGGTCTTCGACCATGTTGGTTTATACTGCTGGCAACGGCGTCAATGGTTTTACGCTTGATCCAAGTATTGGCGAATTTTGCTTGTCGCATGCCGATATGCAAATTCCAAAACAAAGCGACATTTATTCTGTCAATCAAGGTGCTTATCGCAAATTCAATGCTGCGACACAAGCTTATATTGATGATTGTATGGATCGTTCTTATACTTTCAGATATGTTGGTTCTATGGTGGCAGATGTGCACCGCACGCTTATCAAAGGCGGTATCTTTATGTATCCCGCTACGACCAAAGCACCCAAAGGGAAATTGCGTTTGTTGTACGAATGCAATCCATTGGCGATGATTGTAGAGCAAGCTGGCGGTAAAGCAACCGATGGCAAGCAGCGCATATTGGAGCTAGAAGCAACCGAACTACACCAACGCACGCCTATCTATATGGGGTCGTCGGATATGGTCACACAACTAGAAGAGGTTGTGTACCAAATGAGTCCTGCCAAGGAATTGGTATGAAAAGAAAAAAAGAAGAAAGACAGTGATAATTAGAGCAATGAAAATTGCTTTGGTTTCAAAAAGCCCCCTGTGTCCTGAGAGGATACAGAGGGCTTATTTTTGTTTAGTAGGTACTTACTTTGAATAGAAGTTCAACTTTTTGCTAATGAAATAGTTTCTATATTGCAATCAAAGTACTATTAATAACCTCTAATCACTATCAAAAATAAAATAGAAATGGCACAAAATAAATTAATCATCGTAGCAAAAATTCTGGCGAAAGCAGACCAAAAAGAATTGGTACAAAAAGAATTGTTGAAACTCATAGCCGTAACGAGAGCGGAAGAGGGTTGTATTAGCTATGACCTGCATCAGGATAATAAAAATCCTAACCTTTTCTTGTTTTTTGAAAAATGGGAAAACAGAGAATTGTGGCAAAAGCACATGGGAAACCAACACTTGGCTGATTATGTAAAAAATACAGAAGGTGCTGTGGAGGAATTTGTAATCAATGAAATGACAGCTATTGGCTAGTAAAACGGTTAGCAGACGGATTTGAGATGAAAACTAGGAGAGAAGTACAGAACGGTTGTTTTGCTACTTCTCTTTGTTATATTTTATTTTGGTACAGGACAAGTTTTTTTATCTATATCATAGAAAATATTGAACACGCGTAAAATAACAGCAATCTTATTTTACAATGTATTCTAGGTTAAAAATGGTTATTCCAATTATACCTCCTCTTCTTTCCATTACCGAAAGAAGCAAAGTCTAGGGCGAATATGAATAACAAGATACCATCACCTTTCAATACTGACTTCAAGGATGAACGAAGTGAACGGCAATACTTGGTATGGCATACCAAGTATTGCCGCTAGCCCCTGTGGACCCCTTGAAGTTTAAACGTGTTTTCAAGGGATCGTATTCGCTTGTTCTTCATAATGCCCCATTAATGGCACAGCTTTTACTTTGTTTTTCACTTTCAAATAGTGTTTTTTAAGTTTTGTCCTGTATTATAATATTTTATGTAAAACCGTACACTTTTTAGCTAGCATCATTTTTGGAAAAAGAATAAAAGTTAACGTTGCTCTTAAATAAGATCGCTTTGCTGTTAGATACTAGAAGTTAGACTTCCGACAATAGCTTAAAGTAATTTTAGACCCCTATTCTGAAAAAAAATCAGTTGAATCAGTGGCACTTTTTTTATTTTTTAGTCTTAGCAAAAAAGTGTACGGTTTTAAAACAACTTCAATATTTTGATCACTTTATGGCCGTAGGTAACATAAAAGCAAAAAAAACATGGACAAAAGCAAAGCAATTGAAATAGCAAAGGAATATCTTGATCAAAAGGTTGCTAATATTGAGACTCACTTTATTTTAGATGAATCGCCCGTTGAATTTGAGGCTTATTGGTGTTTCAATGCGTATTATGAGGATTTGGATCCAAGGCACGATGATGGCATCAAAATAAGTAATATGTATCCATTTATTTTGGTATCAAAAAAAACAGGGAAGATTATTTTGGGCGATTGGGATACGTATGCTGCCCTCAAAAAGATATAAATTAGGTCTAAGAAACCAACCTATCAAATGTTATAGATAACATAAAAGAAATAAAATACTAGCATGTTTCTAACTGATTGTTTAGTTTTGATTGACAAAGGAAATTAATTAATAGAATTAAGCATAATAAAAACACAAAATTAGATATGAAAATTAGTATTTTGACCAGTATCGCATTAGGTTTTTTATTGGTGTCATGTGGAAATGACAATGAAAATGAAATCAATAAAACAGATGAATCTACGATTGAATTGCAAAGCAATACAGAGCAGGAAACTATCGAAAAAGAGCCTGTTGTAGAGTTTCAGAACAAAGGGCATGAATTGGTGTATGCGATGGTGCAGAAAGTCGGAAATTACAGCAAAATGCTAGACAAAAAAGATGTTGTATATACTTATACGTATGAGAAACCAGATGGCAAAAAAGACATTTCGATAGAAAAATATGTTTTTGACGAGCAGTTTTCTTATGGTTCTTATGAGCAGAATGGCAATACCTTTCCACAGCTCAAAGGAACCATAGAACAGGGTTTTGATGGAGATGAATTTTGGATGAAACTCGATGGACAAGTATTGGCAGATGAAAAAATGTTGAAAATGGTAGCGTTCCGCAGACCGACCAATTTTTATTGGTTTGCTATGTTACCTAAGTTGTTGGATCCGAGTGTTAATTATGAGCATCTTGGCGAAAAAACAATTGATGCTAAGGAATATGATGTCGTCAAAACTTCTTTTACCTCCCCAGATAATAAACCAACGGATATTTATCAGTTGTATATCAATAAAGAAACAGGGTTGGTTGATCAATTCTTGTTTACAGTAGCAGATTTTGGCAAAATGGATACGCCTAATTTGATGAAATTGGAATATGAAGATGTAGATGGTATTTTGTTGCCAACAAAACGTAAGTACAAAAAATCTACTTGGGACGCAGCAGTAGAAAATGATGATAATTGGATATTGGCAACTTGGTCAGACATCAAATTCAATAACAATTTGTCGAAAGAAGATTTTAAAAAATAAGAATGGGAAATAACAAGGAGCAAACACTACAGTTAAAGTTACAGGCCAAGAAAGCAGATTTTGAAAAAAAGGCAGATGCCAACAAAAAAAGAGCTTATAAGGAAGGTTTGGACGCAGTGGTACAAAGTGGTGTCACTACCAAGGCAAAACAAATAGGAGAGAAGGCGCCCAACTTCGTACTAAACAATGCGTTGGGAGAATCAGTGGAACTGAACGATTTGCTCAAAAAAGGCAAAGTGATTTTGACGTGGTATCGAGGTGGTTGGTGTCCTTATTGCAACATGACACTACATGAATTACAGCAAGAACTCCCCCATTTTAAAGCAAACGGAGCCAGTCTAATCGCACTAACGCCAGAGCTTCCAGATAAGTCAATGAGTACGGCACAAAAACATGATTTGGAATTTGAAGTGTTGAGCGATATTGGCAATAAAATAGCCAAGGCGTACGGCGTTGTGTTTCGATTGACGGACGAGGTGGCAGAAATGTACAATCAATCGTTTGGAATGAGCAGTTATAATGGCGATGAGTCGAACGAACTTCCTTTGGCAGCAACTTATATTATTGAACAGAATGGTGAAATAAGCTATGCTTTTCTAGATGCAGATTATCGCAATAGAGCGGAGCCAGCGGAATTGACAACATTTCTAAAAGAGAATTAGTCGCCAAAGAATATAGTGAAATTGTCTAATAGAGGTTGCTACAAAACAGCGACTTCTGTTAGGCAGCTTCATCACAAAAACAGTAGGACTTGCAAAAAAAAATAGGAAAATACCTTTTATTCTCAACTGTTTGCTCATTTTATTTGTTAGTTTAATAGACAGAAAATCGTGAAGGAACCAAAATAGCGTTTTGGTTTCAATTTGCAAAATGTCTGTACAAAGTCTAACTAAGTAGAAAAAATGGCAAGGAAAAAAGAATATAAAGAAGAGGAAGTGATAGAGAAAGCAATGCACCTTTTTTGGCGCAATGGCTACAAGAACACTTCTATGCAGATGCTAGAAAAAGAAATGGGAATCAATAAATTCTCTATCTATGCTAGTTTTGGCAACAAACAGGGCGTATTTCTCGAAAGCCTAAAATGCTATAAAGGGCAAGTGAGTAGTATGTTCGAGAAATTCAAAAAATCCTCTGATGGAACAGCCGATATTAAGCAGTTTTTTTACGACTCCGTTAGCGACCTAAAAGGAAGCGAAAAAGGTTGTTTATTGACCAATACTTACAATGAATTTTGTACAAACGAAGACCAGTTAGTCAAATTTCAACTGGTTTCGTTCATGGATAATTTGAAAGACTTGTTTATCGAAAAATTAAGCATGAACACTTCCAAAGACGAAGATACGATACTACGACAAGCAAATTTTTTGCTATTGGCAAAGCATGGCTTGGCGGCAGCTGCCAGAGTCAATACGCCACAAGAAATAGAAGACTATATTGAAATAACCTTTCAAAATATTTAAACATTTTTTTAATCAATAACTAAACAAATGTTTAGTTATATTAATAATATCAAAAATAATGGCACTGCAAAAAGAATTAACAGCATTAAAAAATGAAAATTTAGCAAAATTTCCCGAAGAAGTAATTCAAGTATTAATGCAAGATTTGCAGAAACTATCTGCATCTGGTATCGTAGAAAAAGCACCTAAAGTTGGTGACAAAATAGCTAATTTTAGCTTACCTAATCATTTAGGCAATGTTCTTAATTTAGAAACTTTAAGAAAAGAAGGACCTGTCGTCATTACATTTTACCGTGGAGGCTGGTGCCCTTACTGCAATTTGGAACTAAAAACCTATCAAGAAGTACTTCCAGAAATTAAAGCTTTGGGAGCAACATTGGTAGCAATTACGCCCGAAAATCCAGACGAATCACTTACTACTTCAGAGAGACACAATCTAAAATTTGAAGTGCTGACTGATGATAAATCGTTGTACGCTCAAGAATTAGGATTGGCATTTAGTCTGAGTGAGGAGCTTCGTCCGCTCTATAAGAATTTTGGGATTGAAGTCGAAAAACATAACGGAGAAGGACAATTTAATATGCCTCTTGCCTCTACATTTGTAGTAGATACTGACGGTACTATTGCGTTTTCGTTTGTTAAAGAGGATTATACCTTACGTGCAGAACCAAGTGAGGTATTGGAAGTATTGGCTAGACTTAAAAAATAATTTTAGAGATGCTTTTAATAGTATATTAGTATATAGGCTCTTATGTTTATAATAGACCTTATTCCGAATAAATTTGGAGTAAGGTCTATTGATGTTTATAGAGATACCATTTGTTCAAAATTAGAAACCTCTAATACCTGTTTAATAGTATTTGATTATATTTGGCGAAGCAAGGTAGTAATTTGAGACCGATAGGCTACTTTTTTTATAAATGGTTGAGACCAAAAAATAAATAAATTTTCTTGATGAATACACATAAAGCCATTCGCTTTTTAATGGTCGTTATTGTTTTTTTGTTTGTACAAAGCATGTTTTTGGCAATGATTATAAAAGAGCGATACGCCACCGATATTTTGGTTACAATGATCGTAATACTTATCCTCACGCTAAGTATGTTTTTGAGATATAGACAGTTAGATTTGCACCATGAAGAACACGATTACGAAAGTATTTCCGTAGCGATATGGGTTCCTGTAGGAGCGGTAGGTTGTTACTTGCTGAATATTGATATTGGGCTAGGAAGTGTCTTGGCAGCAGGTATTATAGGAACAGTTGCTTCTTTTTTGCCTAGCTTAGACAAACAATCTACTTATCTAAGCAAATTGCCTCCTGCTATTTATTGTGGTGCATTTATAGGAATGTCCAGTACAGAAATTACTCCATCTATTAATTTTGTTATTGCTGCGGGAGTTTTGGCAGGTGTATTTTATATGCTTTCCAAAAGTTTGTTTTTAGGAATTGGCGGCAAGCTAGGAACGATAGCTTTTGGCAGCCTTGTTATTATTTCTCTAATTCACTGGTTATCAATATGAATGATTTAATTCTTATCTTAGTAGGGGCTTTGGGAGCCGTATTAACTTTTTATGTCAGCGAATCGTTGAAGCAAGGAGCTGTGCGTGCTTCTGCATTGCTATCACTAATAGTAGGCTTCTTTTTTTATGCTTTTCCCGAAATACTTGACCCCTATTTGACAAAAAATATTCCACTTGTATTTGCTGGAACTTCGTTTATCGGAATGGTATCCGCTCAGGTTACCAAAAGCTATGGTTTGTTAGCCATAGCAGGGTTTTTATTTGGTATAGTGTATATCAATAAAAGCTATTTTTTTGATGGTTATGGCGGAGCACTTGGCACGCTGGCTTGTATCGCATTGCTCGCCACATTGGGTATTTATGATCGAGGAACAGAAAGCATCAAAACGATAAAAGGAATTTGGCTCGTCAAAAAAGATATTTTTAAAGGTAAAGACAAATAGCTTTTATGGATAGCTTCTAATTTTTTCACTCACCTCTTTTTTAACACACCTGATTAACATGAAAAAACAACTCTGTATTTTATTCTTTACGTTATTTGCCTTGTCGGCAAATGGACAACAAGTACCTACCACAAAACTGACAACCGATAAGCCGCCCACACTTCAAGAGCTACAAGCCGACCCCAATGTACTATGGATAGGAGAGGCGATGGTAGATTATGCACCTGATTATCACACTATCACAGCGAGAGACGAAATCCGAGAAAAAATGACCAAAATTGGTTTTTCATCTATAAACTATGTCAAAACGCTCAAATTGCAATCGCAAGATATCGATGACGATGATAAAGAGGAACATAAACTTGCAACAATTTTATTAGGCAGCATAGATGACGTAACTTGTTACGCAGATGCTGCTCTAACCAAATCGTACACGAAGGAAGAAGCCAGAAGCAAAATAACTAAAAACTATGTAATTAATACTATTGATCCCGAAACATCAGAAGAGGTGACCTTTAATATGAGTCACAAGATTAATCCTAGTGCCATTCATTCTTTTCGAATGAAACAACTAATCTATTATGATAAAAAAAGAGTCACCTTTCAAGTAATTCCATTGGCAATAGCGCCACTTATAGACGAATCTGGAACAGATGGAACGATAACGATGAAGCCACTTTTTTGGTGTAAGCTTGATTTTTTTGATGCAATGCCTAATCTGAATAGTGCCGCTATTAGTTATGCCAAGAGAATGTACCGACCATTGCCCCAAGAGGCAATTACGCCCCTGAAAGGGACTCAAACACTAGGGGATTTAACGATGATGATGGTAGAGGACATCAAAAAAAGTAAAGGAGAGAAATATTTGGGCAATGTATTCAATATGAATGGTAGTGACCCATTGCCAATTAGCGAAATAGAAGAATTTAGCAATACTGTTGATACGATTATTACTTTTGACCCAAACACTTTTGACGAAATCGTTCAGGTTGTTAGAATCAATATGACAGCGGAAGGTATGACTAAAATGAGATTGATACAAGACTGGATATGGAATGACGAAACAAAGACGATGGGTATTCACTTCGTTGGTTTTGCTCCCATTATTGATAGGCTGGATAATGAGGGTAATTTCTGGAACTCGGGTCCCTTATTCTACCGCCGACCTGATTTGGACAAGCCAACATTGAAATAAAGTGATTTACAATAGGTGTTCTTAGCCTTAAATTTTTAAATTGAGTAAGTGACAAAATAATAATTATTAGATTTACATTAAAAAAAACTTTTTATGAAAACCCAATTTTGCTTATTATTCCTCGTATTATTTGCCTTGTCGGCAAATGCACAACAAGTACCCACCACAAAACAGACAACTGATAAGCCGCCCACACTTCAAGAGCTAGAAGCTGACCCCAATGTACTTTGGATAGGAGAGGTAAGCGTAGATTATATCCTTGATTATAATAGCGAAACAAACACTGAAGAAAATAAAAGTAAGCTCTATGAAATGGGATTTGCATCTACGAGTCAATCCAAAATAATGAAATTGTGTGTGCCTACTGGAGCCAAAATAGAAGCAAATGCACATCAAATTAATCAAAAAATATTTGGAGCAGGTTCTGCTATAGAGTGTTACGAAAATGAAGCACTGACCCAAAAAATAACTTTAGAAGGGGTAATAGAAAAAGCAAAGAATAGTGTCGATACCATCATCACTTTTGACTATAAAACTTATATACAAAGTATTTATTTCATAGAGGGCGAATTAAACCCTACCTCAATTTTTTCTTATCGTCTAAAGCAGCTCCTTTACTATGATAAAGAAGTAGCTAGTTTCAAAACAATTCCATTAGCAATAGCTCCGTTGAGTAGTCATTTTGATGAGGAAGGTAAATTTATAGCTTCTGTACCAGCTTTTTGGCTAAAGCCTAACTACTTAGAAAAACTACTTAATTTGGATCAACCTGCTATTAGTTACGCCAAAAGAACCTTTAGTGTTTTGGATGCCAAATCGGTCAAAGTACTAAAGGGAGATGCTACGATAGGGGAGCTTATTGTATTGATGATGGAGGACGTACCATCGAAAATGAAAACAAAACATTTTGGAAATGTCTTAACTACAGATGGATACCAAGGATTGGAAGTGGAGGAAATGGAAGTGATTAACTCATCGGTAGATACTCTTCTCTCTTTTAAGCCTGTAACGTATGAAGAAATTCTTACAGAAGTACCTAAAAAGGGGCTTACGCCAGAATACCTTACCAAGATACAACTCCTTCAAGATTGGGTCTGGAATGAAGATACAAAGCAATTTGGTATTCGATTTATTGGTTTTGCACCTTTGATGCCTAGCTTTGAAGAAGAAGAGAAACGCTTAAATTATAAACCCTTATTCTATCGCCGACCTGATATGGATAAGCCGAATACAAAATAAATTAGTTTGGGAAAACTAATATTGACTTTTGACCTGACCTTAGTTAGAAAAATAGAGGCATTGAACCGTATGTAGGTACTTCGGTTCAATACCTCTATTTTTTTTGTAGTATAATTTCTAAAGAGAAGTGTATCTTTTTTGGATGTGGTGGTTATGGAGTTATCGTTTAGTAGTCAAATAGACCTACTAAGAGCATTTGGAACACTCAAAAACTAAGTACTATGAAAACTCAATTTTGTATTCTATGGATTGTATTATTTGCCTTGTCGGCAAATGCACAAAAAACAAGTATTTCTACCGATAAGCCGCCAACTATACAGCAGTTGCAAACTGACCCTAATGTGCTTTGGATAGGCGAAACTTACATGGATTATGCACCAGATTACAATAGTAGTAGATCTGACGAATTGACCCAGAAAAAAATGATTAAAATTGGTTTCAAGTCCAGAAACTATAACAAAATACTCAAATTGCAATTGCAGGATGTAGATGAGAATGATTGGTATAGTCATCAGCTCCCAACAATTTTATTACGAAGTATTGATGGTGTCACTTGTTATGCGGATGCAGCATTGACTAAGAAATACACTTCAAAGCAATTAACTCAAAAACTAGCAGTCGTTGATACCATTATTACGTTTGACCCTCAGACGTTTGAAGAGATTGTAAAGGAAGTTGTTCAGCAGGTTAATCCTCATGCTATTCATTCTTTTAGAATGAAGCAACTGATTTATTATGACCAAAAAGCAGCGACACTCAAAATAATTCCATTGGCGATAGCACCACTTCAAAAAGTATATGATAAAGATGGAAAATTGAATATGGAGCCGCTTTTTTGGTGCAAACCTGATTTTTTTGATATGCTACCTAACTTAAATAGTACCGCTATCAGTTATGCCAAAAGAAGCTATCGACCATTGACTCAAGAGACTATCACACCTCTAAAAGGAACTCAAACATTAGGCGAATTAACTTTATTGATGCTAGAGGACGTCAAAAAAAGTAAAGGCAAAAAACATCTAGGGAGCGTATTTTATACAGATGGTGCTAAGCCTTTGCCAATCAGCGAAATAGAAAGTATAGGCAATTCTATTGATACCATTATTACTTTTGACCCCAACACGTTCGAGCAAATCGTACAGGTGGTGCAGAATCAATTCACAGCCCAAAGTATTATAAAAGTTAGATTGATTCAGGACTGGATATGGAATGAAGAAACAAAAACGATGGGGATTCGCTTTGTTGGTTTTGCTCCCATTATTGCTAGAGTCGATGAGAAAGGAAATTTCTTGAACTCAGGACCACTATTCTATCGCCGACCTGACTTAGATCAGCTTCTTACTAAGTAGTAGGATTTTACTTAAACCGCTTCAATAAGGTGCATTTCATTAGGAATGCACCTTATTTTTTTACAAACGTGTATTAGCTTAGTTAATTATTAAAAACTAAACTAATTTATTTATTGAATAAGCAAAAATCACTTGGAGAGGATTTTTTGAATAACTTTGCTCTTATTCTTAATCCAATATTGCGACGTAGGAGCTATGTGCAATGAAAAATCACTCTTTTTTATGAAAATCCTTTGTTATTTAGTTACCACCCTTGTTTTAATTTTATCCTCTTGTAGCCAACATCATCAAAAAATAAATAAAAATGCAACGACGACTGCTACGCAGGCAGAAAAAGAAGGATTACAAACCATAGAACCACCAACAAAGGAGGCTCTTAAAGCAGACCCCAATATTCTTTGGATAGGAGAGGTAATGATGGATTATGCACCAGATTATGATGGTTCACGAGCCAGTTTGACCGTTCAGAATGACATGGCCGGTCTTGGGCTAGATGATGACAATAAAGTCAAAACACTAAAATTGCAACTAGAAGATTTGGAAACAAAAAACTTCGAACCAATCCAGCTACAAGACAAAATACTGGCTAATATTACTCAAATCGAGTGTTACGCAGATTCTAAATTGACACAGCGCTACACTTCAAAAGAAAGTCTTGAGCAATTGATTACTAGAGATACTATTCTCACTTTTGACCCTCAAACATTTGAAGAATTTGTACAGGAAAGAGTACGCAGTATTGACTCAAAGGACATTATAGCTTTTAGAGTAAAACAATACCTCTATTATGACGAAGCAGCAGCGACGCTCAAAACGATTCCATTAGCAATAGCACCGCTATTCAAAAAAACGAACATAGATAAAAGCATCACTATAAAACCAATTTTTTGGTTTAAACCAACTTACTTTGCTGAAATGCCTAGCTTGCGTCACCCTGCTATTAGTTATGCCAAAAGAACCTACCAGATTATACATTGGCAAGATATGCAAGTAGTCAAAATGATGGAAACGATGGGAGGTATTACCTTGAAGATGATAGCGGATGTAAAACAAAATAGTAACGTAAAATATATTGGAGACCCCTTTGATGTGGACGGAGTTACACGACTCGGAAGGGCTGAAATAGACAAACTTGATAATGCTTTGGATACCGTTCACACATTCCATCCAGAAACATTTGAACATCTATTTGTCGAAATTGATAATACTTCGAGAATAGAAGAGATCCTTAAGTTCTTAGTGATTCAAAACTGGATTTGGGACGAAGAAAAAAATCAATTGAGTATTCAGTTTGTTGGTGTTGCCCCGATTGTAAATTTGAGAGACAGTAAGGGTGGAATTTTTGGTGAAAGACCGCTATTCTATCGCCGACCTGACCTAGATACACCTATTAAAACTACAAAATAGCTTCTGCCAATATCGCCTCATAAACCGCTCGCCAACCTTCCCAACCCCAACGCTCCGACAGCGAGCTATTGTGCCAAATGGTCACCAAAGTCCCTTGCACCGCTTTTGTTTGTGCAATGATTTTGGTGGCTTTTTTTATGGCTTCTTCTGGCGATAGCTTTTGGTAGCTTTGGAGCGTTACGTCCATTATCTGAAAAGGATAAACTACCAAATCGGTCACTTGATTGGTCGATAAATCGAACCATCGGAATGGCTGAGCCATACTCGCCCGAAAACCCATTTCTTGGGCGTAGCCCATCGTATAATCTTCCTTGATGCCATGTGCGATTAGTCGCTGATAGGTGGTTGGTAGGTGTAGTTTGAGGTAATGCTGTCGGCTTCTCGTTATTTTTTGTTTGGCAATATCTTGCAAACGGCTAATTTCGGTGAGCAGCAGTGGGGAGGCTTCGTTGGAAGTATAAGAAGGGTGTATCCCCACCTTGAATTGTCGTGCGTTATCGGCAATGAGCCGCTGAAAAATTGGGTGACTGGGGTCAATATTCTTATCATGTTTGCCATAATTGCCAACCAACCAAAAATAAATAGGCTGTAGCCCAAATTGCTGGTCAAGCTGCTGCAGATAAGCAAAATTAAAGTACGGATCGGCTTGTCTGCCGCCTAAAGTACGCAGTTGATCTTTCAGAATTGCCCAATTTTTATTTTTGGCATTGCGTGCCAACGCTCCCAATTGTCGCCACCAAATCTTGTATTTGAACGCAAAAGCGTGGTCAATATCATAGGTCGCTTGATAGCGATAAGGTGGCAATTGGTACTCTAAATCTGGATAAGCCGCTACTATTATTTTCAATAATGCCCGACTCCACAAGTCCACCAATGGCAACGATAAAAAATCTTGCTGGTAAGAAATACTTTGTGCTGCTGAAAAACGCCCATGTTGGTCAGGCTCGTAGGGCAAATATTCCTCGTAGCGACTCACCAAATAGAAACACCACGCAAAGACATCAAACGGCAAACTAGCCGATTTGCCAGCAGGCAGCTGGAATGCAGCCGTCAATCCATTCACTTTCGTGCAATAGAGGTCAAGAGGTTCTACATTGGTCTGTGCCAAAAAAGAATGCGGTAGTATTTGTGGGACATTCGCAACAGTAGCTGTACTATAATTGAGTTTGGCGACTTGCTCTTCGGCTACAAAATCTGCTAGATTATTGGCGTAAGCAATAGACCGAATGCCGAGCAATTGCTTCAGCATCAAATCTAGTATATAGGTGTGGCGGATAGTCCTATCTGGACAATAAATTAGAAGCATTGGTATGGCGATGAGCGATGAAAATAAATACAAAAACTAAAAGCAGTAAAAAAATGTTTCTACATTTGGGTAATTCAAATGCAGAATAGCGTACCAAAAAATTGTAATTTATAATAGAAGCCTTATATTTGTCTGTAATTTTGATTTAGAACAAAGTAGTAAGACAAAAAAAGCTCCTTTTTGTAAATCATATTGTATTCAATAGACCAAAAAGTAAACAAGTGGCAACAACATCAGACATTCGTAAGGGTATGTGTATGGAATATAATGGCTCAACGTGTATCGTTGTAGAATTTATGCATGTCAAGCCGGGTAAAGGTAATGCCTTTGTTCGTACAAAATTAAAAAATTTAACCAACGGAAAGGTGTTTGACAATACTTTTCCTGCTGGACAAAAAATAGAAGACGTACGAGTAGAACGCAGACAATACCAATATCTATATGACGATGAGGAGCGTTTCTATTTTATGAACAATGAAACGTACAATCAAATTGACATACTTAAAGAGATGCTCGACAATAGCCAATACATGAAAGAAGGGCTAGAAGTAGATGCTCTTTTTCATTCCGAAAAGGAAATAGTAATCGCTTGTGAAATGCCTCAATATGTGATATTGCAGGTGACAGAAGTAGAACCTGGCGTGAAAGGAGATACCGCCACCAACACATTGACGCCTTGTATCGTAGAAACAGGGGCAGAAGTGCGCGTACCTTTGTTCATCAAAGAAGGCGACTTTATTCGTGTCGATACCGCAACAGGTTCGTACATGGAACGCGTCAAACAATAGTAACACTATTAGAACACCAAATAGCACAGTGACTTACCAGTCTTGTGCTATTTGCATTTTCCAAAATATTTTTTTTGAAACCAATACAAAACAGAACGAACTATGGAGTTTGATCAAATAAAAGAACTCATTAAGTTGATTCAAAAAAGCAAAATTAGCGAGTTTAGATACGAAGACGAAAAAGCAAAATTTAGCATCCGTACTAAGGCTTATTCTGCAAATAAAGAGGTGATTATGCAGCCTACGATGGTACCTAGTATGCCTATGAATGTAGCTCCGCAGCAACAACCGCAACAACAGAATGCTTTGCCGCAAGAACAAGTTGTCAATACAGCATTGGCGAACGATAAGCAAGCAGCAAAAGAAGAAGAAAACGCAAACTATATTGAAGTAAAATCTCCAATGGTTGGTACTTTTTACCGTAGCCCTTCTCCAGAGAAAGGTCCGTTTGTGAAAGTAGGCGACATTATCGAACTAGATGATACCATTTGCTTGATCGAAGCAATGAAACTATTCAACGAAGTGAAAGCTGAAGTGAGTGGTAAAATTGTGAAAATGATGGTCGAAGATGCTAGTCCAGTAGAGTACGATCAAGTGCTATTCTTGGTAGAGCCTATCTAAATGATTGAACACCGAAAGTTTGGTGACCAGTAGGTTGACCAGTCTTTCTGATTATGTTATCCGTGTCAAGAACTGTGAGACAATGAAGAAACTAGCAAAATCCGCTTAGTGCGATATTGCTAGTAGTATTCTATTGCTTATAGCCAAAACTTAGAGCAAGTGGCGTTGTCGATTAGGCAGCCTGTTTGGCTTTGGTGTGGTCTTGATTATTATCAAAATAACCATAAAAAAATATGTTCAAAAAAATATTAATAGCGAATAGAGGCGAAATAGCCTTGCGTATTATTCGCACCTGTAAGGAAATGGGTATCAAAACCGTAGCTATTTATTCTACGGCAGACAAAGATAGCTTGCATGTCCGTTTTGCAGACGAAGCCGTTTGTGTAGGTCCTGCAGCCTCTGGATTGTCTTACCTAAATGTACCCAATATCATGGCAGCGGTAGAGATTACTAATTCTGATGCCGTGCATCCAGGGTATGGTTTCTTGGCTGAAAATGCTGATTTTGCTGAAATCTGCGGACAGACTGGCGTCAAGTTTATTGGACCAACGCCTGACCACATTCGCAAAATGGGCGATAAGATTACTGCCAAAGAGACGATGATCAAAGCAAAAGTTCCTGTTATTCCAGGTTCCAAAAGTTTGGTTAAAGATTTAGCCGATGCTAAAAAAATAGGCAAAGAAGTCGGCTATCCGATTATGCTCAAAGCTACTGCTGGTGGCGGTGGCAAAGGAATGCGACTTGTCTGGGAAGAGGAAGATGTCGAAGCAGCTCTTAACTCTGCTCAAAATGAAGCTAAATCTGCCTTTGGAAACGATGGTATGTACATAGAGAAGTTTGTGGAAGAACCGAGACACATCGAGGTGCAGATTGCAGGAGATCAATACGGCAATGTTTGCCACCTTTCGGAACGTGAGTGTTCGATACAACGTCGTCATCAGAAGTTGATTGAAGAATCTCCTTCTCCATTTTTGACCGACGAATTGCGTGAAGCAATGGGACAAGCGGCTATCAATGCTGCCAAGTTTATTGGATATGAAGGCGTTGGTACGGTCGAGTTTTTGGTGGACAAACATAAGAACTTCTATTTCATGGAAATGAATACTCGTATTCAGGTAGAACATACCGTGACAGAAGAAGTAATTGACCATGATTTGATTATGGAGCAAATTAAGATAGCCGCAGGCGAAAAAATATCAGGCAAAAATTATTATCCTACAATGCACGCTATCGAGTGTAGAATCAATGCGGAAGATCCTTATAACAATTTCCGTCCTTGCCCTGGCAAAATCATGTCCTTTCATAGTTCTAAAGGACACGGTGTTCGTGTAGATACGCACGTATATGCAGGCTATACGATTTCGCCTTACTATGATTCGATGATTGCTAAGCTCATTTGTAGAGCTCGTACTAGAGAGGAATGTATCGCTAAGATGCGCCGTGCTTTGGACGAATTTATCGTAGAAGGTGTTAAAACAACGGTGCCGTTGCACAAGCAACTAATGAACACCAGAGAGTTTATAGAAGGAGACTTTACGACTAAGTTTTTGGATAATTATGAGTTTGTCAATCCTGACAAAGCGTAATTATTAGAGACTAGCGTCAAAAAATAGAGTAGGGAGCAACATCATTTTTTATAAATGAAGTTGCTCCCTTTTTTTATGGGCAATAGGTGCTATTGTTTGTCTGCCTCTATTTCGCTTTCTATCTGCTTGTCTGCCTGTTCCAAATCTCCTTGGGTAGGAGCAGGAGCAAGCTGCTCTGTTGCCTTGTTGGGCTCAAAAGTAAAATTGGCGAAAATAGGAAAGTGATCCGAATCAATGGATTTTTCTCGTCGGATTTCGGTTACTCTAAAAGCAGCGGACACAAAAATATGATCCAAAGGCCATCGCATAAAGAAGTAATCGGCATGATAGGTATTATAAAAGCCACGCCCTTTGCGAGGATCTAACAATCGGCTAACTTCCTGAAAATTTTCGGTTGATTCTGACCAAGCGACATCATTAAAATCTCCAATAACCAAGACAGGATAGTTAGATTTTAGGGTTGTTTTGGCAATTTTCATCAACTCGGCATCTCTATCCGTTGAGCTGGGATTGTGTTGTGGCATCGGCGGACTGGGGTGAATAGCATACAACTGAATCGTATCTCCTGTCGGCAATACAAACAAAGTGTGAATAGAAGGAATACTATCTTCAATAAGGAATTTGACGGCTGGGTTGATGAGCGGAAACTTGGAATACAACAGCATGCCATAAGTGTTGGCTAGTGGCATGCCTATTTTGTATTTGTAATCCTTGGCAGTCGCTTCCTCTATAGATTTTTTCCAAGCCTTATCAGTTTCCGTAAACAGCAGTATATCTGCCTTTACGTGCTTGATGGCGTGGCGTACTTTTTCTCGATTGCTATTGGATTGCAATACATTGGCAGTATAAATAGAAATTTTTGGAGGGCTTCCATTGCTGCTACTATCTTGTACTTCTAGTTGGGCAAGTGGCGTATAAGGATATATTTTTGCCAGCTGATAGATAAAACAACTGACCAAAACCACCATGAAAATATAATCTTTACGGTTTTTGAGGTCAAACCGAACAAGGTAAGCCACCAAGGCAATCAACGTCAATATCGTCAATTGAAAATGCGGAAAATCAAATACCCGTATCCACCAATAATCAATGGCAATAAAAGGCAATAGCGTAAAAATAACGGTGATGCCACCAAATATTTGTAATCCAGTTTTCAATTTCATAGCAGTTATTTTTAGCAGATCTAATCTAACAAACTACAAAGGAGAAGGTCATAAAGTTGTTGGATAAGGTGGTTTTTTTATTGCGTATCATAGCCCCTACGCTCGTTTGTCTTGATTCCAACTTCAGGTTGGAAGACAGGCTAAGGTTATGGAATAATGAAAAGCCCACTAGTAGTTCATTTCACTAATTATCCACAGGATACTTATCCTAAAAGGTTCGTTGCATTCATCGAACAAAAAAATCCCATCACTTATCCCAACGAACATGGGGACACAAATTATCAAAAACTATAATTTTAGACACGCTCTTAGGTATATTTTTCTTTAAAGTGATTGTCTTCCTCCAATCCAATATCTGTTTCTATTCCGTAACTATTGCGTCGAGGATTGTTGCGAGCAACAAGCTCCGCCAAGAAACCAGCCAAAAAGAGCTGCGTTCCCATCATCATGCAGGTCAACGCAATATAAAAATAAGGTGACTCAGTGACTAGAGGAGCGGATTGGTTCAATATATTGAGGTAATAAAGTTTGCTAACACCAATCATAATGGCAGAGAAAAAACCAAGCACAAACAAAATACCTCCCCACAAACCAAAGAGGTGCATGGGGCGTTTGCCGAATCGACCGACAAACATAATGGATAACAAGTCGAGTGGACCACGTATAAACCGAGCGGAGCCAAACTTACTTTCGCCATGCTTACGAGCTTGGTGTTTTACTACTTTTTGACCAATTTTGGAAAACCCTGCATTGTTAGCTATTACAGGCAAGTAGCGGTGCATCTCGCCATAAACTTCTATGTTTTTGACAACGGTGTTTTTGTAGGCTTTTAGTCCACAATTAAATCCATTGAGATTGATGCCCGACATCTTGCGGGTGACAAAATTATAGATTTTGGAGGTGTTGTTTTTGATAAACGAATCAAAGCGTTTTTGTTTCCAACCCGATACCAAATCATAATCGTCTTCTATCACCATGCGGTACATTTCGGGCAGCTCGTCGGGCGAATCCTGCAAGTCGGCATCCATCGTAAAGACGACATTGCCCGTAGCGGCAGCAAAACCGACACTCAACCCAGCAGATTTGCCATAATTTTTACGAAATTTGATGGCTTTGATAGCCGAATTCTGAGCGGATAATTGCTGAATGACTTCCCAAGAATTATCGGTACTTCCATCATCTACATAGACAATTTCGTAACTCAATTGGTGTTGTGTCAATACACGGTCTATCCATGCAGATAGTTCAGGCAAAGATTCCGCTTCATTGAGCAATGGAATAACAACAGATATATCTAAGTTCATGGCTATTTTTTTTGCAAATGGGTAATAATTTTATTTGGTTTCAAGCACTTTGCGACTCAACATAGCTACCGTAAAGGTAATAGCCAGTCCCCAAAAGAAAGAGTACAAAAGTGTAACAATGACTTGCCCCATTGTGGTGAACAGAAAAGCGACATTCTCTTTCATGTTTTTTGCCAATCCTTGTTCTACAATTGGTTTGGCTTCTATTGCCAACTCGTCTCGTTCTGCCTGTGTTGCATTCTCCTTTGCATGGTCTTTGACATACTTCCCAATCATGCGAGGATAATGCAAATCTCTGTAGGCAGTTTTGTAACCTTCTATGTAGTTTGGGTTGACCCATTGGCAATGTACCCAAGTAGCTGCCGACAGGCTTAGGGCTAAAAATAGGGTGGTGAAACTCCCTGCTATAATGCCTTCTTTTACGTTGATAAGTCCGTTGTTTTTTCGCTTCTGGTGCGTAATAACCAAGGAGACAAATACGACCATAACAATACGAAATAACCAATCGGGTAACGAGGTATATTCTGCATCAATTTTGAATAAAAAGAGGCGACCAAATAGATAGCAAGCACCTCCAGTAGCACCATACAAAAGGTAGGTTTTTATATTTTTCATGACTGTTTTTTGTGATTGAATATATAATAGAAAACAAGCGTTACATAAATTAGGCTGTCGGTTGTTCTCTACGCAAAAATAAGGCAACGATAAACGACATCAGGAAGCCTAAAATAATCTCGACCATGCCCATCACACTAATCAAATCAGTTAGACGAGGCGAAAAGTCTTGTTTTCTCAATTCTGCCAATTGTTCTTCAAATCGCAGAGCCGAAATTTTAGGGTCTTTGAGCTGAATATTGAGTCGAACGGTGTGGTCTTTGACCAACTCAACCAAGTCGGTATCAATAAAATTGAACAGCAAATAAATATACAAAAAGGTAAGGAAATAACCTATTAAGTAAATCTTGACACCATTAGCCAATAGTTCTGTAAATCCTACAAAATCCTTGCTGTGGTCTGTTGGTTTGGCTTCTTTTTGGCTAGCTGCCAATGCTTTGATATTAGGAGCTTGTACGCTGTTTTCGCGCATCTGTGCCAAACCATAAATAATCGCTCCTAAGAACACCAATTGTTTGAGCCATGTATAACCTTCGACTAACATTTGAGGGCGAGTCAAATAAAAGATAGTAATGAGGAAGATCGCCAAAAATCCGCCCAAAAATCCTATTCGTGTTGTCTTATTCATCTAGTTTTTGTGTTTTAGCTCCCAAAGATACTCCTTCTTTTGCAATCCTACTGTTTCTATTTGCATAAAAAATTAACAATTGCCATTTCGATTGCTAAACTACCAAAAAAAAGTAGGAACACCCCAATGGATATTCCTACTCTGAATAATTTTTTTTGTATTTAGGACTCTTAGTCAAATGCCGCAGAAGCTTTGTTCTTGAAGCTAGAATACTCTGATGGGCTACCGATAATAATTTCGATATATTGACCATTTTCAGTTTTGACACGACGATCTTTTTTCTTCAATCCAGAAATCGCATTTGTATAGTCAGGATTACTAGAAATCGTCTTGAGGAAACCTGCTTGATACGAGAAGTAATACCAGTCGCCTTGTGGCGAAATAAAGTAGAATGTCAGTACATCGCCTTTCGATGGGTCATTCATTATCTCAATGTGTCCTTTTAGGATTTGACCAATGTGCTTTCCGCCAATTGAGCCTAACTGCAAGCGTCTTTCTTTGGTTACAAATGTTTCTGTTTTCTTTGACCAAACCAATGGATTATTGATAAAAAAGAAAGTATGTGCAAAATCTGCTGGCAATTGCAAACGCTCATCTTCTTTTACTTTTTTCCACATTTTATCAAATTTCTTATCATCAGTCACATAGTTTTTCATATGACGGTGTAGGTCTTGATTTTTGATGGAAGTGTACATTACTTTGTCAATCAATTCTTCGGCACTCTGCAAATCCGTCACAATCAAATCACGTAATACAGTCGGCAAATAAAAATCAAAATTCATCGTAGTTTTGAATAAGAAATCACTCTCTTTGTTCAAGAAAAACGAAAAGTCGCCTACGGCATCTACTTTGACAGTAGGACCAACACGAGCAAAACCTTTGTCGAAATCAAAGCGTCCTTCTGCTACTACTTTAGCAGTACCTTCGTCCACGGTTAGTATTTTGCCAGCTTCTGCATCGCCTAGTACTCTAGCCGAGTCTCCAAACAAGTACATATCTTTTTGGCTATTGTACTTCAGTACGCCCGTCGTCTGGAAGATACTTCTGTCAGTTGGGTTTTTCTTTGGAGCCAAGATAGAAGGATAGACGTGCATCGAATCCAAGTCCAAAAACAGACCAACATACATATTTTGTCCGTCAGGATTTGTAGGCGTTTCATATACAATCGAAACATCTTTTTTATCTACTTTCGAATCAATGGTAAACCATTGTGGATCAGGAATAACAGAAGAACTAATCTTGGCATATCCTGCAAAGTTTAGGTTCTTAGAATCGGCAGACAACGTTACATCTCCTCTAAACTTAGTACGTTGATCCAAGTTGAAATCCATACTATCGGCTACGGTACCTTTTCCTTCCGTAATAAACTCGCCTGCTTGACCTTGCTTAACGTGTACATCAGCAAAACGTATTTCTTGCTCTTTTCCAGCGATATTGAACTCCAAAAATCCATCTGCTTTGTATTCCGAACGGCTCAATACATTGATAGTAGCACGCTGAATAACGTGATTTTGATTAATGGTGTCGCAGACAATTTTAGAATCTTCGAGCGTACGCATGTGTGCCGCTTTTTCTATTTCGATATGCTCATCTTTAGGGTAAATAAAAGCATCAGCAACACGTATTTTTTCTACCCCATCTATCTTGAGCAAACCTGTATTGAGGTCATAATCTGCTTTTTTTCCTTCAAACAGGAGCGAATCATGAGCTTGTTCAGTTGCCAAAAAGAAACCCGTTTTGCCATCTTGTGCATCCATAAACAAGTGGTTGGTTTCCATATTCCAGTGAAACTGATCGAGTGTGGTCTCGTAACTATTATAGGGCAGGTCGGTACTCAAATCTGCTTCCAAGGCTGCAAAATCGCCCGTTTGTTTATCAAAGTCAACAACTGCATGTACATTTTCATTCTCAAAAGCAAAACCTAAATCGCCTGTTGTCTTGATAATAACACTACTAGACTCCGATTCTATTCTGCGTTTGCCAAACGAAAAGTCACCACCAGGGTTGGACTCTAGTGTAGCACCATACCAATCAAAAGTACCTCTACCCAACAACCCTTTGGGGGTAAGGGTCAATGCTCCTTCTAAGCTAAAGTCGGTACTGTCAAAAAACTGGAAAGGGGCGCCTTCTACAATAGAAGATTCGATGTGCATACTATCACTATAAGGTGCCCAATCAATCAATACTTTTTCGCCGACTACTTTCGGAAATTCTACGCCATCAATATTGTCTTCTACTAGATTGAAACTATCTACGTTTTGTGCCAAAAACTGCTCAGGCAAAAACTCAATATATTCCGACTCGATTCTAGCTCCCAAGAAATTGAGGCGACCACTACCAAGGAGTCCTTCATTAGAAACTCCAATAGTCCCCTTGAATACACCTTTTCCTCTATAATCATCTCGTATATAGATTGGGTTAGGGTCGTTACCACGTGTTTCTGTCTCGAAACCTAGAGACAAATCATGGTACATCACACTCAATTTTTCGTTGATGGGTTCAAATATATTGCCTGCATAAAGCTTACCATCAAACACCAATTGCTCTGGCTCCAATTTATCCATGCCATTCAATATAAATGGCTCTATTTCATAATAAAAAGATTCTCTGGGATAAACGTTTTCGCCCAAACGATTGCGGCGATCATAATAGACTCTAGAACCTTTAGTTGCTTCAAAAGAAGGGAACATAGGGTCACTTGCCGAACGTCCCGATTTATTGCTCGGGACATCTATTAACAAGACACCTGCACCACCTTCTATTACACTTTTTATGGCTTCTCTTTCTTGAGTAGGTTTCTCTGTCATCGGGTCAATCGCTCGCTCTTTCTTGGGACGATTTGCCATATATCCAGCATCTTCTGCATGTCTAGCACGTTTGTAGATGTACATATCCAGGAAGTTGATGGAGTCCATTTCTACATGAAAAATATCATATTTGAAATGAAAATCCTCTCCTGTAAACGTACAGAATCCACCCGACATGGTGCCATCAAAATCCATGTCACGACCACCTTTCATCGTTACTTCGCCCTTAAATGGACTAGCGATGACATTCTGCGAATCTGAAAGGACAAACTTCTGAACGCCGTAGGTTTCTACTTCGCCTTTCTTCAAGTCCAGAACAGCATTGGAGTTGTGTTCTTTTTTTCCTCGTGTAGTAGGGATAGATTCAATCTTAATTTTATCAAAATCATGATCTAAATTTTTTGTATTGACAGAGGCAGAATAATGGAATAGTTTTTCTCGCAGTGTCACTACATTAGTAGTTTTGTCATAAAAGATAAACCCATCTTTGACCATCTCCATATAGAGAGGTAGAGCTGTACTAATATCGATATCAGGATCAGGAAAAACAGACGTTATTTTATTGACATCAATCGCTCCAAACTTGTAGCGAATGGGGTAGTTTTTGGCAAACTGTCGATAAGTGTTATTGTTGGAAACAATCATGAAACTAGGTCGAGTAGATGCCTTTTCTATCTCTTGTGGAGTCAACACATAGAGTAGCTCCATGCGCTTATCCAATAGTGTCGCCAATACATTAGCATCAATTTTTCTAGGACCATAATCTACCAAATTTAAATTTTTGAGCGGGTCTTCTTCTGCTGCTGTTGCTGGCTCGTCGGAATCTGGAGTAGTTACTTCAGGTGTAGCGGACTTTGGTAGAGTATCTTCAGGTTGTAAGATGCCTAATTCTACCAACATCCGCATTTCTTCTATAGTGGTTTCCTCCGCTACTACACCTTCGTCTTGCACACCTTCTGTTGCCCAATAATCTGCAACATCGGCATTGGTCATCTCGTCAGGGTCAGTAAGAACTTCCTCTGGATCCCAGCCGCCTTCACTTTCCTCGATGGATTCTTGCAGCTTCTGCGAATACACCGAAAACTTGATAATAGGGTTGGTCGATATAATATTGTGATACTTTTCGTAGAGTTCCTCATCAAAGTGGTTCTCCGATGCCATGCTCATATTTTGTTTATTGTCACCTAGCTCAATCTGGTCGGTATCAATAGACCACTTGATCCCCGATACGTTCATGTCCATTTGTGTCATGGAGTTCGTAAAAGGAACTTTAGCAATACGAGCATCACTACGATCTACTTCCAATCTACGATTGAGAATACTATAATTAAATCGTGTACTAGGGTGATAAATAGAATCTAAGCTGCCATCTTCGTGATGAATATAAAGCGTAATCTTGGCATTGTCGGAAAGGACACGCTCGCCTTTCACAATATCAAAACTAGCGGCTTCTACTTTCATGACCTCCTGTTTTTTGTTGTTGGTAATATAGATGGTGGACAACCCTTTTTTATCACCATATCCTTTTACCTTGCCTCCTGACATCAAGAAACCACCAACATAACTTACCCCCTCTCCAATATCTTTCATCTCAATGGTTCTAGAATTGGATTCAAATTTAGGATAAGCCAAATCATCATTATCTCTACGTATTGCTCTATCCTTCAGTTTGCCCTCCACGGGCTGCTTGAATATAGAATTATAATGCAATACGGCATTGGTTGCGGTATAACTCATATTTCGAGTGTAAACCAGAAAATCATCAATAAGGGCATAAGCATCTTTTGCACCACTAGCCGTCCAGTTGACTCTTGCTTTTTTACCTCGGAACAGCTGCTGCAATGGATAATAAACACCTGAAACTTCACTAATCGTTAGCGAATCTTTGCCACTGGTACACATCAATGTAATATTGGTATATTCCATCGACAAGATACTATTGTCGTATTTCATGTCGAATACCTTGGAGCTAGAGCGCCATTTATGACTCCCTTTCGATACATCATAAAGATTACCTGTACGCCAGAAGTTCTCCGAAAAAGAGAGGTAGGATTCATATTTCGTGGTTTTTCCTTCTTCTTGGTCTGCCAATATTTTTTTGGAAATAGCAATCCAATCGCTAAAGTGCTGGCTAGCCAATCCTGGATCTTCCGAAAAAACAAACATAGATTTCAAAACGTGTCGATAGAAGTTGAAACGCTTCATCTTACGTTCATTCATAGCGGTCAATAGCTCTGCTACTCCTGTATAAACTTCGGGCGTAAACTTGTTCGCTTTTTGTCTGTCTTTGATCTCGTCCATGATATCTTCCGACTCTTGACGCTTAATCTGGAGCATTACCACTTCCATATAATCATAAAAATCATCTGGATTGGTTGGTACAATATCCGTAGGATTATCGGGGTCGTCTTGTGCCGACAAGGTAGCAGGCGATAGCAATAAAATTGCTAAACAAGCTAATATGAAATATCTAAAAAAGACTAGATTATTTTTTGAAGAATGGTTTAAAGATGTAGGCATAGTCATATAATTGAAAGTTAGGGAGATAGAAAAATCAATAACTTATGGTTGAAGTTGTTTCTACTAGTAGAAACGAAAATGGGGTGCCGAACGGTTGGTGATTTAGTTTTTTGATAACAACAAACAACGCCACTGCTCTCTTTTTAACAATTTTTGTGGTTGCAATCCAACTTCTGCCGCTCGCTTTTCTATCCGTTCAATATCTTGCTCCAAAAATCCTGATAGTAACAAACTACCTCCTTTTAGGAGTCGCTCTGCCATGTCAGGCATCGTGTCTAGCAGGACATTTCTATTGATATTAGCCAATATAATTTCATAAGAACGCTTCGGAACGGTCTCAATCGTTCCACAATAAGCCTTAATAATAGCCTCATCAGAATTGATTGCTACATTTTCTACGGTATTGGCGTACGCCCAATCTTCTATATCGACGGCATCAATGGTAGTGGCTTGGAGCATTTGAGCCAAAATCGCCAATACGCCTGTACCACAGCCATAATCCAAAACCGATTTTTGAGCAAAATCTAAGCCTTGCATTTGCTTCATCATCATGTAAGTCGTGGCATGGTGTCCTGTTCCAAAGGACATCTTTGGAGTGATTACAATTTCGTATTGCACGGAAGTGATAGGTGCATGAAAAGTAGCACGCACCGCACAAAAATCCTCTACCAATACAGGCTGATAGTCCGATTCCCATTGAGCATTCCAGTTTTTTTCTTGTAGCTCTTCGGTGGTGTAGCTTAGTTGATGTTCTTTGGCAGTTTCCTGCAATACGTGGGCTACTTGCTCCGAATAATCGGACACACCAATATAAGCAGTGAGCTGTGTTTCTCCTTCTTCAAATCCATTGAACGGATAAGCTTCTAGGTGAGCAATCAATATTTCGTTGAGTTCTGGAGAGGTATCAGTAATTGTTATTTGTAGATAATTCATTTTCTGTTTTTAGTGAAATAAGCAAGTAACCAAATTTGCCATTGGTCATTAGCGTTCTCTAAAAATACTAAGAAGTTGTCTAAATCTAATAAGGTTTGATGGTTTAATGTATAATGTTAGCCATTCTGAGCGAATGTTAGCAAAATTGAAGCCTGAAAATTAGACCTAAAAAAGCAAAAAATGCCTAAAAAAGGCTCATTTGTCCACTGTCTAAAAGCTTGGTTTTCTTAGGCAATGGAAGCTGCCATTTTTGCTCGATTTGCTCTAGCAAATAAATACACAACTGTGGCGATAAAATATTGTCGGGCTGATGCGAAAAAAAGTAAATTTCTTCCAATCCTTGATCCATCCAATCGCCCAATAAATCAACCCAAGCATCTACACGAGTGTAGTCGGTAGGGTGCAGTCCATTGCCTACAAAACGAATCATGGCGAGCGGTGTCGTTAGTGCCAAATGCAAGACTTCTCTTTTGCCTGCTACGTCCGTAATAACCGTGCTAACATGGTGTGTGTGGAGCAAGTCCAGCAAGGGTATTAGACTATGTTCGTTTTCAAACCAACTGGGGTGACGGACTTCTATTGCCAACGGAATTTCGTCGGTTGGGAATTGCTCCAAAAAGAGCTTCAAAATAGGTAGGCTATCTGCTCCAAAATGAGGCGGCAGCTGCATGAAACTACAGCCGAGTTTATCTCGAAGTCCGACAATATTTTTGCAAAAATGAGCCAATACCCCTTGACCCAATCCCAAGTCGCTGCTGTGGCTGATAACTTGTGGTATTTTGGGGGCAAACTTGAAATGCTCATCAGTATCTTTGTACCATTTCTCAATCGTTTCGGCTGTCGGTATGCGGTAGTGGGTGGTGTTGAGTTCTATGGTCGTGAATTGCTTGGCATATTGCTGTAGATAATCCTTCGTTTTGGTGCCTTCTGGGTAGATACTACCGACCCATTCTTTCATGCTCCAGCCTGTACACCCCCAATAGAATTTAGGAGTTTTGATTGCCACTTGTGGCAATACCTGTTTGGTATAGGAGTGGGGTTGTCCCAACTCAAAATTGACTTGACTTATGTCTTGAAGTTTTCCGAATTTCATGGTCGTTTTAGTCTGTTAGTTTGCACCAATACTACAAACGGCAGGTGATTTTGTTTGTCAAAAAGGATAAAACTAATTAGGTGTTTTTCTTGTGGACTGTAAACCTCTCCAATAGAATGTTCCCTACAATATATAAGCAGGCAACAATCAAACTAATGAACAGTATTGTTTTGGAGTGTTCCCAAGACAATACTCTAGATAACATGGCTATTGCCAATAGATTGCTAACAAAAACAAGCATAGCTTGCAGCAAAAAAGAGGCGTCAGCTAATTTTTGGGCATAAAAAAGACCAATAATTCCAAAGATAAAAAAGACCAAGTTGCCAAATAGCATAATTTCTGTTCCAAACGGAAAGGATTCTAGGACGATAGTATGTCCAATAAACCAAATAGGTGTCGCAACGGTTAGAGGACGCATCAAAAGAGGCAATATTTGAGACGCTTCCCGTCGGTCATTGTAGTGATATAAAGCAAGCATTAGAACAGCGAATAGCAATAATGGAGCAGCAATAACTCGCAGGCTAAAATAAATATTATGTAAGATGTCATTGTCAAATGGATAAGAAACAAAACGAGGGAACATAAAGAAAAATAAAGCAAATAGATACAAGCCAAAATAAAAATTTAGCCTCTTGTTGGAAGTACTATCAGAATGAAAAGCCTTGGTAATCAAGGCTAATACCCCCATTGTATTTAATAAAAAGACAGATGATCGTGCAACTATTGGTGTAAGGGGATTTACTTTGACTGGAGGACCAAAGAGAACAGAAATGACATCAACTGCTAGCAAATTATGGAAACCAAATAGAATAGCAGTCAGTAACAAACCCCCAAAAAAAGGATGCAGCGGTTTATTTTTTGAAATAGCTTTATCTATAGTCGTGTTGTCGTCTAGTATCGGGTAGTTTTGCATGATTTGGTTTAATTTTTTTGAATTGGGTGGGAGGTTTTAGTTAAGTTACTTTTTAGAACGAGAAGCTATTATTACTTTTAGAAGTACAAATAAAGCTATAGCAATTAGTCCCGTTATCCGAATTTCATTAGCGTAGGACCAAGATTGAATTTTGAATAAGGCACCAATAATAATTAGATTGAGACCAGCTAAACCCAAAAAAGATTGAGCAAAGGTCGCAAGACTTTTTTCTAAAATTGCACGAAAAATGACAAACAGAATGCTTACAAAAAGAAAAAATAGTGTACCAATGGTCAGTAATTCACTAGCGTAGGGCCAGGATTGAATTTTGAATAAGGCACCAATAATAAATAGATTGACACTAGCTAAGCCGAAAAAAGAATAAGCAAAAACAGCAAGACTTTTTTCTGAAATCGTACGAAAAATGACAACTAGCATACTTACAAAAAGAAATACTAACATACCTATTGTCAGTAATTCACTAGCGTAGGGCCAAGATTGAATTTTGAATAAGGCACCAATGACCCAAAAAGGAAGGAAGAGTAATAAGGGCCATTTGAATAGGGTCCAAATAGAAAATTTATTGACAGGAATGGGCGAGACTTCAGAATCGTCGTCTAGCAGAGGGGCCTCTGGCATATTATTTATGTTTTTTAGATGTGGTGTTAATTAAAATCAGTGAAAAAAGTAAAACTAAGTGGCATTCCAAACCAAAGCACTAGCACCTAATATAGCGGCATAGTGTGCAGGAATAATAGAGTTGACTAACTGTACTTTATTTTTGAAAATATTCAATAAAAAATCTTCAAAATATTGGCGAGTGGGTAGCAATAATAAATCGCCCGATTGAGCCAGCCCACCAAACAAAATAATCATTTTTGGGCTAGTAATCGCCACCGCATTGGCTAAAGCCAAGCCTAATTTTTGAGCGGTCAAATCAAAAGCAGCCAAAGCCAATTCATCGCCTGTATGAGCAGCTTCGCCAATTCTTTTGGCAGTCAATAGAGCATTGTCTTCAAGCGTGGAAGGTAATTGATTTTCTTGCAGCAATTGCTGCACCGTTCGTACCAATCCAGTAGCCGAAACATAGGTTTCTAAGCAGCCTTTTCTGCCACAACCGCACTGCCGACCTTGTATATCTATAATGGTGTGTCCTAGTTCGCCCGCAAAACCATCGTGCCCATAAGCCACCTTGCCATCGACCACAAAACCGCTACCCAAACCTGTGCCTAAGGTCACCACCAAAAAATCACGAAGACCTTTAGCCGTGCCATACTGCATTTCGCCCATAGCGGCGGCATTAGCATCATTGGTAACCCAAATGGGGACATCAAAATGAGCTTCAAAAAGCTGCTGGAGCGGTACAATTCCTTCCCACGACAAGTTGGGAGCAAATTCTACTGTACCGTTAAAATAATTGCCATTGGGCGCACCAATTCCGATACCTATAAGCGAATGATTGTCAAGTTCGTCCAAGGCTTTTTGGAGGTTTTGAGCGACCGCATCGACTAGCTGTTTCGCCTCAGGATAAGCCTTTGTCGAAATGACACCCTCTTTGAGAATATCGCCTTTGTTGGTGACCAAACCCCATTTGGTGTTCGTTCCTCCTATGTCTATGCCTACGGCTATTTGCATGATTTTTGTTTAAGGTCTATTAATGAAGTTGTTTTAAAAGTCCTCGATAATTCCTTGACAAGTCATTGAAAACCAAATACTTCTGCTCTTTTGAACATGGTAGCTATGGCTGCCAAATTAAAAAGCAGCATCGTCTTGATTTCCAAGCACTTATCAATCATTTCATCAGGACTTTTAAAATAACTTCAATTTAAAGTCTGAAAGCTAGCACCCTAAAATTGAGCATCTAAAAGTCCAATATCTAGCTTCTAATGCTTAAATTTACAAAAAAAAACGAGATGAAATATGTTTACTTACTTTTTGTGGTCAGCCTGTTTGGTTTATCGACTATTTCGATAGAAAACCCTACCACAGCAGCCGAGTTAGGCGAAAAGTTATTTTTTGACCCCATACTATCATTGGACACAACGATAAGCTGTGCCTCTTGTCACATTCCAGCCTTTGCTTTTGCCGATACCAATCGCTTTAGCCTTGGGGTAGCAGGGCAGCAGGGCAGCCGCAATACGCCTTCGTCTATGAATATGATGATGCGCGAACGTTTTTTCTTTGATGGCAGAGCTGCTACATTGCATGAGCAAGTCACGCAGCCGATACACAATCCTGTAGAAATGGCATTGTCGGTACAAGCTGCGGTTAGTCGCCTTCGTGGCAATGAATATGCTACTTATTTTAACGCAATATATGGAGCCGCTCCCGATTCGGCTTTATTGGCAGACGCACTAGTCGCCTACATTTTTACGCTCGAAAGCCCTGGTAATTCTGCATTTGACAAATGGATGGCAGGCGATACGGCAGCGATGTCGGCAAGTGCCGTACGAGGCAGAACCTTATTTATGGGCGACAAAGCCAAGTGTTTTGATTGTCACTTTTCGCCCGATTTTACAGGCGATGAGTTTCGTAATATTGGGCTATACAATGCTTCCGACACGCTAAATGATGTCGGCAGATTTGAAATGACGAAAGACAGCAGCGACCTCGGCAAATTCAAAGTTCCAGGGTTGCGAAACATCGCCATTACTACGCCTTATATGCACAATGGTATGTTCCAGACGCTAGAAGAAGTAGTCGATTATTACGACGAGCCGACAGACTTCGTGCAAGGAGCCATGAACATCGACACACTTCTACAAAAGCCCTTGAATCTTTCAGCACAAGAAAAAATTGACCTCGTCGCTTTCTTGCAAGCCTTGACCGATGAGCAGTTTGTAGGAGAGTAGTAGAACCACCTCCATGACAGGAGCCCAAAATAATCGTTTGGAAGTATCAATGCTGTCTTTTGATAGATTGGTGTACTTTATTATTTTTTCATTAACCTATTATCTCTTTTTTTAAATGCTTCTTCTCCACCTTCAAGTAGCAATAGCTTTTCCCTATGAATAGTATTTTCTATCGAAATAGGTGTTATTATAGTTTTGTTGTCATGATTTACCTCTAGATGCAAAATTAATTCAGCATCTCCATTTACAACAAAATTAGCGTTATGAGTGGCAAAAATTATTTGCCTTTCCTGTTTTCTGTTTTTAACTAAATCTACTAGATATTCAGCAATTAATTTACTGTCTAGGTGAGCTTCTGGTTCATCAATTATTAGAGGTTTGTTGCCAAAACTTAGCAGAGCAACTATTACAGCTGTACATCTTTGTCCAAAAGAACAATCTTGTAATTCCTTGCTATCATAAAAGCCTGTAATCCACTTGAAAGAAATTGGGTTTATTAGGTTTCGTAGTATAATAAATTGATAGATTTCATAATTCAAATCTGAATTAAATAATTTTAGAATATACTGTTCTGCCTGTGAAGGATTTGTAGTAGTATATTCTTTAAGGAAATCGTCTTTAGATTTATCAACTACCTCCTTAGGATCATTAGCAAACAAATATCTTTTAATAGCGTCAACTGTAGTATTTAGCTTAAAGCTTTTTGGATTTTTGCTTTCAAAATAATTACTAAATTCTTCAAAAATAGCATCTTTAGCTTTCGAATAATCAAATTCATACTTAAAGCTAATATCCTTTACATTAACGTTACTACTTTTTAATTTTTTATTGAGAGGTATTAGGTTTTGCTCTATAAGAGATTCTAGATCTTTCCTTTTTTGGTGAAAAGAACTGATTTTTGATTTTGTAAACTTACTGATGGATGAATTTAGTTCTTTCAATTCAGTGTTTAAATCTACAACTGTGGATTCAAGTGTAGGTATAGCTTTTATAGCTCTTTCATAATCATTTATGTTTTCTTGGCTTAAACCTTGATCTTTTAAATATTCTTCTAGTTTACCAGATAAATTAGATTGTGCTTTAGATAATTCAGCTAGTTTTTTATCTACTGTATCTTCATCAAATTTATTACTCAAAGCATTGTTTAAGCTATCAACTATTAGCTGAATTTTTTCATCAATTAAATTAGGAGAATTTTGGGCTATGCTATATTTTTGAATAAGCTCTTTTAGTGTTTCAGTAAGTTTTTTATAATTAATTTTTGAAGACTTTATTCCTTCAATTTCTACTCCGATTTTATTGATTTCCTTAGTTAATTCAGAATATTTTGGATCTTGTGAAGAGGCTACAATTTTTTTATCACTTTGTAACGTTGTTTGACTATGCTTCAAGAACTTCTGTTTGGTGTCTCTATCTTGGATATCCTTTATATGTGAATTAATAATGGAAATATTCTCTTCTATTGAGAGTCTTGTAGTTTCAAAATCAAAGTTTAGATTGTCTGTTGGGTTCTGAACAATTCTTTCATAAATTGCATTGGTTAATTCTTCTTTATTTTCAGCAAAAGCCTCAACTTCATTTTGACTTATATACTCTATTTGGGGTGTTCCTTCAACTTGGACAAAGTTTTCTATTTCGGCTATTTTACTAAACCCTCCATCTGTTTCTTTGGTAAATAATTCATTTGAGCTAAAGAAACTATTTTCTCCTCTTAAAGTCTTTGCTAATAAGTTCAATACAGTGCTCTTTCCAGATCCTCTACCACCTATTAAGCAAGTAAAATATGGGCTAAAGTTAACTTCTTGATCACCTCGAAAACAAAAAAGCGATTTTTTATCACTACTCTTTCGCCCAATATATGTGTCTTCTGAAAAAGTGATGTTTAATTTGTCTATTCTCCTTGGTGGTGGAATGGGCGGTTGATTGCCAATAAATATTCTATGAGACGATTCATACAGTATCTGTTTTAGACCTTCAAAGGTTTCATCAGCTTTTATCCATGTGTTACAATTTCCAAGTCTATCTTTTATTAGGTTCTTATTCTTGTCTTTTTTATCAGAAAAACAGTGTGCATCACTGCAATCTAATAATGGTATAAAGACTCCTTGTTTAGATAAATTTTCAGCACTTTTTTTCCATGCTTTTATATTTTCAGATGCTGTGAACATTAAATGGCTCTTAGCTATTATGTTCTTTTTTTCCGCACTAGATCCGTCCCAACGTAGTGTTTCCCATTCGGACTTTCCTAATACAATCAAATACTTTAACCCACTTTTTTTTAAAAGTTCACAAATGTCTCTATAGCTAAAATTCAAGTTATTAAATCCTACTTTTAATGGCTTATTAGCATTTTTTTTGTCATTAGGGGTTTTTTTAATAATACTTTTTCCAAGCTCAACTATATTATCTATAGTTAAGCCGACTTTAGTATAATCTTCATAATCAAATTTTAATTGATTCAAAAACTGTGTTTCTATATCGTTTATATTGTTATTATCAAATATTACGTGCAAATTAACTCTTTTCCAAGGGTCATCTTTCCCTAAATTACCGAAAGCTCTAATTCTGAATTCAACTACAGGAAAAAGAGTAATCTTTTCTAGTCTTCCAGCCTCTTGAAAATTAGCCAGTTTTTTATATCCCTCAATAGTAAAGTAGTCATTTACACCAATTACTGAATAGGGGTTACTAAGATTTTCTAATTCTGTAACGTATGTTTTCCAAATCTCTTCTTTATCCCCACCATATTCTTGTTCTATTGATATTGGAGTGTGAACATGTAAATCCCATTTTCTCCACTCTGAACCTTTATATACCATTTTATTATTTTAAAAATTTCAGAAAGATAAATTTGTGTTTTTACTAAACAATTACCTTACGGCAAACAAAACCCCAAAGTTTCGTTCGCCGCAAGATATATTAAAATTAACGTAAGTGTTATTGTTCTAGCTACCACACATCAAGCAATCATCGGGGCTATCCAAGCTACAAGCAATCCCTTCTTCCATATTGACCGTAGGCAGTGCTTCCGCTTGTACGAACTTCTGTTGGTGTTTCGCCGATAGCGTAAACTTAATGGGGTCAACGGCAGCCTTACTACGGAGGTAGTACATACCTGTTTTTAGCCCCTTTTTCCAAGCGTAGAAGTGCATAGAAGTGAGCTTGGCGAAGTTGGCATCTTCTACGAAGAGATTGAGCGACTGCGACTGGCAGACAAACGCCCCACGGTCGGCAGACATATCAATCAAGACACGCTGTTTGATTTCGTAAGCCGTTTTGTAGAGATCCTTCATATCCTGCGGAATGATGTCGATATTCTGTACCGAGCCATTGTGCGCAATCATTTGCTCTTTGACCTCTTCCGTCCACAAACCTTTTTCTATCAAATCGCGCAGTAGGTGTTTGTTGACCACAATGTATTCGCCCGAAATCGTGCGTCGCGTATAGATATTGGACGTATAAGGCTCAAAACATTCGTTATTGCCGAGTATCTGCGAGGTAGAAGCCGTAGGCATCGGAGCAAGCAGCAAGCTGTTGCGTGTACCAAATTCCATGACTTCTTTGCGCAAGCTCTCCCAATCCCAGCGAGAAGAAGGCTTTTCGTCCCACATATCGAACTGAAAAATACCCTTGCTGATAGGCGAACCAGGGAACGACTGATAGTGTCCTTCTTCCTTTGCCAAATCGCAAGATTCCGTCAAGGCAGCAAAATAAATCGTCTCAAAAATAGCACGATTGAGCAGCTTACCTTCGGTACTATCGAACGGATAACGCATCAAAATCAACGCATCTGCCAATCCCTGCACACCAATCCCGATTGGGCGGTGACGCATATTCGAGTTTTTGGCTTCTGGAATAGGATAGTAGTTGATGTCAATGACACGGTTCAAGTTTTTAGTCACAATACGAGTGATTTCGTAGAGTTTCTCAAAGTCAAATTTGCCATTGATAACGAACTTCGATAAGTTGATCGAAGCCAAATTGCAAACCGCTACTTCGTCCTTGTCGGTGTATTCCATGATCTCGGTACAGAGATTGGACGAGCGAATCGTACCCAAGTTTTTTTGGTTCGACTTGCGGTTGGCGTGGTCTTTATAGAGCATATAAGGCGTGCCTGTCTCTACTTGCGATTCTAGTATTTTTGTCCACAATTCTCTTGCCTGAATCGTCTTTTTGCCTCTGCCTTCTGTTTCGTATTTGATATACAAGGTCTCGAACTCGTCGCCATAAGTAGAATACAAATCAGGGCATTCGTTCGGACACATGAGCGTCCAAGTCGTATCCTCTTCTACACGCTTCATGAACAGGTCAGAAATCCACATGGCATAGAACAAATCTCTAGCACGCTGTTCTTCTTTTCCGTGGTTCTTTTTCAAATCCAAGAACTCAAATACATCGGCATGCCAAGGTTCCATATAGACCGCAAAAGCTCCTTTGCGCTTTCCTCCACCTTGATCGACGTAGCGAGCGGTGTCGTTAAATACTTGTAGCATCGGCACGATACCGTTGGAAGTACCGCCTGTCCCTTTGATGTAGCTGCCTTTGGCACGTACATTATGAATACTCAAGCCAATACCGCCAGCAGATTGCGATATTTTGGCACAGCGTGTCAGCGTCTCAAAGATGCCCGAAATAGAATCGTCGGTCATACTCAATAGGAAACAAGACGACAACTGAGGGCGTGGCGTTCCTGCATTGAATAGTGTTGGCGTAGCATGAATAAACCACTTTTCGGACATCAATGTATAGGTCTGTATTGCCGATACAATATCGTTGCCGTGAATGCCAACAGCGGCACGCATGAGCATGTATTGCGGACGCTCTACGATTTTGCCGTCCATGCGTAGCAAGTACGAGCGTTCAAGCGTTTTGAAACCAAAAAAGTCAAAGTTATAATCGTTTTCGTGCTTAATCGCCACGTCCAATACTTTGCGGTTTTTCCAAATGATTTCGTACGTTTCGTCCGAAATCAACTGGGCGTTGTCACCTGTTTTGGGGTCAATGTAACCGTGTAGTGCCTTGATGGTTTTAGAGAATGATTTGTCTGAATTTTTGTGCAAATTAGACACCGAAATTCTAGCCGCTAAATTGGCGTAATCTGGGTGTTGAGTTGCCATGTTGGCAGCGGTTTCGGCTGCTAGATTGTCGAGGTCGGTCGTGGTCACGCCATCAAACAAACCCTGAATGACATTTTTGCAAATTTCGATACTATCGACATAACGCAAATCGAGTCCATCACAAAGATACTCAATACGTCTTCTAATTTTGTCGAAGCTGACTTCTTCTCGTGCTCCGTTTCTTTTTATTACTTGCATGGATTGTTTATATGTTTTGGATTGGACTAGGAGTAGTCCAATTAGATATTTTGATGAATGATTGGCGGTATAGCTATTGTTTTGGGTTTGGGCTTGGGTTTGTAAGTACTAAGCACTTTCAAAGTGCTTAATACTTACGTCCACCTACTTATTGCAATCAAATTGCCTTAAAAATCCTCGTCTAGCGAAAAAGTTTGTTTGCTACGTTCAGCCATAACGCCTGCTTTTTGGTAGTCACCTACTCTTTTCTCAAAGAAGTTAGTTTTGCCTTGTAGCGAAATCAAATCCATCCAAGGGAAAGGATTAGCGGTGTCATAATATTTGTCATTGCCCAAAGAAAGCAACAAACGATCGGCAACAAACTCAATATATTGCGTCATTAGATTGGCATTCATACCAATGAGCGAAACAGGCAAGGCATCGGTTACAAACTCTTTTTCGAACTCTACCGCTTGTGTAATAATGTCTTGTACGATTTGTTTGTCGAGCTTCTGGTCGAGCATAGAATAGAGCAAACACGCAAAATCGCAGTGCATGCCTTCATCTCGACTAATTAACTCGTTGGAGAAGGTCAAACCTGGCATTAAGCCACGTTTTTTGAGCCAGTAAATGGCACAGAAACTACCCGAAAAGAAGATACCCTCTACAGCAGCAAACGCAATCAAACGATGTGCAAAAGAAGGCGCATTGTCAATCCATTGCAACGCCCATTTTGATTTTTTTTGTACACAATCAAGCGTGGACATAGCATTGAAAAGACTACTTTTTTCTTCTGTATCTTGAATGTAAGTATCAATCAATAGACTGTAGGTCTCGGCATGAATGTCTTCAATTTGGATTTGTGCGGCATAGAAAGAACGTGCTTCGGCTAACTGTACATCTTTGTAGAAATTAAGGACTAAATTTTCGTTGACAATACCATCACTCGCTGCAAAAAATGCTAATACGTATTTGATGAAATGACGTTCGTTATCGTTCAGTTTATTTTTCCAATCTTGCAAGTCGGCAGCTAAATCTATTTCGTCTGTTGTCCAAAAACAAGCGAGCGCCTGTTTTCTCATTTCCCAAATGGCATCGTGTTGTATCGGAAAAAGTACAAATCTTCCTTCATTTTCTCTTAATAAGAGTTCTGAGTTATTGTTCATGTAGTAGCAACAATTTGTTTGAGAGGGACTCTCAAAGGTGGTATGAATAGATTGTTAAAAACCACTACATTTTTAGCATCGCTGGTAGTGGGACACAAAGTTAGAATAATTAGTTTGAATACAAAAATAGAATCTTACTGTTTTACTTGTTTTGCTTCGCAATCTATTGATTAGTAGTTAGTTGCCTGTTGTATATTATTATTTTTAATCGTTATATGTTTATCAACACTTTTTTTGTGTATAACTCTAATGGTTAGCGGTGGATAGGCTTTTTTGTTGATTTATAAGCCTCTAAGTAGGGGGCTTTTAGTGTATAATGAACACATATGTTTTTGTTTTTAGTACAGTTACTTTTGCCTGCTAGTCATAACTTCACGACATAGATTTGGAAAGGCAATTAAAAATTCTTTTCTTACTCTTGTAATAAAAAAAACAAGCTATATATAAATGACCTATCAACAACGTATCGAAAAGTTTGAAGCTGATTTTAAAGAAAAAGAAGCGATAACGAATAAGATTTCTATGCTGCGTATTGTTACTTTTTTGCTACTAGTCGTAGCAATTATTCAGTACATTTCTTCCAATTTTGAGCAATCTATTTGGCTCTTTGTATTCTTGACGACGATACCTGTTTTTGCGTATCTGGTCAAGTGGCATCAGCGTGTATTCGACCAAAAATCATTGCTAGAACAGCTCTTGTTAATCAATAAAAAAGAACAGCGATTGCAGCAAGAAAATGTATCGGAATTTGAAGGCGGAGCAGCTTATGCAGACCCGATGCACGACTATGCAGCAGATTTAGATTTGTTTGGCGAAGCTTCTTTATTTTCGGTTGTCAATCGTACCTCTACCGCTAGGGGAGAGCAGCATTTGGCGAACTTGTTCAAGCAATCGCTACCTGATGTAGCAGCCATAGAGCAGCAACAAATAGCGGTCAAAGAATTGGCGCCGAAGCTTGATTTTAGACAAAATTTCATGGCAAAAGGTTACTTGACTGAAGATACGCTCGAAGACCTGACCTACCTACAAACATGGGCGAGTAGCCCGCCTGTTTTTCGCACATCTACCTTCTGGAAAACGGTGCGGATTCTGTTGCCTGCCATCACGCTGGCGACTTTGGTATTTTATATGTTTACATTCCAATATTTGCCCCTATTATTGATGGTTATTGTCAACTTGGGTTTCTTGGGCGTACAAGCCAAATATATCGGTCAAGAACATACGTTTATTGGCAAAAAGCAGGGGATTCTGAAAATGTATATTTCGCTGCTGCACTTGGCACGTCAAGAGACTTTTGAGCAGTCGAGCATACTCCAACAAATCCATAAAGATGCCGTAGCGGCAGAAGAGTCCTTCAATAAATTGGTTAAGATTATAAATTATTTTGATCAGCGACAGAATGTACTAGTCGGTTTGGGACTCAATTTATTGGTTTTGTATGATTTGCAATGCCTTTTTGCCCTCGAAAAGTGGAAGGCAGACTATCATCAAGAGTTGGAAAAATGGCTTTTGGACGTGGCACAGATGGATACGCTCCTTTCTTTAGGAGGTTTTTATTATAATAATCCAGATTTTACTTTTCCTCATTTAACTATTTCTGGGAATAATAAAATTGTAGCAAAAGCATTGGGACACCCGCTAATACCAGCACAGCAGCGTATCAATAATGATTGTAGTTTGGGTGCCGATGGCAAATCTATCTTTGTGGTGACAGGCTCCAATATGGCGGGCAAAAGTACATTTTTGAGGGCAGTAGCCGTCAATCTGTTGTTAGCTAAAATAGGGGCGCCAGTCTGTGCCGAACAGCTAGAAGCCAACTTGATGGATATTATTACGTCGATGCGAGTCCAAGATTCTGTAAGCAAAAATACGTCGTATTTTCAAGCAGAATTGCAGCGAATGCAGTACATTGTGCAGACACTAGACAAAAAGAAACCAACTTTTGTGATATTGGACGAAATTCTAAAAGGAACGAACTCAGACGATAAACTATTGGGCTCTCAATTATTGGTCAAACGCTTTTTGGATTTGAATTGTATTTCGATGATTGCTACGCACGATTTGGATTTGGGGAAGATGGAAGAAACCTATCCGCAAAAAATAGAAAACCTCTGTTTTGAAAGTAAAATAGAAGACGAGGTATTGAGTTTTGATTACAAACTCAATAAAGGAATTGCCAAAAATAAAAATGCTACTTTCTTGATGTATCAAATGGAGATTGTAGAAAAAGAAGTCTAAACTTTAGGCACGCTCTTAACAACTTTAAAAAACTTCTAAATATTTTTTTTAAACCCAACAAAAAAATCCCATGAATTATCTAAAAATTAGTTTAATCTGTTTATTGACTCTAATCGGAACAACTTCGCCAGCGGCTGCTTTTGGAGATGTACCCAAGACTCAAAAAATAGGAGAAGTAGTACCTGCAATTCAATCGAGTGTCAAGCCGCTCAAAAAATCAGCAAAGCAAAAAAGTAATAAAAAAACGAATGCAAGCAAAGCAAAAACGAGGTTTAAATTTAGCAAAAAAGACACTCGAAAAACGAAACAAAATAGCGATTATACAGGACTGGTTCTGCTAATATTCGTAGTTTTATTGATTGCTTTTTTGGTTGTCTGTATCGTGTTTTTTGCAGCAGCTGTTGCTGCAGGAAATGTGGCAGGAATTATCACATGGAGTATTTTTCTATTTATAATGCTACTGCTCCTTATTATAATACCAACGATTAGAAAATTGAGAAAATAAGTCAAATAGAAATTTAGACAAGTGCTAAAGTATCAGATGCTTCCATAGTGTCTGATACTTTTTTGGGTTAGATGAATGCAACAAACCCTTTATGAGAAGTATTGAGTGGACACTTTTGGTCCACCTACTTGAAACAAAACAATTGTTGTGAGGTTATTGTATTATACGACTCCAACTACTAACGTTCTAAAAAATATATATGCTACTTCATCGTTTACTTTTAGGTATTTTAATATTGCTGTTGCAGACTACCACTACGTTTGAGGCTAACGCCTATGGCGATGTTGTCAAAGAAAGAGTTGTTCGTACAGAAAAGGCAGGTGGCTCAAAACCATTTGTAGAAAAAGAAAAAGCCAAAAAAGAACGAAAAAAGAAGAAGCAAGCTCAAAAAAATAAACGCAAAAAGCCCAATAGAACCAAGCAGCAGCAGAACGTCAATCCACATTATTATTTCAATACAGGATTAGTTTTTTACTTCCTCCAAATGATTGGTGGTGCAGCTTCTATTTTTGGCATTGCCAACTTGGCGGGTGCTGGATTGGCGGCAGCCGTCGCAGCAGCATTATTGGCTATATTGATGTTTATGGTGCTGGTGGTATTGACCATACTTATTTTCTTTTATATCGGTGTGGCGGTAGCAGCTATACGCCGCAAGATAGGGATCCAAGGCTACAACAAGTACTCGGCTATGGTTATCACTTGGGTGATTATCAATGTATTGGTGATGTTTTTAATGATGATTTTATTTTTGGCAAATACTTGGATATTACTAGCCATAGCAGGCGGTTTGTTGTTGGCTGGGACTATATTGATGTTGTTGGGTATCAATGGCTTGCGCAATATGGACGAAGGCAGAAAATATACCGACTAAACTTATTTTGGAGCAGAGCGACTGTGTTTCCAACGCTTGTGCGACCACAACCAACTAGCAGGTTGTTCTTTTATTTTTTCTTCTAGTTTTTGAGCATACAAAGCCGTAATTTCTTTAGCATCAAGCACCGTTGGAGGTTCGCTAATAATTTCGCATTCCATTGTATAATAGCCTCGTTTGACACGTTTGATATCTACAAACAAAATCGGCAAATTGTAATTGACAGCAAAACTGCCTGGACCTCTCAAAAAAGCCGTGTCTTGATTCAGAAAAGGTAACCAATGGGCTCTTTGAGGATTACTAGGCGTTTGGTCGGCAATCATAATATACATTGTCGGCTCGTTTTTGTATTTTTTGAAGGCTCTAGGGGCTAATGGACTTGACCAAAAATAAGTCTTTTGTACTTCTCTCGAATGCTTGATATATTGATCAATGTATCTATTATGAATAGGTGAATAAAACACTACAGCAGCACCATTAATGTGAGCAGAAGCATTAATTCCGCCCCATTCCCAGTTGCCACAATGACCACCAACAACTAGTACATTGCCATGCTTGTCAATCATTTGTTGAGGCAAATTGTTGAGCATTTTTTGGCGTTGCAATAGCGTTTCCTTACTCAAAGAAAAACCTTTGATACTCTCCACCAAAATATCAAACAGGTGATGATAGAAAGCCTTTTCGAGTGCTAAACGTTCTGCATCAGTTCTCTCTGGAAATGAATTTTTGAGGTTCTGCTGCACCACGATTTTTCTATAACCTAAGAGCTTGTATAGCAATAGATACGCAAAGTCGGATAAGCCATAGAGCAGCCAAAACGGACAAAGTCCGACTACAAAAACCAAGAAACGAAATAGGAAATAGACTAGCAATTGCATAGGAATATTTTATTATTTTTGTCCACTTACTTAATCTTTGCTAACGCAGTTTCCAAGTCTTGTCCCAACTGTACAATGTCTTCTAAGCGAGCTAATTTGGCTAACCACATTGCTGGAATACCAGCTTGATCATAATACAAACCTGCCAATCCGCCTGCAATAGCCGCCGAAGTATCGGTATCGTATCCTAGATTGATAATCGACAAAATGGTCTGCTCATAATCGTTGCAGGTCAAGAAAAACCAAATACTAGATTCGAGTACTTCTATCACATAACCACCTGTTCTGAGGTCACCTTTGGGCGTATCCAAGATATTTTGCTGTATCACTTTCGTGAAATGTACTTGTTCTGCGGCATCAAAGTTGATTTGTTGCCAAAAGGCAAGTATATCTTGCTGCATCGCTTGATAAGCGGCAGTTTTTTCTTTGCCAGCTAGCAGATGTTCCGCTAGTCGGAGATAAACCAAACAGCTCATTGCTGCTCGAATATGGCGGTGCGTCAGTGCCGACACTTCCCATATAAGTGCAAATTGTGTCGCAATATCTTTTCCTTTTATATAAAAAAGCAAGGGCAAAATTCGCATCAGCGAGCCGTTGCCATTATCATTTTCGGGTGCGTTATGTTGCAGCTGTCGCAATCCTTCCAGGTCATTTTTTTTGACCAATGGAATAAGGCGACTAATAGCTTTATTGGTTGTAATTCCAATATCGAATACGGTACCTCTAGCCGACCAATAGGCTTGGTCTCGCCACTGTATAAAACGGCTGGCAATGTCTTGCAAATCATAGCCTTCAACTAATGAAGCTGCTAAACAAAAAGTCAAAGAAGCATCATCTGACCACGTGCCAGCCAATTGGTTGTGCGTACCAAATTCAATCATACCTTTAGCAGGCTGCTGCTGCATCTGCAAGGTAGAACGAAACTCAAACGGTACACCTACGGCATCGCCAACCGCCACGCCCAGTAGAGCATCTGTTATTTTATTAGGAGTCATGTTTTATTGGTTTTTGTATGAAAACTTCAATATCTATCATAAAGCACTACTCAACCTGTTCTACTTTCTGACTTTCGTAAATGTCCTTGTAATAGCCTTCTTGCTGCATGAGTTCTTTGTGCGTTCCTACCGCCACAATTTCGCTATCGTCCACCACTATTATTTTATCAAACTCTAGAGCGGTGTATAAGCGATGCGTAATAATAATCGTCGTTTTGTCGGCACAAGCCGTATTCAGATAGCCCGTTATTTTGGCTTCCGTCATGGTATCGACAGCCGAAAGGCAATCATCAAGCAATATAATATCAGGTTCTTTGATCAAGGCACGAGCAATAGAAATACGCTGTTTTTGTCCGCCCGAAAGAGTCACGCCTCGTTCGCCTACAATGGTGTCAAACTGTTGGGGCAAACTCATAATGTCTTCATAAACAGCAGCGTGTTTGGCATACGCTTTTATTTGCTCTTTGGTCGCATCAGTTTTCCCAAAGGAAATATTATTGTAAATATCGTCCGAGAACAAAAATACATCTTGTGGCACGTAAGCGATAGACGCTCGAAGGTGTGCCAAATTGTGTTCGGCTATTGGTTTGCCATCTATCAAGATACTTCCAGTGTCGGCATCGTACATTCTCAAAATCAAATCGGCGATAGTCGTTTTGCCAGAACCTGTCCGCCCTACAATTGCCATTTTTTGTCCTGCTTTGAGCTCAAAACTCATGCTTTTTGTTCCCAAGATATTGGTATCGGGATATGTAAACGAAACATTTTTAAACTCAATATTTCCTTTGATAGGAATAATAGGAGCTTGGGGATTGGGTTTGATATCAGGTTCTGTTTGCAAAAATTGATTGATACGTTTCTGAGAAGCGGCAGCACGCTGAATAATAGAGGCAACCCAACCAATAGAGGTGACGGGCCAGGTCAGCATATTGATGTAAATAATAAATTCAGCAATATTTCCAGCCGTTATTTCGCCTGTATTCATCAACAAACCACTGACGTAAATGCTAATAATTGTACTCGCTCCAATCAAGATAATCATCAAGGGGCGAAAAAAAGCATCTACCTTTGCCAGCTCCAACGATTTATCCATAAAAACGTTGGTTTCTTCCGCAAAAAACTCGCCCATTTCTTCTTCTTGTCCATAAGATTTGACGACTCGTATGCCCGAATAGACTTCTTGAGAAAGGGAGTTGAGTACCGATAATTGTGCCTGTATGCGTTCGCTTTTTTTATTGATAATATTAGTCACATAATAGATGGAAATCGACAAAATAGGCAGTGGAATCAAGGAGTACAGCGTGAGCGTAGGACTAACCTGTATCATCGAATAAATAACCATGATACACAAGACCACCAAATTGACGGAGTACATGACCGCAGGTCCTAAGTACATTCGTACTTTATTGACATCTTCGGTGATGCGTGCCATCAAGTCGCCCGTATTGTTTTTCTTGTAGAACGAGAGGGTGAGTACTTCGTAATGCTTGAATATTTCATTGCGCAAGTCATACTCAATAAGCCTTGACATCACAATCAATGTTTGTCGCATGAAGTACATGAATACGCCCATTAGAATAGCAAAAAGAATAGCCAAACCGCCAAAAAATAGCAGCGTCTTACCCAAATTATCGTACAATTTTGTTTGCAAATCAAAATTGTTGAACAAATCGTACAGCGTGATATTATCGACCACCAAATCTAAGGCATATCGAATAACCTGCGGTTGTAATACTCGGAAATAATTAGAAACGGCTACAAAAATAATTCCTAGCAGAAAGCGCCATTTGTACTTTAAAAAATACTTATTTAGGTGTGCTAATTCTCTCATAAATCTTCACTAATTCTATTCGGCAAAAGCCATAACAGAAGGTGTCCAAAATGTGCGGTTACGTTTTGAACACCTTCGTAATACTAAAGACAATTGTGTCTTTAGTATAGCCAACAGTTTAGGTAATACTAAGTTCAATCTATCGCCAGCGAGAAGCCATCCAACTGGCTCGTTGTTTGTCGTTGAGGTAGGACCAACAAAGTATGCGGCTACGCTTATTGCCTTGTCCCATATCTATAACTTCTACCTGTGTAGGATTGGTCTGGTGTAGCGCTTCTTGTAGTTGATTGAGGTGTCCTTGTTTAGATACCAAAGTCGTAAACCAAAAACAATTGGTTGCATGGTTCGGACTTTCTGCAATCATGTTTTTGATGAATTGCAATTCGCCACCTTCGCAGAAAAGCTCATTGGATTGTCCACCAAAATTACGCACTGCTTTTACGTTTTTATTCGGATTTAGATTGTTGACCTTACGGCGGTTGCTCGCTCGTGCCTCTTCTGCCGAACTATGGAAAGGTGGATTGCAAATCACCATATCAAAACGCTCATTTTCTTCAATAATTCCCTTGAAAATAGAGTGGTCGTTCTCTTGCTTACGAAGCGTTATTTTACCTTTTAGATGTTCATTTTTCTCGATGATGCTTGCCGCATTGTCTAATGCTACGCTGTCAATGTCACTTGCCGTGAATGACCAACCAAACAACGCATTCCCTAGCAGGGGATAAACTAAATTCGCTCCAGTCCCAACATCCAAGCAAGTAATATTTTCGCCTTTGGGGACAGTATATCTACGTTGAGCATTATCTTCCGCCAATAGTTCTGATATATAATAGAGGTAATCGGCACGCCCTGGGATAGGTGGGCAGAGGTAGCCTTCTGGCAATTGCCAATCATTGATATGATAATGCTTTTGGAGCAATGCTTGATTGAGCAACAAAACCGCCTCAGGATTAGCAAAGGGGATTGTTGTACGATTATTGTAGGGATTGGTAACCAAATGGGCCTCCAAAGCAGGGCAATAAGTGATTAACGACTCAAAGTCGTAGCCGTCCAAATGTTTATTTTGTGGGTGTAATGCGTTTTTTATTCGGGTTTTCTTTCTGTCGTTTGCCATAAAAGCCTATTTTTGATTACTTCTTGTTGATTGTGTACTGCTATTGAGCTGCAAAGTTACGGCTATTTTGATGGTATCGCACGCAATCGGCTAAAATTTCATTTATTTTGGTGAAATCTCACGGCAATATTTATTCAAATTATTGCTAATAAAATATTATAAAAATGAACATGCTTTATACGGGACTTGCTGTCATCGTCATTTTACTATTGACCAATATGGTATTGCAAGGACAATCAGGCGACAAAAAGAAAATTCAAAAGAATATAGAGGCTGGACGTATCTTTTTGGCTCAAAATGCCGAGAGAGAAGGCGTAATCGAATTGCCGAGCGGTATGCAATACGAAATATTGGTAGCAGGAGAGGGCGACCGTCCTGCTTCTAGCGACAAGGTGACGACACACTATCACGGAACATTGATTAGCGGAAAAGTATTTGATAGTTCTGTAGAACGTGGCATGCCTGCTACGTTTCCTGTCAATGCCGTTATCAAAGGTTGGCAAGAAGCCTTGCCAATGATGCCTGTAGGCTCCAAATGGCGTTTATATATTCCTTACAATTTGGCATACGGAACTCGCTCTACGGGTTCTATCCCTGGCGGTGCTACCTTGATTTTTGAGGTCGAATTACTTGGAATCCAGTATTAAGGAATCATAAGTCAATTCTTTGATTTCAAATCGAAGGTCACCACAGTTGGAGGTGATGGTCGTTGCTGGAGAAGCTATGCCCATACGATGCAAAAACAAAGGTTCATATTTTGACCATGGCAAATTGATAGGATTACCAGCACAAGTTTTGGCGATACTAAAAATATATTGTTGGTGTTGCACCAAAAAACCACCATTATAGGGGTCGAAATTCAGTACGTGTATGTATTGTTGGTCGTTATGAATAATGCCGTCGGCTGCTGGTGCTACAAGATATTGAGTAGCTGCTATTAAGCTGTCAAATGCAATTTTGGCGGCAGCTTCTTGTTGGTATTCCAATACAAAAAGATCGAAGGTTGAATGATAGCCTACTTTGTTATATTTCTTGTACGCTGGCGAACCATAGGCATACATACGAACAAGCTCTTTGGAGCTTTGCAACTCCTTCAAATAAGTTATTTTTTTGTCCATTTTGGGCAAGAAATCGTAACGAAAAGTGTCGTTGCCTCTCAAAAAGGCTGCCCAATCTCTAATCAAAGAATCTTGATTAACCTCCACCTCCGCAGGTATTTTGATCAAAGCGGTCGATTGACTCGAATCGGTCGCAATACTATCCGCTTGTGTGGTCATCACGACAGGAGCGGAGGCTCTATATTGCTCACAAGCAACTAGCAGAAAAGGAATAAATAAGAGGAGTAAATTTTTCATGAAATTTGTTTTTATAGAGTTGCTGGAATCATTGTTTTCTCTAATACCGCCCGTATCCGCAGTAATTGTTCTAAACTCAAATGAAGGACTCCTGAAAAATCCAAATGCTTTTCTGAAAAATCACCCCATTCAGGTACGCCACTTTTATGATAAAGATTGTAGCCGCTATGGGCAGAAAGTATAAAATCTGTACCATCATTAGCCGAAAATGTAATCCAGAGTTTTTTGTATTTTACTCGATTCTTTTGGGTGTAATCTATACTAGACCAAATGCGATATTTCAACCCTTCTTGTAATACCTGGTTCAAATCTTTGCCTGTAAATTCGACACTGTACTTGTCAGTATCAAGCTTGTAAATCGCAAACTTTGCACCTTTAGTATTCATTACTACAAAGAAAAAAATACTAGAGGCTATCAGAAAAAGAACGGCAAAAGTGATGAAAATAGCAGAACCCGTAGTAAGGCTAATCAAAAATATTAAAATAGCACTGTATAAGCTATAGCGACTAAGGGTAAGCTTGTTTTTTGGGTGAAAAACAAGCCAGTGATACAATTCTATTTTAGTCAACATAATCTACTGTTTTTATTTCATAAAGACTATATTTTGGAGTCAAGCAATCGCTAACAAGTCCTGTGACAGGCAATTTTAATTGCATGGACTTGATGAACGAACGCTGATAGTTTCGCCAAGATAATTCATGACTATGACGAATACATTTGCCAACTAATCGATAGACATATTGGTCTTGCCAAAGCATAAAATCACCTTCGTAAGAAGTAGCAATGGCTCTGTATTTTCCACGAGGGCGCTGTTGCGGAATGGCAGACAATAGAGCCGTTCCAGTATAGCGTTCAAAAGCATCTCTAGCAGCATTTTTATCTTGGTATTCTAGTACCAAAACCGCCAAACTATCATAAATAGCAGACGGACTGCCTTTAAATCCTGCTTTGCTGTAGCCTGTAATATGGACTACTTCTTTTGTTTCTAATATATTTTGGTAGGGATAAACTGTCTGTGCTGTCCATACTTCAAACGGATAACGTGTAGGCTTTTTTTCGGTTTCGTGCAGCCAATTCAATACGAGCGAGTCGGTCGCGTTGAGGTATTCGACATCCAAAAGGACAGGCGTATCGGTTGTTGTTTTGTCTGGCTGACAAGCTGCGAATAATAGCACTAAACAACTAAGTAGAAATAAAGTGTTTTTGGAGAACATGCGATAGTTTTAAAAGTTAGAAATAGTGCTGTTTAATTAAAAAATGGTGACTGCCTTTTGAGGTAGTCACCATTTTTAGCAATCAGAAGTACTACTTTGAACAGTATATTATTGCTATGCAATTAAGGATTTTTTTTACTCAAAATCCTCCAATGCCATCGTCGCTTTTTCCCATGTTTCCATGGCTTCTTCGAGTTTGGATTGTGCTTGATTATATTTTTCTACGGCTTTGTCATATTCCGGTGTACCGAAAGTGTTCATATCTGCCATTTTTTTCTCCGCTTTCGCAATATCGTCTTCTAGACGACTTACACGACGCTCTGCGGTTTGTTCTTCTTTCTGTAGCTGGCGCAATTTATTTTGGTAATCCTTATCTTTTACTTTTTCTACTTTTGGTTTGGCGAGCGTGGTAGCTACCACCGAATCACCTTCTTTTCCGAGCGATACATCACGGAAGTTATTCAAGTCACGTTTTTTCAAGAAATACTGAACATCGCCCAAATAAGTTTTTAGTTTCTTCTCATTAAATTCGATGACCTTATCGGTCAAGCCTTCCAAGAAATCTCTATCATGCGATACAATAATCAAAGTGCCATCATAGTCAGCGATTGCCTGCTTCAATACATCTTTGGAACGAATATCCAAGTGATTGGTCGGCTCATCGAGTACGAGCAAGTTGATAGGGCGAAGCATCATGCACGCCATCGCTAATCTGGCTCGCTCTCCACCCGAAAGTACGGATACTTTTTTGTCCACGTCTTCGCCCGAAAATAAGAACGAACCCAAAACGCTTCTTAATTGTGTTCTTTTTTCTTCTGGAGAGTTCAACTCAATCGTTTGCAGAACAGTCAATTTAGGATTTAGCGTTTCGGCTTGATTCTGAGCATAATAGCCCACTTGGACATTATGACCCAATTTGATATGCCCTTTAGCCTGAATGTCGCCAAGTATAATTTTAGTTAAGGTGGATTTTCCTTCGCCATTTTTCCCTACAAAAGCGACTTTATCACCTCTGATGATTTCCAAATCTACTTCATTTAATACATGCAAATTACCGTAAGACTTAGATACTTTCTTGACCTCTACGACCATTTCGCCAGCACGAGGAGCAGGATCAAAACGCAATTTCATCTTAGAACCATCAGACACATCAACCTCGATTACGTCCATACGTTTGAGCTCTTTCATCAGCGATTGAGCCATTTTGGCTTTGGTCGCTTTCGCTCTAAATTTTTCTACCAGACGCTCTTTGCGAGCAATCTCTTTTTGTTGATTTTCGTAAGCACTTTGTAGCTGCTCTCTACGTTCGGCACGCAATACTAAGTAGCGGCTATAATTGGATTTGTAATCATAAATATTACCCAATTCAATCTCAATCGTTCTATTGGTGACGTTGTCCAAGAACGTCTTATCATGCGAAATCACGATAACAGAACCTTCGTAAGTCTCCAAAAACTTTTCGAGCCAAATAATAGACTCAATATCCAAGTGATTGGTCGGTTCATCAAGTAGCAGATAATCTGGATTTTTCAATAGCATTTTGGTAAGCTCAATACGCATTTGCCAACCGCCACTAAACTCATCGGTCAAGCGATCAAAATCTTTGAGCATGAAACCCAAACCTGTCAATATCTTTTGAGCGTCGGCTTCTATGGTCTGTCCGCCCATCATGCGATATCGCTCGTTGAGTTCCTCTATCTGATTGAATAGGTCCAAGTAGGACTCACTTTCGTAGTCGGTACGAGTTTCTATCTGCTGATTGACATCTTCTATCTCTGCTTCTAGTGTTTTTACTTCTTCGAGTACGCTCAAGGTTTCTTGCATGACAGTTTTGCCCTTGGGCAAACTCATATCTTGATGCAAAAAACCAACCGTGCTGCCCTTTGGGCGAGCAATAGAACCCTCATGAGGAGAGGTGTGATTGGCAATAATTTTGAGCAAAGTCGATTTCCCCGCGCCATTCTTACCTACTAGACCTAAACGGTCACCATCTTTAATTGCAAACGAAATGTTATCCAAAACATTTCTATCACCATACTTTACTCCAATATTACTAATACTCAACATATTCCTTATGATTTTGGTGCAAAGGTAAACAAAAGCACCAAGGATTTAAAATTAAGCGGTTTTTGTATCGCTAAAAAATTGCGATAAGCGAAATTGTAACAAAAAAATACTCTTTAGATACGCTCTTATGTCCACGTTCTTACAAAGAGTATTTTGTTAGAATTTATTTTTCCACATCATGGATTCTACGGGCATGATAGTCCGCTCGTTATACTTGGCATTTATTTTTTTGTTGTAATAATTTTCAATTTCGCCAGCTACCTTAAAATAAATTAATTGCCCGATGGGCATACCCGCATAAATACGGACAGGGTGCGTACAAGAAATCTCCAATGTCCAAGTATTGCAAAAGCCAACATCGCCTTTGCCAGCGGTGGCGTGAATGTCGATACCCAAACGCCCTACGCTCGATTTTCCTTCTAGGAAAGGCACGGTATTATGCGTTTCGGTATATTCCAAGGTGACCCCCAAATACAGGATTCCAGCTTGCAATACAAAACCTTCTTCGGGTATCTCAAAGGTTTCGATAGGGTTGTGCTGTTTGGCATCTAAGATGCGATTGGTGTAAGTCGCTAGATATTTGCCCAAATGCACATCATAAGAGTTCGTCCCTAGACAGGTTCTGTCAAACGGCTCAATAACGATTTGTTTGCTTTCTATTTCTTTCAGTATTTCTTTGTCGGAAAGTATCATGCTTTTTGTGTTGAATTTTTAATATTATTTTTGCTCCCTTTTTTTCTTCGCTTTATCAAATTCATCAAACAGCGTCTTACGCCCGTATTTGCTGCAGATAGGACATTCGTAAGGATTGTGCCCACGAGCAGGGCAGTATTCTCTACCAAAAAATATAATTTGCAAATGCAGTTTATTCCAAGTTTCTCTTGGAAACAAACGCTTCAAATCTTTCTCTGTTTTTTCTACATTTTTGCCTGTGCTGAGTTTCCAACGTTGCGCCAAGCGATGAATATGCGTATCGACAGGAAAAGCAGGCTCACCAAATCCCTGCGACATAACCACAGAAGCAGTCTTGTGACCTACTCCCGGCAATGCCTCTAGGTCTTCATAGTTAGCAGGGACTTCGCCGTTGTGCTGGTTAATCAAGATATTAGAAAGCTCTTTAATTGCCTTCGATTTGCGAGGCGAAAGCCCGCAAGGACGTATAATTTGTCGAATATCTTCCACATTTTGTTTCGCCATATCATAGGGATTGTCTGCCAAGGCAAACAAATGTGGCGTAACAGTATTGACCCGAACATCGGTACATTGAGCCGACAGTAAGACGGCTACCAGCAGACTATAATTGTCGGTATGGTCTAGCGGAATAGGCACTTCTTCATAAAATCCTTCGAGTATGCGAGCGATGTCGTTGGCTATTTCTTGTTTGGTCATAAGACTATTATTTGAGTATAAATACTCTGTTTTCTACTTTGGCTTGGAGGGCTTTACCAGCTGCTGTTTTGGTGGTAATATATTCTAAAATAGCGTTTCTAAATAGTTTGTTGCTGCTTGTGACGGTGTTGTCTTTCAAGAAAGTACATTGGTCGCCACCATTGGCGAGGTAGTCATTGGTTGCTACCTTATATATTTTATCGCTCAGTACTTTTTTGTCATTGATGCGCACATCTTGAGCTTTTCCGCCACGCATCGTCATTTTTATGTGCTTGCTGACTGGCCAGCCGCCATCTTGTGCCGCTCTATCGAATAGCAATTGCAATTCACTTCCTTTAATTTCTACTACAACCAGTACATTATCAAAGGGCATTAATTCAAAAACTTTACTTTTGGTAATATCGCCAGCAGGCAAGGAGGGAATCCGTAAGCCGCCATAATTGAGCAGGGCAAAATCTATTTCCATAAAACCCAGGTATTCACTTGTCTTTTCATAGACCAAATCTGCTGCCCAGTTGCCTAAGGGCGATTCTGGTTTGAATAGTTCGAGCAGCTTGCTGTTGGTGCCAATCACGGTATTCATTTCTTGTTCCATCTTCTGCTTGTAAGGCGATATGGTAGCGACTATGGTCGAATCTTCTTGCTTTTGGTCACCCATTGGCAAGTAAGCTGTGTCAGTTTTGACTACGTGCGTATGCCTTTGGCAGGCAAATAGAGCCACTGATAACCAAACAAACAAGAGACTTTTTGGGATAAACTTACGCAATGGAATTATAGCTAAATTAGGATTAGATAAGTAAGACATAGAGATATTTTATTGAAATAAGTAGCATTGTTATGCGAAAGCAAAAGTACAGTAAATACTATAAAACTACTGCAAAGTGGTATCAACAATTTGTAAATTATGGATACTTAAAGTTCTTTCATTGGAATTAGAACCTTTCGTTTATTTTGCGACCATCGAGGGGTGTACTCTAGTTCTAAGCCACCTTTCCAATGATGTTTTTTTAGACAAGCACAAAATTCTTTAGCAGTAGTGCGAAACGCATAAGGTGTGCTGATAGGTGGCACATTCAAGTTTTCCATCGCCCAATCATCAAGCGATAAAGCAGATTCTTCTTTGCTCTGATAGAGCAAGTCGTCTGCCCAAAATACTTCAGGGACACAATCGTCGGCAGCATAATCATCAAAGTATAATTGTCCTTCTAACGAAATTCCAGAATACATTCCAAAAGATAATTCGTGCATCCAGTAACCACCAAAATCAAGGATTGGAGCTAATCCAAACAAAAGCAAAACCCATGCTGTTGGGCGTTTGTGTTTGTCTGTTACAATAGATTGTTGACTCTGCCAAAAAAGCAATACGACCAACACAATCATAGCAATATTCCAAGGATAAACAACTGTATTCCAAGCGTCGTATTTGATGAGGAGGAGCAAAATCGAAAAATGCAATAGTGCAACAAATAGGACGGCTGCTTTTTGTGTTTTTCGCCAAAACAGGGCGAGTCCAATCAGTAGTTCGGTGGCACCTACCAAGTAGCCCGTGCTGAGATAATTGTCTTTGAGCCAAGCCGTGGATTCAAAAATTCCGATAAGCCAGCTATAGACATTTTCGTTAAAATGAGCATTGAGTTTTTGGGTTCCTGTCCAGAAATAAACAACTGCCACTATAAATTGGAGGCTTCGCCACGCCATTGGAGTGGTTAGTTTTTGCCAAGCGTGTATTGCCAAAACCCCCAATAGTCCCATGTAGATAAATATCCAAACTTGTAGGCGATTGAGGTCGTCAAGTATCAATATTGCCAACAAAAAAAGGGCAATTGGCAGCAGCCACTTGCGATAATGGACAAATACAGCTGCGGAGAGGACACAACCCAACATGGCTACAGAAAAAAAGCTCGTTAATCCATTGCCCAAGTTGATGGGCAAACCATCAAAAAAAGGTACGATTGGATAGGTTCTATCTATCGGAATCCAGAGGTTGTAGCTCAGATAAACCTGCAAAAAAAGTGTTACGGCTATCAGCCATAACACTTGTGTTATTCTTTTGGTTTGTAGCTCATCGGTCATTGTCAAAAACATTGTGTGAGCTGCAAATATAGCAATAAAAAACGGCTTTGTCTTAACTTTGGTCGTACACGATTATTTGTGGTGCTACTTCCTGTTTAGACACGTTCTTATCTCCCGAAAGGAGCATAAGGAATTAATTCCGCATACATTTGCCAAACTTGGTCTTTTTCGGGCAAATCTGCCTCAATAATGACCTGTTCTTTCTTGACAGGGTGCATGAAACTAAGCTGATAAGCGTGCAAATGAATTGTACCTCTATCGGTGTTGAAATGTGCGGCGCCATATTTTTTGTCTCCCTTGATGACGCTGCCCATTTTGGCGAGTTGTACTCGGATTTGGTGCGAACGACCTGTAGTAGGGCTCACTTGTAGCAAGTGATGATCTGCCAATCCACCCAAATATTTATAGTGTAGTTCAGAGCGTTTTGCACTCTTGTACTTTTGGCTGGTGTAGGCTTTTGTTACGTTTCTATCCTTGTCTTTCGACAAATAATTAACGAGTGTTCCTTCTAGCTCTTGAGGTCTGTGTTCTACAACCGCTACGTATTGTTTATCAACCATTCTATCTTGAAATAATTTGTTCATGCGTACCAATGCCTTGCTGGTACGAGCAAACAAAACAATACCTGATACGGGTCTATCCAAACGGTGAATGATACCCAAATAGACATCACCAGGTTTGTTGTATCTTTTTTTGATGTACTCCTTGACAAACTCCGAAATCGGCACATCGCCCGTTTCATCTCCTTGTACCAACCAACCTGCAGGCTTGTTGACTGCTATGAGGTGATTATCTTCGTAGATGATTTGTATATTATATTTTTGTAGCAAACTCATGGTGCTTGTTTTTTGATTTGTTGGTATGATGACTTATAGTAAGTCATACAAAAAAGTAGGATTCAATTTGAATGAATCCTACTTGTATATTGAAAAGGTAAAGGGTTGACTATGAAGTCTTTAGATTGAATTGTGCCCACAGCAAGGTTCGAACTTGCAACCTCTGGCTTCGGAAACCAACACTCTATCCAGTTGAGCTATGCGGGCGTTTTTATTATCTTAGGTGCAAAAATAACAAAAATACTTCTAACTTACTCCATTTTTTCAATCAATTCCATCCAAGCCATTTCTTTTTCCTCTAGATCTTCGTTGAGAGCATTCAATTTTTTGGACAATTCGGTAATTTTTTCGGTTGATAGAGAGGTATCAGCAAACTGTGCCGATATTTTAGCTTTTTTCTCTTCTAGTTTTTCAATCTGTCGCTCTAGCTTTTTGAATTCTTTCTGCTCTTCGTGCGATATTTGACTAGCTTTTTTGGCGACAGGTTTGTCGTTCGATAGTTCTTTTTGCTCCGCTCTAGCGGCTATTGTTTCTTGTTCTACTACGGCTCTATAAGCCGAATAATTGCCAGGGTAATCTCGCACATAACCTTCGCCTTCTAGCACAAATGTATGTTCGACAATCTTATCCATAAAGTGTCTATCATGCGATACAATGACTACGATACCAGGGAATTGCACTAAGAAATCTTCCAATACTTGGAGCGTCATAATATCCAAATCATTGGTCGGCTCATCCAGAATCAGAAAGTTCGGATTTTTCATCAGAATCGTCAATAAATGCAATCTTCTACGTTCGCCACCAGATAGTTTCGACACAAAATTAAGTTGCTTTTTAGCATCAAAAAGGAAACGTTCGCAGAGTTGTCGAGCAGTTATTTTTTGTCCGCCGTGCATGGGGATATATTCGGCTATATCCTGCACTACTTCTATTACGCGCTGCTCGTCTTTCATTTTCATGCCACTTTGCGTGTAATAGCCAATGACGAGCGTATCGCCGACGACTACTTTTCCGCTATCAGGCTGTTCTTTGCCTGTCATCATGTTGAGTAGGGTAGTCTTACCAGCACCATTTTTTCCTACGATTCCTACACGGTCTTTCTTAGAGAATTTGTAGTTAAAATCCTTCAAGATAACTTGCTTGCCATAGCTTTTGTTCAAGTTGTACAACTCCAATATTTTGCTACCCAAGCGATTCATTTTGATGTCCAAAAATACATCATCATTATCTACTGTTGCTTTTGCCTTTTTTTCTACATCAAAGAATTTGTCAATACGAGCTTTTGCCTTAGTTCCTCTTGCTTTAGGTTGGCGACGCATCCAGTCCAATTCTTTGCGGTACAAGTTTTTTGCCTTATCGGTACTTGCTGCAAAACTTGCCTCCCGCATTGCTTTTTTCTCCAAATAATACGCATAATCGCCTGTATATTTATAGATTTCTTGATTATCCAATTCTAGTATTTGCGTGCAAACGCTATCCATGAAGTAACGGTCGTGCGTCACCATAAATAAAGTCTGTTTGCCTTGCTTGAGGTATTCTTCTAGCCACTCAATCATATCCAAATCCAAGTGATTGGTCGGCTCATCGAGTATCAAAAAGTCGGGTGCATCAATCAATACTTTAGCGAGTGCAATCCGTTTTTTCTGACCACCAGAGAGCACTTTTATTTTTCGTTCTAGGTAGTCTATTTTTAGCTTTGCTAATACCTGACTAATTTTGATTTCGTAATCCCATGCTTGGCTGCTATCCATAGCTGCCATAGCTTCCTGTATCGCCTCTTGGTCGTCAGGGTTTTTCATGGCTTTCTCATAATTGGTAATCGCTGTGATAGCAGGGTTATCCGAATTGTAAACAGCCTCAAAAGCGGTTCTTTCGGGGTCGAGGTTGGGGGCTTGGCTCAAGTAACCAAAGGATACTTTGTTGTGTAGCCAAACGGAACCACCATCGGCTTCTTCTTGTTCCATGATGATATTCATCAAGGAGGATTTACCTGTTCCATTCTTGGCAATAAATGCCACTCTATCTCCTTGATTGACATAAAAAGTAATGTCTTCAAAAAGTACTCTATCTCCATACGATTTGGAAACGCCTTCTACTGTTAGGTAATTCATAAGTTACACGGTATCTAAAAAATATGGTATAGATATAAATAGTTGCTAATCGCTATTTACTGTTTTAAAATTTTATTTTACTCAGACTTTATTTTATCGAAATAGTGGCTCTTTAACTTGAACTTATCGTCACGAGTATTTTTTTGTTAATAACTGATGTTACGCAAGTACAGTTCGAGATTGTAAGTTAGAAAAAAAATTGGTCTAATTTCACTCAGGAACCAAGCTTACTGAAAATGTGGGCATTATGGAGAACAAGCTAATACTATCCCTTGAAAATACGTTTAAACTTCAAGGGTTTCCAGTGAAAATAGCCAAATGACGTATTGTGTGTAGCAAAATAAGTCATTTTAACTTAAAAGAAGGTCTAAAAATTCCCTTGAAGTCAGTATTGAAAGGTGATAGTATCTTGTTCGTAATATTCGCCCTAGACTTTGCTTCTTTCGGTAATGGAAAGAAGAGGAGATATAATTGACCTGTTCAATTGGAAAATTTATCTCTTGCCTAACATCAGTTGCTAATAAAAAGTCTTTCCACTTTCTGCCATTTTGCGTAAGCCAGCAGGTACTTCAAAACGCTCCCCAAATTGAGTCGCAAAATCATCGCATTCGGCTACAAATTGCGTCAAGCCAACATAGTCGATGTACGAAAATACACCGCCCGTATAAGCAGGGAAACCAAAGGCTAGGAGAGAACCCACATCGCCATCAGTTGTATTTTGGAGTACACCTTCTTCTAGGCAGCGGTACGATTCGAGTGCCATGATATGCAATAAACGTTTGCCAATAATATCGGCTTCCAGCGGCTGTTCTGCCAATGGGAACAACTGCATCAAACCTGCCCAGATTTGTTTGTCGCCACTAGTTGGGTAGTCATAGAAACCTTTGCCTACTTTTCTGCCAGCACGTTGGTTTTCGACCGCTACTTTTTGGTAAACATCATAGCGAGCTTGAGTTGCTTTTGATCTGTTTTCTTTGCCTTCTTGGTCTAGTACATCAATACAAAGCGATAAGGAAACTTCGTCGGTTACTGCCAATGGACCCGTAGGCATTCCTACACGTTTCGCAATATTTTCTATCAAAGTAGCAGGCGTTCCTTCTGCTAACATCAAAGCTCCTTCGCCAATAAATACGCCAAAAACTCTAGAGGTGAAAAATCCACGGCTGTCATTGACGACAATCGGAACTTTGCCAATTTGAGTCACATAATCTATCGCTGCTGCAATCGCACGGGCATTTGTTTTTTTGCCCTTGATAATCTCTACCAACGGCATTTTATCAACAGGCGAAAAGAAATGAATCCCTATAAATTGTTCGGCATTTCTACTAGCATTAGCCAATTGTGTAATCGGAATAGTAGAGGTATTGGTAGCAAATACTTTATTGCTTGCCAATTGTGCTTCTGCTTCTTTGGTTACTTTATTTTTGAGGGCTTCGTTCTCAAATACCGCTTCAACAATCAAGTCGCAATCCGATAAATCGCTTGCGTCCGTGGTGGGGTGTATATTCTCTAGAAGCTGCTCTGTTTGCTCAGGCGTAATACGACCTTTCGCTAATTTTTTTTGTAGAATATTATTGGAATAATCTTTTCCTAATTGAGCAATATCGAGAGTCGTATCTTTGAGTACGACTTGCATTCCTGCCTTGGCAGAAACATAAGCAATACCCGCACCCATCATGCCTGCACCCAATACACCCAATTTATTTACTTTATAGAAATCGTATCCCTTGGGTTTCGTTTTTCCTTTTTTCGCTTCATTTATCGCAAAAAATCCTGTGCGAATCATATTCTGTGCTTCTTTGGAGTACAGAGATTTGACAAAATAGCGTGCTTCTATCTCCAATCCTCTATCTATCGGCAATTGCATACCGTCGTGAATGCACGCCAAGGCGTATTTGGCACTAGGGTAGTGTCCGTGGGTTTGCTTACGCAAATTGCCAATACTGCCCATCATGGTTTGAGCGGCAGCAGGTTCCATAATACCCCCTTGCGGAATGCGGTATCGCTTGTTGTCCCAAGGTTGGACAGGAGCAGGGTTTTCGATAATCCATTTTTTGGCAGCAGCTATTAAGTTGAGTTCATTGTCTACCAATTCCTCTACCAATCCTTCTGCTTTGGCTTGTGCTGCCACAAAAGTTTTGCCTTGTAGTATATAAGGTGTCGCTTTAGGAATGCCAATTAAGTAGCACAAACGTTGTGTGCCACCGCCACCCGGTAATAAACCAAGCGTTGTTTCAGGTAATCCAATACGCAATTTGGGGCTATTGAGTGCGATGCGATAATGGCAAGTCAATGCCAATTCGTATCCGCCACCCAAAGCATTGCCATTGATGGCTGCTACTATCGGTTTGCCTGCTTGTTCGAGCTGTCGAAAGCCTTGATGAGCTTGTAGCAAGTCACGCAATAAACCTTCTTGATCAGCGGGAGGATTGCTAATGAAATTAAGATCAGCACCTGCCATAAAATCACGATGACCAGAAGTGACAACGATACCTTTGACAGCATCATTTTGTATCAATTCAGTGGCAGCTTGGATATAAGCTTGAATGAAAGCGATACTAAATAAATTGGTGGGTTGCTCGGTCATCTGTATCGTTAGTGTAGCAATTCCAGTATCGTCTATTTTTGTTTGCAATAAGTGGTTGGTCATATTGGTCTCTATGTTTTGGCGGTTATTTTTATCGTTCGTAAAGTCAAAAAATAACGCTAATAGTTGTTCGATAATCGTATGAGCTAGTCGAAGACTAGTATAGTTTTAGCAAATAAACGAAATTTGACTACAAAAGCCTAATTAATTGAAGATTTAGCGAAAGCGAAAGTAGCAATTAATACAACTTGATGACTATTTGTGCAACCTAGTGGGCAATAATTTGTAACTAGAAGTGCAACAAGCTCTAAAAAATGCTTATTTTGCCGACAATAGACACCAATTATACCACACAGATTAGAATACAAAAAAGATAGCAATGGGACGAAAGAGCAAAGCAGAGGTGCGCAAAAAGGAAATACTAGAGTGTTTTTATGAAGTGCTAAAAGAGGAAGGTTTCGAAAATGCTTCGATTGCCAAAATAGCCGACAAAATGGATGTCAATCCAAGTTTGTTGATTCATTATTTCAAAACAAAAGAAGAAATTGTAGTGGCTTTTGTCGATTTTTTGTTGAGTCGATACGAAGATTCTTTCAAGGGCGATTTACTCAATTCCAAAACACCACAAGAGCGATTTGAAACGCTTATTAATATCTTATATGGCGAAGAATGGTTCTATTTTTCGGAGCAGACCGTATTTTATGCCTGTTATTACTTATCTACTCGCAACGAACGTATTCGGGAGCGTTTTCAGATGATGTACAACCGATTTAGAGAAGAAGTGAAACCCTTCGCACAAGAGTGGTTGGATACTGGCGTAATCAAGGAAGGAACAGCTGAGGATATTGCCGATTATTTGATTATTGTCAACGAAGGACTAACTTTTTATGATAAATTGATGCTCGATGTAGATGGTTATAAACGCAGAAGCGAATTTGTACGCAATATGGTGGTTAAGTCATTAACAAAATAGTATTCTGAATCTAAATATTAATATGGAATTGTTGTCTATCAAAAATATGGTTTGCCCACGCTGCATAGCCACCGTAGAGCGACTACTTGTCCACCAATCAATTGATTATACCAAAATTGTGTTGGGAACAGTCACTTTGAGCAATCCTCTGACAGATGCCCAACGAGAAGAACTAGCTCAAAGCTTCAAAGAAGTAGGTTTTGAGCTGCTTTCTACGCCCGAAGAGCAGTTAACCAATCAAATCAAATCATTGATTGTCGATCATATTCATTATCAAGATAAACAAGTCAATCAGAACTGGTCTGATATACTCGTGGCAGCATTGCACAAGGATTATTCTACACTCAGTAAGACGTTTAGCAAAGCGACAGATTTGACGATAGAATACTATATTATTTTGCAAAAAATAGAACGAGCTAAAGAATTATTGCAAAATAACGAATGGACAATTTCGCAAATAGCGGTAGCGCTAGGATATAGTAGTACCGCTCATTTTTCTGCTCAATTCAAAAAAATAGTAGGTGAAACGGCTAGTCAATTTAAGAAACAAGCAGATGGAAAACGGCACTTTTTAGATAAATTTTGAGTGTTGTCATAATTCTATAAAATATGCCCTGATAGATGTAAACAAAGGGATAGCATTTGTTTTATATTTGTACTAGAACAAAAAATAAAACAAATGAAAAAGCAATATAAAGTAACGGGCATGACTTGCAATGGCTGCCTTAATACGGTCAAAAATGGGCTATTGGCACTTCCCGAAGTGTCTGCCGTAACGATTGATTTGCCAACAGGCGAAACAACTGTGGAACAACAAACAAATATTCCGCTAGAAACACTACAAGCGGCTACTGGCAAATATAAGATTGTGCCGTTGGAGCCTACTCCCGTAGAGCCAATCCAGAAAATAACAGATAATTCAGGTGAGCCAGATTCTAGCGATTTCAAATGGTCCACTTATCAACCACTTTTTTTGATAGTAGGTTATATTCTGTTGGTTTCGGTATTGGTGCAATACCCTTTTGAGCAATTTTCATTTATGCTGTTGATGCGTCATTTTATGGCGGGCTTTTTTGTCGTATTTTCTTTCTTCAAAATACTCAATATTAGTGGATTTGCAAACTCTTATCAGATGTATGATGTGGTAGCTGCTCGCTGGAAAGGTTGGGGTTATGTGTATCCTTTTGTAGAACTAACTTTAGGGATTTTGTACCTCGTTAATGTCTTTCCTTTTTATACCAATCTTGCTACCGCTATTATATTAGGTATCAGTAGTATTGGGGTCATTCAGAGCAATCTGAATAAGCAAAAAATAAAATGTGCCTGTTTGGGCGATGTTTTCAATTTGCCCATGTCCACGATTACGATTATTGAAGATGTAGCGATGGTCGTAATGGCAATAGCGATGATGATCATGCTATAAAACTTCCGTGTAGTCTTCCCCTAATTATATAATTCCTACCCTCAATTGTGTAAACAATACGATCAAAATTGGAGTACATTTGTACTAGATGAAAAAACAAACAACATATCGACTTATTTCTTCCTTACTAGCACTATTAGTTTTGGTGTTAGCGGTGGGGAGTCCTATGTTGTTATCTGATTGTAAGTGCAAACTATCAGCTGCTGTTGTTACAACTAGTTGTACAAAACACACCAAAGCAACTGCAAAAAGTTGTTGTAGTATACCATCTGAGACTTCCGACAATATCAATTTGTCAAAAACAACTAGCCAGCTAACTGACAATTGTTGTTGTGCTGGCAAAGTTCAGTTCGAAGCTACCAAAACAGTATTGCAAACAGCAGAAGAATTGCCGATTGTCAATCAAGGAGGATTTGATATAGATTTGTTGTCAAGTGGTGCTATCAAAGTAGCTGCGGATAGCTATCAATTATACAATTTTTTTGAACTTGTACCTACTGTACATCGCTATTACAGCCCACCACTTTTTCAGCGGTCAGCGGCAGTATTTATTTGGGTGCAATCTTTCCTTTTATAGAATTTTGTCGGTGTTGCCTGATGGCAATGCAAAAGCATTAGCCACTAATGCGAACTAGTAGACTTTGATTGCGAATAGATTCGTAAGCAAGGAGATCCATCTATTTAGAAGACAAAATTAACAACCTTATGACGACAATCATTCGGGCATTGTGTGTGACTATTCTATGTTGGAGTAGTACCACTGCAATCGCTCAGGGACCTCCTATATTAGGGGACAAACCGATTATGCTCGGTGCTAATCGAGCGGTGTTCAAGACACTAACAGAATTCAGAAAAACAAACGAAGGAATTTTTTGGCGATTGCCAGCTATGGTACATTATTTACCTACTTCCAATATGTTGGTTGGGGTCTATATTCCTATGGTCAATTATCATTTTGCCGATCAAGATGCTAGAGGCGGAGGAACAACACTAGGCGATATCGAATTGCTCTACAAATACCAGTTTTATAGAAAAGATGGCACGGGCAAGACGTTCCGTATGGTTGCAAAAACACTGCAAACCTTACCTACAGGCAAAAAACTGGATTTGGAAGGTATGAGTACAGGCTTGTATCAAGGCTATTATGGTATTGTAGCAGGTTACGAAAGTATCAAATATGGTATTTCTAGTGAGCTTGGGTATCAATGGAGTCCACTCAATTTGCAAGACGAAGTTCGTTTGAAAGCAGGGATTGGATTGCCACTCCTCAAGCCTAGTTATCCTGTCAATCAAGTCAATTTATTTTTTGAATATCAAGCTTCTTATTTTGTCGAACAAGCCAATTTTATGGTGTTGTACGGACAAGGAATACAGTACGCCAAAGGTCGATTCACCTTTGAAGCTGCGTTGCAATTGCCTTTGTGGCAACAAATGGAAGAAGCAAAAAGAAGACAGTACAGTATCTATCTAGGTATGCGATATGTACTCTAGGTACAATTTTTTTTTAGGAAAATTAAAAACAAAAAACATGAAATATATAATAATGCTAGCAGCGATGCTACTAATCGTAATGAGCAGTAACAATGTACAAGCTCAGAATAATGAAAAAGATAATTTTTTGGTGCAAGTAGATGGCTTGGGCTGTCCATTTTGTGCCTATGGATTGGAGAAAAAATTTAAGGAATGGAAAGGGCTCAAAAATCCTAAAATAGACATGGAAACGGGCAACTTTACGTTTACGTATCCTGCAGCCGAAAAGCTGACTATTGCAGCAGTTGAAAAGCAAGTAGAAGCAGCAGGTTATACGCCCGTTAGTGTTGTCATCAATAGAAGTGATGGGAGTATCGAAACGACTAAAAAAGAAGTGGTGACTACCAAAAAGGCGGTTCAAGCTAACCAAAAATCGACCGTGACCGTCGCAGGCAATTGCGATATGTGCAAAGCTCGTATTGAAAAAGCTGCTAATTCGGTAACAGGGGTACAGGGTGCCACTTGGGACAAAAATACGCAGGAGCTTACCTTGCTTTTGTCGAATAGTACTACGGTACAACAGGTAGAACAAGCGATTGCGAAAGCAGGACACGATACCCCTGATGTGAAGGCGAGCAATAAGACGTACAATAACTTGCACGGCTGTTGCCAATATCCACGCCTCAAATAATAGCTATAATAAATCGAGTAGATTGGGTTGCTTCAGGCGAATCAATCTACTTTTTGTTAGACAAACTAACCAAACAACAAAAGATGAATGTATATCATAATACATTGTTGGTAGCCGTGCTACTGATAATGATAGGCTGTGACAGCCCTAAGGGAACAGAAAAAATAGCAGTAGAAACACCTTCAATAGCTGCCCAATGGCAAGAGGTAGAACGTATTGATTTGGATACAATTGCTCCAATCGGGCTGACGTATTTCAAGGAAAACCTATGGATTGCAGATGGCGACAATAACCAATTGGTAAAGCTAACAAAAGCAGGTACTATAGAAGTAGTATTACAAGATTTGGAGCGTCCGATGCACTTGGATAGTGATGCCGATTATATCTATATTCCAGAATATGGCAAAGATGTCATTAGTAGGTTTGATGGCAATCAAAAAACAGAAGAATCAATGGAGCAGTTAGATGCTCCAGCGTCTATCAGTGTGCAAGGTACGACACGAGCAGTAGCTGATTTTTATCATCATCAAATTTGGTATAATGAAGGCGAAAATTGGGTCGCTTTTGGAGAGAAAGGAAAAGAAAATGGGCAGTTTCATTATCCTACGGACGTACAGTTGATGGGCGATAAAATATATGTAGCAGATGCCTACAATCATCGAGTACAGGTATTGGACAAACAAGGAAAATGGTTGCAAACGATAGGCGAAGCGGAGAAAATGAATGCTACAACAGGTATTTACGTCAACGAAAAAGAGCTGTTTGCCACTGACTTTGAGAACAATCGAGTATTGGTGTACGATTTGGAAGGCAACTTGCAACAAACTATAACAGAACAGTTGGAAAAACCTACTGATGTGCTACAAGTGGATCAGCGCATTTATGTTATCAATTATGGTAGTAAGGAGTTGGTGATATATGAGTATCAATAAGAAATCTTTTTTGTAATGAAAGCTATCCACGATTGGGTAGCTTTCATTTTTGATTTTAGACCTTATTCATGAGTGCAAAACTCTTCTACCAGTGTTTTATACAATTTTTGCGTCGGTAGCCCTACAATTGTATTGTAAGTACCTTCTATTTTTTCTACTTTGGCGAGTCCTATCCACTCTTGGATAGCATAAGCACCAGCTTTGTCAAACGGTTGATAATTATCAACATAAAATTTGATTTCTGCTGTTGTGAGTGCTGCTAAGTGAACAGTAGCCGTGTCTGCAAAGGTAACACATTTGTAGTTGTCCATGAGGCAAACACCTGTAATTACTTGATGAGATTTACCACTGAGTTCCGACAGAATTTTGTACGCTTCGGCAGCATCTTTTGGTTTGCCATAAACTGTGTCATTCATCAATACAATCGTATCAGAAGCTACAATGACTTGATGTTCTTGTAGGTGCTGTTGTACGGCAGTCGCTTTTTTAATAGCGAGGTATTCTGGAATTTCATTTTTGGGCAGTGTATTCGGGTAGTCCTCTACCACGTCTTGTAGTACGATTTCAAATTTCAAACCCAATTGAGTGAGCAAATCTTTGCGTCGAGGCGACTTGGAAGCCAATAGTAATGTTGGAAACTTGATGGGTAAATTCATAATAAAAATCTTGGAAACGGACACTTTTTAGCTAGCGTCATTTTTTGGAAAAAATAAGCGTTGCTTTAAAAACAAGACCACTTTGCTGTTAGAGTAGTGAGTTGATTTTTTGAGCGATAGCAGCGGCAGAGTCGCCATTTCTGACCAGTGCTCTAACAATCTGACCTTTTTGGTCAATGATAAGATGAGTAGGGTACGTCAATACACCAAACTCAATGGCTAGTTTTTCTTGGTCGGCAGCGAAACGGAACGCCCAACCTTTGTCTTTGAGAAAGCGAGAGAGTTGATCGGCATTATCTAGTGCTGCGGCGAGCCACAATACTTTATTATTTTCTTTGAATTGCAATGCCAATTCGTTGAGTTTGCCGATTTCGTTGACATTGAGTGGCGAAGAAGTAAACCAAAAACTAAGGACGGTTACTTTTCCGAGTGTATTTTTTCGGTTGTAAGTATTGCCATTCAAATCACTTAGGCTAAAATCTGGAACTTCCATTTCTTCTAGATTACGAGCATGTCTTTCGAGCGTAATCAAATGGACTTCGTTTTGTCCTCCTATAGATTTTGTTTCTAAAGGAAGAAAAATACCAGAAGCTATCTTTTGATTGAACCTTTCTTGATTAATAGCGGAATCATGCTCGTCATAAAACTGTAATTCTTGCACCACAGTTTCGTTCTGTTCTTGAGCTCTAGTAGAGTCTTTTAGGTCAGTAATAGTTATTTTTTTTGCCTCCTCTCCATTGCATGAAAATAATAGAGAAAGACTTAGACCGCAGAGAATAAATAGGTTATAATTTTTCATAATTATTAGTAATCTAATTGATAGGTATTAGTGTAAGAATAATAAAAACCTATCGGGTTGGGAATAAAAAATAAAATGCTAAGAACATGTTTAAAATTACAAATCAGTATAATTGTTAGACCTGTTCTTAGTTAGGACGGGTGATTTGTTATTAAGTCACCTTATGTTCGGACATTATCAAGGAATTTCCATAGCGATTCCCAGTACTCTTCTTGCCCTGGGTTGTCTAGCCACAATGCTTTGGAGCCGTGTTTGCCCTCTAATGTCGGTATGAACTGGACGTGTGTACTATCAAGCGTAGCGGTGTCCAATATAGCCGTAATAGCAGGAGCTTCTTCTCTTGAAGAGGCTAGCCAATAAGGCTTGAGGGTATTTTTTATTACTTTGGAAAAGTCTCGGCTGTCATCTTTGAGATAATCTCCAGGGCTGAAAGCAACAACTCCAGCAGTTCTTGAATTGCGCAAGCCAATATGAAGTGCCAAAGTAGCAGAATAAGAACTGCCCCATAGTACGATTCGAGTTCTACCATTCATATCGTATAGGTAATCAATAGCCGCTTGAATATCTCGTTCTGCAGAAACATAATCCGTTGGTTTGTTAGCCGCTATGGCTCGTTCGTGCGTTACGTTGGGGTAAGAGCGGTCACCATCGTGCATCGTGCCACCAGAGCGCTGGTCTAGTACTAAGCAATTGTAGCCTTGTAGGTGTATTGCCTCCGCAATAGAGTCATACTCAAATTTATTGAACCCTGCTTGATGACAGAATACAATATTGGGCAACTGCTTGGAGTGGAAATACAAATTAGCCCGTACCAGCAGACTATCAGAAGCATAAAAATCAACGCTTTTGTGTAGCGAATCAGGAATGGCAGCCAAGATGCTATCCATCGTAATAACAGGCTTTTTGATTTTGTGTTCGCAACTACTAAGTGCTAAACTTAACAGCAGGAAACCGCATAAAAAGGTCGTTATTTGAGATAAAGTAGTATGTCTCATTTGGGAATTTTTTATTTTAGTGATTGGCGAAATATGAAAATAGGATGACCTTTTCATTTATACATAACTAAGGTACTTTTTTTTATTTAAGAACGGGGAACTTTTTTAGATTAAAGATAAAACTTTTTAGCATTGCTCAACCAATGCTTTCTACTTCCACAAAAAAACGCTATTTTAGCGGCACTACAAAATATATTATAGATTTATGTAATAACAATATACATTTGTTACCACTTAACTCTACTTTACATCATTATAAATTAGGATTTCATGTCTTTAGATAAGATTACTAAAATTTTGGGAGACGAAAAAGCAAAGCATCTTCTCCAACACCAATGTACCACTTTCGACAAAAAAGAATTATACCAACCTAGTCCTAATTTCATAGACGACGTATGGTCAGGTTCTAACAGAAGTATTCAGACGCTACGTAGTTTGGCTACCTTGTACGGACACGGTCGTTTGCAAGATACAGGATACGTTTCTATTTTGCCTGTCGATCAAGGATTGGAGCATACCGCAGGTGCTTCTTTTGCTCCCAACCCTAAGTATTTTGATTCCGAAAATATTGTTAAGCTAGCAATAGAAGCAGGGTGCAACGGCGTAGCGAGTACTTATGGTGTATTGGCTTCTGTAGCCCGCAAGTATGCACACAAAATACCGTTTATCGTCAAGATAAACCACAATGAGTTGCTTACCTATCCTAACAAGTACGACCAAATCATGTATGGTTCTATCAAGAACGCATGGGAAATGGGTGCTGTAGCAGTAGGAGCAACTATTTATTTTGGTAGCGAAGACTCCAATCGTCAGATTGTGGAAGTAGCAGAGGCGTTTGATTATGCACACGAATTGGGCATGGCGACTATTTTGTGGTGCTATACACGTAATAGCGGTTTCAAAAAAGATGGTGTAGATTATCACTCAGCAGCTGATTTGACAGGTCAAGCCAATCATATTGGAGCGACCATTCAGGCAGATATTGTCAAGCAAAAATTGCCAACTAATAATGGTGGTTTCAAAAACATTAACTTTGGCAAAACGCACGATAGTATGTATTCCAAATGGTCAACCGACCACCCAATTGATTTGTGTCGCTACCAAGTAGCAAACGGCTATATGGGCAGAATTGGATTGATTAACTCTGGTGGTGCTGCTGGTGGCAATGACTTGCAAGATGCCGTAGAAACGGCTGTTATTAACAAGCGTGCAGGTGGTATGGGCTTAATTTTGGGCAGGAAAGCGTTCCAGAAGCCGCTCAAAGAAGGTGTTGAGCTTATCAATGCTGTGCAAGATGTTTATTTGAATAAAGATATAGATTTGGCGTAAGCTAAATAAAATAAATTGCAATAGATACTATTGCAGACCAAGCAAGCCATTCCGAATCAGGAGAATGGTTTGCTTTTTATTTTTGAATAACTTGACCATATTATGGCAATAAATTATGCTCAATACTCAAAAAATCTTGTAGCTTTGGCAATCATTTCAGAAGGCTACTTTGAGGAGTAGCTAGATGCCAAGCAAATAAAAAACATGAACAATATACTCAAGGTCATAGGGGCAATTTTAGTTTTGTATAGTATAGCAGCGGGTATGCTCGTTCCGCTCAATACAGGAGTGTATCAAGTAGAACAGCTCAAAGTCAAGGCAGGGCAAGAAGCTAGAATTGATGTAGAGGCTTATAATTCTGATTATACCGATGCGACAGCTATACAGAGTCGAATCAGGCTGGATAGCAATGTAGCGATTTGTGCCGAACGAGTAGTCGTCAATGATGCTCAATCTCTGACTTTGTTTTTTGATATTCCGACAGGCAAATTGCCATTGGCGAAAGCCAAAGATGGCGAAAAAATGCCTTTCCCATTACTAGAGATAGAAGACAAAGGAAAAGGGATTGCCGTCTTGGAATCGGCTGTTTATATTGAGCAAGTAGTAGGAGCTGCACCCGCAGCAGATGATTTTTGCGAAGTGGTTGCCTACACACCCAATCCCAATATTAGCTATCCTTATCTCAATATTCTGCAAGAAACCATCAGAAATTTGTATTATCATGTACCGATGTGGTTCGGAATGCTACTAATTTTGTTCACATCGGTTATCTATAGCATTCTACAATTGCGCAAGCCAGAGCAAATACAATACGATATACGAGCCAATTCGTTGGCAGTAGTTGGGTTGATGTACGGGCTGATTGGGATTGCGACAGGAGCTTTGTGGGCAAAACATACTTGGGGAGCGTATTGGTCGTTTGATGTCAAACAAAATACAACAGCAGTTGCGTTGTTGATTTATTTGGCGTACTTTGTTCTGCGAAGTTCTTTTGACGATACCGATAAACGAGCCAGAATATCGGCTATCTATAATATATTTGCTTTCGCAACACTCATACCATTGCTGTATGTAGTACCTCGTATGGTCGATAGTTTGCACCCTGGTGCCACGGGCAATCCAGGATTCAATACCTATGATTTGGATAGTACAATGCGTGCTATCTTTTATCCTGCCGTTATTGGTTGGATATTGATGGGATTTTGGTTCGCAGATATATTGACACGAATAGAAAAAATCAAATATAAGCAGTTGGATCAACTGTAATAATGATTGTCTTGGGAGGCAATATGGATGCTAAAAAATGTTAAGTATCAGAATATAAGCGAAAATTTTAGCTTATAAATGAAATAAAATTTGGAAAAATTCTTTTTTTTTAAAAAAAACACCATTTTTACCACAACAAATGAAGAAGATCTTAAACACAATACTCTTGAGTGCGCTTTTAACTGCTTTACCTTTTGGGGCAATGGCTCAAAACAATGGCGGTGATTTTTTTGCCAACATTGGTAAAATATATGTAGTAGTAGGCGTTTTGCTAATTTTATTTATTACCATTATTATATTTTTGGTAGTATTAGAACGTCGATTAGCTCGCTTGGAAGCACAGCAAGATTATTTGGAAGAGGAACAATAAAAAAAAAATGGCTGCTCGTATATAGAGATAAGCCAAATACCAATAATACTTAATAAACCTTTTACGTTTAAAACTTAATAAAGGAACTATGTCAGATTATAGCTTTTTTGAGGGAGTAGAGCAGAATTTTGATAAGGCTGCACCTCACACAGGATTACCCAATGGGTTGTTAGAGCAAATCAAGGCTTGCAACTCGATTTATGCGATGCGTTTTCCTGTCAACATTGATGGCAATATTGAAGTAATTGAAGCCTATCGTGTACAACACTCCAATCATAGAATGCCTACCAAAGGTGGTATTCGTTTTAGTATGGGGGTCAATCAAGATGAAGTGATGGCGTTGGCTGCACTGATGACCTACAAATGTGCCGTAGTAGATGTTCCTTTTGGTGGAGCGAAAGGAGGTATAAAAATCGACGGTAGAAAATATACCGAAAGACAGTTGGAAACAATCACTAGACGTTATACAACTGAATTGGTACGCAAAAACTTCATCGGACCTGGTCTAGATGTGCCTGCTCCTGATTATGGAACAGGTCCTAGAGAAATGGCTTGGATTATGGATACTTACGCGACACTGAAGCATGGAGAAATTGATGCTGCTGGTTGTGTGACAGGCAAGCCTGTCACGCAAAACGGAATACAAGGTCGTACAGAAGCTACTGGACGTGGTGTCTATTATGCTATCCGTGAGGCTTGTTCGTTTGCAGAAGATATGGAAAAATTAGGTCTAGAACCTGGTCTTGCTGGCAAGACAATGGTTATTCAGGGATTGGGTAACGTAGGGTCTTTTACTGGTATGATCTCTCAAGACGAAGGCAATGCCAAAATTATTGGCGTAGCAGAATACGAAGGTTCTATCCACAAAGAAGATGGTATTGATATTCACGAATTATTGAAATTCCGTAAGGCAACAGGCTCTATTTTGGGCTTCCCTGGTTCTACCTCTTTGCAGAACAGAACGTCTGCTTTGGAGTTAGATTGTGATATTCTAGTGCCTGCGGCATTGGAAAATCAAATCAATGAAGAGAATGTACATAACATCAAAGCGAAGATTATAGCAGAGGCTGCAAATGGTCCTGTAACTCCAGAAGCTGGAAATATATTATCTGCCAAAGGTTGTTTGATTATACCTGATATGTACTGCAATGCTGGTGGTGTTACGGTATCGTATTTTGAGTGGCTCAAAAACTTGTCGCACATGCGTTTTGGTCGTATGCAAAAACGTTTTGAAAGCAATCGTTATGAACTGTTGGTGGATACTATCCTCAATATGACAGGCAAAGAATTGACAGCGGCTCAACGTGCTATGATTACTTCTGGCGCAGAAGAGGTTGATTTGGTGCGTTCTGGACTAGAAGAGACTATGGTTACTGCTTATAACGGTATCCGTCAGACTTGGAAAGCCAATCCGACTATTAAGGATATGCGTACCGCAGCGTTTGTTTATGCCATACAAAAAATCGGAAGTGATTATCTAGCATTGGGTGTTTGGCCATAGCCAAAACCGCCTACTGAACAAAATATAATAGAAGTCTGTTTCCACTACTGGGAACAGACTTTTTTTTGCATTGAAATTTTCAACTAAAAAAGCTTTGTAGAACTATTTTTAGAAGGTGTCTAATCAGCACTTTTTAAACATGTAATAATGTCTAATAAACAGTCTCTTACTATCAATATCAATCATGAATCAATTCACGCACATTATCTGTATTTCAATCACTTTTTTTATGGCTACTACCCAACAACTGGCTTATGCTCAAACGCCCTACGCCAAATTTGACAGCATTGCTCAACCATTAGTCCCCAACTATAGCGAGCTAGACAATTGGGCGGCACACCCTAGCAAGGAAGACCCTTCTGATGCTATTCCACGTCCGTTGCGTAAGCAAACGACCAATTTGGTCGAACAGGCAGATGTGTTTTTTCTACACCCAACTATTTTTACGAAAACACCTGAAAATGAATATGGCTGGAATGCAGATGTAAAAGATGCGGACATGAATAAAGAAGTAGATAAAACTACCATCAAATATCAAGCAAGTATATTTAATCAAGCAGGGAAAATATATGCGCCTCGTTATCGTCAAGCACACTTACGTAGCTTTTTTCAGCCCAATATAGAGGAAGGCGAAAAAGCATTGGCAATCGCCTACCAAGATGTGAAAGCCGCCTTTGAGTATTACTTAAAAAACCATAACAATGGACGACCTTTTATATTGGCAGGGCACAGTCAAGGCTCTAGACACCTCAAACAATTGTTGACAGAAATGGTCGATGGCAAACCTTTGCAACAACAACTTATAGCCGCTTATATTGTAGGTTGGGGAGTTGATAAAGAAGAGTATGAAAATATTGCCTTGGGTACAACTGCCGAACAGACGGGCTGTTATGTTACTTGGCGAACGTATGACCAAGGATTTGTTCCTGAATGGATTAGCACAGAAGATGTTTGTGTCAATCCGCTCAACTGGAAAGCGGATACGACGTATGCAGGATACGAAGAAAATAAAGGAGCGGTGCTTTTGGGGTTCAATAAACTGCGCAAAAAGCTATTTGATGCCCAAGTTCATGGTCCTGTTCTTTGGGTGGGGAAACCCAAAATGCTTTTTTCCAAGTTGTTTCGACAACAAAACTATCATGTAGGAGATTACAATCTTTTTTATACCAATGTGCGCACAAATGCTATCTTGCGTACTCGTGAGTTTTTAAAAAATAATAAACTTTGATAAAGAAATATTCATATAATCCTTTTGCTGGAATTCTAGAAGAAGAAATAGACGAGGCGATTTGTCCACGGTTTGACTTGGACGAAATGGTTAATCGCATTAATAGTGGTGAATCTTTAGCTATTGAATTTTTGGGTCGAAAAGGCAGGGGGAAAAGTACACACTTGATGTGGCTCCAGCAATATTTGGATCAATATCCAATATTTTCATTGAATGGAAATACCTCCTTTCAGGGAATATTGGAGCATGAATCAAGGATTATTTTTGTAGATAGTATTCATCACTTGAATATCGTAGAACGAGTGGCGTTGTTTAGGGCAAAAAAAACAGTGATTTATACAACTCATTTCAATCGAAAATTGGAATGTCTATTGGCAAAAAAGAAAAGATTTTGTATTAGATTTAAAGGAATTAATGCGGTTATTCTTACAGATATATTGAACAAAAGATTAACTTTAGCAGCGACCAAAATAGTAGATACGGAAGCTGTATTTACTACAAAGGAGGTTCAAGCTCTAATTCGTAAATTTGGAGATGATTATAGAGCGATTATTAACCATTTATACCAAGAATTTCAATGTCCCAATCCACGCTAAACGGTCAATTATTTATAGACGAGGTCAATGTAGCCGAACCCGTTTCAGGTTACTTATTGATAGAATCGGACAAGACGCTCCATATTGATGGAATAGAAGGTGAGTTGTACTTGGAGATGCGAGGACGTTTGTCTAGCCAACTAAAGGAGGTTGCTTCGTTTGAGATAGCTGGTGCCACAACTGTACTCGCAGGCGAGCCACTAAAAATTCCATTCACTTTTGTATTTCCAATGAATCAAATGCCTGTTTATGAGGGTGAAAATGTGAGCTTCACTTACCGATGTGAAGCGGCGATTAAAATCAATGAAAATGATATAGAAAAGTTAGAAAAGTCGTTCATAGGGAAAGTAAAGATGTGGCTGAATAAATATGGAGCAATTAAAGTGTCGGAACACATTTCGTTAGGTGAATTAACAGGGGCGTATCAAATTGTACCTAAGAAACAGCAGCTCAGAATTGATTCTACTTTTATGATGTTTTTTTTGGGAAGCATTCTTGTTTTTTTGATAACACTCTGTATCATTCAGAAGTTTGACGAACTGATATTGATCGTTGCGGTGGTGTTATTTAATGTTGCATTATTTCTATTGAAAAAAATTGTTGTCGCAAGTATTGGAGCTGTTTCCGTAGAGTTGCTGAAAGATGGCACAGGCTTTATTTGTAAAATATACAGAACGAAAGGTTTCGTGTTGTCAAATCAAAGTGCCTATTATGATATCGTAGAAAAAGTTATTGACAGAAGAGGTACATCAGACACGACCAATACCGCTATCTTGTTTACCTCCAATAGCAAGAAACTGACAGAACTTGGCAAAAATGCAATATTGAAATTTGATTATCCAGAAAAAAAAGGATGGTATTCCATGAAGCAAGGCGATGTGTCTATTCATTGGAGGATGAATTTGGAAGGTAAATTGTCTATATTTCCAATATCTTACCATTGCTTGTTTGAAGTGAAAAGAGTAGAGGACTAATTTTGGCGGAAATGGACTTTTTGAGTAGTCTAGAATGTAAAATAGACGTATTGACAAAAGTAAACAACAGCACGCTTGAATAAAAAGTAAAAGTTGTATATTCGTGCCACAAAACAACAACAATATGAACAACGACAATACCATCAGTCTCAATAAATATATCAGTAGTACAGGGGTTTGCTCCAGACGAGAAGCGGATAAATGGATAGAAGCAGGAAGAGTAGAACTCAATGGTACCATAGCAACCAAAGGTAACCGAGTCGCTCCAGATGATGAGGTCAAGATAGATGGCAAACGATTGGGCGAAAAGCCAAAATTAGTTTATATCGCACTCAATAAGCCCCCAGGGATTACGTGTACGACTGACCTCAAAGATGAAGATAATATCATTGATTTTGTGGCACATCCTAAACGGATTTTTCCGATTGGACGACTAGATAAGCCTTCTTCTGGCTTGATTCTATTGACGAATGATGGCGATATTGTCAACAAAATATTGCGCGTAGAAAACAACCATGATAAAGAATATATTGTGCGTGTTACAGAGCCTATTACCGATGATTTTGTCCGAAAAATGAGTAATGGAATACCGATTTTGGATACGGTGACCAAAAAATGTAAAGTAGAAAAAATACAACGTTTTGTCTTTAAGATAATTTTGACACAAGGACTCAATCGCCAGATTCGTCGTATGTGCGAATACTTGGATTATCAAGTGGTGAGCCTAAAACGTGTTCGTATTATGAATATCCATCTGGACGATATTCCAGTGGGGCAGTGGCGTGACTTGACCAAAGAAGAGTTGGACGGACTGAATAAGCAATTGTAAGGCAAGTCTAAAAAGTGTACGCTTCTAAGAAATATAAAACGCTTCGCTAGTCTCTGATAGATTAGCGAAGCGTTTTGCAATAGAACCTTATACCTTAATGGTGTACCATTTGCGTGAACGCAAGTACCAAATAGAAAGCAAGAAGCAAGCAACCCAATAATAAAACTCTGCCATCCAAGCAACAAGAAGCCCTGCATTGAGGACGTGTACCACAATATAAATATAAGATAAGTACAGTACAACACAAGCGATCTGCAACCAAAGGGCTTGGTTGGTGGCACCTGTTCCGACTAAGCCGTTGAAGTAGATGGCTCCAATCGAGAAGACTGCCAATACAATAGATAAGATAGGAATAAGAGGAGCAGAAGCAGCTACCAAGTTGCTATCATCGGTACTGATAGATAATACGTATTCTGGGAAAAACCACAGCATAGTCGTACATAGCATGGTACAAACAAAACACAAAAAAGCCGTTTTGGTCGTAGCGGCAAAAACTTCTTCTTTTTGATTTTTGCCAATCAAATTGCTGACAATCGTATTGACACCTGAAGCAAAACCCCAGCAGGGAATCATGAACAGCAAATAAACGGCACGCATAATATTGGAAATTGCCAATGGTGTCTTGCCCATGTCTTCGACAATAACAAAGAAGATAAACCAAGAACCCATACCCACAACAGACTGCAATACAATAGGCATTGACAATTTGAGCTGACTTTTGATAATCGTCAAGTCAATTTTGGTGTGCTTTATGGGGCTAATTTTATCTAGTGGAATTTCGTCTGTATTGGCAGGCAACGGAATATTACGCAGGTCGATTTCAGGCATTTCAAATAGACCATACGCTCTCGCTTTTTTGTCGCGTAGTATATAAATAATGAACACAAAAAAAGCCAAGCCTTCGGCGATAGTACTCGCCAATCCAGCTCCAGCAATCCCCATTTCGGGTAGTCCCCACTTGCCAAATATTAGCCCATAATTGAGGGCGGTATTGACCAAACCTAATACCAAAGCATTGTAAATAATGACGGTAGTCCTGCCAACACCCGTATATAAGGCTACAATAATAACCCCTGCATAACTGAAAAAGATACCAATAGACCGATACGATAAGTAGTCGATACAGGCTCGATAAATGTCTTGGTCGTTGAGAAAAAGACCAAAGAAAGCATCTGCTCCAAACTGCATAAACAGAAACAGTCCGAAGGCAAGCACGAGCGAAAAAGCAGCCATCGAATAGGTGATACTACCAATTTGGTGCAGTTCTTTTCTGCCGACTCGTCGGGCAATCATAATTTGCCCTGCTTTGGAAAAACTATAGCCAATAGAAGCAATCATCAAGTAAAAAACGCCTACCAATCCAATCGCTCCAAGTTCTATTTCGCCCACTCGCCCCAAAAAAATAGTATCGGTGAGGGTAATCAAATTCTGCACAGCCGAACCAATCATGATGGGAATCGAAAGTTGCAGGATAGACTTAAAAGAGACAGAAGTTTTCAAAACAAAGTAGCGTTGGTGTACAAATCAAAAAAGTAGCAAGTAGTCGGGAGCATTAGGATTACATCCAATGATCGGTTTGTTCGTCTTGTTCTTTTTTGGCGGCAGCTTGGGCTTCGTAGTAGCTGTCATTGATGCTACCAATGAAATCCAATAATTCTTCTTTGCCTTCTCGTAGCTCCGAAGAAGTAAAGAAATATTGAGGCATTTTGCTCCAATGTTTCAAAAATTCAGTCTTGAAGGCATCTAAAAACTCTTTGCGTTTGATGGATTTTTTGCGATCTGTTTTGGTGAATACGATTACAAACGGAATCCCATTTTTGCCCATCCAGTTGGCAAACTCAATATCTTTTTCTTGTGGTTGCACGCAAGTGTCAACTAGCAAGAAAGCACATTGCATGGTGGTGCGATTGCGCATATAGAAGTGAATCATTTTTTTCCAATGCTGGCGAGTACGTTCCGCAATACGAGCGTAACCATATCCCGGCAAATCGACCAAATACCAGGTTTTGTCAATGTCAAAATAATTGATGGTTTGTGTTTTTCCTGGTTGGCTCGATGTTTTGGCGAGCGACTTGTGGTCGCAAAGCATATTGATCAACGAAGATTTGCCTACATTAGAGCGCCCAATAAAAGCATATTCGGGACGGTCAGCAACAGGACATTGCTCCAGCTTAGTGTGGCTAGAAGTATATTTAGCGTGATGAATCAGCATATTTTTGTCAAATGTTTGAAAGTGAGTAATCTTTCTAAGAGATAAAATGTTATTTTTGTGACACCAAAGATAATCCTGCTTATCTCTTGATTATGTCTAACATGAAATGCAAAGATAAACAAGTTGTATCAAAATGAAGCACAGCTACTCTAGAAAAGTAGCGGATACGCTCTAAAGTAGAATTAATATAAGGGCGATAAAATGTCCCTACAAACAGCAAGCATAGCTTAAATTATTAGTGTAACGCACTTTTTGCGATATTTGGTAGGCGAGTAGCCTACACCAAACAAACAACTATAATGAGTATAAACGAAATCAAAGCAGAGACCGTAAAACCTTACGAAGAACAGGCGGCAAAAAAGAATCAAGTGTCTTCGATGTTTAATAATATTGCAAAATATTATGACTTTCTTAATCACTTCCTATCGTTAGGAATTGACCGCAGTTGGCGAAAGAAAGCAATAGCAGCACTTGCCGCAGACAAGCCCAAAACAATACTAGATGTTGCTACGGGAACAGGCGATTTGGCAATAGAAGCAAAGAAGCAATTGCAGCCCGATAAGATAGTTGGAATTGATATTTCTGTTAAAATGTTGGAAGTTGGTGACAAAAAGATACAAAAACTAGGTATAGACGACGTTATAACTCTACAAGAAGGGGATTCTGAACATTTGCCGTTTGCTGATAACTCATTTGATGCAACTATGGCAGCTTTTGGCGTGCGTAATTTTGCCAATGTACGGGGTGGACTCGAAGACATGGCAAGAATATTGCGCCCTGGTGGCAAAATGATGGTGCTAGAGTTTTCAAAACCAACCATTTTCCCTTTCAAACAGTTATTTAATTTATACTTTAAGTATATCTTGCCTTTTATTGGTAAACTCACATCCAAGGACAAAAAAGCCTACGGATATTTATATGAATCTGTACAAGCCTTTCCAGAAGGGCAAGACTTCTTGGATTTGCTAACAGACATAGGACTAAAAAACGCACAATGCACAAAACTTTCGTTAGGAATTTGTTCCATTTACACCGCTACCAAGTAATTCTTTTTTTGCTGATAGGCACTTTCGTGCAACAAGCCCAAGCACAGGGCGGCTCTTTTAATTACGAAAATAAGTTTTCTAAAAAAAGCTATTATTTTGGAATTACATTGGGTATCAATATGTCAAAATTTAGGATAGATCGAGATCAGAGTTTAGTCGGAAACGATACAATTGCTACAATCAATTCTTCCTTTGGACCAGGATTCAATCTTGGAATTGTAGCCAATATTAAGTTGGGCGAAAATTTCGATTTTCGTTTTATGACTCCGACCTTATCCTTTGCCGACAGGCGACTGGAGTATAATTTGACCACTAGTCAAACGGAAGTCAAAAAAATTGAATCCGTCTTTTTAGAATTTCCAATACATGTTCGATACAAATCGAAACCGTACAAAGATTTTAGATTGTTTGTGGTGGCTGGTGCCAAATATACAATAGACTTGGCGAGCAATTCACGTTCTCGCAAAGCTGATGACCTGATCAAAGTCGTGCAGCATGATATGGCTGTAGAATTTGGTTTTGGCTTTCAGGTGTTTTTCCCTTATTTCATTTTGTCACCCGAAATCAAATTTTCGTATGGCGTAATGGATATTTTGTCAAGGGACGAAGATTTGATTTATTCATCAACTATCGACAAGTTGTTCTCTAGAGGTTTTGCTATTTCGCTACACTTCGAGGGTTAAAAACAATTTTTTGGCTATTTTTTGACCAATTAATGCCCTAAAGAATATATTTTGCAAGAGCTTTCCCGAGTAGGGAAAGCTCTTTTTTATTTCAAATTATGAAAATACCATTACTGTCTATTGACAAACTAACTTATCTAAGCATCGCTTTTCTACTCTTCAACCTATTGGTCAATAATCATCAGGTAAGCCTTTGGGACGAAGACGAAGCCGCTTATGCAGGTTTTGGTACTCAAATGTTGCAGTCAGGCGATTGGGTCAACCCAACATTTAAGTACTCGACGATACACCGCAAAACGCCCTTGCATTTTTGGACTATTACGGCATCTTTTGCGGTATTTGGTACCAACGAATTTGCGTTGCGTTTGCCTAGTGTCTTGGCAATATTATTAAGTTGTTGGTTGGTGTTTGCTTTGGGCAAACCAATATTTGGTGTACTGAATGCCAAGCGTGCCGCCTTGATATTATCTAGCTCTATTTTATTGCCTATGATGGCTAAAATAGCTTTCACAGATGCGACTTTGCTTTGTTTTTCGACTTTGTCTGTATTGAGTTTATTCAACTACTTGTACCAACCCAATTGGCGTTGGAATGTAGGATTGTGGGCAGGAATAGCCTTAGGGATATTGACCAAAGGTCCACCAATAATTATATTGTTGGGCGGTATTTGGGTGTTGTTAGCGATCTTTCATCCTAAGCGAAAAAATCTAGTTGGGACACACCCTTGGTTTTATGGATTGTTGGCATTATTGCCCTTTGCGGCGTGGTGCTATGCTTCTTATAGTCAAGATTATGCCCTTTGGGAGCAGTCTGGTAGTTTGTTGTCTTTTGCAGAATGGTGGCAACTCGAATTTGAAGACAAAAAAATACATTTATTGCCGTTCTTGTGGGACTGGTACGTACTTCGTCGAATAGGAGGAGAAGTGTTGGGGCAAGGCGGTTTTTGGGGGTATCATTGGGTTGTATTGACGGTTGCTTTTTTGACATGGCTACCCTATTGGTTTAGTACGTGGGCTAGCTTATTCAGCAGTATCAAACGACCTACGGACAAACAATTGTTGCTATTGATTTGGTTGGCAATAGGGTGGCTCTTTTGGGAATTGATGAGTAGCAAGCTGCCCTCGTATTCTATGGCGGCACAGCCTGCATTGGCATTGGCAGTAGCCTTGTTTATAGAAAAAATCGAAGCAGAAAGTACTTGGAATTGGGGACTGAAAATTGGTCTTGGACTGTTCTTTTTTATTTTTAGTAGTGTTGGTCTTGGATTGCCAATCGCCAGTTATATCTTGTTGGGTGACTTTACTATTTGGTACACCATTCCTGTTAGTTTTATTGTGTTTGTACTGCTGTACAATGTATGGGGTGCCCGAAAACAAACGGTCTATCTATTCCAAAATTTAGTACTATTTGGGCTAGGTTTTATGGCGGCGATTTGGCTGTTTGTTGCTCCGATGATAGAGCGTACGCCTATCAAGTCTTTTGATGATGTCGTACAGCAATCGGTGCAGTTGGCAGAGGGTGAAGCTACCCAGTTTGCTTTGTGTGGATTGGATAGAAAACAACTCAAAATTAGTCTTTTTGTGTATGGACAACAAGCCTTTGGGGTGGTTGAAGAATGGACGTTGGAAGAGGCACTGAAAGCATACGAATCTCCCGCAGCGGTGATAATCGTATTGGGTACAGAGCAATTTACTAATTTTGAAGAAGCATTTGCACAAAAAAAACGTACTTTTGACTCTCAAAGAATAGAGCATTGGTCAACCGATGACGAATTAAAAGCACACCCATTTTATATTATTAGCAATATTGAGAAATAGCATGGAAGCAGGAGCAGCAAAAAAAAGAATCTATTTTGAAGGATTAAATGAGGTGCGAGCCTTAGCCGCCTTGGGCGTGCTTTTTCACCATGTCGAGCTTTTCAAAAATATATTGAATATGCCCAGTTTGTGCCAATCTAATGTATATGGCAAATATGTGGGACATCTGCTAGGGCATTTGGGCAAAAATGGTGTCTATGTATTTTTTGTGTTAAGTGGCTTCTTGATTACGTATTTGCTACTAGCAGAAAAAGAAAAACTAGGTAAAATTGATTTTAAAAAGTTTTATGTGCGACGTATTCTGAGGATTTGGCCCTTGTACTACATGACGGTCTTTATTTCCTTTGTCATTATCCCTTTGTTGGCACTTAATATAGAGGCTTTTGAATACAGTACTCATTATTACGACCGAGTTGTTCGCATGGTCAATGATCCCTATTTGTCATTGTTTTTATACCTGTTTTTTATGCCCAATGTAGCACTCAAAATAAAACAAACGGTAGCAGGTTGCTCGCAAGCGTGGTCAGTAGGAGTCGAAGAGCAGTTTTATTTAATATGGCCACAGCTGATTCAGCGTATCAATACCAAGTACTTAATGATACTGTTTGTAGGAGTGGTTCTATTGCCTTATTCTTATATTCCAGCACGCTTTATTTCGGCTGATTTATCGAAAGGAATTAGTGCTTTTTTCTCTATTTTTCCTATCCAAATTATGGCAATGGGAGCCGTAGGAGCATACCTTTATTATTACTACAAAGAAAAAATAATGCTACTGCTACGCAGCAGGATTTTGTTTGCTCTTAACACATTGATATTCATAACTTTGCTGTTTATCCCTATGAGCAATACGGTGTTTAATGCAGTCGTTTTATTGGAGTTATTACTGGTCATGCAGCCCCACTTTAGATTCAACTTGCGCAACAAATACTTGAGTAGAATCGGCGTCCTTTCTTACGGCGTTTATATGTATCACCCTTTTGTTATGTACTTGATGTTTTCGTTATGGTTTGCGGTTTTTGGCAAGGACAATTTGCCAACTACTTGGCTCTACAATACCTTATTGTATGTATCTATTATCCTTGTAACGCTACTGTTGAGCCATTTTTCGTATGAGTACTTTGAGAAGCGATTTATTGCCCTCAAAAATAAAAAATATACAGTGCTAAAGAGTGGCGAAAAAGTAGAGTAAAAGAATCTTTTTTTACAAATTATGCTCCTTGGCGTAAGCAATAGCACGCTCCAAGTCGGCAGGAGTATCTACCCCTATATTGGGCAGGTCAGTTAGTGCTACTTGTATCGCAAACCCACCGTCTAACCATTGTAGTTGTTCCAGCTGTTCGGCTATTGCCAAATGGCTGTTGGGCAAGTTAGGTAGTTTGTATAGCAAAAAATCGGGTGTAAAAGCATACAAGCCAATGTGCTGATAATAGGTCTGTTTTTCTAGCCAATGTGCCAACGGTACGTCTCTCAAAAAAGGAATGCCATTCCTACTAAAATACAGGGCCTTGTTTGATTGACTCAACACTACTTTGACCATATTAGGATTCAATAGCACCTCTACGGCTTCTATTTTTTTAGCCAGTGTAGCAATTACAACATTGGATTGCTGGTACAACGCTAACAAGGAATTGATTTGGCTAGGAGCAACAAAAGGCTCATCTCCTTGTACATTGACAACAACTTCATATTGATTGCCTTGTGTTATTAATTGCTGCAAAGCAGCAGCACAACGAGCGGTACCATTGGCTTGCTCCCCTGTCAATACAACTTTGCCACCAAATGCCTCCACGGCTTTTTGGATACGTTTGTCATCGGTAGCCACAACCACTTCACTCAGATTTGATTTTTTGGCTTGCTCATAGACCCGCTGTATCATGGATTTGCCTGCTATGTCTAGCAATGCCTTGCCAGGTAGGCGAGTAGAAGCATAACGAGTTGGAATGATTCCGATACTTTTCTTTTCTTTTATGTTACTCATTTGTTGTTTTATTGGGTGTTAAATAGGTCTAGCTTTTCTCTTATGGTTTCTAACCATTGAGCAAACCTAGGACATTTTTCTATAATTTTTTGTAGCCCTATCATATCTGCAATGAGGTCACTATCACTTACTTTATGATAATTGAATATTTGTTGCAATCGTTTAGATGGGGCGGTTGCTGGGTTGTTATTGATATCCTCAGGATTGGGGTAGTCGTCTATTATTTGTTGCAATTGTTGTATTGAACTATTATCATCTACGACTAGTTCAAATCCTGCCATATCAGCAAACAAGAGTGCCTCAAATTCATGTTTTTGAATATAAGGGATCAAAAAAGAACTTCCAATATTTTCTGAAATAGCTTCTTCTATAGTATCTATTTGATGCACATCGGCACTATATTTAGGTGTATTGGTAGGCAATTTAAAAAAATCGATGAAAGTAGTAACGATAGTATTGGGCTGTGCTAATATTCGATTGATTTCATTTTTGAGATATTCATAATTATTTCCGCCACCTTTTTGGTTTAACTTTCTATTGGTGGTTATCGCTTGTGCATTCATCGTGTTTTGGTATCCCAAGCTATACAAATAAGGCATAACATGGTTGTGAACAAACTGTACTTCGCAATCACCTTCTACTATAAAAACAAGTCTTTTCATCATTTAGGAATTAGACAATTTTGATTAAAAAGGTTGACCACCAATCATATTTTTTCGCCATATAGCACTAATGCTATATTCATTCAACCAATCTTTAAGTTGATTTATATCCAGATGCTTAAAAATGGTTGCTTTTTCTACACGGTCAGCAACCAGTATGTTTTGAGGTTCAAAGTTATCTACAAAATCAGTTGATTGTGTAGAAATAATAAACTGAGTTTTATCTGATATTTTATGAATAAGACCCGCTAGTTTATTGATAGCGACAGGGTGTAGCCCTAGCTCTGGTTCATCAATGATAATGGTAGCAGGAGGATTAGGCTGTAATAATAAAGTAACTAAACAAATAAAGCGAAGTGTGCCATCAGATAGGCTATAAGCATCAAAATAGCTATCCATGACACCTTTTTCGCTCCATGCTAATTTGATAAACGGACTATCTTGATTGCCGAAAGGATTTAATATGAAATCTTGAAAAAACGGGGCAATAGATTGAATTGTTTTTACAATTCTAATATAATTCTTGAAATGGTTTTCTTTGAGTTGCCAAAGAAAAGCAGCTATATTAGAACCATCTTTTTTGAGGTAATTATTATCAGATAATAAACAAGGGCTTTTGATAGGTGAACTATCACCTGTATCATGAAAGTGATAAACTTCAAAAGTTTGTAATTGTGGATTGACATAATAAGCTTGTCTCGACTTGGAGTATCTAAAATGAGATTCTCTAACATTCTGTTCATGATTTTGGGGATACCAAGTTATTCCATTATAAAATTGAGTATCAACAGAGTGTATATAAAGGTCATCTTTTGTTACACCCAAATTAACTTCAAATTTATTAATGGAAGATGCTTCCAGCCCCTCAAAATCTAAACTAATTTGTATACTAGGAGTAGTCTTTTTTCCAAAATACAATAAATTATTAGCACCTCCTTTTTGCAATACATAGCTTTGTAATTCTTGCTGATAGATTGCTCGAATAAGTGAAAAGATAGAAATGAAATTACTTTTTCCTACACCATTACTTCCTATCAATATATTAATAGGACTCAAATCTACGGTTTGATCTTTGATAGATTTATACCCTGCAATATGTAATTTAGTAATCATAAATTATATTTTTAATCAAGTTCTTGCAGTTTATGCAGAAATATAATGTTGCAAAACTAATAATAGTTCATCAGAAAAATTTGTGGTTTACCTTTATTTTTCATTCAATACCCTAAGCTCCACCCAACCCAAACCACCTACGATAGGCACTTGAATAATCAAAAGAAGGCGACCTAGCCAAGTAGCTTCCGCAAAATAACAAAAAAGTAGTCCAATACTAACTACTCCCCAAAATACATTGGCATAAGCCAACAAGCGAAAACGAGCCAAGGGTAGCAGGCTACTCACTGCAACACTCAGTGCCCAAGAGCCATACAAAATATGTGCAGCAATTATAATGACGATCAAATAGTAAGGAAAGCCTGTCAAAGCGACTGCATAGCGATGTAATAAAATGCCAATGAGAGCCGTAGAACTTCCTGCCAGAAAGTCTATCCAGATGAGTTGTTGGAGTTTTTTTGTGCTTGCGTTGTTCATGCTGTGTCAATATTATTTTTAATCCGCTAAGGCAGCTAATGCCCAACGAAAAGCTTTCTCTTTGGTGGCTCTAAAAATAGTAGAATGTTTTTCGTTTGGCTCGTCGGAGTACTGCCATTTTAGCGAACTTGGTGCGTTTGTTTCTAGTACTTTTGCAAGTTGGTTGGTGTGCTTTGATATATCTTGTACGGCAGAGCCTGCAAACCAAAATTGTATGTTTTTGGTAGGAAATTTTTCTAATTGTGTGGCTGCATTTTTGACTAAATAATTATCGTTCCACCAGAGGGAAGGATCCATAGCAATGTAACAATCAAACAAATCAGGTTGGTTCAATAATGTTTCGACCACAAAAAGTCCTGCCAAGGATTCGCCGACAAGACCTTTTTTGCTCTTGGTACGGTAGCGGCTGTCAATAGCGGGAACTAATTCGGTGGCGATAAACGCTCTAAATTCTTTGGCTCCATCTGTGACAGGGGCATATTTGGAGTCGTAGTCAATGGCGTTAGAAAAACCTGTCAAATCTCGTCCTCGTACTGTATTTTCGATGCCTACTAATATTAGCGGTGGAATTTCTTTGTTGGCAATCAATGCCGCCAATGTATTGGCAATATGCGGAAAATCTTCCTTGATACCGCCATCTGGCATATAAAGTACGGCAAACGAATCTTGTCCTTCTTGATAGCCTTCGGGCAACCAAACATTGAGCACTCTAGTTTCGTGGACAACTTCGGATACTAACTCAAAAGTATCGTGCTTAGGAATTACATCTTGATGATTGGGGCGATAGGCACAGCCCATTATCCAAAAGCTTAGCAAAAAAAAGTAGCTTATATTTTTCATAGGTATTTTTTTATTTGATGTGATTTTTCTACAGGAAGTTGTTTAAACAACTTCCTGATAAGAGTATTAGCGATCTAGCAAATCGACATGGAAGTACTGATCTATTATTTGTCTTCTTCGATTGGTCAAAATTAACAAAAAACTATGACTAAACAGCCAAACAAAAAACACTACTCTTAATTCTAATTCCTTGAGACAGGAAGGAAAACCAAAAAGATTGCAAGAATAACCAAACAAAAATTCATAGAGGAAACTCGCCACAACGACTATCAAAATAAACCAGTTGCTATACCATTGCCATCGAACCCAACTGACTTTTGTCGTCACAAAATAATACTTAAAACCGATGACGAGCATCAATAAATGTATGAGGTAACCCGCAAATAGTAGTATTTCCGAAAAGGGAAGAAACTCAATGTCATAGATGCAGTGGTCGTCAAAATATTCGTACAATCCATATATTCGAAAGCCAACTTGCGGTAGGCAAACGGAGCAAATTAGAATAGCAAAAATAGATAATATTTGTAGTCGTTTCATCGGGTTATAAGGTCTAATTGTTAGGTAATATTTTTGCCAAAAAGATACAGAAGACCATAGCAATAACGCCTGTAAGGATAGCCGTTATTAAAAAATAAGCAATATTTAGAATAGAAAAATAGGCGATGGTTAATCTAAAAATGCCTATGGCGAAAAATAGACTGGAGAAGGAAAAAAAGACGGTAAGCCAATTTCTATCTTCTATTTTAGCAGAAAGTAACGAGCCTAAATTGGTCAACAAATTACTTATTCCTAAAAAGAAAAAAGTAAATCCCATAAGTACTATTGGCGATGCCAGTAATGAGTCCCAGATGGGTTGCCCCTCACTAACCGACCATATAAAACAAGAGGTTTTGATATACGCATTAAGCAGGTTGCTTATATTGATAGAGGAAAATAAACCGAGCAAGCTTATTCCAATAATAGCTAATAAAATTGGGCTCGTAAATAAAATTAGAAACTTAGTAAAAAAGCTCTTTTGTCTGAAATCATAGGGCTGGGGCGGAGTCTCGTCCTCTCCCAAATCCAACATTCCAGCCATACCAATAAAACTTCCGATAGGCAGCCAGCTAAGAATTAAGGTTATATTGTTTATTTCGACTTTGAATAAATCAAAGTAGCCACTGAGTAAAATTCCAACTTTCTCTATTTTGATGCCCGCAAAAGCGGCAATAATCCACATCATGATAGTAAAAATAGTAGTGGCGACTACGAAAAAAAAGCCAAGCTGCATAGCGGGATTATCAAGCATTATAGTTGGTTTTAGGGTTACAATCCGTAAATTTAGCGAAAGTTATATAAATATGCTTAATTCTTCTATCCGTAAAGGAGCTGGACGGCATTAATATTACCATTGCTTCTCCTATATATTAATACAACAGTAGGGCGTTTGGACAACCTATATTTAACAAAAAGTATCATTTCATGCCTGCCAATTCATCTTCAAAAACTTATGTGTCTTACAGCTACTTAATTTTGGCAGTATTGGCAATGACTTATTTAATCGTGCGAGCGGCAAGCCTGGCGATTACCTTCGACGAAGCATGGACAATCAAGGATTTTGTGTCGCTTCCCTTCATCGAAATTATTAATTATACCCCGTGTGATGCCAATAATCACATTCTCAATACGTTGCTCATCAAGCTCTTTTTTGCGATAGCACCAGAATACGATTTTGTGGCACGGCTACCCAATCTATTAGCGGCTGTCATGGGATTATTTTTTGCATACAAAATGACCAGTCGTTGGTTGGCTTCGTGGCTTGGATTGAGCTGTTTTGTAGTGCTATTTGCCAACCCATTTTTATTAGACTTTTTGGCATTGGCTAGGGGCTATGGTTTATCTATTGGGATGTTGCTTGCCTCGCTGTACTACCTTTTCAATGTGGTCGAAAAGCCAAACTTAAAAGCAACGGCTTTGAGTATGCTATTTGGTGCATTAGCAGTATTGAGCAATTTTGCTTTACTCAACTATTATGTAGCACTTTTGGGCGTACTTGTTGTGTTACCTATACTTGCGAAGCATTCCGTGAGTTACCTCAAATGGTATGGAATATTGCTCCCAATTACGGCTGTTTTGGCAGGCATAAGCTATGAGCCAATCCGCAAAATGCGTCTAGCAAATAGCCTATATTACGGCGGTAGCGACAGTTTTTATGAAGATACATTGAGCTCACTAACGCATTTTAGTATGTATAGCAAAGAAGCCAGTGCAGGAAGCTGGATGGTGCTTAATGTCTTTTTGATATTATTGCTATTAGGTAGCTTGTTAGCTTTCTGGTATAAACGCACTTTGCAGACACCCAAAAATGCAATTTTAGCCATTTTTATTATTGCGACTAGTTCGGTCGTCATGCAGCACGTATTGCTCGAAACGTTGTTTCTGCAAGATCGTACGGCATTATTTTTCTATCCAATTTTGGTGCTTGTTTTTTTCTTTGCGGTGCAAGAATTTGCCGACTATTGGTATGCCAAAGTATTGGCAGGAATCGCAACCACTGCGGTCATTATTAATTGTTGTTGGCACGCCAATTTTTACAAAACAGTCAGTTGGGAATATGATGCCCATACGAGCCATATATTAGCGAAGCTAAATGAAATTAGTGAGCAAACAGGCGAGCCAGCTCGCTTAGATTTTGCTTTCGTTTTTGTGTCAGGTATCTATCATCGACTCAACCAAAAAAAATACACCAATATTCATCTGATGCGAGGAGGTAACGATCAAGAAGTCAATCCCAATAGTGACTATTATATGTACTATACCGATCCGCTCAATGATGCGAATCATCAAATTAATCAACTGCCTAAAGATACATTTGCCTATTATCCAGAGGAGCAGGTTATTGTGTTTAAGATACGGAAGTAGGTTTTGGGTGTTTTTTAGGGAATATCAAGCATTTTTTACAACTAGAAATAAACAGAATGGGTAAGAAGCTAACAGTTTATATGATTGATGGTACCGAATATGGGCCTAGATTTAGCGAAATTGGGAACTGGGTTGGAAAAGCCGTTTATAGTCCTAGATCAACGATTAATAAAATAATAGGGCGAGATGAATTTAATAATCCAGGAATCTATTGCTTGAAGGGGGATCCTACCGATGATGCATTTGACGAAAAGATTTATATTGGAGAAGCTGAAAATATAAGAGCACGACTCAAGCAACATTTAAGTGATTCAAATAAAGATTTCAAGGAGCTAATATTTTTTATTAGTAAAGATGAGTTATTGACAAAAACTCAAATAAGATACCTTGAGTCAAGGCTAGTGCAATTAGCAATAGAAGCTAAAACTGCACAAATAGATAATGGAAATTCCCCAAGTTTACCAACACTACATGAGGCAGATATTTCAGATATGGAATATTTTCTAGAGCAGATGAAACTGATTTTACCGATAATGGGGTTTAGATTTTTAATTTCTTCTACTGTGAAAAACACGACGAGTAACGTGGATAAGAAAAGTAGAATACATGAATCATATTCGATAAAAACAAAAACCTTTGAAGCTACTATGATAGAAACAGATCAAGGTTACATTGTCAAAGAAGGAAGTGAAGCGAAGAAAAGCCTTTCAGCATCTTGTATTGAGACCTATCAAAACATGAGAAGAAAACTGATAGAAACAAAAATATTGGTGGAAAAGGATGATAAATTAATTTTTGTAGAAGATACTGTATTTAATAGCCCGAGTGCTGCATCTAATATGGTTCTTGGTCGAAATTCAAATGGATTTATTGAATGGATAAATCGTAAAGGACTTACGTTTAAGGAGGTACAAGAGAAAATTAATCAATAGTATTTAAAATTCAATTTACCCAAATCCCATTGCACCAATGACCAAACTACTATCTGCACCATTTTTTTGCTCTTTTTGAGCAACGACACTTTGCAGCATTTTGTACCAATCGTAGCAACTTTCGTCGCTAGGGGTATCTTTAGGGGCTTTTTGTTCTTCCAGAAATAAGCGGTAAGCATCAAAGTAGCCTGCAATGTGCTGCAAGAAAAAATGACGATAGTTCGCACTTGTTTTTTCTTGTGAGAATTGAAAACGGATGCCTTTTTCTTTAGAAACAGAAAGTACGACCAATTGAGATTCTGGAGCCATTAGCACAAAATTTGCCTCTTGGTCAGGCAATCCGACACGTTGTAGTTTCTCAAATCCCGGCATCTTGATTTCGCAAAGCAAATGCCCGAAAAGATAGGTTCCATAATCCTGAACCAGTGCCATGATCCGCTCCAGTTGCGGATTGTCGGGGGACTGATGAAATAGCGTATCTTCGGGCATACTCCACCACATCGCATATTCGCCCCTTGGCTTGGCATCGGCTTGGCACTCCATATCGCTCAGTGCAAACTGCAACGGCTGCGAAGCGGGAGCAATAATAGCACGACAATCGAGCGTACTCACATACAATACCTGCGGATAGTCCGAATCGGATAAGACTACTTTGGCGGTATTGAGTAACTTTGCTTGTTCTTCATTATAGACCAAAAAGACAGCATAGCCTTGATCCTTCCAGCGAAAAACGATTGGAATATTCAAGATACCTTCCGCCAATAATTTTTTGTAATACAAGCCACCTAACTCAAAAGAGGGCTCTTGTGGAGCGACTACTTTTTCTAACTTAGCTGCCAAGGCAATGGTATCTGCTGGCAAATTGCCAATTAAGTTTATATCAAATACAGGTAAATCCAGCTTGTCAAAGTTAGTATAGATGGTCGTATCAGAAGTTATGTTTTCTAGCGGCTTTTTTTGCTCGTTATTAGTCGATTTTTCCTCTTTTTTTTTGCCAAAAAGGCGTTTGAAAAAGCTCATGTTTATTGTTTTTTATTAGCTGCTTGAAATTAATTCTTTGTCCTGTACTTGATCAATCGCCTTTCAAGAATAGCAATAATTCTTTGCCATTTTCATCAAAAAATATCAAATTTAGCCCTTTGAGTTGATACGTAAAGGCTTGCTGAATATTAGTATTGAATTGGGCACTTTCTTGCATATTGGGGCAACCGATTTCTGTTTCTCGGATTTTTTGGAGCTGCATTTTTGTATCTGAAATGCTCTTGATATTGCCCGAAAATTCGTTGCAGCCATCATTGCCATGGATTTTCATGGTGGTCAAGTTAATTTCCAAAATTGGTGTTTTTCTTGTTTTTTCAACAGGTTCACCATTTATTTTTTTGACAATCCAAATATCATGTAGTCGTTGATTGACAGGAGTTTTGGGTGTAGTAGTGGGTGTTGTGTTTTGGCAAGCCGAAAATAGCAGCAGCAAAGACAAAAATAAAAAACGTTTGGCGTATTGCAATAGCATGGTCAAGATTGAAATAGTACAAAAAAAAAGTTGTGGAATATAGTGATAATCCACAACACCTCACAACTTTTGAGGCTCCAAAAGGAACTACTTTACAAACGATTTATTGAGTTACTCTTCTTCTTCATGGAAAACGATGTTGGCTGTATATTCTGCTTGAACAAAATCACTTTTTTCTATCCAATACTTAGAAGTAGTTACTTGCAATTGATTGTCGCCCAACTCTTTGATGTCCCAAATAGCATTGGCAGCGTCTGAGAAAGCCACTTCGCCTACCAATTGTTTTTCAAACAATCTAGAAACCAAATTATGGTCTTTTAGTCCTTGTGCTAATGCTTTGAGCACAATTTCTTTATTCTTCTCAAAGGGTTCTTTGCCTGTCAATTCAAATACAATAATACTAGCTTCTGTATTCGGAAAACGACCGTTGTAGGCTTTGTATAGCAGTTGGTTGATATTGAAAAGGTCAAAATGCAAAGAAGGATCAGCGTATTCTTCGGCTATTTTGTCAATCAACATTTCGTTAGAAATATTCTGAATTTGCCCTTTGTTGAGGTGGTCGCTCAGTTTATAATCCAATATAATCGCTGCGGCTTCTTCGGGTTCATAATCTGAAATAGACATAAACAAATATTCTCGCAGTTCTTCGGGTTTCAATTCAGATCCGTCAGGATAATTAAAAGCATCCAACAGGTTAATATAATCTTGTGTTTGCCAATAAAAATCTAATTCGTTGATATGCTTTATGCTATTTATTCTTACCTGCAATTTCATGTGGTGTAGTTTTGCTTTTTTTCGTGAAAAATCGCTACTCGTATTAGTTATTTAGTAGTCAAATTCTAAACAAAAAACAAAGGCTTTAAGTTCTGATTTTTAATAGTTTAGCTTATGTTTTTTTTGTGCTAATTTTTATAATTGGCAATGTTGTGTGATGAACCACTTTTTATAATCGAATTGGGATAAGTTTAAGCTGATTTTTGGGACTGGATTATCGATACTTATGCCCTAAAGAAGGCAAGTTCTATGAAATAAAATACGCTATTATTTATTCTGGCAAGATCCTATATTCCTCGATTCCTATTCGATGATATACGGCTAGATAAGCAAAGTATATTCCTACTACAACAGCAAGGAGGTAGTTTATTATAAGAAGATAGATAGCACCACTATCACTACGTTTTTTGACTCGTCTGAACTAAAAATCCCCTTAATCATTTTGCATCATTATTTTTGCACGGCTACTTAATTACGAATAGGCAGAGTAATAACCTCTAATAAATTACTAAATATATTTGGGGTCGTGGTAAGCTTGATAGTGAGCAGTAAAAGTACCTATTATGAGGTTCAGATACAAAGAGCATAAATCTAGATTAGCCTCCGATATATTTGGTAATAGATTTTTTATTAGATAAGTGAAAGGGTATAATAGATAATTAGCAGGGGATAGTATTAATATAATGTAACAAATAACATATAAACCTAAGCAGACCATCATCATGGAAAAAAATATACTCAATGAAATTGAAAATACTTCTTTTTTATTCCAATTTTCAAGGGGATCTCGTTCTAGATTGATGAGAAGTAAAACGATAATTGGGCTGTAATAAAATAAGCCAATTTTAAGACTAGAGATAAGGAAGTAAAACTCCATTTCGGGTCTATAGCTGAACGACCTTATGTTGCCAAAATATAAAAACAAGGCGTTGATAAGTAAGAAGCCAAGTGCACTATAGACGTATTCAATGGGTAGATAATACCATTTTTGGGGCTTTTCGATTTCTAGGTCATTATCAAGTAATTGCTTGGGCATAAGCTACTATTTTGGGTAGGTGTGAGCAATAAGTTCTATTACAATTGGTTTAAAAATAGATTTTTCTCAGGAATATTTGACTAAAAACCGACAGTTTTGAAGGCTATTTTTAGCATCTTTGCAACCAAAATAAGAAACCATGAACACCAGATTAAGCGTTAATATCAATAAAATTGCTCTTATTCGGAATGCACGAGGCAGCAATTTTCCTAATCTTGTACAATTTGCCAAAGATTGCGAAGCCTTCGGAGCAGAAGGAATTACGGTACACCCGCGCCCAGATGAGCGACATATTACTTATGCAGACGTCCCTGCACTCAAGCAAGTCGTTCAGACAGAATTTAATATAGAAGGCAATCCGACCGAAAAAAAATTCATGGAATTGGTATTGCAAAACAAACCGCACCAATGTACGCTCGTGCCTGACAGTAAGCACGCCTTGACTTCCGATAGTGGTTGGGATACCATCAAACACAAAGATTTTTTGACCGATACGATTGCTCAATTGCAAGAAGCAGGAATAAGAGTCTCTATTTTTTGTGATCCTGCTGCCAAGTTTATAGAAGGGGCAAAAATAGTAGGAACGGACAGAATTGAGTTTTATACAGGACCTTTTGCCAAGGATTTTGATAAAGATGCGCAAGCTGCGGTACAGCCTTACGCCGATGCTGCCAAGGTAGCGAGCGAGTTAGGAATTGGTATCAATGCAGGGCACGACCTCAATTTGCACAATCTACGTTTTTTCAAAGATCAAGTCCCCAATTTATTGGAAGTGTCGATAGGACACGCACTAGTAGTTGATGCCTTATATTATGGTATTCAAAATACTATTCAGATGTACTTACATCGACTCACTGAATTGTAATTTTTTTTGTATATTTGCACCGCAAATGATAAAATTTTATTAGGCGAAAGCCATATTATTAGAAATAAAAAAAGCAACATGAAAGAAGTATATATCGTGTCGATGGCACGTACTCCGATTGGTAATTTAGGTGGTGTTTTGTCAAGTGTCGATGTGATCGAATTGGGCAGAACGGCTGTGAGTGGCGCTGTAGAACGTGCAGGAATCGCAGCGGATCAAGTACAAGAAGTATTTATGGGTTGTGTATTGACTGCCAACACTGGTCAAGCACCAGCCAAGCAAGTAGCTTTGGCAGCAGGTTTGGCTAATACTACGCCTTGTACTACTATCAATAAAGTATGTGCTTCAGGTATGAAAGCAACAATGTTGGGTGCTCAGTCTATTATGCTAGGCGACAACGATATTGTGGTAGTAGGTGGCATGGAAAGTATGTCAAATGCACCGCATTATATCCCTTCTGGACGTACAGGTATTCGCTATGGCAATGGTCAAATGCTAGATGCTATCGTGCGTGATGGACTACAAGATCCTTATGATGGTAACATGATGGGTGTTTGTGGCGAAGTATGTGCAGATGGCGAAAATATCACAAAAGAAGATCAAGATAAATATGCTTTTGCGTCTTACGAGCGTGCAAGAGCAGCCTACAAAAATGGTTCTTTTAAGCACGAAATAGTACCTGTAAGTGTACCGCAACGTCGCAAAGATCCTATCATCATTTCTAGAGATGAAGAGGTAGATAATGGTAGAATTACTGATTATGCTTCTGTAGCTAAAGGTCGTGCTGTATTCCAAAAAGACGGTACAGTAACGGCTATTAATGCTTCTAAAATCAATGATGGTGCTGCCGCAATGGTTTTGATGAGCAAAGAAAAAATGGAAGAGCTAGGTTTGAAACCATTGGCTAAAGTATTGAGTTTTGCAGATGCTGCTCAAGAGCCTGTTTGGTTCACGACTACTCCTGCACTTGCTATGCCTAAGGCTGCCGCTAAAGCTGGTTTGAAAGTAGAAGATTTTGATTTGTACGAAATCAACGAAGCGTTTTCTGTAGTAGCTGTAGCGAATATGAAAAAAATGGAATTGTCACACGACCAAGTAAATGTATTTGGTGGTGCCGTAGCTATGGGACACCCCATTGGTGTATCTGGTTGTAGAATCATTATTACGCTTATCTCTGCATTGATGGAGAAAGGCAAAAAACGTGGTCTAGCAGGTATCTGCAATGGCGGTGGCGGTGCTTCTGCTTTTGCAATAGAGTTGGTATAGTTTTGATAGCTAGAAGCTAGACTATTAGAAGTTAGATTCCGATAGGAATTACAACATAAAAATAGAAAATCCCCTTGCTAATAATTAGTGAGGGGATTTTTTTGAGATTGCTAGATTCCAATAAGGAATTATACAAAAAAGAGAATGCCTTCACTAAGCTTAGTGAAGGCATTCTTTATATGATATCGAAGCTAAATTTATAGTACTACAATAGGCGATCTAAAATAGCACCCACAAGGAGCAGTCTAAAATCTAGCTTCTAATAGTCTAAAAATCTAAATTAGCACCCACAAGAAGCAGTCTAAACTCTAGCTTCTAGCAGTCTAAAAATCTAAAATTTCTACTTAAAAGCATTCAATCCAGTAACGTCCATACCCGTAATGAGCAAGTGAATATCATGCGTTCCTTCGTAGGTCAATACTGTTTCGAGGTTCATCATGTGACGCATACAAGGATATTCGTTGGTGATACCCATGCCGCCGTGTATTTGACGAGCTTCACGAGCGATTTCCAATGCCATGTGTACGTTGTTTCTTTTTGCCATAGATACTTGAGCAGGCGTAGCCTTGCCTTGATCCATGAGCGTACCCAATCTCCAAGCTAATAATTGCGCTTTGGTGATTTCGGTAATCATTTCCGCCAATTTCTTTTGTGTCAATTGAAAACCAGCCAATGGCTTGCCAAATTGCTCACGCTCTAGCGAATAACGCAAAGCCGAATCATAACAATCCAAGCCTGCACCAATAGCACCCCAAGCAATACCATAACGAGCTTTGCTCAAGCACGAAAGTGGTCCTTTTAGTCCTTTGATATTAGGAAAAACCTGTGATTTGTGAATGCGAACATTATCAAAAACTAATTCTCCTGTAATAGAAGCTCTTAGCGATAATTTGCCATGAATTTCAGGAGCAGAACAGCCCTCTAAGGTCAAATCGACTACCATACCACGAATAACATTGTCTTCGTCCTTAGCCCAAACTACTGCTATATCAGCAATTGGAGAATTGGTAATCCACATTTTGGCACCATTCAAGATATAATAATCGCCATCAGCTTTGATGCGAGTTTCCATATCCGAAGGGTTGGAGCCATGATTAGGTTCGGTCAACCCGAAACAGCCAATCATTTCGCCAGTAGCGAGTTTTGGCAAGTATTGCATACGTTGTTCCTCACTACCAAACTTGTAGATAGGAAACATAACTAAAGAACCCTGTACAGAAGCAGCAGAACGGATACCCGAATCGCCACGCTCTAATTCCATCATCATCAAGCCATAAGTAACTTCGTCCGTACCAGCACAGCCATATTTGGCAGGTAAGCTTGGTCCTAAAGCACCCAATTGACCCAATCCTTTGAGTAAGTGGCGAGGATAAACGGCACGCTCAAAAGCATCTTCGATAATCGGGCTAACTTCTTTTTTGACCCAATCACGAGTAGCATCTCTAGCTATTTTTTGTTCTTCTGTTAGTAGGTCTTCAATATTGTAATAATCGTGACCACTATAATTGTCTTGGCGAGCAGCTTGTTTGAAGCTCTCTTTTGTTACTGTTTGGTTTTCCATAGTTTCCATTTCCGTAAGGTTTGGTTGGTTATTTTTTGAACAACTTATTTCATTAAAACAATCGCCAGAGCGATTAGTTGATTCGCTGCAAAGTTACTAAGAAAAAAGTAGTTGAACGATTTATTCAGTATATAGAAGTTAGATTTTTAGAGGCTAGAAACTAGACTTTTTAATTGAATCTAAAAGTCTAACAATTGGCAAGTCTATTCGTCTAGTATCTAAACTCTATTAGTCTAACCCTACAAATATACCTTAATCGTCAAATAAATCATGCTCATAACTGTCAAGATTCCCAAGAGGGGCAGCACAAATTTGAGCCATTTATCGTACGTGACATTGACCATAGCCAAAGAAGCCAAAATTAAGCCCGTAGGGGTAATGAATGCCATCAATCCCATACCCATCTGATAGGCATCTACGACGACCTCTCTAGGAGCATCGACCACGTCGGCAAGTGGTGCCATGACAGGCATAGAAAGTACTGCCATACCCGAAGAAGAAGGAATAAAAAACGACAAACCGCCATAAATAAACAGCATCGCATTGGCAAAAATGCCCTTGGACATGCCCTCGACGCTACCCGAAGCATAATACAGCAAGCTAGCACTAATATTTCCTTCATCCATAAGGATAGTAATGCCTCTGGCAATGCCAATAATCAAGGCAACACCAAGCAAGTCATTGGCGCCTTTTACGAACTCTCTTACAAATGTTTTTTCGGGAATGGCTGCGACAAAGCCCACAATAACAGAAGCGACAAAAAAGACAGTTGTCATCTCCAAAAACCACCAATCTAAGCTATAAACGCCATAAATCATCACGCCAAAAGAAAGGGCAAAAATGATTAAAGTCAGTTTGATACGTGTTGTGAAAGCGATAGAAGCAGCATCTTTATCAATAGCAAACATGGCTTCTATTTCTTGTTTTTGGTCATAAATAATCGACTGTGTTGGATCTTTGCGAATACGCTCCGCATAGCGGATAATATACCACAAACAAACGCCCAAACAAAGCACCAACATAATACCACGACTCAACAAGCCATCTGCCCAGTTGATACCTGCGGCATCAGAAGCAATAATAGCACTAAATGGATTGACCGTAGAGACCATTGTACCAACAGAAGAACCAATATAAATAGCTCCCAATGCCACAATAGCATCGTAGCGAGCAGCAATAAAAATAGGCACCAAAATAGGGTAGAAGGCAATCGTTTCTTCTGCCAACCCAAAGGTAGTGCCGCCCAAAGCTATCAAGAAAGTAACTAAGACAATCAATAGGGTTTCTCGCCCTTGCATGCTCGTAGCCAGTGCCGATACGCCTGCATCAAAAGCCCCGCTGTAATTGATAAGACCAATAAAGCCACCAATAATTAGGACAAATAAAATAATATCAATTCCTTCTTGTACACCTCGCAAGGGCGATTGTACGAAAGCCGTAAGTCCTTGTGGATTAGCTTCTACCTCATAATAGCTATTCGGAACAGCGACAGGCTTTTTGATTTTATTATTCAAGAATTTTTCAATGTCGGCTTTTATTTTGAATTTGTCCAACACGGCTTGAGTGGCAGCGTATTCGATAGTCGTATCTTTGCCAATGTGCAGAAAAGTACCTTTTTTGACCATGCTTTTTTCGATAGAAAAATTGGTGTCTTTTCCTGCTCTGATGGCTGCCAAATCAATCGTAATACCCAAACTATCGAGTGTGCTTTGAGTAGGGGCGTAATAGAACGTATTATCGCCAACTTTTTGGGCTAATTGTTCCACTTCTGCATCGTTAGAGATGTATTGCAATAGCTCATATTTGCCAGCAGGCACCAAGTAAGTCAAGCCAGCGACCAAGGCGGCAATAATGAGCAGCACCGTGTAAGCGGTCGGAAAGTTAATCTTCTTCATGTTGTTATTTTTTGGGAATTATTTTTTCAATAATTTATCAATTGCCACTTGTATATCTTCCAACATAAACGGGTGCCAATTGACATCTTGATAGAGGACTTTGCCTGTCGTGTCTATTAAGTAGAATCGAGGGACGTGCATGGTCGCAAACTGCTGAAATAATGCTCTATCGGCATCAGCGACCAATTGGTATTGACTATCAATCTCGGTTGCCCATTCTTGGAGTTCTTCGGCGGTATGTTCTCGACCAATACCAACTAATTGCAACCTATCGGTATAGCGACCAAAAGTACTGCTAATAATAGGGGCAGCTTTTTGGCAAGAGCCGCACCAAGTCGTAAATAATACCAGTAAAGTAGGTAAGGGGCTGCCTGCTCCAATGGTAATCATTTTATCTTCTATTGTGGTCAATTGCAAGCCTGCAATCTGTTTTTTTCTTTCTAGCATATAAATTATGAATTAGGGTAACCAAGAATATAAATTTTACTAACACCTGCTTGCTTCACTTTAGCAATATCCCAAGTATAATCGTCGTTTCGGATTGGGTCAAGTAGATTATTGAGGTCATTTTCTGTGTAGGTACGCATATTGGATATGGTGCCGTCCCAGGCTATCAAGAGTGGCAGTACAGGAATCAAATACGTAAAAACCAATTGTTGCCACGTAAGTGGTCGAATAAAAGGAGTTAACAAAAATACCGTTAAAAATACAATAGGAAAAGACAGCCAAGCAATAGCATGAGGAGCAGCATTGTCACTTATTTCGTACGCACAAAAAGGCTGCTGCTTGTCTTGTGCATCTTTCAGAATGGCTTGTGCTACTTTGGGGCGCATGTGATGAAAACCACAAATAATCGTTCTGATACCTTGTTTGGCAGGGTCAACAGCTGTGGCATCAACCGATTGTGTGGCATAATCCAAATTTGGCAACTTGCGAGCGTTGATTTCGTCGGCAATGCCAGCGGGATACAAGTCGGTCATCGTCAATTTCAAATCTGAATAGCCGTATTCTTGTCGCAATAGTTCGTGTGTAGCTACCATAGGGCCGCCACTGCCCGAACACAAATCGTACACTTGTCTGTACTTCGTTTTCTGAAGCAACTTATCCAGAATTTGAGCCAAATCCCTAGGAGTTTTGGACAAACCATGCAAGGTCACAATATAACGAGTCATTGGTATTCTCAAAATGTGAGGAAACCAAGCAAAATCTTCCCACTCAAAAGCATGTATTCTTTTCATAATAATCTATTTAAAACCAACTTCGGAGTAAATATTTTTAATTGTTGCCCTGTATTAAGTAGGTGGACAAAAGTGAATAACGTTTTAAATTTAGAGCTACCTACCATTGCACAGAAATGCCAAAAACTTTTGTCCACTTACTTAGAACTAATTACCATTGTTCAATAAAGCATAAATAGCAAAGCTAGACAACCAATGTCCACCTTCATAATTTCCATCGGTAATAGTCGGTAGGGAGTGAGCCAAATGTTGGCTAGCTATATTTTGCAAATGAGCATAATCTGGATACTCTTGTGCCAAACCAGACAAACACCACGCCCGACTAAAATTGAGTCCATCAAGGTGTACCAAATGTCCGTCTTGACGGTCGGTCACAACACCGACTTCCAATGCAAAATTACGGTCTTTGAGCTGCGGTAAAAAATCATCTATCCAGCTTTCGAAATGCTGCAAATCCAATACTTTTTGCATAATACGAACCTCTTCCAAACAAGGCGAAAGAAAATCGAAACCATCAGGTTCCCACGCCAGTGGACCATTTTTGTCTTTTTCAAAAAAACGAAGTGCTGCTTCTTCTATGGTATTTTGGAGAGCGGTATCGCCTAAAGCTACGGCATAATCATATGCAAAACTCATCCCAAAAGCGGTATTGTTGTGCGTTCCGATGCGCAAAGGATAATATAATTTAGGATAAAAAGTTAGATACTTCTGAACAATTAAATCTGTTAACGGCTGCAAATTGGTTTCTAATTCTCTAGCTAGACCATCGTCCCAAGTGTGTAGCTCTAGAGCCAGTTGGAGCAACCAGGCCCAGCCATACGTCCGCTCAAAAGATTGATTGTGTGGCGTATCGAAATACAGCAGTTCTTTTTCTATATTTTGCTTGCTAATTCGCTGAGCGAGCTTAGTTCTAATCAAGTCGGCACTGTCGAGTGCTGGAAAATGCTTGAGCAATGCCACTAACGACCAATGTCCATGCACAGCAGAATGCCAATCAAAACAACCATAAAAAGCAGGGTGCAATTCGCTAGGCGATTTCAAATCTGCATTGGAGCTAATAACTTGATTGAGCTTGTTGGGATACTCTTGCTCAAGGCAACTCAACGGCAATTGAGCCAAGCGATTGGCTTGTGCCAAATCTAAAATAGGAACGCTATCTAACATAGGTGCAGAGTCAAGTGAGAGAATTTTTTTGTTCTTATTGTTAGAAGTAATCGTTTCGTCTTTTGCTATTTTATCCGAAGAGGGCGAACAACTTGTAAACAATAATAAAAGCACGAAGAAAAATAGAGACGAATAATTCATACTGTTTTTGGATAATTGGTTATAAAAAGAATCAACGTGAGCTATTTTTCCTCCACTCGTCCACGAGCATACGCTACAAATTCCTGTACCTGAGCGGTATTCGCAAAAGCGACCTTTGGAAGCATATATGCTATTTTTTGAGTAGCAAAAAGCAGCACAAAATCTTTGGTGTCTTCTATTTTGATAATCGTATCCCAACCAAAACCGCCCGAACTATTGGGTGATTTGATTGTGATTTTTTCGGCATCAAAGGTATAGTGCATATTCGCAAAATCCTCTTTGTTGGCTTTATAGACTCGGCTGATATTCCAACGCATAAACAGCGGCAATACTACAAAGAAAATCAATGGTGCTGTTAGCCCTTGTATGGTCGCTAGGCTAGGGTCTTGAATAATGGTCGTCAAGACCATTGCCAAAAGCCCCAAAAAGACCAACGCCATTATTCGTATGAACCACCGTTTGGTTATTTGTTGCCAGCTGACCGCTTGCATTTGTTTCAGTGTTAAGCTGGCATCGAGGTGGAGCGATCCACCATTTTGGAGTAGTAACATAAGTTATATTATTTTTGTCGCTTGCCGCCATTATAGTGGACGAGACGAAGCGAAGTGAAATCTTTTTGATACATAGGCACCGCTTGTTGAGCAGCGACTAAGGTACTAAAATCAGTAGCTACAAGTAAGGAAAGCCCCGCACTACCTGCCAAATCTGCTTGCAAGTTAGGGACTTTTTGTAGAGCATAATGACCACAGTCAATTGGTTGCGTACTGGTAAGCAGCTCAATTTTGTAACCTGTGTAATTGGCAGGCAACTGCTGAAAACCCAAACCATTTTTGCATCGCAAAGAAAGCTTAATTTCTGCATAACTTTGATTGTTGGCAGCGAGTATTTTATCAAAGTTTTTTTCTTGCATGATAGTAGCAAGCGAACGCTCTGTATTCTTGCTGTCAATGAGTACATCAATAACTAGCAATTCTGTTCGTCTATTTTGTTGGTGCTGTTCTTCGCTACACGACACGCCATCGACACAACTATTGACAGGTTGTAGCTCTCCATAGCCCTTGGCGGTGACTTGGTTTTCTTTGAGCGTAACTCGCTGACTAATGTACTGCATTACACTATTGGCTCTAGCCTGCGAGAGTTGCAAGTTAGAGGTATTGTTGCCACGAGAATCGGTATGCGAACTCAATTCTACGACTAAGTTAGGATTGTTATTGAGCAACTGAACCAAGGTGTTGAGTTCGGTTTTGGCTTCTGGTCGAAGCGTTGATTTGCCCAAGTCGTAATAAATCTTGTCTAATTTCATCTTTTCGCCAAACACTACTTTTTTGAGCGTAACAGACGAGCTCAATATGCCTTTTGCATTTTCTTCCGTCAAATTATCGACTACATTCGGTACGACACTTCCAAAACCTTCCATACACAAAATACAGCCATTAACATTGACATTAGCGCGAAGCTCCTTGGTGTAGTAGCCCTTTTTGCGAAGCATAAAAATATACTCATAACCTTGCTCTAACGGAATCTGGATAGAAGGATAAGGGTGCTTCGCAATATCCAAAACCGACTGTTGGAGTGTATTGTTATAGACCTCTATTCGCACATCATCTATGCTATAAATACCACTGTCGGCAGAGACACTATTTGCCAACTCTATTAGACTCAAGTCCAATATATAACCGGGTTGGCGTTCCAGTTCAATTGATAAATACATCGGTTTGTCAGGCGTGTTAGGAGTCGTTTTTACCACCTTCTTTTTTACTACAAATGCCGTTTTCTGAATCGTAAAAGTATAAGGTTCGTCAAGTACAGGTACTCTAATCTCAAATTGACCTGCCAGATTGGTAGTCGCCTGATAAGTTGTGGGGTGGGTAGCGAGTGCCGCTCTTAGTACCACTTCATTTAAGTAACCTTTGTTGTCTTGTTCGTAAACATAACCAACAATAGTACAGCTATCTTGTGCTTGAGCCAAGCCAGAAAAAAGAATAAGCAAACAGGTAACAAAAAAATATTTCATTAGAGTTGTATTTAAAGTAATAACGTATTTTCTGTGCAAGTGCCTTCACAAAAGGAAGTAAATCAACAGAAAACTAGTGAAAACAAAGTACGAAAATAGCATTTTTTTGCTAGTTTCAGGCTAAGTCGTGCATTACTAATCTAAGGTTTACAATGATAATATTGTTAATTCTCAAAAAAATACTACCTTTGCACTTCGCTTCGAAGCGGTAATTATGCCTCTCCTAGTGAGTTTTTTTTTTGTCCGAAACACATACAAAACTGACCAAACTATAATGGATAATAAAAAACTTATTATTTTCACTGCACCATCGGGGGCAGGCAAAACCACCATTGTTAAGCATTTGCTTAAAGTCCGACAAGATATTTCTTTCTCTATTTCTGCTTGCACGCGCAAGCAACGTTATGGAGAAGTCAACGGTATGGACTACTATTTTTTCTCGGTAAGCGAATTCAAACGCAAAATTGAGAACGAAGAGTTTGTAGAGTGGGAAGAAGTCTATGAAAATCAATTCTATGGTACGCTAGAGAGCGAAATAGAACGCATTTGGGCATTGGGTAAACACGTTATTTTTGATATTGATGTCAAGGGAGCCCACCGCATCAAACGCAAGTACAAACAACGTGCTTTGACGGTGTTTGTCAAGCCACCAAGCTTTGAGCATCTGAAGCAACGCCTGATTAATCGCAAAACAGAAGACGAAAAAAGTCTTAAGCGAAGAATTTCGAGAGTCAAAGAAGAAATGACCTATGAACGTTTCTTTGATGTTACTGTTATTAATAATAACTTAGATGTGGCATTGCAAGATGCAGAAAAGTTTGTCAACGATTTTGTAGAAGAAAAAATGAAAATGGTCTAATAGACCAAAGTACATACTCTAAAGCGTATATTTCAAATTAGCATGATTCAGACGGCGATTACATACAATATCAAAATCACGGTAGAGCCTATCTATCAACCGATGTATTCCAAGCCATTGGAACACGAATTTATCCATGCCTATCGGATTTCTATCGAAAACTTAGGTGTCGAAACCGTGCAGTTATTGCGTCGTCATTGGTATATTTGGGATTCCAATAACAGAGCTAGAGAAGTAGAAGGCGAAGGTGTAGTAGGGCAAACGCCCGTACTGGCTACTGGCGAAGTACATCAGTATGTATCAGGTAGCCCAATGCGTACCGAAATGGGGACGATGCACGGCACTTTTCAGATGAAACGATTGGTTGATGATCATCTTTTTGAGGTTATTGTACCTAAATTTTACTTGATACCTCCTTTCAAATACAACTAAGAGCCTTCTGCGTATGCAAGTAGCTATTTTCATTCCCTGTTTTGTGGATCAACTCTATGCCCAAACGGCTTGGAATATGATACAAATACTGGAGGATTTGGGCTGCGAAGTACTGTACAATCCCAATCAGACCTGTTGTGGGCAACCTGCCTACAATGCAGGAATAATAGAACCTGCAAAGGTCGTTGCTACTAAATTTTATCAAGATTTGGAACAGTACAGGCTACAAAATATACCCATAGTTTGTCCTTCGGCTTCTTGTGTGGGTTTTGTTCGCAATCATCTAGGGAATGTAGTAGAATCAACGACAGCAGAGCTTCCAATTTATGAGCTAAGCGAGTTTTTGGTGCAATTGCCTACTATTCAACAACTACAACCTACCTTTGATGCCAGAGTGATGTATCACGATGCTTGTGCAGCTTTGCGCGAATGTAGCATCAAGGCAGAGCCTCGGCAGCTTTTGCAGCAAGTCCAAAAATTGGAAGTCGTTTATCCAACCAACGAAAATTGTTGTGGTTTTGGCGGTACTTTTGCGGTCAAATACGAACCAATCTCGGTGGCTATGGCTGCCAAAAAAGTACAGCAAGCACTTGATTTAGAAGCTACTGCTATCGTTTCCACCGATTTGTCGTGCCTAATGCACCTACAAGCCTACATCGACCAACAACAATTGCCACTCAAAACCTACCACTTGGCAGATATCCTAGTCATGGACTAAAAATACTTATTACTTTTTCTTATTTTGTAGTATATCTATTACGAAAAAAACAAAATAATGAAAAAATACCTCTACGTAATTCTATTATTATGGTGTAGCCATACCATCGCTACCGCCCAATGCTCCAAACGCTATACACAACGCACTTTCAATAGCATTCAGAAATTTGAAGATGTCGTCTATAGTCAAAATGCACCCACACTATTGGCGGCAAGCATCACCACCGAAACCACCTACAGCAAAGATTTGGTCATGGATATTTTTATGCCACCCGTGAGCGATACGGTCACGAAACGACCAGTTGTGATTTTGGCACATGGAGGTGGATTTATCAATGTTGCTTTTATGGGCGGCACGTCTCTAGTTGGTACCATGGACAACGAAGATGTACAAGCATTGGCGGACACTTTAGCACATTGGGGCTACGTGACCGCTAGTATTGAGTACCGTTTGGGGTTCAATGTACTATCGCCTTCTAGCCTCAAGCGAGCAGTGTGGCGAGGAAGTCAAGACATGAGTGCAGCCATACGATTTTTCAGAAAAAATGCCGCTTGGTTTGATATAGATCCTGATCGTGTTTTTTCGGGCGGAAGTAGTGCAGGAGCCTTGTGTGCCTTGCATGCTACGTTCGTAGATGACAGCGAGCGAATGCCAGAGAGCAGAGAAATTACACCCATTATCAAGCGAGATTTGGGAGCCTTGCACAGTCGTCCTGTGGTCGAGTTGACGGGTACCAATCCCTTTGTGGGAAATAACGTATTGGGCAATGACGTGGATTCTCTTCCGATTGGAATAGCAGCTTATTGGGGAGCGATAGCGGATAACGATTGGCTACATCAAGGCAATAATAAAGCACCTGTTATTCTATTTCATGGTAGTAGTGATTTGATCGTGCCTTACAAATGTGGTCGCCCTTTTTCGGGCGTTATTTTGACCGCTCCAGATATGTGCGGTTCGTATGTGATGGATTCGATTATGACGCAGTACAATATGCCGCACGAATTTTATACAGGAGCAGGCGAAGGACACGAATACTGGGGCGTACTCAATGGCAATTGGCTACCCAATGGCCCCAATGCCTATTGGCAAGACATCATCAATAAGACAGGCAATTATTTTCATCGAATTATGAAGCCTCAAGCTCCTCAGATAGTGGCTGCGGATACGATTGCCGCAGGTACTAATGCCACATTTAGTATTGCTAATCCGATAGCAGGCCATAGCTATTGTTGGGAGGTGCAAGGAGGCGTAATTACGTCACCTGTCACGAATGGCAGTACGATTACAGTGCAGTTTTACAATACCGTTTCGCAGGGTTTTGTGACCGCCAGATCCATAGACCAAGCCGAGGTAGCAAGCGACCAACAGTTGGCGATTGCGACAGTGGTCTCTCCTGTATCAACTACTTCCATCAAACAAACCATAACGGCTATTAGGCTACAGCCCAATCCTGCTACGAATTATTGTGTATTGGAAATACAAGCCCAAAAATCAACTACGGCACAGCTTCAAATTAGCAATGTATTGGGGCAAGTGCTTTGGCAGCAAGAAAGTAACTTGATAGCAGGGCAAAATACAGTTAATCTATCAATAGAACATTTGCCGAAAGGCAACTATATGGTACGCGTGCAAGTAGGTGAGGAGCATTCGGTACAACAACTGGTTCGCTTATAGGGTAACCGCAGGGTTGTGGTGGTGTAGCACCTTTATTAGCACCACGTTATAGATAAAAAGCATTATAGCTGTATTACAGCTATAATGCTTTTTCATTTTGGAAATACTATCCTTTATGAAATTAAAAATGGTAAAAATGAACCAATTTTAATTTAAAATTGTAATTTGGACTCTTATATTTATTTAATTAACCCGATAACCAATTATGAAAGATTTGAATAAAAGACAGCCTAAGCCAATCGTAGTAGAGGCATTTCGTTTTGTAGAACTGCAGGCACCTAAATTATATACGGGCAAAAATAGCAGTATGACCTTAGTCAATCACCCTAATTTGTTGCAAAGTAAGGTGCTAAATAATAGTAAACTATTCTCAGGGAATAATTTGAAACAGAAGCCTAATGAGTTATCCCTCAGGCAAGCCGAAAAAACGCTAAAAATAAAGGATTTAGGTAAAGAGGGCTATGATGAGCAAGAAGAATTCACACCCTACTCTTCCTTGCGAGAGCTACAGCAAGTCAACGAAAAATTGTATGAATTTTTATTTTGGTTGCGAGACAATCGAGCCAAACTAACTAAAGACAGTTTGATACAGCATACGCAAGGTATAGAACGTCTGAGCGAAGAGCAGCAATTGAAAGTATGGGATAATTTATTTTATCAGACAGGTGTCAATAGTTCGCCTACACTTATCGAAGGACTAATTCGTATGCTTCAAGCAGATCATTTCTTGAAGTACTATCAAGAGGCTATTCGTATGCAAGAAGAACAACCTGTTTTTCCGATAGGGCTACTACAGCAAGCAGCAAAAGCAAATGTAGTTATTCCTAAGCAATTGTTTGATAGTGATAGCACAGAGACCGATCAAGAGCAGAATCGTGCAATGGATGATAGGAGCAAAAAGATATTGTCTAATCAGCTTGATCGTGCTATTTTGGGGCGCCAAATTAAGCAATACCAAAAGACAGTACAAACCATAGAAAAAATAACAGCACAGCACGAACAGCAGTATCAAGTAGATTACGAAGCAGCCTACAAGGCTTATCAGGTGCAGTTAGAAGCACTAGAACAGTCAGTACAGGAAGTAACAAACGAAGTCGGAAGCATCAGAATATGTGGAGAAGAGATTGCTCCTTTTGAGTTCCAATCATTGGAGGTGGCAGCACAAGTTTATCTGGAGGCAAATCTGAAAGGACAAGATCAAGTAATTTATCAGCATTTCCGCGAAAGTGATCAGACTAGTAGTGAGGATATTAAAGCCTCTATAAAAGCAGCTATAACCGATTTGGTCAAACATAAACATAATTTAGTAAAGCAAGCTGCTGCCAAAACATTGGTGCATCAAGGAATCGTACTACCTACTCGTAATCGTCCGCTCAATAATGGCTATGTGTTCAAAACGGTACCACTCGTAGGTAAACCCAATTTGTACACTATATATGTAGCACAATATGCGGAACAAGAGGCAACAAAAGTGCAGCAAATACAAGCTCAAGTACAGACTGCTGAAGGTAGTCAAACAGAGTCAATAGCTATTAGAGCTTTAGAGTCTTCGCCGAACTATGTTGTAATGCAGCTATTTGAAGAAGGAATTCCGCTTTCAGATGCTCGTCAAACTTTTGAGCTGAATGGTTCTTTTGAAACCTTAGATACACAATACAACAGTAGTTTTAGTTATCAAGCGGTTCGCCCAAACACTACTACGGCTGCTAAATCTACGCCCTTGTCTCCAAGTCAGTCTATTCCCACACCTAATATGTATGGTGTCGTAGATATAAAAATAGCAGCTTTCAAAAAAATAAACCAAACACTTTGTTGTTACACCGAAGGTGAAGTATCGCATATTGAGAATATTTTGGCTAGAGAATACAAGGAACGGGAAACCCGTAGCTTGACTAGAAGCGAATCGATTACTGAAGAAACTAGCGAGCGAGAGACAGAAAAGCAAACCGATACCAGTTCAACAGATCGTCATGAGTTGCAGTCAGAAATTGCAAACATGCTACAAGAAAATCAATCGAAAAGCTTGTCGGCTTCTGCGAGTGCAGGAGGCTCGTTCAAGTTGGGAGGAGGAAGTCTTAGCTTTAATGCGAGTGGTAGCCTCAATACGACTTCCTCTTCTGGAGCTTCTTCCAATTTTAGTGAAGCAGAATCGTATGCCAAGGAGGTAACAGAGAAGGCAACTCAGCGCATTGTAGAAAAAACCACCTACAAGCGTACCACCAAAATGCTACAAGAGTTTGAAGAAAAGAATAAGCATGGATTCGACAATAGAAAGGGCGACAAACATGTGACTGGAGTCTATCGTTGGGTAGATAAAATATACAAAAATGAGCTAGTCAATTATGGCAAACGCTTGATGTATGAATTTATGTTGCCAGAGCCTGCTCGCAACTACAAACATCTATTGGTGCAAAACCTAGAACAAGCGAAAAATAGCTCGGTTGATACGATGGTCATCGAAAAACCAATTTCGCCCGAAGATATGGGTGTATTGCAAGCGTTGGATATTGATGAAACCAATTATGCCGCACTAGCCGCTATTTTTGGAGTAGAAATGGACGAAGGGTATCCTGAAGCAATTAAAAAAATAGCAAAGTCCTTTGCCGAAAATTTCTATAATTCTGGTAGTAAACAAGAGGGTTCTTCTATGTTTCATGCTGCTAAGTCTTTTGATTTTGAATTGCCAGAAGGGTATGAATGTACTAGGTTTTGGTGTGATTTTGTAGCCAAAAGATATGGTGACAATGAGAACATATTTGGAGATTTGATTATTAATGATGTATCCACTCATTTCAATAACGAATATGTTACTACTATCAATAGCGCTCCCTCTGTTACTTTTACCAGTCGAACAGAATCCGTTATTACCTATCCATGGAATAGTGGTCTCCATCAAATTCCTATCGTCACGATCCATAGAAGTCTATCTAGTTCTGGAGGATGCAAAAGAGTAGAAGGACATTTGCCGATTAGTTTGGCAGGACAAGATATAGGACTTTTTGCACTCAATATCACAGCGACTTGTGAGCTCAAAGCCTCTGTTTTGGTAGCGTGGAAAGCACAGTTTTTTAAGCTGATGCACGCTAATTATCAACGTAAGTTAGTGCAGTATCAAGACGTACTGATGCAGCAGAGCGAACAAAATAGCCAAACCAATGCCTTGAATAGTACGATAAATCAGCCTGATTATAATATGCCATCGCAGCAATCTAGAATCGTAGAAGTACGCGAGTTGAAGCGACTATTGATAGAGCTAATGATGCAAAAAGTATATCAAAACCTGTATGCTGTCGGTAGTGGCGGAACAATACCTATTGGTTACAATAACTATTTGGCTGATAGTTGTAATAATACGCTTAATATTGACCGCAATAGTACATTCTATCGCAATCAAATGCAGCATGCTCGTTTTTTGGAGCAAGCTTTTGAGTGGGATATTATGGCATATACCTTTTTGCCATACTACTGGAACGACGAAAAAGAATGGGGCGATTTGTTGCAAATAACAGCAGCAGCGGACTCCATCTTTTTGGCATTCTTACAAGCAGGTATGGCAGATGTAGTGCTACCTGTTCGTCCCGGACTAGAGAAGTCGGTCGCTTTCTTTCTGGAAACAGGCAAACTCTGGAAAGGCGATGGGTTCATACTAGATGGTCAAGATGACTTGTACCCTGCTATCGACGAAAATATGCAGCTCGAACTCGATGCACAAGGCAATGAAGTGGTTTACGATGCCGCTGGCAACCCAATACCTAAAGTAGAAGCTACTTGGGAAACCCGCCTGCCTAGTACTTTGACCATCGTACAAGACTACAGCAATCCACTAGAACAAGAAGGATTACCGTGCTACTGTGACGATGACCCGACCAATAGTATTGGCTACGCCAATGATGGGGAATATAATATGCTAGAGGGCAAGCAAGAAGAATAAGAGTAGGGAAAAGGTAGGTAGCTCCCATCAAAAGGGGGCTACTTACTACACCCTTTTATTTTATTTTTTTATCTCAAAACCCTCCAAAATATGGACTTTAATGATAATGATTTTTTTGGTGCGGGCAAGCCGCCCAATGCCCTAGCACAAACGAGCCAAGACCAAGCGAACAATAGCCCTTTTGGTGAGGGGAGTATGTTCTATCAAGCCCCTTGCGATAATAGGTTGGCGACTTATGAAGCAGAAGGAGTAGATATTATCAAAATACGAGCATTGTTGCAACGATTAGGAGATAAGCCCGTCTTTAATTATAAGGAATATCTTATTACAGATACCACACCATATCCGTACTTGCCAGACAATACACAGGTCAAACAGGCAGTTTTTGAACACAACATACAACAGAATATAGACAAACAGTTAGGCTTCTCTGTTGTGCAAATGAATTGTAGAGAAGGAAAGCTGGAGAACGAAGCAAATTTTTCTATAGCATTCGATGCTAAACGTAAAATACTATCATTTAGTATGATAGCTTATTACGAAAGTGAGCAAGAAGAAAATGTATTAAATAATAGATTAGGGGTAACTTATTTACTGATAGAAGAAGAACTAAAAGCATTAGAACTAAAAACTAATAGTACTTCTGGTCTGCTTGATTTTTTGGAAGCCACTTTTAAACCTATTGCAAGTGAAAACTTTATTAATTCACTTAAACGCCTATACTTAACAGAAGTAAATAATAATGCAGAGGAAATCCAATGGTTTTTTAGTCAAATGCCAATTACTATTATTAAGCATTTTAAGAAAGAAGAACTATGGCATGCAGTAACTAAACTATTGGAATACGACCTTAGCAAGTGGTTGGTTGACAACAGCAGGACGACCATCAAGGTATTGGAAGCCTTACTTGGTCAGCCAGATGGTTTTTTGTATGTCAATGATCAATTTGTAGCGAATCCCATACTCGCCAAAAAGCTGTATTACGCTTTGGATCATACAGGTTATTCGGTTTATGCCAATGGTGGGAAACAAACGCCCTACCATACGATTTTTGCGACCATGTTGTGCATGGCTTCTGCCGTGACACGAGGCGAGCGAGGCGATAGCCCGCCTATAATGGCGAACTTGACAATTGGGGATATGTTCAAAGTGTACAACGAATTGTCAGATAAGGCGCCACCCAATCAGTTTGCATTGCACCAAATGGAGCTAGAATTGTGGAAACAAGCTATTTCTGTTGGAATTAGTAATGATGATGGTGCAGGGTGGGAAGTAAAAGAGCTTCATAATCTGGAGCCGATGGATTTGGTCAAGTTGACCCTTCTGACAAAAGATAAACCTGCTCAAACCATCATTTGTCCTGCTATTTTCGTTAAAGATAAAGCATCGGTTGCCGAATGGGCAGAGTTGGCAGCCATGGCGGAAGTCATGGTCGATATACTCGCCATAGCAGGTGGTATAGTGGTATTGGCGACCAGTGCCAACCCAATATTGCTGATGGCAGCGGTAGCCGAGATTGGACTGGCAGCAGGCAATTTGTTGGTCAAAGCAGTCGAAGACGAGCTAAAAGAGACGGAATGGGGCAGAGAGTTTTTGAGCTCTTGGGAGGAGTTTTATGAGGTAGGAGGCAGTATAGTCGGCGTTGTGGGTATTGGGGAGATAGTCGAATCGGTACTGCGGTCAGGCGTTAAGGTGATTGCTAAGGGGGTTACCGACGATGCTGGATACTTTGTAGAAAGTGAAATGACCAAAGCCATCGCTCAGCAGCACTTTGGCAACCAAGTGACACTTGGTACCAAGTCGATACCTAGAGGGAGCGAGCTATCGGGGGTCAAGCCCGAATTACAGTTTTTGGAGAAGCACGAGCTGCTATTAGTACGCTTGGAGGACGAACTAGGAGAGCCGACCTACAAGGCGGTGTACCAAGGGGTAGAGATCGTGCCACCGAGTAGTGAGCAGGATTTCATCAAGGCGATGAAAAAGCCTTTGAATGATGGGGAGGATGCGGCGATTGGGGAGCTGAAACGGATGTTATTGGAAAGTAAAAAGAGACAAGCAAAGTACAAAAAATTCAAGAACAACATAGATAATCTAAAAAAATCAAGAGCCGTACCCGCAACTTTGGAACTAGAAGAAATAGTAGGTGCTATCAAGAGCTATACTAGGCATGGTAATGCAGTAGCCAAAATAATAGAACAAAAAAAAATGTCTATTGCTATACTGAGTAGAGAAAAATACATTGCTAAAATAAGAGAGCTAGAAGGAAGTAGTATAGAGGTAGCAACAACCAAAGCAGAACAAATGCCTGCTTTTGCTTATCGAAATCAAACCTACTATTTAGAACCTTACTATCAGGACATAGAAGAATTTCTGGCAGCAGTGACACATGAAGGAAGTCATGTACGAGATCATTTAGATGAATTGAAGTGGATTGATAGTGGAATGACTAAAACTGAAATCAAAAAGAAAATAGGAAGTTATTGGGACGAAGAAAAAAAAGCGTACGAAAGAGAACACGATTTTCGTAAAGAAACAGGTATTGCCTTACAGTTCAGTAGTAAAAAGAGTATTGACATTCATGTAGAAAAAAGTTATGAAAATTATTAATTAAGTAAAAAAATAAGAAGTTATGAACTCAGAAATAGAAGAAGCAATAGAAGCAATTACCCCAAGAATAGGAAAAAATAAAAGGAAAGAAGAGCATACAAAAAAAAGTTATGAGATAATGGATGAAGACGATATAGTATCAGTTACAGGACAAATACTAGGATGGCAAAAAGAATTGATAGAAGGTAGAATGAGAAGTAACGATATTAATGATGCAAATCAACTGATAGTTACAGAAAGAGCAGCTGCAAGAACGAAGCAGTTTTTTGAATGTATTCCTATTTTAGATAGAATATTTGTGTACAAAAATGGAGTGGTGGACTATCAAGCCTCCTTAAGTGAGGAAGACAAAAAGGACATACAAAATTATGTAGATGAGCGTTACAAAATAAAGGTAAGGCTAGGCAGAGATACATTTTATATCTAATAAATGAATAGGTATAAAAAGTCAAAATCTCCTAGTGATTGAAAAATAGCTAGGAGGTTTTTGTGGTTTTGTTCGAATTGGCTTCTGAGAAGAGCAGGCAATTTGCTAGTCAAAGCAGTCGAAGACGACCTCAAAAAAACAAAATGGGGCAGGGATTTTTTGAGCAGTTGGGAGACCATCTATGAAGTAGGCGGCAATGTGCTAGCCGTGGTCGGTATCGGCGAAATTTTCGAGTCGATGTTGCGTTCAGGTGTCAAAGCTGTTAGTAGTGGTGTAGATGCAGCGACGGGTGATTTTGTAGTGGAGGAGATGACAAAGACGATAGCTCAACAACACCTTGGCAATGAAGTGACGCTAGGGACAAAGTCAATACCTAGAGGGAGTGCGTTATCAGGCTATCGGCAAGACTTATATTTTTTGGAGCAGCGGGAATTGCTGCTCGTCAAGCTAGAGCAAGCAGGGGAAGCACCACAATACAAGGCGGTGTACCAAGGGGTAGAGATCGTGCCACCAAGTAGTGAGGGGGATTTCATTAAGGCGATGAAGAAGCCTTTGAATGAGGGGGAGGATGCGGCTATTCGGGAGCTGAAAAGGATGTTATTGGAAAGTAAAAAGAGACAAGCAAAGTACAAAAAATTCAAGAACAATATAGATAATCTAAAAAAATCAAGAGCCGTACCCGCAACCTTGGAATTGGAAGAAATAGTAGGTGCTATCAAGAGCTATACTAGGCATGGTAATGCAGTAGCCAAAATAATAGAACAAAAAAAATGTCTATTGCTATACTGAGTAGAGAAAAATACATTGCTAAAATAAGCGAACTAGAAGGAAGTAGTAAGGCAGTAGCAACTGCAAAAGCAGAACAAATGCCCGCTTTTGCTTATCGAGATCAAACTTATTATTTAGAGCCTTATTATGAGAATATAGAAGAATTTTTGGCAGCAGTGACACATGAAGGAAGCCATGTGCGAGACTATTTGGATGAATTGGACTGGGTTGATAAGGGATTTAGCAAAGCTGAAATCAAAAACAAGATAGGAAGTTATTGGGACGAAGAAAAGAAAGCGTATGAAAGAGAACACGATTTTCGTAAAGAAACAGGTGTTCCCTTGCAGTTCAGTAGTAAAAAGAGTATTGACATTCATGTAGAAAAAAGCTACGAAAATTATTAATCAGAGAAAAACTAAAAGGTTATGACAAAAGAAATAGAAGAGGCTATAGAGGTAATAACTCCAATAGTAGGGAAAAATATGAATAAAGATGAACGTTTAAATCAACTAACTGAGATAATGGATGAAGACGATATAGTCTTTGTTACAGCAAATATACTAAGTTGGCAAAAAGGATTGATACAAGATAGAATGAGAAGTAACGACATTAATGATGCAGATCAACTAATAGTGACAGAAAGGGCGGCTGCAAGGACGAAGCAATTTTTTGAATGTATCCCTATTTTGGATAGAATATTTGTGTACGAAAATGGAGTGGTGGATTATCAAGCCTCCTTAAGTGAGGAAGACAAAAAGGATATACAAAATTATGTAGATGAGCGTTATAAAATAAAGGTAAGGCTAGGCAGAGATACATTTTATATCTAATAAATGAATAGATAGGAAAAGTCAAAACCTCCTAGTTAGACAGTATAGCTAGGAGGTGTAAAGTCTGTGTGTATAAGAATTTGATAGCTTATAGAATCCAAGTACTAATTTGTAGTTTGAAAAGTCTTTTCCTGTTATATTTTACCTGTTTTTTGCTGGATAGCCTTGGCTATCCAGCAAAAAAAGAGGTTTATCTAACAAAAAAATCCTATCACGAATCCCCGACACAAAGTCGGGATCTTCGACCAACTAACGTCGGTACACAAATTATCAAAAACTATAATTTTAGACATGCTCTAAGGAATCTCCCGTTCAATTGTTTGCACAGGCTGTTCAGGTTTTGTTGGCTTTTTATTAGGAGAATTTCGGAAATCCAAATCACGAAACCCATAGATTAGAAATGCAGAGATTATCCAAAAAAGTATTCCCGCTACTATAAGAAAAGTATAAAAAGAAAGCGGAAAAGCTAACAGGAAAATAATGCCTCCAAGTAGAACTATACAACCTATACTTATTAAAATAATACCCCTTTTTCGAGCTTTATTGGTAGGCTTTTTCTGTGACTTATTTTTTTTTGAGCTAAACCGGAACTTACCTTTACTCTTGATACTAACTGTAGTGGAGTTATATTCCATGGATACTAACGGAGATACATTAGCAGTTGTATGTAGTGGAGTGTATAGAAGTAGTAGATAAAATATTATTTTAAATAATCCCATGGTGGATGTTTTTTTTAAATATGAGTGCAGTACAAAAATGAGAGACAGCTATTTTTGCACCAAAAAATGAGTATTTTCATTTGGCTAAGTGGTATGGCTGCCACCTTTAAGGTGGCAGCCATACTCGGCTCTTAGTGTTTGTGCTATATTTATTATTCGAAATAGATTTTTATAATACCATATTTATTATATATATGAAGCTTGTTGTCTTCTGTTAAGTAAGAGTACTCTGGCGAAATATGAACATCGTTTGTACTATCTTCAAATAGCTTTTCTTCATGTATTTCTCCTTGTTTGTTGAGTTTGACGAGCATAGATCTACCTTTACCAATACGATTGTGTTGACGCGGATTATTTTCTTTACCATGGTCATAATAAAAAACATAAAGATTTTCGCCTACCAACATAGAAGTATGTCCTGCATAATTATTAGTCGTGTTATAGCCATTAAAAGTCTTGTTCAGTTTCTTTTTCCACATAATGTTTCCTTCTTTATCAAAACGATAGACCAATACTGTCGTGGAGGTGAAAACATTTCTTTGTGTTATTTTGTCTTCAGTAGCGGGATTAGTAGTAGTAGGGAAATAATGGGCGTTAGCATATGGTTCTAGAGTGTACAAGTATCCACCATCTGTAGTCCTGTGAGAAGACATAATGTGGTAGGGAGTTGTAATAGCATTGCCAATAACAACACCATTTGTCGGAACATTTATTTTTTTACCTGCAGCATTTTTTCTACAAAAATCTGGATCTAATATGATGGTTTTGTCTAGTATAACATTGCCCGTAGTAGCATCAAATTCTTTAAGCTGCAATATTTGTTCTTTATGTTCGAATATAGCTGTGTGTGTAATCGTATTAATTCCTTCATTGATTTTAGTAGTTTGTTGCGACAAATCTCTATTTACCTTCATATTATTAGGGGGAGTTATAGGCAAGGGGATACCAGCAGGATTTTCTTCTGTAAAGATTACTGTAAATTTTTCTAGAGCTTTTCCTTTAACTTTTTCTTGATAACTTAACACTACCGTTTTGCCATCATTACTAATTGAGGGAGTAATAGTATAATCTGGTAAAAATCGCACGCTAGTATAAATTAGTGGGGCGTTACTGATATGCCATAATTTTTTGTAGTTAGAGTCGTATACGCTAATATCCACTTGGCGTTCCGTTTTTCCATCGCCTTTTTTAAAATGTTGATTTATTAAAACCATTTTAGATTGATCATCAGAGTTTTTGACAAAACTACCAAGAGCATTGATCGCTTGTTTTTTATTCAGCGTATGTATTATTTTTTCTTTTGAAAGTGTTAAGCTAGTGTTGCCTAGTTGCTGGGCACAAAATTCTAAAAGACCTTTTTTTTGTCGATAGCTAATTCGATGAATAGAATTATCCAAGTTAACGTAATCAAGAGTACCTTGAGTAATATTAGTTACTAGACGCTGTGAGGCTTTGTATTTCAGTGAATTGGAATAGTGATAAATTTTATTAGGACTGGAGTGTGCCAAAAAGTAAGTCCCTTGGTCATTGACCAGTTGTACGCGATGAGGTTTAGTAACATTAGTTACTTTTGTCATAATTGTATTTTTTCTCTCGTCGGGCAGCTCTATTTTTAATTTATCCGCACTTTGAGCTTGGAGCATACAATTGCTACTTATCAAGAATAAGTAACAGAAAATAAACATAGACATTTTCATTTTTTATTAATTTAAATATGAGGTAATAAGAGTATTTATTTTTTATCATTGCCACCTATCTCCGTTTTGATTCCTTTGAAGGTCAGCATAGTTTGATAGATATTTTCTACAATACCTTTGAATACTGCATCGTTTTGGTTCGAGGCTTCCAAGTACTCATAGACAGACGGAAGGGTAGAGCCATTGGGGCGTTCGTTGGTCGCATACTGCATGAACTCTCCCTGTGTCAGCTCACGAGCGATGCCACAAGGGATTTCTAATATCTGATTGGCAACTTCTACCGCATTTTCATAGATGGCTATTTTCATACGGCTATCATAGCCCTCTTGGTCACAGGGTTGCGTAGCTATTAGCGTGATACTATTGCTTACTTCTGGCGGTGTTGATGTAGTAGTTTTGCTGCTGCTAGCGGTTGCTTTTTGGAGTCCCGTAGTAGGTTGGCAGCTTCCCAAAAATAAAACCAAAAGACTGTATAAAAAGAGGTGCTTTTTCATGGCAAAAAGAATTTAGTTTTGATGGGTTTATACTTGTCTAGTATAGAAAAAATCATTTTTTGAACTGGCTTATCTATTTGCCAAACAAAAATAAATAAAAAGCATTGGTCAGCAGAGCGACCAAAAAACTACACAAAAAAAAAGCAATTTCCGTAACATAAATACACGACCAGTGGATACCATCTAAGTACAACAGCGGAAACTGCACCAAAGTAGCAGCCAGACAGAACGCCAAAATAATAACGCCATTCTTACTAAAGGAAGCTTGTCTTTTGGTCGCTTTCTTGCCTTTGTGAAAACCATACAACGCCAAAAAAACAAAAATGCTCAAACAAGAAAATGGAGCCAATAGGCTATTGATCGTAATATCTTGCAGATGCTCTTTTTGTATCCACTCAAAAAGCCCTAACCAAGCTGCCGCCCATACAAATAACGTATAGGCAGTGCCTGCCAAAATTCCTGTACTGATTCTTTTAGCTGTCATCGTATCGTTTTTTTATAAGAAAAATCTATTAAAAGTTATTACGAATAGAGTTGTAACAACTTCTATGATTGCAATACAAAAATTAGCATTACAATCGCTCAATAATAGTAGCAATTCCCATTCCGCCACCAATACAAAGAGTCACTAAACCAGTTTGCAAATCTCTTCTTTCTAATTCGTCTAGTACCGTTCCGATAAGCATACAACCTGTAGCACCGAGTGGGTGACCCAAAGCAATAGCACCACCATTGACATTGACAATACTGTGATCGACACCCAAGTCGTCCATGAATCGTAAGGCGACAGCAGCAAAAGCTTCGTTGACCTCGTAGAGGTCAATATCTGATTTGACCATGCCTGCTTTTTTGAGTGCTTTGCGAGAAGCAGGAGCAGGGCCGACCAACATAATCGTTGGGTCTGTACCACAAGTAGCCACGGTACGAATACGAGCGCGAGGTTTCATGCCCATGCGTTCGCCTACGGCTTTGTTGCCAATCAATGCGAGTGCCGCACCATCTACAATAGCCGACGAATTGCCTGCATGGTGAATGTGATTGATGTGCGATAGTTGAGGATAACGATCAATCGCCACGGCATCAAAACCGCCCAATTCGCCCATTTGTGCGAAAGCAGGACGGAGTTTGCCCAATCCTTCCAAGGTTGTTTGTGGACGAACATTTTCGTCATGATCCAGCACCAAAAAGCCATTTACATCTCTATTTGGAATAATAGAACGGTCAAATACTCGGTTTTCCCAAGCCTTGGCAGCACGCTGCTGCGAAGCTAAGGCAAAAGCATCGGCATCTTGGCGAGAATAACCATATTTGGTCGCAATCAAATCGGCAGAAATACCCTGCGGTACATAATGTCCATCAAGTGCCACCATCGGATCCATAGCGATAGCACCGCCATCGGTACCAATCTTAACTCTCGACATAGATTCTACACCTCCAGCGAGCATCAGATCATTGAAACCAGCCTTGATATAAGCAGCAGCTTGATTGACCGCTTCTAGTCCAGAACCACAAAAACGATTGAGCGTTACAGCGGTCAAGTGGTCGCCATAGCCAGATTGTTGTGCAGCAGTTTTGCCTACATTTGCACCTTGATCCATCACTTGCGTGACACAGCCCAATATCATATCTTCGACCAATTGAGTCGGTAAATCATGTCGTTCTCGTAGGGCGTCCATCACAGATACAACCAATTGCGTAGCACTCGAACCTACCAAAGCTCCTTTTCTATTTCCCTTGCCTCTAGGGGTACGTAAGGCATCATATATATATGCGTCCATTTTTATTTTTCTGTTTTATTATTGTAATAAATGGCAGTGATTATTGAAAATCTTTGACACGCTCTAAAAGCTAGCAGCCAAGCACACTTGATTTCATTATTTATATTCACTTGCCTAGCAAGTTAGGCGTTTTTGGGCAATTGCTATAATGTGTGTAGCAATATTTTTTATTAGGTCTCAAATTGCTTACCTTCGTAAGGGCGAAAAACCGCCGATGGAATCATTTATTTTCTAGCTATAATTTTAGACAAATGAAGTATATTTTTTGGGGAGCAATCGCTTATGTATTGCTTTCGCTAACGGCTTGTAATACGACCCGATTCGTCAAGCCGCTGGCAAAAAAGCAGGTAGCTGTAGGCGTTGATTTTGGAGGGCCTCTTATTGATTTTGTAGGAGCTAAAATTCCCGTTCCTTTTAGTTCTATCACTACAGGATATGGTATAGACAGCACCTTGACGGCTTTTGCGGGTTTTCATACCACGGCTATTGCCTTTGGTACGGTACAGTTAGATTTGGGCGTAGTTAAGGAGTTGTATCGCTCGCGCAAAGCGTACATACCGAGTATTTCGGTTGCTCCTGTAGTCAATATGATGCTCGATGGCTTTGATGGCAATTTTAGAGCTTATCCGCAAGTAGATGTCAATTTTTATTGGCAATACTGGAAAGACAAACCGCATTATTTTTATGTCAGTGTCAATAGTTGGTTCGATTTCTATCCCAAAGTATATACGACCTTGCCGACCAATATTTATCAGCCAGCTTTTGCGTTGGGGCATACCTTCGAAAACAAAAAAATGCGCTACACGCTCGAAGCCAAATACATGGGCGTGAACGAAAATAGTGGCGGCAGTCCAGTAGTTTATAATGGCATAGGTGGCAAAGGTTCCTTTGGTGTTTATCTAAGCATTTTCCGTAAGTTTTAAAAATAAACAGAAATGAAATATTTAATTATTTGTATCGCAATGATTGGCTTATTGACCAGTTCTTGCCGCTTGGATAGCTTCTTGTACAATCCTGACGAACTAGAGGAATACAAATTTGATGCGTACGAAGGAGATACTCGATTCAAACTCGACAATAGTTATTCGATAGATGATAATCTAATCGATTTATTTACACTAGAATCGGGTGGAGAAGAAATATATGCCGTCTATGTAGGCGACCAAAATCGTATTGCTACCGATACTGTTATTTTGTATTGCCATGGCAATGCTGCCCACATGGACGCTTACTGGCCCAGAACAAAATTGCTCGCTAATTTGGGACACAAAAACCGCTATGGTGTCATGACATTGGACTACCAAGGGTATGGCAAATCGACAGGTACACCCACAGAAGATGGACTCTACGAAGATGTAGATGCTTGTATGAAATGGCTCGAATCAAAAGGACTGACCAGCGATCGGTTGATTATCTATGGCTTTAGTATGGGTACCGCTCCAGCAACAGAACTTACCGCCAATCCCAGAACATTGACCCCAAGTAAATTAGTATTGGAAGCTCCTTTTGCTTCTGGAGATTTTCTAACCCAAGACATTGGCAAATTGTCGATGCCTGCTTCTTTTTTCAATAATTTGAAAATTGATAATGCCGAAGAAATCAAAAAAGTAAAACAACCGTTTTTGTGGCTGCATGGTGTCAACGACGATTTTGTTGGTATTCATCATGGAGAAGCCGTTATTAAGAATTATTCAGGCAGTCAACTAACGGTTTTGAGAGTAGCAGGAGCAGAGCATAGCACCGTTCCGCCAGTATTGGGATTTGATTATTACAGCCAAGCTATCTTGGAGTTTGTCGAGAATTAGAGACACTAGTCAGCGGATTTTTAATAAACGCTAATGATTGTCGGAAAGAAATAGTTTTTGTCTATCATTAGCGGTACTTTTAGTATAATTTAATTAGTTTTGTAGCTCAATAAAAAAAACAAAAAACCTAATCATAGGTACCAAATTTCAAAAAAAAACAATAAATTGATGTACGATTACATTATTAAAAATGCAACCGTTTATACGGGCTTAAATGAGTCTCCAAAGCAGGTAGATGTTGCTATCTTAGATAATAAGATAAAATTAATTAGCCCCACAGAAGAGGTTGATCCTAAGGCAAAAAAAATAATAGATGCTGAGGGCTATTTGTTAACCCCAGGATTTATTGATCCACACGCTTCTACTGGGTTTGGATACTTCTTTGCGGATGCAGTCAATCACAAGTTGCACCAAGGTATTACGACCGAAGTATTTGGAAATTGTGGCGTATCGCCTGCCCCCGTAGGGGAACATTTGGTAGATTCGATGAAGAGTTTATCTAATGAAGTTGGTTTCCCATTTAGTTGGAGAAGTTTAGAAGAATATTTTGAAAAAATAGAGAATAAACTGCAATTTAATATTGCAACACTTATTGGGCACAATACGTTGCGGATTGGTAATATGACTGATTGGGGCAACCTGAAAGCAGCCCAATTAGTATCAATGAAACAATCTCTCAAATTTTCTATGCAGGAAGGTGCTTTAGGACTTTCTACTGCATTGGTAGAGCCTCCTGGGTGTTTTGCTGATATACAAGAAGTGGTTGAGTTAGCCAAAATAGTAGCGGCAAAAGGGGGCGTTTATGCCGCTCATATTCGCAACGAAAAAAATGATGTCGAAGAAGCGGTCGAAGAGGCATTGCTAGTCAGTAAAACGGCTAAAGTAAAAGCATTGTTGAGTCACTTCAAGATAGCAGAAGAGAAAAACTGGGGAAAAATAGGTAAAGTGCTCAATATGCTGGAGCAGTTCAATGAAGATAATCCAAATATTCCTGTCGCTATTGATGTCTATCCATATACGGCTATGACCAATCAGCTAAGAGGGTTTGTCCCTAAAGGTTATTGCGATGATGAAATAATAAATACTACCGCACTATTTGATAAACAAGCATTGCAAAACGTAGAAAAATACATCGAGCAGAATAAATACGACTTGGGCAAAATGCTAGTCATTTCAGAAGAAATAAAGGCATTTTTTGGTAAGACGATGAAGGAAATTCAAATCGAAAATGGCTGGACAGCAGCGGAAACAATGGCGGAAGTGCTGTCAAAAAATATTGGTACTTGGATAGCTTACCACAGTATTAGTCAAGCAGATGTGGACAAAGCAATACTTTGGAAACGAGCGATGGTTTGTACCGATTCGTGGAGTTATCCAGTCAATATGGAGAGCAATATTTCGGAAGAGCCACATCCACGTTCGTATGGTGCATTTACGTCCTTCTTGGAAAATTATGTAGTCAAAAACAAAAAATTGACTTGGCAAGAAGCTGTTTACAAAATCACAGCATTGCCCGCTACATTCTTTGGGCTAGAAGGGAGAGGACAAATCAAAGATGGCTACTATGCCGACTTAGTACTAATCAATCCTAAATCGCTCAAAACAAATGCGACGTATTTGGAACCCAAAAAACTCTCTGATGGAGTCGAATACCTTTGGGTGAATGGCAAGATTGTCATTGAAGATAAAGTTATTAATAAATCGCTAGCAGGCAAAGTGCTCACGCTCAAAAGAGAATCTGTTTCTCCATTGACACACTAAGAAGTATTGAAGTTGTATTCAAGAAATAACACTATGCAAAAGCCCCTTAATTACGTATAATTAAGGGGCTTTTCATTGCTATGACTTTACATGAAAGGCTTGTAGTAACCTTACTATTAAAAACAAACAAATTCCGTCAAATGCAAAAATAAATACATCAAAAATAGGGTGTGCCGCTACCCAGCTATTAAACACTATTGGTTTTTCAGCATCTGTTAAATCAGAAGGAATGTCTGCTAATAGCTCAAAACAAATACTAATTCCTATAACGGCTAGCACTTTGAGTAGTATGAGAAACATGAACGACATCATCGTGACCGAAAAAACTCTGAGCACAGCCTGAGAAACAGGGTGAAGTTTTAATAAAAAAACATTGAAAAGTATCAATGCGATGGCTACCCAAATACTTTCTACCAGCACGAGTGAAAAGGTGTCCATTGTCCAGCCAAAGAACTCTATGGAAATACCACGGCTAGATAGCCTCGTAATAGCCATTCCGCCCCAAAAAATAGGCAGAAAAAATACAAGCTGCTGAAATAGTGTGGTCTTATTGCCAATTATTTTCTGTTCGAATCCATCGTCTAGTAGGGTGTTTTTCATGAGGTAGGGTGTTTTTTAATGTGGTTACTTTTGGGCGACTACCTACTTAATAAAGGCCAAAAATGGTAAATGCTCCAAGAACTAAGCCTACAAAAGGCAAGCAAGAGGCTATAACAGCTAATACAAATAAAAGATTTTTGACATCGAGCGAAAGTAGCTTACCCAATAGCTTGTAGTAGATAATCTCCAAAATCCAAAGCCCAATATAGGCAATATTATAAAAGAGTAAAAAACCAAGACTAAATCCAATAGCCAAACCTATGAAAATTCCTAACTGACTTCGAGCTATAAAACCAATAATTAACATGGAAGGAACGCCAGCGAAAGCTACAATTTTGTTGTATTCGCCTCGTCGAGCTTCCCACCACTGTATGATGGTCGAATTGTCAACAGGTGTATTATCAATTTGATTTTCATCTAATAAGTCATCGTAGGGCATAGAGTGGAGGTTATATTGGTAATAGCCAATAAAAAAGCAGGATACGAAAAATCGTATCCTGCTTAAATTTCTGCTTTACAAAGATATCAATAAAAACACTTTGTAAAGTAAGTGATCCGAACAGGATTCGAACCTGTGACCGTCTGCTTAGAAGGCAGATGCTCTATCCAGCTGAGCTATCGGACCGTTTGTGGGACAAAGATAGGAACTGATTTTGAAAAACCAAAGAAAAACAGTTTTTTTTAGTTTTTTATTTCAAAAAATAAATTTTCATCTACTCTTGTAGTAGCCCGTTCTTCCTAAGAAGCCACAAAGTAAGTAAAAGGTTTTAGAAAAAACTTTATTTTACTTTAAATTTTAGACAGCTTCTAGCTCTAATTTAGAAACAGGCTTTGTATCTTAGCCGCCAATCAAATAAAACAAGCTATGCACGTACTATCTATTAACTTTGCCTCACCTACTTACGACGAAGGTTTTCGACTTCGCCAACAGTGTTTTTTTGAACCCTACAAAGCCGAAATTAGCTTAGAAGAAATCGCGGAGGAGGCTACAGATTTGCATTGGGGAATCTATACTGACCAAGCCAAGTTGATAGGTGTAGTGGTGCAGCAAGACGCAGCGGATCCTGTTATCCTCAAACAAGTCGTTTGTGCAGAAGTATTGGAGGAAACTCAAAAAATAAAATTACTAGAAATAGTAGAACGCTTTTTTGCGAATAAAGGAATGGAAGCACTTGCTTTGTACATTCCCCAAAAAGATGCAAAAAAATATCAAAAATTAGGCTACCAAAAAATGGGCGACACCGTCGAACTTTATGGAGTAGCACAACAATTTATTCAAAAAAAACTATAATGCAAGATAATAAAACAATCAAAATAAAGAAAGGCTATGTCTTGGAAGACATCAAGATTCAAGATATGGCTTTTGGTGGGGAAGGAGTGGCTAAACTCCAAACAGAACAAGGAGAATTTGTTTTGTTTGTCAAAAATTCCTTGCCAGGGCAAACCGTAAGTGCTAAAATAGTCAAGAAGAAAAAACGCTATGCCCAATGCAAATTGGTCAAAGTGTTGAAGCCTTCGGAAGATGAAGTTGATGTCGATTTTCAGCCAATACCAGGAGCTCCTTTTGCTCGGTTGCCTATTGCTAAACAAGAATACTACAAAAAAGAATCTACGCTGCAAATGTTCAAGCGACTCAGTGGCGTGGAGGATATTGAGGACATTTACGAAGGCTACATCAGTTCGCCGAATGTATGGCATTACCGCAACAAGATGGAATATTCTTTCTCCACCTTAGTTTCTGAACTAGGAACAGGAGAAGAAAGTGAAGGTTTCGCTTTTGGGTTCAAAAGACGTGGTCAATGGTGGGCAGTCGAAAATCTAGAAAAAGATTCTGGGCTTTTTGATGCTGCTTTTGAAAATGGTATGCTCCGTATCAGAAAATTTTGCGAAGCGTCAGGACTTCCTGCATGGAATCCTGCCAAAAGTGAAGGGTTCTTTAGGTTTTTGGTGGTTCGCAAGAGCTACACCAATGACGAATTATTATTCAATTTGGTGACCACTAGTCAAGATTTGGATAAGTTTGACAAAGATGCTTTTGTAGCCTTGCTGCAAGAAATATTAGGCGACCGTTTAGCTGGTGTAATGCACACTACCAATGATGAAATAGGCGATACCGCCAAACAAATTTCTAGCAAAGTAACGAGCTGGTATGGCAAAGAAAAAATAGTAGAAAATATATTAGGGTTGGACTTTGAGATAAGTATGCAGTCATTCTTTCAGACCAATCCATCTTGTGCCGAAAAACTATACGCCAAAGTCATTGAGTATGTCGAAGAAGGAATGAAAGCAACAGGCGTACAAAATGCCGTAGCGATGGACTTGTTCTGTGGTACAGGTACGATTGCACAGCTTTTGGCAAATAGCCCGACTATCGATAAGGTTATTGGTGTCGATATTGTAGCACAAGCGATTGGCGATGCCAAAGAAAATGCTCAAAAAAATGGAATAGAAGGGATTGATTTTTATGCTGCTGATGTTCGCAAATTCTTGTATGATTATCCGCAATACAAAGGTAAAATAGGTACGATTGTACTGGATCCGCCACGTGGTGGTATTGTACCCAAAGCATTGTTGCGAGTGATAGAGCTAGACGCTAAATCAATTGTTTATGTGTCCTGCAATCCATCTACACAAGCTAGAGATACCGCAACCTTGCTAGAAGCAGGTTACCAAATCAAAAAATACGCACTAGCCGATCAATTTCCGCATACGGCACACATTGAAAGCATTGCTTTATTTGTCAAATAAACGACAATAAAGCTCAAAAAAAAGCTTCTTAACTATCGCTGAACGATGGTTAAGAAGCTTTTTTATTTTAATAAAGGTTACTGTATGTTTTTCTAGAAAGTATCTTTGATGCGTTTTAGACGCAATACTTTGTTGTAGGTTTCGCCTTTGCCACGTACGATTAGTTTGAATGTACCTCGTTGCGTGTAGCTCAACGGAATTTTGAAGCTCTGCTCAAATGCACCTTGTTGCTTCTTGAATTCTTGTGTAGAAAGTACTTTGTCTTCAAGTAGCATAACGCCGTCAGCGACTTTCACCAAGTCAATTACAATATCTTGTTTTTTGGCAACATTAAATTTGACTGCTACTTTCCGACGATGATTAGTTGTTTCTATTTCAAAGTCCTCTAACTCAAAGTTGTCATTGGTGACTTCACAAACATACTCCAAATTCTTAAACACCCAATTGGCTGGATCGAAACGCATTTCTTTGAAATTACTACTGACATCTATTTCTACAATTTTTTCTACTTTGTTAGATTCCGACTCAATTTTTTCTTTGATAACATTGCCTTCATTATCGACCAACTCCAATCGAATAGGCATTCTGAAAAGAGAAGGACTTGTTTCCTGTTCTTTTTGCTTCAAATTGATAGTCAATTTACCTCTATTCACTTGATACTTTACCCTAAAAGAAGGATAGTATTCGCCTTTGATCCATTGGTCAAAAAAGTAACCATAATCCACATCATAATTTTCACTAGCGTAATATTCGCAGACTTCTTTTAGTCGTTGACTACTCAAATAAGTATTAGCTTCCTTCCCACGGATACGCTTGCGAGCGGTAATGGCTTTGAGGGACTCAAAAAAGTAAGCATCATCCATTATTCCTCGTAACATATGTATGACATACATTCCTTTTTTATTGAATCGCTCTTCCGAGTAATCGGCAGGATTGTCAATATAGAGTTTGCCACCTTCAAAATATTCTTTTTCATCTAGTATTATTTGATAGACATTGAGCCCTCTTTTGTATTCTTGCCACATCGCTTCTGCATAGCCAGCAAGTGCTTCTGTGAGCCAAGCATCTTGCCAAGTAGCAGGACTAATGTGATTGCCAAACCACATACTTGCTGCTTGGTGTACCAACATATACATGTGCGTACTTTTCATGTCTTCCAATATCACATTGGTCTGCGTAGGCATACCATCACCCAACGGAATACCAACCATCGTGATCGAAAGTCCTTCGTTCTTGTAAGGGTATTCGCCAAACGTATTGGTCAAACAAGTCATAATTTCTGGCGCTCTGTTGAACATCGCATTGGCAGACTTAAATTTTTCTGGAAAGATATAAAAATCAATAGGGTATTTGTACCCACGTCCCTCAAACTCTTTTTCCACTTTCATGAAATCCGAAATAGCAATCAATACGTGATGCGGTGCTATACGGTGTCCGTGTCGCCATTGGAACGTGCGCGTTCCATCATCATTTTTGCGTATTTTTTTGAGCACGCCATTCGATACCGCAATAACGGGTACAGGAGAAGATACTTCTTTTTTAGTATTGGGATTCAAATAAATCTCCTCTACTTTTTTATCTACTATCGTAATGTCAACATACAACGAATCAGCTTTGTCGTAAGCACTTTCCTTGCAAGGGAACCAAAGAGCTGCATTGTTCGGAAAACACGCAGTAGCAATAACCACATTATTTTTTTTGCCGTGTGTACTGTATATCAATCCCTTTTCGAGCCCATTTTTCGACTTGATTTTGGGAGCAGTGCCCGCATAAAAAATGCGTATAGTACCCAGTTCATTTTGGGGAAGTGCTTTTTGGAGTGTTATAACCAATTGATTGTTCTCGTGGACAAACGAACTTGCGCCCTCTACTTTATCTACCTTATAATCCTGATGTAAGTCTAAGGTGAATTTTTGCAAATTGTCTTTGACCGCCAAAAAGTCAATGAGTACATTTCCCTTGAGTATGGGATTGTCCAAATCAACATTTGCATCAATATGGTAAAATTTGATATTAATATCGGAAGTAGTATGGTTTTCGTCTTCGGTGTCGGTCTGTGCCAATACTGCTTGCGTGAGCATTAGCAATAATAAAAGTAAGATGCTTTGTTTCATAACTGTAATAATAATATTGAATAGAAGTAAATGGAAGAAAAAGCTGTACTATATTTTGAATGATACTGTTTTGGGTAGCTATTGCAAAATAAAATTGTGTGCAGGACTATTTCTAAAATAGCTTGCAATATCCTAATATAATGCCAAAAGTCTAACAATTTTATTAAATAAAACTAAAAGGATTGCTAGCTAAGTACTACTAGAACATTGGGGATGTATTTTTTTTGTTTACTTTACGACAATAAATGATTAACTTTGGCTCTCAGAAGCATTCCCATCTTGAACAACCCTACTGCATAGATGTTTTAACTATCTATCAATCACTACAATATTGGTGCAGGACACACCTGCAATAGCCAATATTTCACTAATAATTGTTCCATTTTATGGAATAATTTATTTAAAAAAATCAAGAAATGGCAAGTGTACAAACAGGATTAGTACTGTTTTTTATGCGTAAATTAAAAGGTAGAGCAGTGCGCTTTATGGATGATATTCCAGCACTGCGTATCGAAAAAGAACGCATGTTTAGTCGAGTGAAATGTCCGTATAGAGTCATAATAGATGACTTTGATATAGGCGAAATAGAAGCAGCTAAATTTACGCCAATTGGAGCTAAACACAAACACAAAGTAGTGCTTTATTTGCACGGAGGCGGATATGTGACTGGCTCTATCAAGTCGCATGCTGGACTTATCGGCAAGCTAGCACTCAGCACAGGAATTCCACACGTAGCTATCAACTATCGCTTAGCACCCGAACACCCTTACCCTGCGGCACTCGACGACGCTATTGCAGCTTATCAATGGCTACAAGAACAAGGGTATAGAGCAGACGATATTTTGCTATCGGGTGACTCCGCAGGTGGTGGATTAGTATTGGCGACATTGCTCAAAATCAAAGCATTGAAGCTTAAACAGCCATTGGCAGCCATTACACTTTCTCCATGGACGGATTTGACCGTGACAGGAGAGTCTGCTACAACCAATCCCGAAAAAGATCCTTTGCTAGATATACCTTCGGCACGCAAGTGGGGATTGTGGTACACTGGAGGGAATACCAAGCTACTAAAAAATCCTTTTGTATCTCCTTTACAAGGTGATTTGGAGGGCTTAGCTCCTATATTAATGCACGTTGGTACATCCGAAATTCTACTGAGCGACTCCATTAGTTTTGCGACTAAAGCTGCTTTTACTAATACGACAGTAGAATTAGAAATTTTTGAAGAAATGCCACACGTTTTCCAGTTTTGTTGGCAATATTTGTCGGAAGGCAAGCAATCACTCCAGAAAATAGCAGATTTTGCAGAACAGCAAATCCTGGAAAACGAAAAGGAAAGGGGCTTTTTGTCTGCCAATTATCAGTCAAGAGAACAAGAAAGTACGACCATTGCATGGATAGAGCGCTCTTGGGAGGCACTCAAAATGAGCAAAAAGATTGTGAAAAATACGCTGAATAGATAAAAAAGAGCTATATTTAGTAACAACTTCTAAGCTATTATTGATATTCAATACGCTTAAAAAAAGAATCCTAATCGGTCATTAACATTCAACATAAAAAAAATGGAACAGCTCTTACTCTCTTCTCAACGCCTTAATACTCAAAAAGTGTTGAGTACAGGTACCATCAACTTGACAGAAGAACTTCAGAAAAATGAAGTGGAAAATCGCAAACTAGAAATAGATTTGCCTCAATTGGAGCTGGAATGGAAAGAGGTGGCTACACCTCCTACAGGACAAGGATTAAGGGATTTGGTTGGCAAAAAAATGAACAGCTACAAGTTTCAGTACTTAGGACAATTTCGACACGATGGCACACTTATCAATGCTGTAGCCGAAGAGTTTACAGCAGGTTTTGACCAAGAAACAATTCATCATCAGCGTATAGAAAGCAATGGTTGGATTAACTGCACGTGGTTAGTTGATTTGATTATGAATCCAAACAGCAACGACAAATTATTTTGGCGAAAAGAAGGCGACCGCCTAGTATTTTCGTTGAGTACGCATGCTACTGATCACACAAGTGCTGAGCAACAAAAAATTAGCTTCTCCGAAGATATGGAACAAGTGACTTGGGAACACAAGGTGCTTTTTTACAAAAAATAAATATTGATTTTTGGGAAAACACAAATAAAAAGGCTCGCTATTTTGAAATAGCGAGCCTTTTTTGTCAAATATTTTTTACTATAAAACCGTACACTTTTTTGCTAGGACTAAAAAATAAAAAAAGTGCCACTGATTCAACTGATTTCTATTCAGAATAGGGGTCTAAAATCACTTTAAGCTATTGTCGGAAGTCTAATTGCTAGTATCTAACAGCAAAGCGGTCTTATTTAAGAGCAACGTTAACTTTTATTCTCTTTCCAAAAATGATGCTAGCTAAGAAGTGTACGGTTTTATACTGTTTACAAATCAATGGTAGTACTGCCTTTCGCCAAACGGCGTAAAAGTGGGCTACAGCGATAGCGGTCTTCTCGATATTCGTCATAGAGTGCATCTAGGCGATTGACACAAGTCTCATAACCAATTTCTTTTGCCCAAGCCAATAATCCTTTTGGATAATTAACGCCTTTGGTCATTGCCAAATCAATATCTTCGGCTGTGGCAACATTCCAAAATAAAGCATCTGCGGCTTCATTGATAAGCATCGCTAAAATTCTATCTACAATCTGTTGCCCCAATACCTTGTCCTCTGTTGGAGGGGTATTATTTTCGGCATTGGTATAATCATAATAACCTTTTCCTGTTTTTCTACCCAAGTAACCTGCTTCTGCTAAGCGTTTTTGAGTGAAAGCAGGTTTGTAGCGAGGGTCGCAATAGAAGGCATGAAAGACCGTTTCGGTCACTACATAATTAATATCATTGCCAATATAATCCATCAAAGTAAAAGGACCCATTCGGAAACCTCCCAACTGCACCATTGCCCAATCAATAGTCGATACATCGGCAACACCTTCTTCGAGCAAACGTAATGCTTCGCCATAAAATGGGCGAGCGACTCTATTGACAATAAAGCCCGGTGTATCTTTGGTCAATACGGTTACTTTTTGCCAACTGTCGATGAGTGTACGAGCCGTTTGGGTCGTAGTAGCACTGGTCTGCACCGCAGGAATAATCTCTACCAACTTCATGAGTGGAGCTGGATTGAAAAAGTGAATACCAATTACTCGTTCGGGATGCTGACAAGCTGCTGCAATAGCCGATACGGATAGGGAAGAGGTGTTACTTGCCAAAATACAAGTAGGTTCTACAACTTCTTCCATTTTTTGGAATACCGTTCTTTTGACCTGCATATTTTCTACAATCGCCTCAATGACCAAACCACAATCGCTAAATTTATTCATAATAGAAGTTGTTTCTATTCTATTATAAATCGCTTCGCCATTGGCAGCCGTTAGGCGTTCTTTGGTCACTAAGCGGTCTAGTATGGATTTGAGTCTTGTCATAGCAGCTGCCAAAGCAGCGGCATTATTATCCATCAATACTACTTCGTGTCCGTATGTAGCGGCTATTTGAGCAATACCGATTCCCATAGAACCTGCTCCTAATACTCCAATTTTCATAATTATAGTGCTTTATTTACCTGTAAAGGTAGGTTTTCTTTTTTCCAAAAATGCTTGTACGCCTTCTTTGTAGTCAGCCGTTTCGCTAGCTATTATTTGATATTCGCCTTCCAAGGCTAATTGTGTTTGGTAGTCATTTTGCATACCTGCATTGATTAGCTCTTTGGTCATGCCCAATGCTTTGGTAGGCATTTTGGATAGGCGATACGCCAATTTTTGTACCGTTTGATTAAACTCTTCATCAGCTACTGCTTGGTAAATCAATCCCATTTCTACCGCTTCTTGAGCCGTAATACTATCGCTCAACATCATGAGAGCATTGGCACGCTGCAAGCCTACCAATCGAGGCAAAAAGAAGGTTCCGCCACTGTCTGGCACCAATCCAATTTTGCTGAATGCTTGTGTAAATTTAGTGGATTGCTTCGCAATCGTAAAATCGCAACTAAACGAAATATTGGCTCCAGCTCCAGCAGCTACACCATTCACTGCAGCTATTATCGGCTTTTTGTTTTCACGAATGGCTGTAATAATACTGTTGTAATGCTCTTTGAGTATCATTTCGAAGCTGATACCATTGTCCTCTGTCACTTCTTTGAGGTCTTGACCTGCACAAAAAGCCTTGCCCTCGCCAGTCAGTACAATAGCACGTACGGTATCATTTTGGGAAGCATCTTTTAGTGCCGCAATCAATGCGAGCGACATTTCTCTATTGAAACTATTGAACGCCTTAGGGCGATGGAGGGTCAAGGTGAGTACCCCTTCGAGCTGATTTATCTTGAGTGTTTCAGACATGATTTTTTATTTTTTTGAGGATTGTACAATAGTGCTACACCTAAAAGTAAGGCTATTTTGAGGATTAACAAAATTCTATCTGAGAATCTAAAATATCACAGCAAAGTGGTCTATTTTTCTTTCCTCAATGCTACTTTCTTGTCAAAAAAAATCTAATATCTGTCATCTCACAGCAAAGCGGTCTAACCTCTATTAATGACACTTGAAATAATCAAAAGGTTCTTTGCAATCCAAGCACTGATAAAGTGACTTGCAAGCCGTAGAGCCAAATTGGCTTTTCATTTCGGTATGGCGAGAGCCACAGCGAGGGCATTCTATTTTTTTATCTTCAGCGAATAGTACGCTTTTATCGACTACATTGCCCTCTGGAGGGGCAATGCCGTATTCTTTGAGTTTTTTTCTTCCGTTTTCCGAAATCCAATCGGTTGTCCAAGCAGGAGAGAGTACGAGTTTTATTTTTACGTTTTCGTAGCCATTTTCTTGCAATATAGCACGAATGCCGACTTCAATCATATCCATAGCAGGACAGCCCGAATAGGTAGGCGTAATGACAATTTCGAGTTGGTTAGCTGTTTTGTTGACGGCTCGCACCACACCCAAATCTAGTATTGTCAATACAGGTACTTCGGGGTCGGTTACTTGGTCTAGCAATTGCCAAATTTCGGTGTTTTGTGTCATGTCTATTGTTGTATCTATCATGTGTTAGGCTGTTTAGTATTGCAACAATAAAAGTTATGGAATAGTTGAAATTAGATACAGTATAGAAGTTGAAATCTTAGGAGATACCCGTGGGATTGAGAAATAAGCCGACAAATAAACAAACACAAAAGAAACCAACAACCAAAAATAAAGCTGTAAATAGGAAAAATAATAATACGGGGGAAATATTACTTTTTGGGGTCGGTGCGTTAGCTTTTTCGTCAAGTAGTGGTTCTGTCATGTTTTATTGTGAGGGATTTTCTAATGCTCGCTTTTCTCTACTTTCCTGAACAGCTCGTATTTCTCGTTGTGTCCTTTCCTTTAAGGAATCTATATTGATAGGCGTGTTTTTAGTAGAGCTCGACTTCATTATATTCAAATCAGCTGTATTGGGAGAACTGACACGCATAATGCGAATAAAACCAATCAATAGCATAAAGGCTAAAAAAGCTAGTTTGTAATTGCCATCAGAAACTGGTTTTGGTTTTCTTGGCGGAGGCAATTTAGGATTAGGAGCTGGCTCAAACTCATCTAAGATTTCATCGTTTCTCATCGCTATTTACTGTTGTCAATGGAATCTTGTTGTACCTCTATTAGAGAATCTAACCAATCCAACGCTTCATAACCTCTCTGCATCAAAGAGTCATGTTCTCTTTGCTCTTCTGGATTTAATGCTGGCTCTGGAGAGATGGGAGGTCGGTCTATATTGATGGTCGAGGTATCTGTTCTTAGATTAATTACAGTAAACAGTAGTCCTAAAAATACAAATGCCATCATGAAAATTACGCTAGACTTTTTTGATTTGCTATTTTTTTCTTCAATTTTTTCGTCTAATACAGGCTCTTTCATGGGATAGGGAATAAATTTATTGACTAAAACTATCTAAAACTATCTAAAACTTCGATTGCTTCTTGTCCTTCTTGAAGTACAGAATCTACTGTTGGTTGCGGTATAATAAGTTCGTCAGGAGTAGGGCGGCTTATCTCTACTGCTTCACCAACTGAAAAAAACAGAAAGCCTAAAATAGCTAAAAAGAAAGCACCAAGAATGACAAAAGATAGAATGATTTTTTTTGTAGAACGCTTAGGGTTTGGCGAATTGTCGTCTAATATCGGTTCTGTATTCATAACTAAAAGGGGCTAATGAGTATCAATTTTTTGCTTAAAGAGTCCTTTTGTCTTCTTGAATAAGAGGCTTTTCTGGCATGATAACGAACTGGTTGGAAGTAGGTATCAAAACAAAACCGCCAATTAGGAGTAGAAAAGCAGCAGAAATTAAACGAAAATAATCTGCGATTGTTTTTTTGTGTATGACTTCATCTAAAATAGGTTGGGATTCCATATTCAATTATATTTTATGAGAGGGGAATAATTAATAAGCTAAACTTTGTGACTCAATCGTCAACTGTACACTATCCCAAAGAGCAATTCTTTTTTGTAGCGCTTCAGTAGAAACTTGTTGTACTTCTGCCCATTTTTGAGCATCATCTTGGCACAATTCTTCTATCATTTGTAGTGACAAAGGACCATGTTCGTCACCATCTATATCAATGTGACGTTGCAAATAGTACGTCAGTTTATTGTATCTATCTTTTTGATCACTTCTTTTGGCATTATGGATAATTTCCATAAACATATCGGGAATCAAATCTTCTCGACCAAAAGTAAACGCAGCGGCAATTTGGTGCGTTTTGTTGGTCGCAATGACATCAAACGTAAATTGTATAAATGACTTGACTGCATCAGGGATATTAATCAAAACTAATGCCTCCTTGATAGACTTGCCTGCATTCAAATAACCTAAAAATTCCAAAATAGTATCAGTACTAGCACCGACTTGCTGCATAGATTCCAGATACATCAAAAAATGGCTTTTGGGTTCGCCCAATTCGTTAATGTCACTTTCTTCACCAAATACAATTTCATTGATAAACCTAGCCAACGTAGGATTGGACGTTGGTTGCCAAGGCACTTGCGTGCAAGTCAAATCCAGCTGCAAGGCTTTGAGTAACGACATGAAATCCCATACCGCAAAAACGTGCTGCTCCATAAATAGACGAATATCGTCCATGTTATTGAGTGCCGTGTACATCGGGTGTTGTTGCAATTGTTGGCGAAGTGGAGCAATCGCTTGTTCGATTACTTTGATATTATTATTATTCATGAGTATTAAAATATGCTACTAAAAAATTACCATTCCATGTCAGGATAAGCACGCTGCATCCACTGCAATTCTGTCAAGATAAAACCGAAATGTTCTGTGTGGTTGCCTTGTTTTCCACCTTCTTGCATCCATTCTTCCGTAGGAAGTGTCAGTGTGGCTTGTTTCAAAATATCGCTGACACGAGTATCAAATTTGGATTTGACAGCAGCTAAATCTACGCCAATTCCTGCTTCCAATAGTTGGTTATCTATTGCGTCCGCATTAAAACATTCGCCACTATACATCCACATCTCATCCAATGCTTCTTGTATTTTTTTGTGGCTTTCGGTTGTTCCATCACCTAGGCGAATTATCCATTCGGCACTCCAACGGTAGTGATAAGCAATTTCTTTGATTGATTTTTTGGCAATACCGACCAAGCGTTCATCGCTACTAGATTGCAGTGCATCAAAGAAATGGTAATTGAAACTATCAAATATGAATTGGCGAACAATCGTGTATGCAAAATCCTCATTAGGCTGCTCTACGAGCAATAGATTTTTGAACGCTGTCGTATCACGGCTATATGCCAAATCGTCTTCTGTTCTATTTTTGCCTTCGATTTCTACCGCATATTGGTATAGATTGCGAGCATGCCCAATATAATCGAGCGCAATATTGGTCATGCCAATATCAGTCTCTAAGGTAGGACCATGTCCGCACCATTCCGAAATACGATGCCCCAAAATAAGAGCATTGTCAGCTATTCTCAAAAGGTATTCAAATAAAGCGTCTTGTTTGTTCATGTCGTCTAATATAAAATGAAGTTGTAGAAAAAGATAGGCTTACATGTGTCCTATTTCATCAGGAATGTCGTAGAAAGTCGGGTGTCGATAAACTTTACTTTTTGCAGACTCAAACATATCACCTTCGGCTGGATCCGAAGCGGTCACCTGGGCAGAAGGGACGACCCAAATACTCAGACCTTCATTTCTACGAGTATAAACATCACGAGCATTTTCAATCGCCATTTCGGCATCTGCTGCGTGTAAGCTACCAGCGTGTTTGTGATACAATCCTGCTTTACTTCTGATAAAAACCTCCCAAAGAGGCCATTCTTTTTTAGTAGACATAATTTTATTTTTTGCAATACAACAATAGCAGTTCTAACTATTGGGTATTTAGATAGTTTTTTAATTTTTTGCCGCTCTTTCTGCTCGTTTTTCGGCATGAGCCATAGCTGCTTCACGCACCCATTCTCCTTCTGCCCATGCTTTTTTGCGAGCTTTGATACGAGACTTGTTACAAACGCCACCGCCTTTTACTACTTTCCAGAACTCGTTCCAGTCAATAGCGCCAAAGTCATAGTGTCCACGTTCCTCGTTCCATTTGAGTTCAGGGTCAGGCAATTCTAGTCCCAAATATTCTATTTGAGCAATAGAAGCATCGACAAAAGCTTGACGCAATTCATCATTGGATTTGCGTTTGATTTTCCAAGCCATCGACTGAGCCGAGTGTTTCGATTCGGCATCACTAGGGCCAAACATCATCAAGGACGGCCACCAAAAGCGATTAAGCGAGTCTTGAGCCATTTGTTTTTGTTCTGGAGTACCTTTTGCAAGCACCATCATGATTTCATAGCCTTGGCGCTGATGAAAACTTTCTTCTTTACAAATCCTAACCATTGCTCTAGCATAAGGACCATAAGAGGCGCGCGTCAACATAACTTGATTCATAATAGCTGCACCATCTACGAGCCAGCCAATCGCTCCAATATCTGCCCAACTGACCGTCGGATAATTGAAAATACTAGAATATTTAGCTTTGCCAGTATGCAATTGGTCAAACATTTCGTCCCTAGACGTGCCAAGTGTTTCGGCAGCACTATATAGATATAATCCGTGTCCTGCTTCGTCTTGTACTTTTGCCAGTAAGCCCATTTTACGTTTGAGCGAAGGTGCTCTCGTTATCCAATTGCCTTCAGGCAACATACCTACAATTTCGGAATGTGCGTGTTGTGATATTTGACGAATGAGCGTCTTGCGGTAGCCATCAGGCATCCAATCTTTTGGCTCTATCTTTATCTCGGCATCTATCTTTGCCTGAAACGCTTCTAATTTTTTTACATCATCCATAAAACAAAATTTAAGATTACAAGTTTAATCATTTTCAAGCTTATTATAGTATGATTTTGGTCACTTGTTAATTATTTTTTAAATGGATTCGCATTTGTAATGATTAATGTTGGCTAAGAATTGATATTTTTGCACAGCTAAAATTAGAAAATATGTTTACCAAAGTAAAAGTTAAAGAGGTTAGAAAGGAAACAAAAGATACTGTTTCAATTTCGTTTGATCTTCCTTCAGAACTAAAGTCAGAGTTTAATTATGAATCAGGTCAGTATGTAACCATTCGAAAAGAAATAAATGGAGAAGATGTACGAAGGTCATATTCTTTATGTAGCTCTCCTGCTCAAGATGATTTTAGAATTGGAGTTAAATTAGTTGAAAATGGGAAAATGTCATCATTTTTAACTAAGGAAGTTGCTGTAGGGGATGAGTTAGAATTAATGACACCTACCGGTAATTTTGTTTTAGGAACTGCAAAAAATAATGTTGTTGCTTTTGCAGCAGGTAGTGGAATTACACCTGTTATATCTATGGTTAGATCTGTACTGAACTCTGGAGGAAAGTTTATATTGTTTTATGGAAACAGAACTGAACAAGATGTAATATTTAAGAATGAGTTAGATCAATTGAATACAGCGTATGCTGATAAATTTGACTTAAACTATATATATAGTAGAGAAAATAATGGAGAAGATCTCTATGCAGGAAGAATTACAAAAGACAAATGTAGTTTATTAATTCAGAAAAAATCAGTTTCAATTAATGCTGATGGATTCTATATGTGTGGTCCCGAAGATATGATTTTTGATGTTTCTGATAGTTTAAAAGAATTAGGGATTGATGAAAATAAAATTCATTTTGAACTATTTACAGTTCCAACTAAAAGAGCTGACGAAAAAGCAGTTGAATCC
>CAKZQC010000046.1 GCA_937139495.1 uncultured Saprospiraceae bacterium | reverse complement strand
GCCTAGAATACATCCTAAAGTAGGATTGCTGTTATTTTACGCTTCTTCAATATTTCCTATGATATAGATAAAAAAAAATTTGCTCTGTACTAAATCAATCACTAATAACAACAAAAAAGGCGACACTCCCACTAGGAAAGTATCGCCTTTATGTTATCGTTTTCGTTGTAGTGAACTACACTACAAAATTATTATTTTTTCCTGTGCGCAACTTCATCACAAACTCCTTGACAGCCGTGAATGATACCAATTTATCGGCAAAATAAACCAAGGTTTCGGTGGCTTCTTTTTCGGTAGCTTCCAAGTGGTTGAGAATATTGGCGAGGTGCATTTTCATGTGTCCTTGCTGTATGCCTGTGGTCACGAGTGAGCGCACTGCTGCAAAATTTTGTGCCAATCCTGTCACCGCAATCACCTGCATCAATTCTTGTGCAGAAGGGTTGCCGAGCATCTCCAACGAGCGTTTGGCGAGCGGGTGCAAGCTAGTAAGCCCACCAACAGTACCGATTGCCAAAGGCATATCCAACCAAAACTTAAACACGCCATCTTTGACCTCAGCGTGCGAAAGGCTGCGGTATTGACCATCTTTGGCCGCATAGGTATGTCCGCAGGACTCTATCGCTCTAAAATCATTGCCTGTAGCCAAAGCTACAGCATCTATTCCATTGAAAATACCTTTGTTGTGCGTCGTAGCACGGTGTACATCTATGTGAGCGATTTTGAGGGCTTTCTCAAACTTGTAGGCAAATTTTTCTGCATCTATTTTGCCACCGCTGAACGTACCCAAATCGGCTACGGGACATTCTACAGAAGCACGCACCAAACAGTCGGGCGTATAGTTGGAAAGTATCGACATGATAACCGTCAATTCTTTTTCTTCCTTAGAGAACTGCTCTTGTTCTTGTACAAATGCCTGCAGCGAAATAGCAGCTTCTTCGAGTGTAGAATTGATAAAATTGGCTCCCATCGAGTCGCAAGTCTCAAACGATAGTTTGAGCTGGTAATAATATGGCTCCAAATGGGTTTTGTTGACCAATTCGATGCTAGAAATACCACCGCCACGCTGACGCATATTTTTGGTGATATGGTTGGTATCTTCGATAATTCTGCTTCTCAAATCAGCAAAAATGCCTTCGAGTTTGTGTGCCTCGCCTTTCCACTCAAAGTGGACTTGACCTACTTTTTGAGTATTGATAATTTCGGCTTTGAAACCACCACGACTCAACCAAAATTTGGCAGCAGCAGAAGCAGCAGCGACCACCGAACTTTCTTCGATTACCATCGGTACACAATACAATGTATCATTGATTTGTACATTCGGCACTACGCCATAAGGCAAGTAGTAGTTACTAACCGTATTTTCGCTAAAATCATCAAAGATTTTTTGTTTTTGAGGGTCGCCATACCAGAAACTTTTGAGTTCACGAGCGACTTCTTCGGGGTGCGAAAAGAAATTTTCGACCAACCAACGCATTTTGCCACGCTTCGACAATTTGGAAAATCCTGATACTATTTCTGCCTTTTTCATATTCTTAGATATTCATGGATGCGATTAGGGTTACCTAACCGTCAGATAATTTTGAGCTAGTTTTAATCCTTCTATTTGGGTGGTAATGAATTGCTGTAGTACTTCGTAATCTTCTCGGGCGTGCTTCAAGAACGCAGAAGCTTGTCCGTAAATAGCGGACGTTTGTAGTTTATTGATATGGTAATAACCATCTAAAAAATCTTGTATGCCACCAGACACAATGATTTGCTGGCAAGCACATTGATCTCCTAATTCTTGTAGGAGTTCGTTAGTGATGTTGACCATATCTTCGGCACTGTGTCCGATGTTCGCCAACTTGGCGTAAATGGCTTGTTTTTGTTGGTCGCTGCGCAGCAGCTCCAATTTGGCAAAATTAGTACCACCATTGGCAGCAAAATCAACCGCTGCTAGTGGCAATTGCAATAATTGGCGCAAGCTAGCTTTACCCATTCCTTGACCTACTTCTTTGACAATAATAGACAGGTCTGGAAATAAATCCAGTAGTCGTTTTATTGTGTCAATCGGTGGATATAGGAATATATCGCCCTCGGGCTGTAGCCATTCTTGAAACGGATTGACGTGGATAATTAGTCCATCTGCGTGCAGCTTATCGATCAACTCCGTAATGAGTTTTGTTTTGTTGTTGTCTAGCAATTGCTCTAGCTGAGCAATCCCCAAATTGGCGTAAAGCGGCAAATCGTCGCCTATCAAGTGGCGGACATCAAAGTCGGGCAAATGCTCGTCGCTGGTCAGTAACCCTCTACACGAGCCTAAACCCATGCCGAAGCCAAATTCGCCTGCGGCACGTGCCAGGTTATGATTGATAGTAGCGGCATAGGCGGTACCGCCTGTCATGCTCGACACCCAAAGTGGTACTTGCATTTGTTTGCCCAAAAACTCAAAAGAGGATAGGGTATTGGCAGTAGGATGAGCCGCCAAAAGTGGCTCATAATAGAATCGCTCGTCAAGATGACTTGGAGCTATCTGCGACTGAAAAGCCAATTGAATATGGTCTTTTTTTCGCTCAGTGGCGGTATGGTCTTGATCTACAAAGGACACGTTTTATGGATTATTCGTGATAGTATTTGGTTGGTTTCTAATAGCAGAACTCTACAAAGATAAAGCAAAAGTAAGGAAACCACCGTTAATTCAGGTTGCTAATTGAGTAATCGGTACTTTTGAGGTACGAATCGGTTGCTCTATTATACACTTAATAATAAGTTGTACTACTAAAATACGTACTTTGTTTCAAAACTTTCAATTATAATTGAAAGTTTAACTTTTATTATTTTATAATACAGTGTATTGGTGTAAAACACTTGGGTGCAAAAATAGTTTGGCGAGGGAATAATCTCTAATATAGTACTGGGCTTTTATTGGAGCCTAAATTGTTCATAATTAGCTAACGAGCCATGAAATACATTCCAATCTACATAGGTGTCAATGCCATCTATTTTTCCTCGATTGGCATACTGCCACAATAGCCATTGTTTGCCATCAGGAAGTGTTGGTTGCTCATAAATATCTCTGAGCCAAATAGGATTTGAAAAATTTTGCTCCAACAAGAAATCTTGATAAAATTCTTCGGTGACATAGAATATCGGTTGTTTTTGGTAGTAATTAGCAACAAGTTTTTCGAATATTTGGAGGTCTTGCAGTACGTCCGTTTTCGGTCTTTTGAGTTGACAATTGCCCCCATATTCCAAATCAATAACAGGTGGCAAGCTTGTACTGTCAGAAGGGACTACGGCTATAAAATTGCGTGCCTGCTCTTCGCCACTTTTGCAGAACGTAAAAAAATGATAGGCTCCTACATCTAATCCATTGGCTTGGGCTTCTGCCCAATTTTCTGCAAATTTTTCATCGAAGTTGTTTTAAAAGTCCTGATGAAATGATTGATAAGTGCTTGGAAACCAAGACAATGCTGCTTTTTAATTTGGTAGCCATAGCTACCATGTTAAAAAGAGCAGAAGTATTTGGTTTTCAATGGCTTGTCAAGGAATTATCGAGGACTTTTCAAACAACTTCATCTATAAAAGTAGCTCCTTCTGTTGCTTTGATAAAGACAAATTTTATATCCTGCTGACCGACTGTTTTCCAATCGATGTCACCTTGATGATGGGATACATCAATTCCGCTAACAGGAAAGGTATCTTTACTTGGATAATTGAAACGCAGTGTACCAAAATAGAACGCTAGAAAAGCAACTGCTAGGAGTAGGAAAAATGTGGGGAGGATTATTTTTAGGGCTTTCATGGGAGGAATTGTTTAAATGATTTGACCAAATTGAAGCACCTTATTTTATTCTCGTTGATAAGATGATTGTTTGCTGCTACCATCAGGATTTATAAATTCAAAACTATATTTGCCATCTGTTCCCCAGCCATAATTAATGCTAAATATTTTTTGCTCCAGCATATAGGTCAACGTGTATTGATTGGGTTGATTTTTTCTGAAACTAGTAATGGTTGCTCCTCTCAAGGGTTCTAGTGCTGGTCGCACACCTTTCGTTTTTGCTTGTGGCATAATCTCATTTTCAGGGGCTTTTGTCCTTGGGTTAAAGGTTACTTTTCCTCGCATTTTGGCTATCAAATATGGATATTCCTTGATAGCGTGGTATTGATAGGAACTATCAGCGTTAAATCGCCCTAGGCATTCGTCTAAAGGTTCGCTTGTTGGTCCATAAATAGGGAACCCATCCAAAGCGTAAGCGATTGGTTGACCTTCTCCGACTTGTGTTTGAAGATGTGTTGGTGGTACGTGATAATGATAGTCATCTGCTCTTCCGCAATGTCCGCCCCAATGATCGAGTTCTCCTATCGCATTTGCATCTTCTCCACGGTTATTCAGCGGGTTGAAAATAGGGATTCCATTAGCGGCTATCGCTATGGCTCCTTTCATAAAATTATTCTTGGTCGAAAGTGGAAACGCGGCTATTTGTGGTTGCAATGGAATCGCCCAACTGTTATTGCCAGAATAAGCATGAGGTATCGGCACTTGTTGTTGCCAATTGCTAATACCAGTCATCATTTCATGGTTAGGTATTCCGTTAGATTCAATATAAAAATATTGTTTGTCGTGACGAGTAGTTACGGTATTAAAAGCACCAAAAATAGAGGTTAAAAAATCAACATTATTGGCAGGTACTTTTGTACTCAAAACAGCTGAAGTGTTTGTATTATCACAGCCTACAATAACCAAAGTGAGACCTAATAGGCTATATACTAATTGTAAGCGATTGCCTCGTTTGATAAACCGAAAAATAGAAAAAAGTACTAGAAAAAAGCCTACTGTAATCAACCACGGTGTAAGCTTGGACGAGTACGAATAGGGGAGTTTGGTGGGTGTATTGACTACCTCTATCCAAGTTGATTTATCAACAATATATTGTTGGTCTTTTTTCGAAAAATCATCAAGACTAATTTTGAGAAGTGCATGGTTCTTGTCACTTAAATAAACAATACCATCTTTCTCTTTAATAAAATCAGCATACAAAATTTCGCTCCTTTGTTCCACTTCCCAACTTTTGCTAGGAGTAGTATGCCCATGTCCATGAGCCAACAAGTTGAAGGAAATTATTTGTATCAAAAGAATCAAAAGAAGCTGTTTCATCTTTTTTTTTATTTAACAGTGAAGCGAACCAAAACTTCGTTATCTAAAATCACATTTGTTGACCAAATAAATGCGGCATTATTGGTTGGATTATCAAAAATATCGACAAAATTGGTGTAGGCAGGCTTGTTATCGACACCTATAGTCGCATTAGAAAATTCTGTGGCGTTGGGCCATCTGCTGTCATCAAATGCTGTTGTTTGCCAATCTGAAGGTACTTCCCAATGTAGTGCGTAATAAGAAGAGCCATCATTAGAACCTTCTGTGTCGCAATTAGCAGAGAGCCTTGTAGAGCCGTTTTCTGACGTACAAGAAAGGTCTTTTAGAGGAGCGGTATAGAAGGTTTGTGCTTTCCATTTAGAATTAGTAGTGGCGATTATTTGACCTGTGCTATTTTTAAAAACAGCTACCATTCCTCCATCGCCTGCATGAAATGAACTCCCTCTATTGCTCTCTGAACCTAAACCACTATTTTCTTCCCAATCTACTAATTTCATAGCTATCGTAAACGGTTTTTGTACTTTGAAACGCACAATATTGGAATTGAATTGAGTAAACGGTACATTATCTTTTCCAACGGGAATACCATTGATATACATCTCGAAATAGTTGTCCGCAAATACAAACGCAGTGATGACCTCACCATCGGCATCAATTTCTACGATATCTGTTCCATCTAAAGCATCCAAGGCATCGTTTGCCGAGGAGTGTTCAACGCTAGTACAAGGATTGTATAAATCAGATGCAAAAGGAAAACTATTGGTAGTGAAATTGACAACCGCTGGAACAGTCCACTTGCTACCGTCTATTGCTGAGGAAGTTCCAATAGGTGCTTTTCTACCTCGGTCACACTCAAATATATTTGGAGTCACGACGGTTGCAAGACCTTGGGAAACGATACCTGTCCCTTTGTAGTTGTCCGCACTAGGTGGTACCACCTTCTTGCTATTGTTACAAGAGGTAATCAGGAAAAATGTAAAAATAATCAATGCGGTATGTACGATTGTTGTTTTCATTGAAGTTGTTTTAAAAGTCAATTTGTGGGAAAACAAGTAAGATTTTTCTTTCAATCAAGTTAAAAATTCGATGAATAGCCTTAGCTATTTAGCTAATTTTTAACGCCGAGTGGGAGGAAAAGATATTTTATTTGGACATGAAGTAACTTTTAAAACAACTTCATTGTTAGCATAGGGTTTTAAATTATTTCAATGGATTATTATTTCCAATATTGTATAAGGATAATTTTCACAGTAACACTGCTGGAGTATAGTTGGTTATCAATACTTCTAATGATCCTTCTTTAGTCGTTTGATAGTTGGAGTTTTTGTAACTAATGCTCAGTGGATGTGGCGTTAAGTATGGGTTGTTTTGCAACCAATCAATCAATAACTGATTTGTTTGTCCTTTATGTTCCAAAACATTAGACAACGCAAAGTTTATATTTTTTTTGTGTAGCTGCTCTAATAACAAGAGGAGTTCTTTTTCTTCTTTTTCAGTCCAACCTTTGAAGCCCCTTTTTCCATCATTGTAACTGCCTGTTGTGATTAAGTAAGGAGGATCGCAATAGACAAAGTCATCTTTGCCTAATCCATCTAATTCAAAATCATTAAAGTCCTTGGCGGTGAAAATAGCATTTCGTTCTTTTAGCTTTTCGACAAATGCTATCAGGTTTTTTTTCATGCGGTCGTTGTAGCTGCTTCTATTTTTACCTAACGAGATATTAAATTCGTGTTTGTTGTTGAACCTGATTTGATGGTTAAAAGAATGGGCTATTAATACAAACAAATCTAAGGGATTCTTATCTAGATTATAGGCTGTTCGGAGCTCATTATAACCAATTACGTTAGTTTTTGACAACTCGAACGATTGTATTCTATTTTCTATATACTGAAGTATGAAGTCAATATCTTTGGTTGCAAAAATGTGGTACATATCCACCAGTGGGTGCAAGTTGTCATTGAAAAATAACTGCTTTGCCTCTACATTAATACCAACATTGCAGCCCCCAGCAAACAGATCAATGAATTTATTTATTTTGGAAGGAAATAAAGGCAGTATTTGAGGCAGCAGTTTACTTTTTCCTCCAGTATAGTTCAATGGCGATTTTATCATGGTATGGTTTCAATTTTCTAGTCGTAGGAGTAGTTGTTAATTACTTTTAATGCGACACAGCTTTTAATCCTATAATGGACATTATTAATGTGATGATAAAAAAGATTCTCCAAAAACTGGCAGGTTCTTCAAACACTAAAATGCCTAATAGAACAGTTCCAACAGCGCCAATGCCAGTCCATACAGCATAGGCAGTTCCGAGGGGTAAACTTTCGGTCGCTTTCATTAATAGCAACATACTAGCGACCAAGCAGGCAAAAAAACCGCCATACCATATATATTCATCGGTTCCCGTGGCTATTTTTGCTTTGCCCAAACAGAATGCAAAGGCGACTTCAAAAAGTCCTGCGATAATTAATATAATCCAATTCATTGTTTGACCTGTATTTAGTTTTGTACCTATAGAATCTTACTCATAACGCAACGACTCAATAGGGTCTAATTTGGAGGCTTTGAGTGCAGGATAAATACCCGAAATAAGCCCAACGACCACACACAAAGTCACGCCCAAACCAATCCAAGCCCACGGAATAATAAAGGCTCCACCGAGCTGGCTCGTTACGCCATTGCCTGCCAAAATACCAAGTACAATTCCGACCAATCCACCCAATTGACAAATAACAACGGCTTCTACCAAAAATTGTATCAAAATCGTGCGTCGAGTAGCGCCCAACGATTTGCAAATGCCAATTTCTCGTGTTCGTTCCGTGACCGATACCAACATGATATTCATTAGACCAATGGCTGCTCCTAAGAGCGTAATTAAGCCAATAAAAATAGCGGCAATTTGTATCGTGGCTGTATTTTCTACAATTAGTGAAATTAGTCCATCACTTTTTTGTAATTCAAAATCAGATTCTTCTCCGATTGGAGTTCTGCGAATAGACCGAAAAACGCCCTCGGCAGTTGCCATAGCACCATCCAAGTCCAACGTACTGTGAGCCATTACCGATAGATTGTAAGAATTGGTTTGCGAACCAAAATACTTCCGTAGTGTTTGCAGCGGAATTAAGACCATTTTGTCGCCATTGAAGGTCATACTAGAACCTTTTTTAGCCAAAATGCCCACTACCGTGAAGCTGATATTGCGAATACTAACCGTTTGCCCAAGAATATTTTGAGTACTAAAATTAGGAAATATTTTGTCGGTAATGGCTTGCCCTAAGATGACAATATTTCTGCCTATTTCTGATTCTGCGGTACTAATATTACGTCCTGCCGCTAGTCCATAGCCAGCTACTTCGAGGTAGTTTTCATCCGCTCCATATACCGTTATATTCGGGTTGGTTTCTTCTTGTTGGTGTTTGACAATACTGCTCATCGAACCCAATGCGGAAATAGAAACGACAGCAGGATATTGGTAGCGTTCTTTGAAATCGGTGACTTGTGCATAGGTGATTTTGTCGCCGACGACTCTTTTTCTACCATTTCGACCGCCGCTGAGTCCACTGCCTTTTCGCATTACATTGAAGGTATTAGTTCCCATGCTCGCCAAATTGCTGGTCAAGGAACCTTTGATAGCATCAATCGAGGTAAGAATGCCCACCAATGCCATGATACCAAAGGCGATAATTAAGAGCGTGAGTATTGCTCGCAATATATTGGCTCGGATAGCCGAAAAAGCTTGTTGAATGTTTTCTGCAAGGTTCATAATGGAGCGATTAAGCGAGTTAATGTTTGATTTGGGTACAAATAGGATAGTGGTCTGAAGTAGTCGTTCTGATGACCTCGAAATGCTGTAAAGTAACTGCTGGACTCACAAAGGTATAATCAATTCGCAAGAAAGGCAAACTCCCTGCGTAGGTACTTCCCCAGCCATATTCTTGCTGTAAAAAAGCGTCGTTCAAATTTTGCGATAAGTGATGATAAGCATAAGAAAGGGGCGTGTCGTTCATATCGCCACAAACGATAACAGGGTGCGGACTTTCTTGTATATGCTGCTGCATAAATTTCACTTGTTGCTCGCGCAATACAAACGCATTTTTGAGCTTTCCGCTAATTTCTTTATACTTTTGTTGCGTCGAATCTTTGTTGAGTGTGGTGATATTCTGTTGCTGGAAAGCTTGTTTTTCGGCTCCACTCAATCGAATGGATTGCAAATGAAAACAATACACCCGATAGGTTTTTTTATCTGTTTTGATGTCCGAAAATATAGCTCCGTTGTGTGTTCCCTCAAACCGAATAGCGCCTTGATGAACAATGGGATATTTGGAATAAATAGCCAAACTGCTGCCGCCTGCCGTATAGGAATAAGGCATACCTAGTTTTTGTTCAAAAATCTGTTTCGTTCGTTGATTATAAATACCTGTCTTGCCAGAGAACTCTTGCCCGCAAAAAATAGCGGCTTCTTCCTTGGCAATGATATTCATGATGTCTAAATGAGCCTTGTCGAGCTCGGCAGTTTGCTTTTTCTGATGAAAAGGAGCATCAAAATAACGGACATTATAACTCATGATTTTGAGGCTGCTTGCTGTAGCGGTACTATCGCCAAAGTGAAAGCCAAAGAAGCACGAAAAATGAGCGTAACCTATCAATATACTAGCTATCGGAACATAAAAATACCGCTTGCGGCGATACAGCCACCAAGCAGCAAACAAGACATTGGAAAACAACAAAAAAGGATATCCTAGTGCCAGAATGGCAAGGTAATAAAAAGAAGAAGGCGGCACAAATGCCGCCAAATAACTCAACAACAGCAGTCCACTAAACAAACAATTAATACCAAAAAGTGATTTGTTGATGGTTCGTTTTAACCAATCGTACATGCTGATTTTTATTTTTTTGAATGGAGATTTTTGAGGTTAATAAAGACGGTCTTATTTGCACTTATGCAAAAAACTACGTTCGTCTTCCGATAGGCTATCATAGCCCGAATGTTTGATTTTTTCGAGTATGGTATTGAGGCAGTCTTCATGTGCCATATCGCTGTATTTCTGTATGAACGAGCGACCATATTCATTCCCATAATAGTCCGAACGAGCCGAACCTTTATAGACTTTCATCGTTGATTTGAACGTCGGGGTTTTGGTGGTATTGGTACTAGTTTTTACTTTCTTAGTAGCTTTTGCCTTGTCGTAGTTCTTGCTGCGTTTAGGTCCTCGTTGTATCCATTCTATGGCACGGCTATGTTGTACCGAATCAATTACTTTGTTGACAGGAGCCGCCAAATCAATTCCTTTACGCAATTGACGTACAAAATACCAGCCCATCAGGGCACCGCCCAAGTGAGCCAAAGCTCCGCCTGCATTGCCCCCAGGTATGACGATGACGTTATAAATCGCCCACAATAAGGCGACATAACGCAGCTCTATTTCTTTATTGATAAACGGAATCATAAAGGTGCCTGTTGGGTTGATAGTAGCTGCCGCAAAAACAACCGCCATCACACCTGCCGAAGCACCTACAATCTGTCCTTGCGAAGCAAGATGACTAAAGGCAGGGAAAACATTGAATCCAATTGCAAAAAATAAAGCTCCTACAATTCCTCCCCAAAAATAGATGGGAAAGATTTGATCATTTCGCATTAAGTTCGATAACTTAACCCCAAAGATATAGAGCACCAACATATTGGAAAACAAATGCCAAAAATTGGCGTGCAAAAACATGTAGCTAAATATCGTCCAGAGACGAAATGGAATTTTTCGCCAATCGGATGGAAACCAAAACCACTCACTGATGAAGCTATCAAACTGCCCTGCGGACACATATTTGTTCATAAACAAGAAAACAGGTACATACACCAAGGCAATAGCAATGTGAATAATCACATTGATCATAATCAGACGCGTTATCGAACCTCCTTGTCGAAAACGTAACTTCATATCTTCTATCATAGATGCTGCCATGGTATTGTTTGCTTTTTTGTAGAATCCTTACGGGAAACGCTCGCCTTGCTTACGCCAAAATATAATAATTAATGCTCCAAATACAGCACCGCCCAAGTGAGCAAAGTGAGCAACTCCTGCTCCTTTGCCTGTCATGCCCAAGTATAACTCCAAGGCACCATATAGCAGCACAAAATACTTCGCTTTGAGTGCAACAGGTGGAAATAATAATCGAATAACTTGATTCGGAAATATCATTCCGAAGGCTGCCAAAAGACCAAAAATCGCTCCTGATGCACCCAACATTCTACCATTGATAAGGTGATTGAGATTGCCCCAGCTTGGATCTGTGAAATTTTGATTATTGAGAACCGCTTCAGCTCCTTTATACGTAATCTGCTGAATAGCAGCACTGTCAAAGCCCTGCATCGCTTGTTGTATCTCCAGATAATTGATTCCTGACTGCAAAAATGCCGCGCCTAATCCTGTTGCCAGATAATAGAATAGATACTTTTTGGGACCAAAAATACGCTCGATAATCGACCCAAACATATAGAGTCCATACATATTGAACGCCAAGTGCATGAAATTACCGTGCATAAACATATGCGTCACAATTTGATACGGTCGAAGATTGGGACTCAGAAAAGAGTATAAACTTAAATTATTGCTCATCCAAGGTGTGAACGAACTAGCCATAAACATCAATACATTGATGATAATTAGGTTTTTCGTTATTTCAGGAATCGCATTTATTCGCTGCTGCATAAAAAATAGCTAGTTGATGAAGGGGTTGTTTTAACCCATAATCGCCTCTACGGCTTTCACTTCTGGGCACATTCTTTTGAGCATGCCTTCGATACCTACTTTGAGCGTTCCGCTCGATGAAGGACAACCGCTACAAGAACCTTGCATGATTACATTGACCGTTCCTTTATCGAAAGAATGAAACTGAATATTGCCACCATCCATTTCTACAGCAGGACGGACATATTTGTCAAGCAACTGCTTGATTTTGGTTACAATTTCGGCATCTTCTCCAGTGTATTCTTCTTCTTGAGCTGCATTCAGCTTTTCTTGTTCTTCCTCAAAACCCTCTAACACGGCTTTTTCGCCAGATTCCACAAAAGTCTTGATGAATTTCTTCAAGTCCATACTAATAGCCGCCCAGTCTTGGTCAGCATCTTTCGTAATTGTGACGAAATTATTGCAAATATAAACGCCTTTCACGTAGTCGAACTCAAAAAGAGCCTTCGCTAATGGAGACCATTGACCTGCCAATTCTTTTTGGTCGTCTTTGAAATCTGCCATCTTGCGAGGGTAAATCATCAAGTTGGTGACGAATTTTAGTGTTTCTGGGTTAGGTGTTTGCTCTGTGTAGAGCATTACTGGTGGCTTAGTTACTTTATTATCTTGCATGATGCCGTTGTTTTTACTTACGTTAAATTACTTTATGTAGTACAATCTCTGCACTGTATAAGGTGCGTACTTTATTATACTACAAAAATAACAAAAAAAGAGGAGATTTGTTAACCGCATTATTTTTTTAGCAAAATGGTAAGCTTCAGCTATTCCTGACAAAAGGAATACTTAAACAAATTCAATAAAAAAACTAACGACAAAATATTTTCTATCCACAGATAAAAAGCTATTTTTGTAGTCTGTTAGAGGTTATTACGAATAGATTCGTATGGTGCCGAAAATATCTTTTTTGGACTAGCTTCACCAAGTGCTCAAATTCGTAGCTAAGGCTACGAAATTCCGCTTTGATTTGCTACTCAAAAAAATCTATCTCGCCCCCTCTATACAACTCTATTTGTAATAACCCCTATTCTTTTGTCATCAAACTAACAACCATAAACCATGCAATTTTCAATATCTTCTGCTGACCTAAAGGAGCAACTTCAGATTATTAATGGAGCAATTAGTAGCAATCCTATTTTGCCAATTTTGGAGGATTTTCTTTTCAAAATAGAAGGAGATACTCTCACGATTACGGCTACCGATAATCACACGTTTATGACAACGGCATTGCACGTACAGTCTGATGCAGAAGGGCTAGTGGCAATTCCTGCCAAAATCCTATTGGATACACTCAAAGGATTGCCAACACAACCACTCAAATTCAAGATTGACTTGGATACGTTTGCAATAAGCATGACGTCGCAGTTTGGAGAATACAAACTAGCGGGAGAAGATGGCAACGATTACCCACGTATCCCCAATCCAGAGAAAGTAGATACGATAGATATACCTGCTACTATCTTATTAGAAGGTATCAACAAAACATTATTTGCAACGAGTACCAACGACTCACAAGTGGCGATGATGGGTGTATTCACGCAAATCAATTCCGAAGGAATCACGTTTGTAGCAACAGATGCACACAAATTGGTCAAATATTCGTTCACGGATATTGATACAGAACTAGATGGTGCCTTCATCTTGCCCAAAAAAGCACTGAACCTACTCAAAACAGCGTTAGCCAACAACAACCAATCGGTTAGCGTCGCTTATAACGATACGCATGCTTTGTTTTACTTTGGTAGTCATGTATTGGCTTGTCGCCTAATTGACGAAAATTATCCAAATTATGGGGCGGTAATTCCTACCGAAAACCCAAACAATATGAGTATCACTCGTACCGATTTGTTGAGCTCGCTCAAGCGAATTGCAAATTATGCTAACAAAACCACCAATCAAGTAAAATTGGAAATTGGCGATAGTAAAGTACGTATAGAAGCAGAAGATTTGGATTTTTCTAATCGTGCAACCGAGGACTTGCCGTGCCATTACGATGGCGAGCCGATGACGATTGGTTTCAATGCCAAATTTTTGATAGAAATGCTGAACACAATAGGAGGCGACAGCGTCAAGTTTGAATTGTCTAGTCCTAATCGTGCAGGTATTTTGCGTACAGAAGAACAAGCACCAAACGAAGATTTGCTGATGTTGGTCATGCCTGTAATGCTCAATCTATAAGATTTTCATTTTTTATATAGTTATATATAATAAAAAAACTGCCTTTGGTGATATAAATCATTAAAGGCAGTTTTTTTGCTTAGACACAACTCTTAGTTGCGTCCAGCCAATACACCTCCATCTATATCCCAGACAGCGCCAGTAACCCAGCTAGATTTATCTGATAACAGAAATAAAATACTATTAGCAATGTCTTCTGTCGATCCATTTCTACCGATCGGATGAAAGCCATTAAAACCAACTAATGCTTCTTTTGCCGCAGCTTCTCCCCCAAATACACCATGGTAAACAGGCGTTTCGACAACTGCTGGCGAAATAGCATTGACACGAATGTTCTTATCTGCCAATTCCATGGCTAAATTTTTTGTTAGAGCATGTAAACCTGCCTTTTGCATTGAATACGCTGAAGAGGGGGTTGCTTTGATTGCTTGCTTCGCCCACATAGAACCAATATTAACGATAGCACCACCACCTCCTGTTGCCATTTTTTTAGCGACGGCTTGTGTGATGAAAAAGAAGCCTCTATTTAAATCTAGATAACTATTGTAGTCTGCCATAGTGTGTTCCAAGAATGGTTTGGGAATAAAAATTCCAGCTGCATTTACTAAATAATCTATGTTATCTAGCTCATCAATCGTTTGTATCAACCTTTCTACAGCTTTTGTATCTGTAATATCTACCGTATGTTTTATTAAGGCTGGTGTGTCCACTAATTTATCAGTGCTTCTGCCAACGACATGCACGGTAGCTCCTGCAGTTAATAATTGCTGAACGGTAGCCGCTCCAATTCCACTTGTTCCGCCTATAACTAAGGCGATTTTATGCGTCAGATTTTTCATAAGTATAATGTTATGTTTTAATAAATAAAAAGAACAGACAAGTCTGTCTTTTGAATGGTAAATTTTTTAATGATAGATTATTGGTATTGAGCAGCCGAATATTCGACTGCTCAATTTTTGTTTTTGTGAAAGCAGTGGTAACTATGAAGCAGGTATTGCTGCTGCTTCGAATTGTAGCAATTGTAGGCACAGTTTCCTAGCAGCTAAGATGGGCCAGTTTTCTTGATGCAAATGGCTCTCTGCTACGGCACTTTCGTACAATAGATAAATTTGGCGAGCAATTAAGTCGATTTCTCCTACTGATTTGTTCAAAAAAGTATTTTGTACCAAGTTGTTGATCACTCCAATTAAATGTTTTTTTTGTAGCTGGATTTCATTGCGAATCAATTGGTTATCTTTTGGTATTTCAGAAATAGTATTGATACACCAGCAGCCATTAAAATCGCTTTCTTGAAAGAAGCCTAGTAAGAAATCAAACAAGGCAATAATTTGGGCTTGCCCTGTGGACTTGGTTAAATAAAATTTGCGAATACCAGCCAAAAAAGAATCGTTCATGTATTGCAAGTAAGCTAAACAAATCTCCTCTTTGGAGCGGAAATGATTGTATAAGGTAGCTTTAGCAATTCCTGCGGTGGCTATTATTTCGTTAATACCTGTGCTATTGTATCCTTGCTCATAAAATAAATTAGAAGCAGTTTCGATGATGGTTTGTCTTATTTCTGAATGTTTCATGGAACAAATATAGGTTTATTATCAACAAAAACGAACAGACTGTTCTGTTTTTTTTGATTTTTTAATCAAATAGCAACCCTTGTTGTTCTTTCTGATCAATGCTAACTTCTTTTAGCTCGCCTTCTAGTGGTCTCCAAAGCAGTGCTACAGTCTGCACTGCCTTGCGGCGAATACTCAGTTGTTGTTTGACAATAGCGAGTGTTGCCGCTTCTTCTCTGGCTCTTGTATCATTGTTTTTGGCACCAATCTGCTGACTAGATAGCAACACCACTAGCAAATCACTGTTATTGGTAGCGACCATGTCCAATGTCGTTTGTAAGGTTTGCTTATCTTTCTGATAAACAAAGTTAACGTGCTTTTGCCAATTTTCTACCTTCAATTTTTGCGATAAGAAAGCATAAAAAGAATTGGAATGATAAATCAAATCCTTGACACGAAGTTGCTCCGATAAATGATATTGAGCCAATAAACTAGCGGCTATTTTTTCTCTCGTTTCGAGTGGTTGAGTAGCATCATCTGCCAAAATAAAGGTTTTGACGATTGACTGTACCTGCAAATAATCGAACTCCTCCGCCAGTGGCAATGGCGTAGCATATAGACGCTGCTCGCCATAGATTGGTTTGGCATGACGACTAAACAACTGCCCAAAATCCGCTTGTGCCGCTACGAAACGCTGACTACCTTGACGAGGTGCGAGGTAATCGATATACTCGTTGGTGGCTAGTGTTGGACTAGAGGGGTTTTTGCCAAAATTGAAAGTCTTATTTTTGATAGGAATCAATTGATCTTCCCAAGTCCAGAGTAGTTCATTAGATTGCTTATCTAAACTCGGCAGGCTTTCGTTGCCTTGATGATACACTCGATTGAGCCAAAGCGGTTCTTTCTTTTTGACGGTCGGAAATACCAGATAATCTCTAGCTCTAGTCAATCCGACATACAGTACTCGTGCTTCTTCTGCCAAAGCTTCTTTTTTGGCTTGCAGGAAAGCAGGCGTTGCTTTTACGGCTTCGTCCAAATCGGTTTTGCCGACTTGGTCGGCATAAGGATTGATCCAATAGCAAAGCAAACGGTTGGCGAGCGGTTGTTGTATATCAATCGTTGGGACGGTCGAGAAAATCCGAAAACCCCAAATACTATCGCGCAATTTGCTATCCAAGCTATGACAAATAACAAAGGGCCATTCTAGTCCTTTACTTTTGTGGTAAGTCATGACGGTCACGGCTTCCCTGCTCGCACCACTGCCTTGCATATCTCGCTCGTTGTCGGCTAGGTCTTCTAGCCAGAGCAGAAATCCACCCAAGGTGGCGGCAGAATGCAGTCGAGTACAAGAATCTTCATAATCGGTCGCCAATTTGCGCAAAGCATCTACATTCGCTAGACGTTGAGCAGGATTGTTCCAAGTAGCTACGATGCGGTTGATATCCAATCGTTCGATGACCCAATTGAGTATTTCGGCAGCCGAAAGTTCTTGACTTTGTAGGCGAATCTGTAGCAATAACTGAATGTAAGTATTATCAGGATACCAATGTTGTTTTCGGCTTGCCTGCTCGGCTTCCAAACGAGCGGCTTCTTCTGCCAAATAATCCATTCTATTTGCCAAAATATCTCCAATATTTTCTTGGCTTGCCAATAGCATAATTTCAGCGATAGAAAGTGCGTCGTGCTTGTTGAGAACAAAGCGTAAGCACGCCAACAACAGTGCGGCTTCCGCCGTTTGTAAAACGCCTTCTCTCGCAATAGAAGCTTTTAGACCTTCTTCGTGTAGCGCGGCGGCCATCGCCTGACAACTGCGATTGGAACGGCAAAGAATAGCTATATCGCAGGGTTCCAAGGGGCGGAGTTCGTGTGTGGAGCTGCCCTTGATTCGGACTTGATAATTTCCTTCTAGTACTTCGGCTATGCTGCGAGCCATACATTTTTCTGTCCAAGGTTGTTTTGGAGGACGATTCCCTTCAAAATCATAGTGCCAATGATAGATAGCAGGATCCAATGATGGAGCTGTTGTTGGCTCTTCTTTGGTTTTGTAGGCTGCCTCTAGGGCAACTCTTTTGGGTTCCATACTTCCTTCAAATGCTTTGACGAAAAGCCCGTTGCAAGCATCAACGACAGCTTGTCTGGAGCGCCACGACTTCGGCAAATCATGAATATTGGTCGTACTATTCATGACGGCTTCCATGAGTTCGGGAGCAGCTCCCCTAAACCCATAAATAGATTGTTTGGGGTCACCTACCCAAATGGCTTGCTTCGCAATTTGAGTCAACTTCAAGAAGATTTGTAACTGAATAGGATTGGTATCCTGAAATTCATCAACGAGCAGCAAATCAATTTCGTCTTGTAGTACTTCTAGTACCAACGGATTTTCTAGCAGCTCCAATATCATGACTTCCATATCGGTGTAGTCAATCAATCCACGAGCCTTTTTGTAGGCTTGATACTCTCGTATTGCCGCAATAGCGGTATCAAAAATAGTAGTAACATATTGGGCGATATCGCCTCTGAAATTAGGGTGAGTAGTATGTGTTTTGGCAAATTCGATTAAGTCGAAACAATCATCACGACTCTTTTTGGGGGGACTCAGTTTGGTAATAGCTGCCCAGTCGTGCCAGTTGAGATAACCTCTATTCGCCAGAGCATTCTTAAATCCTTTTAGTTTGCCCAATAAGGTAACTTTGCCTTTGGTGGTATCGTCGTTTTGGTGCAGACTTTCGAGTGTAGTGTCGAGTAGTTCGACCAATCGGGCTTCAAAATAAGCCGCATCATGTTTGGATATTTCGGGCAGCAATGCCACAAAAGATTCGATAGAATAAGCACAACTTTCCTCGAGTGCTGTTACATCAAAATTATTGGAACGAGCGACGTTGACTAGGTTTCGCATTTCGGTGCGCCAGTCGGTTGCAGGTCTTTTTTTCTGAAACCCTAAGCGGGTAGTCAAGGTATTCATTTGCTCAATCATTTCTTCCGACAAGACGGTCGCCAACGATTGATTGAAAATAAGTTGATGGTCAGTATCTGCAATAATATCTACGGTAGGAGATACGCCCGCCTCAAAAGCAAATCGCTTGAGTAGCTGCACGCCAATCGCATGGACGGTGCCAATCATGGCATTGCCCAATTCGTCGGCTTCGGCAGACAGTTCTCGTTCGAGTAGCTTGATGCGAACTCTTTCTTTGAGCTCGGCAGCGGCTTTGTTGGTGAATGTGGTGGCGATAATGCCACTGGCTCGGACGGCTGCTTTTTTGGTCGCTTTGTCAGGAGTGAGTAGGTCTGCCATTTCGTTGGTCAGGGTGTAGGTTTTTCCGCTGCCCGCTCCTGCGGCTATTATTCTTAGATTCATAGATTTTGGTGTCAATTGGGGAATTAAAAGTTCTTGTAATAATCGTAGGCTTCATCGCCTAAGCGAGCCATTTGGGTAATAAAAAAACGCAAGTCTTGCAGTTGCTGATCCGACATTCGTTCTGCTGTGAAATGAGGGGCGTTACATTTTTCGGATTTATGCCCTGGAGCATAACGCATAGCGGTATAAATCGAATAATAACTATTTTCTTTATCGAAATTTTTCTTCAAGAACTGAAACGTTTTTTGTTTGCTGTCTAGCTTATAATTGGAATATCTTTTATTGGCATGACAATGTAAGCAAGCTCTACGATAGAGTCTTTTTCCATTGCTAAAGCTATTGAGAATAGGTGATATTTTTTTTCGTTTTTCGATAGCAATCGGCGTAATAAGTGTGGCAGGATAAACCTCTCGATAATAGCGACGCATGATATTAACGGCTTTAGAATTATCTTTGTTCGTCTCTATTGCTTTTTTTACGATGTCAATATCGTCTTCAGGCATTTGGAGTTCGCCCACTTTGAGCTCCATCGTCCAGAAAAAAGCCAAGATAGATTCTATCTCCCAATAGTCGAGTTTTCGCCCTTTGGCATAGAGTGTATTGCAGCCCTGTATTGCTTTGCGAATGTTGTTGTGTCCTGTTTTGACGAGCAATTTGTCTTCGTTTTCAAAGATAGTTTGATAATCATCATTGAAGAAAAAAACTCGATTGACAATCCCCTTGAAAGGCGTACCAGGTAGAAATGGAATATCGAGCGAGTCGGCATATTCTAAGCGTTTTTGTGGGTCAATCACAAAAGGGTTATCGTATTCATTTTGTAGCGTATGACAAGCCATACATGGCATTTTGGGGCTTGTTCGAGCAGTTTTTTTGCCTTTCAAGTTGCTCGTGAAGCCTTGCATGACGAGTTCTTGTCCCTTTCGGGCAATCCCTTTTTTGTCGGGATCCAATTGATTGACGTTGACCTTGCCCAATCGGGTCATGACTTCCCAAACAGGCGTACTGGCAGTGATTTCGTAAGTGGGTGCTGTAGTAGCAGCGAGTGTTAAAGTAAGGGTAATGAGTAGTGCAACTATTTTCGTTACATTGGACATTGCTATTTTTTTAATGAAAAAGGGATCAGGTCAATAAATATTAGACACGCTCTTAGATGTATCTATACAAAAGTACAATTCTTATTAGCGAAAGCCAAACAAAAAATGTTTATTCATGGTATAAGTGGGTAATAAAAAAGTCACCTACTAGATCTAAAAGATGGCTTAAATATGGCAACTTAGAGAGAGTAACTTAATGATTGACTAACATCACTATTACCAGCTATATATAAGTGTTACATTGTTATTTTTTAAGTATTTATTTTTGGTGGCTTCCCAATCAGCAGTAGCACCCAGTAGGAAGCCGCCACCACCTGCCCCACAGAGTTTTATACTGTAAGCTTGGGTGTCTAATCCTTGTTCCCAAATATGACTAAAATGCTCTGGAACCATAGGCGACAAATGTTGGTACTGCAAGGCAGAAAGTTGTTTTGTCGCCGTTAGTAGCTGACTTGGCTGTGGCTCTATTAGTGCGGCTATAGCTTGTTGAGCGGCTTGTTTGGCTGGTGCAATGTAAGATTTTTGAAAATCGGACTGCTTGGCAGCATTTACAAAAAAATTAATAAAAGCGGTCGCTTGTCGCTCCAACTGTGTATCTAGCAGAAACAAGCCACCTCCTGTAGGGGTATTTGCTAGGGGCAAATCTACTTGCTGGATATCACCGTCGGCTGTTATCAATAAAGGCTGCTGCAAGTAACTAACCAAAGGGTCGATGCCCGAGCTACGCCCGTGAAAACAATTTTCGATAGCGGCTAGCTTGCTTTGCAGCTCCTGCCAGTTGGTTGTTTTTTGTAGGCAATAGCGGTCATAAATAGCGGCACAAACAGCACCCGAACTACCCAAGCCATAGCCACCAGGAATATTAGAATCAAACCAAATTCCTTGTTCTAAGTCGATTGCAAAAGCATCAAGATTAAGAAAATCAAGGGTGCTTTTTTGCAAAAAAGACAAAATGACAAGCAAGCTCTGATGGGAGGCGGTTGCTATCGAATTATTGGACGAAAGTCGCTGCCAACGTCCTGCCAAAGTTGGGTAAGGAATGGCGAGTGCAGCACCTTGTTCTATAATAGTGTATTCTCCATAAAGGAGTACCTTGGAAGGATATGATTTGGAATAAAAAGTAGTCATAATTGCAATGTTTAAATAACTCCAGCTAATATTAAAACCAGCAGTACAATACCTGTTACGATAATAATTCCCATGATTAACATAAGCCAAAAAAGAGGTGAGCGGTCGCTACAACTCTCGAACAGACTCTCGCAACAGCTCTCACAGCAACTCTCGCAACAACTATTGCAACAACTACTGATACAAGCACCACAACAGTCATTTTGTTGCTGACCAGAACGGATTATTTGTCGTAGTCGTTTGAATACTCGTTTGTACAATCGCTCTTGTTTGCGTTGAGAACGTTTTTCTTTTTTTGATTTTTTTTGTTTGCGAACAGCAGCACTAGCTAGTCCAATACTGGCTAAGGTAGCGGTGATAATTGCTGACCAAGCGACTATTTCTGCTTTGCCGTTTTGTGGCAAAAATTCGGAACTACTGGGACTGATAAATACCGCCACGACGATAGCGTAATAATTCAGTTGTCGTACCCAACTGGTTGGCGTACAGCTAATCTGGTTTGCCAAATTTTGAGCGTTTTGCCAACGTAGTTGTAGGCGTTCTGTCCATGTTTGGGGGACAATCCTTGGCGTATAAATGCGCAAGGCAAGATTGGAGGTCAAGCTAGATTGATACTGCTCGGCTAGCAGCGTATCTATGGGTAATTGCTGCAAAAGTGGCTGTATCTCTTCGGCTGCTGTCCACAGGATTGCTTGCATTTCTTGTTGCTGGGCTTCGCTCAAACTACGAGTGGGCTGTTTGAGTAGTAGCCACAGTGGATTGAATTGTTGGTCAAATACATCTCGCTCGTAATCCTCAAAAGCATCTAGCATATACATCAATTCGCCAAAGGCGTAACCCAATTTGTAGAGTGCTAATCGTGTTTCGGTTTCTTGTCCGCCACCCTCAAAAAGTAGTGCCGTAATCATAGCTGTTGGTTCGGCATAATACGCCAATCCTTGCTGTACTGACTGCTCCTCAAGATTTTCTTTTTCTCGTTTGGCTTGTTGGTCTATCCAATAGTAAATAGTTGTTAGGTTGAGTCCCCAACGGGTTAGTTTAGCTTTTGCCAATTCAAAGTTTTTGGAAAAATAGCGATGGGCAATATTCCACGTCCATTTTTTATCATCTTTGATATTGTCGTCTAGTTTGAGTTCGCCCAATAGCATATTGGTGGCCGCCGCATACTGTAGCGAGAAAGGGGTTGCGGTTTGGGGCATATCAAAACAGGTATTAACTTTGGTGAGTGCTTTGTCCCATTGAGTGGTCTTTTCTTGACGAACCAACGATAATATTTCGGATAGGAATACGGTATCGAAGTTAAGCAATAAGCGGCTGCTGTGGTTGTAATCGGTGGCTATTGCCTTGCAGGTGCCACAATAATGCTGTCGGTGAAAGTTAGCTGAAGTAGGGACGGGGGGAGAGACGGTATTACACTGCTTTTGGGGTTTCATAAGACCAAACATAACGATTTCTTTTTTGTAGTAATTTTTTTGAGTACAGGACAAAAGTTAAAAATACTTATTCCAAAGGTATTGTTTAGCCTTCAAATAAGGTACTAAGCACTTTGAAAGTGCTTAGTACCTCGTTGATAATAGTTTTTTGTCCTGTACTAAAGTAATTTTTAAAAAAACTAACAGGGAGACTAAAACAAAACAGCTATCCCCAAGACGATATTAATAAAAAGATAGCAAAAATGAGGTGTTTTATTATTAATAATTATAAATCGTATCTCTAGGGTAATGAACTTTAAACAACTATATTTGTTGCTAGCACATTGCAGCCGTTTGGTCTGTACTGGTCAGCTAATACTATATTTGACCCATTAACTAAATATATCCTAGAGCTCCTGATTGATATGAAAAAAAAATATTCTAAGTATATAGGAGTGCTCGCTAGTATCCTTTTTTTTGGCTTGATAGTGTACTATTTTAGTACTATTTTTACTTGGATTGTCTTGGCTTGGGTCTTGTCACTGTTGGGGTCGCCGATTATGAAAATGCTTCGAGGGGTAAAGATAAAAAAATGGAGTTTGCCTCCCGCACTTTGTTCGGTGCTGGTCATCTTTTTCTTTTATGGTATTCTGATTGGGTTCGTCAGTATTTTCGCACCTATTATACTGCAACAAGGACGAAATCTAGCCAAAGTAGATTATAACAATATCTTGGATAGTTTGGAAGAACCTATTGCACACTTCAATGAGTGGATGGTAGAAAAAGGGCTTACGGAAGTTCCCGTAGAAATCCCTATTCCAGATTCTACATCGTTGTTGGGCGAAATCATCGTTGATCCCACCAGGAACGTCTCCAAAGAGCCACAGGTTATTACCAAAACGGTACGAATAGATTCTCTTTTGAATCCTGCTGGAGATGTTGCTTCTCAAACAAACATTAGTTTAGATTTGCAGATTCTGCTGCCAGCAGAGAGTAATAACAAAAACGCCAATACTATATTTCAAGAATACAAAGAAGAAGCAGAAGCCTCGCCATTGACCAAAATCAAAAAACAGGCTTTGGAATATATCAGTCCTTCCAAAATAATCACTAATACCGTTTTGTTTGCGGTCAATTTATTTGGCAATTTTTTAGTGTTATTGAGTTCAGTCACCTTCATTACTTTCTTTTTTCTGAAAGATGAAAAGCTGTTTGGTAATGCACTCAAAAAGGTCATGCCACGGCGACATTTTGATAGAACCGATACCGCTCTCCAAGATATTAAACATTTATTGAGTCGGTACTTTGGAGGGGTATTTTTGCAAGTAATCGTCATTACTGTTTTCTTGACAGGGTTACTTTCTTTATTTGGTGTTCCCAATTCTTTCTTGATTGGTTTTTTTGCGGCACTCATCAATATTATACCTTATATAGGTCCTATGATAGGGGCCGCTTTTGCTGTAATGGTTACGATTAGTTCCAATTTAGAGGCTGATTTTTATATAGATACCTTGCCTATGTTGTACAGTGTATTGATTACTTTTGCAGTCATGCAAGCAGGTGACAATTTCATTTTGCAACCTTATATTTTTTCCAATAGTGTATCGGCGCATCCACTCGAAATATTCATAGTGGTCGTAGCAGGAGCGCAGATAGGAGGGATTACAGGAATGGTAATCGCCATACCTACTTATACGATTATTCGGGTTATTGCAGCCGTGTTTTTGCACGAATTTGAGATTGTCCGAAAGCTAACGGACACCTTTAGTGAGGAAGCACATATTGATTTAGAGGTCAAAGATACGCCACCCAAACGGCGTCCCCCTGCTCCAGAATCCTAATGAACTTTTTGTGAATGGCTTGTTGTTATGTAGAAAACTAAGCCTTTTTATTATTAAAAAAATGCAAACATGGCACTCAAAATAAGATATAATTCTCCTGTCGTACTTACTTTTTCGCTCATTTGTATGGGTGTTTATTTTGGCAACTGGGCAATATGGGGAGATCCTACTTCGAACAAGTGGAGCATGACGACACAGTTTTTTACTTTATTTCCGCAGTTTAATTTTGCTGATCCACTCGATTATTTGCGACTGATTAGCTACACGATGGGGCATGCCAATCAAGGGCATATTGCAGGTAATATGTCTATTTTTCTATTGATAGCACCTATTATGGAAGAGAAATATGGTAGTCGAAATATCTTGATTATGATGGTCACGACGGCATTAGTTACGGCACTATTTCAAATTCTTTTGTTCAATACCGCACTGCTTGGAGCAAGTGGGTTGGTGTTTATGTTTATTGTGTTGGTTTCGTTTGCCGATGTCCGCAAAGGGACAATACCGATGACGTTTATTTTGGTTGTATTGTTCTTTTTGGGCAAGGAAGTCATACACAGTATGCAGGATAATCAAGTGTCGGAATATGGGCATATTATGGGTGGTATTATGGGAGCTATTTTTGGCTATTTATTCAATGATAAAAAAGAAGACCCTAAACCTATCCAAAAGCCAAAAGCAGGTAATGAAGACTTGTTAGATGATGTGCTCAATGCGGGTATGTAAGTGGCAAAAGCTTGATTGTCAATCCAAAAAAAATATTAAAAAGAGAAAAGCCAAATTTGTGGTTTTTCTCTTTTTGTATTTTTTGCGTATTTTAGAGCTTTATTTAACCAAAAAAATAAAATGTTTGTCAATAAAAGTGTCAGCCCTACAAATTTAATCGCCTTCACGGGGGGGCATTTGATATGGATTAGTGTTTGGGTAACTTTGGTTACCTCACTACATGATGTACTACATCTACATTGGCTACATATGCCGTGGTTACCGATTTCGGTATTGGCTACAGCAGTCGCTTTTTATATTGGTTTCAAGAACAATCAAGCCTATGATAGACTCTGGGAGGCACGCAAAATATGGGGTGGTATTGTCAATAGTAGCCGAGCATGGGGCAGTATGTCTAGGGCTTATTTGTCCAATCAGTTTGTAGCTAATCCACAAGCAGCAGCCGAGCTTAAAGCCATGCAGCAACGCCTGATTTATCGTCATATAGCTTGGCTATATGTTTTGCGTAGCCAATTATTGATCCCGACCAATTGGGAGCATATCAATCAAGGGCTGCACGCCAAAAAGAACGTCCGTCGTATGCAAAAGCGTATCGGTGTTTGTTTGTTTTCCGAAAAGGAAAATGTAGATAAAATTGTAGAAGACTTGTTGGGCAAGGAAGAATATGAGGAAATGATAGGCTACAAAAATATGGCTACTCAGCTCATTGATAAACAAGCTCAAGAACTCGCTGGGTTGAGAGCAAGTGGGTTTATTAATGATTTTCGTCACATTGATTTGCAAAAAATACTGTATCATTTCTATGAGCATCAAGGCAAATGCGAGCGTATCAAAAAATTTCCATTGCCAAGGCAATATGGTGGCATGAGTGCTGTTTTTGTAGGGATTTTTATTTTCCTATTGCCTTTCGGCATGATTACCGAATTTCATGATTATGGGGCTTACGGAGCTTGGTGGTCAGTACCTTTTACGATACTCATCGCTTGGGTATATCTCACAATGGAGCTTATTGGCGACTATTCCGAAAATCCATTTGAGGGCTTGGGCAATGACATACCGATGCTTTCGCTCTGCCGCACGATAGAGATTGACTTGCGTCAAATGCTGGGCGAACAGGATTTGCCACCCGCTATAGAACCTATCAATGGTGTATTGATGTAAATCCTAGAAGCAGGCACTTTTTAGCTACCGTAATTTTTGTCATGCTATAAGACAACTTTGCTGTCAGACGTTAGACTTCCAATAGTAGCTTTTTCTTCTACGTTTTCTTTTGGCTACTTATTTTATACGAAATTCTACACGACGGTTGTTCGCTCTGCCTCCATCAGTGGTATTTTCGGCGATGGGTTTGGTTTCTCCAAACCCCTTGAAATCGAAACGAGTACGCTCTACGCCCTGTGCTACCAAATAATCAATAACAGCAGACGAGCGACGTACTGCTAATGTCCAGTTGTATTCATTACTGCCATTGCTGTCCGTATGTCCTAGTACTTCTATGGTTAGTGCTGGGTAGTTGGCAAGAGTAGCCGCCATTTCTTGTAGTTGTTGCTTGTATTTGGGAGTGATTAGATATTTGTCATGATTGAAATAAACAGACTTAAAGTTGGGAGCTGCTGCCCGAATAGGAATCTTAGTTTTGGTCGTATCCGATTGTTTGGGCTGAAAGCAAATAGGATCAAGCTCCTGCTCTTCATAAGCACTCAAACTGGTCAAGTCAATCTCAATAGTATCCGTTGTATTAATCTCTAAAGCTGGATTGTAGTCGGCTATAATTTGATATTTGGCACCACCTGCCAAGGCTAATTTGAAACCGCCATTGTTTGGGGCTGTTCGGGCAGTGGCATATTCGCCTGCTTTGCCTACTTGCAGGACTCGGATAGTAGTCGGAATTCCCTTTTGGCTGAAACAATCAACAACATAACCTGTCAATAAAGCCGTTGGTTCTGGCTTGAGATGCTCTGGCAACTTGAGACGATAAATATCCAAGCCACCTAGCGAGTTTTTGTCGGATACAAAGTAGGCGTATTCGCCAGAAGCGGGAATGACAAGTCCCTCGTCAGCACCTTTAGTATTGATTTGGTCACCCAAATTCTGAGGCACCGACCAATTGGTCCAGCTATCATCTAGTCGTTTGGTCATGAAAATATCACGACCGCCATAACCTGCGTGTCCGTCGGTATCAAAATAGAGTGTTTTGCCATCTGCAGCCAAAAAAGGGCAATGTTCATTTCCCATCGTGTTGATGGTTTTGCCGAGGTTGCGTGGCGGCGAAAATTCACCATTGGGCTGCAAAAAACTAACATACAAATCTCGTCCTCCATAGCCATTGGGGCGTTTCATCGAATAGACAATGGTTTTGCCATCGGCTGCTAAATCAAAAGAAACCCAGCGCCCTGTTTTGCGAAGTCCATTTATCTTGCGAGGTATAGGATTTGACCAACCTTCTGGAGTACGATGGGTAAATGCCAAAATCTCTTCGGCACTACTTCTGGTATAGCTATTAATAGCCATAATCGTATTGTTGTCAGGCATGACAGCCGTGACAAAATTATTTGTTTGGTTGTTGAGTGGGCGACCTATATTTTCGGCAAGTGACCAGCCACTACCTTCTTCGTAGGTCGAAAAATAAATATCTTGATTGCCAAATCCATCATCGGCAAATTCTCTAATGAAATAAAGTGTTTTGCCATCAGGGCTAATAACAGGCGATTTATCTACATATTTACTATTGACTTTAGCACCCAGATTTTCGGCTACTAGGGCTTCATTGAGTATGCCTTTGGCAATATTGATTTCGCCTCTATCTTGATAAATCGCAAAGCGATTAAACTTTACCAATTTATTGCTAGAACGCATCGCTATGGTACTTTGCACAAATTTTCTATAATCCATTTTATAAACCAACTGACCATTGACCGAAAGGTGAATAAGGCTCCCTTTTTTGGCTACTTCTAGGGTATTGATACCCATCGTGATTACTTTCTTTTTTTTGATCCAAGGCTCTAGGGCATTAAATTCCAATCCATTGCGATAGCCAACCCGAAATGACTGCTCGGTATTGACTTCAAAATGATAGTAGGAATAGGCATTGCGACGCCCCCAAGAAATACCATAACTAGCGTTGTTAGTAAGGTTGGTCGCATCAAATTCGGCTACTAGCCTAAAGTCTTTGTCGGGATCCACATAGAGTGCATTGTACTGTACATAATCGCCCAATTCTTCGACTTGATACCATCGGTTTACGTTCTTTTCAAAGTCACTATCTTCAAACCAAAGGGATTGGGCAGCAGCCCAAGAAGTGAATAAGCAGCAGCAAAATAAGAGTGTATATTTCATAGTTTTTTTGTTTTTGTAGCAATAGTATTTATTCACTTAATGGAGCAAGTGCCAAAAAGTAACCTTAACGTACCTAAATTTTAGCCATAACTAGTTGATAAGCTCAAAAAACTGTCCAAATTGCCATTGTTCAATGACAGTAGATTTTTGTTTTTTTTGCCACTAAAAATAATTAACCAATAAATTATTGTTTTTTAATTTCCAAAATGAAAATAAAAGCAGACTATCTGAAAGGCTGCTAACACTATTGGTAATTACTGTTAGTACTCTTTTTATAAATGATTTAGCTGTTTTTATTGTAAAAATAAATATTTATTTTATTGACAGTAATGTTCGGGATAGTTTTGATTTTAGGCAAAAAGGTTGTATTTTTCAGTATCCAATAGATATAATAGAAAATTAGTTTTAATTAATGAGGACTTACTGCAGATTCGTCCTCTTTTTTTATGCCCCTATGTGAGGTGTGTTATTCTACGACTAGTGATTTTATTTTTGGAATTAGATTTGGCGTTATTTTTTAGCTAAAAAAGAGAAGTGATAGCAATAAGCTGTTGCTAATAAATTATCTTTGAGTTAATAATGTCTAAGAGCATGTCTAAGACTACACAAATTATCAAAAAATATAATTTTAGACACGCTCTAATATTGAAGTAAAAAATAGAAATAAATGTTTCCAGAATACGATGTAGTGATAGTGGGAGGTGGGCACGCAGGCTGTGAAGCCGCAGTAGCTGCCGCCAATTTGGGGTCAAAGGTTTTGTTGGTAACCATGAACATGGAGGTAATAGCCAAGATGTCTTGTAATCCTGCTATGGGAGGGGTTGCCAAGGGGCAAATTGTACGTGAAATAGACGCTTTGGGCGGTTATTCGGGTATTGTGACCGACCATACCATGATTCAATTTCGTATGTTGAACCTATCTAAAGGTCCAGCTATGTGGAGTCCGAGAGCACAAAGCGATCGGATGCGTTTTGCCGAAAAATGGCGATTGATGCTCGAAGCACATCCCAATATTTCTTTTTGGCAAGAAATGGTAGTCGGAATTACTACTAAAGATGGTATCTGTACAGGGGTGCGAACTTCCTTAGGTTTGGAAATTCCTGCCAAGACGGTGATTTTGACCAACGGAACGTTTCTGAATGGAATTATCCATATTGGCGAACGTCAAATAAAAGCAGGTCGTGCGGGCGAAAAAGCGGCTACGGGTATTACCGAACAGCTGATAGGATTGGGTTTTGAAGCCAGCCGAATGAAAACAGGCACTCCTGCACGTATAGATGGCAGGACGATCAATTGGGATGCGATGGAAGTGCAGCAAGGTGATGAGCCTGCTGGCAAATTTTCGTTTACAGACACGCCAAAACTCAAAGAGCAACGCCCTTGTCATATTTCATACACCAACCCTAAAGTACATGCGGTATTAGAAGAAGGATTCAGTAAATCTCCCTTGTTTACAGGTAGAATACAAGGAATAGGACCTCGTTACTGTCCTTCTATCGAAGACAAAATAGAGCGTTTTGCAGACCGCACGCGCCACCAACTTTTTGTAGAGCCAGAAGGCTGGGATACTTGCGAGGTTTACCTCAATGGGTTTTCGAGTTCATTGCCCGAAGATGTCCAATACAAGGCATTGCGATTGATAGAAGGGTTTGAAAATGCCAAAATGTTCCGCCCTGGTTATGCGATTGAGTACGACTTTTTTCAGCCGACTCAACTCAAATTGAGTTTAGAAACACGCCACGTAGAGAACTTATACTTTGCAGGGCAAATCAATGGAACGACGGGTTATGAAGAAGCTGCTTCGCAAGGACTAATGGCAGGTATCAATGCCCACCGAAAGATACAAGAAGAAGAGCCTTTTGTACTCAAACGTTCAGAAGCTTATATTGGAGTATTGATAGATGATTTGATCAATAAAGGTACGGACGAGCCTTATCGAATGTTTACTTCCAGAGCCGAACACCGTATTTTGTTGCGTCAAGACAATGCTGATGTACGACTCACGCCACTTGCCCAAAAATTAGGCATTGACGTAAGTGAACGCATGGAAAGGGTACAAGAGAAACTAGCTGCTCAAGAAGAAATAAAAACATTCTTTGAGCAAACGAGTATTGCCCCAGAGGAAATAGCGACGATGTTAGAAACTCAAGGTTCAGCACCGCTACGCCAAAAAATGAAATTGCACAAAGTACTGTTGCGACCGAATGTGAATATTGTCGCTTTAGCGGAATCGGTGCCGAGTATCCGACAGTTTGTGGAGCAGTTTGATACAGAGTCCGTAGAAGCTGCCGAAATTGCGATCAAATATGAAGGCTATATTCAGAAGGAAAGAGAGCAAGTTAACAAAATAAATCGCTTAGAGAATGTTCGCTTGAAAGACACAATAGATTATAGCACTATCAAGGGTTTGTCTAGCGAAGCGGTCGAAAAAATGAATCAAGTAAAACCAATGACCATCGGTCAAGCAAGCCGTATTAGTGGCATCTCGCCAGCTGATATATCGGTCTTGTTGATTTTTGTGGGTCGATAAGGAGAAACTCTAATAAATACAAAATAAAATGGACGGTTATGCTATTGCATAACCGTCCATTTATCATTTAATAAGTTAACAAATGTAAAATAAAAGGATAAAATTAGTTATTGTTTTGCCTCACAGTAGTATCTTAGTGGCTAAATTAATATTTATTTTATTCATTTCAATTGTTACTCCAATGACCCGATTGCATTTTATTGTAGGTATAATACTGTCCGCTACCTTGTCTTTTGTTGCCTATCAGACTTTTTATGCTAGTACAACTCATGATCATACTCACGACCATAGTAGCCATAATCATACGCATAATCATACACACACCAGTGGCAAGGGAGGTTTTTGTGCCCAAGACGATTTGTACCAAAAGAACCCACAGCTTCAACTTCAGCAAGAAGTACTCGAACAACAGTTATTGCGAGCCATTAATAGTGGTTATGTAGGTAGCAATACTAGAGCAACCTATACGATACCAGTAGTTCTGCATTCGGTTAGTGCGAGTGCCGCTGGTTTTACAACTCTAGCAGAAGCACAAACAACTATTCAGCATTTAAATGATGCTTTTGAAAACGTAGGTGTCTATAATCCTGCTACAGGAGTAGATGTCGATATTGCTTTTTGTTTGGCACAAAGAGACCCTAGCGGCAGTGCCACTAATGGGATTACGACACGCGTTAGTACATTGGCAAACCTCAACCATAATACACAAGATTTAGCACTCAAAAACCTAGTGCGTTGGAATCCTAGAGATTACCTAAATGTATGGGTAGTTGATGATATAATCGGAGGCGTAGCTGGTTATGCTTATTTACCTTCTGCACACGGTTCCAATTTTGATGGTGTTGTAGTAGAAGATAACTACATAGGGAGTACTACAGACAATAGTAAGGTAATGGTACATGAAGTAGGGCATTATCTAGGGCTTTATCATACATTTCAGGCTGGATGTGCGAATAATGATTGTCAAACAGACAACGATAGAGTTTGTGATACACCACCTGATAACACAACCGCTAGACCAGCTTGTGGTGTAGCTGTTAATTCTTGTACAACAGACGAAAATGATATTTCGGTCAACAACCCGTTTCGCCCGATTGCAAATGGAGGAATAGGAGATCAACCTGACCAGCGAGAAAATTACATGGACTATTCAAGTTTTTCTTGTTACGATCGCTTCACCGCAGGTCAACGAACAAGAATGCAGTTTTTCTTGACCAATACTCGTGCTAGCTTATTGCTGTCTGCTGGTTGTAGTCCTGCTTGTACTTCTCCTATCAATGCCGCTTTTGTAGCTTCTGCTACTAATCCTGTAGCGTTAGGCACAACGGTCAACTTTACGAATAATACAACCAATGGTACTACTTATGATTGGCTTATTAACGGGACTTCTTTTGCTACAACAACGAATGCGAGTTACACTTTCAATACTGTCGGGCAATACCGCATTATATTAGAAGCTTCGAATACAGATCCTAATTGCATGGGGAAAGATACTATGATTTTTAATGTTGTATGTCCCGTGAGTGCCTCCTTTACTTATAGTAGAGTACAAGGGGCAGAAGGGGATAGTATTGTATTTACAAGTACCTCAACCAATAGCACTACTTATAGTTGGATAATTGATAATGTAGTAGTAGGAAATAACCCTAATCTTACTTATACTTTTGGTACGGCAGGTTTCTATTACGTATCGTTAGCGGCTTCCAATGGAATCTGTACCGATACTTCGGTTACTAGAGTTATCACTATTTCTCAGCCGCCTATTGCGAATGGAAACTGTGTTAGCAGATACCAACAAACGATAGGTGGACCAGGCAACGAAACAGCAGCAGATGTCATTCCTACCCTAGATGGAGGCTTGTTGGTGATTGGCAAATCAGACAGTTATAGTAGCAATGGAATTGAGAATGGATATATCACCAAGTTGGATGAAAACGATAATATTCAATGGTCAAAAGTAATAGATGTAGATACCACGAGCTTTAATAGTGGTCTTCAAAACCCTGATAGTACGTTTGTACTAGTAGGAGCTAGAGAGTTTCAAAATAGTAGCAAGCAATATGTCGTTAAGTTAGACCGACAAGGAAATGTTATTTGGTCTAGAATGTACACCAGTACACAAAGAGATGCTGCACTGAGTATCAAGAGAGCCAGAAATGGCGATTATTTGGTCTGTGGGGCATTGGATAATTATAGAGATGCAGGAATGATGCGTATAGACGCTACAGGGAATTTACTTTGGCGTAAGTCTTATCATCAAACAGTGAGAGAGTGGTTTGTAGATATGGTAGAATTATCGAATGGGGATATTGTGGCTGTTGGAGCTATATTTGGCAGTCAGCAAGATAATCTTATTGCCAAGATGGATGCGAATGGACAGCTCAAGTGGATTAAGAGTTATCGAACGCCACAAAATGATGGTGCCGACCGAATCATAGAAAGTAAAGATGGAAATTTATTGTTAGGAGGAAATTCTTGGGATTCCAATTTTTTTGCAGGAGCTGTAAAGTCTCAATTGATGAAGGTAGATACTGCAGGGAATTTGCTTTGGTCTAAATTATATGGGAATGTTGGGAATCAGATGCGTATATATGCTTTGACTCAAGACTCAGATAGTACCATCATTATGGGACTTAGTGATAATGTTAATGACGCTAATTTTAAAGTAGTGCGAACTACTCGTACGGGAGATGTTATTTGGGGAAAGGAGTATGGAGCCATCAATGACTACGAACGTCTTTTTAGAACGAAATTACTTCCAAATGGCTCTATTGTGTCCGTTGGCGAAAAAAACATAAGCGGACAATTTACGAATTCTATTTATATCGTTAAGTCAGATTCATTAGGATTGACGGGCTGTGCCGAACAAAACTATAGTCCATTGACTTATGTACCGACTTATACACTTACGATACCTCAATTTACCACTACTACTTTAGGAGCTGGTACGCCAGTGCCTGATACCACTAGATTAGTGGGGAGCTTACAAATAATTGGCTGTATCACGCCTTGTGATACAAATAGCACTAATGGTGGTGCTTGTGTCAACAAATATCAACAATCAATTGGTGGTACAGGAACAGATTTGGCAGAAGATGTCATCGAAACACATGATGGAGGCGTATTGATAGTGGGACAGAGCAACAGTTTTGGTACTACTGCCGATGGGTATATTGTCAAGATGGACGCCAACGATGATATCGTTTGGTCAAGAACAATCGGTGGCGGAGCTACTTTTGCATCAACCGAAAATTTTTATGCAGGACATCAAAATAGAGATAGTACTTTTGTGTTAACTGGTTCTACGACTACACGCAATAATGTTACTCAAATTTATGTGGTCAAAATAGACCGAGTTGGTAACGTAATATGGACTCGGAGCTATGGGAGTGGTACGAATAATACAGGATATGATATTATAGAGGCAAGCAATGGAGATTATATTGTAGCTAGTAGAATTGATAATTTATCGGATGCAGGGTTATTGCGTATTGATGCACTAGGCAATATCATTTGGCACAAACGATATAATCAAACTGCACGTGAGTGGTTCAATGAATTGATAGAATTACCTAACGGAGATATCGTGGCAGGCGGCTCTATTTTGAATGCTCAACAAGATAATTTAATTGTAAAAACAGATGCGAATGGACAAGTAATTTGGTCCAAAAGGTATAGTACACCTCAAAATGAAGGAATTGATAGAATAATCTTAAGCCAAGATGGAAACATACTTTTAGGTGGAAATTCTTGGTCATCAGCTACTCTTCCTGGAGTACCGAAGGCACAGTTGATGAAAATAGATACTGCAGGCAATGTTATTTGGTCTAAATTATATAGTAGTGCTACCAATGAATTGCGTGTATATGGCTTGGGTGAAAACACGGATAATACATTAATCGTTGGTTTCCGTGACAATGTAGCTAATGCTAATTTTAAAATAATAAAAACAGATAGCTTAGGTAATATTATTTGGGGACAACAATATGGCGGAGTAAATAGTCAAGAGAAACTTCTTAGATTGAGGTTGTTATCCAATAATACAATAGTTTCTGTTGGGATAGCTGCTAATGGTGTATTAGGGGATACCGATATATATGTAGTTAAATCGGATAGTATGGGCATTACAAACTGTTTGGATAGTATCTATAACCCGCAAGTATTCACGCCTGCTTATAGCATTGCTGCACCGTCATTGACAGTCACTAACCTAACCAACAACACCCTACTAAACCATATTGCGACAGCCGTAATCAGTTCACAATCGTTCAATTGTGCGAACTTCTGCAATACCGTAGAAATTTGTAACAATGGAATAGATGACGATGGTGATAGTTTGATTGACTGTGCGGATCCTGATTGTTGTGATACGACCTATCAAGTAGCAATAACAAACAGCATCAATAACTGCCAATCAGAAAGTGTATTCAGCATAAACTTACCAGCTACCTTGTGTAGCTTTGACTCTGTGGTTTGGGTCAATAATGGCAACGGGACAATAGTCAATCAAAATGACACTACCTTGCGTCTTGCGAATACTACAGCAGGCAATATTAATATGACAGTAGCCGTCTATACGGCTTGCAAAGTCAGTAGAGATACATTTGTCGGTTCTGTTTCGCCTGATACAATTGCACCTATTTTCATAGGAAATGATACGGCTGTTTGCGAAAACGCAGTCGTGACACTTCGTCCTGGGAATCAATATGCCAGTTACCTATGGCAAGACAATAGTATAGATTCAGTCTATACTGTGTTTTTGGAGGGCTTATATTGGGTTGAAGTGACAGACAGTTGTGGTAACAGTACACGAGATAGTATTTATGTGACGATTGATTCTATCGCATTGGTTGATATTGCAGATACTGTTCTTTGTGATATGGATACACTAGCACTCAATTTGCCAAATATCTATAACTACGATTGGCAGGGGAATACAAATATTAATTGTACCAACTGCTCTAATCCTAAGTTATATCCTACTACAACGACGACTTATGAGGTGCTAGTCAGTAACAATACAGGCTGTTTTGCAGTCGATAGTTTTGTAGTGTCTATCGGAATAAGTTCTTTCACGGCAGTGGATACCAGTACTTGTGCTACCAGTGTGATTTACGATGGTCGTACAATAGCAGCAGGTACCGCCGATACGATTATATATACCAATGCTTCGGGTTGCGATTCGTTGGTTCGAGTCAATGTTATTTCGCTTGGAGTTAATACTAGTACGACCATAGATACCACCATATGTACCGCTACTTTAGTGTATGATGGACGTACAATAGCCGCAGGAAATTCCGATACAATTACTTATACAAGTAGTATTGGCTGCGGTGATTCGGTAATAATTGTCAATGTCAATTCTGGTGCTTCTTTATTGACAACAGTCGATACCAGTACTTGTGCGAATAGCCTAATTTATGATGGACGTACAATAGGAGTAGGTACAACCGATACGATTATATATATCAATACTTCGGGCTGTGATTCTTTGGTGCGAGTCAATGTTACCTCTAGCAGCGTGAATACCAGCACGACACTAGACACTACTATATGTGGCACGAGTCTCGTGTACGATGGACGTACAATCGCAGCAGGTACAGCCGATACTTTTGTTTATACCAATAGTATAAATTGTGGTGACTCAGTCGTTATTGTCAATGTTAGTTTGGGCATTTCTTTACCAACGACCATTACTAGAAGCACTTGCCAAGATAGTTTAGTTTATGATGGTAGAAGTATTGCTGTGGGCAGCAATAGCGTATTTAACTACACCAATGTTTTGGGCTGTGATTCTATGGTTACAGTCAATGCAGTATTGGATACTATTGCTACAAGCACCATTGATACCAATATTTGCTTAGGCAATACCATTACCTACAACGGTCAAACACTGACCACAGGTAGCACCACAACAGTGGTTCATACGAGCAGTCAGGGGTGTGATTCTACCGTGATTGTTCAAGTCAATGGATTAGATACGTTCCGAATCTTTATGGACAGTACTGCCAATGGAGCGATTACATACAACGGACAAACAGTAGATACAGGAACGGTTACGATATTCAATTTGCAAACAACAGCAGGCTGTGATTCTATCGTAGTCTTCCAATTGCGTGGCAACACAACGGCACAATTGATTGGTATTCCTGATGCCTTTACGCCAAACGGCGATGGTGTCAACGATGTATTCCGTCCTATTGGATTGACCGATGACCAGATTCTTACGTTCCGTGTATATAACCGCTTTGGTCAATTGGTGTACAATGGCGATGAGCTATCAAACCAAGGTTGGAATGGTATGTACAATGGTGTGACACAAGCTAGAGATGTCTATGTTTATGTACTAATCTATGAGTTAGGAACAGAAGAAAAAACAATAAGAGGGCGAGTGACACTTTTGAGATAACGTACCACTCCGCCTTTCAAAATGATTCAAGAGGTATTGACAATAGGGTCAATACCTCTTTTTTGTGCAACATTTTCGTTTAAAAACGCATTTTTGAACGAAAAAATAACAAAGTTCCTATATTGTGTCGTTAGTACATTTAGGACACAAACCAGTACACCGTATGGCACACATTACACCTTTCAAGGCACTTTTGGCAGACTTGACAGATATTATTTCTTTTGACGATTTTTATGGCTCCGCCAAACGCAAATTTCCACTCTATTTGAGTGATGGTATCTACGAACCCATCAAAGAAGAGGCTATTTTTATTTATAGAATCAAAAGAAGGCAGCGTAGCCATACTGGAATTATTGCGGCAGCAAGTGTATTAGATGCCATCAATGGCAATATCAAAAAACATGAAAATACATTAGCCGCCAAGGAAGAAAAAATGATCCGCCTGTTTGAGGAACGCAATGCGATGATCAAACCTGTCTTACTGACTTACCCTAATGTACTCGAAATTGATGCCCTGCTCAACCGAATGACCGCTTCTTATTCGCCTACATTTGTTATTCCTTTTCAGGACGAAGAACACATTTTTTGGCAAATAGAAGAGCCTATTCGTATTGCTGCACTACAAGAGGCTTTCGCCCAATATGTCCCTCAAACGTATATTTGTGATGGGCATCACCGTGTCAAAACATCGGAATTGCTCTACAAGCAATACAAAGACAATGAACTACTGCGAAACGCCTATTCCAAAATGTTGGTGGCTTACTTCCCTGCTTCTGAGGTAGAAATACACAATTACAACAGAATAATTGTAGAGCATAAGAAAGTACCTAAAGCGGCATTCATCAAGAAGCTACAAGAAATATATACGATACAGCTCACCAAAAAAGCATTTCACCCAATCGCCAAATATCAAATGGGAATGTATATAGATAGCCAGTGGTATCAATTGGAACTCAAAGAAGAATATCGACCAGCAGCAGGGCTGCCGACCAACGAAACATTAGATGTTCATTTTTTGAATAAATATGTACTCGAAGGCATTCTGAAAATAGAAGACGTGCGTACCGAACCCAATATCAAATACCTAGAAGGGCCTAAGGGAACAGCAGGATTAGAGAAAAAAGTAAAAGAGGGCAAAACATCAATAGGATTCAATCTGTACCCTGTGGCACTCGAAGACCTCATCAAAATATCGGACGAATCCGATATTTTGCCGCCCAAATCTACTTGGATAGAACCGCGTATGCGCAACGGATTGATTACGGAATTGTACTTGGAAGAAAACTAAAAACCAAAAAATAAAACCATGAAGTTCGCCACAAAAGTAATTCATGCAGGAATAGAACCTGACCCAGTCACGGGAGCGATTATGACCCCGATTTATCAGACTTCTACCTATAAGCAGTCGTCACCAGGTACGAAACAAGCCTTCGAGTATGCTCGTACGCAAAACCCTACTCGTACGGCTCTCCAAAATAATGTAGCAGCCCTCGAAAATGGAGCCGCAGCAGTTTGTTTTGGTAGTGGATTGGCGGCTATCAATGCCATTTGTCAGACGCTCAACCCAGGGGACGAAATTATTTCTACCAATGATTTGTATGGCGGTAGTCACCGTTTATTTACCAAAGTATTTGGTCGCTTCGGCATCAAATCGCACTTTGTAGATATGACCGACTTGCGTCAAATCGAAAAGCAAATTACCTCAAAAACCAAGATGATTTGGATAGAAACGCCTACCAATCCCATGTTGCGTATCATTGATATTGAAGCAGTTTGCCAATTGGCAAAAAAGCATGAAGTTTGGACAGTAGTCGATAATACTTTTGCTTCGCCTTACTTGCAAACGCCCCTAGATTTGGGTGCTGATGTGGTCGTACATTCGGCTACCAAATACCTTGGCGGTCACTCCGATGTCATACACGGTTTGGTGGTCTGCAAGGAACAAGCTTACGCCAATGAATTGTTATTTGTGCAAAACGCAGCAGGTGCTGTGCCTGGACCACAAGATTGTTTTTTGGTGCTCAGAGGCATCAAAACGTTGCATCTCAGGGTGCAGCGAGCTTGCGAAAATGCCCGTGCTGTCGCTCAATTCTTGCGTTATCACGCCAAAGTAGATAAGGTTTATTATCCTGGGTTTGAAGATCATGAAGGACACGGTATTGCCAAACGGCAAATGAAAGATTTTGGCGGAATGGTGTCTTTTTCGCTCAAAACAGATACCTACGAAGCCGCTCTTCAAGTATTGAGCGGAACGCATTATTTTACTTGTGCCGAATCATTGGGAGGGGTCGAATCGCTCATCGGTCACCCTGCTACCATGACCCACGGAGCCATTCCCAAGCCACAGCGAGAAGCCGTCGGCATTACCGATTCGCTCATTCGATTGAGTATCGGCATAGAAGATGCCGATGATTTGATAGCCGATTTGGCGGCGGCGTTGGATAGTGTTTGTTAACCGAAATAGTATTACTTAAAAATACAGAAGCCGCAAAAGAATGATTTTTCTTTTGCGGCTTTTTTGAGCAGCTATCTAAAGCGGCAATTCCACTCCTCGCATTTGCCTATCCAATGCCTTGCTATTAGGTAACAAATCTTCGAGATGATTCCAAAAGGCTTGGCTATGATTCTGATGGCGAACATGAGCCAGTTCATGCAGTATGACATAATCCATCAGCTCATCGGATAGCAACATCAAGAACAACGACAGGTTAATATTGCTCTTGCTGGAGCAACTGCCCCAACGGCTACGCATATTTTTGACAGTTACACGATGTATCGCAATCCCCTTTTGTTGTGCGAGGAAGTGAGTGCGTTCAACCAAGTATTTTTTTGCTTCATGGCGCAATATTTCAATCAATTGATCTTGTAACCAATGCTGTATTTCTGGCGTATTTAGTTGCCACTTTTGTGGAATGTGGAGCCATGTAACCTCTTCCGAATCTTCAATTTTGGCATGGTTGGCAGGAGTTGGAGTTAGCCGTATTTGTTTGGTACGAACCGTCAAGCAAGTATCTAAATTTAGATAGCGTGTGGCGTGCTTTTTTTGCTGGAGCAATATCCAATCCAAGTGTTGTTCTACCAACTGTTCGGCAGCTTGATAACTCGCACGAAGGGGCAGCGTCACACAAACCCCTTTTCGGGGTTTGACTTTCAGAATCATTCTCTTGGCACGAGCATTTTTTTGCAACGTTATTTTACCTACCTTTATATGGATAATTTCTTTCAAGTACTTTTATTTTTATCTTGGATAGTACGCTTTTTTAATGAAGCGAACAGACAGCTATTATTGGAAGTCTAACTTCTAGTATCTGATAGCAATGCGGTCTGACCAAAAGTTACGCTATCTGAAAAGTGTAAAGTTCCAATTTAGTCAATAACCTCATTCAAAACTAGTAAAACATGTATCAAAAACTATACTTAATAGCCCTCGCAGGCTGCCTAATTGGCTGTAGCCAAAACTCCGTAGAAAATCACCCGAGCCGAAATGCCACTATATTGGGCGATGACATCGTATTGCCCAAAGACACGTCTGCTCCTGTATTGTCAGATACGCTCGTCAAATTTGACGAAAGTGTCACCACCGAAGAACGCCAACAAATTATGAAAAAAATAAGCAAAAAATACCTCATGGGGCAGTTTGACCCAACCAAAGACGAACGTTTCACGACCATACCAGCACCTTATGCCAACAAAGAACTCTATATGCGAAAACTCGCCTTAGAGAGCTTTATGCAAATGCACGCTGCTGCCAAAAAAGACGGCATCAATTTTTTGGTGGTGTCCGCTACACGTCCTTTCGATGTCCAAAAATCTATTTGGGAAGCCAAATGGACAGGCAAACGAAAAGTAGATGGCAAATTGCTAGACAAAGAAGTAAAAGATCCCAAAGCTAGAGCAATTCAAATTCTGCGTTGGAGTTCTATGCCGAGTACCTCTCGTCATCATTGGGGAACTGATATTGACCTCAATAATCTCAATCCTGAATATTGGAACAAGGGGCAAGGACTCAAAGAATATCAATGGCTCACGGCTCACGCTCATGAGTATGGCTTCTGTCAAGTGTATTCCGAAATGGGAGCGGAGCGACCTTTTGGCTATCAAGAAGAAAAATGGCATTGGTCGTATTTGCCTATTTCTAAACAACTAACCGCCGCCTACGCCCAGAAAATAATGGATAGCGATATACAGGGGTTTATGGGGGCAGAATCGGCTCCTATGATTGAAGTAGTCAAAAAATATGTGCTAGGTATTAATCCTGCTTGTTTGTAGCAAATAGCTGCTCGAAATCAAGCAATGCAAAACGATAAGTCGAAAAATAACGGTCTTGCAAACACAAGAATACCTCCGATGATTTTAACCGAAAAGACAGCAAGGGACAAAACAGCTCTTGCTGTTTTTGGTAGGTGTAGAAGGTGCGAATTTGATGTTCGCCATCTGCCTCAATTTTGATCGCTTTTGCTTTGCCATCGGCATACAAACCTTGGTTGTACAGCAAGTAGGTATCTTCCCCTTGCGTGAATAAATAATGCGATAGAAAGACCTTCAACCGAAGGGCTTCGTCAGCGTGTTTGTAAAAGTGCTTGAACCAATCTATTTCGCCTTCTGGACTGAATCGAATTGCCAAAATATCATTGCTCTTGAAGTTGTAATTGCCAGCAGGTTGCTGCTCTGCGGAGAGGACGATGCCCCCTTGTGGAGTCAATCGCCAATGGGTCAGGCGATACGAACGCCCTTCTGCATTTTTTCCTACTTTTTTTCGGTTGAGTAGCTCGGCAATCTGTTCCCTCGAAAAATGATGTATTTTTTTGGAAAGTACTTTCGTTTTTTCCTTGTTTATCTTGATAAAAAAAGCTCCTGCTTGCTGATAATATTTAAATCTAGAAAAGAAACCAAACCACAAAATATCACCATTGGAATCAAATGTAAAATTCAATTCATTGAAATAATAATCGCCCAGATTAGGTTTGAATAAGGAGTAGTCCGTTGCTTTTTTGCCAATAAAAAACAGTGTTGGATCCGCAGTAGTTTGTTTTAGTGAATAACTTCTCAATCCTTTGAAAACATCGGTCAAAATAGCAACTTGCCCTTCATTGCTTACACGCAATTTTTTGATAGAAACCACCCGCTTGGCAGAGCCAGTGGGCGAAAGATTGACGGTGCGCGTCCACAAGTGATTCAGCTGGGCATCAAAAACACGTACCGTTATTTCATTTGTCAAACCATTGACATCAGCAATATCGCCATCTTCCTCGTAGTCATAGACCAATATTTTGCTACGGTCGGGCGATACCGCAAAGTTACCTCTATAATACTTAGAAGTCATCTTGAACGGCTTGATCAGTTCGATAGAATCAGGCTGCAAGGCATAGGTGACCGAATCTAGTTTTTTGGCGTAGAGGCTGACTTGCTCATGGATTTGTAGTTCTTTATTTTCTTTGTATTTGAAATACAATAAGTACAATTCGCTAGCGATATTAACAACACCAATATATTGGCGCTGCTTGTCGGTGACCACAAAACGCTCCTCCAATTTTAAGTCGGGCAGGTAATGTTCGAGCTCGGCATAACTAAATTCTTTATCGAATCGCAACGCATAAAATCCCGTCGAATCATAGTTCAGCAGGGTATGTGTTTTGTGCGTTTTGCCTTTTTCTTGCAGATCACTTTTGATAATGAAATCGGTTTGTGCTACCACAATATTGCTACACAAAATACACAAGAAAAAAGAACAGATAAACCTAAAAAGAGACATAATCGATACATTGAAGGTATGAAAAAAACTAATGAGCTACCAAGAGCAAAAACTATTCTAGGAAAGGAATTACAACTCCAAATAACTCTTTAATCTTCTATTGAGGTCGCTATTGGCTTGATGATGTATGGTATGCAATCCCGCTTGACGAGCTCCTACCAAATTGCTGGCAGTGTCATCTATAAACACCGATTCGCTGGCTTCAATACCTGCTTGTTGCAATACATAATCATAAGTTGCTTTCTCAGGTTTGCGATGCCCAATCAGGTGCGAATAATAGACCGCTTCAAAAAGAGGGTCAAAATCGCTCAGTCCTAAGGTGTTTTCCATAATAATGCGAACATCTCGCAAATGAATTTCGTTGATATTGCTCAATAAGAATAAGCGATAGCCTGCTTCCTTTAGTTCTCGAAGTAGTGCGAGCCGTTGCGGCGGAAAATCGAGTAGCATCGCCGACCAAGCGGTTTCTATCTGTTCAGTAGTCGTAGGAATCGGATTGGCGGCTTGTATTGCTGCCACAAAAGTAGCCGTATCTATCTTACCTACTTCATAATCCGTAAAAATGTTGTTGTTGTCCAAATGTAGGTACGCTTGCACTTGTGCCGCCTGACTGCCGAACAAGGCAGCAAAACACGTAGCTGTACGGCTCGGGTCGAGATTTAGGAGGACACCGCCAAAATCAAAAATGATATTTTTTATGTCTTTCATGGAATTTTTTAGTCTTATTTTTGTTTAATCAAATACTATGTATTAAATTTGTGTCAGCAAAGATAAAAAGTTATCTTAGTTTATACAACCAAAATGGTCTTATAGCTCAGTTGGTTAGAGCAGCGGACTCATAACCCGCTGGTCCCTGGTTCGAGTCCAGGTGGGACCACACCAACATCAAAAGTCTTCTACACATCTTGTAGAAGACTTTTTTTTTGTATTGACAACACGGTAATTTTAGGATATTGAAGAAGCTAGAACAGCATTGAGCTACGACAAATCCTGTTTTGCACCGTCCAATTGGATTTTTCAAAAACAAAATTTAACTCACTATGCTACCTAAATTAATACTCTTCTCTGGATTTGCAGGAATAACTGTTTTTTTGGGCGGTCTCCTTGCGTACTACTTCAATCATCACATTAAGGAAAGTCCTGTCAAGTACGAAATAACACATACCTTAATGTCTTTTGGGGCAGGGATTATCCTGTCGGCATTAGCGTTGGTATTGATACCGAAGGGAATGGAAGAATTGGAAGTCATTCCATTGGCTATTTCCTTTTTGTTTGGAGCTCTTTTGTTTTTGTCTATTGACCAATATTTAGCCAAACAAGGCGGACAAATGGCAACCTTGTTAGCGATGATGATGGATTTTATTCCTGAATCTATTGCATTGGGAGCTGTTTTCGCTATCGAGCCAAAGATGGCTACTTTGTTAGCAGTATTTATTGGGTTGCAGAATCTGCCAGAGGCGTTCAATTCGTATAGAGATTTGGTACAGAGTGGATTTACGGCGAGCAGAACACTGCTTATATTTTTTGGATTGAGCTTTTTGGGAATCGTTGGTGCGTTGGTCGGTCATTTTGTGCTGTCGGATTATCCTGACTTAACCGCTCATTTGATGGTCTTTGCGAGTGGCGGAATTTTGTATCTACTCATTCAAGATATTATACCCGAAAGCAAACTCGACAAGCAGTACTTGACTTCTCTAGGAGCGATTTTAGGCTTTTTGATAGGAATAATTGGAGAAAAAATCATATAATAGCTAGGGTATTATTCCTATTTCATGCGTTTGAGTTAGGTAATCCTATCTTAGGTTACTCAAGTTAATCATTCAAAAACTGAATATTATGAAAGCTCGTTATTTACTCTTCGTATTATTTCTGTTAGGCTACAGTCAAACCAGCCAAGCAACGCACATCTTTGCTGCCCAAATGGAATACCAATGCTTGGGCAATAGTACGTATGCCGTCAAGGTTTATTTTTATACCGAATGCGGAGGTAGTGTCACACTGCCCAATACATTTAACTTGCAAGCAAGTAGCCCGAGTTGCAATCAAGCAAATCTTAATTATACATTATCTATTGATAGTAGTTTGTCGGGAGACATGGTCACGCCACTTTGTTCCAATTTTGAGAATCAAGCGGTCTGCAATGGTGGTGGATTGCCATCTGAACAGGTTATCGTGTATGTCGATACCATTCAATTGCCTTTGGAGTGTCCTGACTGGACAATAAGCGTTATTCCTAGTGTTCGTAGTTCGTATTTCACCAATTTGGTCAATCCAGCTTCGGGCAATTTATATATCGAATCTTTGATTGACAATAGCTTTGGAGCTTGTTATCACAGTCCTGCTTATCGCAATATTCCGATGCTGTACGCTTGTGCAGGCGAAGTTTTTTCGCAAGATATGGGTGCTTTTGATTGGGTAGGCGATACGGTGCTATACAGTTTGGTTGCCCCCAAAGAAAATACCACTTCTACGGTTAGTTTTCAGGCAGGCTTTTCTGCCAATGCGCCATTGGCAATAGCCAACAATACCATGTTTGAATTGAATAGTAATACAGGGCAGTTGACTTTTGTGCCTCAGAGCGGACAGAGCCAAGTGGCTGCTTTTTCGATACGAGCCGACAAGTATCATCAAGGCAAAATTGTTGCTAGTACTATTCGAGATGTCAATATTCAGTCGAGCACCTTTTGTAGCAATGCTAGTCTAAATATTGCTGCTCCTAGCAGCAACAGAATAGCAAAATACAACGATACCCTCAAAGCAATAATTGGTTGTGTGGCAGACAGCAGTTCCATTACCGCTACTATTTATGATGGCAATGGCGATGTTGTTTTTTTGGATACCAATCGGACGAACCTAAGTACTACTTTTGGTGTCAATAATTGGTCAATCAGTATAGATACGATTCGTACCGATTCTATCAAATTGACTGCTGGTGTTGATTTTGAAGCCATTGCTACGCTGCCTAATTCGATTGTAAAACCAATTGCAAAAATTGCTTTTACAGACAAAAATTGTCCATTCGAAAGCCAAAGAAGCCTACAGTTTGTGAAATTTGAACCTTTTATAAAAACCTATGCAAGCCAACACGTCATTTGTGCCAACAGTCCCCAAATTATACAATTGGATGCCTCAGGCACCGCACCTTTGCAAGATATAGAATGGTTTTGGCCCACCATTAACGGAATACCTATGGTCGTCAGTAATCCCACCATAAAGAACCCTACGGTATCGCTGCCAGCATTAGCAGCAGGCACGCGATTGGAATACGCTATCAGCGCGAATCTAGGCAATCAAAGTTGTGATAGCAATGTGATCGCATTTGTTTATATTGAAGTAGTAGCCCGCCCTACGGTAACCGCTCAAATTGTGCCTGTCAATCAGACGGCAGCTACAGCAGGCTCGATAACGACTACCGCGACGGGCAATTTGGCTCAATTTGAGTATAATTGGGGCACCGGAGCCACGACGGCGGCACTGAGTAACCTGCCTATTGGCGATTATGAATTGACGGTAACGGATTATTATGGTTGCCAAACGCAAGATACATTGACAGTCACGACGGGTTCTAGTGTGCGTCAACTGGATGCAACGGCAGGATTGGATTGGCAAGTAGCACCCAACCCTACACAATTCAAACAACTACAAATCCAAACGATTGCCGAATCTACTATATATAACAAGGTACACACAACAACTGTCAATTTTAGTATGTTCAATAATCTGGGGCAGTTGGTGTATCAGGAAATCAAGCCTTGGAGCGAATCGTATCAATTTTCATTACAGCACTTGCCTAGCGGCAATTATTGGCTAAAAATAAGCACAACAGAGGGATATGTTACTAAAAAAATTAGCATACAATAAGCAATTAGTACTATTATTTTTGATGGCAATAAGCAGCACTTTTTTTAGTGCTTGCGACAATCTCAATCCCTACACGGAAGAAGATTTGGAGCTAGGCGGTATCTTTCCAGATGCCGACTATGATCGAGCGGTTGCCTATCATTTCGAAGATCTCAACGGCAGACCAATCATAGATGAAGAAGGGCAGCTAAATGCCACCGTCAAAAAAGAAAAAGAGATGACGGAAGAGGAAACCAGAGATTTTCTGCAAGTAATCAACAATAGCGAGACCTACATGACCAGCAAGAGTTGTGCACAATGTTATTTTCCGAGATTTGGAGTGGTTTTCTACAGAGGAACTGCCGTAGCGGCACATATTAGTATTTGTTTGCAATGTGGACACCAAAAGTCCTCTATACGAATAGGGGCACAAGGTGGACTAGAAAACGGTAGATGCTATAGTGGACCAGGGTTGCAGGCATTGAGCAAATTGTGCAAAAAAATGGGTTTTGGGCAGTGTGGCTAGAGGCTTGAATAGTACCTATTAGATAAATTTTAATCAGTGTGTTTGCCTCTTTTTTGTACAGAAATGTCATTAATTTAGTAAAAAAGACTTCTTTTTGTTGCCTTTTCCATTTTTTCGCTTAGATTTGCACTCCAAGATGGGATAATTACCAAAAACACAAAAATAAAACTATGCGTATTATATATGCTTTGTTTTTGGCGTATGCTCTTATGGCTTGCTCTAGTGAGCAGCAGCAGACAGCTACTTCCGATAATCCAGAAGTACACAGTCATGAGGGACACGACCACGGGCACGAAGGACACGACCACGACCACGACCACAATCATGATCATGTTCATAGCACTCCAGAAGAGGAAGGCGACGGTATTCATTTCGGCAAAAATGTGACAGCAGACAATGCTATAGTATTGGCTACTGCTATAGAAAAATTGCAGAAAGAAGAAGGTGTTGAAGACTTGGACTTAGGCGAAGGCAATATAATCAAAGCTTTACCTGCCAAAATAGAAGGCGAGGTGACAGAAGTATGCCAAATGTCAGGTTGTTGGTTAAAGATAAAAGACGCAACAGGAAAAGAAATGTTTGTGAATACAAACCATGATTTTCTAGTGAAGCCAACTATTGTTGGCAAAACAGTCGTAGTCGAAGGTAGTGCTTATCAAGAGGTAACGACTGTTGCTGAATTGAAAGCAACAGCCACTGAAGAGAACAAAACAGCAGCAGAAATAGAAGCTATCACAGAACCAGAATATGGCTATAGTTTGATGGCAAAAGGGCTACTTGTCAAGTAATTTTCAATATTTACTGAAAAAACAGAAAAAAAAAGGCTTAAAATTTGGAATATCATTTTTTAGCCTTATATTTGCAATCGCTTTTAGAAAGAATACTATTTACAACAGTTTGATTCCGTAGCTCAGCTGGTAGAGCATTTGACTTTTAATCAAAGGGTCCTGGGTTCGAACCCCAGCGGGATCACAATTTATCAAAAAGCTTCTCTTCTAGTAAGAGAAGCTTTTTTTTGTGGTATTAGGAGCAATGCTCCGATAACTTAACTACTTTTTCTTAAACAAGCATTAAGACAATGCTATTGTCGGAAGTCTAAACTTCTAGTATCTAAGAGTAAAGTGGGCTTAGTAAAAACAACGCTAACGTTTATTCTTTTTCCCCAAAATGACACGAGCTAAAAAGCGTACGGTTTTATATGTTTTTGAACCTAGACCACTATTTATTAGGCAATTGATTATCAAAACTGAGCAAAAGAGCCTACTTTTGTAGTCATTAGTCACAGATAGCGTTTAAACTACTCTTAATGAGTACGAAAAAACGCTACAATTGGCTATTTTTTGTTATTTTCGAAGTCCAAATATGATTATTGCTTAGGTGGCACTATCAACTGATAGAAGTTGCCATAGGCAAAATAAGCTAAACTACACCAATGAAATTGTATGCTAAAATAAGCCTCCTACTTGTATTCTGCTTGCTCAGTGCAGTAGCTTCGGCTCAATCGGTGGCTTCACTTATGAGCAAAGCCGAAAAGAAATACAAAGATTTTGATTACAATGGCGCAATCGAACTCTACGAACAAATATTGGCAAAAGAAACAAAGCCAAAAGCTCTATTTCGTTTGCCTGAGTTGTATCGCCGCACAGGCAACTATATCAAAGCTGAGTTTTGGTACGCCAAAGCGACGCAGCATCCAGAAGCTCCAACTTCTATGCTCTTTTATTTAGGCTTGTGCCAACTATCTAACGATAAGGTGGACGAAGCTAGGGGAAGCTTTCAGCAGTTCAAAGAACTAGAAAGTGCCGAACTACGAGCGCACAACCTCATCAACGCCTGCAAGCCAGAAATGCGTCAGGAGTATATGAATGCAGGTGCTTTGTACGATATCGTACCCTTGCCACAGCTCAACACCAAATACGATGATTTGGGAGCCAATTTTTTTGGTGACGGACTGGTATTTAGTTCGGATAGAGATACTGCCAAAATAACAGGTTATAGAGGGGCTTGGATTTTTAAGCCTTATGTACAGAGCTACTACGTAGATGCTATATTGAAGGACAAAGATACTCGAACCTATTCTTATGGGGTACCTACTACTCTGAGTGCCGACTTGAACATGAACTACCACGATGGACCAATCTCGTTCGATGGCATACAACAGACAGCTTATTACACTAAGTTTGGTACCAATAGCAAAAAATCGAATAGAGCAGCCAACAATTTGAATACACAAATAGCAATTTCTAAGCGTGTAGGCGAACAATGGAGCCAACCTATTACAGGTAAAAAAGTAGGCATCAACAGTGCCGAATATTCAGTTGCTTTTCCTTGTGTTACCTCTGATGGTGGAAAATTGTACTTTGCATCGGATATCCCTGGTGGATTTGGTGGATACGATTTGTATGTGAGCTACAACGAAAGTGGCGAATGGAGCAAGCCAGTCAACTTAGGTCCTGAAATTAATACAGAAGGAGATGAAATCTATCCGTTTATTGATCTAGATGATTACTTATACTTTTCGTCGGACGGACAAGCAGGATTAGGTGGTTTTGATATTTATTATTCTCGCTCGGACAGAGGCAGATGGGATCCAGCCATCAATATGGGGGCTCCAATCAACTCGATGAGTGATGATGTATCTTTTGTAACCGATTCTACAAGTAGCTTTGGCTATTTCTCTTCCAACAGAGCGGGCGGACGTGGCAAAATGGATATTTATGGCTACAAAAGAGTAGGACTACAAACAGAAGTATTGGTATTTGATAAAGTAACAGGCAAAGGACTCGAAGGCGTTGTCGTTACGAGTGAGTGTTTGTCTTCCAAGACAAAATATGTGACTAATATTGATGGTCGCTTATTCATTCCATTGCCGCTAGAGCGCAATTGCAAATTGATGTTGTCTTCCGACGAATTTGATAACACAGAAAGAGACATCGCTACAACGGGGTACGCTCCAGGGGCAGAGTTATTTATCAACGCACCTATACAAGTTCGTGACCCTGATTTTAGCATTACAGGTGTTGTCAAAAATACCGTAGGCGAGCCATTGGCAGATGCCACTATTACGCTTATCAATGGTTGTGGTGAAGAGCAGCAAGTCAAAAATCCAGAATATACAGGCAGTTATGGCTTCGTACTCAAACCCAACTGTTCTTATGTACTCAAAGTAGAGCGTGCAGGTTATTTTACGACCTCCAAAACCTTTACGACGAGAGGAGTCAATACTTCTAAAGTTTTCTTAAAAGATGTAATTATGCCCCGCTCTTCTAGTGGGTTCTAAAGATAGATACTTAAATTTGTTGTACGGCACCTGTTGCTAATCGCAGCAAGACATGCAAGAAAAAAGGTGAAATAAGTCAATAGATTTTTTTCACCTTTTTTTGTAATAAAAATTCATTTTTCCAAAATCAGTGTATCCCACAGGAGTTCCATTTTATATATGATAACTAAAATCTTAAGCAGTATTTTTCTTTTGTTTGCCTTGCAATTTGTTGCAATGGCTCAATATACCGAATTGGCTCAAGCCAATACGCATTACCAATCTTACTTATTCAAAGAAGCGATTCCGCTCTACGAGAAAGTGCTAGAAAAAGACGCTTATAATGGGGAAGCTATGCTGCACCTCGCTATGAGCTATTACTACACCAACCAACCTCAAAAAGCAGAACTTTGGTTAAGTAGAGTCGTGCAATATGAGCAGTACAACCAGCATTTTTTTGAGTATGGTCAAATCCTCAAAATGAATGGTAAGTATGCTGAGGCAAAAAAGCAGTTTTTGGATTATTCCAAATTCAATTTGAAGAAAGGAAATCACTATGCCCAATCTTGTGATGTAACTTTGGTAGCCAATCCATTGAGTACAGCATACGAACTTATTAAGTTGGACAAAGTAAATTCTAAGAGTGCAGATTATGCTCCTACTTTTTATAACGATCAAGTTATTTTTGCATCGGCTCGCAGTGTAGCCATTCAGAAAGATGGCGAAGTGTCTTGGACAAACGATGCTTTCAATCAACATTATAGTTTGGTAGATGCACTAGATGGTACGACACCGACAGCACAAACCTTGCGTAATTTTATAGGCAACGATATCAATGATGCACCTATGAGTTATTTGCCTCAGCGAGATATGGTCGCTATTACTTCCAATAACTTTATGGATGGTATTCGCCCGATAGCAGGAAGTGGATTGATGATGGATATTTATACCTATCAGACCAAGTCAGAGCGGGAGTGGGACAAGTCCACTGAGCAGTTTTTTACCTTCAATGCCAATGTTAATAGTAAAGCTCCTTTTTCTACAGGACACCCTTGTTTTGCCAATGGAGGCACCGCACTATACTTTTCTTCCAATCGAGATGGCGGAATGGGCGGATATGATTTGTATGTTTGTTATCGTACCGCTACGGGCTGGACAAGTCCACAAAATCTAGGTAGCTCAATCAATACGGCAGGCAATGAAATGACACCTTTTGTAGATGGTAATGGCGTGCTGTATTTTTCGTCCGATTGGCATGCAGGCTATGGTGGAATGGATATATTCCTATCCAAGAAACAAGCTTACGGCTGGGGAACGGTGCAGAATCTAGGAAGCGTGGTCAACTCGCCCGCTGATGATTTGTACTTTATTTTTAATGCCGCCAAAAAAGAAGGTTATTTCACCTCCAATAGAAAAGGTGGGCAAGGAAATGAGGATATTTATAAAATCAAACAAATAAAAGAAATTGCCGTACAGCAAAAACTAAAAATGAAGGTTGGTGACAAAGTTATTTTGGGCAATGATTATTTTCGCTCCAGCGACGGTACACTACAAAACACGAACAGTCAAGAGCTCAATTACTTGGTGCAACGACTCAGCGATAATCCGACATTAGCCATTCAAATCAACGGCTATACGGATACCAAAGGCTCGGCTAGCGACAATTTGAATTTGTCGAAAGAGAGAGCAGCGGGGTTATATCGCCACTTGGTTAGTCGAGGCATTAGTGCCAATAGAATCAAGCATACAGGGTATGGGGAGAATTTTCTGCTCAATGATTGTGAAAATAATGTAAAATGTAGTAGAGAAAAACACGCAGAAAATCGTAGATTGGAAATAACAGTGGTCGGCGAAATTAACGATAGAGGAGCTGTTAATTTGACTTATGATGCCGCTCCAGCACCAAATGCAGCAGCCGTAGTAGCCAAAGCTACCGCCAACGAGCCGCCATCTATCGAAAACATTTACCCAACGAAGAAAACAAATAAAAAAGTAGAACGAAAGTCACATTATGCTATTGGCGACGTTATAACAGTAGCGAATATTTATTATGAGCACAACAGCTCTAATATTGACAAAAGAAGTGCCACGGGACTAAAAGAACTACTGGATATACTAGAAGAACACCCGCACGTAGTGATAGAAATAGGCGCTCATACCGACGCTTCAGGTTCTGCTACGTACAATCAAAGCCTTTCGGCAAAAAGAGCAGCAGCGGTCAAAAAGTACCTTGAGAAAAAAGGTATCAGTAGCAGCCGCCTCCAATCCAAAGGATATGGCGAATCTAAAATACTAAACAGATGTAAAGATGGCGTAAAATGCTCTAGTGCAGAACATGCGATTAATCGCAGAACAGAATTTAAGGTGATTGGACAAAAAGGCTTCAAGGTTGGTGATATTATCAAGGTCGATAATATCAATTATGAACTCGACAAAGCCAAGCTGGACATGAAAGATTCCAGAGGATTGCAAGAAATTATAGAATTGCTAAAAGATAGCAAGGTTAGTGTAGAAATTCGCTCGCATACTGATTCTAGAGGTTCTTCCAAATACAATTTGGAATTATCGCAAAAAAGAGCAAAAGCAGTCTATGACTACTTGATCAAGAACGGAGTCAATAAATATACGCTAAAATATAAAGGGTATGGAGAGACACTTCCTGTCAATAAATGTAAAGACGGGGTACGTTGTTCTTCTTCTCAGCATGCCGAAAATCGCAGAACAGATTTCAAAGTAATTGGATTAAAATAGAACGATAAATAAATAGAAGCAAGCTATAGTAGGCGAGCAGAAGTAGATCAGTTGATTGAAAAGTACTATTGTCAAAGTAGAACACTCAATTAAATAACTAGGTCTAATTCTGTTCGCCTTTTTTTGTTTGAAAATGACTTTTTGCTGTTTTATTATGACAATGCGAGAACATTAAGTAATAACCAAACATTATATAGAATATATAAATACAAAAAGACGATACCCCATTATCTGTGTCCACTGACGCAACTATTTTTACATACTAAAACACGTTATATTATGCACACATTTTTACAAATTTTCAAAGCATTTTTGCTTGTGTTTGTAGGTACAATTAGTGCTTACGCCAATATTGTTTATGTGGATGTCAATCCAGATCAAACAACGGGATTTAACCAGTTTAATCAATATGACTTGAATGGTTCTGCAACGAATGATTTACTGTTTAACGTCGGTAATTCATTTGGGTCAGATTTTATAGCGATTACACGACCGACGATTAGTCCAGGTACATCGAGCGTACAAACGCTTATGTTTTCGGGGGCTACCATGCAGCGATTAGCGGCTGGAGATATGATTGGGGCAACAGGAACGTATGTGACCGGTAATACCAATAGTTGCTCGGCTTGTATTCGGAATGCAATTCCTTGGAGTACAGGAAGCAATACCAATGTATATGTAGGGTTTAAGTTTACCTTATCACCACAAAATACAACCCATTATGGATGGGCATTAGTAGATGTCAATATTACAGGAGGTACTTTTGTGAGTAGTATTATCGTCAAAGAATTTGGCTGGGAAGATACGCCCAATACAGGTATATTGGCAGGAGACAAAGGAGTAGTAGGAGTGACTTCTATCAATGTGTTTGACCCTACGGGGGGCAATGCCATCAACACCAATGGGGGAACATTGCAACTTGATGTAGCGTTTACGCCAGCCAATGCAAGCAACACGAATGTAAATTGGGCATCACTTGACCCAACGATTGCTACGGTCAACGCTGCGGGATTGGTACAGGCCGTAACGAATGGCACCGTACAAATTGGTGCACAATCACAAGACAATGCAGCGGCTACTGATTTTGAGACAATTGTCATTACTAACCAAACAACTCTAGTAACCAACCTCGTCATTTATGGACAAGGAGGTAACAGCGTAGCCAACAACAGCACATTACAAATGCTAAAAACAACCACCCCAACCACCGCTACGGATAGTAGTGTGACATGGAGCATAGCGAATGGTACAGGAGCAGCGACAATCAATCCAACAACAGGCGTACTAACGGCAACAGGGGTAGGAACGGTAACAGTGACGGCTGTAGCGAATGATGGTTCAGGAATTAGCGACAGCGAAATAATAACGATTAATCCAATCCTAGTAACAAATCTTGTCATTTATGGTCAAGGAGGCAATAGCGTAGCAAACAACAGTACATTACAAATGCTAAAAACAACGACCCCAACCACAGCTACAGATAGTAGCGTAACGTGGAGCATAGCGAATGGAACAGGAGCAGCGACAATCAATCCAACAACAGGCGTACTAACGGCAACAGGGGTAGGAACGGTAACGGTTACGGCTGTAGCGAATGATGGTTCAGGAATTAGCGACAGCGAAATAATAACGATCAATCCAATCCTAGTAACGAGTATCGCGGTACAAGGACAAGGCGGAGCAACCAGCATCACGACGAATAACGGAACGCTACAAATGCTAGCAACGGTATTACCAGCCAATGCAAGTAATAATAATGTAACATGGAGCATCAGTGCAGGAGCTGCAAACGGCACTATCAATGCCACAACAGGAATCCTAACAGCTACGAACAACGGTAACGTAACGGTAAGAGCAACGGCACAAGACGGTTCGGGGGTGTTTGGCGAAAGGATTATTGCGATAAGTAATCAAGTAACGTTAGTAAGTAGCCTTGTTATTTATGGACAAGGTGGTAATAGTGTAGCCAACAACAGCACATTACAAATGCTAAAAACCACGACCCCAACCACAGCTACGGATAGTAGCGTAACGTGGAGCATAGCGAATGGAACAGGAGCAGCGACAATCAATCCAACAACAGGATTACTAACGGCAACAGGTGTCGGCACGGTAACGGTGACGGCTGTAGCGAATGATGGTTCGGGAATTAGCGACAGCGAAATAATAACAATCAATCCAATACTAGTAACGAATCTAGTAATCTATGGACAAGGAGGAGCGACAACGGTGAATACCGCAGGTGGAACCTTGCAAATGCTAAAAACAACGACTCCAACAACCGCCACCGATAGTAGTGTAACATGGAGCGTAGCCAACAATACAGGTTCGGCTGTCATTAATACTTCAACAGGTGTTCTGACAGGCAATACAGCAGGTACAGTAACGGTAACAGCTATTGCTAACGATGGTTCTGGTGTTACCGATAGCGAAATTATAACCGTGGTTGCCCCTGTTATATTGGTCAATAGTATTACGGTGCAAGGGCAGGGTGGTGTCAATAGCATTACGACGAATGGCGGAACGCTGCAAATGCAAGCCTTTATTAATCCAACAAATGCAAGCAATAATAACGTAACGTGGAGTATTAGTGCAGGAGCTGCGAATGGCACGGTTGACCCTAACACAGGAATCCTAACAGCTACGAACAACGGTAACGTAACGGTAAGAGCAACGGCACAAGATGGTTCAGGGGTGTTTGGTGAAGCAATTATTGCGATAAGCAACCAAATACTACTCGTGACCAATATCACGGTGCAAGGACAGGGTGGCGTGAGTGCCATCAATACGAATGGCGGAACGCTACAAATGCTAGCAACAGTTTTACCTACAAATGCCAACAACAATAATGTAACGTGGAGCATCAGTGCAGGAGCTGCAAACGGCACCATCAATGCCACCACAGGAATCCTAACAGCTACCAACAACGGCAACGTAACAGTAAGAGCGACCGCCCAAGATGGCTCAGGAGTGTTTGGCGAAAGAATCATTGCGATAAGCAACCAAATTACTTTAGTCAGCAATATCACGGTACAAGGGCAAGGTGGTGTGAGTGTTATTAATACAAACGGTGGAACACTACAAATGATAGCGACTGTATTGCCTGCCAATGCAAGTAATACTAACGTAACATGGAGTATTAGTGCAGGAGCTGCAAATGGTACAATCAATGCTACGACAGGAGTTCTGACGGCTGCTGCCAATGGCACACTTAGGGTAAGAGCGACCGCCCAAGATGGTTCTGGAATATTTGGAGAAAGAACCATCACGATAAGTAATCAAGTAATTTTGATAACGGATATTACGGTACAAGGACAAGGTGGTGCCACTACGATTACGAGCAATGGTGGAAGTTTGCAAATGATTGCAAATATTTTACCTACCAATGCCACAAACCAAAATGTAACTTGGAGCATAACGAGCGGTGGGACAGCTGCCGCGAATATCAATGTAACAACAGGCGTTTTGACTGCCGTAACAAACGGAACCGTTATCGTAAGAGCGACGGCGCAAGATGGTTCTGGCGAGTTTGGCGAGACGATTATTGTATTGTCCAATCAGACAGGTAGTTTTGTACTCGTCAATTCGATTGTGGTACAAGGGCAAGGCGGTGCTACGACGATTACGACCAATGCAGGAAGTTTGCAAATGGAAGCAATTATTAGCCCTATTACGGCAAGCAATCAAAATATAACTTGGTCAGTAATAGCAGGTACAGGAACGGCTAATATTAGCTCGACAGGCTTGTTGAGAGCGACCACTGATGGTACAGTGACCGTAAGAGCAACGGCACAAGATGGCTCTGGCGAGTTTGGCGAAGTTATTATTACCTTATCCAATCAGTCGCCTATCTTTATTACTGCTATTCAGGTGTTTGGCAATGGCGGACAATCTTCTATTGTGACTAATCAAGGTCAATTGCAAATGGTAGCAGTCATTACACCAAACAATGCGACCAATCAAACATTGACTTGGACGGTAGATAACCCAAGTATAGCAACTATTAGTGCTACGGGCAGATTGCAAGCCGTCAATAATGGAACGATACTCGTGACCGCCACGGCACAAGATGGCACGGGTATTTCGGGCTCGGCAGTTATTACGGTGTCGAACCAGTCAAATGTTTTGGTCAATTTAGTACAGGTATTTAGTCCGAGCGGAAGCACAACCATAGCCGCCGCAGCAGGACAATTGCAATTGGAAGCGTACATATTGCCAAACAATGCAAGCAATCAAAATGTAACCTGGGCGGTCAACGACCCCAATCTAGCTACCGTAGATGCTACAGGCATGGTGACTGCTATCAATAATGGCGTAGTGACCATAACGGCAACGGCACAAGATGGTTCTGGTGCTTCTGGCTCGCTCAATATTCAGATAACGAACCAAAGTGTATCGGTGACAAACATAGGAGGAGAGGACGATTATTCGACCGCTAAGGTGTATCCTAATCCATTCCAACAGCAATTTACATTAGAATTGGAGATGAAAGAGGCGACCACTGCACAAATCATTGTCACTGACATCGCAGGCAAAGTATTGCAGCAGCAAAATAGCTTGTTGAGTATTGGTAATAATACGATTGCTATCGAATCCAATAACAGTTGGTCAGCAGGCATTTATTTTGTTCGAGTAAGAACGAACAGTGAATTGTTGATTAAGCAAATTGTGAAAAAATAAGCAGATAACAAGGTTGTTTTGAGCGACTATTTAAGTAGGTCACTTGTGCGTAGAAATACGAACAAGTGACCTTTTTTTTGTTGGGCGAATGCCACTCAGAAATATGAAAGATTGATTTTATGAAAAAAAAATGGCTTTTTTTGAAAAAAAATAAAAAATAACCCAACCAAAACCAACTGACTTACGGTATTATTAAATGAAGGCACTTGACAAGTCATGCTTTTAGCTGTTAGAAACAAAAAAGAAAGATTTTTTGTATGTACTAGATACTAAATAAATCTTTTGGCGGTTTATAACAAGGAGACAAAAAGATAAAACAATAAGGAATAATCGTTTATGAAATTGCGAGATTAAATTTTGTTAAAAAAAATAAAACAAAGCAACATTTTTAAAAAGTGTTCGTTTTGTATGTATAAGCAAATTTAATTTTACAATTGCTTTTTTGTAATTAATACAACGACTGAAAAATGAAGCAACAATTTACACAAGAAGATATGGTACGTAGCATCTATGGAGAATCCAGCTACTTAGAGCAAATGGCTATTCGTGCAGCCCAAAAAAGCAATCAAGACTTTGCGGAAGAGTACCAATCTTTGCAGACCGCAGAAGCATTATTATCTTCTGTAGAACTAAGACCACCTAATTTTGCTATCCAAAATATTCTGAATTATAGCTCTAGCTCACAATTTGAAGCAGAAGCAGGATAATTTGTTTTAGCATCGCACACCATATAATATAAAAGGCAAGAAAAATAGCCGCTACTCTAATATTTTAGAGTAGCGGCTATTCTTTTTGTAGGCTAGGTGATGGATTACTTATTCTTCATCACTTCCACTACTCGTTGAATATCTTCGGTTAATTTTCGAATATCTTCTTTCGTTTCTTTCTCGTGGATAGCAGGATCTTTGGCAGGACGAGCAGAATTTTCTTCATTCTTCACTTCCGCAATTTCTCGCTTGATACGTTGTTCCTCTTCTTTGAGCTTATCCAATTCTGCTTGCAAATCTTTATCGCTTGTTTTGTCTCTAAGTTTGTCTAGCAATCCACCCACTTCATCAATAGCATCATCGTAAGTGCCATCTTTAAATTTTTTGGTTTCGTTGCCCAATATACTTCCGATGCTCGAAAATACATTTTTAGCATTGTCCACTAAGTCGTCGCTGAGTTCTTTTTCCTCGGCAGAGCCACGTCCTAGTACTTGTGTATAAATAACCCAACCGACTAAAAACAGAAAAAGGAGTGTGATTAAATTACGTATCATGGTTTATTATTTTTTGGTTATAGAGAATAATTATTAGTAATAATGTCTATTAGACATGCTCTTATCGCCCACTGTTTGATTTTTGTCTATATCTGCGTTTCTTTTTCTTCTTACGTGGTTTGTTGTCTTCTTTCTTGGAGGGCAATAAGTATTGATCCGCTTCAGAAGCTGGAATAAATGGAATAACAATAGAAATATTGAAGCCAAAATGTGTCCAACTGTCTTTGATTGCATCATTTTTGACGAGCGGTTTGTTATTTAGCTCGTTATCCAATTGCCCGATAGGGATTAGCTGTTGCAATTGATAATAAGGACGAATACGCAGCAAGTAAAAATATTTGTCACGTTGTGCTTTTTTGAGCAAAAACTTGATGCGAAAAGCATAATCAGCATACAATTCTGGAGCAATCGTATATTCTAATACAGGTGTTTGATAGTCGCCACCAAAAGAGTAGCGTGTCCGTTGTGCACCCAAATGCAAAGCAGCGCCTACCGTGAAGTAATATTGTTTGAAAGGTTTGTACCCAAAGCGAGCAGACACCGACATATAGTTGGCTACAACTTCGGCATTTTCTCGCAGCTGGTTGGGCGTAGTACTTTGTTGTTTGGAAATAAGATTGCCAAACCCTAACTCCAAAATACTATGCGGAGCATACTTGCCTAAACCGACTCGATAACCATGAAAATTATTGGTCAAATTACCAATCTGATGGTTCTCGTTTTGATTGAAAGTACTGACAATGGCATTTGTATTTTGTAGGTTGACAGCTCCAAAGTTGTAACCACCAAACATATAATACTGTCCCCAACTAGGAGCAATACAGACGACCAAGAGTAATCCTAATAGAATATTTTTCATAGGTTTGTTATTATAATGTCTTTTAGGCAAAGAAGGCAATCAAATAAATAGAGCTCATCGCTAAGAATACCCCAAGGGCATTGAGTACCGAAAGTCGCTCCTTGAATACAAAATAACCGACTAACGCCGAGCTACCCACAATCAGAATATTGCTAATAGGGTAAGCCACCGAACCATCTAGTCCAGTATCTAGTGCGAGCAATAGAAAGTAAATAGAAAAATAATTGGGAATACCCAAAAAGATACCACCGACTAGATTTTTCCATGCGAGCTTAATTCGCTTGGTTACCACCGCAAAAGTCAATGCAATTATGCCCAAAGTACCTGCTGCACCAAAGAGTATCAAGCATTGTACCGTAGGGTCAAGTCCGTGTACTTTATTGAGGTATTGCAATATGATTTCTATAAGTCCGCTGATAATAAAAATCGCCAAAGGGTACAGCAGCAAGCTGGTTGGCTTCTGCGGATTGTCCTCCACTACTTCTAGTGGATTGAGTGTTTTGTTATTTTTGGGTGGAATATTGATGATAATGACCGCAAAAATAGCGATTAATATGCCCGTGATTTTAATCCAAGTATAGGGTTCGCCATGAAATAAAATAGCAAAACTAACGGAAATAATCCATGCCATTCGCTGTGCAACAGAGGCGATAGCCACCCCAAAGTGCTGTACGGTCATACTGGCTATATAGAAGCCGCCAATAAACAGCAGCCCCAAGAAAGCAATAAGTGGAAACCAAGGTTGAGACAGTACACTGACCTCAAAAGGAAAGCTACTAGACACCAAACAACCTGTGATAACACATACGACATAATTGGCAACAATTGCCTGAAATGACTCGATTTGGTACTTGCCAAAGAGTTTGAACACCACTACCAAGAGGAGTGAACAGCACGCAGATAGGATTAGATATAACATAACCGCAAAGCTACACAATTTAATAGACATTATTACGAATTGGATTGTATGAAGGTGGAGAGATAGGTTTTTTTGAATAGCGATTCAAAGCACAGCCAAGTAGCCATAGCTACTTGGTGAGTATTTGAAGAATGCTAGTCGAAAAAAGGTATTTTCTTCGCCATACAAAGTAATTCGTAATAATGTCTAATGAACGAAAAAAACTAAAACACCTCAGATAGAGGCACTGAGTAGGAAGCAGACTAGCCTACAACCATAATTTTGGCAAATTTGAGCATAATACGCTTTTCGCCAACACCTTGCTCAAAGAAAATAGTGGCTACTTTGCTCCTTCCATTGCCTTCGACGGCTATAATTTTTCCACTGCCAAAACGTTCGTGTAGAATCTTGACACCTGCCACAATATCAGACATCGGACTAGGCGTGAAATTCGCCATTTTTTCGGCTTGTGCACTATTTGGTTTGGCTCGCTTGACATAAGAGGACATAGAAGGCGAACGGCTAATGCCTTTCGATATTTTGGCACGTGCTGTAGCCGTGGACATATCCAAGTACTTTGGCGATATTTCTTCTAGGAATCGACTCGAATTATTATAAACCATATTGCCAAAACGATAACGACTCGTAGCATAACTAAGCGTCAAGATACGTTCGGCACGAGTGACCGCCACATAAAATAAACGACGCTCTTCGTCGATGGCTGCACGAGCAGTTTTAGATTTGATTGCCATCATGGAAGGAAATAAATTTTCTTCCAATCCAACGATAAATATAGAAGGAAACTCCAAACCTTTGGACGAGTGAACAGACATCAGTTTGACACGTTTTACTTCTTCATTATCCTTGTCAATATCTGTCAGTAGGACTACGTTTTGCAAGTAGCTAGCGATAGTTTTGTCTTCTACATTGGTCTGAAATTCGTCCACCTCATCATCTTCCACAAACGACTTGATACCATCAAGTAGCTCATTGACGTTATCGACTCGACCTTGTGCTTCTAGTGTTTTTTCTTTTTTGATGTCTGCCAAAATACCCGTCATTTTGACCACATATTTAGCGAGTTCGTAGGCAGATTCGGTCGCCATACGAGCCTGAAACATTTCGATCATACCGACAAACGCACGGATTGTATCAGTTGTTCGCTTGGCTAATTCGGCATGGTGAATGTTTTTCAAAATCGTCCAGAGTGCTAGGTTTTCTTGCTCCGCAATCGTTGTGATTTTGGTAATAGAAGTCGCTCCAATAGCACGTTTCGGATAATTGAGGATTCGCTTGAGGGCTTCCTCATCATTGGGGTTGGTGATTACCCGCAGGTACGCCAATACATCTTTGACCTCTTTTCGGTCATAAAACGACGTGCCTCCATATATTTTGTAAGGAATCCTTCTGGCTTTGAGTGCCTCCTCAAACACCCTTGATTGGGCATTGGTACGGTACAAAATAGCAAAATCATCGTTGGCTAAATGTTCTCTGTTTTTTTGTTCTACAATCAAATCAGCCACCTGTTTTGCCTCTTCGTTGTCAGTCATAGCACGGATTACTCGAATGGCTTCGCCTTCGCCTTTGGCAGTAAAAATCGTTTTTTTGATTTGCTTACTATTTCTAGAAATAATATCGTTGGCAGCTTGTACAATATGATTGGTTGAGCGGTAATTTTGCTCCAGTTTATAGGTCGTTAGGTTAGGGAAATCCTTCTCTAAATTGAGTATGTTTTGAATGGTTGCCCCACGAAACGCGTAGATACTCTGAGCATCATCGCCGACGACACAGATGTTTTCTGGACTATTGGGGTAAACCACCAATTTTTGTATAATAGAATATTGCAATTGATTGGTATCCTGAAACTCATCGACTAGCAAATACTTGAAACGATCTCTATATTTTTGCAATACATTGTCGGGATTTTGCTCTAGCAAGTTGTGCATTTGATAGAGTAAATCATCAAAATCCATTGCTCCCGAACGCTTACACTTTTTGACATACAACTCATAAATCTTATGGAGCCAAGGCATTTTGTTTTTTTTGTCGTCCAATATACGATCGGCATCTTTGGCGTAGTCCTCAGGGGAGACCAAGTTGTTTTTTGCCAACGAAATACGGCTATAAATGGCGTTGGCACTATAGACCTTGCCATCTAATCCACGTTGTTTCACAATCTCCTTGATAGCGGATTTAGCATCTTGACTATCGTAGATAGAAAAATCGGCAGGATAGCCAATTTTGGTTGCTTCAGAACGAAGGATACGGGCAAAGATAGAGTGAAACGTACCCGCCCAAATTTGTCCAGCATTTTTGCCTGCCACGCTGATAATTCGCTCTTTCATCTCCTTTGCCGACTTGTTCGTAAAAGTCAGCGTCAGTATCTGCCAAGGCGGAATATTGGACTCTATCAGGTGAGCAATTCGATAGGTAAGTACACGTGTTTTGCCCGACCCAGGACCAGCAATTACCAAAACAGGACCGTTGATGTGCGTAACGGCATTTCTTTGTACTTCGTTTAACTCTTGTAGGTAGCTCATGATATAATAAAACTATGATTGTATGTAAGGTATAGTATTTTGCTATAAATATTGTCATATTTTGATATAGCAGCAACAAAACTAAGGATAAAATTGTCTTATAACCAATGCAAAAGAAATTTTTAATAGAAAAATAATTGCACACGAAAACGGAAATAACAAACGTTTAATATTTATACAAATACTATTTGTTAATTTCCCTCACTTGACATTCACATTACGAAGCTGTTTGCAAACAGGCATAATATCAAAAAAAACTGCTATTGTGAAAAACAACTTCTTACAAAAAAAAAGAGATGTTTGGATATTCAGAAGAAGAGAGTACTCTAATCAAAAAAGAAGTCGTAAAAACAACGAAAAAATATAAAAACGAATTTGAAAAATGGTTAGGGTCAAAGCGCCAAAAAGCAATGCTACAAATGATAGCAGATAACTGTGCTCGCAAGAAAGAAGATGAAGAAATAGAGCTCATGGCGTCACCTGTGATTACAGGGCTTACGTACCAATTCAATAAAGAAAGATGGGAAGAAGAAGAATTTTTGTTCTTGTTCGATTACCTTACAGAAGCACTCCAAAGCAAGGGGTTTGAGCCGCAACCAGCCGAAATAGAAAATTGGAAGCATTCCGATTGTTTGGAAACCATACAACGCCAGCACCTTATTGGCAAAGACACGAGCTTGGATAAAATTTTGTTAGGCGTATATTATTACGATGGCAAATTGACTTCTCTCAAGTGTTCTGGCTGTACTTTTCAGCAACCTACTATTTCCAATAATTGTTTTCATCAGATGTTGGTAGAAATAGCCGAAAATGACCTTTGAGCTTAAATCAATTCAAATGATAAGCAACCTTACAACAATAGAAAGTTAGAGCAGAACAAAATTTATTTTGGTCTGCTTTTTTTTTGCTAGCGGAATATCTGCAAAAAAGAGGCAAAAAGTTGGTAACCAAATTCCTTTTTTGCATTTTTATTGCAATAAGCAACACTAAATAACTTCAAAACCAAAATAACATGAAAAAGATACTAGCCACCTTATTTGTATTGACCACTTTATTATTTGTCACTTCTTGTGGTGATTCGTTCAAAACCTACAAAGTAGAAGACCTCTATGGCAATTGGAGAGGAGAAGCTTGGGGGTTCGATTTCAATAAAGATGGCTCTGCCAAAATAATAAGACGTGGCTCCGAAATGAGTGGAGAAATAACATGGCGTGCGGTATCTATCGGCAATACACTAGAGTTTGTACAAGATGGTAAAGTAATTATGGCGAACATGACCATTAAAGGGATTGAAAATGATACCTTGACTATCGAAACTCGTCCACTTTTGGGCAGTGGCAAGTCGGAGTTGGCGACAGAAATTCACAAATTGACGAGAGTTGAATAAATAAAAAAAATACAAGCATTTTTATGCAAATTGAAACAGCAGATAAGCAGTTTTTTACAACAAAGGTCTTGCAGTGGTATCAACCCACGGCAAGACCTTTGCCGTGGAAAGCAATCAAGAATCCATATCATATTTGGCTATCGGAAATCATACTCCAACAAACACGAGTAGAACAGGGATTACCTTATTATGAGCGTTTTGTGGAAAGTTATCCGACGGTCGTGGACTTGGCAATCGCTCCAGAAGATGAAGTACTCAAGCTATGGCAAGGGTTGGGCTATTATTCTAGGGCTAGAAACCTGCACGCCACTGCCAAAATTATTGCAACGCAATACGAAGGCATTTTTCCTAGCACATACGAGCAAATATTAAAATTGAAAGGCGTGGGCGTTTATACTGCTGCCGCAATAGCTTCTTTTGCTTATGGTCTGCCGTATGCTGTCGTGGACGGCAATGTATATCGAGTATTGTCCCGTTTTTTTGGGATAGCTACGCCAATAGACAGCACGGTAGGCAAAAAACAGTTCAGCCAATTGGCGCAAGCGTTATTACATACGCCAGATCCAGCCCTATACAATCAAGCTATCATGGATTTTGGGGCAACGCACTGCACGCCCAAAAATCCGCTCTGTAGTACTTGCCCGATGGCAACGGCTTGTATTGCTCATCAAGAACAGCAAGTAAATTTATTGCCTGTCAAGAGCAAAAAATTGAAACATAAAAAGCGTTTTTTCTATTACCTCGTTATTCATACATCCGAAGGGATTTATTTGAGGCAACGAGGAGCAGGCGATGTTTGGCAGCACTTGTATGACTTTCCATTGATAGAAACGGAGGCGTTGTATCCAAGAGAACAAGTAGTAGCGACGATGAAACAGCACGAAAAATGGCAAAAGTGGTTCGGAAAAGAAGGGGTAGAAGTGTTAAAACTATCGAAATTGTATCGTCAGACACTTTCTCATCAAAAAATTTCTACTTTTTTTATAGAAGTATTCTATAAAGGAAATTTGAAGCCTATCTTTGAGCAAGAAAAAGAGAAATTTGTTTTGATAAATCCAGAAAAAATACAGACCTTTGCTGTCCCAAAAATGATAGCGGACTACTTGAGTGCACCAAGTAAGCCAGAAGAGGAAAGCCAACTCAAGATGTTTTAAATAAAATATTGGACAATTTCGTCTTTAATTTTGAGAGCGTTTCCATATTATTTTTGTAATTTAATCATCTAATTGAAATGCAACAACGTGGTGAGATGGCAGGGAATCGAGGAGATAGCAAAAAATATTTTCGACTTCTATTTATTTATACCATAATTGCTTCATAAATTATCTAGCAGAACATGATCAACAAAGTAGTTTTAATAGGACATTTAGGAAAAGACCCAGAAGTAAGAACATTAGAAAGCGGAGCGACTTACGCCAAGTTTTCGGTAGCTACCAACGAATCCTACAAAGATAAAAGTGGTGAATGGCAGAACCTAACCGAATGGCACAATATAATAATATGGAGAGAGGCTGCCGAACGTGCAGAGCGCCAACTCAAAAAAGGTAGCTTAGTGTATATTGAGGGCAAATTGACTTCTCGTTCGTACCAAGATCAAGATGGCAATACCAAATACGTCACCGAAGTTCGAGCCAATATGTTCCGCTCCTTGGATAAGCGCGAAAATAGCCAAAATCAGAATTCGTCAGAAGGCGAACCCAACGATAAATACGCTGGAGTCAATACGACCAAAAAAGAACAAACAGCGATTACTAATGATAACGCCGAAGACGACCTACCATTCTAAAAAAAATAGAATCGTATGCTCCAAAGCGTACTACAAAAACTAGAGCTGTGCGAATAGCTCTAGTTTTTGATTTTATAATCAAATGCCATTACATTGGAAACTGAACCCAGTCAATTATTAGAATTTCTACAATGGAATCCTTTTTTTATGGTACAATCTTACACAGGATTGCTACTTAACGGATTGTCTATTATGGCGTTGCTTATTTGTTCTGGACTATTGTCTGGCTCTGAAGTCGCCTATTTCTCGATTACTCACAAGGACAAAAAAGAACTGTGGGAACAGCAAGATGCTTCGTCCAATAGAATACTGAAGCTGATAGACAAACCTCGTTATTTGCTTTCTACTATATTAATAGCCAATAATATAGTTAATATTGCTATTATTTTGGTGTCGGATAGTTTTGTCAATGCAATCCTACCAGACAAGATAGATCCGATACTCAATTTCTCAATTACTGTTGTATTAGTTACGTTCTTATTGGTACTCTTTGGAGAGATTGCACCGAAAGTATATGCGACTCGCAATAATCTCAAAATAGCTCGGTTCATGAGTTTGCCAATGCTCGCTATGGGTAAATTGTTTTTTCCGTTCGGATGGGTATTGGTCAATAGTACTGGAGCTATCGAGAAGCGACTAGCCAAGTCGTTGAGTCAGTCTGCTATTAGTGCAGAGGACATCAATTCGGCTATCGAATTGACTATCAAAGACAGCGAGTATGCCGAACAAGATATGGATATTCTCAAAGGAATTATTCGCTTTGGCAATACCGCCGTATCGGAAGTACTCAAACCTAGAATGAAAGTAGTGGCGATTGATATTACTTCTACTTTTGAGGAAGTGGTGCAGGTGTTTCAAGAAGAAGCCTACTCCCGAATCCCTGTTTACAAAGATGATTTGGACTCTATCAAGGGAATAATCCATGCCAAGGACTTATTGGAGCTATTGCGCCAAAGTGCGGTCAAGGATTGGCGTAGCATGATTAGAGAGGCTTTCTTTATTCCTAAGGAGAAAAAAATAGACGATTTATTCACTGATTTTCAGGAAAAAAGAACCCACATGGCTATCGTAGTCGATGAGTATGGAGGTACTTATGGATTGGTTACCATGGAAGATATTCTCGAAGAGATAGTTGGTGAAATCCAAGATGAATTTGACCAAAGTGAAGATGATATTTTTGATAAGGTAGATGATTTTACCTATGATTTTGATGGTGGTACTACCTTAGGCGAAATTGGGAAAGTACTGGATGTCAATTCTGATTTTTTTGATAATCAAAAAGAAGGGGCAGAAACAATAGCAGGACTAATTTTGGTACTGAATGGTCGTATTCCTGCTGTCAATACTTTTATGATGTTCAAGGAACTCAAAATCATCATTTTGTCAGTCTCTAAACGTCGTATCGAAAAAGTGCGTATTGTTTTGCCTAGCAATGAAGTAGCACAACCTACAACAGAAACAGAAATAACGGATTAATAAGCTCTATCAGTTTCTCAAAGAAAAAAAAGACCAACCATTATGTTGCTACAAAAAATAGGAAGTAGTAGTCTGCTAATTGTTTTGCTACTACTAGTTGTCACTGCTTGCCAAGAAGAACGTATTCCGATACCCAAACCAAGGATTTATCCCAAAGTAGATTATCCAGTGCGAGAATATGTGGTGTTCGATCAAGATTATTGTGCGTTCACATTTCAGTACCCCAGTTACATGGTATTTGAGCAAGATGTAACGTTTGTCAATCAAGATGCCAAGCACCTTTGTTGGTTCAATCTCAAAATACCAGATCTCAACGGGGTGGTACACTTTACGTACACTGACATAACAGGTAAGACCGATGAAGAAGCGAGCGAAAAACTCATGGATGTAGTTTTGGACTCTTACGACATGACCGAAAAACATAATATAAAAGCGACGGGTAGAAGCAACTATCCGTTTGAAGATCCTACCAATAAAATATATGGCGTTAAGTATAGTGTAGAAGGAGATGTTGCATCGCCTTATCATTTTGTATTGACCGATAGTACACAGCATGCCGTGTGGGCAGCTTTGTATTTCAATTCTAGACCCAATGCCGACTCTATGCGTCCAATAGTGAACTATGTCAAAGAAGATTTGGATCGTATTATCCAATCATTTTCATGGAATAAAAATAACAGTAATCAATCAACAAAATAATGGAATTTAAGAAGTATAAAAAACCTGTCATTGACAAAGAAAAACTGATTTATGGCAGACACCCTGTCATGGATGCTATCAAAAATGGTATGTCCGTAGATAAGGTGATTTTATCACAAATCGTGAAAGGTGATTACGAAAAAGAAATACGAAAAATTTGCAAAATAGCAGATATTCCTTTCCAAGTTGCTCCCAAAGAACGCCTAGAAAAAATTACCAAAAAAAATCATCAAGGAGTCATCGCTTTTCTTTCGCATATCAATTACTTGCAAATAGAAGATGTATTTCCGATGATATATGACAAAGGCGAAATTCCTCTGCTAGTGGTACTAGACGGTGTTACCGATGTCAAAAACTTGGGTGCTATTGCTCGTTCAGCAGAAGCCAGTGGAGCACATGCACTGATTATACCTAACAAAAAAACAGCTCAAATCAATGCCGAAACGATTAAGGCTTCAGCAGGTGCATTGAGTACCTTGCCTGTCTGCCGTACTGCTAGCTTAGGCAATGCACTAGATTATTTGGTCATGAATGGAGTGCAAATAATAGCTGCTGATATCAAAGGCAAGTCGTACTTGCATGAGTTGGAACTAACCATACCTACGGCACTTGTGATGGGAGCGGAAGATGAAGGCATTCGTCCGCACATCATTCGTAAAGCAAACGAACTATTTAAAATTCCGATGAAAGGACAAACCGACTCTTTCAATGTATCGGTAGCCACAGGGATTGTGCTATATGAAGTGAGCAAACAACGTATGTTGGAAGATCTCAAAGGATAAAACATCTGATAGGTACAAAAAAAAGCAGTCAACTCAATGGAGTTGACTGCTTTTTACTTTATATAATCCGTAGATTATAAGTCTTATTTGTTTGCTACAGTTACTTTTCTAGTAAGTTCTTTGCCTTGAGCATCTTCCAAACGGAAAGTATATTCGCCACTTTCCAAAGAATTTACATTCAATGCTTTGTAGTTGTCACCTGTGTTAACAGTGAATTGGTTGTGTGCAGCCAATTGGAAACCTTCTTCATCGAACATTTTCATAGTCAAATCTTTCGCATTCTCTGTTGCGATACTAAAGATGAAAACACCGTCAGATACAGCTTCTTCTGACATAGAGAAGTTGATGTCTGTCATTTGTTCTTCTTTATCTGCACCCAATAGTGAGTTTTTGATATTGATAGCATCTTCGGCAGCATTATCTGCAGCACCAGCTTCCATCATTTTCAATTCTAACATTTGGATTTTTGACAAGTCAAGTGTTACGTCATTGAATTTTACCATTTGTGACTGCTCAATAACATTAGCAGCACCACCTTCAGAACCACGGTTAGTTGCTTTATCTGTATTTACAGCACTAGCAGAAGTTTGAACATCATTTTGACAAGAAGCTGCTACGATTACGACAGCAACTAACATTAATAGTCTTGATAATTTTTTCATGAGTTGTATATTTTATAAAAATTTGTGTGAATGATAGTAACCATATTCGTAAGAATATTAATTACTTCTAGGAATAAATATTTAATGGAATAGTTTCAATATATACTTAATGACAAGAGATGACCAATATGTTACCAGAGAGCTGATAAAAAAAACAATTTTTATCACTATCTTTCGAGTCATGCCTGTTAATACAGCTAAAAGGGGGGATTAGTTCCTCAATTTAAGGATTTATTTTATAAATATTAAGAATAATACTTAGCAATATTAACAGTAATTGCCACTAACTTATACAATATAAACAATTATGAGCGAAGAAAACAAAAATTCTACAGAAATTAGTATCGAATTGCCAGAAGAAATAGCAGAAGGCGTATATGTCAACTTGAGTGTTATTTCACATTCCAATGCCGAATTTATTTTGGATTTTATCAGAATGGTGCCTAATGTGCCACAAGCTAAGGTCAAATCACGCATATTGATGACGCCACAACAAACCAAACGATTGATGTTGGCTCTCAACGAAAATATACGTCGCTATGAGGCAGCTTATGGAACTATCCAAAATGTAGATAGTGCGATGCCTCCTTTTCCGATGAATATCAAACCCAAGGGACAGGCTTAGACGTGCTCTAAGCTGTATTTTAGTTGTTGAGTTGCAATTGTTCAAATCCTTTGGTCATCTTTTCCTGCAATTCTCCCTGTTCGTCAAGATAAATAAAATAGCCATCAATAGCAGTATTGTTATTGACGATTGCCCAAGCACGTTCTAGCCCCATAGCCATAAAAGCAGTGGCAAAAGCATCTGCAATGGCACAATCGGAAGCTAAAACAGAAGCCGATAGTAAACTATTGCGTTCGGGATAACCTGTTTTGGGGTTGATGGTGTGGGCATATTTTTGTTTGGTAACAGGGTCTTGATGATAATTTTCATAATTGCCAGAAGTCGCTAAGGATTTATCTTTTAGTTCTAGCAAGAGTTGAGCAGAAGCGGTGCTTTTGCCCGCTCCTTTTATGGGTTGGCTAATAGCCGTACGCCAAGCAAAATCGCTAGAAGTAACCCCTCTAGTACGTATTTCGCCGCCAATCTCTACAAAGTAGTTGTCAATACCTCGCTGTTCTAACAATCTGCCGATTTCATCAACAGCATCGCCTTTGGCGATAGCACTAAAATCAAGTTGGACACCTTTTGCTGGTTTGCTATATAAGGTAGTGGTTTCTTTTTTTTGTAGGGCAATTTGTTCGAACTGAACCAACTTGACCAACGAATCTACTAAGCTACTATCTACTTGAGCCACGCGTTTTTTTTCGGTATATCCGAATCCCCAATAGTTCACCAAGGGCATGACCGTAGGGTTGAACCAGCCTTCTGTTTGAGTATATACCTGTTGAGCTTGCTCAAAGTTTCGTGCAAAATGTCCTTCGTTTGACACCTCCAAGCTATCTTGCTGGTTGAACATCGAAATTTCGGAATCTTTGACGTAAGTACTGACACTTTTGTTGATGTCAATCAAGAGCTGCACCAGAGCTTGTTCCAAATCTTGATGGGTACTATCCAGATAGGTTATCGAAAAAGTGGTGCCCATCGTTTCGCCCGAAAAACGTTCGGTAACCAAGGCATTTTTTTCTTGGGTGGCGGTATTGCCACAGCTACTCAGTAGCCATAATAGCCCCAATAGTGGAGCGTAAAATTTGCTGTACATTCTTGTTTATTTCAAGTTGATATAATAATCCAATCCTTCTTTTATTAGCGTGCTAGGAATCGCTATATTGATTTTTGCTTGTCCTATTTTAGCCAATAAAGTAGCTTTTATAATTTGATTTTCATTCTTTTTGTCTTGCAATATCAAGTTGCCAACGGCTTGTAAGTCGAGCTGTATCAAGTCGTATTTTCCATAAACAGACAAAATGTAATCACGGACGGCTACGAGTGTTGCCGTAGGCAATTCGAGCAGCTTGGTACTCCAATAACATTCGATAATCAATCCGATGGCGATAGCATGTCCATGCAGTAATGGTTGTGTGGTTTGCCAACTCAAACTCTCCAAGACATGCCCGATGGTATGACCAAAATTGAGACTTTTACGAATATTTTTCTCAAATGGATCTTGTAATACAATTTGCTTTTTGACTTGCAAGGATTGTTCTATCAAGGGCTGCCATTGGACGGAAGTCCAATCGCTAACCAGCAATAAACTTTGCCAATGTGCAAGGCTATCAATCAAGCCATGTTTGAGCATTTCGGCAAAGCCACTTTTGATTTCCATTAGCGGAAGCGTACCCAAAAAGTCCGTAAACATAAAGACTGCCTGTGGCGAACCAAAAAGCCCGATACCATTTTTGACTTGTTCAAAATCTATCCCCAACTTGCCTCCCACCGAAGCATCTACTTGAGCGAGTAGGGTAGTCGGCAACTGAATGAAATCCATTCCTCGCTTGAATGTACTAGCACAAAAACCGCCCATGTCGCCAATAACGCCACCACCCAAGTTGAGCAATACTGATTTGCGGTCAGCTTGTCCCTGCATGAATGCAGACCAAATGTATTGGCAAGTTTGTAGGTTTTTGTGCTGTTCGCCCGCTTCGATGGCAATAATAATCAAGCTAAAACCCTGCAAAGCAGCTTCTAAAATGGGCAAACAATGTTGTTGAGTATGGTTATCGACCAATACAAAAATAGAGCTATAATTTTGCCGTAGCAAATGAACTCGAAGTGGCTCAAAACCTGCCGAAACAAATGAAATCGGATATTCTAGGGAACTAGAAAGCATACCGCCAAGATTTTTTTAGTGTACTTGCTCAAAAACAGCGTTGAAATCAATAGTTTGACCATCGGCTACGACAATATCTTGCGAAACAAATTGTGCAACTAACTTCGCCAATTGCGGCAAGCTGTGGTACAATTGCTCATAAGATTCCGCTACAAAATACTGCCCCTGAAAAGTATCCTTTATATAAGGTGTCGCCAAGACGTGTTTCAAATCAAAAGGATAACGGGTAGCTTCGTCGCTCAAACAAAAAATAGATTCTCCTGGAGAAGACAAGACGCCTGCACCATATATTTTGGTGGTGCCTAGTTCGCTAATCAACCCGAACTCAATCGTGTACCAATAGATGCGTGCCATTAGCTCGATAGCGGTTTCGCTCTCAATGTGTTGCAATGCAATCTGGCTAATGCCGTTCAAGAAATCGGCAAAATAAGGCTCACAAAGCAATGGTAGATGACCAAAAACATCGTGAAACATATCAGGCTGCTCAATGTATTTGAGTTGGGCTAGTGTGCGTAGCCAAGTAGTAGCAGGGAATTTTTTTTGTGCCAATAATTCAAAAAATGGCTTGTTGTCAATCAATCCTGGTACCGCATAGACTTCCCAACCAGTCAAGTCTTTGAGTATGCTGTTGATAGTCGTGAAAGGGGGGACTTTATCGTTTTCGAACTGTATCGTGTGTATGCCTTCCAAGAATTTGGAGGTGGCTCTATCTGCCAATATTTCGGCTTGCTGCTCGAAGAGCAATTGCCAAACATGGTGCGATTCGGCGGTGTATTTATCGTATTCTTGCTGCATAATTTATTTTTTAGAGTGCAAAAATACAAAAGTGTGGGCGAATTGTTGGATAGTTGGCACAATAATCTATATCGTACTAGTGACAGCGTAAGATCATCAAGTTAATTGTAAAATAAAATATTTTTTAGCGATCGATTAAACCTTCCTCAAAGAGGTGACTCTAAGAAAGCGAAACCAACAAAGAATACAGAAACAGTTCTTACAAGAATATAAAAAACAAAATATTTTTTAGCAGTCAATTAAACCTTCCTCAAAAAGATGACTCTAAGAAAGCGAAACCAACAATCAACCATCAATTTATTTTAGCAATCAAAAAATCAATTATTATGAAAAATATCACTGTAATGTTCGTGGCAATTTGCCTAATGACTAGTACTGCATTTGCTCAACATAGAGGTCACAAAGGACATGGAAAAATGAGTGCAGAAGCCAAAGCAGAACTCAAAGCATACAATCAAGCTAATGTAAACCCTGTCATGCAGCAAGCATACGACCAATTGGTAGCAGGATTAAGTGCAGAAGATGCTGCTTTCTTAACGCAAAAAAGAGCGGAAAAAGAAAAAATGAGAGCAGAATCAAAAGATGCTCGCAAAACATTTAAAGAGGCTAATAAAAACACAGACAAAGAGGTGTTGAAAGCCAAAAGAGAAGAGCAGCGTAAGGCTGACAAAACAAAGAAAAAAGCCTTCAAAGAAAGCATGAAACCATTCATAGAGCGCAACGAAGCTTTGATTGAGAAAAGCATGGTAGCGGTCAATGCCAAAAAAGAAGAATGGAAAGCTGCTAAACGTCAAATCAAAGAAAAGTATATGACAGAAGAGCAAAAAGCAGAAAGAGCAAAGCACAAAGAAGCTCATGATGCTAAAAAAGGCGATAAAAAAGGCAAAGGAAAAGGTAAGAAAGGAGCTGGCAAAAAAGGTGAACGCAAAGGAGATAAAAAAGCACAGGGTGCCACCAAATTACTCTTTTGGTCTGCTAAATAAGTAGCTCTTCCACAAATCAACATCAACTATCATTATAGGTTCTATCCACACTGGATAGAGCCTTTTTTTGTTGATAGGAACTATTTAGACTTACTTTGTGTAGGATACGGCTAACACTGAATAATAAATACCATGAAAAAACTATTACTACAAAAGCTAGAGCGTATCCAACAAGAGCGAAATATAAAGATTTTGTATGCTGCCGAATCAGGGAGTAGAGCTTGGGGTTTTGCATCGCCCAATAGTGATTGGGATGTGCGATTTATTTACACCCACCCCAAGGAAGAATATTTGTCTATAAAACAACCTGAAGAGGGGATTAATCTAGGAGTAGATGAAAATGAACTGGATATGGTGGGCTGGGAGCTTCGCAAAACATTGCGACTATTAAGTAGCTCCAATGCAAGCCCGTTTGAGTGGTTGCAGTCGCCTATGTTGTATCATAATGAAGATGGTTTTAAAGAAAAAATTTGGCAATTAGCTCCTGCTTATTTTAAGCCAAGAGCAATGGCTTTTCATTATTTGGGCTTGACCAAAAGCTCCTTGCACAAAGGGTTGGTGAACGACAAAATGGACATCAAAAAGTATTTCTATATTTTGCGTCCATTGTTGGCATCTATCTGGATTTGCGATAAGCAAACCATACCGCCGATGGAGTTTGGGTTGTTGCTTCCGCAAATAGCCAATCAAACAGCATTGTATGAAGCAATACAACGATTGACAGAGGAAAAAATAGCGGCACAAGAAGGCGATTTTACAACTCCTGTACCCATTATTCAAACATTTATACACCAGTATCTGGAAGAATATCAGCAAAAAGCGAAGCTATTGCCGAGCGAAAATCAAGATATAGCACCGCTTGATGATTTTTTCAGGAGTCAACTTTCGTAGAATATGACGATTAAGGAAATAAAAGAAAAAAACTTATTGCTGTTTGAGTGTATCAGTGGTAGCAAAGCCTATGGACTAGATTTACCAACTTCTGACACGGATATCAAAGGCGTTTTTGTGCTGCCTGAGCAGCAATTTTATGGCTTGGATTATTTGCCGCAAGTCAATGACGAAAAAAACGACGAAGTGTATTACGAGTTGAAGCGTTTTGTCGAATTGTTGTACAAGAACAATCCAAATTTGTTGGAAATGTTGGCTTCGCCTAAGGAGTGTATTTTGTACCAACACCCACTGTTTGAGCAGCTAACGACCGAGTTGTTTTTGTCTAAATATTGCAAAGATACCTTTGCAGGTTATGCTATGACACAGATACGCAAGGCGAGGGGACTGAACAAGAAGATTACGAACCCGATGGAATCGGAACGCAAAAACGTGTTGGATTTTTGTTATGTGCAGTACGAGCAAGGAGCGGTAGCACTCCAATCGTGGCTCGACCAAGAAGATTGTCAACAAGAACAATGTGGACTGGTCAAAATTCCACACATGAAAGATGTTTATGGGCTGTATTGTGATAACAAAAATCAATTGGATTATCAAGGAATTGTGAAACTAAAAACGGTCGATACTATACTGTTGAGTAGTATCCCAAAGGGAGAGAAGCAGGCAGCCATTTTGTATTTCAATCAAGATGGTTACCGCAAATACTGCAAGGATTATAAACAGTATTGGGATTGGGTCAATAAGCGGAATGATGCTCGTTATGCTAGCACGATTGCCCATGGCAAAAATTACGATGCCAAAAATCTGATGCACACTTTTCGACTATTGGATATGGCACAAGAAATTTTGGAAACACAAAAAGTGCAGGTTCGTCGCCCCAATCGAGCGGAATTATTGGCGATACGCCAAGGTGAATATGAGTACGATGATTTGATCGCACAAGCAGAAGCAAAATTAGCACAAATCGAGATTGTTTATCAAAACACAAAGCTGCCGAATGAACCGAATAAAGAAAAAATCCAAGCTGTTTTGGTCGAAATCCGAAAGGAATTTTATAAAAATAAGTAAGTAGTACCTGTAAAAAAGAAGGCGATAAAACACAGTAGTAGTGTTTTGTCGCCTTTCTATTTTTAGTCTTTTTGTGTTGGTATCAATAGCTCATATCCACCCATTCGCCTTTTTTTATATTGCGAATGTCTTGGCTAGAGCAATTGAGGGACAGATTGAACATTTGTGCCGAAGTAGCTAGGTTTTGTGTAGCAAAACGCTGCTCAAAGCGCTCTTCTTTTCCTTCCTCGCAAGTGCAAGTATAACGAATGTAGCTATACGTATTAGGCAGGACTTCCAAGTAGGCTTCTTGTTTGGCTGCTAGGCTGAATCCTTTCAGTGTTTGCATGACATTGCCCACAGAATCTTCTTTTGCAAAAAAGGCTTCTACTTCACTAAGAACACATTTTGTCTCGTTTTGTAGATAAATTCTAGCCTTTTTTTCTTTGCTGCAGCTTTGCAGCAGCAGCAATAAGCTGGTCATCGCTAGCACTATAAAACACTTCATTATTTTACTTTTCTTTTCTTGGTAGGGGCATCGCCAAAGTCAAACATTAGCGAGAAACGCAACGTATTGTCTAGTGGGTTTCTTTGTCCAGCCTGTGATGGAATCAAGTACGAGAAATTGATATTGAAAATCTTGTAACGCAAGCCTAAACCAACCGTGAAAAATTTACGGTTACCTTTGAATTGGTGTTCGTTGTAGTGTCCGACACGTACTGCAAATTGCTTGTTGTACCAATATTCGATACCAATCGAATACATCAACTCCGAAAGCTCTTCGCCAGCTCCACCAGGTGCATCGCCAAAGGAAGAGAAGATAGAAGCAGGTACAGATTGTTCTTTGTAGTCAGGTACACTATTGCCATCGGCATCATAATCTGGGTTTTCTATCGTATTGCCATTATTATCTGTTACCAGATTGCCATCTTCGTCATACAGACTACGAGGTATCGGAGTAGGAACCATCAATTTATTAATATCAAAACCTACTGTAATAGAGTTATATTCGTCAAAATTGTACTCAAACGAGAAGCCCAAACCTAAGTTGGCAGGGATATAATCTCTATTGGCAGATTGTGTATAGGATAGTTTGGTACCTAAGTTGGTGAAAGCTAAACCAATGCCCAAAATGGCATCTTTCTCTTGAATCTTAAGCTCCTTGCGGTACATAAACGACAAATCAGCTGCAAATCCGTGTGCAGGACGCATTGTTTCGCCTCCTGATACAGTTCCTTGCCCCAAGTTGGAGAAGATATATTTGGCAGTCAATCCAGCCGAAAACTCTTTGCCTAACTTACGAGAATAAGCAAAAGCAAATTCAAATTCATTGGGACGAACGGTTTGTAGCGGATTGCCTTGATCATCGGTATATTGGATTTGACCCAAAGAAAAATAACGCAAACTAGCACCGATTGTTTGTTCGTGGTCAATGTGCTTGTAGCCTGACAAATACGCCAAAAATACATCGTTGAGACCCAATGCTCTCAACCAAGGAGTGAAGGTAGTCGATACGCTCAAGTCTTTTTGAGCAAAGGTAAGATTTGCCGCATTGAAGTGCATAGAGTTAGCATCGGCAGACATCGCGATGCCCGCATCGCCTAACGCCCCAAAACGAGCATCTGGAACAATACGCAAAAAAGGAACGGCTGTAATAATAGTACCATTACAGTCCGAGCCATCGGCAGAGCGACCCGCAAAAGGGCAATCAATCGTACCTGTACTTTGAGCAGATACGGTACCCACTAGGGAAGTGAATATGGTTACTGCCATGAGACAGTGCTGTATGATTTGAATTCTCATATAAATAAATTTTTTGTACATCTTTTTTTGCTTTTATGAATGCTCTAAAAAATGAATTGCAAGCAGCACTCAACAAAAGACTTTGGTTGTGATAATAGTAATGGGCTAAACAAGCACACTTCGTGGTAAGTTGTGCGAGCAGCTCCATACGATTCTTAAAAGTAAAGATAATTACATACAGATATGTTTAGGATAGTCCTTTTTATTAAGAATTAAATAGTTGTCTTTGTTAGGTTTATACTTCTAGCTGATAGACAACTCAACATAGAAAGCACAGCATAGGACAGTAACCAAACAAAGGTACAAAAATATTATTTAGGTGTTAAATTTAGTTAAAAGCATTTGGTTAATTGGAATGCACCTGAATCTATGATTCAGGTGCATTTTGTTTATTTTAAGATAACCAATTTTTCAAATTCACTTACCTGCTTGCTTGCATCAGTTGTGCCAGCAGCTTGTACTTGTATTTTGTAGATATAGACACCTTTGCCTAGTCGGTCGCCATAGTCGTCTAGTCCATTCCAGTGTATATCACTCACACGATATCCTGTGTTGGTCTCGGCATATACATCTTGCAATATGGTTTTGACCAACTTGCCAGAGACGGTATAGACTTGCACTTGTATCTCCAAGTCTTGGTAAGGGTAATTGTGTTCAAACTGAAAATTGGTAGAAGTTGTGAACGGGTTTGGATAATTCAACACGTGTTTGAGTGCTAAATCGGCAGATTCTGCGACTAAAAATTCAGTATCTCCTTCACCGGGGTTATTGTACGTGTCCCATGCTTTTACCTTGATGTGGTGTAGCCCGACGGGCAAATCTTTGAGGGGGTAACGAATCGTCCCTTTAGTGTAATCATCAGTAGTGGAGGTGTAAAAATCGTTTAGTATATACGTTTCTACTACGCCTTCTTTGGTGGTCAAGGTACCTGCCAAATCATGCCCGATACTATTTCCGACGGTGTTGATGCCGTTTTCGTCATAGAGTTTGGCTAACAAGGTAGGGTTTTTGTCGGTTAGTCCTCCTCGTGCAAACTCTTCTGTATTCATATAAACCAATACTTCTGGTGGGGTGTTGTCCGCTACAGCATTGTTATCCGAACCACCTACCAATAGTTTATTATAATATCCATGAGCATCTAAACTCACTCCATCACTTGCATAATAAGATATTTTTCCTTGTCCGATTGTATAATTAATATCTTTGGGTACTACAAACGTGAAACTAAAGTTGCCATTGACTACGCTCGCTTGACCTTTGAATATAATTTTTTTGCGCAACAAGAAATCATCTACATAACTACTATTGTCATTTCCTAGCGTGTATAGTTTGTCCTCTTTGTCAAATACTGTTGGGTAAATAAGACCATTAAAGTTCGATATTTTATTGCCGTTATTATCGACAATTTCCCCTTCTATCGTTACTCGTTGCAGTGCCTTGATTGTATCAATACTGCCTACGGTGTTACCATTGATTTTGGTCGTATTGACATCGTAGGTAGGGTAGGCTAATGTCATGGTAGGATCACCCAACAAAGCATATTTTCTAGAGTTGGTAGGCGGATTGATTGCAGCATTATTTTTGGCAAACAACATCACTTCGCCCGTAGTTGGCATCTGTCCGTTAGCCTTCGGTGTAAAAATGACATTGAAGGTATTGTTGACCAAACGCTCATTGTGCGAAGCAATCACCACTCGCACAGTGGTGAATAATGAAACCGCACCGCCATTGGGGTTCAGTAGCAATAGCTCACCAGCCGATACTGTATTGGGGTCATCATGTGGACCAAATGAACAAGTAGCGGTAATGAATAAAGGTAATTCTTTACTGTTGGTCAAGTTGCTAATATCGGCACTTGTGAAAATACGCTCTTGTGTCCAGCCGTTGTCGCCACCATGTCCTAAATAATTAACGACAAAAGAGCCTTTGAAAATGGCATCTAATAGGGCATTTTTGGCATCAGGATAGCGGCTACCCCCAGAAGTACTCACTCTGCGAAAGGCATCAATGTATATTTTTTCGATATTGTAGGTGCTATCTCTATACTCAGAAGTCCTAATGATACCTTCTGCATCATTGAAGTGTAAGTTGTTGTCGCCATCATCGGCTATAAACAACAAGCGGTTGTACCAATCTGCCATAGCATCTGGGTTGGTGTCATAGTCAATTATCTTATCGACCATTGTGGTTGCTTCTGTGATATTAGCCGCAGGCAATCGACCTACTGCCAAATCCAATAACCCAAATGCACCCATACTTTCGGTAGAATCCAGCAGTGTGAAATAATCATCGGAGGTGTAGGTGCTAATCGGGTGCAACGATTGTGGCGTTTGGTACAGAGGCACTAAGTTTGGATTATTACTTGCATCTCTACCGTTACCCAATGATTTGTAATCAAATGTACCCAAACCAAATAATAAGATGTGTGTAAATTCATTGCTAGGGTTTTCTCTAGCATATAGCATACGACAGAAGTTACGAATAGCAGTAATGTCTTCATTGCCAGACGAAAATTCGTTGTAAATATCTTCTACATTGACTACATCAACAGTCATGTTACTATGACTACGACGGTGTGCCGCCAATCGTTCTGCTTGATCTCTCAACGAAGAATGACAAACAAAAATAGCTTGAGGAGGAGTCGTCGTTCCGTGCAAGTTTTGGTTCGCCACACTGCCTACGGCTAGAGGGGTGTATAGTTGACTGTTGTCGAATGCTATGAACTCTCTATTGATGGTCGCATCCGCTCCAAAAGTACTAGTACCACTACCTGTTTTTTGTTGCAACACAGCATTTGTAGGTTCTGTAATATCCCAAACGGTAGCATTTTCACCATTATTTATTACATAATTAGCTACAGGATACCCAAACGAACGAGTATCTCTAAATGGTAACTGTGCACCATTGAACGAAAGTTGACAACGAGCGTGTATGGTCAAATAATTGAGCCACATTTCGGCATCGCTTGCACTGTGATTAAATCCAATATCGACATTTACATTTTGCCCTGTTACGATAGGACTTTTATTGGAAAAACGTACCGTTTTGGCGTAGTCTGTATAGATATATACAGTTGTACTAGGAGTAGATTTGGTATCCATCAACGTGCCATTGACACTCAGTGTAGCACTACCGTTGGTAAATACACGGGCAGCCAAATCACTATAGACGTTGATAGGCTCCGACTCTATGCGGTTGCTGAAATTGAATGGAAACGAGCGGTTTCGAGTGATACGAAACGCTTCGCCATACCAAACTCTCCCTGAAGGAGGAAGTGCAAATTCTTGCTCCATTAGGTTGATTTCATCTACTTCGTGGTGTGCCAAGGCATCGTACGCATTGGTCGTATAGGTAGCATTTGGTGCCGAAGCACGGCTAACGATACGTTTGCCGTTGGTGTTGGCTATCTTGATAAAGTAGTGGCTTTTGTCTGTATAAACGTTTGTACTGTGCGTAAATACTTTTGTTCCTCTATCGTAATTCCAAGTCTTGGTGCCAATACCATAAAAAAGGATATAATCATTGGCATCAAAACTACCATCATTTTCGCCTATTATTTCAATCGAATTTTCGACCAAATCATCAGGTACAAATGTAGTCATGCGTTCTGGGAGAGCTTCGCCACCGTTACCAAGTATCTGAATTTTGCGCGGGTCAATATTATCCACATCTACGCCCAAATCTTGAAGTAGTTTATAGTCAATTTTATGTACGCCTGTTTTTTCGATAGATATTTTGTAAATCGCGCCATCGCTCAATTGACTAACTGTCGTATTGAACACATTACGTGCCGTGCCACCAGTATAAGGATTTGCTTGAGCGGTTACTTGGATTTGTACCTCCGCTTGTACCAATTTCTCATAGACTCCTGTAGTTGGATTCTTGCGAATAGGCACAAAGTAATAGACACCCACAGGTTTTTTGTGGGCAAAACTAGCTGCTGTTCCAATTTCAATAGTGGTTTTTATGTCACTGAGGTCAATATCTTTGGTATCGTCGAGGGGGGCGTATTGGTCGTTGACCAATCGAGCGGTAAGCGTACCATAAGTTCGTAAGTCGAGTTGCTTAGAAAAGATAGGGATTTGTGGTGCAGATTGGTCATAATCGGCATCTTCAAAATGTAAATAACGAATCTCTTGATTTTCGCCTATTTTCAATTGCTTGGTGGTAGGAGTCCAATCAATTTCGATATTTTGAGAATAGTCTTGTGCAAGCAGGGTACTACTAGCGAAACATACTAGCAAGGTTGCTCTAAAAAGTGTAGCAAGCATATATTTTTCTTTTTTAGGTGTAGCGAACAATGATATTGAGCACGAAATCCTAGTATAGTTAGGTATATTGCGTGGTTTAGCAAACCAATATTCGATGATAAACAAAGATACAAAATCTTTTGTTGGCTGTTTAGCAGTCTATTATCAATGATATACTAATTACTGAATAGATATGATTAGAGAACTAAAAATAAAAATGCAGGCTAATAGGAGTTCAGGCTATTAGCAAATAAAGTAGGTGAGGTCTTATTAATGAACTAAGTCAACAAAACGTAACCCACTATTGCTGCTAAAGGCAACAATTAGTATATAATTAATAACTAAGGACATCTTAAAAAGATGTTAATAAATAGCTTTGGAGGCGTGTAGAACCAACAATAAAATGTATTTGTGTAGAGGTTACACCATAAAGTAGAAAAATGATACGTTGTTATAGAAGAGAAATAAGCGTCTGTGAATAATCTAATTAGATACTTATTGCCTGTTTCGTTTTTTTGAAATAACTTTGTGTATAGTTTTGGTAGAACGGGCAGTTTATACAAAGTGTTGATGTCCGATGTCGTTTTTTTTAATAAAACTTTCAAACTTCCTTCTAGCGGATTGCTTGTAGCACTCATATTTAGTACAAAATAACGCATGAAAAAAATATTTTTTATTGGGTGTCTTTTTTATCAAACGATACTTTGGGCACAACAGCCTATTTATAGTCAATATTATGCTGCCCCGATGCAGCTCAATCCTGCTTTTGCTGGCTTGGTCGAAGCTCCTGTTATTCAGTTGAGCTATCGGAACCAATGGCCGAATATACCGAATGCCTATCAAACATTTTCGGCAGGCTATAGCCAATATTTTAGCAAGATGAATAGTAGTTTTGGCTTTCGGGCGGAAGGAGATGTAGCAGCAGGCGGCTTGTACAGTAGTGTTCGTCTCAGTGGCTTATATGTGTACGATATTAGGTTTGACAAGAATTCTTATATTCGAGTAGGGTTCGACGCTAGTATTGTTAGTCAACGTCTCAATTGGAACAAACTAGTGTTTTTGGATCAGCTAGATTTGGTGACAGGTACTAGCAATGCACAAGGTGTACCCAATAGTACACAAGAATTGGCAGGAACCAACAGCCGCACGTATTTAGATTTTTCTCCAGGTTTTTTGGTCAATACAGCTTACTTTTTTGCAGGCTTTTCGTTGCGTCATCTCAATGCTCCCAATGAGAGCTTGATGGGTGCAAATGGAGAAGGTACAGACGAATTGCCAGTAGGTTTTTCTTTTCAGGCAGGGAGTCAAATAAAAATTGGCAATTCCAATAATAAAAGACGTGCTTCCTCGTTTATATCACCAAACTTACTTTGGTACAAGGAGGGGCGAAGCCAACAATTAAATGTAGGGGCTTACGTCAAATATCAATTATTTTTGGGTGGAATTTGGTTTCGACATACTTTTACGAATGCCGATGCCGTTATATTGATGGTAGGAATACAAAAAGGAATGCTGAAAGTGGCGTACAGTTATGATTGGACGGTTTCGGCATTGGGAGGAAGCACAGGAGGAGCACACGAAATTACTCTACTATTTAATTTTGAAAACGAGAAAGCAGCCTATAAAAACCGCTACAACGATTGTTTGGGGCTATTTAGGTAATATCCTGCCCTAGACGCTATAAAAAGAATCGCTTTTCTGACCAATCCTTGTTTTTTTTACTAAATTTGTTTGCCTTTTATTAAGAATTAAGCTGTTCTGAAGACAGCTTTCAATAAAAAAAATCGTAGTTCGCAATGAAGAAATTAAATTTGTTTGCATCACTCGGCATCATGGTACTTATCTTTGGCGCTTGTAGCAAGAAAGAAAACCGCTCAAGTACCACTGGCTGGAAGTATAATGACCCTGAATGGGGAGGATTTGAGAAACCTATTGAATACGAAGGACAGGAAACTGGTCCTAACTTGGTATTTATCGAGGGTGGTACGTTCAATATGGGACAGACCGAAGAAGATGTCATGAAAGATTATCGTGGCTTTCCTCGTCGTGTTACTGTTTCCTCTTTTTATATGGACGAATCAGAAGTATCAAATGTTGCTTATCTAGAATATTTGTTTTGGCTCAATAGAGTACACAATGCTATGCCACAACTTTACCGTAAGGCGTTGCCTGATACTTTAGTATGGTTAGAAGAGCTTTCTTATAACGAGCCTTTCGTAGAAACCTATTTGCGTCACCCTGCCTATTTTGATTATCCTGTAGTAGGGGTTACTTGGTTGCAAGCACAAGAATTCTGTAAGTGGAGAACGGATCGTGTCAATGAGATGATTCTGATTGAAGATGGAAAAATTCAAGCAGCAGATATTGAAACACAGCAAGGAGCCAAAAACTTTAATACCGACGCTTATTTGGCAGGTGCATATACCGCAAACCCCGGCGAGAATCCTAAGACAAACTTATCTACAGGCGAAGAAAGAGCTGTTAAATTTGAAGATGGTATCGTATTGCCAGATTACCGTTTGCCTTCAGAGGCAGAATGGGAATATGCAGCACTTGCACTGATTGGTAACCAATCTTATGTAAGAGATGAGCGTATTACTGATCGTAGATTGTATCCATGGAATGGTACTTCTATGCGTTACCCTCAACATGGCAATTACCAAGGTATGATGATGGCTAACTTCAAGCGTGGACGTGGTGATTATATGGGTATGGCTGGTGCATTGAATGATAATGCACACATTACAGCCCCTGTTGTATCTTATGTACCAAATGATTATGGTCTATATAATATGGCTGGTAATGTCAACGAATGGGTACAGGATGTTTATCGTCCATTGACTTCTACTACTTTGTCGGATGTAGAGACACAAGATTTGAACCCAATGCGTGGTAACGTATTCATGGAAGTATCTATGGATGCAGATGGCAAACCAGAAATGGAAAGTGATTCTATCGCTCCAGGACGCTTGAAATACAAAGAATTGGATGCAGATGAAATCGCTAATCGCAGAAACTTCCAACTATCGAATGTAATCAACTACATGGATGGTGATAAACAATCGGAAGCTGTTTATGATTATGAAAAACACTCGCTAGTGTCTGACAAAACACGTGTCTATAAAGGCGGTGGTTGGAACGATAGAGCGTATTGGTTGTCTCCAGGTGCTCGTAGATTCTTGGAAGAAGACAAATCAAGTGCTTATATTGGATTCCGTTGTGCTATGACTCGTGTAGGTTCTCCTAGAGGAAACTTTGACAAAGGTGGTAACCAATTCAACACTGGTAAGAAAAGAACAAAGAGACGTTATTAAGAACGATTGTTCTTACGACAATACATTATATATTCAAAAGCCATTTTGCAGTACTGCAAAATGGCTTTTTTTATTTGTCCACTTACTTAACACACCAAAAGTGATAGTACTTGCATCTTCTTAATTGTTAACGTAACATATGTTCCCCATCTTTTTATAATAGGCAATCGCCTAACTATCAATATGAATTCTATGAAAATATATTCCAAAAAAATAGTACTCTCTTGTTTAATATTTGCAGGATTGAGTATCAGCTTGGCAGGGGCATTTTATTACCAGCCACAGATGTTCTCCAATACACCTTTCCTTAAAGACTTGTTGGCGAAATTCACGCAGTACCAAGAAGTGACACAAGAAGATAAAGTATATTTGCAGTTTGATAAAAAAATGTACGAACCCTCTGAAGATATTTGGTTTAGTGCTTATGTACGCAATGCTCAAACTTTTCAGAAGAGCGATAAAAGCGGTGTTGTGTATGTCAACTTATTGAACCCCAAAGGGAGTACGGTTCAAGAGCTGACCTTATTGACGGAAAATGGAAAGGCAGCAGGCGTATTCAAGCTAGACGAAAACATAAAAGGTGGACAATATACCATCAAGGCTTACACCAAATGGCAAGAAAATACGAACACCTTTTTTGAGCAGACGATAACAGTACAAAAGTCAGTATTGCCTAATCTGAATATGAAGCTCAACTTCGATAGAAAGGCGTATGGTGCAGGTAGCGAAGTCGTAGCTATTTTAGATTTGAATACCTTGACTAAACAACCTTTGGCACAACAAGTATTCACGGCAGTAGTGAGTCTTGATGGCGGAGAAGTTAAGAGGTTTGATGCTAAGACCAATGCTGAAGGTAGAGCTAAAGTGGTATTTAATTTGCCTCAAAAATTGACGACCAATGATGGTTTGCTCAATATTATGATTCAATACCAAGGACAAACAGAATCTATTTCGAGAAGCGTCCCTATTACATTGGGCAATATTGATTTGGAGTTTTATCCTGAAGGTGGCGAACTGGTAGAAGGAATGATTTGTGGCGTTGGCTTCAAAGCCTTGGACGAATTTGGTAAACCTGCCGATATAGAAGGCAAGATTTATGACCAAAATGATAGAGTAGTAGCTACACTTGAAAGTTACCACCAAGGAATGGGTAAGTTTGAATTGGCACCGCAGCGAGGAGCTAAATACTTTGCTAAGATAACCGCTCCGAGCAGTGCTGCCAACAAAATATACGAATTGCCAACTACCTTGGCTAAGGGTTATGCCTTGAAGCTGCAACAGCAAAGAAAAAATAGCTTGGATATAGCGGTATTGTCTTCGCAAAATGAAACACTATACTTGGTGGCTCAGAGCAGAAGCAAGATGATCTTTTCTAAAGATATTGAGGCACAAGAAGGACTCAATACCGTACATATTCCTACACATGATTTTCCGATTGGTATCACTCAGATTACACTCTTTGACAGTAAACAAGTAGCTAGAGCAGAGCGATTGGTTTTTGTTAATGCAGACAAACAATTGGATATTGCCGTGAAAACGGACAAAGAAAAATACCTACCTAGAGAGAAAGTAAACGTAGAACTGGTCGTGACTGATGAGCGAGGTATTCCTGTGGCGGCAGATTTGTCGTTGGCAGTAGTAGATGACAAGTTATTGACGTTTGCAGATGACAAGCAAGGACATATTTTGTCTTATATGCTATTGCAATCAGATTTGAAGGGTGATATAGAAGAGCCAAATTTCTACTTTGATAAAGCAAACGACCCCACACGCCTAAAACCAGAAATCAATAGACAAATAGCATTGGATAACTTGATGATGACTCAAGGTTGGAGAAAATTTGAGTGGCAACAAATTATAGATGAGAACTACAAGCTGGCAGGTACTGCCAATGAACCACAGCTCATAGCAGGCAAATTGATGGACGAACAAGGCAACCCCATGCAAGGCATTGGCGTAGCACTAAAAGGAACGGACTACAAAGTATTGAGCAGAAAAGATGGCACGTTTAGTTTCAAAGAGGTATTGCTCTATAAGCCAACTAGCTTGCAAATTGATGCTAAGGGGTATTATATTCCTACGGTAGCTATCAATGACTACAACAGCAATCTGAATATTACATTGAGCAAAGGCGTAAAAATAACAGGGAAAATAACCGATGAAACTGGCGAAGCTATGCCTTTTGCTACGGTGCGATTGAATGGAAATCAACCTGTAAGTACGGAAACGGATTTGGATGGAAATTATGAGATAAGTACTGCTGCTGTCAATAATAGTACCATGCTTACGGTTTCGTATGTTGGCTACTCCAGCAAGAATATACAATTGGCGAATCCTATACAGAGCGGAACGCTCAATATAGAAATGGATGGAGGTGTGGAAATGCTAGAAGATATGGTCGTAATCAACGACCGCAGACCTGTTCGTTCGAGAGTGAAAAAGGCTGAAGGGGGACGAAGAAGAAATGTTATGGCTCCTGAAATAGAGGAAGAACTGATGGAGGTTGATATAGCACTTGACGATATTCCTGAGCCAGTAGCTCCTGTTGTTGAGTTGATGGAGGTAGAAGCTGTAGATATAGAGAAAGAAGAAATGGTGATAATGAAAGAAATGGATATTAGTGCTATTTCTTCTAGCGTAGCAGGAATTGCTGTTGCTGCTGAAGAAGAAGTGCTTGAAGATGCTAACTTTGGTGCTAATTTGTTTGATGAAAAAGATAGAGCAGAGGGCAAAAAAAGAATGAAAGTAAAACAGGAAGTGTTCAAAAAAGTAGTGACTACCACTCGCTATCAACAAGTTCGTGTGTTTGCGGAAATTAACTACGAGGATACGCCGACACCTGAATTGCGTACCGATTTTCGCAATACCATTTATTGGAATCCAAGTATAAAAACGGATAAAAATGGAAAAGCAAAGTTCTCTTTTTACAATTCAGATGCCGTGACGCAGTTCCGTATTACTGCCGAAGGTTTTGGACAATCAGGGAGTATTGGGCGAGTAGAATATAAGTACTTTGCACAATTGCCTTTCCAGATGACAATCAAAGTGCCTAGCCGTGTGCTTTCGGGCGATGAGCTGCGTTTGCCATTGGTATTGACCAATAATACCGATAGCGAATTGGAAGGAATATTAACACTGAATGCTCCTGAAAGTATTGTACTGGCTCAAGATGCTAAAAGTACAATTCGCCTAAAGGCTAATGAAAGCAAGACTATTTTTGTGAAAGGCACTGTAGGTAACCTGGCAGGAGTAGGTAACTTTATGATTGCTTACAATGCCAAAGGATTGCAAGACAAATTTGTAACACCAATTTTGGTGAGTCCTAGAGGTTTTCCTGTGCGTAGAGTGTATGCAGGAAGCAGTATGAACAATGCTTTTGAATTGACGCTACAAGAGGCGATAGCAGGAAGTGTTGTGGCTAAAATACAGCTTTATCCAAGTGTATTGGACGAAGTAATGAGTGGTATGGCTGCAATGTTGCGTATGCCGAGTGGTTGTTTTGAGCAGACTTCTAGTGCCAATTACCCAAATCTATTAGCATTGGACTATTTGCGCGAAACAGGAACGACGGATATAGAAGTAGAAACGAGAGCAAAACAATACTTGGAAGTAGGTTATGGTCGATTGGTGGGATACGAATCAAAAGGCGGTGGTTTTGATTGGTGGGGACGCAATCCTGCACACGAAGCACTTTCTGCCTATGGGTTGATGCAATTTGTAGATATGAAATCCGTTTATTCAGTTGACCCTCAGATTATTGAGCGTTGTGCCAAATGGCTATTGAGTCGTAAAGACGGCAAAGGTAGTTGGACAAAAAATCCAAATGCCCTACATTCGTGGGCAGCAGCAGATGTAACCGATGCTTATATTGTTTGGGCAATGTGTGAAGCTGGATATAGCAATCAAATAGCAAAAGAAATAGAGCATTCATATCAATATGCGTTGCAATCTAAAGATCCTTACAGCATGGCACTGATGGCAAACGCACTATACAAAGCCAAAGATAAAAGAGCTGCTACGCTAGTAGAGAAGTTGGTCAAAATGCAGCAGAAGAACGGTAGTTTTGCAGGGCTAACTAGCTCGGTTACGAACTCTACAGGCATTTCACTACAGGTAGAAACGACTAGCTTGGTGGCATTGGCATTGATGCAGCACGGTGGCTACACCAGCCAAGTACAAAAAGCTATTTCAAGCCTTTCGGAAGGTAAATCCTATAACGGATATGGTTCTACACAAGGTACCGTATTGGCACTCAAAGCACTACTGGAATATGCCAAAACTAGCAAACAAAGTGCAGAAGATGGTGAGTTGGTTGTCTTCGTGAATGAGAAGAGAGTAACGAGCTTGAAATATAAAGCAGGGCAGAAAGAATTAATCTTGCCTAATATCGCTGCTTACCTCAAAGAAGGTAAACAGAAAGTACGATTGGAGTATCAGAATACAAAAACGGCTTTGCCGTTTGATGTAGAACTCTCATACAATACACGATTACCACAGAATTCTGCCAAATGTCCTTTTGATTTGCAAACAAAAATGCCAAGTACTAAAATCAAGATGGGCGAAACTATTCGATTGACCACTACCTTGACGAACAAACTCAAAGAAGGACAGCCGATGACTATGGCAATGGTTGGGATTCCTGCTGGTTTGAGCTTACAGCCTTGGCAATTGAAGGAATTGCAAGAAAAGAAAGTATTTGATTATTATGAATTGTTTGAAGGGTATGTCGTTTTTCATTATGAACAAATGAAGGCGAGTGAAGTGAAAGTAATTCACCTTGACCTCAAAGCAGATATTCCCGGTGATTATGAAGCACCTGCTTCTACGGCATTTTTGTACTACACCAACGAACACAAAGTCTGGACGATGCCTGAACGCATGACAGTAATGAATTAATTGGATGAAAGTCCTCTAGAAATATCAATTGAGACCATCTAAAGCCATCTGCCCTATTGGGTGGGTGGTTTTTTTGTGTAGCTGGTGCAATAAATGTTGCTAACAAAGTTGTTTAAAAAGCAGCATCATATTGATTATTAAGTGCTTGTCAATCATTTTATCACGTTATCACGACTTATTGAAACAACCTCAACAAAAAAAAGAGCAACACCCCGTAGGCATTACTCTTTTTGCTAGAGCAATAGAAAATTGCTCCGATACTATTTGTGTGCTTTTAGTTATTTCTAGTGAAATATACTTGTAAACCTATTGAAAAGTCAAAAGCGTGTGTTGTTGTGGTACTTTCTGTTTTCATGTTGTTTACTTCTGTCACGTTTCTACTGCTACCATATTTATATTTAGCAAGCGCCTCAATACCAATGTGATCATTAGAGAAGATAGTGAAACCTGGTCCTATACCTGCTGCAAGCACAGTCGTGTTAACACTTTGGTCATTAAAGCTAGCGTTGGAGTTCCCGAAACCAAAATCAGCTTCAAAGAATAGTGCTTTGTCACCAAAAGGAATGTAATAACGTACAAAAGGTCCGAACAATAAATCGCTATCAAATTGGCTGTTGTCATTGTCGTCTCTATCGGTAATCGTACTCAATGTATAATCCACACCAATACCTACTGCAAAGTGATCGACTACAAAATAACCAACAGAAGGAGCGATATTGAATTGTAAGGAATTGGATCCTTGGTTGGTATTGCCAGCAGCATTAGTAGTACTACTAGTAGAGGATAAGCCCAATTCTCCACCAATCATAAAGGTTCCTTTTTCTGTATTGCTAGCTTGTGCAGTGGCGTTAGTATTCATTCCGAAAACCAAAGCAAGTGATAACATACCAGCTGAACATAGTTTTTTTAAGCTTGTCATAATTTTTTTTTTTAGTTTTAGTTTAATTTTCTTTCTCTTGTGTTTTTTTGTCGCTCTATATCAAGTGTACTTTTATCAATAGAGGAGACCGTTTTGAACAACATTGTCATGAGTAGCACAAAAATATTTCAGGTGTTTTTTTAGAAATATACCTATTTTTTCTTCAGGTAGATTGTGTTGTTTGACTAGTGTTGTTCGGAAAGCAATTGGTATCTGTTTCTTTAAAAGGTAGTTTTGTACAGTTGTCTAAAACGGAACCTTCTTTCCATGCTTGCTTTCGGGAATTATAACCAGCTAATTGTTGTTTTTGTTTAGGGTTTTAATGTTAAAATATGCTAGAAATATTTTTTGCAATCACTTAGAAGAATAGTTTTTTGGATTCAATTAATTGATTTTTAGTGAGTAATGTATTTTTTATTTTTGTATTTTGGTGGCGTAATTAAATACGAAAAAAAAGTCTAAAATTTTAATTTTTGACTACATTTAAGGATTATTTATTGATAGGAACTTCCGAATAAGATATAAAACAAAAGATTTGGAAGGAATAAAATACAACAATTTGTTTTGTTTTTATCTCAATTCTATGTATCTTTGTACTCTATTTGTAACAAGGTTTACTCGCAACGCATAATTAAACAAATTCATGGCAAACGCAGATTATACAGAAGATAATATACGCTCACTCGATTGGAAAGAACACATCCGTATGCGTCCTGGTATGTATATCGGTAAGTTGGGCAACGGTACGGCACCTGATGATGGGATTTATATCCTATTTAAGGAGGTTATCGACAACTCTATTGATGAGTTTATGATGGGAGTGGGCAAGAAGATAGAAATTAAACTATCTGATGGCGGCGTATTGAGTCTTCGTGATTATGGTCGTGGTATCCCGTTGGGCAAGGTGATTGATTGTGTATCAAAAATCAATACAGGGGGGAAATATGACTCTAGGGCATTCCAGAAGTCGGTAGGACTGAATGGGGTTGGTACTAAGGCTGTCAATGCGTTGTCAGATTATTTTAGAGTAGAGTCCTATAGAGAAGGACAGCAGAAAGTAGCTATTTTTGAGCGAGGAGAACTGAAAGAAGATGACAAAATAGGAAAGACGACGGAGGAAAATGGAACCTATATAGAGTTTCACCCAGATGTGTCTATTTTCAAGAACTTTAAGTTCAATAAACAATACATAGAGGATAGAATTTGGGATTATGCTTACTTGAATACAGGGCTACGAATTCTGTTCAATAGCAAATCATTTTATTCCAAAAATGGACTACTCGACTTGTTGAGTAAGCGAGTGGATCCCGAAAAAATTCGTTATCCAATTATTCACCTCAAGGGGGAAGATATAGAAATAGCCATGACGCATGGCAACCATTATGGGGAGCAGTACAGCTCTTTTGTCAATGGTCAGAATACTACACAAGGTGGGTCTCACCTCAATGCCTTCCGTCAAGCACTGGTCAAGACGATTCGAGACTTTTTTGGCAAAAATTATGACCCTTCCGATGTTCGTAGTGCGGTGATTGCAGCGATTAGCGTTCGGGTGCAAGAGCCTGTTTTTGAGTCGCAGACCAAAACTAAATTGGGTTCTATCAATGTAGGTCCCGAAGGACCGAGTGTCAATGTATTTATCAATGATTTTGTCAAAGAGCATTTGGATAATTACTTACACAAAAACCCTGAAGTGGCTACGGCTATCCAAAAACGTATCATTCAGTCGGAAAGAGAACGTAAGGAAATAGCAGGTATCAAAAAGCTAGCGACCACTAGAGCTAAAAAGGCGAATTTGCACAACAAAAAATTGAGAGATTGTCGCCTGCATTACAATACCAATCAGGAAGGTGGAAACGAGACGATGCTTTTTATTACAGAGGGAGATTCGGCAAGTGGCTCTATAACCAAGGCTAGAAACGTACAAACACAAGCGGTATTTAGTTTGAGAGGAAAGCCGCTGAACTGTTATAATTTGACAAAAAAAGTAGTGTACGAAAATGAAGAGTTTAACCTCCTGCAACATGCACTTAATATAGAAAATGGCGTTGATGAATTGCGATACAACAAAGTAATCGTAGCAACAGATGCCGATGTTGATGGTATGCACATTCGTTTGTTATTGTTGACATTCTTTTTGCAGTTTTTTCCAGAGTTGATTATCAACGGACACCTTTATATATTGGATACACCGCTGTTTAGAGTACGCAACAAGAAACAGACTTTTTATTGTTATAGCGAGGACGAAAAGCAAAAAGCTATGACAAAACTTGGCAAAACAGCAGAGGTTACTCGATTTAAAGGATTGGGTGAGATTTCTCCGAGTGAGTTTGGTCAGTTTATTGGCGATGATATTCGCTTGGAGCCTGTGCAGATGAGTCCCGCTACGGATATTGATAAATTGCTTTCGTACTTTATGGGTAAAAATACGCCTAGTCGCCAACAGGATATTATCGAAAATTTGAGAGTAGAAAAAGATGCGGTGGAGATAGAGTAACCTCTATTGAACGAACGTATCAGAATTGCTTATCAAACAATTTCATTGAAAAAGAGATGCAACTTCATTATCAAACACCGCTTTTTTATGCTGCTGCTCTTTCCGCCAAACTAGGGAAAGAGGTTTGGTTCAAGATGGACTGCTATCAGCCAACAGGGTCGTTCAAGATACGAGGCGTAGGCAAGTTGTGTATAGAAGCGGTTGCCAAGGGTAGCCGACAGCTGGTATGTGCCTCGGGGGGCAATGCAGGATTAGCGACAGCTTATGCTGGCAAACAGTTGGGTGTGACGGTGACTATCATAGTGCCGAACACAACCAAGGCATTGGCAATAGCCAAAATAGAAGCACTAGGTGCTACTGTAAAGGTGTTTGGTAGTGCTTGGGATGAGTCCAATGCGTTTGCCAAAAGTTGGTGCCACAAAGAAAAAGCGACCTATATTCCGCCGTTTGACCACCCGACTATTTGGGAAGGAAATGCAACGGTGATGGATGAATGCCACGAACAGCTAGATACGCCCCCAAATTTGGTGATTACGGCAGTGGGTGGCGGTGGTTACTTCTGCGGTGTAGTGGCAGGTATGGAGCGGAATGGTTGGAAAAATACCAAAATTGCTACTGCCGAAACAATTGGAGCGGCATCGCTACACGATTCCATTAAAGCTAAAAAACTAATTACACTCGAAAAAATAACCACCAAAGCAACTACTTTAGGAGCGAAAACAGTCGCTAAACGAGCATTGGAGGACGCACTCCATCACCAAGTAACTCCTTATTTGGTCAGTGATGAACAAGCATTGTTGGCTTGTCAGGTTTTTGCCAATGATCAGTCCTGTATGGTTGAGCTGGCTTGCGGAGCAGCTTTGGCAGCGGTTTATCTTGATTTGGCTGTCATAAAAGAGGCAAACAGCATACTGGTGCTAGTGTGTGGAGGCGGAGGCATGACCTACCAAGAGTTGAGCGACTCGCCATTATCTTCAAAAACTATTTAAGAACCTTCCTGTTTGAATTTTATAGTTGGTACATTGGGTGTTATTACGAAATAACTTTGTAATAATGTTTGGTAGCTCTCTACGTATTACTTAAAGAACAACAACAATAAAAAAGCTATGGTAGGTCAAGCAATATTTGAAGGATTGGCAACAGGACTCTTATTGAGCGTGTTTGTAGGTCCTATTTTTTTTACGATGCTACAACTAGGGGTAGAACATGGCTTCAAGGCGGCATTAGCACTGGCAGTAGGACAATGGACAAGCGATTTTTTGTTTATTGGTATTGCATTTGGGAGTGCCAAGTTTGTAAAACGAATGGTAGAGAATCCCATTGCTAGAGAGAATTTTATTTGGTATAGTGGCACAATAGGAGGAGTACTATTAGTACTTTTTGGTTTGGTATTACTATTAACCAAGTCTGCCTCTACGGAGCCTGATCATACACTGGAAGAAGTTATTAATGAAGTTGAAGAACAAACTTCCCGCAAGAGTTTATTGCCCTATTTTGCTTATTGGATGCAAGGTTTTTTGATCAATACTATCAATCCGACCCCCCTTCTTTTTTGGATGGGAATCATGGGAGCCGCCATTAGTCGAGATTTTTCTACTACTGCTATTACTATTAACTATGCGGTGGTGATGGCTGTAGTTATTGGGACAGATTTAGCCAAGATTTACTTGGCAAAATACATTAAAAAGAGAATAAAACCTCGACATATTTTGTCTGTTCGTCGTTTAGCAGGAACAGTTTTAGCGATATTTGGGTTTGTATTGGTGATAAAAGTAACTATTTTGTAGCTTTCTGCATCTATAAAGATAGAAACCCATAAAGTAAACGTAGGTTAAAGGAATAAAAATCACAATCATCTAAACTATATTACTATGAAAAAGGACAAAAAAATATACCATACACTACTGAGTACGTTAGTACTACTATTGGTGTTGTCAGCTAGCTCCATACAGGCACAATCAGCCTTGTTTTTTGAGTACAACCCAGCTTGTGTGACCAAACTGGATTACGAACAAGAGGGTAAATTTCATGATATTGCTTTTACGGATTACGTATTCAATAGAGGCGTAAACCGAGTTGTTTTTAGAGTCAAAAAAATAGCAATTAATCAGACGACGCTCAATGAATTGCCAAAAGAGGCGTACAATTGTAGTAGTACTCGCCCAATAACAGCAGCTATGATTCAAAGTATCAACGAATTTAAGGCAGTAGCTTATATTGTAGTACCGAATAAGGGCAAATATGATATGTTCGAAGTCAATTCGGTCGCTACTGCTCAACGCACAGGCAACCAGATTATTTACAAAAGTGAAAGTTTTGACTTTACGTATATGCTAGGAACTTCGCTCAATGGACTTAATCTTAACGGAAAAGCTAGTGCCGACAAGAATGTATTTTATGACAAGAGCGATAGTCTAAACTGCTTACCTAGACAACAATTCAAAGTTGTCTATAAGTCATCTAGTGCCTTGCCTTATCAGTTTACTTGGTTGCAAGGAATTGGATTCGAGCGTATTTTTACGGCAGAAGGTTCTATGCAGCTGAAGACGATTAATAATCAAAATTTAAGTGACTATGTTGTTGGTCGTTGTGGGGCAGATAAGCGTATTCCAGCTGTAGCCAATACTGCTATTTCGCCTTATGCCGATACGGCTACATCGCTCAACGATTTGGTGGCAAACTCTAAAGTGAAAACGCCTACTATTGACCCTTCCAAAGCGGTGAATCCGTATGCCAATGCCAACCCTTATGCTACGGACAGCAAGACAGCATCACAGACGAATACGCTTCCCAAAACTACCACTACGCCTACTTATGGTAATAATACTAATGGTTTGGTAGGGAGTAGTAATCCTTACGGAAATGGTGAGTTAACGGGTAGAGGTGGCAACAACTCGGCTATTAGTTCGCTAGATAGTTATCAGCCTGCTGCACCAGTTATACAAAAGGTGTTTCCTGCAGCGGTCAATGGTATTTATGTTGTGAAAGAAAATGACAACCTGTACGAAATTTCGGAAGCATTCAAGGTGCCGATTACTCGATTGATGGAAATCAATGGACTACAAAATTATACCATAGATAGAGGACAATCGTTGATGGTAGTTGATAATGGTACGGTTCCACACCAAGAACGCAATCCGATTATTCAGACCAATTTGACTACTAAACAGCAACTAACGGTTCATGTAGTAGAGCAGGGGGATAACTTGTACCAAATATCTAAACAATATGGCTTGACATTGGTGCAGCTTTTTCAGCTCAATGACCTAAAGAGCAACGACATTAGTATTGACCAACAATTGATTGTTGGGGTCAAGAATTTACCTTAAAGGCATACTTTACTAGCAACAAAAAAACGGTCAAAATTCTATAATAGAATTTTGACCGTTTTTTTGTTGCTAGTAAATAAGTTTGGCTACTTAGAGCGTGCTATTTATTGCGGTAGCTTACTGTTGAGTACTTCTACTTTGCTAGCAATAATATCACTTTGCGGGATAATCACTCTACGTTCGTTGGCGAGTTGTAGGGTCAGTGCTGTATTGTCGATATCGACAATCATACCTTCGTAAGTACCTACCTGAATGTGCATACCAATCATAAATTTCTGTTTGGTATAGCCTGCGGCTAATATATTGTTGAGGACAGGACGAGAAGCAAAACCAAAACCGACTGCAAAAGCGACAATAATACCGCCTAAAATAATCTGAATGTTTTGTGTCAAGAACAAGGTGTCCATTCCTGTCTGCGAAAGTGCCGTAATAGAAATCGTGATGAGCAGAAAATAAAAAATAAAGCTACTGATCAGCTTGCCCGAAGGAATACCCAACGACCGAAAAGTGGTGTTGATGGCATTGCGAACAAAGTTGGCAAAAATAACTCCCACCAAAAATACAATAGCTGCTGCTATCGCTTTGGGTATGAATTCTAAAATATCGGTTATCTGTTGCGAGATGATGGTCAACCCTAGAAAGTCGGTCGCCGCAATGATAAAAGTCAATAGAATAAAATAATACAATACTTTGGAGAGTAGGGAGCTAATTTTAATATCAAAATTAGCTTTCTGAAAAATATCAATTTCGTTGATTTTATCTGCTAGTCGATCGGCTTTGATGCCGACCAATATTTTTTCGACAACACTAGCTACTACTTTGGCTATAGCCCAACCAACCAATAACAAGATGATGGAACCCAATATTTTGGGAACCATAATACTAAATTGCAAGAAAATAGAATCAAAAATCTGTTTGAGTTGTAACATATTATATAGTATCTTTTTCTGGTGGAGGAGTAATATCAATAGAACGACTTTTCGGAGCCATTAGGCTCGTGAAACCGATAAGTGTTTGCGATAAATCATGTAAATATAAGCTCGCAATATCACCCATTAAGCGATAGCTGTTGAGTGTAGATTGTACCCCTTGACGGATACTGTCAGGAGCTTTGGGGGTGACCTCTATTTGTTTTGTTTTTTTATCTTTCATCGTGATTATTTTGATAGTAAATCTAAAAAAAGGTAAAGCGTAAGAATAATCGTATCGTAATATTTTTTGACTTTTTGTTTGGCTCTTTTGAGCTGCATTTTGATGGCACTCTCGGACTTGCCTGTTATTTCTGCTAGTTCTTTGATAGGGACACCTTGTTGGTATTTCATCAGCAAAATAGACTTGTCTTCCACGGGGATTTGGTTGAGTGCTATACCGAGTTTGCTCAAATTGAGTTCTAGAAATTCGTCATCGGTCAATTCGACAATATCAGCAATCTCTGGTGTGTATTCATCATCTGTAGAGACAGTGTTCTGTGTGCGTTTTTGCTTGCGAATAATGTCAATGCAAAAATTGTAGGTAATGGAGTAAATCCAAGTCGAGAACTTAGCTGTTTCATTGAAGGTAGCTAGTCGTAAAAATATTTTCGTAAAAATTTCCTGTGCGGCATCTTCTGCCAATACGTTATCCTTGAGCATAGACAAACACTTGCCATACACTTTGTTCGCATAGCGGTTGTAAAGTGTGCCGAAGTAGAGCTGCTTTTGATCATCGAGGTACAAATCAATGAGCTCTTTATCCGATAGTTTGTTTAGATTCAAAGTCTGCATACCGCTAAATTAGCAAACCCCCTTAATACCAACAACTTTTAGCGTTTTTATTACCAATCTTATTCTGTAGAATAACCTCTAATGGGGTTGTAGTAAGTACCTATATTATACGTATGTAATAACATGGTAGTCACTTATGAGTGCCTATTTTATTAGCTTACGCAAAAATTTCTTGTAGAATCAAAATCGAATTGACTTTGCCGAATCCATCTATCTGATATTGGTAGTATTCTATCAACTTCAGCACTAATTTTTTGCGGTCGGTGGCTAGTATCGGCAATTTTGCTGCTTGCTCGAAGTTGAGTTGTTGTAGTTCTACGAGTAGCGCCGTATGGACAGGTGTCAAAAAATGGCTGTGCGTAGGTGTTTTTTCTACTAATACGCCTTGCGAATAGTCGAATATTGCGGTAGCAGGCAAATCCCTAAAATGGGGCAACAGTCCTAGATGATGAGCAAATTGCACCATGTACCAGCTCGCAAAATTGGCAATAGGTTCTGAGGTTTTATCCAACAATTGGTAGGTATTGGATAGAAACTCAAACAAGACAGGATTTGGTGTTATTTCCTTGACCGATTTTTGTGCAATCTCGGTCATAAACAGACCAATAGCACCTTTGGTTACCTCAAAATGCAATTGTTGATAGACATAACTCGGCTTAATTTCCTTGATACGATTAATGTCTTTATCCTCCTTATGATAGACCACCATTTCTACCAATGACATGGGCTGAATTAAGCCGGGGCTGACCCGTGCGTTTTTTTTTCGGACACCATTGATAATATATGTTCTTAGCCCGAGTTCCAAGGTATAGACATCAAAGATAATACTCGTTTCGGAATATTTGACGGTACGTAATAAGATGCCTTGTACAGTTAGGAGCATTCGTAGTGTTTAGTAGATGAGGGGTATTGCAATGCAAAAAAAATTATAAAATATGGCTGTACTTAATAGAAAAGCTTCGAGGAGCGCCCATGCGTGCAGGACGTACGGCGTACTCTGCATTCAACAAGTTTTGGACGACTAAGTTGATACGCTGCTTTGGATTGATTTGATAGCCCAGTCGCACATCAAATATCCAAGCACCTTTGTCGTGTATTTTTCTAAATTCGGGTACTCCAGGAGACACGATTCCAAAATCAAAAATATCATCTATATTCTGGACAAAACTAGTATAATTGACGGCTGCACCGATAGATATTCCTTTGTAAGCAGTTTCGGCATCTAGCCTAAAGGTATGCAGGCTGCGATAACGCAACAGACTAAATACATTGCCACCTTGTCCTCTTTTGATGCCGTTGGCAAATACTTCTGTGAGCATAGCCAGATAATTGCCTATATTTTTGAGTGTCGTATCTGCGGTCAAGTCGCCAGGGAAACTATACGTGTAACCGCCCCATATTTTGAGGGGTATTTTTCCTATTTTGCCTTCGCTTTGAGTCGAAATTTCCCAGCCAGCTATACGAGCATGATTGACATTATTGAACCGAAAACCAAAGCCTTGTTGATAGGCACCTATTTGAGCTTCTATCATGTTACGATATTCCATCCAATAGAGTGCTGCATCTACATAAAAGTGAAATTTGCCAATGCGGAAATTGCGGCGGTAAGCCAATTCTGTTGACCAGCCTGTTTCGGGCAGCAGGTCAGGATTGGGAAAAATTCCCAACTGAAAATTATCGGTAGGAATAGGCTCATTGATGTAAATTTCGCCAAAAGAAGGTACTCTAAATCCTTGTCCGAACGAAGCCCGCAAGTAATCGTTTTTGGTCAACTGTAGATTGCTACCTAAGCGTAATATAGGAGGCGAAGCAAAAAAGTTGTTGCCAACAAAGTAGCCTTCCCATCTACTACCAATAGTAATAGAAAGTCGTTCCCAAAACTTTTTGTCTAGTTGAGCATAGAACGCCACTGACTTGCCTGTGAATAACGATCTATCTTCTGTCCCGTTAGGGTCAGCAAACAAAATACTATTAACATTGAAATACTGCCCTAGTGTGCCTGCGGTCAATCGCCATTCTTTGGCAAAAGTACGTTGGAATTGATATTCCAAACTCAGTACATGAGCATCAGAATTAGGTCCTGGGCGGTGTTTGTTGATGTTGAACCATCGAGCTTTGATATCGTGTTTGTTGTCAGCTTTGTCATAGACCGTCAAGTAAGGGTCTAGCGTGATAGAACCATAGCGTTCGCCATATACTTGACCAATATTGATATAGGAGCCTTCACGCATATCTTTTGCCAAAAAAAAATTGCCTTGTCGGTGGTACATCATGGTACCATTGATACCAAAAGATAGTTTGCCGTTGGCGCTCGGTGGGCGATAGCGTGTATTGAAATTGAAGCGAGCACGGCGCTCATCTACATCTTTCAGAAAACCATTTTCGAGGTGCAAATTGCCACCCAGTACCAAATCAAAATTAGGCGTAATGCGCTCTCTATGCGAAAAGAACAGCCCTATAAACATGGGTTGTGCAGCAGGCGTTATTTTGGGGTCGAACCACTGCGTCGAATCAATACGAGGCTGGTCATATATCCCACTATAAATACTGAATGCGGTGTAGGGTTCTTGGGAGGTGGGATAAGCGGTGCGGATATTAATCACACCATTCAAGGCTCCAGAGCCATACAAAACGGAAGAAGAGCCTTTGATAATTTCGATTTGTTCGGCATTTTCTAGCGGCATAAAATTCCATTTGACATCGCTCAACTCTGCTGACAATAGCGGTTGCCCATCGACCAAAAAAGCGACACGGCTACCTACTCCATAGGCATAGCCAGCACCAGAACGAATGTTGACTTGATTGTCAATAATCTGCACGCCCGATGTTTTTTGGACAACTTGATCCAGCGAAGTGGCGTTGTTTGCCTCAATCATCGCTCTATCAATGACGGCAGTCGATACCGTTGATTCTTCTACTTTTTTGGCGTACTTGCCATCGGTCACTACGATGGTCTCGCCTATTATCGCCAACGGCTCTAGGTAAATGATGTGCATCATTTTTCGGTCGTCATAAATCGCTACTTTGCGAGTAGCCATACCTAAGTAGCTGACTACAAGTGTATCTTGTGTATCCAATACATTGAGTTCAAATTGTCCTTCAAAGTTGGTTACTGTTCCTACGTTGGTGCCTTGCACCTTGATGGTAGCACCCAATAGGGCTTCGTTGAGTTCTTGATCATAGACCACACCAGATATCGTGGTCTGGGCAGATAGTATATTGGTGGTCAACCAACAGACTAATACAAGATGTAGTGTAGTATAAAGCAGTTTGTTGTTCATGAAGCTCTTTTTTGTATGGATTACAAAAATACACATTTTTTGGGTAGTAGTGAGTAGCCCAAATATTAAAGTGAGTACTTTTGCTGGCAATGTTTTTTAGGTGTGTTTTTTTGCCTGAAAATTATATTGGAATAAGACTATTTTGTATATTGCCACGTAATATCGTGTTCATGTTTTTTTTAGGACACTTTTTATATGGAAATATATAACCATCAATTGAAGCAATTAATTGTCATATCATTTTTGTTGTTGTTGAGTATGCAAATACTCAGTAGCGTAGGTGTGTCCTTGCATTTCCAAGCAAACAAAGATTATATCGCTCAAAATTTGTGCGAAAACAAAGATGAACCTGCTTTAGCCTGTGATGGTAAATGTTATTTGCGAAAGCAGATGAAAAAAACAGCTCCCCAACAGGAGCAGCAGACCATTAAAATAGAAAAACTAGTAACCTATATCGCCTTGGTATATCGTTACGACTATCTGCCCAAGTTGGAGCAAGAAGCCACTACCAATGTAACCACTATTACTGGCTTGCTTCGTCCAATCTTTGATTATCCTACTGCCATTTGTAGTGCGTGGCAGAACCGCTCTTGGCGACCTCCCATTTATATTTGATTTTATTTATTAGCAGAGTTAAGTAGGTGGACACAAATAAATAGTGTTCAAAAGTGCGTTAATTTTTTTGATTATTGAGGACTCCCACAGTTAGCTAGCCTTAGCTATCTAGCAAGGACAGGACGATAAGAATCGTAAAAATTACAGCTTTGAAATGCCTTATTATTTTTGACCAATTACTTATGTATTGATTTTTCCAGACAACATTATTGTTGAGGAGGAAGAGGTCTATCTATACCTATCATTGTGATAGGTGCAAATTTTCTATATACCGATATAGAAAAAAATAATCTTATAAAAATATCAAATATAATAACATGAAGACTTTTAATATATTGAGCTGTCTATTGGCAGTAGTAGTGATGGGATTTAGTGCTTGCGACAAGAAAGAAGAACCAACCACTTATGGTACTATGGATTTAACTTTTGATAATCGTGTGGGAGAAGATGAGGTACAATTGGTATCAGACTCCGATACTGCTTTTGTTTATACCAATGCGATGGGACAAGTTTTTAACTTGACTAAATTGGGCTATTATATTAGTAGAGTAGAACTCAAAACAACAGACGGTAAGGTATATGCTGATGAAGTAACTACTGGACCAATGGACGAAGATGTAAAGGGGTTTTATCATGTACAAGAAGATAAAATCAATACACAAATAGTAACTATTGCTAATGTGCCTAGCGGTCAATATAATGAAGTAACCTTCACGTTGGGAGTAGAAGCTGAATATGTTCAGCAAGGTGCTACTGGTGGTGTTTTGGATCCTGCCAACGGTGGCTGGTTATGGAACTGGGATGCTGGATATATTGGTTGGGCGATGGAAGGACGTTCGCCTTCTTCTCCTAAAGCTGCTGGTCCAAACAATGCTGACAATTCAGTTAAATTGCACATTGGCGGCTGGAAAGATATAGCAGGAAACAGTATGATGGTCAATAATGTCAAAAGAATCACATTGACGTTCCCTTCTTCTGTAGAAGTAGCAGATGATTTGTCGCCAAGAGCACATATACACATGGATGTGTTGAAAGCAATTGACGGACATCACATGATGGATTTTTCTACGACGAATGGCGTGCACAATCCCGCTGCAGGAGTAGATGTAGCACATAACCTAGAAGGGGCATTTGAGGTACACCACGTACACCAATAGCCAATATGCTATTGTTTAGCAAAAGAACAACAACTAAACCACTGACCCTGTTTGGGTTGGTGGTATTGGTTATGTTGGGAGGGCAAAGCTGTACCAAAGATAATACGATAACGCCCAATGTGTACGAGTTTCAGAAACCTGCACATTTTCCAGAACCCACCTACACGTTCAATAACAACGAGCTGACAGAAGCAGGATTTAAGTTAGGCAAAAAGATATTTTTTGACCCCATACTGTCACGTGACAGTAGTATCTCGTGTGGTACCTGCCACTCGCAAGCGACAGCTTTTGCCGACCAGCAACTACATGGCATTAGTGTGGGGATTGATAACCGCCTAGGAATCAGAAATGCCTTACCATTATTTAATCTTGCTTTTTACAAAGAATTTTTTTGGGATGGAGGTGTGACACACCTTGATTTTGTACCACTCAATGCTATTGCGAGTCCTTTTGAGATGGATGAAGATATAGTGGTGGTACTACAAAAAATGCGTAACTCAGGAGAATATACAGAACTATTTGAAGAAGCTTTTGGTACAAGTACCATCAATACAGGGTTGCTAATGGATGCACTGGCTCAATACATGAATCGCATGGTGTCCGCTAATTCGAAATATGATCAATTCCTAGACAAAAAAGTAACACTAACAACGCAAGAACAGCGAGGCTTGCAGCTGTTTAATGCTAATTGCGAAAGCTGTCATAGTGGAGTGTTGTTTACCAACCAAGGATATCATAACAATGGTATAGACGTCGTTTTTCCAGATTCGGGAAGGGCGCTGATTTCTGCCAATCCTGCCGATATTGGCAAGTTTAGAGTGCCGAGCTTGCGCAATATTGACCGCACAGCACCTTATATGCACTCCGCTAAGTTTTTTACGCTCGAAGATGTACTGGCACATTATGCGAGCGGTGTACAATCGTCAGCTACTTTAGATAGTCGATTGATACAGCCCGATGGGACTTTGGGCATAGCCCTTAGCCAACAAGAACAAGAAGATATTATTGCATTCTTGAAAACGTTGACGGATTTTGAATTTATCAATGATCCATTATTTTTTCAGGAATAATGCAATTTGAAGTTGAAAAATGTGAATAAAGCAGCACCTTAATAGAGATGGGGGGCTGCTTTTTTTTGTGGGATTTTAGGTAGAATACTTCTTTTGATTTATATTGAATGTAATAGCCTCTAATGGAAAAATAAGATATTATGAAAAAGAATGAACGCACTAGATTATCAATAGTTATCCTGATGATAGGTATTTTGGCATTAGTCTTTTCTATTTATGCAAAATACTCTTTACTTAATGATGATTATGCTTTAATCGCTAACGTGATATGTTCTATTGCGGTTATGGTATATTCAGTGCTGATTATTAGATACAAAAATAAAGAATAATCTTTATTAGCTATAGTTTAGTTGAAAGCGAGTCTCTGTGCTACATCTTTTGTGAGGTGTGCCGCACTTTTGTAGGACAAACTCCCGCCGAAGTATTTATTATCACTCTATTTTCCAAATACCCCACCACAACACGCTATTATTTAGTCAATTCTATTATTTTTGCAGTAAAGTAACCGTGCACAAATAAGTTAATGTAAAATGATGGGCTATTTTTAGCCCATACTTCGCCAAAAAGCCTCGTGATAGCACCACTATCACTACGTTTTTTGACTCGTCTGAACTAAAAATTCCCAGCGTCATTTTGCATCATTATTTTTACACGGCTACTAACTAGATAATAAATCAATAAATTAGTATATATCCATCATGGCAAAACAAGAGCAAAACGTATTTCAAGAAATAGTATCACATTGCAAAAAATTAGGTTTCGTTTATCAATCTTCCGAGATATATGGTGGCTTGAGTGCCGTCTATGATTACGGTCCCTATGGTGTATTGCTCAAAAATAACATCAAGCAATATTGGTGGAAATCAATGGTGCAGATGCACGAAAATATTGTGGGGATAGATGCTGCCATTTTTATGGAGCCTACTGTCTGGAAAGCTTCAGGACACGTTGATGCGTTCAATGATCCATTGGTCGATAACAAGGATTCTAAAAAAAGATACCGTGCTGACCACTTGATTGAAGAATATATAGAGAGCAAGATTCAGAAAAAAATAGACAAAGATGTAGCGAAAGCGGCTAAGAGATTTGGCGACAGCTTCAATAAAGAAGAATACCTAGCGACTGACAAACGAACGCTAGACCGTCAAGCCAAAATTGATGCAATTCTGAGCAGAATGAATAATTCGCTCAATACAGGCGACCTCAAAGATATAGATGCTTTGATTGCAGAGCTAGAAATAGCGTGTAGTGTTAGCGGCACCAAAAACTGGACAGAAGTACGTCAGTTCAATCTGATGTTCTCGACACAAGGTGGCGGAGCGACGAGCGATGACGTACTTTATTTGCGTCCAGAAACCGCTCAAGGAATTTTTGTCAATTTCTTGAATGTACTCAATACTTCTCGCCAAAAAATACCATTTGGTATCGCTCAAATTGGCAAAGCGTTTAGAAACGAAATCGTAGCACGCCAGTTTATTTTCCGTATGCGCGAATTTGAACAAATGGAAATGCAATTTTTTGTACGTCCTGGAGAGCAAAAGCAATTTTATGAGCAATGGAAAGAAGCTCGTATGAAATGGCATTTGGCATTGGGTACCCCTGCCGACAAATTGCGTTATCATGATCACGAAGCATTGGCACACTATGCAGATATGGCACTTGATATTGAATTTGAGTATCCTTTTGGTTTCAGAGAACTAGAAGGAGTGCATTCTCGTACCGATTTTGATTTGAGTTCGCATGAAGAGCATTCGGGCAAAAAACTACAATACTTTGATCCAGAACTCAAAGAAAGTTACACACCTTATGTGGTAGAAACTTCGGTAGGTTGCGATAGAATGTTCCTTTCTGTATTGAGCCAAGCGTATCAGATAGACGAAGCACCTGATTCTAAAGGCAAGATGCAGCAACGAGTAGTTTTGAGACTCCACCCAGCTATCGCACCGATCAAATGTGCGGTATTGCCATTGGTCAAAAAAGACGAAGCGCTAACCAATAAAGCTAGAGAAATCTTCAATAAAATCAAATACTCGTTTGAGTGTCAATACGACGAAAAAGATTCCGTAGGCAAACGCTATCGCCGTCAAGATGAACTAGGTACACCTTACTGTATTACGATTGATGACCAGACATTAGAAGACAATACGGTTACGCTTCGTGAGCGTGACAGCATGGAACAAGAAAGAGTAGCTGTAGAAGCTGTAGAGCGTATTGTGCAACAAAAAGTAGATATGCGTGTATTATTGCAACAACTATAAAAACTCATAACTAGAGAATTATCAATTAAAATAATTGTTAATTAGGCTATTTGGTAACAAAAAATAGTATTTTTGTAGGTGCTAGTAATTTGTTTTGGTCGTAAGACTCCAAACAATTACTCTTAGACACACTCTTATTTTTGGATTACAATACAAATACAACTGTCTGTATATCAATATATTTTAAAAAACATCATGAAATTACATCAATTAATAATTTATAGTGTTGGCTTTTTTGTAGTAGTAGCCTGTGGCTCAACCAAAGGTACTACCAAAACCGATACTAGTACGGCTCAAACAACAACGACTGTTAGTGGAGATGATGACGATTATGATGGCGTCCCCAACAGCGAAGATGCTTGTCCTTATATCTATGGTACTGTCCGTACCAATGGCTGTCCAGATGCTGATGGTGATGGTCTGCGCGACTCCGAAGATGTTTGTCCAGATGACAAGGGTTTTGCCAACTTGAAGGGGTGTTTGGATAGAGACTATGATGGAATTATTGATCCAGAAGATCAATGTCCTGACGAGTACGGCGAAAACCTAACAGGTTGCCCTACGGCTAGTCCAGAGGATATAGATGGTGATGGTATTAACAATGATGTAGATGAATGTCCTGATTTGGCAGGTTGGTTTACTGCCAATGGTTGTCCTGACAGAGACGGTGATGGTATCAAAGATAATGTTGATGCTTGTGCCGATATGTTTGGTACGGCAGAGTACAATGGTTGTCCATTGCCGAAGTCACGTGTACAGGGATTATTGCAACAATATGGCAATCCTGCCAAAATGGAAGGTGTAGCAAAACAAGGGTATTATCGTAATATAGATGGTAAAGTATATGACAAGAACGATAAACTAATCAGTATTGTAGGTGGCGAAATTGTTAGTCAGTCAGGTAAGATTATGACCAATACAGCCGATTATTTTGTAGATGACAAAGGAAGCATTCGCAATAGCAAAGGGCAGTTGGTACAGTTAGATGACGAAAACTTTTTGTTTATACAAGGAGTAGGAGTACTGAACAATCGCCCTATCAATGGCGACAGTGGCAAAACTAGAATCCAGATTGGAGGACAAGAAAACAACACAAACAATCCTTACTCTTCTGGTAATGGTGATGGTACTACGGTAGATTATGGTGGTGGTAATCCTTATATTGGCAATGGCGATGGTATCAACACCAATGGAGGAGATATTTATGGCAATACTGCCCAAAATACGATACCACTTTCAGCAGCAGAAGCAGCGGATTGTAATCGTATTGATTTAGCGTCTTTGAGAGCTGCTATTTATTTTGATTATGATGCTGCCAAGGCAGAAACCAACTCGTTGCGTCAACTCAATAGAGTAGTAGATGCGATGCGCAAATGTGCTACATTGGAGCTGCAAGTAGCAGGTCACACCGATGCAGATGGTGGCAATAACTACAACGAAATGTTGTCGGAAAAAAGAGCCAAGTCGGTACTCAAGTACATACAAGGTCAAGGTATCAGTGATACTCGCCTCAAGTACAATGCTTATGGCGAAAAGTATCCAATAGCCAACAACAATACAGAAGCAGGGAAACAGAAAAATAGACGTGCAGAGATACATGTATCCAAAGCACAGTAAGAATATTAATCTATACAGTAGAAGCAGACCTTTGTCAATTGTACAAAGGTCTGCTTTTTTTTTTATAGTTTTGTTATGTCCTAATATAGCGTTACAAAGAATGGCTAGACCGTCTTTGGGTGCTATCTGACTATCACTCCTAGTCCATTTTTTTAACAAAAAATACAGCAATGGTTGCTATTATACCAGCTTTTTTAACTGCTTTTTTGATTACCTATTTTGCTATTCCGTCTATTATACGGATAGCGATAGAGAAGAACTTGGTGGACGAACCAGGGGAGCGGCGTTCGCATAGCCAAAGCGTACCTACTTTGGGAGGCTTAGGGATTTTTGCAGGGCTTATTTTTGCTACTACCTTCTGGATTCCTTTCGATTTTCAGACCTACCAAGAGCACAAGTACGTGCAGTATATGCTGTGTGCGTTTATTATCATTTTCTTGATAGGAGCCAAGGACGATATTATCCCACTTTCGCCCATCAAGAAAATGGGTGGACAAGTGTTGGCTGCTTTTATATTGGTACAATATGCAGGGATTCAAATTACGAACTTGTACGGCATATTAGGCATTCAAGATATACCCTATTGGGTGGGGTTCTGCATCACGATGTTTAGTATTATTGTCATTATCAATGCCCTCAATTTGATAGATGGTATCAATGGGCTTTCGGGGACGATAGGTGTTATTTTGTGCTTTACCTTTGGTGGTTGGTTCTATCTATCAGGACGATTAGATTTGGCAGTATTGGCTGCTTCTATGGCAGGTGCTTTGGTCGCTTTTTTGCGATACAATGTAGCTTCCGAAATATTTATGGGCGACACGGGGTCGCTGCTGATTGGATTGGCGGCTTCGGTTTTGGCATTGAGTTTTATTCAAGCGAATACCCCTACGGTAGTAAATTTTGAGCAATTTCAACAAAATATATATAGTGTACAATCGGTACCTGCGGTGGCTATCGGAATTTTGATTATTCCACTATTCGATACGTTGCGCGTGTTTACTCTACGGGTGCTCAAGCGTCGTTCGCCTTTCAGTCCTGACCGTACGCATATCCACCATTTATTGATAGATTTGGGCTACAGCCACCTGCAAGCTACGGCTATTTTGGGGGTGGTCAATGTTGTATTTATTATCCTTGTATTTAGTTTGCAATCTATTGGCACACTAGAGTTGATTTTGTTGGTCATAGGGTTGGCTGCAGCCTTGACCGCATTGGTCAACTGGCGTCTAAATGTCAAAATTAAAAAAGGTCATGCTTAGTCTATTGGCAGTATTTATAGGGGGAGGCAGCGGTAGTTTGTGTCGATATGGACTCTCGTTTTTGTTCCCGGCTACGGTGTACCCTCTTGCTACCTTAGCTGCCAATGTATTGGCGTGTTTACTGTTGGGGTACTTGGTAGGTATTGACCTACAAAACAACACGATTAAGCTATTGTTAGCTACTGGATTTTGTGGAGGGTTTAGTACATTTAGTACCTTTGGTAAGGAAGCACTAGCACTTGGACAACAACAGTTGTGGAGCGGTTTAGGCTATACCTTGCTTAGTATATTGCTCGGAATGATTGCTTTATATGTAGGCATCGCTATTGGTCAATATAGTACCCTTGATAGCTAATAACCACTAATAGTTTATTGTTTTTTTTGCAATAATACCTTCAAAATAGTTGAAATCCTTAAAGAATATAGTATCTTAATTTTTCAAAACTACAAATAACAAAGATATTGTAAACAAACACCTATCGTGGAGACCACGAATGGTTCTTGTTTGGCGATTTCTATAAAAACAACCCAAGAATAATTAATTGGAAAGATGAGTGATCTGAATAAACCTATTAATATAAAAGCCCGAAAAATTATCAGGAGTACCTGGTTCAATATGACCATACTTGGGCTGATAGTGCTCAATGGGATTTTGATTGGGGTGCAGACTTACCCCAACTACCCGAAGAGTATAGAAATTATGCAGCTCTGTATTTTGTTTGTGTTTGCCGTAGAGCTAGGACTACGTTGGCAGGGCAGGACAAGCACTAAAGAGTACTTTGCAGATAGCTGGAATATTTTTGATATTTTTATTTTGGCAATCGGGATTATACCTGAAATAACAGGCTTGCTCTTCCCTGATATGAATAGCTCGCAAAACGATGTTTTTGCAACGCTGCGAGTCTTGCGTATTGTACAGCTGACCCGTTCTATTCGAGCTATTGAGGAGCTACGTGTATTGATTGGTGTATTGATTCGATCCATCAAATCCCTCTCTTACATTGCTGTGCTGTTCCTGCTCATTATGTATATTTATGCTATTATGGGGGTTACTTTGTTCAAGAATCAAGAGTATGACCAGTCGGAACACTTGCAGCTTACGGTGAGTAATCCAGACCCTTATGGAGATATTTGGGAAGCCTTCTTTACATTGTTTAGGATACTAACAGGAGAGGATTGGACGGATTTGAGGTATAATCTATTGGATAACAAATACACGACTAGCGGTGGTGATACCGTACCGGGGAAATCCAACTTTGTGGTGACGGCTTATCACGTATCGTGGATGGTTATTGCCGCTTACTTGCTTGTCAACTTGGTTGTAGGTGCGATTGTCAATAACTTCCAGTTGGTACTAGATGCCAAGCGAGAGGAAGAAGAGCAATTCAAGCGCCTGAAAGAAGGGAAAGGCAAAAAAGACGACGATGATAACAACGATGAAGAGCCACCCGCAAAACGTAAAATAACGAAACGACCAAAGGTCTAAAATGAGGAGGCGTTAAAACAACTTCAATATAAAAAGAGGATTATTGATACTAAAATCAATAATCCTCTTCTTGTTTTAAGGGAGAGAGCGAAAATGCTATTTTACTTGTTGCTCAAAGTGCTGCTGCAATGCTTTGAAGATAGGACTCGCTGGTATTTTGGTCGTCAATCGTTGTAAGGCACGCAGTTGTTTTTGTATGAATTGTTGATGTTCTTCCGATTCTGGCTGAAAAGCACGGTGAGTAGCTGCTCGCTGCAATTTTGTGGCAATTTGTCGCAGCTTTTGTTCTTTGGGGTCTAAGCAATGAGTTTCAAATAATTGCCAAATATAATCCAATGCGACAGGGCTAGGGTGTACCAAGTCGGCATCATAAAACCGATAGTCGCGCAAGTCGTCTTGCATGACTTCGTAGGCTGGAAAATAGTACGTATGATTTAGTTCGGCTACTAACTGATGTACGGCTAACAACAAGGTTGATTTGCTGATTTGATTTTCTATCATGCCATCTTTGAGGTGTCGAATAGGACTAACGGTCAGTATAATTTTGAGGTGAGGGAGTTTTTCTTGTAGGTACTGGAGCAGCTTGCGGAGGTCTTCGACAATTTCTGTGACCGTCAGCCGTCTTCTCCTAAATTTGCTAGCAGGGACTCGATGACAATTACTAACAACTTTATTTGTTTTTTTGAGTTCGTAAACCCAAGCGGTACCAAACGTAAGTACAAGTACTTTTGCATTTTGTAGATGCTGTCGTGCTTCGTTGAGTTCGTAATTGATATGATTGAGTACTACTTTGGGGTCTAGTCCAGAGAAGGAGCTGTGGTGCTGGAAGCTGTTCCAGATACCTTTATGCTCAAAAATATCTTGTGTCCCAAATTCATAATTATTAACCAGTAATGCTAAACTATTGCGAACAGAAAAGGGATTGTATAGCACTCCAAATGGATTGATGCAAGTCGTATAGAGCTGTTGTTCTAGTCGAGTAGCCATGTTTTGTGCAAAACAAGACCCCAGCGAAACAATCGTATCGTTGTAAGTAATTCGGAAAGGGGCAGCAGGGACAGCAATGTCCGTTTTAAGTTTTAGCATAGTAATACGTTCAAGATAAAAAGAAGTCAGTGAATATACTTCTATTAGAGGTGGTTACCCAACCAATAACTATAAATAATAGTTTGTAAAAGTGAAAAAGCAGCACTCTAAAGTGATTTGGAGCGGACTATCAGAAATGAAAGGTATTTTTGTTACCTTTGTGCAGCAATTTAAGTAATTCTATAAAAATGACCATGAAATTTAATAAAACAATAGCGACTATATTTGCTTTGTTACTAATCGGCGCTACGACTAGCGTGCAGGCACAGTTTCTTAAGCCTAAATTTGGGATACGTGCAGGGATCAATTTATCCACTATGATGGGGGATAAAGAAGTAGGAACGACAGAGGGTGACCGCCTTTCTGTGTTAATTGGGGTAGCGGGGTCGATTAAGTTGCCCTTGCATGACCGCTTTGGATTGATGGCAGAAGTTGGATTTGTACAGAAAGGAAGCTTTCATTACAAAGAAGCAGAAAATTCTTTTTTGAAATTACCAGCTTTTGAATCCCAACAAAACGTAACCTATGGTTATAGCAATGCCGCAGGAGTATTCACCAAACGAACAGATAAAAACTACAAAAAAAGGGTGGGTATGAATGTAATCAATGGTTACATTGAAGTGCCTATTTTGTTCTATGCAGAAGTGGTAAAAGACAAAATTGAATTAGAATTTGGTCCTAGTTTAGGCTTTCTGATTTCTTCTAGGTCATTGGGGACACTGAAGTTTGGTCCTGCTGATGTACTCAATACAGCTGAGCCTGATGCAGCTGAATTCGTAGAAATGGATTTGGATTACAAATACCTTCAAGATGAAGCAAATGCTTTGTATAGCGAAGTTTCTCGTTCTGCCAAACTCAATGGCGCTACTCGCTATTATCCTTCTGGACCTTCAGCGTATTACTTAACCGATGGTGGCGAAAAAACAGGAAATTATTTCCAGACACTTGATTTGGGCTTGCAGTTTGGTGGCTCGTATTATTTCAGCAAGGGACTTAAGTTGGGCTTTAGGTTTCAATACAGCTTATTGGATATTACGAACGACAAGTACGATTATTCGTTTACCGAACTCAATACAGACGGTACCTACAAAACGCTTGAACACAGAGATGCCAACTTTGGCTGTCAAATATTTGTAGGGTTGCAGTTCTAATAGCTTCAACTTCAAGCTCACGAATGAATACTTCTTTTTAGAGTAGTAATAGGGCAAATTATCCGTAGAGTGATTTGCCCTATTTTTGTTAGAAATTTTGGGAAAGGGTAAAAGCAAAGAAATTAGGTGAGGATTGGACGAAAAGAGCGAAAAATAAAAGTTGTTTTTTGACTTTGGCTAAACCTTTGCTGCTTATTTATTGTATAATAATTAGATTAATTCAGATAAAAACAAAAAAAAATAACAATAAACTACAGAAGATATGTTTGAGCTAAAAAAACTACAGAAGAAAGTAAACAAGAAGATAAAAAAACAATACCATGCGCTAGAAGAAAGATTTTTGGGCATAGAAGATACACTTTATACTTCCCTAGAAGACCGATTGGCTAGTCTGGAAGAGAAATTTGACAGAGTTGTCGACCTATTGGAAAAACAAGCAGCAGCTACTGCTGAGAGTAAACCAGAAAAGTCGGAAAAGAAGAAAGTTAAAAAACAAAAAGAAGACAGTTCAGCTGAATCAATCACCAATAAATCTGATAAAAGTGAGACACTCAATAAAGAGACAAAAGGAGGAGGCGAAAAGACTAGCAGCAAAAAAGCTGGTAAAAAAAATACTGCAGGTAGAATCTCTAAGCAAAAAACGTCGGTAGCTAAAAGAATAGAAAAAGCAGCTGCCAGAGACTTGACGCAATTGCGTGGTATCGGCGAAAAAATGTCGGAACAACTGCACGCCAACGATATTCATACATTGGCACAAATAGCTGGCATGACTAGTAAGGATGTGGCAGCAATGGATAAAAAAATCAGCAGTTTCTCAGCTCGCTACGAACGTTACGACTGGGGCAATGAAGCTAAAAAATTAGTTTAAACACCGTTTTTGGGTGCTGTAAAATATCAGTAAAAAGAGGTCATCTTGAACAAGATGACCTCTTTTGTTGAAATTACCATCAAAGGAACCAAATTTCTAGTAGCCAAAATTTGGTATTGTTGACAAATAATAGTTATTTTAGTCACGTAAGCAATACCACAGAAACATAATTTCTAATAAAATATACTTTTGTGTGCGTTTTCAAACCAACAATTGATGGTGTTTAGACCTGCTCTTAACTATCATATTGTTATACTTAGCAAGCCAATTATAAATACAAACTAATACAAATAACAGCGTAATATAATGTCAAGACCTACACTCAGATTGTATGATGGATATAGTCATACTTCGCCACACCTCAGAGACGACGTAAAAGAATTGCAAACCCTCTTGAGAGGTTACGGCTACCGTGTTTACCCAGATGGTGAATATGGACCCTACACCGAAAATGTAGTACGTTTGTTTCAAGCCTCCAAAGGAATATCTGCAGATGGTGTAGTTGGTCCTTATACTTGGTCATTGATGCTCAAAAAAGAAGCACCAAAAGACCCCGCCAAAACTTTTCAGACAACTTACTCCAAGTGGGACAGAACGCTATTACTACAGCTAGAAGAACTCAAGAAGTACGAGTGGGTAGTGAAAAAAGTAGCCGCCAAATATGGTGTGCCACCTTCTGTATTGGCAGGGTTGGGATCTAGAGAATCGCACTGGGGACTTGCCTTGACACCTCCTGGTCCTTCGGGAACAGGTGACCACGGTCACGGACGAGGATTGTTGCAGATTGACGACCGTTGGCACGTGCCTTTCATTCAGACAGGCAAATGGGCAGATGGTAACGAAAATATTATATATGGTGGAGCGGTGCTCAAAAACTGTATGGATTATTTCGTCAAAAAAGATAATTGGACGATGAGCTACCAACTGATACAAGCGGGAGTAGCTGGTTACAATTGTGGACCAAGAAGAGCCTTAGACGGTTACAAGATTGGATACGGTGTAGATTATTATACTACAGGTAGAGATTATTCCAAAAACGTACTCGAACGTGCAGGTTGGTTTCAATTGCACGGGTGGTAGTAGATTATACGAATGAACGAATTATAGCAAATAGGAAAATAGTTTTGAAAAGCAGTTGCTTTCAAAACTATTTTTTTTTGCACATAAGCGATTAACGAGCTTTATTACAACACAAGATTGTTGAACAAAAAGAAAAAACGCATGAAAAAAATAGATGTACTGGTGATTGGTTCAGGCGTAGCTGGGCTAACCTTGGCTATCAAGATGGCAGAACGTCACCCCGACCAAAAAATCTGCGTCTTGACCAAGACCAGCAAGGAAGAGTCCAACACTCGATACGCCCAAGGTGGTGTCGCTGCCGTTTGGAATTTCGATACCGATTCGTATCAAAAACACATTGCCGATACCCTTGATGCAGGTGATGGACTTTGTGATAAACAAGCCGTAGATATAGTGGTGAAGGAAGGTCCTACACGAGTCAAAGAATTGATTGATTGGGGAACTCGATTCGATAAAGCTAAAAATGCCGAGAAATATGATTTGGGCAAAGAAGGCGGACATTCGGAAAATAGAATCCTCCACTACAAAGATTTGACTGGGTGGGAGATTCAACGTGCGTTGAACGAGAAAGCAAAAAGCTACCCCAACTTGGAGTATTATGATTATTACTTCGCTATTGACTTGATTACGCAGCATCATTTGGGTAGAAATGTGACACGACTAACGCCTGATATTAAATGTTATGGTGCTTATGTACTCAACACAGAAACGAGAGGAATTGAAACGTTTTTGGCTAAAATAACCGTACTTGCTTCTGGTGGAGCAGGGCAGGTGTACAAAACAACAACAAATCCAGATATTGCTACAGGTGATGGCATGGCAATGACGTACCGAGCCAAGGGGAGAATTGAAAATATGGAGTTTGTGCAGTTTCACCCCACCTCACTTTTTAATCCAGCTATCGAAAATCCTGCTTTTTTGGTGTCGGAAGCTGTACGTGGTTTTGGGGCTATTTTGCGTATGCCTGATGGTACCGAATTTATGCAAAAATACGACCCACGCAAGTCGCTAGCTCCTAGAGATATTGTAGCAAGAGCGATAGATAACGAAATGAAAATGCAAGGAAAGGACTTCATGTCACTGGATTGTACCCATCTGGACAAAGAAGATTTTTATGCCCACTTCCCGACTATTTACGACAAATGTAAAAGTTTAGGCATAGACCCTATGAAAGACTATATTCCAGTAGTGCCTGCGGCACATTATATCTGTGGAGGAGTCAAAGTAGATGAGTATGGTCAGACGTCTATTCAGAATTTATACGCCTGTGGCGAATGCAGTTGTACAGGGCTACACGGTGCCAATCGCTTGGCATCCAATTCACTACTCGAAGGCTTGGTGTATGCCGAAAGAGTTGTTGATGATATTTCTTTGCGAATCAAAAATATTGACTACCAAGAGGGGATTCCTGATTGGGATGCGACAGGAACGACCGACCCCAAAGAGTTGGTATTGATAACACAAAGTGTCAAAGAGCTCAAAGAAATAATGAGTAGTTATGTCGGAATTGTGCGTTCGAGCGTTCGTCTCAAGCGAGCTTTTGAGCGTCTGCACATTCTTTATGAAGAGACCGAACAGCTCTACATGACGACTACGATTTCGCCACAACTCTGTGAGCTGCGAAATCTGATTACGATAGCGTATATGATCACTCGCTCGGCAGCTACTCGCAAGGAAAGTAGAGGACTGCACTACACGACCGATTATCCTGATAAGAACGACTTTTTGGAAAGTACATTGATGTAATAGCCTCTAATACCCTCGATTGAAATAACCCTTATTGTGAATTTATTTGCGATAAGGGCTATTTTTGGCAGGAATGTATTTATATTTATAAATACTAACGCAATGTTGGTATTTTTAATATAGAAATACCTAATTAATACAACCCAAATAATGAAAACACCATCACTCCTTCTTTTTCTATTGCTAAGTACTATTGTGCAAGCACAAAAATTGCAAATTTATAATAACGAAACGGATCAACAGTTAATAGCAGCAACATCTAACCGACTTTGGGTTTTGGCTCGCAATGCTGCATTGCTAGAGCTAGACAAAAATGGAAAATTGCTACAAAAGCATAATGCACAAAATGGATTGCCAGATTATGAGATACGAAAAATGCAAGAGCTTAGCACGAACAAATTCGAGGTCTATACCAGTTCAGAAGAGTTTTTTGAGCTAGAGAATGGTCTGTGGAAACGCAAAAAAATAAAAAGAGGAGAACAACCTTTTTTTACAGATGCCCTGCATGGAGTAGTTAGTAAAAAGCAAAAAAAAATAGAGCTAGAGTCTAAAGGTAAAGCCTACAAGTTTCGTAGCAAAAAAGAGCCAAAAGACTTAGTACCCAATGCCTTTGTGCTAGACGAGGAGGAACAATTGTGGTACCGTACAGAAGAGGCAATCATTCATTACGAATCAGGCAAGCAATATCCCATAGCAACATCAGAATATGGTAGGTTGTGGAACAAGGGAGGGAAGTTGATGTATTATAACGGAACAGATGTATTGATTTACTCGAAGAGTGAAGACACTTGGCAAAAATGTAGCAGCCAAGCGTGTCAGAAAATGAATCGGTGCGTTTTTTTGGCAATAGCCAACAATGACTTGTGGTTCAGTACTCCGACCCGTGATACACTGTTTAGTTTTGATGGTATCAACTTTCAAAGGCATGAATTGCCTTGGACGGCAGATGGAAAGCCGATACGATTGAAGGCGTTTAGTACCGTGACAAGCAGTCCATCTACCAGTAGGATTTATGATAATGGAGTTCCATATTTTACGACCGACCGCAATAATTTTTTGGAGTATGACAATGGTAGTTTTAGGCAAATTGTGCTATATGACGAACAGACCGCTAAGGCGAATAAGGCACATGAAGGAGTAAAGGTTTTGGTCGCTAAAGAAGAGCATATCTGGACGACCAATGGATCGTTTGTGAGCTACCAAAATACAAAAACAGGAACCAAGCGAGAATGGTCAAAAGCCAATTATCCGAATCCCAATACGTTTATGTTTTTGACCATGACGCTAGAGCAGATAGTCGCTGCTACTGCTGGAGATACGACCGAAGTTTGGCAACACTTGGCAGGACTAGAAGCTACCTATCAGATAGAAGTTCAACTCAAGGACGATACCATCAAGGCAGCACATTATCAAGCGAGTATCCCAGCAGTTTATTGGCTGCATCAAGACGGACTACAACGCACAGATTCAGAAGGCAATCTTTTTTATTATCAAGTAGAAGGGCTCAACGATACGCTTTATGATTGGTATCAATACAACGAAATAAAATGGGATGACAAAGGGAATAGTTGGCAATTGAATAAGCGAGAGAATACGACCCAAAGTATTGCTAATAGCGAGTATGTAGTACCAATATATAAAGGTCAAACTTGGTATCAAGACCCGACCCAAAAAGTTTGGGTTGTATCTGATGGTAAACTGACTTACATAGATGCCAACGGCAACCAAAAGGAAATCGCAGCACTACCAACGCCCTCTAGCAAAAAATATCGAGCTACTTCCATAGCAACAAACATGGCAGAGATAGTAGCAACCCCAGCAGGTGTATTGTATAGAGGTGATGCCGCAGGATTGTATTATCAATGGCAGAACAAACAATGGAGGCCTTATCCCATTGCTTACGCAGCCGACACGCTAAGAAAGTTTGCTAAAAGTGGGCTATTGTACTTGGACAATAAACAACACTTGTGGATATTGGGCGAAGGTGAGATTTGGCGAGTAGAGAACGGTTTGGCGACACGAATTGCTACTTACGATAAGGCAACAACTAGCCTGCAAGTCACGGAAGACGAACAACACAATATATGGATAGCAACCGATGCTTCTCTGTTGAAATATAGCCCTAAAAAATAACAATGTTTTCTAGGACAAATAGAAGATTAGCCACTTGAGATAAAACCCAAATTAATGAAAATGAAATATACAATGTTACTACTCTTAATCGGAGTAGCTATTCATTCTGCAAAAGCACAAAAAGCACCAATGCAATATTGGAGCAATACCTCGTTGCCGAAAGCCATGCTAATAGAACAAGACCGTGTTTGGTTGGCGACTAATGGAGGCATATTGGAACTTGACAAAAACGGGAAACAACTCCAGAAATATACCATCTTTGATGGCTTGCTCAATGAGAATGTATGGAATATTATTAGAGATGAACAAGGGCAGCTATTGGCACAAAGTGAAGGTGGTATTGTTGTGCTAAAACAGTCGAAATGGGAACGGTATCAACCAACCAAAATTCCTGAAGAATCTCGATTGGTACTGCAACAGAATACTACCCATACGAAGGTATTGGGATATACTTACTTTGAAGAAGATTCCAGTACCTTGATACTTGATGACAGAACCTATCGTTTTGCCGATTGGAAGACAGGTAGTGAACTATTGAGTAATCAGAATTATCCATTGCCGTTACTAGACAAAACGGGCAGACGGTGGGTGTTAGGTAAAGAAGGAGTATTGCACTTATCCCAAAAAGGGAACAGTTTTGAGCTGTATCCCATCGAAAAAACAAACGGACTGAAAGGATTGTACAAAGACAAAGATGGTACGATTTGGGTCTATAGCGAATCAGGAAAAATATGGTATCATTACAGAAAATATAACTACCAATTTGTCAAAAGCGAGGGACGTGGTTATGGAGGACTCAAAGAATGGCAAAAGAAAGTCGTGTTTGTGGATAATAACGAACACCTCTGGACGATAACCGAAAATAAAGATACCATGTATTGCTACAAAGGGGATGATAAATGGGAAACGGTACCACTACCCGTCGGACCTTATGATGCAGAGGTTGATTTTTTCGACCGAATTAATCTAGGTACACAAGCTGCTGACGGGAGGTATTGGTTTGCCACTGAATTGGGCAACCTGTACGAATACAATGGGACTAACTGGCGATATATTGTGGTCGAAAAACCAGAGAAAGAACATACGCCAATACGATATGGCTCTTTTTTGGGCATTGATTTGTTCGTGGATAAAGATGATAATACTTGGTATTCTTGTGTAGGTAAGCTGGTGCAATTTGATCCTGTCGGGCATGTCAAAGCCACTTATGTGAAGCAAAATATGACTTCAAAAGGGCGTTTTACACATTTATATTTGAGCAACTTACAACAGAGTGAAGATGGTACTATTTGGGCGATAGACGGACAAGAAGGTGTCTATCGGGTCAATACCCAAAAGCAACAAATAGAACTGGTCTATCTGTCGGTGATGGCAAAAAGAGGGAAGGCGGTAAGGTACTTTGCTGCCAATAATAACGATTGGGAAATACTGGTGTCCGATGCGACTCTTATACGCAAACAGGCGGACGGAACGATTCGGAATTACTATTTGTCGGGCAAGCTACATACCCAATCTATTAGGCTAGGAGATGTGTTTGTACAAAAAAATGGTACCCAATGGATCACCACAGATAGTGCGACTTATAAGATGACGCCCGAAGGAAATATAGAGCAAACGTATTATGCAGGTCTTACCAAATCGTTTATAGGTTTTGGGTCTATTATGGGGGCTCGTTATGGGTTTCGAGAAAGACAAGTCTTGTTCGAAGACCAAAAAGAAAATGTCTGGAGTAGAAGTTTAAAAGGGATAGATTATTGGCAGACTGCCACCAACCAAAAAACATCGTTTAGTGGTTATCCAACAGAAGGGTTGGGGGTACAAATAAAAGGGCTCAATCTGATTGCGACGATAGACATGCCAACGATGCTAGAAGACCAACAGGGCAATATACTGATTACGAGCATGAAGGAAGGCGTACTAAAATGGGATGGAAAACGCTGGACAGGGCAACTCAATTGGAAATTAGCCAAAAGAAGCAGCATAATCAATGGACTTTTTGAAGATAGCAAAAAAGCACTTTGGCTCATCAATCTAGATGGAGGCGTTGACCGTTGTCAAGGCAATCAATGCGAAACGATTGTGCCACCTAATGGTACTAATGTTATCAAAATTGTGGAGAATCAAACAGGTATTATCTATCTATTATTGCAAACAGGAAGTCTCATTCGGTATCAACTCCCCAAATAAATTCTCAATTAAAATCCACCTTACACATGAAATTAATACTACTGTTAGCCACTTTTTTTTTGGCAATAAATGGGCTTGAAGCCCAACAACTTACTGGCTATACTTATACGAATAGCAGCAACGATTTGATGGTAGATCAACATCATATTTGGGTCGCTACGAGAGGGGTACTATTGCAATACACCAAAAAAGGTAAGCTAGTAAAACAGCATACCGTATTGGACGGATTGCAGACAAATCAGGTCACTTTAGCTAAAGGACTTTCGGGAGAAACGGTTGTGCAGGCATGTCATGACTGCACAATACTCTATCTAAAAGATAATAAATGGATTCCTTATTTGGTAGAAGGCAAAACAGTGGAGGGTAGATTACTCAATATAGACCATGTTTTTGCTTATCGAGGAGATCAATTTAAGGTGTATTACAGAGTCGCTGTCAATGGCAAATTGAAGTCATACAATACCAATCAAAGGCATCTTTCCAACACAGAAGCGATAGCTGTTGGGAACCAAAACGATTTGTGGATGTACCTAGAAAATAACAAAATAGGGAGGCACAATGGCAAACTGATGGAAGTAATAGACCTCCCCCCAAAATATAACTATAAACATAATGATAATAAATATTACATTCGTCAAATGGTAGTTGATGATAATGGATTGGTGCATCTGCTACAACAGTACGAAAAAGAGGTGCTAACTTATGACCCTAGTCGAAAAAAATGGTCAACAAGGATAGATTTAAGTGGTTCTTCTGCGTCCAATCTTTGGCTGGATAGTAAGGGCAATCTATATTTTAGAGATTATCATGATGTCATCTATAAATTGCCTAACCTGCCTACTAAAAATAGTATAGGAGATGCGGAAGTGCTACTAAATACTGAAAATAAAATTAGTGAAATGGCAGCAGACCCGACAGGTGCTATTTATTTTCATGACGATGAACAACGGTTAGTGTATTGTTATGCTAACAACAAAATGACGACCATTAAACTAGAGTTGCCTCCCAATGGTATGAGTGAAAGTGAATCCAAACAACTGATTCAGGATAGCAAAGGAAATTGGTACACCGATGACGGGCTTTTATTAGAGTTCAAGTCTGTTGATTTTAAGCTTCGGAGGGTACCTTTTTCTTCGGATTGGCAGCATGTGAATTTGATAGAAGGGAGAAACAAAGCCTTGTACTGCAATGGTAATGATGGTGTTTATGTAAAGCAACTGAACGCACCCGAATGGACAAAGTTAGATTTTGCTGGAGTGAGAGTAGTCCATATCTACTTTGACACGGCAACCCAGAATATGTACTTCCTAACCAATCAAGGTGAAATGATTTCGGAAGATTCTTCCGGCAAAATTACTAGGAAACAACTCTTTGATCAAAAACTAGAAAGAACGTTGTCTATCCATAATATACATTGGACAGACAAAGGTGGTTTTTGGATAGTAGCCGATAAGAATCTCTATTATGGTGTTCTAGATTCCAAGGAACCACTTCGTAGTATTCGGTCTGTCAGTACCAATTTTGTACACTTTTTAGGAACAAAAAATGGCGATATTTGGCTGCATGAATCAAATAAACTAGGCTGTTGGAATGGCAAAGAATGGACATACTTTGAGGAAGATAATTCACCTGTATTAGGAGGTCTGTCTTATAAGGATCGACATGGAGTACGAGGAATGATAGAGTTGCCAAATGGCAATATTGTGTTGCAAAATAGAGCAGGAATACACCAATATGATGGCAAACAATGGACAAGCAAAGCGATTTGGCAAACCCTCTTTGTTCCTCAACGAATCAATCAATATTTGACACGTAATGGCGGCTTGTATCTAGACAAAAAGGGTAGAATGTGGGTCAATACTTATGACGGGGCTATTTATCGTTGTGATAACAATGATTGCCAACCTATATTGAAGGATACGCAAGTTTTTATTTCTTATATATCGGAAGATGAAGACGGAGGGATTTGGTTTCTATTGGAGGATCAAGAGATGTTTTTGCATTACCAAGACTAGCAGCACTTCATAACTAAGAGCGTGTCTAAAGGAACACTAATGAAATGTGAAATAAACTATTGGAATAGGCTTTTTGGGTGAAAACATATTATATTAGAGACCCTTTCTAATAACTCAAGACTACTTTTAGCCACAAAAACAATCGTTAGCATGCAGACCGCCGCCAAACTTTGGTATCTCGAACAATTTGATTTGCTCCAACCGTTATCTAAAAGAGAACGGCAAGAAATGGCAGAGCGAATGTCCCATATTCGCTACAAAAAGGACGACCCAATTATGTTTCCGTTCAATTCGACCAAGACCATCTATATGCTCAAAGAAGGAGCGGTCAAAATTGGAAATTATACCGATACTGGGGAAGAAAATCTTAAATATCTGCTCAAGGGTGGAAGTGTTTTTGGCGAAATGGCGTTATGTGATGGCAATGCAACAGATTTTGCTGTGGCGGTCGAAGATGTATTGGTTTGTACGATTCGAGTAGAAGAACTACAATCCGTGATGGCAAAAAACAAAGGTTTTAATGCGGCTGTATATAAATTGATTGGCTGGCGATTGCGTAAGCTCGAAAATAAAATAGCGGGCTTGATTGGCAAAGATTCCAAAAGTAGAATTATTGATTTTTTGCAAAACTTCGCACAAGATTTTGGCAAAAAAGAAGGCGAACAATGGGTAGTCAAAAACTTATTGACGAACAAAGAAATCGCCAAATTGACCTTTACTTCTCGCCAAACAGTGAATAGTACACTGAATAAGCTTAAAAAAAATGGAAATATTGACTTCGATGAAAAGTATATCCGTATTTTCGACCTTCAAAACGTATAATAAAAATGGCAGGAAAAGATAAATTAAGAAAATTTGCAGAGATTCGCACGTTCAAAAACGTATACAGTTCCAAGAACTTTACGGAACCAATCGTCATCAATAGCGAGGAGGAAGAGTTAGATATAAGAGGTAAATGGAACGAACATTTTGGCAACGACAACCCAATTGTATTAGAATTGGCTTGCGGGAAAGGTCATTATGCTCGGGGATTGGGGCAACGATACCCCAACAAAAACTTTATTGGTATTGACCTCAAAGGAAATCGTATCTGGAAGGGAGCAAGCGAAGCACTCGACAATGGCGAAGAAAATGTCGCTTTCTTGAGAGCTCGTATAGAATTTTTGGAACGTTATTTTGCCGCAGGCGAAGTAGCCGAAATCTGGGTTACCTTTGCTGACCCACAATACAAAAAGCCCAAAAAACGCCTTACACACGCTCGTTTTTTGGGGATTTATAAAAATATTCTGAAAGAAGGTGGTTTGGTGCATTACAAAAGTGATTCGACCGAACTCTACGAATTTACGCTAGAGGTGCTGGAAGAAGAAAAAATACCAATTCTCTATAAGAACGCAGATATTTATGCCAGCGAATTGGAAAACCCTGATTTAGAAATTCAGACCTACTACGAACGTATGCACTTGGCACTCAACAAGACCATCAAGTATGTCCGATTTATCCCTTAGACCTACTCCTTGGAGTAGCCGAATAGGATATGTTGCGAGTGTGGTTATTATGGCTGGAATGATAGGTTCCAAGTTTTTGACGACCATAGGCATGTTGCTACTTTTGGTAGCAGCTATTATTGCTTTGGTGCAAGACAAACTTTGGAGTCGGCTGTGGCAAAACAAAACGCATTTAGCTACCGCTAGTCTATTTTTTTTGATATTGATAAGTGCCTTGCTCTCCGAAAATACGACCGAAAATATGAATCGTATTCGTATTGCACTACCACTATTGGTGTTGCCTTTTTCCTTTGCGGCAATACCTGACTGGACGAACAAGCAATACCAACAACTCTTGGCAATTTTCTGCTATAGCATGACCGTAGCTTGTCTTGCTGTGTTGGGTAATTATTTACTGCATTTTGAGGAGATGCAAGCGATACTCAAAGCTTCTGGAGCGATACCAACACCCAATGGCGAGCACATTCGATTTAGTCTAATGACCAATATTGCTATTTTTGGTGGGATTTGGTTGTATTCTTCCAGGTCCTATCGGCAGTCTTATTGGTATATCGAGAAGTGGCTACTGTTGGTTAGCATTTTTCTGCTGATACTCTCCGTGCATATACTTTCTGTTCGTACAGGGTTGTTGGGGTTTTATGCAGGCGTTGGTATTTCTATTATGCAATTGATGCTGCGACAACGTCGATACAAACTCGGCATAGTTGTATTGATTACAGCTATGGCTATTCCTTATTTTGCGGTGCGATATGTACCTAGTATTCGTACCAAATACGAATTGACAAGATTCAACATCAAGCTTTTTGAGCTAGGCGAAATCGGCGAATATTCCGATACCAGAAGACTGCTATCGTACCAAATGGCGTGGCAAGTTGCTCAAAAATCGCCTTGGTGGGGTGTCGGGATTGGCGACCTACTAGATGAGCAAGAAAAGATGTACAAAGCTTCGTATCCAGAACAAAAAGTGATGTATCCGCACAATCAATTTTTGACGATATATGTGGCGGCAGGAGTAGTTGGGTTTTTGATTTTTTTGTTTGCTATATTCTATCCTTTTTGGGATAAGCGGCAGTATCAGCAGTATTTTCTATTGATTTTTTTGAGTATTATGCTGCTGTCTTTCTTGACAGAAAATACGCTGCTTTCTTCTGTGGGAGTCGCTATTTACACATTCTTTTTGGGGCTTACCGCCAATTATCTACAGGGAGAACACAGCTCAAAAAGAGCCATTGAATAACCAATAAAAAAAGGGCAGCTATTTCTTATGAAAAGAAATAGCTGCCCACTTTATTTGTGTCCACTTACTTAAACTACTTAAGTTGATTCTTGGCATTAGGGAAAATAATAGTTGGCTCAAACGCCTTAGCTTCCTCAGGAGTCATTAGCCCATAGCCGATAATAATGAGCACATCACCTACTTGACATTTGCGTGCAGCAGCACCATTGAGACAAATAGTGCCAGAGCCTCTTTCTCCTTCTATAATGTAAGTTTCCAAGCGCTCACCGTTATTGTTATTGACAATCTGAACACGCTCGCCCACAATCATATTGGCGGCATCTACTAGGTCAGCATCAATAGTAATACTGCCTACATAGTTGAGATTAGCTTCCGTAACGGTAGCACAATGTATCTTGGAACGAAAAGTTTGAATAAGCATAAGTTTATTTTTTTGTAAAAAAAAGGATACCAATTTTTGGCATCCACTCAGTGGATTGTTATGGAAGAGTTATAACCAATTTTATCTTCAACTAAACTCCTTGAGCAGTACAAAAATACAGTTTTTGATGAATAATAGAGGTTATTAGGAATCTCTATTAACAATAAAAAAATAATCTGATAGTACGACTAACAAAACAGTTGCTTATTTGACTGTAGTCACGAATATGTTGTTGCTTCCTATTGTATGAAATGTAGTGTTGGTAATGTTTAGATCACCTTTTTCGAATCGAGTGTAAGAGTGCTGAGAAACTTCCATATCATATTCTATATCTACTCCTTGCCCAAAATTAACAAAAATGGAGTTTTGATAGGCACCACCAGAGTTAGCTCTAAACGTAACGGCACTAGAGTTTGAGTTGCCAATAGCAGTTACATTCCAAAAATGAGGTGTAGAATAAGGACGAGCATCAACTGGGCTAAATCCGCCATCATGTTCGCCAGCTCTATCTCCTGAAGCATCTTGATAGATAATTATAAATTGATTATTGCCTCGATAGCCTGCGTCTGAATCCATACCATCATCTGCACAGTAAGCACTGATCAAATATTTAGTATTGACATTACCACCAAACCATTCAAAGCCATCATCTGCATTGCCGATTACTTCTACATGGTCAATAGTTGTACCTGAGCCAACGCCGGCTAATGTCAAGCCATTTATTTCATTATCCGCTCCGATGTTAGTTCCACCATGACGAATGGATACATATTGAAGAATTCCAGAATTATCATTGTCATTATTTCCTCCAAACCTACCCTTGGTATTTAGTGTAGGTATACCTTCTACGGATGCTTCTCCATTATTAATATTGATAATAGCATCACCAAGTATAATTAGACCACCCCATTTTCCTCGATTGTTTTGGGCACCTGTTACCGCATTATTATTGCCATCATCACCCTCAAAAGTGAAAACGATTGGTTCTGCTGCAGTTCCCAAAGCTTCTATTTTAGCTCCACGAGTAATAATCAGTGCCGAAGCATTGAGTTGTAACCCTGCTTTTGCCTGAATAACAGTACCAGCTTGAATACGTAAAGTGATAGAGGTATCTACAAAAACAAACCCATCTAATACATAAACAGTGTCTTTTGTCCAGTTGACTATACTATTGACAGGGGGAGCCCAAGAATCAGCATCGATTATTCGAACAGGTTTACCTGCTGTTCCAAGACTAGGCGTATTTTGATTTAGCAATAGATGTTCAAAATAAGACCAACCAGCGTACCATGGGGTAGTAGTTGCATTTAGAGCACCACTATAAGCTGCGGGGGTGCACCAACTATTGGTAGGTGCAGGGGTTACTATGTTTTGTGTCGGCTGCACCGAGTTTAGTATAAAATTAGGATTACTCAATTTGTTGTTTTCTGTGTTAAAATAACTAGTAGCGTAAACGTTTGGTTTAATATTGACATTCAGAACTGAGCGAAAGTCAATATTTACTTTGATTGGAAGCCACTCTTCTTTGTCAAAGATAAGGCTACCATTTAAATCTGTATCTAGTTGATACTCGCCATTAGCAGCAGTGGTGGTTATCATGCCTGTATTAGATGTAACTGTTACGTCTGGGATAGCTGTGTTATTCTGATCGGTGACAATACCTTCTACGATAGTATCTTCGGCTATATTTTGAGGGGTACAACCACCTAAATAGAATAAACCACAACAAAATAAAAATAAGTATTTTTTAGAGTTCATAGTATGAATTAATTTCATATTTTAATGTAATATATTGATAATCAGTGATTAATAATATTTTTTATTAAAAATAACAAATAACTTATGTTTTAATCGAAATTAAGCTGTTTTTCTTTAAAAATTATAATAAAAACACAGCTGCGAGCTTTTTTTAAGTCAAAAAGGATATTTTTGCGCTAGTAATAAAAATGCAGTCCTCTTTATTGAGGAATTTACTTTTATCCTTCCCCCATATAATTTTACAACTTTTTCAATTTTTTTTTTAGGGTGATAGAAGGTTTCTATTTACCTATGGTTACTAACAAGGCTAGAGCCATTGATTTCCAATTCATTTAATATGATTAATAGTACTAAAGTGTCGTCATTGATACAATGGAGTAAACCAATATTTTTGTTTGTTTTTTGTCTGTTTGGATACAATTCGATAGCACAACAGAGTCTTATTAAGGGGGTTATTCAAGATGAAAGTGAACTTCCCTTAATCAATGTCACGGTATATGTGCAAGGAAAAATAGAAAAGGGTTATGTTAATACGAGTTATGATGGACGATTCGAGATAACGGCTAGTCGAGGCGATACATTAGTTGTTTCTGGCATTGGGTATGCCCTGCAAAAGGTGGCAATAAATGAACGAATTTTAAAGATCATTTTATCTATTGACGAACAAGAAGTCCAAGTACGAACGGGGCTTGGTATATCACGAAGTGAGCAGGAACTAGGTTTTGCGATACAGACTATTGGTGGAGAAGAAATGATAACTAACCGAACGACTAATTTCTTGCATTCTTTGAGCGGTCGATCACCAGGGGTACAGATAAGAGGATCCTCTAACGGACCTACAGCTTCTGTAAGTGCTTTAATTAGAGGAGAGGCTTCCCTGTCAGGAGACAATCAACCTCTAATCGTGTTGAATGGTGTACCGATAACAAATGATTTATTTAGTTCGGGAGATGGTAGTAATGGGTCTTCGACTATCGACTTTGGCAATGCTGCTCAAATAATAGATGCATCTGATATACAGTCTATTTCTGTATTGCGTGGAGCTTCTGCAGCTATAGCTTATGGTTCTAGAGCACATAATGGGGTGATTTTAATAACTAGTAAAGCAGCGGATGCCGCAAACAGCTGGCAAGTCACACTAAATTCGAATCTTACTTTCCAAACAGTGTTGAAGATGCCAGATTTTCAAAACGAATATGGATTTGGTGGAGAGGGCAAATATAGTTATCAGGGTGGGTATACTTACACGGGTAATTTGTATGATGCTTATGACGGAAACTGGGGCCCCAAACTGGACGGGTCTTTAATTAAGCAATGGAATAGTAATGGAGTGGCAACACCTTATGTAGCACAGTCTAACAATATACAAGACTTCTATAGAGTAGGGTTTACTTCTAGTAATAATTTTGCATTAAGTAAAGGTGGTGAAAACGGTAACTTTCGATTGTCTTATAATTCTATAAGAAGTTCTGATATTGTACCTAATAGTAATCTAGATAGAGATAATTTTCAGCTTAATCTAAATGAAAAGTTGGCAGATGGTAAGTTTAGACTTACTACTAATTTTGCTTACAATACAAGTAGGTCTAAAAATGTACCTAGTGCAGGCTATGACGAAAATAGTTCAATAGCTTATGGCTGGTTATTTTTTCCGAGAAATGCAGATATAAATGACCTTAAGGATTATTGGCAAAAAGGAAAAAAAGATATTCAGCAGGAGCACGTAGAAGAGCTTTGGACTAATAATCCGTGGTTTGTGGTCAATGAAAATACGAATAGTTTTGATAATGGAAGGTTTTTGGCGAGTGGGGTAGTTGAGTATGATTTTTTACCTCAATTAACGGCACGATTGAGAATGGGATTAGATAACTTGGTTGAAACTAGGTTTTTTAAACGAGCCTTCTCCTCGCAAGGAACCTCTGAAGGAAGCTATAGAAAAGATGTGATTGATTTTTTGGAAGTAAATATCGAAGCTTCCCTATCGTATAGGTATAAAAAGAAAAATAAGCCATTCAGCTTTTCTAATAATCTATTTATCAATGTTATGCGTCAGTCAGGGGAGACTAGTACCAGTATAGCTAACGGATTGAGTACTCCCGGAATCTATAACCTTGGTAATGTCAACGGTGAAACAGATGATACTCAATATCAGTTTAAAAAAGGAATTAACAGTCTGTTTACGGTGAATACTTTTTCTTACAAAAAAATCTTGCATGCTGAACTCGCAGGAAGAGTAGATAATTATAGTACACTACCATTTGACCGCAGTCTTGTAACTAATAATGTTTACCCATCAATAACTCTTAGTTTTGTTGTATCTGAGTTATTGAATTTGCGGACATCTTCCCCACTCAATTTTTTGAAAGTGCGTTCTGCATATGGTCAAGTGCGGGCAGATGGAGGAGTCTATAAACAGCAGGATGTATATGATTATGATGGCACGTGGGGTGGATATAATTTATTGACTCAAAATGGTAGTCTAAAAAACTCTAATTTAGTTCCAGAACAAACAAGTTCATTAGAGTATGGACTAGATGCTCGTTTATTTCAGAATAGACTTAATATTAGTGGAACATATTACAATACAACTAGTCGTAATTTGATATTAGAGTTACCAACGAGTGCTAGTTCTGGCTATACTAGTCAGATTATTAATAGTGGATCAGTAAATAATAGTGGAATTGAATTATTGCTAACAGCAGATATTATCAAAAAGCAAAATATCAATTGGCAAGTCAGCTTGAATTTTACTCACAATAAAAATACTGTAACTGCTATCACAGATGGTATTACTAGTACTCAGTTAGTTTCTAGTATGTTCCCAAATGACGTAGGAGACGGATTGGCACTAGAGGCAAAAGTAGGCGAGCCATTCGGTTTACTGACAGGATTTGGTTTTCAGCGTGATGAGCAAGGCAATATCAAACATAAAGATGGGTTACCCATGATAACGGAAGAACGAGTATCCGCTGGTAGCTATGAGCCAGATGCTTTTTTTGGTTTGTCAAATACTATTAATTATGGCCAGTGGAGTCTTAGCTTTTTGTTTGATGGACAACTTGGAGGTCAGATATACAGCAGAACCCATGCATTAATGAATACTGCAGGTACGATTACTAACTATGATGACCCCAATTTAGATCTATCTACATTAGATGGTCGAGAAGAATATGATATTACTTATGATGCAACAGGTAGCCCTGTTTATACGCTTAGAACAGCAGGAGGAGTAGTGGGTAATGGAGTGATGCAAGATGCAAACGGAAATTGGGTTCCCAATACTGAAAAAGCATCTACACAGGACTATTTTTCTGCTTATTATGGCAATGGATCGAGTCGAGACAATATAGAAGCCGCTACTTTTGATGCTACTTATGTCAAATTAAGAGAACTGTCAATTAGTTATAGATTACCAAAGAAATGGCTAAAGAAAAGTAAGATAAGAGCTATTACAATTTCTTTAATAGGGCGTAATTTATTGCTCTTCAGTGCCGTACCTTCTATTGATCCAGAAACTTATTCTATTCGAAACAATCAAATTATCCATGGTTTTGAGAGTACACAATTACCTTCTACTCGTAGTTTTGGGCTCAATTTTAATATTAACTTCTAAATGTTAGTCAACATATGTCTTATATAAAATATAAAATCATCCATTTTTTTACACTTGGATGCTTATTCTTTAGTCTGAATAGTTGTACTGAGGATATTGAAACGCTAAGAGAGAACCCTAATCAACCTGCAAATGCAGCACTGAGTAATATATTGCCAAGTATTATCAAAAATACAGCAAATATTACTGTTGAGCAATCTTTTTTGGTAGGAAACAACGCTGCACAACTTACGGCTAAGAGTCATGTATTAGAGGTAGATGTCTATAGTTGGCGAGGCTTTAGCACATGGAATTCGATTTATAATGTACTACGTGATGTTAACGTGCTGGAACAGCAAGCAATCTTTGAAGAAAATAAAGCATTTGAAGCTGTAGCCGTAATATGGCGCTGTTATTTATTCTCTATTTTAACAGATATGTATGGAGATATACCTTACAGTGAAGCCCTGCAAGGTCAATCAGCAGCGAATTTTCGACCTAAATACGATACGCAAGAAGAGATATATACTGGTGAAAAAGGATTATTGAAAGAACTCGGCAGAGCAAATGATATACTGAATGGTAATCGACCCAATATTGATGGTGATATTTTGTTTGACAACGACTTGAACAAGTGGCAGCGTTTCTGTAATTCACTTCGATTAAGATTGCTTGTTCGTATTAGTAAACAAAAAAATGTAACCGTAGAATTGACAGATCTACTGACCAATACAAACCAATTGATGCAAAGTAATACTGATAACGCTGTCTTGAAATATCAAGGTGCTGTGGCTAATAATAACCCTATTAGACAGTTGAAATCTGGAGATTTTGATGCGGTTCGTATTGGCGAAAACCTTGTTCGAACGTTTAACCTGACAAGTGACCCTCGTTTAGGAGTATATGCTCGACAAACTGATGGAACAATCAATGATCTTAATAATGCAGTCTATTTAGGCTGGCAAAATGGAAACTGTGATACAGACGGAAATCGATTAGGACTTATTTATTACGACTATCCCACTCATCCTACATCTGAGAAAAAGGCGGACGGTATATTTATGACATATAGCGAAGTAAAATTTCTACAAGCAGAAATCGTACAACGAGGTTTAGTACTAACTGGATCTAGTGCTGAAACGTTGTACAACGAGGGGATTGAGGCAGCGCTGGACTACTATGATGTTGATGAACGCACTTTTGGTTGGAACAGTCGAGCTGATTTTATCAACAGTGCGAACATCAAGTACGATCAAAACTTAAATACTATCTGGAAGCAAAAGTGGATCTCACTTTATTTTAGTGGCTTAGAGGGATATATTGAAGTTAGGAGGTGGTTGGATTATCACAATGGTGATTGGACACAATTATCTTTCTTGAGTGCTCCTTGTGGCAATCAAAATGGAGACCAATTGCCAGCACGATTTGTCTATCCAGCATCTGAAGGAACACTGAATAGTGACCAATTTAATATTGCCACGTCTAGAATGGGAGGCAATACGCAGAATACAAAAATGTGGCTGATAAAGTAAACTAATTGTTAATAGTATATAAATTTCACCTGAAATTATTAATGTTTGGTAATAAATTAGTTCGTTAATACATTGATAGTAAATGTCAAAGTGAATTTTTTTGTCAAAAAAAATAATTTTGCAGCCTATTCAACTAAATTGGTACGCTTTTTAGTTAGATGGGTTAAAATAAAATGACTATTTAGTTCAACTAAATAGTTTAAAGGTTGTTTTGATTGAACAACCTTACCAAAAACAACAACACCCTATATTTATTTATCTTGCATGTAAGATAGTCCAAAAAAAACATTATTAAATTGAAGATGAGAATGAAAAATATTTACCCTATCGTAGTTATAATAGCAGCAGTGGTTTTAGTGCCCAGTCTATTTTCTTTTCAACCAGCAGAGCTGAATGCAGAAGAGCAATTGGGTAAAGAGCTTTTTTTTGATGTGATTTTGTCACAGGATCACAGTATTAGCTGTGCATCTTGCCATAAGCCAGAGTTTGCTTTTGCAGATAATGTAGCAATAAGTGAAGGCTTGTTTGGGCAGGAAACAGCTCGTAATACACCTTCTACCATGAATCTGAGAGCTTACGAAAGTTTTGCTTGGGATGGTAGAAACAAGACATTAGAACGTCAATCATTGGCTCCTCTAAAAGATTTTGCAGAGATGGGAATGCCTGTAGATGAAGCGGTAGCTCGACTTATTAGCAATGAACACTACAATGCTTCTTTCCGTTTTGTTTATTCTTCGATTCCTAGCCAAGAAACATTGGGTAGAGCTTTAGCTGCTTACCAAAGAACGCTTTTCAGCCTAAGTGCTTACGATCGTTATGTAGCAGGCTCAGAGAACGCAATTTCCGAATCAGCTAAGAGAGGGTTAGAGCTTTTTGCAGGCAAAGCACAATGTGTCAACTGTCATATGGGCGATGATTTTACTAGTGGTGGTTTTGAGAATATTGGTACGTACAATGGTAAGGAATATGATGACAAAGGAAGAGGGAACTACACTAAGAAAGAAGAAGATAATGGCAAGTTTAAAGTGCCTTCACTGCGTAGTGTGGCTATGACTGCACCCTATATGCACGATGGTAGTATCAAGACCTTGCGAGAAGTTATCGAATATTATAATACGCCACGAAAGTTTAGAGCAGATGCACTCGGTAGAGGAGAACTAATACCAGATGCACTACATCTAACTTCAGAAGAGGTATCGGATCTAGAAGCTTTCTTGATTAGTCTATCAGGAGAAGACATCGTGAAACACAAATAACGAATAGCTGTTATAGAAGGAAAGAGTAGTTCATTGGCTTTAAATTCACTACCTTTGTAGTTGCATATTTTACCACTAAAAGACAGTGGAGCCAACCAACAACTTCAGTTATTTGTTGCGCTTACAGGTCTCAAAAAAAACATTGATTAATGTACTTATATAAAAGAGATTGCATAACGACCTATCTAGTACAAGCTGTACTAGTATGGGTCGTTCTTGTATCACTACCATTCTTGGCAGAAGCACAAGAGGAGGAAGTTATCGAGAAAGAAAAGCTTATTGTTTTTATCCAAAAAGGCAAAGAATCAGAATTTACAATTAAACATATTTATAAGCTCGACTCCTTCGCTAAGGCTATAGGAGTACCCTGCAAAATTGTAGATGTAGAAACAGCAGGAGCTCCTCCTGAAGTCAAATATACACCATTTATCGTCTATCAAAATTACTTAGGTCGCAAAGTGTATAAGGGGCGCTACAATACGCTCAATCGTCTCAAAAATTTCATTAGTACCGTACAGTTTATGCCATCTGATGCAGGTGAATATACGGTTTCCAATGCTTTGGTTTATGAAGAAGGACGCTCTAAGTTTTTTGTCCAGTCCAAGATTACGCCATTGGCAGGGACTATCCCCGAAGGATTTGATCCTGCCTTGTTCATGAAAGATGTTTGGGCAGGTATCAGAAGAGGAATGCCAGATTTTATTTTTTACAATCACAGAAATTTTCTATTGACAGATGAGATTTTCTATCTTAATTTTTATCCGTATGCAGGTACTGACGGACGATTGTATGTAAGCTATGAGCTATATTCTCATTACGATTGTGTTACGCCTATCTACGAACAAAAGGACGTACCAATCAAAGGCTCCATCAATAGTACTCGAAGAGTATTTACACAGGCAGCCCAAAGTATGAGAATTGAGATGATGCGCCTATGGAAAAACTCTCAACAAGGGGATGCTATTTCCTCCATAAGTACCGACGTAAAAAAAACTACTTGGGAAGACTTGGGCTTTTTTATCCCTCCACCACCTTCCGAAGCTGAAAAAAGAACAATCAATGTCAATGCCTTTAGATTCAATAAAAGATGGGAGTTTACCTCTAGCTCTTCTATTGACAAACCTGCATTACAGTTTTATTTTCCACCACCGATTCACCAATACTCAGGAACAGTCAAAGATGTAACAGGACATATTACTTTTGAGAATGCCGATAGCTTCTTTGTAGCTGGTATGGAAGGCAACTTTGAGGTGCGAACACCCTCGTTGTCAATGGGATTAGAAGATCTAGACGAACAGGTGCATAAAAAGATGTTGTTGGTTAACGATTACCCAGTAGCTAATTTTAGAATACTAAAAGTACGAGCAAAAAAAGGAGCCCTTATCGAAATAGGACGCCCTACTTATACACAAGTAGAAGCAGAACTGACGCTCATGAAAAAGAAAGTGACAGTGAAAGCTCCTGCTCAATTCGAACCCTTCGTGGATGATCAAGGTAATGTGTTTATACATGTTCAGGCTTCCTTTAAAATAGAAAACTTGATGGAGAATTATGAAATAGAAGGACCTCCAGGGCCAACAGCAGCAAGCAACAACATTGTTGTCAAAATAGATATGCTGCTTGAACCTATGGTTAAATAAAAAAGATAGCACTATAGGACAGCTGTCGAACTAACAAGAGCATACTTTTAGATATATAACAAATAATTTCCCCTGTTATTTAAAATTATAGTCAAGCTACTTTTTGAAAGACAAAAATTAGCAAAATATCAACTCTTTAATACTATGAAACAGTTATTGTACATTATTACTTTAGGTGCAGCTTTATTTTTTTTGCAAGCCTGTGGTACTACTTCAGGTACCAGCAAAGGTAATAGTTCTCTTAATTTGAAAGACCCCACCAATTGGCCCGAAAAAACAAATGACAAGCTAGGGTTCAAAGCAGAATCCCCCCTCTACAAAGCTGATGGCACTTTTAGAAAATGGGTGTTTGGCAAAATAAATATGCCAAACGATGATATCACACGCCTAAATGCAGTCGTTTATATCGACATTAATTCTGTCTATGAACGCACCATACGATTGACGCAAGATCTAAAAACAGAACAATATTTAGATGGCACGAATCACCCAATAGCGAAAGCAACCATCAGAGATGTATCTCTAATAGAAGACGACCGTTACAAAGCAAAAGTAGATTTGGAACTCAAAGGAACGACACAAGAACTTGATACCGAATTTGTATTGACAAAGAATGGAAACGTGCTACACGTTAAAGGCGATATGATAGTTGCACGCCAAGATTTTAAGGTAGGAGCCGACAAAATGAAATCTATCAAAAATGAAGTACTTATTTACTACGATACAGACCTCAAATAACCAAATCGAATACTACACAAGTAGGCACATAAAAAAAGACTATCCAAAAAGATAGTCTTTTTTTATGTGCCTACTTTACCAACCAAATTGCCTTGTCAAGTAGTTAAACTATATTAACAACTGTTGTGGTTGGTTACTAACAAAACTTACGGTAACTTTACAGTAACACTTAATCAAAAAAAAATATGATTGCCTACATCAAAGGAAAAATAACGCACAAGAGTCAAACAGAGATTATTGTAGAAACTACGGGAGGCTTAGGTTATTTGGTACACATTAGTATCAATACTTATCACGAAATTAAGGAAGCAACAGAAGTAACCATACTTACGCACTTTGTCGTCAAAGAAGATAGCCAAACGCTATATGGTTTTGCAGAAGAACAAGAACGAAACCTATTCCGTCATCTAATCGGTGTATCAGGTGTAGGACCCAATACCGCTAGAGTACTCCTTTCTGCTTTTTCGGCTGCCGAATTGCGAGGAGCTATTATAGCAGAAAATATAGCCGTACTCAAGACCGCAAAAGGAATTGGACCGAAGGCTGCCAAACGTATTGTACTCGAACTAAAAGATAAACTATTGAAGGACAGTGGAGCAGAAAGCTTGGCGATTGCTCAAACTTTAACAAACAATAATGTAGCACGAGAGGAAGCACTTGCCGCCTTGGTTGCGTTAGGGTTTAATAAGATGCAAGTCCAAAAAACTCTTAATCGAGTACTCAAAACCAGTCCAGACGTTGACGACGCAGGAGTACTCATCAAACTAGCATTAGCACAATTGGCTTCTTAATTGCGGTACCAACCGCAGCTACTAGGTCAATAACTCCTGTCTAATACTTCTTTTGTCCATTGCATCTGTCCATTAGTGAACTCTAAATACTGCACTATTCGCCAGAACCTCTACACATTCTATTTGAAGCCAGCTACTTGTTGCCCACGTGTCAATAATCACCTAAAACGATTTTTGATAAAACTTGCCGCTATCATGCTTCTTAATCTAGGTCAATGACAAGATAAGTCTGATATAGACTGTTAATCTATATTGCTATTCCAAATTAATTGTTAGGATACCCATACAAAGCCAATGAAATTCAATATTTTTGTAGCTTGGTATGGGCTGACTTTTTATTTTGAAAGAACTCGTACGCCATTTTGTCAGCGAATAATTCTATCCAACTATATGAATCTTAAGACTATTAGTTTTAGCTGTTTGTCATTGCTACTCGGTATTACTGTATGTTGGGCTTCCCCAAACAAGCCTACTCATTACAACCTAAATGACAACTATTGGACATTACCTATTACGATTAATGCTCCAGATACCTTGCCGCCACTTCAAGACCGACAAGGAAATTATGTGACCGATGGTCAAAAAAATCCATTTGATCTCAAAGACCCCAAAGTCATTGAGAAGAGCGTAGAATATGACGTAGAATCTGGATACTATATCGTGACCGAGACAGTAGAAGGTGCCAACTATCGCCCTCCCATGTACCTCACACCCAAAGAATATATGGCGTGGCGACAAAAAGAGGAGGACAGTTCTTATTACAAAGAATTGGCGAAACGAAACAAAACAGGTATTGTCACCGCAGGTGATCCTATTGCCCCCTACGAAGAAAATATCAAACAAAGTTTGACCGAACGCCTATTTTGTGGGTCAACAATTGATGTCCGTCCACAAGGTAACATTGATCTTACTTTTGGGTTCGATTATCAGCGAATCGCCAATCCTATATTGACAGAACAACAGCAGCAACAAGGTGGGTTTGATTTTGATATGAATATCCAGCTGAGTGTAGTCGGTAAGATAGGGCAGAAGCTCCAACTTTCGTTCAACTACAATACACAAGCAACATTTGACTTTGATAGACAAATCAAAGTAGAATACCTGAGCGATACCGAATGTTCGGAAGATGATATTATCAAAAAAATCGAAGCAGGTAACGTGAGTTTTCCACTGCGTTCTTCACTGATACAAGGTCGCCAAAACCTATTTGGTTTCCGTACCGATTTGCAATTTGGTCGATTGAGTGTTTCTTTGGTTGCTTCGCAAAGCCAAACCAAACGTAAAGAAATACAAATACAAGGTGGGTCGCAATTGCAAAACTTTGAAGTGTCTGCTGACCAATACGACGAAAACCGTCATTTCTTCCTCTCGCATTACAACAGAGAGAACTACGAACAAAGTTTAAAAACGTTACCACTCGTCAACTCGTTATTCAATATTACCAAAATAGAAGTTTGGGTAACCAATGACCGTAACGTAACAGAAGGCGTAAGAGATATTGTAGCGTATGCGGATTTGGGTGAAACCAACATCAATAAGATGGTGAGTAACAACACTTATAATCCTGCTATCGCTACCGAACAAGGAGTCGATTTGTACAACAATAGACTGCCTGACAATGATGCCAATACACTCTACAGCGAATTGCTACAAAGCAATGGAGCTAGAAGTTTGCAAAACTCTATCAGTACACTGCAAACAAATTTCAATATGAGCGATGCAGAGGATTTTTCTAAAATCCGAGCTAGAAAACTTGCAGAAACAGAATTTAACTACGACCCCAAATTAGGATACATTTCGGTCAATACTTCGATTAAGCCAACCGATGTCGTTGCCGTAGCCTATCAATATACTTACAATGGCAAGACGTATCAGGTAGGAGAGTTTGCACAAGATTTGCCGACCGATGCCGACACGCTCAATGTCATGCACCTCAAGTTGCTGAAAGGTACCCGTACTCGTGTCGATTTGCCGATATGGGACTTGATGATGAAGAATATCTACTCGCTAGGAGCATACCAAATTAATGAAGAAGATTTCATGTTGGATGTATTCTATCAAGATCCAGGAGGAGGAGAGAAAAGATTTTTGCCAGATGGTCCTATCGAGGACGTGCCACTTTTGACCTTGTTCAACTTAGATAACTTGAATAGAGCAAGAGACCCGATTAGAGATGGGCAGTTTGATTATGTACCCGGGATTACTATTCTACCACAGAATGGGCGAGTGATTTTCCCAGTACTAGAGCCATTTGGTAGCTCGCTCGAAAATAAGTTTTTGAGCGACCCCAATAACCCAGCTAGTTTGCACCCAGCGGCTCAAAAGTATGTGTACAACGAGCTGTACGATTCAACGATTACGATTGCACGACAATTTCCAGAATACAACCGCTTTATCATCAGAGGGCGTTACAAGTCGAGTGTCTCGTCTGAAATTTCTTTAGGTGGATTCAATATCCCCAAAGGGTCTGTAGTCGTTACGGCAGGTGGTCGTACCTTGACCGAAGGAACCGATTATACTATTGACTACAACTTGGGTCGAATCAAGATACTAAATGAAGCATACCTCAATTCGGGGCAACCCGTACGCGTTGCGTTTGAAGATAACGCTACTTTTGGTTTCAACCAACAGGGCTTTTTTGGAACTCGTTTTGATTATTTCATCAACGACAAATTCAATATTGGAGCTACGTTCTTGCACCTCAACGAACGTCCATTTACACAGAAAGTAAACTATGGCGACGACCCTATTGCCAATAGTATCTATGGGTTTGATATACAATATAGTACCGAAGCTCCATGGCTAACTCGTATTATCGACAAAATACCGTTGATCAACACCAAGGCAATGTCAACAATTTCCTTTACAGGAGAATTTGCCCACCTGATACCAGGTTCGCCTAGTATTATTGATCAGGGAACTGATGAAGGTGGCGTTGTTTATATTGATGATTTTGAGGGAAGTGCTAGCAATTTTAACTTGTCCATTCCTAGTCTCAATTGGGTACTATCTTCTACGCCAAGCGATGATGGTAGCAGTCCGATGTTTCCAGAAGCGAAGCTCGCCAACGATTTGGATTACAACAAAAATAGAGCAAAAATATCTTGGTACAATATAGAGCCAAATTTGTCCGTCAATGGAGCAACTGGAATTACAGCCGCTGATCAGAGTAGTTTGTATGTCAAAGAAATTCAACAGCAAGACGTATTTCAGAACCGCCAAAACTCTGGATTGCAATACCAAGGATTACGTACTTTTGATATGACGTACTATCCAACCGAAAGAGGTCCTTACAATTTTAGTACAGAAAATATAGACCCTACTACGGGAGAGTTTGTCAACCCAACCGAAAAGTGGGGAGGTATCATGCGTAGCCTACAGAACAATGATTTTGAAGCCAATAATATTGAGTTTATAGAAGTTTGGGTTATGAGCCCGTTCAAGGAAGGACGTGGTGGAAATGGTGGCGAGCTTTATATAGAGCTAGGAGATGTATCGGAGGATATCCTGAAAGATTCGAGATTATTCTTTGAGAACGGTATTCCAGATTCCAATGCAAGTTCTAGAGTGGATACAACCGTTTGGTCACGTATTCCACGTACGCAAGCTATTACGAGAGCATTCGACAATGATCCTGCTATTCGTGACCAACAAGATATCGGGCTAGATGGATTTGATAATGAAGGCGAGCGCTTGCATTATGCTTCTTATTTAGATTCCTTGCGGAATATATTGGGTGCCAACAATCCTGTATATTTAGCAGCACTAGAAGATCCAGCTAACGATGATTTTAGATTTTATCGAGATGCTTTCTACGACGATAATCCACCAGCAGGACACACTGTCATTGGGCGATACAAGAAATACAATAACCCGCAAGGGAACTCATCGAACGAACCAGGAACAACCTCAGGAGCCAACCAAACGATCTCTACAGCTACCAACGTACCCGATTCGGAAGATTTGAACAAAGATAATACACTCAACGAACAAGAATCTTTCTTCCAATACCGTATCCCTATTCGTAGAGATGGTGGTTCCAATGCAGAAGAAGTAGCTTTCACGCAATACACCGTTGATTCTGTTCGCATGGATTACACCGATGCCAACAACAACTCCGAGTCTGTTTATTGGTATCAAATGAAAATACCAGTAACCGAATTTACAGGCAAAGTAGGCGGTATTCCAGATTTTCGTTCTATTCGCTTCATGCGAATGTACATGACTGGTTTCGATGCAGAAACTACCTTGCGTTTTGCTCGTCTGGATTTGGTGCGTAACCAATGGAGACGTTACCTCCGTAGCTTAGCATTACCCGGTTTAGTCATGCCAGACGAAGACTTCAACAGTACTTCATTTGATGTATCAGGTGTCAATATTGAAGAAAACGGTTCCAAAACACCTTTCAACTATGTTATTCCTCCAGGAGTGCAGAGAGAACAAATCATTGGTTCGGTCAACAATGCACAACAAAACGAACAATCGCAGTCTATCAAAGTTTGTAATCTAGAAGATGGCGACGCAAGAAGTATCTACAAAAATCTAGATTTGGATATACGAGTATATGAACGCCTCAAAATGTGGGTACACGCAGAAGACGTAAGCGACGCTGTTACCAATGATGCAGGTGATATGACATTGTTTATGCGTTTGGGTAGTGATTTTGAGAACAACTATTACGAATACGAGATACCATTGACCATGTCGCAAGTAGGCAACGGTACCGCAGAACCGACCAATGTTTGGTTAGAAGAAAATGAAGTAGATTTTTCATTAGAGTTGCTGCGCAAACTCAAAACGGAAAGAGAACAGTTTGGAGGAGCTCTCAATGATTTGTACACCTCTACCGATCCAGACAAGCCCGATAATATAGTCAAGATTATTGGTAACCCAACACTAGGAGAAGTGGAGTCAGTGATGATTGGTATTCGCAATCGCAAGGACGATGGTATCAATCGTTGTGTGGAAGTATGGGTCAACGAGTTGCGATTGACAGGTTTTGACGAGCGTGGTGGTTTTGCAGGTTTGGCAAGACTAGACGTACAGTTGGCAGACCTTGGACAGGTAACAGCTTCTGGTAGTTACCAATCTATTGGATTTGGTAGTATCGACCAAAAAGTAAATGAAAGAAGTAGAGAAGAAAAAATTCAATACGATTTTTCAGGCTCGCTCAAACTCGATAAGTTCTTCCCAGAAAAATGGGGACTGAATATACCGTTTTATGCACAATACTCACAAGAAATTAGCACGCCAGAGTACGACCCCTATCAGTTAGATGTTCCCCTAGAAGAACGTTTGGCAGGTATTGCCGATTTGCAAGTGCGGGACTCGGTGCGTCAAGCCGCTCGTACTGTACGGACGATTTCTAGTTTCAACTTTACCGATGTCAAGAAGAACAGAACTTCTAAGTTCATAGCTTTACCGACGGACATTTCTAATTTTTCATTCACCTATGCACAATCGAAGAACGTCTTCCGTTCTCCGCTTATTGAACGAGAAGAAAGAACGGAAAACCGAGGGATTATTGATTATAAATATTCACCAGGACTCAAATCTATCTATCCATTCAAGAAAGCTTTTTCTAAAATAAAGAATAAGAAGGCAAAAGACTGGCTAAAGATTATCAGTGACATCAACTTCAACCCACTACCAAATAGTGTTGGATTCCGCAACGAACTTCGTAGAGATTTTGGCGAAACAACTTACCGTTTTACCGATGAAGCATCAAGTACCTATTACGACAAGAAATTTTCTTGGATACGTTCGTACAATCTTAATTGGAATTTCACAAAATCAATACGCTTCAATTATACAGGAATCAACAACGGTGTTATTGATGAGCCAGAAGGACGTATCAATGACCAAGTCAAACGAGATTCGCTCTGGAATAATATCAAGCGTTTTGGTCGTACCAAAAACTATCAGCACAATATGAGCTTGAGTTATACACTGCCGTTTAGCAAAATCCCCATCTTGGATTGGATTACCGTCAAAGCTCAATATAATACAACATACAGTTGGACAGCCGCCGCACTCAATCTAGATAGCTTAGGCAATACCATACAGAATACGCAGAAGCGTCAACTAACAGGGGATTTCCAGTTTACTAAACTGTACAACAAATCGAAATTTCTAAAGAAAATAAATACACCAAAGCGTCCAAACGCTAAGCCACCTCAAAAGCCACAGTTTCCAGACAAACCACAGTTCCCGAATCCACTGAGTCAAATTGAAGACAAAGAAGAACGCGAAAAAGAGAAAGAGAGAAGAAGACTGGAACTCGTAAAGTGGCGTGCCGAAATGCAAAAGGTACGGGATAAGATAGAACCTAGTGATGGAGTGCGTGCGGTGTTGCGTCCGCTCATGCTTATTCAGCGAGCTCGACTAACCTACGACGAAGATTTCTCTACTGTGCTACCAGGGTTTACAGGTATGTCAAAGTATCTTGGACAAGATGCCACGTTCACCAAACCAGGAATTGGATTTATTGCAGGCTTGCAGCCTGACCGTGCATGGCTCGACAATGCGGCGAGCGAAGGACTGATTACCGACAATATTTTTCTCAATGGACAAGTATTACAAACGCACAATATTCGTTATTCTGCCAAAGTAACATTAGAACCTGTTAGAGGATTTAAGATTGACATTGATTTAGAGAAAAGCGTTACCGAAAACTATTCGGAATTATTCAAAGTAGAAGATCAAATTAGCAACAGCTTTGAGCACCTAACGCCTATGCGAATGGGTAACGTCAAAGTATCATATTTGCCATTAGCGTCTTTCTTTGATCAACAAGGAACTAAAGGTGCAAACTCTTCGGTCAATTTCGAGACCTTTGAGCAAAATCGTCTAGTTATATCGGAGCGATTAGGATTGGGGACACACGCAGACTCTGTCGATAGAAGCTTGGGCTACACCGAAGGCTTCGGACGTTATCAACAAGATGTATTGATTCCATCTTTCTTGGCTGCCTACAACGGTAGAGATGCTAGAGCTATTGATGTCAATATGGATATTAGAGATATTATGCCAATGCCCAACTGGAAACTCACTTACAATGGATTAGCCAAAATTAAAGGGCTAGACAAAATTTTCAAAAGCTTTAGCTTGACACACGGCTATCAATCCAGCTTGAACGTCAATAGCTTTGCGACCGATTTAGATTTTCAAGAAAATCCAGAACAAACAGACATCAATAGCCAAAACTTCTATTCGACGTTTGAGATACCGACATTAGTCATTAGCGAATCTTTCAATCCATTGATAGGCTTAGATATGAGATTCCAAAACGATCTATCATTACGATTCAATTACAAATCAAGTCGGAATTTATCGATGAGTTTCATTGATTACCAACTTAGCGAACAGAATACAACAGATATTACCGTAGGTTTTGGTTGGAGATTCAAAGATTTCAAATTCAAAAACTTGACGAACCTACTAAAAAGTAAAAAGAAGAAGGAAGAGGATAAGACGAAAACGAAGACAAAAGTAGGAGACATGGATTTTAACTTTAGCTTTGGTAAGACCATAGCGAAAGATGAATTGAACCTAAAGTGTGATATCTCATTTAGAGACGACAAGACTGTTAATCACATTCTAGACCAAGATCAATCTGTTGCCACACGTGGTATGAAAACAATCCGTATCGCTCCTTCTATAGAATGGGTGCCTAACAATCGATTGACTTTCCGTCTATTTGTAGATTACAGCCAGACGATACCAGCGGTTTCCACATCATTTCCTATTACTAGTGTCAAAGGAGGATTAACCATACGTTTCTCTTTATCTCAATAATACAGTTACCTTATTATATACTATAAGGTATAGTTATAGTAAGGACTAAATAAGAATAAGGGCAGGACACCTATATATAAAGATAGCGACGCACGTAGTGTGGTCGCTATCTTTATATATAGGTGTCGCTACGTGCACAGGCTCGCTATTCGCTCGGCTACCTCCACGTTGCTACGGCATCTGCTGCGATGCAGCCCCTATTACCATCGCTCCTGCGAAAAAAACAAAAGAAAGAAAACAGCAATAGCGGGACAATACGACCACATCACAAAGCCATGTTCAGCAAAATTAAAAATAAATAAACCACCTACAAGCTAGCATACAAAGGCACTACAGCTATTTTGTACAGAAACGATTCATCGAAAAGCGAATAAAAATTTGGTAGGGCGAATAAAATACGTACCTTTGCAATCGCTTCGGAAGAGAAGTGGGTTGAAAAGAAAAGGAATGAAAACAAAGTTTTTTCTAAAAAAGTTCAAATAGTTTGGATAAAAGAAAAAAGGTTGTACCTTTGCAATCGCCTTCAAGGAAAAGAATGCAAGCGTTATCTTCACTAGGAAGATAGCTTAAAAAGAAACGACGAAAAAAGATTCAAAATAATTTAGCAATAAATTTGGAGAGACAAAAAGTCATCGTATCTTTGCAATCGCCTTACAAAAGAAAGGTGTTTAAGAAATAGCGACTAAAAAAGAATTTAAAGAAACTTTTAAAAAGTTTTGGAGAATACAAAAAGAGCTGTATCTTTGCACTCGCCTTGACAAAGAAGGGTAAATAACGAAACGCAAAAAGTTGTGTTTTGAAAAATGAAACGAAGAAAGAATGTGCGGTATAAAGTTTTAAACTTTAAAGCAAACATTTAAGAAATAGAGAGTTAGTAAAGAGTACTAACGTAAAGAGTTAATTGAAACGACAGGAAGAACAAAATATAATAAGCAAGGTAAGTAAGAATCAAGCGTTGAATTAATTTAGCTACAAGCTAAAATATAATATAAGAAACGAAACATGGAGAGTTTGATCCTGGCTCAGGATGAACGCTAGCGGCAGGCTTAATACATGCAAGTCGAACGGCAGCATTACCTTCGGGTAGATGGCGAGTGGCGCACGGGTGAGTAACGCGTACAGAATCTACCTTTAACTGGGGGAAAGTCGCTGGAAACGGCGAATAATCCCGCATAAGACCACAACGTCGCATGGCGAAGAGGTTAAAGCTACGGCGGTTAAAGATGATTGTGCGTTCCATTAGCTAGATGGTAAGGTAACGGCTTACCATGGCGACGATGGGTAGGGGGCGTGAGAGCGTGAACCCCCACACGGGTACTGAGACACGGACCCGACTCCTACGGGAGGCAGCAGTAAGGAATATTGGACAATGGAGGGAACTCTGATCCAGCCATGCCGCGTGTGTGATGAAGGCCCTCTGGGTTGTAAAGCACTTTTATCTAGGAAGAATGGCAGTCATTAATGATTGTAGAGACGGTACTAGAGGAATAAGCACCGGCTAACTCCGTGCCAGCAGCCGCGGTAATACGGAGGGTGCAAGCGTTATCCGGAATCACTGGGTT
>CAKZQC010000045.1 GCA_937139495.1 uncultured Saprospiraceae bacterium | reverse complement strand
ACAGATTCCGATCGCTCTAGCAGTCTCTACTACTTCGCCATTCGGATCAACTGTTCTTAGCTTGTTGATCGCCTTCTCGATCGAGACCGAGCTCACGTGGTAAGATTGGTAACTCACCATACGGCCAAATCTACCTTCCTGCGCTAGTTTCACAGCTTTCACTCCGAATCTCGCACCCAGAATCCTGTCCATACTCGTAGGAGCTCCGCCTCTCTGGAGATGCCCCAGTGTGCAAGCTCTAGTATCTTTTCCAGTGCGTTTTTCTAGTTCAGCAGCCACGATATCACCGATACCGCCGAGCCTGACCTGACCATTCGTTTCATCCTGAAACACTAGATCCCCATCTGGAGTTCTAGCGCCTTCTGCCACCACGACCATCGAACTATGATAGCCTCTCGCCTCTCTTTCCTTGATATGTTCAGCCACTTTTTCTAGTGAAAATTCAATCTCTGGCAGAAGGATCACGTTCGCACCACCAGCGATTCCGCCCCAGAGCGCAATCCACCCAGCATTTCTACCCATCACCTCTACCACCATCACACGCTTGTGACTCACCGCAGTCGTATGCAGTCTATCCATAGCATCGACCACACAGTTCACGGCACTATCAAATCCGAACGTCATCGCAGTCGCCTGCAAATCATTATCTATCGTCTTAGGAACCCCAATAACCGGGAAACCTGCCTGACATAGTTGCCAAGCCGTGCTCAGAGAACCATCTCCGCCTACTACGATCAATGCTCTGATTTCTAGCAGCTTCATCGTGCGCCCCACCTTCTCGATCACATTTTCTTCAATCTCTGCCTTCGACTCCCCCTCTTTACCAACTTTGGCAGCAAAATGCCCTTTGTTAGTTGTTCCTAGAATAGTTCCGCCTAGTTTTAAAATACCGACAGTATCCTCAGAGTCTAGAACCTGATAATCTCCTGGAGGAAGTAAGCCCTCGAAGCCATCGCGGAAGCCAATTACTTCCCAACCTAGCTTACTAGCAGCTCCCACCACTCCGTGAATCACGGCATTGAGACCTGGACAGTCACCACCGCTATTTAAAATACCTATGCGCATGCCAATTACCTAACAAACTACACAAAAAAAGCCAAGCTAGGAAAATTCTCCCAGCTTGGCTTATGAAATAGTTAAGCTCAATGATTAGCCACAACACTTGCTGCCGCCGAACTTGCCATACCAGTCAGCTACTACATCCCAGTTTACAACACTGAAGAATGCGTTGATGTAATCAGGTCTGCGGTTTTGGTAGTTGAGGTAGTACGCATGTTCCCATACATCTAATCCCAAAATAGGGAAACCGCCACAACCTACACCTGGCATAATTGGGTTGTCTTGGTTCGGAGTAGAACAAACCTCTACTTTTCCACCTTCGTGTACACAAAGCCAAGCCCAACCAGAACCAAAACGAGTTTTGGCAGCAGCAGAGAATTTTTCTTTGAACGCATCGAAAGAGCCATAAGCACTATCAATCGCTTTAGCGAGGTCACCCGTAGGTTTTCCACCGCCATCTGGCGACATAACCGTCCAGAACAAAGAGTGATTGTAGAAACCACCGCCATTGTTACGAACAGCGCCGTTTTTCATATCCAATCCTTTGAGGATATCCTCTATTTTTTTGCCTTCTAGGTCAGTCCCTTCGATAGCAGTATTTAGTTTATTAGTATATCCTTGATGATGTTTCGTGTGGTGAATATTCATCGTTTCGGCATCAATATGTGGTGCCAACGCATCGTATGCGTAGGGTAATTTAGGCAGTTCGAAAGCCATAGTTATTATAATTTAGGAAGTTATTGAATGTTGTTCGTTTATCTAACAATAAAAATAGGAATCAGTTTTGGAAAACAGCAATAGACTGAGGAAAAACTTAGAAATAGATACTTTTTGGCTAGTGGTACTTTTGGGAAAAGAATAAAAGTTAGCATTGCTATTTATTTTAAGACCACTTTGCTGGTAGATAAGTAAGTGGACACCCATTATTTGTATTCATCTACTTACTAGAAAGTAGATTTCCGACGATAGCTTTTCTCGAAGAAGTCCAAAAGACTTTTAAAACAACTTCCTTATAATCCCAAAGGCGAAAAATCAATCGTAGGATAATACCTAGTCAACGATTTTATACGCAGTTTTTGTTCGTCTGAAAGGGCTACTTTACCCCTCCCTTGCACGCCTTTATTGATGCGCATTTTTTTACTGGAATGTTTGGCTTCCAAGACTGATTTGATTTTAGCTTCATCTACAGGATAATTTGTTTTTTGGAGAATATCCTTGATGGTGTCAAATTTGTTAGGGATAAAATCTTCATATTGCACCCACAATAAATCATGCGTTTTTTCTTGTTCGATACGATACCAAGATACATAATAAGAGATAATCCAAGGGCAAAGAAAATCAATCAATAAGTCGTATTGAGTCACTTGGTCCAAGTCGTAAAAACTAGGGTGAATATAGACCATAAACCAAATGTCGTTTTCGTTGTGTAGGTGGTCATAAAAACTAACGACGATGTCGTAGATATTACGCAACAAGACCACTACTTGTATATCATATTTTTTGAGCAAGTCCAAGTGGCGATCTCCTCCACGCAAATGCTGCTGTATCACATAGCCCTTGCCGTAATAATCGACCAACTTCGGCTCGTAAAAATCCTGCTCAATTCGGTCGTGCATGCTCACTAAAGTACCGTGATCAAAATCTAAAATTTTGCTCAATGTTTTACTCATAAAAGTAGAGCTACACTTAGGCGGAGAGGTGACCAAAATATATTTGCTGTCACTGTATTTTTCCAATACATAGTCGGCTTTCCATTCGATGAAGCCTGTTGTATTAAAATTCATAGCGGCGGGCTTGATTATGGCTTTAACCAGTTCTCTAAACCATCTAGCTTTTATCATTTTTTATTGTTTTTTCTAGTAATAATAATAGGGGGGGCAATGCCTGCATATGCAAACATGCTCTTACTTAATCGACCATTTTTGTGGTACATAGACCCCTTGGCGCTTATCGGTCAACGGATAACTAGCAGCATAATAATCGGAAGGCAATACATTGAGTTTGCAAGCATCTTCTATCCAATCGGTTGCCGCTCCATCGGCTACCATCGAGATACGAAAATAATAATCGCCTACCATGAGTGGCAGATTAGGAATCGTACAAACAACGGTACCTGATTTTGGTACATTCGTAAAGGGAAAATTAGAGCGTTTGTTGTTCAGCACCGTACAAAATTGGGTATCGTTGTTGTAAACCGAAAAACCAATTTCTAGTGTGCGAAGCATGGCACTGCTGCCAAAATTCTGACTGCGATAATCTATTTCTATAGCCAAATTGCTACCTGACACAATCGAATCTACTTCTACGCCATTGGTTGTGTCTATGAATCGAACGGCATCAAACAAGACATCGCCTGTCCCTTTTCGGTCGGTGCGTTCTCGGATAGCGATAGCGGTATCGTCTTTTCTTTTTTTGAGGTAATGGTCAATAATAGTACTGACATCGCCATTCATTTTGGATTGACCTTGCTCTAGCAGTATGGCACGGGTACAGAGTTCCTTGACGGCACCCATGTTATGACTGACAAATAAGATGGTACGCCCACCTTTGGCTACTTGCCCCATTTTGCCTAAGCATTTTTTCTGAAAATCAGCATCACCTACGGCTAGTACTTCGTCAATGACCAATATTTCGGGTTCTAGATGTGCCGCCACAGCAAACGCCAAACGGACATACATACCAGAAGAATAACGCTTGACAGGCGTATCTATAAACTTTTCTACACCCGAAAAATCAATGATTTCTTCTAGTTTTGAATTGATTTCCTTGCGAGTCATGCCCAAGATAGAACCATTCAAAAATATATTTTGTCTTCCTGTCAATTCTGCATGAAAGCCTGTTCCTACTTCGAGTAGAGAAGCGACTCGACCATTGAGCTCAATTCTTCCGCTAGTCGGTTCGGTTATTCTCGAAAGCACTTTGAGTAGGGTGCTTTTTCCAGCTCCATTTTTGCCCACAATACCCACTACCTCTCCTTGATTGACATCAAAGGATACGTTTTTGAGTGCCCAGAATTCCTTTTCCAAATCCTTCTTGGAGCTATTGCGCAGCCAGCGAAAACTATTAGCAAGTGTTTCTCTCAAACTGCCACTTACTACCATGCCCAATTCGTAAGATTTGGAGATATTTTGTATGTCGATTACCTTGTTTGTCATAGACTATATAATGTTAATAGGGAGATGGTTACACTTCAAGAGCACTCCGCTACAAGGGCGTAAAATTAGCTATTTTTTTTTAATCAAAAGAATTAGAATAAGACGCTTTATGGCTTTAAGTTGTTTCTGTTGGTTTTCCAATTACTGAACAACCGTAGTTGGATATTTTTTGCGCCAAGCAGACACCCAAAGTACAACTTCATTATAGCTCTCAATACCTTCTTCTACACCTTGTGCCTTGAGATACATATCATAGGCAGTTTGTTGCAGAAACGGAATGAAAGGCGGATAACTATCGAGCGTTTCGTAGAGCATTTCCAAATCATTGTACATACCTCTAGAAATGGTTGCTCGCTCTTTTTGGTAATTCTCTTCGGTCGTAAATGCTTGAAGCTCGCCATAGACATAGCGCCAATAAGTAAGATAACCAGAATACTGAATAGCAGGGTTTTCGGAACGAATACAAGCCAAAAAGCCCCAAAAATTGCAAACCGCCTCATCGCCAAAACCATAACCATGTGCCAACTCATGTGCCATCGTAAACGGTTGCGTCATGGTTGGCATACCGGCATCAATATGCCCTTCGCCTGTGAATGGGAAATAAACGCCTGAGCTACTAAAGTGCAATAAGCTACCCTTGGGGTAGAGGACTCGTCCAGACACTTGACCAGTGGTGTCGTAGCCATATATTGCCAATACTTCTTCTAGCAATCCACGCATTTCTGTTTCCAAATCTTCTGGATAATATTGGCTTGTAATGGCGTTGGTGTCTAGGTTAGGGATACTATTGCGTGTCGCTATACATTTTTGTTTGATATAGTTGGCTTCCGCCCAAATCTCTTGATGCCCCAAATACTCGGGTACTTCGAGCTGCATTTGTTGTGCCACAGGCACACGAGCATAATTAAATCCCCATAGGAGCAAAAACCAAAAAATAAGACCACTCAATCCTGCTACAAAACTAAAAAGAGTCTGCCTAAAAGGTACTTTTAATAGACGGTTTCGAATGAATTTATACAATACGATTGGTAACCAAATAGCAATGATTCCTGCAAAGATATAAACTCCAGGAAAGGGCAAATAAGCAAAAGTATGGTCAAAAAAAGAACGAATCCAAGGATATAATCCACGAGCATAAAGCGACTCGCAAACGCTAGGAAATAAACCAAAAAAAATACGAATCACTATCGCCAAGATACCCAAACGAATCCAAGTACTTCGACTATCATTTTTTGGCAGCTTTGGGATTTTCATAAATAGAAATTTTGACAATAAGTGTAATGATTTAGTTGACCAATTCCTCGAATAATTCCTTGTATGTTTGGGCTTGGACTTCTAGTCCATAACGCTCTAGTGCATTGGAGCGAATCCAAGTCGTATCATAAGTTGTTTGTAGAGCCCTTTGGAGTGTTTCGGCAAGTGGTTTGCCTGCTATAGTTGGGCAAATTTCTCCATTTTTGCCTGGTATGACCATGTCAGGAATGCCGCCAATATCAAAGCCAACAACAGGCGTGCCACAGCACAAACTTTCTATGACCGTGTTGGGCAAATTATCTTCGATAGAAGGAATGACAAAGACATCTGCGGCGGCATAAGCTGCCGCTATTTTATGGATATCGTTGATATAACCCAAGGGATAAATATGGGGAAAATCAATGTTCAATTTTTCTACATTGGAGCCCATGATGGCGATGCCAATATTTTGATTTTTGAGGTAGGGCAGGGCATCTATCAAGTGATTGATTCCTTTGCGCAAGCTATCGGCAGAAGCCGCTACAAACAAGATGATTTTTTGGGCTACTGGAATATCAAACAAAGCTCGTGCAGCAGCTTGATCTTGTGGTACAAATGCTTCCGTTTGCAATCCATAAGGAATAAGCCTATGTTGTGCTTTAGGATATAAACCTTGTTGTGCTTTGGCAGCTTGATGCAGCCAATTGGAAGGACAAACAATCGTAAAGTTTTGATTGGCAAAAGCTTTCTTTTTGAGTGCCAAATTTGATTGAATCAAATCTTGATAAGCTGCAAACGGAAAGTTTTTTTCGTAATGATTGCCCCCCGTAAACAACAACATATCATGTAGCGTCCAAACAACAGGCTTCGTATTTTTGCTAAAAAAAGAAGGATAATCCAAAAAATTGGCGACCCAATGTATGTTAATGACATCCGCCCACTCGTAAAGTGGGTGTTGCGTAATATCGTGCAGCGTATCAAAAAAACTAAACATTTCGTTGGTCGGTCGCCCTGCCGTTTGTTTGGCTCTCTTTCTATTGAAAGCTATTACTCTAGGAGCTTTTTTTATCTTTTTGAATAACGAAGTCGGTTCATAGACAGTCAAAAAACGATGAATCTCTGGCTCTTCTGCTCGAGTGCGTTTGAGTACTAGCATTTTGGAGCTTTCGCCAATAGCCAATAACCCTTGGTGTAGTCGTACACAAGCATTGGCGGCACCGCCTTTGTCACTAGTACTGAGGAGCAAAATATTCATAGTTGTCCAATAAAGAGTTGCAAAAAAAAAGCGATTACAGAATATCTGCCATAACACGCTCTACACTTTTGAAATAGAAAATTCCTAAAATAAAGAGTAAGAAAATACCTGCAAAAGAAAGGTAAATATAGCTACTCAAAGGCTCACCGCCAATGATACACCAACGCATGCCCTCTACAACACCTGCCATCGGATTGAGATAAAAAAGCCACAGGTATTTGTCTGGGACAGCACTCGCAGGATAGGCTATTGGCGTAGCATACATACCCAAGCGCAACAGCATAGGCGTGATATGCTGAAAATCTCTAAAACGTATGGTTAAGGCACTCATCCAGAGTCCGCCAGCGAGTCCAGAAAGTACGGCTACCAAGAAGAAAAATGGGAAATAAATGATATTGCTACTCGGAACATATTGATAATAAACCATCAAGGCAATCATAATCAAGATGACCATCGCAAAGTCAATAAAAGCAGTAATTGCTTTCGACATGGGGATAACCAACCTCGGAAAGTAGATTTTTTTGACCATCTGCTGTGCGCCAATAATCGAATTGCCAGCGTCGGCTAGTACGGTCGCAAAGTATTGCCAACCACACATACCTGCGATGGTGTAAATCAAATAAGGTGCTTGAATGGCACTCCCTGGTTGGTCTTGTACTTTGGCAACGGTACCAAATACAAATGCCAAAATAGCAAGGGTAAACAGCGGATTGATAACCGCCCACAAAAAACCAATTAAGGTCTGAGCATACTTGACCTTAAAATCTCGATACGCCAACGTGAATAACAATTCACGGTAAGCATACAGCTCTTTGAAATCAACTCTGTACTTATCTTTTTTGGGTTCTATTATTGTCTTTATCATAACTTTTTTCGATAGATCGTTTTGGTATTACGCTGAAGGCGTGCAAAATTAGCTAATCTTTCTGAATCAAAAGAATAAGCGAATGGCTTTAGTTGGTTGGGAGGCGTTAAGACTTGATGAATAACGGGTTGTTTCATTCAAAAAAAAGTGCTACCCATTGTTTTACCAACGAATAGCACTTCTAGTTTATTTCTAAATCGGCGACCTTAGAGCATGTCTAAAATTATGGTTTTTGATAATTTGGGTAGGATTTTTTTGTTAGATAAGCCTCCTTTTTTGCTGCATAGCCTTAGCTATGGAGTAAAAAATAGGTGAAATATAACAGAAAAAGACTTTTCAAATTACAAATTAGTGTAAATTTAGACACGCTATTAATTCAAGTTATTCAGGTTGTTCTGAATCAATTCAATCTTCGCTTGATTGTCCGCCATTTTTTTGCGTTCGTTCTCAATCACTTTGGCAGGAGCATTACTAACAAAACGCTCGTTGCTCAACTTCTTCTCAATCCCTTTCACAAAACCTTCCAAACGTTTGAGTTCCGACTCCAATGCTTTGCGTTCAGCTACTACATCTACTGTTTTTTGGAATAGTAAATAATACTGCTCCGTACCTGCTATGAAATTGGCACCTTCGTGCTGCTCTTCAGTCGTGTAGTCAATATCATTGACAAAGGCAATACGCTCAATCGCTGCTTTCATTCCAGCCTCTTGCAAGAACGTATGAGCGGCAGCCGTATCTTTGACCAATAGTTGTAGTACTTCTTTTGGTTTCAATTGATTCTTGTTGCGCGTATCACGCACCGCCCCAACCAATTGTTTGAAAATATCAACATTGTACAAGAACTTAGCATCAAAACTTTTCGCTTTAGGCCATTCGCTCATCACACAATCTTCGCCATCGGCACGATTATCTCGTAAGTTTGCCCAAATTTCTTCGGTTACAAACGGCATGAATGGGTGCAACAACGTCATGAATTTTTCAAAATAATTGATGGTCAAATCTAAGGTTGATTTGTCAATTGGCTGCTGATAATCAGGCTTGATTAGCTCCAAGTACCACGAGCAGAAGTCATTCCAAAGGAAATTGTACAAGTTGTTGGCTACTTCCGAAAGGCGATACGTTTTGAACGATTCATCCAATCCTGTCAATACCTTGTTGTATTGATTATCCAACCATTTGGCAGCAAACGCGTTGATAGCTTGTGTTTCTGCACTTGGTGCAGCGTCTGTCACTTCCCAACCTTTGATAAGTTTGAGTGCATTCCAAAGTTTATTACAGAAATTGCGACCATTTTCGCACAATTTACTCTCGTCCTTAATCGCTGTTTTTGTCTTATCGACAAATGGTGCATCAAAAATAACATCATTGCCAGCAGCAGCGGCAGAAAGGATTCCGAAACGAACCCCATCAGCACCATATTTATCAATTAACGCCAACGAATCAGGTGAATTACCGAGCGATTTGCTCATTTTTCTGCCCAATACATCGCGCACCATTCCAGTAAAATAGACATCTTTGAATGGTTGAATCCCTTTCTTTTTAGCCAACTCTTCGCCTAATAATTCAGGAGCCCATTCGTAGCCAGCCATAATCATACGAGCCACCCAGAAGAACATAATATCCCAACCTGTAACGAGTACATTGGTCGGATAATAATATTGAAATTCCTTCGGATCTTCAAACGCATCAAAAACTGACATAGGCCACAACCAAGACGAGAACCACGTATCCACTACATCTTCTTCGCGCTCTAGGTCTTCGATAGTCAGCTCGGCATTGCCTGTTTGTGCTTTGGCTTGTGCCAATGCCTCTTCTTCTGTTTCGGCTACGAAAAGTTGATCTCTATCACTAATCAAGTACCAAGCAGGAATCTGTTGTCCCCACCACAATTGACGAGAAATACACCAATCTCTTACGTTATCTTCTTTGAGCCAGTTCTTGTACATATTGAGCATGTGCTCAGGCAAGAAATTAACCTCTCCATTTTCTACCGCCTTTAGAGCCGTAGCAGAAAAGTCTTCCATTTTCAAGAACCATTGTTTGGTCAATTTTGGTTCTACCACTGAGTTGGTACGCTCCGAGCGTCCGACACTATTGGAGTAGTTTTCGGTTTTGACCAAATGCCCTTGAGCCTTCAGATCTTTTGCGATTTGCTTGCGAGCATCTTCACGCGTCATACCGACATAAAACTTCCCATTCGGGTTCAGTCTGCCATTGTCATGCAGCATATCAATCACCTCCAAATCGTGGCGTTGCCCAATCTCATAATCGTTCATATCGTGGGCAGGCGTTACTTTCAAAGCACCTGTTCCAAAATCTACTTTGACATATTTGTCAAAAATAATTGGTATTACACGATTGACCATTGGTACAATGACTTTTTTGCCTCGCAAGTGTGTATAACGCTCATCATCAGGGTGTACTGCTATGGCAGCATCTGCCAATATGGTTTCTGGGCGAGTCGTCGCAATTGTTACCCATTCGTCTTCGCTGCCTTCTATTTGGTAACGAACGTGGTAGAGTTTAGAATTTTCTTGGCTGTGGATTACTTCTTCATTAGAGAGTACCGTTTGAGCGGCAGGATCCCAGTTGGTCATGCGCAAACCTCTGTACAGCAGCCCTTTTTTGTGCAAGTCAACAAATACCTTAATGACCGCCTTGGATAGTTTGTCTTCCATGGTGAAGCGGGTACGATCCCAATCACAAGAAGCGCCCAACATTTTGAGTTGGTCTAGTATTTTGCCACCATATTCATCTTTCCACTCAAAAGCATGTTTGAGAAACTCTTCTCGTGTCAAGTCGCTTTTTTTGATACCTTGCTTGCGCAATAGCTTGACTACTTTAGCTTCTGTAGCAATAGAAGCATGATCGGTACCGGGTACCCAACAGGCATTTTTGCCCTCGAGGCGAGCCTTACGAATCAGGACATCTTGAATCGTATTGTTGAGCATGTGTCCCATGTGTAGCACCCCTGTTACGTTAGGTGGTGGTATCACAATGGTATAAGGTTCTCTTTCGTCTGGTGTAGAATGGAAATACCCTTTCTGCATCCAGTGCTGATACCACTTTTCTTCGGTTTCTTTAGCATTGTATTGTGGAGACAAAGACATGGACGTATATAGTTTTAGTATTGTTTTTTGTAGTAGAAATCAATAGCAATAAATCAATTTATAGTATTGCCAACTACAAATTTAAGAAGTTTTTTGCCTTTCGGAAATTATCAACTGCAAAGCCTTAAAAATAAATAAAAAATTAGCTTAATCAGCAAGGCTTAGTTAAGTCGTTTTTGTACAGGACAAAAGTTAAAAATACTTATTCCAAAGGTATTGTTTAGCCTTCAAATAAGGTACTAAGCACTTTGAAAGTGCTTAGTACCTCGTTGATAATAGTTTTTTGTCCTGTACTAAAAGTCGTTTTATAAAACCGTACACTTTTGGTGCTAGGACTAAAAAATAAAAAAAGTGCCACAGGTTACACTGATTTCTTTTCAGAATAGGGACTAAAAACCACTTTAAGTTATTGAAGTTGTTTAGAAAGTCGTCAACAGTTATTGTTGGAAGTCTAACTTCTAGTATCTAACAGCAAAGTGGTTTTATCAAGGGCAACGTTAACTTTTATTCTTTCCCCAAAAAATGACGCTAGCTAAAAAGTGTACGGTTTCATAATTTTCAATACTCCAGTGTCCTCTAATAGAGGTTATTACGAGTTAATCTGTATGAAGGTAAAGAGAGAGTTTTTTTTGATTAGTGAAATAAACGCACACGCACGAGCGAACCCAAAGGGTAGATGTTCAGAGAGTATCTAGTGAAGAGTGCCACTCGTGGATTACATAGCCTTAGCTATGAAGTCGAGCATTTATGATACTAATCAGAAAAAGATATTTTCCTTGCCATACGAATCTATTCGTAATGAGCTCTAATAGCTAAAAAGTTAATTTAGTTAGTTTTTTGAAAAAAAATAATATATTTGGCCTTCTATCGCTACAGATGTATTTTTTGTCAAAAAACAGTAGCTATTATTCCTAATTAAAATCTAATATTAAAAAAATGAATAGTGAAAATATAAAGAAACTAGAAGACAAATTGCAGGAGCTTGAAAAAGCGACGACCAAGTGCTATAATCTCTTGAAGGAAGATGGAGCGATTGATGCATCTGAAGAAAAAATGCTAAAGAAAATATACGCAAAGATAAGACGTGCACGCCATAGTATCGAGAAGAAGAAAGTCAGATTACAAGAAATAGAAAAGAAAAAAGAATCAGATATTGGTCTAATTCCTCCTACACAAAATGCTTATGACTTGTTCGCTTCTAGCGATAATACGTTTGCCTTACAGGACAATAATGACGACTGGCAGACAATATTAAATCGAACTAATCTTTCTGCCCCTATCAAGACAGCCTTGATTGACTGTGTAAACAGTACTAAGATGGTAGATAGTCAAGCTATTAGTTTGACGGAAAGAATAGCGAAGTTCTATGATGCTCGTTATACCAATTTCATCAAATATAGAGCAAAAGAAGACCTAGTGATTGACGAAAAGGAGTTTCTTGACTTCTTGGAGCATAGTATTATTGTAGAGCTACAAAAATCAGGTGCGAAAGCAGATATGTTGCAGATGTCTCGCAACTTTATCTTGCTAATCAAAGGAGTTGCCAAAAAAGAAGACCTAAATAAAGAAGGCAAGGTAGGCAGTGATAGTAGAGGTGGAATAAAGATTAGCTTTGGTCATGCTAGCAAGGGAAAAAAACTACCTGCGGTCACAGAAGCACTTAATAAACTACCTGTTTTTAAGAAAAAAAATGTAGAAATTGATAGCACTACTCTTTCTGTTGGGATAAAAGGGACGGCTACCTATAAGGCATCAGAGCAGATGGCAGGAGATACTAGTAAAATTAACGATACACTAGTAGGCGTAGCCAAAGGATTAGTATCTGAGATTAGTACATCGTTTAAGTCTATAGATATAAGTTATGCCATAGCCGAAGGAGGGATAGAATTAAGGCTTACAGACAACCTAAAAGGTGTATTAGAACTCAAGCTAATGGATTTTTCTTTTGATGCTTCTGGCGAAGTGACTATGAAGCCGCTGTCTGGTGTTCTGAAAGCAGAATATGACCTATCCGACCATATTCGTGCAATGGGAAGCACCCCCGAATTTGCAAATTTACTATCTGCTAGTATAGCTTTTGAAGTATCTGTAACGAGTGAACTAGGTGTAAAGATCTTACCCTCTGTGGTGAATAAATTAATGGATAAAGACGAGAAACATGCACAGAAGCTGCTACAGAAATATCTAGAAAGTGCTAAGATGGCACGTACGGTAGACAACTCGCAAATAGAACAACTGAAAAAAATTGGTAAGCAACAAAATAGAATTCAAAAGGCTGATGATTTACTGAGTGAACGACAGAAACTTCAAAATGAATATAATAGTGTTTCTAGTAAGAAACAAAACCTTGGGGTGGGCGACAAGAATAACCATCGGACATTTCGTAGGAATCAGCTCAAAATTGAGAAAGAACTAAAAAATAATCAGAAGCAACTAAAAAAGATTTATGACCAAGGTGGAACTAATAGTGTAGATGGGTTAAGAGATAAACTACACGAAGCAGACCAGTACATGAAGCGTCAGTTGGAGAAAGCTAATGCAGCAAAGAAAAAATTACTTAAAAAATGTAAGTCAGAAGCAGCAGAAAAGCTTCTAAAAAACTATTTTGAAAAACAGGCTAAGAAAGCAGGAGTAAAGATAATCATGAAGTTCATTCCCGGACTCAATGTGCTATCAACGGCGATGGATATCTATGACGCCTATATATTGTATACAGAGATAAGAGCTTGTTATGATGCAGCAGCAGAAGACAATAAGGTGATTTCTGAAGAAGAATTTAAGAAAAACCATCCTGAATATGATCAGTTTCCAGTAGAAGATCTTCCCTCTATTGTTGTTTCTTTTATGGTCGGAATAGGCAAAGAAGGAACAATGAAACAGCTCTCGAAGGCTGATATCGAAAAAATAGAAGCATTCTTGAATGAAACATTTCCTGATGGAGAAGACTCACAGAAGTTTAATGATTTTATATTTAACTTTGGGGAGTACTACGATACACTGAGCGATAAAGAGGCAGATGGCATGCCGCTACTAGAACGTATGCAAGGCTTCCATAAGGGGGAGCTAGAAATCAACAGAACACAAGATGGCGTTGTTATTACCGAGTTTGATTATCCAAATGCTGAACCTACTAATTTCTTTAATACAGTACGATACAAAATAGTTAGTGACGTACCTAGGCGTGCAGGAGATATGATAAAAGTAGATGGAGAAGGAGTGTACATCGATCAAAATGGACAAAAATACAAGGTGACCTTTCCAGATGATAACTTGATGACACTTAAGGTAAATAAAGTAAAAGGGAATGAGATCTACTTAAACCTCATAGAAAACTATACACTCAGAATAAATCTTGATGATGTAAATGGATATCAAAATTATTATGATGTTAGGATGGGGGAAGGACATCCTTTTGTTTATGATATTAAAACACGTAAAATAACTAGTAAATAATGAAATACCTACTAATACTACTAGGGCTAATACTGTCCATAGCAGCCTGCAGACCTGTGCGACACCTCTATCAAGATCCTAGAGATGGGATAGTATACGGCTACGTCAAGATAAAGGAGTACTACTGGATGACAGAGAATATGCGCTACAATATGGAGGGGTCGGTGTATAATTCGGCAAATCCTGATAGCTCCTTTGGTCGATTTTATGATGGCTATCAGGCAATGGAGGTCTGTCCTGAAGGTTGGGAGTTGGCGAGTATGGAACACTGGCATGATTTGGAGGAAAAGCTAGGCGTAAGTGAAGATAGTATCTATGTAGAAGATGTATATAAAGGAAAAGAAGTAGGTAAATTAAAATCCAAGCTCTATTGGGAGGAGAAAGGGACAGATCGATATCGACTGAATATAGTACCTGCAGGAGTAGAAGTACTTCCAGGCGATATAGATTATTATTATATGAAATCAACTTTCATTTGGACATCAACTACCTTACAGACAGAAAGTGGTTTTATTAGGACTGGACTAAAGTATCACAAAGTCATTAATGACAATCAAGGCATAGTAAGTGTAGTTAAATTTCAAGATAACGCTAAGATGTCTTGCCGTTGTGTGAAGCCAGTGCCTAAGAAGAAGCGAAAGAAGAAAAGGCAAAATAACCAGTAACCAGTAAAATACCTATAAAAAACATGAGTCATCCCTTAAGTTAGGGTTGGCTCATTTTTTTGTGTATAAATTAGGAAAAAAGAAAAAGCCTTT
>CAKZQC010000044.1 GCA_937139495.1 uncultured Saprospiraceae bacterium | reverse complement strand
TTAGGGGAATTAGCTCAGTTGGTAGAGCGTTTGACTGGCAGTCAAAAGGTCGTCGGTTCGATCCCGTCATTCTCCACCCTTACAATAAAGCCCCTGTATTACAGGGGCTTTATATATTTAATGATAAACACTTTGTTTAAAAACTGTTATCACTTGTTTTTTTTGGTCTTCATCAAAAATTCAAAATGATAATAAAAAAAAATTTGCCAGAACCTAAAATCCACAATAGAAAGGGCGATCTATCCAAAAGGTGGTTTGTTGAATATTACGACGACAAAGGCAAAAAAAGACGACGCTACAAGCCACTATCCAACTATCATACATTAGAAAGTAGAACCAAGGCAGCAGAACGACTACTCCTGTCTATCAAAAAGGAAGAGCAAAGAAATATCAATTTTTATATTTTCAAAAAGATAGAACAGCACTTCCAAGAAAGGGAACATACCTTTGCAAAAAAAACCTATCAGACCTATACTAGTAAGCTGCATATAATCAAAGATTATTTTTTGGGAATTAATTTTATTGATAGGGCAAATGTTTTGCAATTCTTAGATAATTACCTCCTAATAAAATTAAAGCGAAGTAATACCACGTACAACCATTATTTGATATTCCTAAAAATGATACTTAGAATAGTAGATCAGGAAGTAATATTGGACAATATCAAAAAGAAAAAAGCAAGTCCTATTCCTGCGACTTTCTTTACTACTACGCAAATGAACTTTTTAATGCGTAAGATAGAAGAGGAGAACCCTACTTTAGCGATGTTTGCAAAAATTATGTGCTATTGTGCTTTGAGAAACGGAAGAGAGGTTCCCTCGTTGAGGGTGGGCGATATACTTATCGATGAAGCAAGTATAAAAGTAGAGAATCAAGCAAGCAAGAACGGCAAACGAAGATTTGCAGCAATACCAGACGTTTTTTTGGAAGAGTTGGAAGCCTATATCGTAGGCAGACCACCAAACGAATATCTATTCCACGCAGAAGGCGACAAGATGACCCCCATAGGCAAAAACCAAATGCCCTATAATCATCAAAAAATACTAAAGAAATACGGCTTTGATACTACTAAATACAAGTTATACTCTTGGAGACATACGGGGGCATATTTGGCGTATAGAGCAGGGGCAAGCATCAAAGAAATACAAATCCAATTTGATCATCATTGCATAAGCCAAACAGATCAATACTTGCGACAATTGGGAATAAAAGATTTGAACAACTATAAAGATATTTTTCCAAAAATAACAAAGTAGCCAAGTACTGTTTTTTTGTGTCACATTTGCCACAAATTCAAAACGACACTATAAATAACTACAAATCAATACTTTATAGCGTGACATTTTTTGTGACAAATAAAAATATAATGTCACATTTTAGCCAGAGCCTGTCACAAATTGAATTTTCCTTTTGTGGCGTAGCAGGGTACTCCTACACCTTGTCACAAAAAATGTCACAAAAAAAAACAGTCTCAAAACCTTTTATATACTACTTTTTTATTTTAAAAAAAAATAAATGTGGCAAATGTGACACAAAAACAACCTGTATAAAAATTTTCATATAGGGTTAGATAATAATACATGTTCGTTTTTTAGATATGTTTATTTTTTAGCCTGGACATTAGGACAAAAAAAAGCATGACTACCAAAACGGCAATCATGCTTTTTTATTAATCCTCAAAATCAGATAGTAAGTTTTCGTCTACCTGCTTGATTATTATATCGTCCCTAAGGCTCTGTCCTGTCTCTTTTCGCAAAAAACCTTTTATGGTGGAACGGTTCTTCCAAGCTATCCACCCTATCAGTAGGTAAGGTAGCAGCAGTACTATAATTATAGTTATCAAAATTGTGGTCATCTCGGTTGCTTTTTATGAAGAAAATAACAATCAAAAATAGATGTACTAATGATATTACCCTCATTCTTTTCTTGATTATTTCTATCATGGATTAATATTTTTTTCTTCTAGGATTGATAATATTTTGTTTATTTTTTTTGTATTGCGGTTTACTATCCTTGTGCATTCTGGTATCCAGAAATCATCTGGATACATTAATCGCCTTTGTCGCCAAACTAAAATATACCAACCTGAAAGAACCGCAAAAAGTCCACTAGCTAAAGTAAGTACAAATAGGATGTCAACTGTTACGCTTACTACTAATCTAAATTCTTCCATTGTTTTTTTATTGTACTATTGTATCTATAATAATTGTAGTTCCGTTGGCATCGTATGATATTGGTCCTAGTTGTCCAGACTCTATCTTGTAGGTATAAACTCCAGACAATCGCTCTACATTGTTTATTTTGGCTCCTGTCTCTATTGTGAAGGTTACAGATTTTGCACCTTGAAGGGTGGCTCCTGTTGCTGTTGTTGATTCTGATAGTATTTGATACTGTGGAATATAGGGCGTTTCGCTATCCTCTGCAGCACTCGCCAATATAAATTCGTAGAACAAAGTATAAACCTCTTCTATATCGGTGTATATATCTTCGTCCTCATTAAATCGAACGCCTTTTGTGGTGTCAATGTCGTATTGATGCCCACCATTATACATAGATAGGCGAATCGTACTATCATTTAATATTTTAGCCTGTGCCGTGGGCTGAAACCCTATAACGACTTTATCATTTTCAAAAATTATAAAGTTTCCGTTTTCTAGTATTTTTATTACTACCATTTTTTGAGTTCTTTTTCTATTTCGATTGCGTAGTCTGCGATTAGTGCTGCTTTGTCGGTGCCGTTTACTGTACGTCTAGCGTTGATATAATCAGCTGTACCATTATTTATATAGTAGCTCAACGGTTTTTTGATTGCGAATTTCCCTTCTATCATGCCATACACAAGGATTCGAGCGGCATAAGTTGGATCAAGTGCCTTGTCTGGGTCAGCCACTAAGTCAACGCCTACAAACTTAGACATTTCCTTGTAGGTGCTTTTCCATGTGAGCTGTACAAAACCACGCCCATAATATCCAGTTAGCCAGTACCTGTCTTGATTGGCTCTGCGTGGGCTGAATTGTGTTTCTCTATATTCTTTTTTTGGCTCAAAACGGCTCTCATGTCGAGCGGTTGCCAAAATATAGGCTAACTTTTGACGGTCTCCATCTCCATATTTTCGGAATGCTTGAGCAAT
>CAKZQC010000043.1 GCA_937139495.1 uncultured Saprospiraceae bacterium | reverse complement strand
GATACACGTGTATCTAGTGTACGCTCGTACATTATGTTGCACGTTTCGTACATCTTGTACGGTGTGTACATAGATATTTGCACGAAACGTACACTTTAACACTTTGAAACTTGGTTTTGTCGTGTACATTATGTACATTTGTAATAACAAAGGATTTAACTACACTTTATAAAAACAATACGTAAAATGAATAAGACAATAAGAACTCGTTTAGATAAATTAATATTAGCTATTGACGGTCTAAATTTAAAGGATTCCAAGTCGGCAATATCAAAAGAAATGCAACACCTTAAAGATGTGTATAGTATTAACTACGCTACTAAGGTATCTACTATATATAAAAAAGAACTTGGATTGATAGATGAGCGTTTGCAAAGGTCTGCAACAGTTGGTAAGATTGAATTAAGGAAGCGTAAAGCCAATCAAAAAAAAGGACTTATAAAAAGAGCATCTAACAAAAAAAAGGTAATCAATTTGCCTATTATGATTGAAGTAGCAAAAGAACTTTTGTGTTCTGATAGGTACACGGACATTGCTAGTGGGTTGGCTCTTTTAACAGGTAGGAGGATAACAGAAATACTAAAGACTGGTAATTTTACAAACTACAAAAGGTCTAAGTATATGTTGAATTTTGACGGTCAACTAAAAAAGAAAGGCGAAAACGAGCGATACCCACTTTACGCCCTTTTTAATACTGCTAAAGATTGTAAAATCGCACTTGGTCGTATTAGATTGATATTAGACACTAAAAAAATGACTAACGAAGATGTAAGTAGAAAGTATAATAAGGCGGTAAATAGCCGTGTGATGTTGCATTTTTCGCCTTTTATTGGTAGGTGTTCAGCTCACGACCTTAGGGCGGTTTACGCTGCCGTTTGCTCTAGGGAATATCGACCAATTGAGATAGACGAAAATGTATTCTTTAGTGGGTTGCTTGGTCACAATTCGGACGATATAGAAACGGCTAATAGTTACAAAAAATATATATTATAAATTATAAATGTTAAAATGTACGAAACGTGCAAAATAAACAATTAAAAGTTTGCTTTATAACTGCACGTTTCGTACATTTGTGTATGATCAATTACAATCAAAACTAAAATAACGATAAAATGGCTAAGAGAATAACAGTTGAAACGACCGAGCAAGACAGACAAAGATTGATAGATATTAAAGAGGGGTCTATTAATGCGATTGGGTATAAGGAAGCAATATCATACGTGCTTAGTAGCTTGGGTTTGATGGAGCAAACCGCAAACGGAAAACAAAAGGCTATTCTATTAATTAATAAGTGGCTTTGTCTTGGGCATGATGTGCCAATTACGGTAACTGAATTACGTAAATGGTCAGGCGTTCGTTCTGATAGTTGTGAGCGAGCTATTGAGCTATTGAGTGACCAAGTAAATGAATTTAATAAACAATTCAACAAGTAAATTATGAGTATTTCAAAAAGTTATAGCGGTATCATTGGCGAGCAACAAAAAGGGGTGGAGCGACTAATCAAGACCGAGCGAGCCAAAGGCAGTAGTTATGCAGCCATTGCAAAATTAATCAAATCGGAATTTGGTTTGAAAGTTTCGCACACAACTGTTTGCTCCTACTGGAAGGACAAGTTAGAGGGCGAGCGAATGGACGAACATAGAGAGCAAACCGCAAAAGAGATATACAAAGAGGACGAACAACAATTTGTTGCTCCTATTATTGACCAAAGTAAATTAGATGAGATTAGCGAGCAACACAAAAAACGGAACACTTTGGGAAGTGTGGAACATCAAAGAGACATTGCCCAATTGATGGTACATAGTAATCAAATCGCCCACCTACAAGGCAAAGAGGTATTAAGACCGCAATACACTAAGCAATTAAGAGATTTAGAAGCTATCCTAAAAAGCCGCAAAGGCTAGATAGCAAACAGTATGGGGGGTAAATGTGCAAATAGTGGTCAAATGTCGATAGATACTACATTGTTGAATTTTAAAAGTGTGAACTTTAGTGAACTTTTAGTGAACTTTTACCCTTTTTGAGGGTCGAAAACGGCAATTTTGATACATTTCAGTTCAATATAAGTAACTAAATAGCTGCTAGGAGCTAAAAAAGGGGGCAAATTGCCCCCTTTTTGTCTTTTTGGTGTCTAGTGTTGGTGTAGTTAAATAGAGTGCTTATGCTTGGATTATAGTTTACTCTTTTGGTTCTAAGTGATGAAGTATAAAATCACATAGTTCTGATACTTCATTTTCGTCCATTTCTAGTGTGTCGATTAGCTTTTGTATTTCTTTCTTCTTTGTGTGGTCATTCTTGTGTATTTGGTCGGCAATGTGAATAGTCAAGCTTTCCATTAGTTCGGACTTGATTTGTTGTTCCTCGGTTTCCAATAGTTGGCGTTTTGTAGCTATCTCTTTTAGTCGTCTGTTAAACTCTTTATTTGTCATTTTATGTTATTTTAATTTATTAAATACGTTACTACAATATTTATCTCAAGAAGATGTACGTTAGGTCGTTTAATTTGGGTTAACCCTTGCACCCTTAATTATCTCTTTTGCTATGTCTGTTAGTGATTTTGTAACGAGAGATTCGATTGTTATTATTAGGTCTTTTTCGGCTACTGGTATGTTGTCTTTTATTAGTCCGTCCAACATTGAAATTAGATGTCGTTCTAACTTGTTTGCTACTCTTATTTTTTCCTGTATTATTTGATTCTTTTCTGTGTAGTAGTCATTGCTGCCAATATTAGTAGTCCTATTGACTCTATTCCTTAGCTCTATGTCTCTCAATATGCTATTATTGAGTTGGTCTATTGTTGCTATCGTGTCATTGATGTTCATAATACTAATTGTTTTTAATTATGTTAATTTATTAAAAAAGTTGACGAAATATTTTATCTCCAGAAGATGTGTTTTTGCCATCACTTTAGGTATGCTTTGCTCCAGTCAATGTCTAGTTGTTGGATTGCCTTGCTAATTTTTATATTTGGGTATCTTTCTGCCAAATATGGCTTGGTTTGTTCCATTCCTAGTCTGCACAATGGATAGTGTTTTAGGTTCTTGCCAAATAGGGCAATAGATGAAGCAATAGCCTGTTGTTCGGTGTATTGTTGTTCGATTAGGTTTGCTATCAAAATTGCCCCTCTTATTTGTCTGCTTAATTTTTCCCTCTGTGGGTGTATTCTCTTTGTTGTTTTACTGTTTTCAATCATTTTAATTAATTAGATATGTAGCTACAATATTTTATCTCCAGAACATGCGTTTTTGCCCTCATTTTTGGCACGTTATTTTTTTCTTTGTAGCCTTTAAATTTAGAGGCGTAACTAGGGCGTTATAGGTTTAATGTCATAATCAAGGGGTTACGCCTCTAAAAAAAAACGCTGTAAGCCTTTGTTAGTGGGCTTTTGAGGGTGTTTTTTGAGGTCAAAAACTACCGCAATTAGGTTGCGGTAGTTTTTGACTCAAAAAACGTATCAAAATCACTACTCAAAGGCTCGCCAATTCGATACGCCAATGATAGCTTTTTCCCTGTGCCTTTTTTTCGTGTATCAACGTGGTAAATGTTCTTAATTAGGGCAACCGCTTGCCTACTTGTCGCTTTATTGAATACGTCCGCTCCTAGTGCCTTATTTGCCTTTTGATTGGCGTTATTGACTATCTTTTGTATAGTGTTTGATTTGAGCCATTCGCCACGCCTATTTGCATCTATATTCCTTTTCAGCTGTTGCACTTCTTTATTGAGCATTGTGTATCGGTATTGGTTGTATGTGTCAAATCCTGCTACCTTTTCGTGTTCGACCAAAAAGGCGGTTGTTCTTTTGTGTTGATTGACAAGCGACAAGTATAATTCAATTTGTTTTTGCTCGTTATTGATTACGGTGTCGATAGCTTTTTGTTTGCTTAGTTGGTTGGAGCTATACAGTAGTTTGGCGATGTTTCCTACTACTGCCTTTGGTGTATTGCCAGCAAAGGCGTTTGGGTGCTTTTCTAGGTACTGTAAGACTTCGTTTTTTATTGGCGTGTTGGTTTGTAGGGTTTCCCTTACAAATCGCTTAAATGACCCTTTTTTGGCTAAATAACAGACTACTTCAACGGTCATGTTAAAATCATTGATTAGGCAGTCGATAAATTCCCGTTCGCCTAATTCCTTATCTACTATAATATTGGCGCGTATTTCTTCCAAATCTTCATGCTCGGTTAGCTTCACATTCTTGATTGGTTCAATTTTAACCCTATTGTCAAAGCGTTTTATTCTCTCCAAAAATAGCCAATAAGGGGCATTTTGCTCCTGTTGGTATAGTGTATTTAGAATGCCAAAAATACAAGGTTTCCAAATTCCGTTAGTGTCTTTTGCGTGTAGTGTTTTGATACTTTTGTCATCGGTTTTGGTGTCGTATGTAATTGGTTCGTCCTCCTCCAGCTCGTTAGATATTTTACTTAATTGTTTTGCTTTATAAAGTAGTTTTTTGAGCCTATCAACAACATTCAATTGGTCGGAATAGCTGCCGCCTTTTGTTTGTATCATATTAAGCCCTAGCATTTCAAAAGAACGCACGTCCATTTCTTTCATTAGAGCATCTTTGCTCCTAAATAGCCAAACGTTATGCTCTTTGTTAGTACCTGTTTTCTTGTTATACCTTGCACGGCTTATTAGCTGTATCGCTTTTTGCCAACTATTGGTGTCAACTAATGCGTTTAGGTCGATTTGCTCCTTGATGCTAATACCTGCTTCCATAAGAGTAGTATAAAGTAGCCACAACAGCACTTCGGATAGTGTGCCGTAATTCATTATGCTAATGTAATTTTTGTTGTTTTCTTTGCGTTCGCCTTTGGGGCTACCACTGTGAAAATAGTCGCATTTTTCGCCTTTCCTGTTTAGGCTGTCGGCAATAGCTTTTAGGTTAGTCTTATTGTCATACTTTACAGTTGTTAGTCCTTTAGATGTTCTGTTTTCTGTTATATACCCTAGTATGTCTCTTTGTGTTCCCTCATAGATATAGGGTGTTATATAAATGCTGTTTTTAGTGGTTGGTATTCCCTTTAGGAGTTTGTAGCCAAAAGCACCATGCACAGTAGTTGGTAGCGTAAAAAGGTAGTTAGGTGTAGCACTTAGTAAGATTGTTTTTTTAGCCTGTTTTAGTTTGTTTTCTAGTGTTTCAGCTATGTAGTTAAATGATTTTTTGCTGCGATAGCTAAAGTCGTTTACCAATTGGTGGTATTCGTCAATTATAACGGCTGTTTTTGATAGGTCGCCCAACTTGATAAAACTATCATAGCAGCAAAAAACAACATCGCTATTTAGTGCCGTGGCTATATCGTGTTTAGATACCGTACTATCTAGTTGACCAACAGATAAACCCGCCTTTTTTATATCCTTAGATAGTTGATTGTTGATTGCCGTTGTTGGTTCTAATACAACCACTCGTTCCACTCCTATCGACCTAAAAAAAATCAAGTTTGGGGTTATATGTCCAAAGCGGTCGCTTTCCTTTTCACTCTTTATTGCTTGGTGTATTAGTTTTTTTACTAATGTACTTTTGCCTGACCCTGCCAAACTTTGAATAATTAAGCGGTTGTTTTTTGTGATTTGGTGCTTGATAAATTCCAATGGGATAACGCCAAATTTATTGGGCGTTTCTTCGCCTATGTACTGATTGAAGTGAATTTTGTAGCAATGGTCAACGGCAATGCTAAAAGGATCATCGTTGTACCTTGCTATTCTAGTATTTGAGCCTATTAAGTGCAATACAAAGTCCTTTAGTAGGTCTTTTGTTAGTGGGTATCTCTGATATCCGAATATATCGCAAATGTCGTTTGCTTGATGAAGATTAAAAAAGGCTTTTGCATTGCTCGTGTCTAGCCAAATCAAATTACCGCTTATTGCTATTTCTTTGCTTGTTTTAACGACCTTTTCGTTGTCATTGTCGGATAGTATATAAATGTGCTTAAAACGCTTTTTAAGGGCATTTAAAACGCTATTAGGTAGGGCGGTTTTTTCGCTCCACCCACACACGGCAAAGATGCCGTATTGATTAAGGTTGTGATTGATGCAAATTGTATCATCTTCGCCACTTGCAATTATTAAGAATTTGCCCGTGCTTGGCAGTTGCTCCAAGCCAAAAACATAATCATTTGAATGTAGATAGGTGTAGTATTTTCCGTCTGCTACACTCCTACTGGCGTTCTTTGCTTTGATAGTGTCGCCCACTTGGTAGGCGTATCGTATTTGGTTGGGGCTTGTGGTGGCGTGTACGTGGTAACGCTCCAAAGTTTCAAGCGTTGCACCTGTCTTTTTTTGTAGGTGTTGAAGTACCTTTTGACCATAAGGCGTTGAATATGGAACAAAAGTAGGCTTTTTAGCTACTTTACTACTCTTTGCTTGTGTTGTGCTGCCCTTGCTTTTTGATTGCTTGTTTGAGTGGTTTTTGTACGCTATTTGAGCAATTGAACCGCTTTCGTTTATTAGATTGGCGGTTGTTAGGATTTTTATTTGCTCCTGTACACGGTCAAACCCTTGCAGGTGGCTTGTTAGGTGCTTTAGTAGGTTGCCTATTTGACCTTTTGGAATGTCGATTGCTCCTGCTGAATAGTTGCCAATGGTGTATTGGCTTTTGTCGCCTTTGACTGGCTCAACTTTTATACCTTGGTGTTCGTTAGATATATACCTATTGCCTACTTTTTTGAAGCTCAAATTTTTGTGAGTTTCTAGCAGGATAACAAGAGCTTCGGCTGACTTATTTAATATTAAAAATATATTATATAAGTCTATTTTTTTACTGCCTTGTTTTGTGGTTTGATTAGATTTGATTATCTTGTGCATAGGTCAAGTATTTATAGCTGTGCATAGCGAATATTTATAATTGACTTTAGTCGCAAATCTTTAATGTAAATGGGTCGGTCAAAACACAAAATACATTTCAGATAACTAACAATAAGACAAGCATAAAAGAAAAGCCCTTGCAGTAATTGTAGGGGCATTTTTTTTGCCCCTACTTGATTGGTAAAAAAAAAGACCAACAAACATTATTTGCCTATTGGTCTGATTCAGTATGTCCGAGTAAGAATAATGTAAATATAGTTAAATAGAATCAAGTTATAAAAGTTAATGAATTGTATTTTTTGAAATATTAATTATAATATAGATTGAAAATACAAATGTCAACTTTTTATTAATTTGAAATGTAAACTTTTATAATTGCTTGCCTTATTCCATTATTGCCATTATTTGATTTGTGTTTAGTTGCTCGGAGCTAGATGCCACCATTGCGATAAAGTAGGCGTTTTTCATGGTGTTTAATAGGTCAATTATTGCCGAGTAGTCTAAATGCCTTTGGTCTTCATCTACTACAAATTCAGCTAGTCCAATTTGTATTTTGTCAATCGCAGATATTAAAAAACACTTGTCGTGTGCGTATAATTTAGATGCAATTAAGGCACTGAATATATTCATTAGTCTAATGTGTGCATTTTCTTTGTTTAGTGATTTATCATTGCCTTGATTATACCTACCCTCCAGTATTAGCACTTCAATACTTTCTGTTCCCTCTTTCTTTTTTAGGTGTTCTATTATATCATTAATGTTCATTTTTAATATATTTAATTGGTTAGATTATTTATTTGAATTTCTTCTTATTCTGTCGGCTTTTTTACGGCACTTAGTGCAACAATATTTTTGTTGTCCGTGTCCGTGTATATATGGCTTTTCGCATTCGCTCAATTTGCATACTCTGGTGTACTCTAATTGCGTTTGGACGGTTTCCGTTATACTTGATTGTATGTTCGGTTGGATTCCGTCCGTGTATCTCTTGAAGCCTATTTGATTGGTGGCGGTTGCTGTCTGTTGTGGTGCTTGGTGTCCTTGCTGCAATGTGCTATTGGTGGGCATTTGGGCGGTTTCCGTCACTGTGTGGACGGTTTCCGTCACGGTGTGGACGGTTTCTGTCACATCAATATCTACACGGAATAAGTAAAAGGATATGAAGATTGAGCAAAGGACTAAGCACAATTCAAAAAAGACGGCAACCGCCACGCATTGTATTTGCGTTTGGGTGTTTTCTTTGCTCTGTTTTTGATGGTCTAAAACCGTCTGTTGCAATCGCTCTACTCGCCTATTCTCGTTAATAGTTTCCGCCTTTTCAATGGCTAAGTTTTGTTGCTCAATCAAGGCGTTTTTTTGCTCTGTTTGAACGCTTATTACTTTAGATATTGAACGCTTAGTGCTATTACTTGTGGTGTTTGCGATTTGCTTGGATTGCTCGGTTATGATTGCGTCTATCTTAGCTGTTTGAGCTAAGTAAGATTCATTTATACTGTCGATGTCGATTTGTGCAACTGGTGGTTGTGTTGCTTGCTCCTGCATGGTGGGCAGCATGAACGCCCCAAGCATTGAACCGCCCACGCTCGATAGATTAAATAGGATAGCAGCAGCGACCAATATAATAGGGTAGGATTTGTATTTTAGTGCAAACTTAGTGAGCTTATCCCAAACGCCCCCTTTTAACCCCTCTAAGATAAGGCAAACAATAAGAGCAACACCACCGCCAATGGCAATTCCTAATAGCGACTTTAGCACCCAAAATAGGGCAATAAATACAGTACAAGCACTGGCAATACTAAACGCTATCTTTAGTACAATTGTAGCATTATATACGGCTTGCCATTCATCGCCAAACGCTCTATCTTGAAACATTTCAGATGCTTTCTTTTCTGCTGAACTCTTAACTTTTGATTTGTACAACTCGTAGCCTTTGTTTTTTGGATTAGATATTGTACTTTTGCTTGTGCTATTGTAGCACAAAAGAGGGTTTGCCCCCTCTTGTAGGTTGTCTAAATTCATTTTAGATAATTTTATATTTAAAGGAAATTGCTAGTACTCGCTCGCCAAAGTTGTGTACTAGCTTTTTTTTATGTGTATATATTACTTCTTGTCGGTTACTCCAAGTAGTTTTCTTAGTAGCCTATTTAGGGTTGTTGATACTGGAAGCCTTTCTTTGTCTGCTTCCTTTTCTAGTGCTTTATATACTTCTTCATCTAGTGAAAATCCTTTCTTTACTTTACTCATGTCGATTTGTTTTAGTCAAATTTAGTTATACTAAGTTGAACTAGCAAATTTATATAGATATATTTATAATCACGAACTAAAGACCCTCTATTTTGAGGGTCTTTTTTTTGCCCTATTGCGAGCTTGTTTTATTCATTTTGCGGTGTGTTTTACATGGCTTTATATATAAAATGAATGCAGCTTTAAATAATTGCGTGTTGTGTTTCTGTGGTATTTTTTAC
>CAKZQC010000042.1 GCA_937139495.1 uncultured Saprospiraceae bacterium | reverse complement strand
GGCGGATTGAGTACAAAAGCATTGGCAGGAAAATCTTTGTCTATCTCTCCAAAACCATATTTTCCGTCAAAATCGGTCAAGGAATCTTTGTTCAATATATTGGAACTACCATCACCCATCATGATCATATTGAGGATAGCCAACATATAGACACTCGGCAATAACTCAATGCCTAATAGCTGCTTGGCTTTGATGTGGATTTGTTTTTGCGTCAACTCATCGGGCGAACTGATATTTTCTTTGGCATCGTTGAGCATTTCGTTCATAGCAGCGACCAGTAGCCCCGCCGAACCAGTGGCAAAGTCCCAGACATAAGAGTCCTTGTTGACGCGGGCTAGTTTGACCAACAGATTGGAGATATAAGCAGGAGTCAGCACGACATCGTTAAGTTTGTCTTGCGAGAAACCAAGCCAACCATACATTTCATTAAATAATTTGCCTGTAAAATCAGTAGTCAGACCAATCTTGTAATAGATACCTAAGTCATCAATAATTTTCGTGAACACTCTTTTTAGTTGGGTTTCTCCGTTTTCTATTTTGTTCAGATTGGAGGCTAAAAGCGTATTTTTTAGACTTCTGATAATAAGGTCTTTTTTGTCGGTTGGGATATGTTTTTCCCTCAGGAAGGACTCTATTTTGCGCACCATTATTTCGCCATCGGTATTACCGTGTTCTGGCGAAGAATTGAGGTGCGATTTTTCGAGTGGGGCTACTTTTCCAGCTACGCCAAGCGTGGCAATAATAGAAGCAGCTACAAGGAAAACACGGTCGTTTTCTCCTAGTCCTTTTTCGTTCTGATAAATATGATGATTGAGGTTTTGCAGGCTTTTATCAATCTCTTTTTCTCTTCTTTCTTTTAGTTTTTGGAGTTCTTCATCGGTTAGGCTTAGTAGTTTTACTTTGTCTATGAAGGTATCAAAATTGGCAGGAGCTAAAAAAGAAAAGTCGGAATAGTCGCCTATTTTTTGACCAACGCCTAGATTGTCTCTAGATACAAAATAGACCCCTATTTCGTGCTGAATAGTACCTTTGGCATCTTTATATCCTGTCATACCAATCGCTATAATATCCGTATAACTGGTATGATGTAGTAGCGCATTGGCATAATGAACCGCTCCATTTACGGCAAACGAATTGATGTTTTTGTAGTTGGGCTCGTTTCTGGCGGTGATGTTATCAATTTGGTTATCTTTGTCAAGTTTCACCAATTTTCCTTTGAGCCCTTTATATTCAATCAGTATAGGATAGTAGTTGAAATGCTTGTCTTGCAACAATACTTTAGCATCGGGTCTATTTCCGCCTTTGCCCCCACTTTTCGATTCGTAATCTTTTAGGGCGTTATCAATTTCATTATTGATGGTTTCTTGCTCCAACTTATAGGGGATATTATAAGATTTCATCCAGCCGTTGGCTAGGTCTGCAATATTAGGTTCTATGGATTGTGCCATTATTTTGTTGTTTCAATTATTAATTCTTTAACCGCTACGTTTTAGCAATTTTGGGTGTCTTTTGTATGGAGGGGAAAGATAATAAAAGTCACTGAATTATAATCAATATCTTCATGGTATTATCAGATTGGTGATGAAAGGTTGAGGCAAAAAACATAGATTGTTTAAACAAATTCATAAAAGAGCACATGAAAATCAGTTCGCTTATAAGCTTATTTTTTGCACTATTGTTGGTGTCCAATGTATTTGGGCAGCAGCCTAATGGTTATTTTTTTGACAAGGGCAAATTTGCTAACTCTGGGCAAGAAAATGGGATATTGTTGCCGAATGGCAATGAAAAACGTGTCTTTTTAGATGAATTTACTACTCGCATCAATAAGGAGTTGGAGCAGTCGAGCCAAGTCGAACGATTGGAGGTAGCAAATGCTCCTATTGCGGACTGGGACAGTGCTTTTGTTAGTATAGGTAAGATGGGAGGGCTGCGAGAGTTGACGTTCAGAAAATGCACGATGGATAGCTTGCCCAACAGCGTGGCAGACTTAGATAGTATAGAAGCGTTGAAACTGTACAGCTGCGATTTTTTGGATATGGAAGACGCTATTCAGAAAATAGCTAAAATGAAAAATCTGAAACGGTTCTTTTTAGACAAGAGCGATAAAGATTTTAGAATACCTGATAACTTGATATTATTGCAACAGTTAGAACAGTTGCATATTATAGGACCTTATGATACTCAGAATCTATTTGATTTAGTGGCAAAAATGCCTAATTTAACTTGCTTGACGATAGGCTATTCGACTAGTGCAGTGCATCAATTTGATTTTAGTAAGATTAAGCATGTTAAGGAATTAGTACTGTTGGGAGATATGAAGTTTGATCAAGTTTTTGCAAAAATACAAGCATTGGATAGTTTGTATTCGTTGGTTATTGATGCTGCAAATTTGAGTAGTCTTCCAGAGGATTTTGGGTATAAATTCCCTCACTTAAGAGAGGTTCGATTAACTTCCGAATTCTTGACTGCCTTGCCTAATTCCTTTGCGGAATTGAAGGAGCTAGAAAAGTTGTATTTAGATGTAGAGAAATTAAAGATTTTTCCACCCGTTATTTTTGAGCTGCATGGTCTGAAAAGCTTGTCTTTATTCGCCTCTACAGATTTTGAATTGCCTGGCACCGATAGCCTTCCAAATCAATTTGCACAACTTTCTAAATTGGAATATTTTAACTGTCCTGCTGTATTTGAGTTGGAGCAAAAAGTTGCTATTTGTAACCAATTTCCGCTCTTAGAAAAAATTAAACTGACCTTGGACTCAACAGGGGCAATTCCTGCTGCCATCAGTAACATAAAAAACCTGACTACCGTAACATTAAGAGTGGAATCTACTCGACATTTGTCGGAATCGCTCCAGCAGTTGGCAAAAAATAAAAAGTTGACGAATTTGTTGCTTAGCGTATATTCTGAGGCAACTTTTGAGTTGCCAGCCACTATTGGTGACATAGCGACATTGTTGGAGCTTAGTATTTATGTTGATACTCAATTAGGGTTGATTATACCCCATACCATTGGAAAAATCACGAAGCTTAAGACACTAAATATTCAAGCTACAGGACGTGTTGTTTTTCCAGAAAATATAGGGCAGTTACAGGCACTAGAAAGCCTATTAGTAAGTAAATACTATACTTCTAGTTTGATTTATTTTCGTATTCCTTCGTCATTCAAAAATTGCATCGCACTAAAAAATGTCACCACTAAAGGAGTGTTGATGACAGAAGAAAACATAAAAATGATTTGCGAACTACCACGGTTGGAAAAACTGGTACTAGAAAGCAGCTTAATATGGAAATTGCCCGACGAAATTGGAAATTTGCAGCAGCTTAAAATATTGTCTTTGGAGACGAATGAATTATCCAAATTACCAAAAAGTATCGCTAACTTAAAGAAGCTGCAATACCTAAACCTAAAGGGTAATCGTCTGAAAGTAACTCCTCCAATTATTGGGCAGTTAACTAGCTTGTATAGCTTGGAGTTAGAGGTGAAATCTTATCATTTGATGAGTAGTAGAAGATTGCCTGCCTCGTTTAGTGGATTGCAAAATTTGCGTTATTTGAATCTAAATATATCCACAAAATTTAGATGGAAAAATGCTTTTAGAACAATAGCAAAGCTGCAAAATTTGACACTCTGCCATCTGAATATGGGAGAAAGGCATCAAGAAAAAATACCAACTACTATTGGTTTGCTCTCGCAGGTACGACAATTATATTTAAGAGGTGGTAACTCTGTTAGTTTTAGAAATAGTCATAAAAATGTGGTGCCACAATCTATAGAAGCATTGTCGAACGTGGAAATGCTTACGCTAAACTGGGCTGGTTTGCAGTCCTTGCCAGCAGAAATAATCCAATTGAATAAGTTGCAGCATCTAAAACTAAAGTTAAATAATGCACTATTAGACTACTTGGATTTTGGAGGCACGCTGAACGTTTTGTCAAAAACACCTACACTAAAAATATTGGAAATAGAAGATGGGAGTATAAATGAAACTTCCTTGGAAGAAATGTCTTTTTTGAGTTTGGAGCGATTGTATCTGCGAGCAAATAGGATTGATTCTATTGGTAATTTATTTGCCAATTTTCCTAATCTAAAATTTGTTGATTTTAGAGATAATAATATTAGCATAATTCCGCCCAGTATTCAGTCGGCTAGCCAGCTACAGGAAATAGTACTCTACCGCAATCCGCTCCAAAATATACCTGTATCAAAAATGTATCAACTGAAATATTTGTCTAATGTCAGAGTTGGCACGATTGCAAATCTGTTGGATTTAGAGGGTCGAGTTATTAGCCAATTGTATGATTTGCAACGAAATAAAGAAGGGGTAAGTTTGAGATTACGATAGTGAAAGTGTTCAGGGGGCTAGCTTTATTGTTTTTAAATCACGCAAGCAGAAATAGTACTTACAAAATAAGTTTTTCAGATGAATTGCCTTATATTCAATGCTTCAATAGATAACCTCTATGGAAGCATTTTTTATTATTTTTTCAATCATCACCATGATACCCTATCACTTTGTAAGGAATACGCCGATACCTGTTGCCCAAGTATTTGAGCATTTTTGTACGCCACAATTTTTTTTAGAGTCCACTAATGTAGGCGAATATGCTTGCGAGTACATCAATCCCGACCAGTTAGATAAACCAAGAATAGAAATTAACGACACTTTTGATATGAAAGTAAGCTATGGCGGTATGGATTTGTGTTATAATATAAAGGTCAACGAAATAGTCCAAAATAGAATAATAACATACGAATACGCTTACACGGAAGTAGTTTTTTTGAATGAAAAAGCAAATCAAGAGGAAGAAAGAAAAGCTTTTATGCTAGAGCAATTGCAAAAAAATAAAACAAAGGCGACTTGGTCTTTTTTGGATAAAGGAGAAGAGGAAACAATAATAAAATGCACATTTTTTACCGATGCAGAAATGAATTTTGTAACAAAAATCCTAACTTGGTCTGCTAGAAAAAAAGCAAAAAAACTCGTATTTGGAATCCTAGAAGGATATATCCAAAAAATGGAAGATAGAACAGGAATTTAGGAACTTGCTTTTTGTATTCAATACCAATTTTAAAATATGATAATATATCAATCAGAATTTATAGTACAAGTACCTATTCAATATGCTTTCGAATATTTATCGCAGCCGTACAATCTCTTCGATATAATGAATAACAGTTGGCACACCTACCAATTTGAAGGAGAAGAACCAACTAAAGACCAAAAAGTACAGGTGGGGGATTGTTTTAAGGTGCTTATTGTGGATAAAAAAATCTATATGTATTGTGATTTGATTCTGACTAAAATAGCTCAAAATTCTAAGATAGAATATAAGTATGCTTACAAAGCTATAAAAATGAGGGAGAAACACATTGGTAGTAAATTATTGGAATCCAGTATCTTACAGTCGCAAAATAAGATAGACAATCATGATACTTGGACGTTTCGATCCAAAGATAAACAGAATGTAGTAATTACTTATACTTCCGAGTTGAGAGGAACAATTAGTTTTTTGAAGCGTATCGAATTATATGGAGTTAAGTTGCTCTTGAAAATAATAACGAAAAAAGCATTGAAGAGAATTTCATCTGATATGCGTGACAATTTTGATTTAAAAAATAAACAAAAATGAAGATAAAAAACATAGCCAGCTCCCTAATAATACTAGGAGCCATGACGACCAATATGCAAGCACAAAATACCAAAGGCATTACGCCCGAACAACTACTGACGCTCCATCGACTTTCGCCCATAGGCGTCACTAAAGATGGCAAAAGTTTGATTTACAAAACATCAAAGGCGGATCTCAAAACCAATGAATACGATAAGGCATATTATGAGATGCCAATAGGAGGAGGCGAAGCCAAAAAAATAGAAAATGCTGATGGATTAGTAGCAGAAAAAGAGGTGTCGCCCAACGGGAAATACAAAATTGAGATACAGAAAACAAAGCTCGAAAAAGTAACAGGACAAGACCATTATGACGATGTAGAAAAGTCCGATGTCAAGATTTACAACAGCCTCAATTATCGTCATTGGGACAGTTGGAATGTGGGCGAATATGACCACGTAACGATTCAAGACCTAAAGCGTAAAAAGAAAGCGGCTATTGATATTATGGAAGGCGAGCCGTTCGATTGTCCAACCAAGCCGTTTGGAGGAAGCGAGGATTATTTGTGGAGTCCAGACAGCAAACAAGTGCTGTACGTCACCAAAAAAGTAAAGGGAACGACCTACGCCAAAAGTACAAACATGGATATTTATTCGTACGACTTGAAGACCAAAAAAACAACGAACCTAACGCCTGATAATGAAGGCTACGACACACAACCCGCTTTTTCGGAGCAAGGGGTATTGGCTTGGTGCCAAATGAAAAGAGATGGCTATGAGTCGGACAAAAATGATATTATCGTCAATGTAGAGGGCGAACATTTGAATTTGACTGCCGATTGGGACGGCACGGCTTATGGCTTTCTGTGGTCAAAAGATGGCGAAACCATTTATTTTAATGCGCCTGTACAGGGAACTGTACAAGTTTTTTCGGTGAGTGTACCCAACAAAAAAAGCGATAAACTAACCGCTCCAAAACAGTTGACCAAAGGTCAATTTGACCTCAATGGAATCATTGCAGAGCATGAAGGAACGTTACTCGTGACGCGTACCGACATGAACCACGCTAAGGAGATTTATAGTATGACGATTGCCGATGGCAAACTAAAGCAGTTGACGAATGTCAACAAGGAAACCTACGACAATATTGCACTTAGCAAAGTAGAAAAAAGAATGGTCGAAACGACCGACGGCAAGCAAATGCTAACCTGGGTAATTTATCCGCCGAATTTTGACAAAACCAAAAAATATCCAACGCTGCTGTACTGTCAAGGAGGACCACAAGGGGCGTTGAGCCAATTTTATTCGTACCGTTGGAATTTCCAACTAATGGCTGCCCAAGGCTATATTGTCATTGCACCGAATCGTAGAGGAATGCCAGGGTATGGCGTAGAATGGAACGAGCAAATAAGCGGTGATTATGGTGGTCAAAATATGCAAGATTATTTGGCAGCGATTGACGATATTGCCAAAGAAGACTATGTTGATAACAACCGTTTGGGTTGTGTAGGAGCGAGTTATGGCGGTTATTCTTGCTTCTTCCTAGCAGGACATCACGAAGGACGTTTCAAAACATTCATAGCGCACGATGGCATTTTTAACTGGCGTTCGATGTACGGCACGACCGAAGAGTTATTTTTTGTCAACTGGGATTTGGGTGGCTCGTACTGGGAGAAAAACGCCACTAGCACCAAAAGCTACAATCAATTTAATCCTATCAACCACGTCGATAAGTGGGATACGCCGATTATGGTCATACAGGGCGGTAAGGATTATCGTGTACCGATTGGGCAGGGTTTAGAGGCGTTTCAGGCGGCGCAACTCAAAGGCATCAAATCTAGATTGGTCTATTTTCCAGAAGAAAATCACTGGGTGCTATCTACGCAGAATGCGATTGTTTGGCAGCGAGAGTTTTTTAAGTGGTTAGGGGAGACTTTGTAGGGCGTGTCGTTAAAATAGGAGGGAGGTACTAAGTCTTTGAACTTAGTACCTCCCTTTATTTAATCTCTATAATAGGTATCTTATATTCAGTTTCTTTTCGTAGTAATCATTCGTATTCGTCCTTTTGTTGACGATGGTATAATTGATTCTAGGTATCAATTGTTTTCTATTTTTAGAGCAATTGGTGCTGTGCAACTCTTGGTGTAAATGCCAATTGACAGAAGGCGGCGAATTATGTTTGACTAGATAGGAGTAGTAGTTGAAATACTGCTAATAGTCTAGTGGCTTAGTTTTTTAATAGAATTGCTTTTGGGAATTAATGATTTAAAAACCTAGTTCGGCTCTATATGTAGATTTTGGTTCTTCTGCTAAAAATAAACCTAGCTCTTCCTGATTATTAAATCCCTTTATTTTTTGTCGGTACTTAGAAGCAGTTTTAGAATCTTCGATTTCTAGTTTTTGGTTTTTACTGATTTTTAAATATTCTTCCTCTTGATCTAATCCTAGAAAACGTCTGTTTACTAGATTTGTCGCAATTCCCGTGGTGCTACTCCCACTGAAAGGATCTAAAATCCAAGCATCAGGTTTGGTAGATGCTAAAATTAAACGCGTCAAAACAGATAAGGGCTTTTGAGTGGGATGTTTATCACAGCTTTTTTCCCAAGGTGCAATCGCAGGAAGTTTCCAAACATCTTTCATTTGTTTATTTCCATTTATTTTTTCATTAGGTCATAATTGAAATAATGCGGTGTTTTCTTAGTCTTCCGAGCCCAAATTATTTGCTCTGTAGAATGGGTAAAGTATCTACACGAAAAATTTGGTGGTGGATTTGATTTTTGCCAAGTTACTATGTTTAGTATCTTGAAATCTAGTTCCGTGAGAATTTGACCAATACTAAATATATTGTGCATAGTACCACTTATCCAAATTATTGCATCTTCTTTCATGTTTTCTCTAACTAATGAAAGCCACTGTCTATTAAAATCGTTTATATATTCAAATCCAAGTGATTTATCCCATTTGCCTTTATTGACTGAAACAATTTTACCACTTTGGATTGATAAACCATTATTGGATAAAAAGTATGGTGGATCAGCAAAAACCATATCAAATTTATGATTGATTTTTGGTAGTAATTCCATAGTGTCTCCTTTTAGAAGACAGAATTTTATTCAGAAATTTTAAATTCAGTAATTACGTGGTTTTTTTCATCAAGGATAATTTTTTCTTCAGTGTACATTTTTTTAGCTTTTAAAATAGCTTCGTTCAAGCTATTTGCTTCAATTTCTAGAATATCTGAAAGTACTTCTTGTATTTCTATTTTGAATATTTTTTCACTCATGCTTTATTTTTTTATAATTTCCACGACCCTTAAATTCAATCAAACCTTTGTCTCTTAGAAGTTGAAGCTGTTGTCTTATTTTATCTTTGATAAAATTATTTTTAGGATATTTAAGTTTTAGAGCTTCTTCAAAATTATAGATTTTTTTTAATGAAAATGATTCTTCTTCAATAGAGTCTATACAGTTCATAATATCTAAAATCCAACCTTTCGAAGCACCTTTCTTAGACTTTAAAAATGCTGTTTCTTCCCACTTTGTAAGCACCTTTTCTTTAGAGATAACCTCGGAATTTTTGACTAGATAAATTCGACCATTAGTAGGAACTTTAGTCAAGTCAATATTGCAACCAATCCAACCAGCTCTTCTTGCCGTTTGTGCTAAAGGTTTGCGTTTTTCAATTATTTCTGGAATAAAGTAATGTTTGGGAATAATTAGAAAATTTTTTACTTTCCATTCTATTTTATCATATGTTAAGAAGAAGAAATTAGGATTATTATCAGAACTTATTCTATCAATCATTGTAGAATACGCTCCATCAACTATTTTCTTTCCAATAGTTTTACTATTTTTTGATTTTAGTTCGTATTCACTGTTACATTGATTGCAATAGAAATCAGCAACAGGTCTATTGTTGGCAAATTCTTGCAGATGTATCTCTCCACAATCTGGACAGTAACTATTTGTCTTTACCCAATTTTCAGTCAATACTCTTGCAATTTGAGAATTACTTGAATATCCTTCAGCTAAATTAGTATCGAAAGTTAAATTCATTGATTACTACTTTTTGCATATTCGGAAACCTTTGAAGCATCCAAAATAAAATTGCTCCGCTTCCTACGAAAGGTTCAATATAAGTAAAATTATTCTCAATTATACTTTGAGGTAATTGGGTTTTAATCTGCTTGATCAGTTGAGTCTTTCCCCCAGCCCATTTTAAAAATAGCTTTGCAACTATTTTTGTCATATTTAAATATTATTAAATGATAGATTGTGTGTTTATTGGTTTTAAAGATTGACAAGCCTAATTATACAAAAAATAGTAGTTATTTTTTAATAAAATGCTAGTAACCACACCAACAAAATAAATTAACCACCACAATATTTAGAATTCAAACAACCGTTTGGTAAGTTTACTTTTGTAATATATAAACAGCTCCTGAAATTAGCAAATGACAAAAAGAACACTAAATAAAAAAGCAGTAGAAGTGTTTCGGAAATAGTACTATCTATGTTTTTTCTCTAAAACCTACGGACACAGATACATTACTAGCAGCTAGCTTTTTTTATTCATCTTCAATCTCATGCCCAAGTTGTATTAGCTGCTTCATCAATCTGGGAAATATTTTATAATCAACTTCAAGAATTTCTTCGTTTTCATTCTTGATCGAACTACAACTAAAGCACATTTGAAGTATTCCTTGTATTTCATTTTCTTTTGAATAGAACACAATAGCATCTCTAAAGATTGGAGGACACATCAATAAACGTAGCTCTTCAAATTTTGAATTTAAAATCCCAAAAATTTCTTTGAGTACTTTATCATTTTTTTCAAATTTATGAACTTGTATCGTTGATTTATGGATTTCCTTGTTTTTCTTTATTATTCGAGAATTACAAATATTTAGCTCACTTTCTAACGCTTTGATGCTCTTATCAAGTTTTGTTTTTTGAAGGATGCCTGCTGACTCAATTTCCTTTTTTAACCGTTGAATTTTTTCTTTGTTACTAGTTTCGAGATGAGAGAATTTATCACCTCTTAATCCAGAATACGAAATTGCATATTCGAAATTTAGACTGTTTATATAATCTGAAAGATTTTTCATTTTTGTAAAAATATTTTGATAATCAACCATTTTTCTACTCTCAATCTTCAAGGTAATAAAATTAATATAACAACGTTACCATTCTCCGTATTTAAAACTAATAAAACAATATATATCCGTTCAATTAAGGATTTTTATTTCATAGAAAGGGTAGAAGCGAAGGAAGACAAAAAACAAAAAAAAACAACATTAACCATTACTTTATTTGGAATTCAAACAACCGTTTGGTAAGTTTACTGTTGTAATACACAAACAGCCTCCTAAACTAGCAAATGGCAAAACAGAAAACCACTAAAGACGAGATTATAAAAAAAGCAGTAGAAGTGTTTCGCAAACAAGGCTACTACAAAACCTCTATGAGCGATTTGGCGAAAGCCTGCGGACTCTTGAAGGGGAGCTTTTATTATCATTTTGCTAGTAAGGAAGAGTTGATGCAAGCGGTTTTGGAGTCCGTACATGGCTACTATACGCACAAAGTATTTAGTATTGCCTACGAAAAGGGTAAGACCGCCCAGCAGCGTTTTGAGCAGCTTTTTGAGAAACAAGCGCCGATTATGACCGAGGATTTGGCAGGTTGCTTGTTTGGAAATATGACCCTCGAAACGATTAGCAGCAATCCAGAGTTTAAGCAATTGTTACAAACGTTTTTTAATGATTGGAAAGCTGCCTTTCAACATATTTTTGAAGAAAATCATTCGACGGAAGTCGCCAAAGCATTGGCAGACCAAAGTATAATAGAAGTAGAAGGTGCCCTGATGATGATGCGCCTGTACGACGACAAAACGATATTCGAGCAAGCCTGCTTGCGCGTAGCAGAGAAATTATAAAATAAATACAAAAAAACGTCCCTATTTGTTCGCTCAAATAGTGGACGTTTGTTATATAGATAGAAACCACATTATATTACTAATTCTTAAGTAGTCAAACAAAAGTAATCGTAGAATAAAAAAAATAGACTTTTTTTACTACGAGTATTTTTGAGCGATTACTTATTTATAAACAATTAGCATGAGCAGAAGAATTAAAAAAGTGGCGGTATTAGGTTCTGGAGTAATGGGATCGGGTATTGCGGCACACTTTTCTAACATTGGGCTAGAGGTACTATTGCTAGACATCGTACCTTTTGATCTGAAAGAAGAAGAAAAAAATAACAAAGCAGCAAGAAACAGAATTGTAGATGCGGCACTCAAAGCGTGTATCAAAAACAAAAAACCTGTTTCGGCTTTTTATGATGTATCGACAGCGGCACAGATTACGACTGGTAACTTCACCGATGATTTCGACAAGATTTCGGACTGTGATTGGATTATCGAGGTAGTAATTGAGCGCTTGGACATCAAGCAGCAGATTTTTGAGAAAGTAGATAAACTGCGCAAAAAAGGATCGTTGATTACTTCTAATACTTCAGGTATTCCTATCCAGTACCTTTCAGAAGGTAGAAGTGACGATTTCCAAAAGAATTTCTGCGGAACACACTTTTTCAATCCACCAAGAGTGATGCCTTTATTTGAGGTAATCCCTGGACCAAAAACTGATCAGTCGGTAATTGATTTCTTCATGAACTACGCCGACCGTTACTTAGGTAAACGTGCGGTATTGTGCAAAGATACGCCTGCTTTTATTGCCAACAGAGTTGGTGTATATGCAATGGCTAAGATTTTTCAATTGACAGAAGAATTGGATTTGCCAATCGAATTGGTCGATAAATTGACAGGTGATGCCATTGGTCGTCCTCGTACAGGTACGTTTGCTTTGGCTGATTTGGTAGGTCTAGATACTGCCGAAAAAGTAATCAAAGGAATCGTAGAGAATGCTCCAGATGATGAGCAAGCAGGTGCTTTCACGATGCCTAAATATTTGAATTTCTTATTGGAAAACAAATTCTTGGGTAACAAAACTCGTAAGGGTTTCTATGAAAGAACTCGCAAGAAAGACGAAAATGGTCGTTCTATCAAATTGGGTCTAAACTTACAAACATTGGAGTACGCTCCAACTACTCGCCCGAAAAGTGCAGTGCTTGATGCAGTGAAGCAAGTAGATGGCTTGGCTGGTAAAGTACGTACGTTCTTCAAGGAAAAATATGCAGAAGATAAAGGTGCTCAATTGGTCAAAAAATCATTGACTGGATTGTTTGCTTATGTATCGAACCGTGTTCCTGAAATCGCTGATCAAATTTTCTCTGTAGATGATGCTTTGCGTGCAGGTTTTGCATGGGGTGTCGGTCCGTTCCAGTATTGGGATATGGTCGGTGTCAAAGAAGGTATTGCAGCAGCAGAAGCAGACGGTCAATCGGTGGCTCAATGGGTCAAGGACATGGCAGCAGCTGGGCACAACAGTTTCTACAAAGTAGAAGGTGGTGTTAACAAATATTACAATAGAGATAGCAAAACGTACGAAACTGTACCGGGTACAGAAGAGTTTGTTATACTAGACAATATCCGTGAAACTTCTGTTATTTGGGAGAACTCTGATTCTGCTTTGCATGATTTGGGTGATGGTGTTTTGTGTTTTGAATTCCGCTCAAAAATGAACTCACTTGGTGAGGGCGTTATCCGTGGATTGCATCACGCTATTGATGTAGCTGAACAAGGCGATTGGAATGGTTTGGTGATTGGTAACAATGCCGAGCAATTCTCTGTAGGTGCCAACTTGATGGCTATCGCAATGATGGCATACGAGCAAGATTGGGACGAGCTAAACATGGCTATCAATACGTTCCAACAAACGGCTATGCGTTTGCGTTATTCTTCTATCCCTGTGGTAGTTGCTACGCAAGGTTATGTATTTGGAGGTGGTTGCGAATTTTCGATGCACTCCGATGCTGTCGTTGCTTCCGCAGAATCGTATATCGGTTTGGTAGAAGTAGGTGTTGGTCTTATCCCTGGTGGAGGTGGAACCAAAGAATTTGCTCTACGTGCTAGTGATGAATTCAATGTTGGTGATGTACAAATTCCATTGTTGATTGAGAAATTCAAGACTATTGCAATGGCTTCTGTAGCGACTTCAGCAGGCGAAGCATTCAAATTCGGTTACCTACGTCCAGGTATTGACCAGATGTGTATCAACAAATCAAGAGCGATTGGTGAAGCGAAGAAAAAAGTATTAGCCCTAGCGCCTAATTATAGCCAACAAGCTCCTAGACAAGATATTAAAGTTTTGGGTAGAAATGGTTTGGGTGCTCTATATGTAGCAGCAGAAAGCTTACGTTTAGGTAAATATGCTTCTGATCACGATGTGAAGATTGCGAAAAAAGTAGCCTTTGTATTGTGTGGTGGTGATTTGACGGCACCTCAAAAAGTTTCGGAACAGTATCTGTTGGATATTGAGCGTGAAGCATTCTTGAGCTTGTGCGGTGAGCAAAAAACATTGGAGCGTATCCAACATATGTTGCAAACTAATAAGCCACTTAGAAACTAGACTTCTAGAAGCTAGACTATTAGAAGTTAGATTTTTCAATTAGATAGTTCGAAAAATGCTAGATAGTTAGAGGTTGTTATTATTAAAGTCTAGCAGTCTAGCAGCGAAGCGTTCTAGAATCTAGCAATCTTTAAAAAAAACAAAAATAAAAACAATGGAAGCATATATAGTTGCCGTATCACGTTCGGCAGTAGGTAGAGCCAAAAAAGGCGGTTTTCGCTTCATGCGCTCTGATGACTTGGCAGTAGAAGTAATGAAAGACTTAGCTGGCAAAGTGGATTTTGATCCGCATGTAGTAGATGATGTATTTGTAGGTTGTGCCAACCCAGAGGGAGAGCAAGGACTACAAATCGGTCGTCAAATTTCTTTGAGAGCATTGGGTAAGCCTGTACCAGGAGTTACTGTCAATCGCTACTGTGCGTCAGGTCTAGAGACGATCTCTATGGCTGTAGCCAAAATCAAAGCAGGAATGGGACACTGTTACGTAGCAGGTGGTGCGGAAAGCATGAGCTTGATACCAATGACAGGTTACAAGTTGGCTCCAAGTTACGAAGTAGGATTGAACAATCCTGATTATATCGTAGGTATGGGATTGACCGCAGAAGCAGTGGCGAACAAATATGGCATTAGCCGTGAAGCACAAGATATTTTTGCTGCCAACTCTCACACCAAAGCTGCGGCTGCAATTGATGCAGGTAAATTTGACGATGAAATTTTGCCTGTAACCGTGAAAGAAGTAGCGGTCAAGAATGGCAAAAGAGTAGAGAACGAATGGACAGTAGCCATGGACGAAGGTGTTCGTAGAGGTACGACTGCAGAAGGTCTAGCAAAACTACGCCCTGTGTTTGCACAAGGTGGATCGGTTACTGCTGGTAACTCTTCTCAAATGTCTGATGGAGCTGCTTTTGTATTGGTCATGAGCGAAAAAATGGTCAAAGAGTTGAACCTAACACCTATCGCTAGAATGGCTAGTTGTTCAGTAGCAGGAGTAGAGCCAATTCACATGGGTATTGGTCCTTGTGCGGCTATTCCTAAAGCATTGACACAAGCAGGTTTGAAAATTGGCGATATTGACCAAATCGAATTGAACGAAGCTTTTGCAGCACAATCGTTGGCTGTAATTCAAGAGCTTGGTTTGAACCCTGATATTGTGAACGTGAATGGTGGAGCAATTGCTTTGGGTCACCCACTAGGGTGTACTGGTGCCAAATTGAGCATTCAGCTATTCAACGAAATGCGTCGTAGAAACCAAAAGTACGGTATGGTTACTGCCTGTGTAGGTGGTGGACAAGGTATCGCTGGTATCTATGAGTTGTTGAACTAAGAATACTGTTTCACTTTCGTGAAATAGAAATATATACTGATAGCCACTTTCCAATAGGAGAGTGGCTATTTTTTTATTGAACAACTTTAGACATGCTTAAAAGGTAGAGTAACCCTATTTCGTTTAGAAGTCCACTAAATGGTCATAAAAATCATCATCATCTAATGAATCTTCGTCTATTTCTTCTGAAGTAGATTCAAATACCTCATTTTTTAGACCTTCTACGAATGCAATCAACGGATTCGCTATCTCAAAACATGCTTGTAATTCATCAGAGATTCGACGAGCGAGCATTTCTTTATCAATAGGTTGATTAATAGAGACCTGAAAGAAGCCATAGGGGTTTTGTATTCCTAACAATAACTTATTGCGGTGAAAACAAAATTCAAAAGAGCTACCCCATTTTTCTGTCAAAATTCGTATTATTTTTTCGAAGTCAGGATTGATAATTTTAACAGCATCTGCTGTAGTAGTGTAAATGGTACATTGCTCCTGTATGAAACGATTAATTCTAGCAGTGTGAACTTTTATAAACGGTTTGTCCAAAAAGTCTTGCAAAAGCATACTATTAGTTTTTTGCTTCGAAATAACTTTGATTGTAGAAGAATTAATGGGGGCGAAATCAAGTAAAAAGTACAAGCCTCTTATTGCTGTTTGTGAACTATTGTCGGTGGTGTTCACCGTAAAAGTCATTCCCGAAAATTTACAATTATGCACTTCGTGTTCTAATACAAAAAGATCTTCCCCTCTAACACTATAATCATCTTTATAGATATTCATAGAATCAATGTCATAATCTTCTAAACTTGACTGTGGAAAGTACCTGGCATTAGGATATTGGTCTGCCACGAATGTTTGTACAATTTGAGCTTTAAATTCTTGAAGATAATTACGAGCTATTTTACCTATTACAGCAACATGAATAAATAGAGCAGAGAGGATTGGAATAACAAAAATAAAACCCGTTTTCATTATCCCTTGAGTATTATCTAATTGAATACCGATGAAGGAACAAGCTAATGGTAGCAGATACAGAGCATGAGTAGCACGGTATAAATTGTACTTTCGCTTGCGCAGTATCTCTAGTTGGTCTAGTCTTACATAAATTTTTTGCTTCATAGGTAACACTATCTATTACTTTTTATGTGACAATATTTACCCACGCTTCTTAAAATAAGCCAAGCCCAAGCGAATTTTACCGTATTCAATATCGCCATCGAGTGCTTCAAAATACACTTTCAAGCCTTCTTGATCGCCTAAGCGATTAATCAATTGTTCGATGGTTGCCAACTCGTGCTTATCCATAAAATCGAGTACATTTAGCTCCTCTTTGAAGGAAGCCAAATGAGCAAAATGTGAATAAACAGTTGTCAAAGAAATACCACGAGCCCGAGCGATTTCTTCGGGGTTTTTGCCCTCCTGATAGAGCTTCCAAGTATATTCGTGGGTATTGCCATTAAATTCATTTTGCTTATACTTGCGTATCAATTTGAGGAAATCTTTGCCGTATTTTTCGGCTTTGTGGTCGCCTACGCCCGACACTTCCAAAAATTCCATAATCGTAGTGGGTGCTTTGTTGCTCATGTCGATTAGCGAAGCATCGCCAAAGACCACAAAAGCAGGTTTGCCAATTTTGCTAGCCAATTGACGGCGCAACTCTTTGAGTTGCCCCAACAGACCTTCTGCTTTAGTAGCCGTTTTGATTACTTTTTTGACCGCTTTTTTCTGCTCGGCTTGGCGTTCTTTGATGACATCATAATTGACGAAATTAACAGTCGCTTCGCCTTTTAGTATTTTCCAACTCAAATCGGTCAATTTAAGATTGAATTTGTCTTTGTAGTCAATACCAACCGCTCCTAGCTGCACCATTTGCTGCAAGTACAATTGCCACGCAAAAGCAGGCGTATCTTTACCCGCTCCAAACGTTTTGACACCTGCTAGCTTACGGTTGCGTACCGCTTCGCTGTATTGCCCTTTGAGAACTTCGATGGTAGTCGAAATGCCAATCGTCTGCTGTGTGCGAGCTACTGCCGAAAGGGCTTTTTGAGCCAAGACTGTTCCATCAAAATACTTTGGTGGGTTTTTGCAAACATCACAATTACCACAATCTTCCTCTAGGGTTTCGCTAAAGTAACTCAACAATATTTTTCGTCGGCAAATCTGAGCTTCGGCATATTCCTGCATACGATTGAGCTTCGCCAATTGTATTTTTTTGTACTGCTCATGCTTGACATCTTCTATGAACAGCAACTGCGTTTGTACATCTCGATAGCTATAAAATAGAATAGTATCGGAGGGTTTGCCATCTCGCCCTGCTCGCCCAATTTCTTGATAATACCCTTCTAGGTTACCTGGCATATTATGGTGAATGACATAGCGAATATCAGGCTTGTCGATACCCATACCAAAGGCAACTGTTGCACACATAATATCAATCGTGCCTTGTATAAATGCCTCTTGAGCTTTTTCTTTTACTTTGTTGGGCATACCTGCGTGATAGCAAGCAGCTTTGTAGCCTTTAGCGGCTAATTTGCTATAAACCGATTCGGTCGATTTTCGGCTGTTGCAATAAATAATACCTGCTTTTCCTTCATTTTTTTTGACGATACGTTCTATCTGTTCCCATTTTTTTTGTCCTGGCAATACGGAGAGCGATAAGTTAGGTCTATCAAAAGAAGAGATAAAGGTTTTGTGATTTTTCATGCCGAGCAGCTCGCCAATATCCGAACGGACGGCTTTGTCGGCAGTAGCTGTTAAGGCAACACAAGGTACATTTGGAAATTCTTTTTTGAGTAAGTGGAGTTTCTGGTATTCGGGGCGAAAGTGATGCCCCCAACTACTGACACAGTGTGCTTCATCTATGGCAATTAATTTCAAATGGAGCAATCGCAAATAAGACATGAAATTAGGAGCCATCACACGCTCTGGCGAAACGTATAGCAGTTTTATTTTGCCGTTGTCCAAATCTTGCTCAATCGCTGCTTCTTCTGCTCTGCCTAAACTCGAATTGAGGTAAGCCGCTGATATTCCATTGCTTTGCAATGCCTGTACTTGATCTTTCATCAAGGAGATAAGCGGAGAGATAACTAACGTTAATCCATCAAACACCAAGGAAGGCAATTGATAACAAAGTGACTTACCGCCACCCGTAGGCATCAGCACCACCGTATCATTTCCAGCCAATACGTGCGGTATAATTTCGTCCTGCGGACTTCTAAAACTATTATAGCCAAAATGTTTTTTGAGTAATTCGAGTAAATGTGCTTGGTTGTGGCTCACAGTAGTATTAGTTAGTAGTCAATAAATGCAACAAGAAGATTCAAAAAGGGGTAAAGATACAATAGAGGTTATTACGAATAAATTCGCATGGCGACGAAAATATCTTTTTTCGATTCTCTACGTCAAGTACTCAATTTCGTAGCTAAGGCTACGAATTTCCGTCTTTCCTTGATAATCAAAAAAAATCTATCTCGCCACCTCTATGCAACTTTATTCGTAATAACCTCTAATTTGTTGCATAAAAATACAACAACTATTTGTAAATCGAGCAAAAAATGCTTGTTCTAGCTTACTTAATAACCTCTAATAGCCTTCTGAAAATGAGGTACGCTTCTTTTTTAGATTTTAATGACAATTAGTGAAAACTACAACTGGCTGAAACTCCAAACTCTACTCGCAATTGCGTATATTTGGCAAATTAAAAAAAGAACGATAAAAAAAATCCGCCAAATGGATAGCCAAATAAAAAAGAACGATACACAATCTTATACAATTGCCTTGCCCTATTTGAGTATTTTGCCACTCAATCAGCAAGCACTTGATGTCACGATACTTGACAAAGTACGAGCAGGATTAAGCCAAGAAATAGTAGATTACTTATTGGGAAATAGCGATAAAAAAGCTGGACCCAAGGAGTTGATTATTGACTTGCAGTCCAATGAATCGAAAGATAAAGACCAACAAAGCTTTTTGAAAGAAATCAAGAAATCTTTTTCTGCTTTTCAAGACCAGAAGGCAACGACTTCTTTTGGTTATCCAATGGTGGTGGTTACTGATTACAATTTGGCGAAGCCAGTAGCAGCACCTTTATTTTTCTGGGAAGTGAATTTGGTAGAAGTCCCCAACGAAACCGACCAATGGAAATTGGATTTGGTACACGCCAAAGGCAAAATTAACGGCATTTTGAAAAGTTACTTAACCACTCGGCTCAATCTGGATTGGGAAAACGAAATTGGTTTGATCAATGATATTACGCCAGCCGTAGTGACGCAAGTGTGTGAGCGAATTGCCGAAGGACTAAACTTTGATCTCAAAAAGCAAAAAGAAGAAAACGCTGAAAATAAAAACGCTGAGAATAAAAACGTCGAAGATAATAGTGCTGAAATAGAGAACACCGAAACAGAAATCTCTAAAACAGCGATAGATTCAGATGAAGAAATCGCAGAACCAACAGAACAAATTGTAGATTCTTCGGAAGAAGAGCCAACAACAAAAAATATAGCTGCCACAACGGAAAGGGACATAACCGAAGAAAAAACTCCTAACTTAGGAACAGACTTAGTAGCCTGCCCAAACCCTTATGCTGCCTTGCAAACAGGTGTTTTTTATCATTTGGTATTGGGACATTTGTCGCCAAGTGGGGTACAACAGAATGAAAAAATGCCGACTCCAATTGTTGGTCGTCCCACTATACATTGGCAAACCAAAATAGCGGCTATGCCAAGCAATTCAGAACAAAATGAATTGATGGGAACCCTTTTTGAGGGAAACCATGTAGTGGTAGAAGGCAATGAAGGTTCAGGCAAAACGCATACGATTGCGAATATATTGGCGAGTGTACTGGTTGATGGTGGCAATGCCTTGATCGTGTCGCCTTATCAGGCTTCCGCCAACGAAATACGGTCTCATCTCGAAAAATTGGGGTTAGACAAAGTGGCTGCTATCCAATTGTTTGAGGAAGATTTGGATAAGCTAAAATTGATAGAGCGTTTGGCAAAACTGCCAGAATCTATTCAAAATATTAAGTTGCACGACAGTGCGACCTACTCCAAAAAACTGAATAAGCACCAAAATATTCGCCGACAGCTAGAGCAAACGTACGATGCGGTACGTGTTCCTATTTTTGAAGATAAAAACTGGACGGAATTGGTCGGTTTGTTTTTGCGTCATCAGCAGAACAGCCCAAAGCAATGGCTCAATAGAAAATTGGATACTAGCTATTATGAGTTTACGCATACCGAACTAGAAATAGTAGGAGCGGAGCTAGCAGAACATTACGAGCATTACAGCCAAATTAATGTATTGACACATGGTCTGAACGCTTTGAACAGTCGGTTTTTTGTGCCTGTGGCAACACAAGCCAAAAGTAGAGAAGCCGCAAATGCAGCGATTAATTTGTGCCATCACAAAACCAAAACGCTGTATCATGCTCATTTGGCACTGCTGGATGATTATGCGAGTTTCCTCAAATTGGAGCGTATTGATTTTGCGGATAATCTAGAGCAACAGCTCAATAAGATTATCAATGATTTGAATTTGTATGAGCAATTGTATGGCGATAATTTTGATAAACAAACAACCTTGCAAAATGCGAAATTGAAGTTTTTGGGTATTTTCTCTCGCAAATATCAAGAAATTGCAGCAGCAAAGGAACAATTGTTAGCAGATTTTGCTCAATTGAAATTCGATTATGAGCAGCAGCAAGATTATGTTGCCATCGAATTGCCTGATATACAGAAAGAAAATAGCTTGGCAGCCATCGAGTCGAAATTGGAAGATTTTAAGGCAAAATTGAGTCATTGGAAAACAACGATAGCTCCAACAATAGATGCCGAAGTTGATGGACTATTGCCAACGGCAGTACTACCCGAACAATTTGGAGAACAACAAGAAAAACTCAATAACTTACTGAAAGAGTTGACGGATTTTATCAATCAGTCACAAATACTGAAAGAACCTGTTGCTTATGAGGTATCGGATTCGGATTCTGGATTGCACAACAACAATAAGTATTTGCTCAAATTGAGTATGCAGTTTCAGAAACTCGAAAATCTATGGCAAGATTTCGATGCTTATTTCAATTGGCGAAAAAGTTGGTTGGCGATTAGCAAAGAAACACAAAAGGCAGTACAAGCATTGGTTTATACCAATAATCCGAATTGGGTGGATAGTTTCCGCAGTTGGTATTTGCATCATTGGTTATCGGAGTACTATAACGCAGATTTGCCAAATGGTGAATTTGAAAAAACATTGCCGTATGCCATTTATGAAGAAAACTTGGAAGGCGTACAACAGAAGATTGCCGAAAAGGCACTGCATGTGACTTATGAGCGCCAAACAAAGCAAATTCGACGCATCAAGAAAGAAAAAGATATTACGTTGACGAATGCAGCACCGTTATTCAAAAATAAATCCCTGCGTAATATCGTAGAGTGGTTGGGTGTGGCTCACTTTGGAGAAATTTTTCCGATTGTGATGATGAGTCCAGAAGTTGCCCAAAATGTATTGGGCGGCAATAAAGCCCTGTTTGATTTAGTGATCACAGAGAATAGCCAAACGATAACTGCGAAAACAGGGACGCAGTTGCTCAAGTTGGCAAATCAGCAGATTGTGTTGGGCAAAGTCAAAAAAGAAGCAGATAAGGATAGTCTATTAGCTTGGATGTTGGCACAGCAAGGCAGACGTTATCAATACCTGCAAGAAATGCACAGCAAAGAGGAAGAGCCAGTAGAAACATTCAGCCAAGTCTCCACGCCCAAACCCAACGCGTTTCAGTTGGCAATGGCCGGGTATCTTTCTGCTTATATTGACAGCAGCAGAATACTGCTCAATCAGTCGGTAGAAGGCGTATTGGTGGATATAGTTATTAGCCCTGAGGCAAATAAACAAATGCCGTTGGCAATTATTTGTGATGGTGGATTGCAGTATCAAGGAAAATATGATTTTGAATTGGCGATGAATCGCATACAGGTACTACAAAGCAATGCTTACTTGACGACTTATGTTTGGTCAGTAGAATGGTGGAAAAATACAAATGCTGCTTTCGAAAAATTGCTAATAGAAGTCTTAGAATGGGATAAGAAGAAGCTAGGAGCAACAAAGACCAACAAAGTATTGCCCGAAGTACAAAAAAAGTAATTACAAATTTGCGAATCAGGGCAATTTATGTAATTTTAGCCCTGTGATACCCCTAAAATTATTTTATAAGGTGTCATAAATATACAATTCAAATTAATATACTAAACAAAAGACGAACACTGTCATGGAATTAGCGGTCATACTTACCTTTATTATTGGTTATCTAGCCATCGTATTTGAACATCCGATTAAGTTAGATAAAACGGTTCCTGCCTTGATGATGGCAGCTATTTGTTGGGCATTGGTGTCTTTAGGACATGTAGATTTGCCAGTAGGACATCACTTGCATCCAGAAGCAGGACAAGAACACGATTATTACGAACATATTTTGTCTCCAATTTTGTTGCACCACATTGGTAAGACAGCAGAGATTTTGATTTTCTTGATCGGAGCAATGACCATTGTAGAGTTAATTGATTTGCACAAAGGTTTCTCGGCTATTACTGACCGAATCAAAACGACCAAAAAATCAACGATGTTATGGTTAATAACGCCATTAGCATTTTTCTTGTCAGCAACATTGGATAACTTGGCTTGTACAATTGTATTAGTTTCGCTATTGCGTAAGTTAGTTCCTGTCAAAGAAGAGCGTATTTACTTCATTGGTTTGGCTGTAATTGCTGCTAATGCAGGTGGTGCATGGTCGCCAATTGGTGATGTGACCACTACTATGTTGTGGATTAATGGCAAAGTATCAACTACTGGTTTGGTGACACATTTAGTATTGCCTTCTATTGTTTGTGCTATTGTGCCTACTTTTATTATGTCTAGAATGGGCTATATGAAAGGTAATATTACTGTTCCTGAAGTAGTAACTGTAGATCCACGTGCTGAAGTAAAAGTAAATGGGAGTGATTTGATGTTGGCAGTAGGACTACTAGGATTGGTATTTGTACCTATTTTCAAGGTGGTGACTCACCTACCTCCGTATATTGGAATGATGCTTTCTTTGGGTGTTGTTTGGTTGGTGTCGGAGTACTTGCACCCAGACGAAACATTTGAAGAAAAACACCACTATTCTGCACACAATGCACTTTCTAGAATTGAGATGTCTAGTATCTTATTCTTCTTAGGAATCTTGATGGCAGTAGCCGCTTTGGAATCAATGGGAACATTGGAGGCTTTGGCTGATGTTATGAATGAAAACATTCCTAATCAAGATGTTGTAATTATGGTACTAGGGTTAGGTTCTGCCTTGATTGATAACGTGCCATTGGTTGCTGCTGCAATGGGTATGTATGATATGGTAGCACATCCATTAGATGATAAATTATGGCACTTCTTGGCATATTCTGCTGGTACAGGAGGATCAATGCTTATTATTGGTTCTGCAGCTGGTGTAGCAGCTATGGGTATGGAGAAAATTGACTTCATGTGGTATCTCAAAAAAATAGCTTGGCTAGCAATAATTGGTTTCTTTGCTGGAGCAGGTGTATTCTTGGGTCTGTATGAGTTGACTAAAGTATCATAAGAATGGCTAGAGTATTAGCTATTGATTATGGTAGCAAACGGACAGGAATTGCTGCTACAGATTTTTTGCAAATCATAGCTAGTCCACTGGATACCGTGGCTACTAGCGATTTGTTGGATTATCTGGACAAATACTTGCAGACAGAAGAAGTGGAATGTTTAGTAGTTGGTTTGCCCACGCATAAGGACGGCAGCACGACAGAGCTAGACAATCATATCCGAGGGTTTATCAAGAAATTTAGCAAAAAGCATCCTGCCGTTAAGATAGAACGACAAGACGAGCGATATACTTCCAAGATGGCAGAAGAAGTCATTCGGAAGACCGTCAAAAAGAAAAAAGATAGAAAAGATAAAGGATTGATTGATCAAATAAGTGCTTGTATTATTCTACAAGAATATATGGGCTTTTTGGACTAAGATTAGAGAATCAATCGGAATAATATAAGTTATGAAATTACCAGTTTATGCCTATGGGCATCCAATATTGAGAGCAGAAACAGAAGAGATTGAATCGGATTATCCGAAGTTGTCGAAGCTGATTGAGGATATGTTTGAAACCATGTACTATACTAGAGGTATGGGCTTGGCAGCACCACAAATCGGCAAATCTATTCGCTTGTTTGTGATGGATACCGCTCAGTTGGACAACGATGATAGAGAAGAAGTTTCATCTGAATATGTCAAAGAAGTATTCATTAACCCTATTATGCTTGACGAATCAGGCAAGAAATGGGATTATGAAGAAGGTTGTTTGTCGATACCTGATGTACGAGGAAAAGTAATTCGCTCGCCGAAAATCAGGATAGAATATTACAACGAAAAATTTGAGTTGAAAGACAAAATCTTTGATGGAATTACGGCTAGAGTTATTCAGCATGAATATGACCACCTCGAAGGGGTCTTGTTTATTGATTTGCTGAAGCCACTTAAAAAGCGATTCGTCAAGAAACACTTGGATAAAATAAAGAAAGGAGAGACCTCTGCTAATTACAAAATGATTTTTGGAAGGTAGTTGGTTATTGAACCATTAAATTCCTTGAGAGATACTTTTTCTTTCAAGGAATTTTCTATTTTTAGAGAACAAAGAGCTTCTAGACACACTCTTAAAATGAATGAATCTTATGAAATATAGCCTATTAATTTTTGTTTTGCTAGCCAGTAGCCTCAACTGGTCTTTTCAGTCGGCTAGTAATCAGCCTGCTCTAAAATTTGCGTTGATGAAGTACAGTGGCGGTGGCGATTGGTATTCCAATCCTACGGCATTGCCAAACTTAGCGAACTTCTGCAACAAAAACCTACATACCAATATAGATCCACTCTACGAAACAATAGAAGTAGGCTCGGCAGAAATATTTGATTATCCATTTATATACATGACAGGGCATGGTAATGTTGTTTTTTCGCCTAGCGATGCCGAAAATCTACGGTTGTATTTGTTGGCAGGTGGATTTCTGCATATTGACGACAACTTTGGTATGGATCCGTTTGTGCGATTGGCAATAAAGCAAGTTTTTCCAGAATTGGAGTGGGTAGAGCTACCTTTTACACATGAAATTTACCATCGTAAGTATGACTTCAAAACTGGATTGCCCAAAATACACAAGCACGAAGGAAAACCAGCACAGGGTTTTGGACTCATTTGGGAAGGACGATTGATTTGCTATTATAGTTACGAATCGGATTTGGGTAATGGTTGGGAAGACCAAGAAGTACACAATGACCCAGAAGAAAAACGATTGGAAGCCCTGCAAATGGGAGCCAATATTGTACAATATGCTTTTGAGAATTAAGCAGAAAGTCAGAAGTCCAAAGTAAAAAAGTCCAAAGTTGTAAATTTTCTATGCTGTATGAGCGTGAAAATTCCGACTTTGGACTTCTGACTTTTAGACTATAGACTAATTTTTAAAGCTTAGATATTTTTTTCAAAATAATCGTTTGCATTTCATCTTTGATTCGAAGCTGGCGAGCTTTTATTTTTTCGATAGGATAGCTGTCCACACCATCTTGATGTTCCAATACTAGGAAACCACCATCTTCTGAAACATACCATCGACCCGATTTGCTGACTTCTTGGTCTTCAAATGTTTGCAAACTGCCATCACTGTGCAAGTAAAGTGTATAATCTATTTCTAGGGTTTCTTCGCCAATGGTCTCAAACGTCCAAGCGCCTACAATACGTCGTTCTATTTTTTTGTTGGAAGGCGTTTTTTTAGTTTTAGCAACCTTCTCGAAGCTATAAGTAGCATATTCGTCTTCGAGTTCCACATTTCCATTTTTCAAAAATTGAATACCATAAGATTGGCTACCTTCTTCTGAATCCAAAAGAATACTTTTGGTATCATCGCTCAATGACCATGTGCCAAGTTCAGCAGTTTCGTTAATGATTTGTTGGAATACACCGTTGTCCCATAAGGTTAATTGAAAGTCACTCTCGGAAGGTTCTTCTGTTTCTTTCAAGGGAATCAGATTCCATTGACCCCGCAATTTTTTGTTTGCTCTCTGATAATTGAAAGACTTGACATCAATTTGCTTGATCATTGCATAAGAATCTTCGTCATCGGACATTAGCAAATACAATCCTGTAAAATTGTGTATTTGAAATTTTTTGGTTTCTGCATCAGGGCTACTGATTGTAATTTGTCTTTTTCTTTTGGCATACTCCCACGCATCTAATTGAGGAGCTTCTTCATCTATCTGATATTTGAGGGTGCCATTGGAGCGAAATGTGAATGTAGCCGCTGCGGTATTATTTTTGTCGGCGTTGGTCTTCCAAGTTCCTGCGAGTCGAGTTTTGACACAACTACTCAAAAACAAGGTAGTCGCCGCTATTAGTAGATAAGAATGTATATTTTTCATGCTAGTATATTTATTGCCAATTATTAGCTCCGAGAAGCTCTATTAAGTCATCGTATTGGTAGACCATTTCTAACTGATCTTTCGTTTTTTGGTTATTTATGATTTTGAAATCACTCGTTTGCTGTTCTACTTGGAGCTGCTTGCCAATAGAGGCTGCTGCTGCTGTATAAAAATCAGCTTTGGTTGGGTGTGTGCTAGCACACACGTTATAAATTTCCTTCCAACTATCTTGCAGTAGTACTTTTTCTATGGTGGTAATTACATCTTGTCGATGTACCAGATTAATAGGCATATCTCCGTTAGGAATAATCCCATTCTTCGAGAAAAACTTACCAGGGTGCCGCTCTGCACCTATTAAACCTGCTAGGCGCAGAATGGTTGTGTTAAAATTTGTGGATTGTTGGAGTGCTTGTTCATTCTGATAGCAAGGGTGATTTGTATTTTTAATGGGTGTTACTTCTGTTACAATGCTATTAGTGGCAGGATAAACGCCCGTAGAACTAGTATATAAGACATTACGAATAGAAGAATTATTGATAAATGGAATCAATGGCTCCAATTGAGCTTGGGCTCTATCCAGTTTTCGGTTGGGTGGAATCGTGACAATAAGGACATCAGCCGCTAAAAAAGAGGTAATATCACCCTCTATTTTTTCTGAAGTAACATTTATTGAAAAAACTTTTTCGATTTTATTTTTTACTTTTCCAATATTTTCTTCGCTTCTGTTTGCTGCATGAATTTTGTATTGCTTTTGAGCTAAATATTCTATAAGAGGCAAGCCCAACCAACCAATACCAAGTACAGCGATAGTAGGAGTGTGGTTCGATAAAGGTTTTTTCATTTGTATTGATTTTTTTGGTACAGGACAAAAGTTTTTTTTCATAGAAAATATTGAAGAAGCGTAAAAGAATGGCAATCCTACTTTAGGATGTATTCTAGGCTAAAAGTAGTTGTTCCAACTATATCTTCCTTTTTTTCCTTGCCCCTGCGTCAAGTAGGGGCATACTCCAGAAGCAAAGTCTATCGAAGTTTAAACATATTTTCAAGGGATTGTATTCGCTTGTTCTCCATAATGCCTCTTAATAGCACAGCTTTTACTTGATTTTGCGAGTCCAAATAACATTTTTTAAGTTTTGTCCTGCACTAAAATTATTTTTATTATAATTAACAAAGATAAAGAAGACTGATGAAGTTGAGAAACGAAACCTGTGGAACGGGCGGAAATATTCTACGAAGGAATTTTCAAGTAATAAAAATAAGATGCAACTAAAAGATTAGTTGATTTAGTAATTTTTATTTTTACCTTTCCAATTATTTCCCGTTAAAAGAATATCGTAAAATTTTATTTATAAAATTTAGATATAAATCGTTCGTTTTGAGCCCAATTGTATAAGTAAGTAGGTGGAAAATAAAGAAGTAAAGTGTTTTGGTGGAGTAGGGGTTGTCGCCTATTCTTTTTGCAAAATATTATTGGGTACACTCTCTTAGGATTAATCTCTATGATACCGATTACTAGCTTGTTCTAGATAAAATGCTAAGGTAGGAAGTCCCATATAATGCCGTTGTACATCAACACAAGATTCATGTTGTATAGGACGAGGTTCCAATACATACGTTTCGCCTTTTTTCATTTTCCTAAATTGAGTTCCGTAGATTTGTTTTTTGCCACTATTGACAAGTATTCTATCCGTCAAATAGGCGACGTTCATTAAATCTACCTCTTTCTTAGAAATAAACTTTTGCATCTTTTTTAGATACTTTTGTTGGTACGCAATGTTATTATCTGCATGCTGTACGATTAGCCAAGCTGTATGAGCGGCTTCTTTTCCTACTTTACTAATAGTAGGAAAGCCATGCTTACAAATAAATTTATTTAACCACCTTTGATTGTCGATATCTAGCTGAGTTTGTTCGTTCCAAATAGAATCTTTCGCATTTATATTTGCGGAATCTATTTTATTTAATAGATTCCGGTACTGTTGATCCAATATTCTTCTTTTGGCAAAATCTTTTTGAACCTTTAGCTTTGGAGTGGCAAAACGCAACGTATTTTTTCTGATTAAGGAAGCTAGCTTCCGCCATTTAGAATGTTCTTTTAGAGGTACTAAATTAATGTCCTGCTCAAAGTCTTTTATTTCATAATATCTCAATCCTTTTCTAGCTCCTTGCTGCAAATAAAAAATGGCACTGTCTATATTTGCCAATTGGATGTAAGACATAGATGTATAATAATAGGTGAGATTTCGAGCATATTTTGTTTTTATAAATTGTAGGTAGCTATTTTTTGCGGTTTCGTATTTTTTCTGTTTAAACAAAGAATCTGCTACTACTTTAAGTTGTAATTCCGCACAAGATTGAGTAAAACCGCTATACGTTAGAGATAAGCAAATAGCACAACAAAATAATATTTTAGAGGTAGCCATCGTTTATGATTCTTCTTTTAGTAAAAAAAAGCCACTCAGAGCATTTGCTCCAAGCGGCTACGCCTTTCATAGATGTGTTGTCTATTCTGAAATACGTTATCTATTTATTTCTTTTCATCTCTCAAAGCTCTACGTAAGATTTTACCCACATTTGTTTTAGGCAACTCATCACGGAATTCGATATGTTTTGGTTTCTTGTACCCTGTCAATTCTTTAGCACAATATTCTCTCAATTCTGCTTCTGTGAGCGAAGCATCTTTTTTAACTACAAAGATTTTAACCGCTTCCGACGATTTGGCATCAGGTACACCAATCGCAGCTACTTCTAGTACCTTTGGGTGACCAGCTACCACGCCTTCTATCTCATTTGGATAGACATTGAAGCCAGAAACCAAAATCATATCTTTTAGTCGATCTACAATCTTGAAATAACCATCTTCTTGAATAACTCCAATATCGCCTGTACGCAACCAACCATCTTCGGTCATGGTTTTGGCAGTTTCGTCAGGACGGTTATAGTAGCCTTTCATTACTTGAGGTCCACGTACTTGTATTTCTCCTCTGCCTTCATTAGGTCCTTTGACGACATCATCTTCGCCCATAATACGAACTTCGGTAGAAGGCATCGGAATACCAATGGTTCCTACTTGTACATTATTGCCAACTCCTACAGGATTAGCCGAGATAACGGGAGAAGATTCGGTCATACCATAACCTTCTACCAGCTCTTGTCCTGTTACTTCTTTCCATTTGTCGGCTACAGGTTTCTGTACTGCCATTGCTCCGCCAATAGCGAACTTAAGACCAGAAAAGTCCAATTTGCAGAAATCTGCATTATTCAACATGGCATTAAATAACGTATTAACACCTGTCATCATCGTTGGTTTTGTTTTCGCAATCACATCAACCAATCCTGGTATATCTCTAGGGTTAGGTACCAATACATTCATGGCTCCAAAAGAAGACATTGTCAAGCAATTGACGGTAAACGAAAAGATATGATACATCGGTAGGGGGGTTAGCATTGCTTCTTTGCCATTGACCATATTCACACCTGACATCCAAGCACGCATTTGTTCCATATTGCTCAGTAGGTTTTTATTGGTCAGCATCGCACCTTTGGCTACACCAGTAGTACCACCAGTGTACTGAATACAAATCATATCATCTTTAGCCGTCTTGTGGCGAGTTACTTTTTTGCCTTTGCCTATGCTCAATGCTTTAGGCATCTTCACAACACCTGCTAGTTTGAACGGTTTTACCATACCTTTCATTTTCAGAACCGTATTGATAAGCCAACCTTTGGCTCCACCAAACATACCACCAATACTAGTCGTAACGATATGTTTTACTTGTGTTTTTTTGATTACTTTCTCTAGCTCGAAAGCAAAGTTTTCGGCAATAATAACCGCTGTAACGCCTGCATCATTGAACTGATGTTCTATTTCACGTCCTGTATAAAGTGGGTTAGTATTGACGACAATGCAGCCAGCACGCATCACTCCAAAAAGAGCGATAGGATATTGTACAATGTTAGGCATCATCAAGGCAACTTTGTCACCTTTTTTGAGTCCGATTGACTGCAAGTAGGCAGCCATCTGATCTACTTTCTCATCTAGTTCGCCATACGTCAACGTTTTTTGATTATTCTTAATCAAACACGTGAAAGCATCGTTGTTTTTAAACTTTTTGAGATTGCCATCAATAAAATCAATTAGACTATCATACTTGTCAATATTAATATCGTGTGCTATTCCTTCAGGATAATTTTTTAGCCAAATGCGTTCTTGTGTCTTGCTCATCTCTAGTTTAAATTCTTTATGATTAGGTAGTGTTCTTAATGTTAAATTAACACGGGGTTAAATCTACTCAGAATTGTTGAAAAGTTAAAGAAAAACCGCCACTAAAAACAATTAGCAGCAGTATTTCTTTAACTCACTTTTACTATAACGCTTTCAAACAAGTATTAACAAAGCTATTTCTAGTATCTAATCGCTTTGTAATCTTGTTTAAAGTAATGATGCTAGTTAAAAACGGTAACTTTATAAGTTATTTGTTAATTTCCCATTAAGCCTTTTAGTGAATTAGCAGCCAATTGATTATTCGGATTTATTTTTAATGCCGCTCTAAAATCAGCTATCGCCGCCTGTGGTTGTCCTATTCTTATGTAAGAAATCCCTCTGTACGTGAAGCTCAATTCGGCATTGCTAGGAGCAAATTTGAGTGCTTCGCTATAAGCAGCAATTGCTTCTGGGTGTTGATTCATCTTACTGTGGGTTACCCCAATATTAAAGTAAATGGTTCCTTTCTTGAAGACTGTCAAATCTTTGCTTTGCAATGCCTTCGTAAAAGATGCAATTGCCTTATCGGTTTGTCCACGCATACCATAGGTATTGCCGAGTCCTTCATAAACCATCGCACGTTTAGAACCCATTTTTTCGGCTAATAGAAAATCTTGAAAGGCTTTTTCGATATACACTGCCGTTTGTTGTTGGTTTCCTTTTATTCTGTAATATTCTGCTAGCTTGCCGTACGAATTGCCACGAGTACTCAATGGCTGCTCCATGTTTTGGTGCAATCGTCCTTTTGAGTCCGTATGCTGTATCAGGACATTCGTCCAGAGTGTTTCGCTATCTTGCCATGTATCGACTTGGGTACTAGTCAAGAAACCAAAACCTAGAGAGGCGATTAATAAGCTAGCCAACAAACCTTGTTGTATTTTATTCGTAGGAGCATATTGTACCACTAATAATACGAGCATTAGGCTCAAGCCAATGTAAGGTAAATAAGTATATCTATCAGCTGTAATAACTACCCCTACTGACACAAATTGCAATACCAAAGCGACAGTAATAAAATAGAAACCAATTCCTACTGCAATCGACTTGGTGTATTTGATACTGTATATAGCAGCAGCCAAGATCAAGATAAACAGCAAAGGAGCTGTTTGCATGAAAATGCTACTCTCAAACTCTGGCTTGGTCGGATAGACATGGAAGGTAGAGAGCTGATGCGGATAAACGAACTGTATGATATACTCTAGGAATCCATAGGAGGCAAATTGAAGCCGCTCCAATATATTGAACGTACCGAAATCATTAATTGCCTTGTCGGTGTCGGCTGCTACGTCTAGCATTTCATGAAAATTGCCGCCTGCTTGTACATTGCTGGCAAGCATACCAAAAAATAAAGCGACTCCAAAAAACGGTAAGGTATGTTTGAAGTTTTTGAATTGTAGTGTTTGACGAACAGCTGCCCAAGGTGTTGCTGACTTCTGGTGGTACCAATACAATAAGAGCATCAAGAGCGGAAAAATAACGGCCATTGCCTTACTTAGGCAAGACAGAATGAATAGCCCAAAAGTGATAGCGAGCCATTTGGTGCTCGGTTTCTTTAGGTATTGGCTATATGCCAATAATCCAAGTAACAAAAAGAACGTGTATAACACATCTTTGCGTTCGGATACCCAAGCGACGGACTCAACGTGCATGGGGTGGAGTGCAAAAATAGCCGCCACAACGGCACTTGCCAATAGATTTTTTTTGGTTAGCCCCAAGGCTAAAAATAAGACAAGTATGGTATTGAGAATATGCAGGATAATATTCCATTTTATAAACGGCTTTGCCGAAATGCTGTGTAGGCATTCTTTGCAGTAATTGCTGTTCCAGCGCATGGTGAGTACCGTCAATGGATGATAATTGAGCGAAACTGGTTTTTTGAAAATATCGCCAACTGTTGTATTGTACTTATCGGAAGGGATTCGGGCAACGGTTGCATTTTGGTAGCCTGTATTGGTGCCTATTTGAGCTTTAGGGCGTACCAAGTCATTGTCCAAGACATAGACCGAATCGTCCCAATTGACAAAGTCATTATCTAGTGCAGGGAGGTAGAAAAAATAAGTGACGGTTGCTAATAAACCAATTGTTAAGAATAAGAATAAACGGTTATTGTTGGTTTGCTTTTCGGGTACTATCGCTTTTGCTTTGGCAATCGGTTGGGGGGCTGTTTTCTTGTTTTTCTTCTTGCTCATGCTCTATTTTCTTGCTTTTGGAATGTTCTTGACGAACTTCTAATCTATTTTTGGTCTTAGAAACATACACTTTTTGTAAAGTTATTGTCGGAAGGCTAACTTCTAGTATCTGCCAGCAAAGCGGTCTTATTAAATCTTTTCTAGAAAATGACGCAGCTAAAAAGTGTAGGTTTACATGTCTTTGGTCAATCAAAATTAAGCATTATACATTTAACATTAGTTTTAAAAGGCAACTTAGTTCGTGTACTAGGAAAAAAACTTTAACTTTAGTCGTTTTTTTAATTCAACTCAATTTGTAATAAATGGATTTTTATCAGGAAATTCCGTTTTTGGTAGAACAGCTACAACAGGGTGAACTCATTTTGTATCCGACAGATACCATTTGGGGCATTGGTTGCGACGCTACCAATATAGATGCTATCCACCAAATAGACGTAGTCAAACAACGAGCTATTGGCAAACATTATGTGCTGCTGATGGATAGTTATGATATGCTAGAAGAATATATTGCCTATATTCCGCTCAAAGCAAGAAACCTGATAGATTATCATAGTCGTCCGCTGACTATCGTCTATGATGAGCCGTTGGGCTTGCCCAAGGAGATACTAGCGGGAGATGGTAGTATAGCGATTCGGATTACAAAAGACCCTTTTTGTCAAGAGGTAATTCAGAGTTTTGGCAAACCGATTGTTTCGACTTCTGCCAATATTAGTGGGCAACCTTTTCCGACTTGCTTTGCAGATATTGATATGCAAATAAAAACAGCAATCAAAGGCATTGCGAAACATCGCCAACAAGAAACGGTGACAGCTGTACCTTCTACAATAGTGAAAGTAGAAGAAGGAAAAGATTTAATTTTTATAAGAAAATAGGCAAAGCAACTTGCCCAAAAAATATAGCGTAAGTACTCTTTAGCTTACCACTCGACGCATGAAATTGACTGTAACTGATATAGAACGTCCTATTTTTGAACTACTTGGTGCCACTGCTCAAGACTTGGGGTTTCCTGCCTATGTGATAGGCGGTTTTGTACGAGATAGAATACTAGGTAGAGATACCAAGGATATTGATATTGTTTGTGTAGGTTCTGGTATTGCTTTGGCAGAAGCTTTCGCCAAACGGCTAACCCCTGTTCCCAAAGTAATTGTCTATAAACGTTTTGGTACGGCTATGTTGCAAACCAATGGAATGGAATTGGAGTTTGTAGGGGCTAGAAAAGAATCTTATCGTGCCGATTCTAGAAAACCAACCGTAGAAGATGGTACAATTGAAGACGATCAGAATAGACGTGATTTCACTATCAATGCCTTGGCAATGTCTTTGGATAAATCCGATTTTGGAACCGTGATAGATCCCTTTGGTGGATTGGAACACCTGAAGCAAGGATTATTAAAAACGCCTTTAGAGCCAAATATTACTTTTTCGGACGATCCACTGCGCATGATGCGCGGTATTCGCTTTGCGACGCAATTAGGTTTTCGGTTGGACAAAGGTACACTCAAAGCTATCAAAGACCAAAGAGAGCGAATCAAGATTATTTCGCAGGAGCGTATCACGACCGAACTGCAAAAAATAATGGCAGCCAACAAACCTTCTATTGGATATCAATTACTGTTTGATACACAACTACTACACCTTATCTTCCCTGAACTAGTAGCCATGCAAGGTGTAGAGCGTCGCAATGGTCAAGGACATAAGGATAATTTTTATCATACCCTACAGGTGCTAGACAATACAGCGAATGCAACGGATAACATTTGGTTGCGTTGGGTAGCGGTACTACATGATATTGCTAAACCAATGACCAAACGCTACGTAGAAGGTCAAGGCTGGACGTTTCATGGACATGAAGCATTGGGAGCTCGATTTGTACCTAAGTTTTTTAGGCGAATGAAGTTGCCGATGGATCATAAGATGAAATATGTACAAAAGCTAGTAGGGCTACACCAACGTCCTGTTTCGCTCACCAAAGAGGAAATAACAGATGCTGCTGTCCGTCGCTTATTGTTTGAGGCGGGAGAAGATATTGATGATTTGATTTTGTTCTGTGGAGCGGATTCTACTTCCAAACACCAATGGAAATTGGATAAATATGCCGCTAATCTAGAACGACTCAAAGAACGAATTGCGACCATAGAAGAAAGAGATCACCTGCGCAATTGGCAACCACCTATCTCAGGTGAGTTGATTATGGAAACATTCGGGCTGAAACCTTGTAAAGAAGTTGGAGCGATTAAAAATGCGATTAAAGAAGCCATATTAGAAGGAGATATTTCTAACGAGTATCAAGCGGCGTATGATTTTATGTTGCAGAAAGCAAAAGAAATGGAATTGGAGCCAATAGGGTAAAACCTACTTCGCTAATAAGACACGTATTATTTTCCCTTCCAACTCGATTTCCAATAGATAAACCATATTTGGCAATTCCTGCCAGCTAGGAATATTCAAATGCCATAATTCTCTAGCGTCATAAGTATCTAGCCAGTCATCTCCCTTATGAACTACTTTGCCTAATGTATTATATAGCGTATAGCGGACTTCGCTCGTTTTTATATTGGCAATAAACAAATCGAAGCGTTCGCTAAGGTCTTCTGTGCGGGTATAGAAGTCGGTACCTTCTTCTACTATAATCACAGAATTGCGCAACGCCAAATGTGCCTCCAAAAAATTGGGGACACCATAACCCATCACCGTGTCAGGTTTATTAGAGTAGGTCGCATGGTTTTGTAATAAAGCTATAATTTCTTTGTTGGTCAACTCTGGGAATGCTTGCCAAAAAGAAGTAACCATCCCAGCCATAATAGGCGAAGCAAACGAAGTTCCGTTGCTAAAACTCGTGTTGTATTTCCCTTTGGAAGCAACAACGGCTATTGCTCCACGTGCCATTACATCTGGTTTGACGGCTGGTTTTTCGCCAAAACCATAAGAGCTAAAGCGAGCGTGATAGCCATCTCTATCTACCGCTCCAACAGTTAGGATGTTGGTAGCGTCATTTGGTACGGTTATGTGTTTCCACTTATCGTTGCCCTCATTACCTGCCGCCGAAACAATTAATAATCCTTTGTCGGCAGCTTTGGCGGCACCACGTGTCATGGCAGAAGTTTTTCCATCTAGATTGATATAGCCATAATCCATGTTTTTGTCGTCAAAGTGATGATAGCCTAAAGATGAATTGATGACATCTACGCCAATTTCGTCCGCATATTCGGCAGCAGCCACCCAGTTGTATTCCTCTACAATATATTCGCCTAGCGGGTGATCTTCTGTCTTGAATAAATAATAAGACGCTCTAGGAGCGGTTCCAACCAATGCAAAAGGCATTTCAGACGCCATTGTGGAAAGTACATTTCTACCATGGGTAGAAGATTCGTACACATAATCATCGCCCTCCACAAAATCTCTAGTTTCGATAATGCGGTTGTGTGCCCGTAGGCTATCAAAGGCAGGTGTTTCGGGCATGCCATCAAATCCACCGTCAAATATAGCGACGTGTATGCCTTCGCCACGGTACCCCATTTTGTGCAAATATTGCCCTTCGAGCATTTCTATTTGATTGGCTCCAAAGCCATAATAATTTTTATGTTTTTTGTAGTTTTTTTTATAATCACGCACGCCAATCGTAGCAGGAGTAGGCAATACCGCCCTCGAAAAGCCAATAGGAAAGACTTCTTTGATAAAGTCAATTGCTAATAAATCCATGGGCGAAACGCTGGCATCTCCATCAACAATTACCGCTACGCCATTGAGCCACTTGGAGGTCAAATGTATCTTAAAACCCTTGATTAGAATCGGCTCTAAATAGGCAGGATTAATAGGCAAGTCAAAGCTGTCAATCCGAATATTTTGCTTGGATCTTCGCTCCAATGCTCTAGCAGAAAGGTACTCTTGTGGGTGGAAAACGCTATAAGGTGTGCCTACTTTATCCTTGAAACCCACCCAGTAAATATCATATTGACGTTGTGCCACAAGCTGTTGTGGTAGCTGTAGCAAAAAGCCGAATAATAGCCCTGTTAGTATCCATTTTCCCATTAGTGTTGTGTTGTAGTGCTAGTGATAAAAAGCTATCAAAAGTACATTTTTTTTTTGGTAGTAAGAAAAACAGCTTTGTTAAAGCCCATAGGATACCAAAAGAGGGAGAGGGGTGATTTTAATAGTTTTGTCTAGTGCTTAGTTAGTCATTCCACTGTACCACTAATTCTACACTCAACGTAGGACCATTGAATGCAATTGTTGCAGGTCTATCTTCTACAAATTTTCTAAAATCAAATGTTCCTCCATCTATATAATCATCGGCATCTCCAGCATCATAATCATACAATAACAAATCCCATTCGGCATCAAAATCCGAGGTTGTAAAATTGGTCTGATATTCCAATACCGTACCTTGTGCTGCATCACTGACTACATTGGTTGTAAATCCTTTGGCTGGATTGCTCGCAATTACTTCAATCAAATTGATATATACATCAGGGTCATTATTGAAATCATAAGAGCCTGTTCGGTAGCTAAGTACATCAATTCGGTTGATGGTTACCGATTTGGCTTCTGGCTGCTCAATAGGGTCTTGCTCGCAAGAAATAGCAAGCATAGAAAAAATTGCTAAAAGTAACGTGGTTGTAAATTTCATGAATAATTGTTTTTGGTTGGATTGAGAAAGACTGTTTAGTATTTCAAGTGAAACCACAAAGCTACTATATAATGTTCAAATACTCCAAATGTTTGTTTGTGAGATTGCCATTTTTTTGAGCTCAAAAAAATTAGCGAGTCAAAAGTACAGCTCTGTTTATCTCTGCCTAATTTTTCATCGGACAGAACAAATATAATTCTACAAGCATTTGCCGATTTTTAAGCAAATACTAAGTAAAAGCCTCTATTTATCGCAAATACCACATTTTGCCTATAATTTATATTATGTTAAATAGAAGTTTGGAACAATTAAAGGGACAAGCGTTAACTTGTCCCCTTAGAGTAGTCTGTATGCTAAAAATTATTTTTGCAATTCTTTTACACGCTTGCTATACTCCATAGCTTTCTCTTCGTTTTGCTGACGTGCATATACTTCTTTGAGTGCTATTGCGGTACCCAAGTCTTCTTTGTTGATAGATTCTGCTGCCAATAAATATTTTAGCGCACTTGACAATAGATCTTGATATTCTGTTTCTAAGCTTTTCAGTTTAGGCGAATTAAAATCTGTAATTTCGTTGATGTCTTTTACTACGGTGTTTGAGTAGTTGACATAAATAGCACCTAAGCTATAAGCCGTATTAAAATGCTTGGCATCTAGATTAGCAGCTTTTTTGTACCAATCCACTGCTTTGCCAAAAAACTCAGCAGCTTCTTTTCTTTTACCTTCTTCCATTTTCGTACGGAACAATTCATCATATACATTACCCAATACAAAGTGTAATTCTACGTTTTCCTTGTCTCCTTCTACCGCTTGCTTCAATTTACTTTCAATAGCAGCCAAATTGCCATCTTTAAGCGCAAAGTTGATTTCAGCCACTAACAAACTCTGATTTGTTGGGTATTTTTTGCGTGCTTTAGCTACAATTTCTTTTGCTTTTGAGCTATTTCCACCCTTATCGTAGCAGTTAGCGATAAGGCTATAAGTAGCTGGAATAGAAGCTTCTGCAACCTTTCCACCTTCTAGCAAAGGTAATAATAAACGCTCTGCTTCCTCGCAGCTGCCCATATAAGTAGCTGAAATGCCACCCAATCTAGCACCTTCTTGCTCTAGGTTGATTTTGTTGGGCGTAATCAAATTGACAGGACGTTTGCTCAAACCTTCGTTAGTCAAAGGAGCTATTTTTTGTATGCCACTAAAACAAGCATACGCCAATTCATACTCTTTGTTATTGTAAGCCTCTGCACCTGTATTGTACAACGCACTGGCTACTTTCTCAAAGCCCATTTTGTAATCTGCTTTTCCACCTATTTTAGTAACAGGCTTGCCTTTTTCTTTGAGTTTTTCTACATCTAGCTCCCACGCTTTCGTGAACGATTGAAGTGCTTTGATGGGAGCTGTTTTTTCGTCTTTCTTTAGTGCTGGATTAGCGGCAATACTATTATAAATTTGCCCTCTATATCTCCATACTTTAGGATTGTCTTTTGTTTGTTCGTGTGTCGATGCGTAATCAATATCCTCTTTTGCCTCTAGCAGGTTTTTGGTCAATTTACTATCAGCTGTATAAATTTCCAAGTTCATACTGGCATTAGACAAAGCTGATTTAGGATTTTTTTGTGCCATAGCACTCGTGCTTACTGCTACTGATAGTAAGCCTAAGAAAAGTTTTTTCATACTAATTAAATATAATGTTAGTGATAAATGAATGAAATAAGTTGAACAACTTCATTGCTAAACAAGTAAGTTGTTACTGCTCTAACTTAAAAGTTATTTTTGGTTCTTGTCTGTTTATTAGAAAATATCTTGCCAACTCCCCTACTATTATGATTTTCAGTGCGAAATTTTGGCAATTACGCCGTAAGCAAAAAACAGTCTGCCAAATGGATTGGCAGACTGTTTATAATATCAACTATTCTTCTAGTCTTGTTTATTCTTCTTCGTCGGCATTATCATCAACACTACCTGTTACTTGTGGTGTTGCATTTTCTTCTGCCAAGTGTTCCAACCCTTCTTCGACAATCTCGTCTTCTTCAAGTTGACCATCTACAATCAAACCTACATCTGCAATAGAATCTTTTTTGCGTAAGCTAATCAATTTGACACCTTGTGTAGCACGCCCCGAAGTCGGTACGTTTTTCACTGCCAAACGAATGGTAATGCCAGATTTGTTGATAATTACTAAATCATCATCTTCCGTAGCGGATTTCATAGCGACCAAACGACCTGTTTTATCGGTAATATTCATCGTTTTAGTACCTTTTCCACCTCTAGTTTGTACTCTATAAGCATCTAGTACCGTTCTTTTACCAATTCCGTTCTCAGAGAGTACCAATATAGTAGCACTTTCATTGTCGGAAGCGACACAAACCATACCGACTACATAGTTGTCCGCTTCTGGTAGCGTAATACCTTTGACACCTGTTGCTGTTCTACCGACAGCACGTACATCTTGTTCGTGGAAACGAATGGCTTTGCCGTAGCGAGTAGCTAAGAAGATTTCAGTATTTCCGTTTGTCAATTTAACTTCGATGAGTTCATCATCTTCTCTAATCGTAATGGCATTGACACCATTGGTACGAGGACGAGAGTAAGCCGTTACATCTGTTTTCTTGACAATTCCGTTTTTGGTAGCAAAAATCAAATTGTGCGAAACCAAAAACTCTTCATCTTTCAAATCCTTGATAGGAATGTATGCCTTAATTTTGTCGCCCTCTTCGAGTTGCAATAAGTTCTGTATCGCACGTCCTTTAGATGCTTTTGCACCTTTGGGTACTTCATACACTCTCAACCAATGACAACGACCCTTTGCGGTAAACAACAGCAAATAATTGTGTGTATCGGTCACGAAAATATGCTCTACAAAATCTTCATCTCTAGTCTTGGCAGACTGAGCGCCTACACCACCTCTTGTTTGAGTACGGTATTCGGCTACAGGCGTACGCTTGATATAACCCAAGTGAGAAATAGTAACCACTACTTGCTCATTTTCGATCATATCTTCGATAGAAATTTCACCTTCTGCAAAAGTAATATCGGTACGTCTTTCGTCACCGTATTTGTCCTTAACTTCCGCCAATTCTTCTCGTACGATTTCGTAACGTCTGCTTTCATTATCAATAATATCATTGAGGTCAGTCAACAAAGCCATCAACTCTTCGTATTCTCCAATCAACTTATCTCTTTCGAGACCAGTCAAACGTTGCAAACGCATATCCAAAATTGCTTTGGCTTGATCTTCTGACAGACGATTACCTTCTAGTGGGTATTGCCCCAAGAAGCTATCTAGTGCATCACCTTTAGGCGTGAAATCAAACTCCATCAAACCTTTTTTGGCTTCCTCTCCATTCTTAGACGCTCTAATCAATGTAATGATTTCGTCCAATCTGTCCAACGCTGCCAACAAACCCTGAACAATCAAGGCTCTTTTTTCTGCTTTCTTTTTGTCAAAAATGGCTCTTTTTAGAATTACTTCCAAACGGAATTTAACAAACTCGGCTATGATTTCTTTGAGGCTCAATAGTCTAGGACGACCATCAACCAAACAGATATTATTGACACCAAAAGAAGACTGCAAAGGAGAGTATTTGTATAACTTGCTCAATACTACATTGGCAGATACATCTCTTTTGAGTTCTATCACGATACGCATACCATTTCTATCCGATTCATCACGAATATCTGATATGCCTTCTATTTTTTTGTTATTGACCAATTCTGCCATCTTTATGATTAAAGATGCCTTATTGACTTGGTAAGGAATTTCATGAATAATGATACGTTCTTTACCATTTTTCATAATATCAATATTGGATTTGCCACGTACTACGACACGTCCTCTACCTGTTTCGAACGCACTGCGTACTCCCTCTACCCCGTAGATAGTTCCTCCTGTGGGAAAATCGGGTGCAGAAACGTGTTCCATCAAGTCATCAACTGTCAACTCTGGATTGTCGATATAAGCAACAATGCCATTGATGATTTCAGTCAAGTTATGCGGTAACATATTGGTAGCCATACCTACAGCAATACCTGATGCACCATTAACCAGCAGTGCTGGTATCTTGGTAGGCAATACCGTTGGTTCTTGTAGCGTATCATCAAAATTATACTGATAATCAACCGTTTCTTTCTCCAAATCATTGAGAATTTCTGCAGATATTTTCTCTAGTCTTGCTTCTGTATAACGCATAGCCGCAGGGCTATCTCCATCTACAGAACCAAAGTTACCTTGTCCATTGACCAACGGATAACGTAACGACCAATCTTGAGCCATACGTACCATCGTATCATAAACAGAACTATCGCCGTGTGGGTGATACTTACCCAATACTTCTCCAACAATACGAGCAGATTTCTTGTGTGATTTATTGTAGGTTAGTCCCAGTTGAGACATACCGTAAAGTACCCGTCGGTGTACGGGCTTGAGTCCATCTCTAACATCAGGTAGGGCTCTCGAAACAATGACAGACATCGAATAATCGATGTAGGCACTTTTCATTTCGTCCTCAATGTTGATTGGAATTATTCTTTGGTTAGAATCCATAAATATTAACTATCTTATTAGACTAATTGTACTATTGAAAAAAGCTGCCCCTAAAGGCGAACACAAAGATACAAAAAAACCGCCTTTATCCCTAATGATTTATAATTTAATTATTGATACAAATAGTTGATTTATAGTGTTTTATGAATTTTTTTTAAGGTACTTTTCTATTCTGTTTTTATATTAGAGATTTGTGTGCTATATTTCACTTAAATCGAACTTCTGTTTTATCTTTGGTCTATCAAGGTCTAATATTTGCTATAAGACCTAAAACATTGCTTATTTTGCCTTTGCTACTAGTCTTGTTGATAGTCTTCATTGGGTAGCCTTCTACGAGATTTACTCAAACGGCAAATTTTAGCAGATTTTACTTTTACCATTCAAATCAACCTACTTATGCGTTCTATACTATTTTCTGTGGCTTTATTTATTGGCTCTATGGGAGCTGCTTTTGCTCAACCTTACGCCTACAAGGTGTATAATCACAAAGGTTCCAATAGTAGCTATGAGAAGCTACTCAAACAGGTGAAAAAAGCCGATATTGTTTTCTTTGGCGAACTACATAACAATCCTATCTGCCATTGGCTACAGCTACAATTGACTAGAGATTTATACACCCAAAAAGGCGAAAAGCTAGTATTGGGAGCCGAAATGTTTGAGTCGGACAATCAAATATTGCTCAACGAGTATTTTTTGGGCATGATTTCCGAACGTAGCTTTGAGTCCGAAGCACGTCTTTGGAACAACTACCAAACCGATTACAAACCATTGGTTACTTTCGCTAAGGAAAATTCATTGGCTTTCATTGCTAGTAATATCCCTCGTCGATATGCTTCTATGGTGTACAAACAAGGACTGGAGAAGCTCAATGTATTGCCTGACTATTCTAAGGGCTATTTGCCGCCCCTACCGATACAAGAGAACTATAAGATTGATTGCTACAGCAAGATGCTAGAAGATAGCAAGGAAATGGGCAATGAACACCCAGAGCGTTATCCGCAAGCTCAGATGCTCAAAGATGCCACGATGGCACATTTTATCTATGCTCACTTTTTGCCTTCCAATCTATTTCTGCACTTCAATGGATCCTATCACTCCGATAATAAAGAGGGTATCGTCTATTACTTGCGTCTGCTTAATCCTGACCTCAATATTATGACCATCACGACCGTGGAGCAAGATAATGTAGAAAAAATGGAGATTGAACACAAAGGCAAGGCAGATTTTATTATTGCCGTGCCTGTTGATATGACTAAGACTTATTAGGATTCAATTAGAAACTAGATCATCTTTAAGATTTAAATATAATGAGAGATAACAGAGATAACTTTACACCAAAAACAAAGAATATTTTAGCTGAACGAGTAGCGTATAAGTGTTCGAATCCCAATTGTTCAATAATAACAATTGGTCCAAATGTCAATAAATTGAAATCGACTAAAATTGGTGTAGCAGCACACATTACTGCTGCTGCTAAAAATGGACCTAGATATAATCATAATTTGACATCAGAAAAAAGAAAAGGATTTGACAATGGGATTTGGCTTTGTGAAAACTGTGCTTCGGAAATAGATAAAAATCCTTATAAATATAGTGTAGAAATATTAGAAGGATGGAAACAACTGGCTGAGAAAAATGCAGAGTTGTCTATTTCCAAATCTAACTCAAACAAAAAGTATCTATTTGAAGGTGTCCAATATTTATCTAAACTAGAATTGTCTTGGGCTATTTTTTTTAGAAAAATCGGCTGGCATTCCACCTATCTACCATATGAAGACGAACAATGGACTCCTTCATTCAAAATAACAACAACGGGAGATACTGATTTTTTTGTAGATGTAGGGTTAAAGAGCAAATTTAATTCAGAAAAAAGGTTACGAATTGGTCTTGCTACTAATTTTTCGAAAGGTATATTAGCTGTTTTTGAAACAGCTTTCAATGTGGGGCAAAAGTGGAACAATGTAATAGGAATTACTTCCTTGGAAGGCGAAATTGAAAATGAACAAGGAGAATCTGATTTTGAATTTTGCACTAGTGTAATTGCTGACTTATACGGAAATAATGATATTTTAAATCTTTGTAAAGATCATTTTGACCCTCAAGATAAATTGGAATCTAATCCTGATTATTACTATTTAATATGGCAAGATGCTAAGAATTTAACTAATGCCTATTGAAAAATAAGATTAAGCATTTTTTTACCTCTTATTTTATCAATGAAAGCCAGCGTCAAAGTCCACTTCTTTATTGGGTTTTATCGTATTACTTCATTTCCACCTCTTCTTTAGCACACCAATAGTGCATATCTTCGCGCTTCAAGGCGGCTGCCATCATATCAGGAAACAGATCAGGCGAACAAGCAAAAACAGGAATATTGAAGGAATTATAATGGGCTGCTATTCTTTTGTCGTACATGGGAGCTCCTTCGTCGTTGAGTGCTAGCAGCGTAATAAAATTAACACCAGATTTGGCTATCTCTTGTACTCGCTGAAGCATCGAACGTTCGTTTCCGCCCTCATAGAGGTCAGAAATAAGAACTAGTATGGTATCTTTGGGACGAGTGATGCACTTTTGCACATACGCTAACGCCTTGTTGATGTCCGTACCGCCTCCGAGCTGTGTCCCGAAGAGCAAATCAACAGGATCGTCTAGGTCTTTTGTTAAGTCCGCTACCGCTGTATCAAAAACTATCATTTGAGTCTTGACGGCAGGCAAGGAAGCCATAACCGCCGCAAAAATACTAGAATAAACCACCGAACTCGCCATTGAGCCACTCTGATCCACACAAAGTATAATCTCTTTGAGGGCGTTGCCTTTTCTGCCCAGACCGATGAGCTGATGCGGAATAATAGTCTTGTATTGCGGTTGGTAGTGTTTTAGATTGGCTCTAATGGTGCGATTCCAATTAATCTCGTTGTATTGTGGTCGTCTATTTTTGATAGATTGGCTCAATGCTCCTTTGATGGCTGCTTTCATTGGGTGCTCTAGCTTCTTCTGGAGCTGAGCCACTACTTTTTGCACTACTATTCTAGCCGTTTGTTTGGTTTTGGCAGGTATGATGTGATTGAGCGAAAGCAAGGTACCGACCAAATGTATATCCGCTTCCACGGCTTCCAACATTTCGGGTTCGAGTAGCATTTCTTTGAGTCCCAAACGTTCGAGGGCATCACGCTGCATGACTTGTACCACATCAGTAGGGAAGTATTTACGAATATCGCCCAACCAGCGATTGACTTTGGGAGCAGAACTGCCCAAACCACCTTTTTGACCTGACTCGTAGAGCGAATCTAAGGCAGCGTCCATTTCCATACCCATGGCATTGAGTGCCGTAGCCTCTTCATCTTCCTGCTCGGCTTTTTTGCCTAATATTAGTCGCCAACGTTGATTTCTATCAAAATGCTCGTTGGTGTTATGTTCGTTTGGTTCGTCTTGCTCTTGCATACAATCTAGATTTAGTGCAAAATAAAAAAAGCGGAATGGATTTCCAAGAAAAACCCATTCCGCTTACTACTTATTTTATCGTTTAGCTTTCGCTAATCCCTTTTTTACTTTAGATACGTACATTTTTCTTAGAGAAGCTAATATACCTTATTTTAAGTTTTCTATTTGAAACTAGCCAAAGCGGCATCATAATCAGGTTGATCGCCAATTTCGCCTACCAATTGTGTGTACAATACTTTCCCTGCTTCATCTAATGTTACTACGGCACGAGCGTTCAAGTGGTGAAAATTACCGTTGGTAATCTGCAATCCATAATCTTGACCAAATTTACCTTCTGAGAAATCAGAAAGCATTTCCACATTTTCTACGCCTTCGGCTGCTCCAAAACGTTTTTGGGCGAAAGGCAAATCTCTTGAAATGCACAATACTTGTACATTGTCCGCTGATTTTTTGGCACGTTCATTAAATTCACGAATAGAAGTCGCACATACTTGCGTATCGACACTCGGGAAGATATTCATCAACACCTTTTTGCCTTTGTAATCTGCCAAAGTTGCATTAGATAAATTTTCTTTTGCTAAGTTGAAATTCGGAGCTTGAGCACCTACTTTTGGTAAGTTCCCGTTTGTTTTGGTTGTTTTGCCACCTAGTGTTATTTCTGCCATGATTATTGATAGTTTTAGTTGTTCTGATAATTGATTGTGTATCTTCTTATAACCTCAAAATAGCTTTTTTGTTTATTTAGGAATTGACACTTTTTCTAAAAAAATGAAAAGGTATAATTATTTAGAGAGATATGGCACAAACAAGTAGATAGTTATTGCTGGAGGTCTAACTCCTAGTACCTAACAACAAAACAGTCTAACCAAAGCCTTAGTTTTTCCAATTTTTACGCTCTTGTTCTCTATGATGGAGCAGTAAGCTGACGCTATAGTTATCTTGAATAAATTTGGCAATGGCATCGGCAGAATAAACACTACGATGCTGACCACCAGTACAGCCAAAATTGATACACAGACTCGCAAAACCACGCTCGATGTAGTTTTCTATGGCTTCCGCCAAAACAGGTTTTATTTGAGCGATAAACGCATCAATTGTACTGTCTTTTTGCAGAAACTCAATAACAGGTGCATCTCTTCCTGTTAGTTTCTTGTAGGGCTGATATCTTCCTGGGTTGTGCAAAAAGCGACAATCGAACACAAAACCACCACCATTGCCCGAAGGGTCAGGCGGAATACCATTTTTGTACGAAAACGACTGCACCCTTACGGTCAAGCGGTCAGCTTTCATTTCTTTTTTGTGCTGCTGCTCCAATCCATATTCGACCATTTCCGTTAGGTAAATCATCAAGTGTGGCACCTGCACTTCAAACTGAATTTCTTGTAGCAACCATTTTAAGTTTTGCAACGCATAGGGAATGCTCTCTAAGAAGTGTTTCTTTTGCTCAAAATAACCCTTGTAGCCGTACGCACCCAATACTTGCAAGGTTCTCAAGAGTACAAACGCATAATATTTGGCTCTAAAAGCCGTCGCATCTATGGTTATGTATTGGCTGACTTGCGTTATGTAATAATCCAATAAATCTTCTCGCTCTTGCGGTTGCAAATTGGCTTTTGCTTGAAAAAGCAACGAAACAACATCGTATTGTAGAGGACCTTTTTTGCCACCTTGGTAATCAATAAAATAGATCTCCTCTTGTAGCAACATGATATTGCGCGCCTGAAAATCTCGGAACATAAAATAGTCGCACTCTTCGTCTAGATAGTCTGCCAAAGTATGAAAGTCCTGTTCTAGCAATTGCTCTTCAAATTGCACCTTGCTAGGCTTCAGAAAGCAATACTTGAAGTAATTCAAATCCCACAGCATATTCTGCTGATTGAATGCCGCTGGTTTGTGGTGTTTTTCTACTGCTAGCCCTTCGCTTCCCTTCGTTTGCAAATAAGCCAACTTAGCCAAAGCCTGCTCATAATGATTCCGAACTATTGAAGGTAACGCTATTTCTTTTCCTCGTTGCTGCTCCAAACGATGCAATAAGGTCTGGTTGCCCAAATCTTGTTGCAAATATAAGTTCGCCTCTAAATCCTGTGCGTAGATAGTTGGTACTGCTACGCCTTGTTGCTCAAAGTGATTGGTATAATCAATGAACGTTTGATTCTCTTGTTGATGTGTATTATAAGCGGCAATAGCGTGCTTGCTCGCACTACTTACCCGATAATATTGGCGGTCAGAGCCAGAAGCGGGCATCTTTTGGATATGTGTCGGTGTTTCGGCACACCAACTTTTGTAGAGTTGTTCTATTTGTTGTTGTATGTTATGTTCCAAGGTTCGTTGTTTTTCTAAATAATTGCCAAAATGTACGACTTTTATTTTGCAATAGACATTAAGTAACCGTGCATAAATAAGTTAATGAAAAATGATGGTCTATTTTCAGCCCATACTTCGCCCCAAAGCCTCGTGATAGCATTATTACGAATTGGATTGTATGCCGCATAAGGATTTTCGATAGCAACTACGCCAAAAAAATATTGCTACACAGATTTTTCCGTATAGCAATAGTATTGGCTCTTCTCTTCTTCCAATTTTTTTATTCTTCTTCCTCGTTAGCAGTTGGCTCTTCTTGGGCAGCCGCTTTACGCTCTGCTTCTTTAGTATCAGATTCGGCAGCTTGTTGAGCTTCCTTTTTTTTGCTAGCATAATAGATAGCTCCGCCAATAGCTAAAGCTCCTATTGTTTTGATTAGACCTTTCATAAGTGATATTTTTTTTTGTGTGAATATTTTTTGTTCTAATGGTTTCTATTATTAGAAAGTTTTTTTGAGGAAATATTGTTTGCAAAAGCAGCTTATTTTTTTTGTTTTTTTTCGGCTAATGGATTCCTCAATCAAAATACTTATCTTGAAGTTTATTTACCTCGAAGAGCTATAGCCTATGCACACCAAAAAACATATTCTCTGGTATATTGACCAACACCAAGGACAAGCAAAAACTCAAAAAGAAGTAGAAAAAATACACCAGTATTTTGAAGCCTACATCAAGCATTTGGCATTGACGACCCTTCGCCTACACGGTGCTAAGTACAAGGAAGGACGCAAGTACATCAATGATGCTTGGATTCCCTGTACAGCCAAGATGCTCCAGTTGATTTTATTGAAATTATTTAATCAAAGTAACAGCCAACAAAATTGGAAAAAAATTCTACTCCAACAGCCTACGCTCAAAACGGCACTTGATTTATTGTTTCAGTACAACCTACCAATACGCAATCAATTGGTACATGGTGGCTATTATCCATTTGGAGAGGGCGAAGAAAATCTAATTTTTGATATTTATTTGCTAGCTTTGGCACAGCTAGAGCAATTGGTGGCGAACCGCAAGAAAGGAAAGACCATTCTGCAACACACACCAACTGACTTTGGTGCTTCGTCAGGCAAAAAAGAAACGATTGGACAACTCAAAAGTATTCTTAATTTTGCAGCGGCGAACAAAGGGTATAAGTTTGAAAAAGCAAAAGCATTGTATGATGCTTTGAAATAATCCTCATCAGAAGATACAAAAAACATGGAAAATAACAACACACTGCTCAAACAACAAGCAGAACACCAATACGCAGCCGAATTGACGGCATTGGCGGCACAAGACACGCATCAAAAACCAACCAATTGGTTGTTGTCGCCTTGGGCGGTAGTGGATTACTTGATGGGAACAACCTTAGGAGATGGCACCGTCATTTCGCCCAAATATTTTGGCAATAGACGTATTATAGAAGTAGCGGTAGCGACGCTAGTGACCGATAGAGCATTGCTACTAATGGGCGTACCGGGTACCGCCAAGACTTGGGTAAGCGAACATTTGGCAGCAGCCATTTCTGGTACTTCTACACTCTTAGTACAAGGCACCGCAGGTATCAATGAAGATGCTTTGCGTTACTCTTGGAATTATGCCAGCTTACTCGCCAAAGGTCCTAGTTCGGAAGCCTTGGTCGCTTCGCCTATTATGGTAGCGATGCAGCAGGGTAAAATAGCAAGAGTAGAGGAGCTGACGCGTGTTCCTTCCGATGTACAAGATACCTTGATTACTATCCTTTCGGAAAAAATGCTTCCTGTACCTGAGCTGAACACAGAAATACAAGCGACTAAAGGATTTAATATCATAGCCACTGCCAATGACAGAGATAAAGGCGTTAACGACCTTTCTTCGGCACTCAAAAGACGTTTTAATACGGTGGTGTTGCCATTGCCAAACAGCCTAGAAGAAGAAATAAAAATTGTAAAAACTAGAGTGGATCAATTGGGGCAGAATTTGGATATTCCAGCAGAACTGGCTCCACTGGCAGAAATACAGCGTTTAGTTACCATTTTTAGAGAATTGCGTACAGGCAAAACCATAGACGGCAAAACCAAAATAAAAGTACCTTCTGCTACACTCAGTACGGCAGAAGCGATTTCTGTTATCAATAGTGGTCAAGCACTAGCGGCACATTTCGGCAATGGTAGTTTGCAAGCTAGAGATTTGGCGGCAGGCGTTTTGGGTGCTATTATCAAAGATCCCACTCAAGATGGAGATATTTGGCAAGAGTACCTCGAAACGATTGTAAAGGAACGCAAAGAGTGGGCTGACCTATACCGAGCATTCAAAGATTTTTAGGCTTCATTCTGAGCGATGGCAACTAGTACCGCTTTGTCTTTTTTGGTCAATTTACTAACAACCAAGTCGTAGGAATGATCAATGAGGTCATACAGCAATTTATTGGGTACATCGCCTTCAAAACTGACGGTGTTCCAGTGTTTTTTGTTCATGTGATACCCTGGTATAATTTCGGAGTATTCTTCTCGTAGCAATACTGCTCTATCAGGATCACATTTTAGATTGACCGTAAATTCTTTGTCTTCTTTGAGCGAAGTAAGAGCAAACATTTTGCCCATTACTTTGAATACCAAAGCATATTCATCAAAAGGCATATCTTCGGTGGCTCCTGTCTTACTGAGGCAATAATCTCTAAATTCTTCTATGTTCATAGTAGCTAGTTGTTACAAAGTTTTCTTACAGCAGCATTAATGTAAACATTTTGAGCTAAAAAACTATCTAGCTACTGAAGTAATATTGTAATCAAATCTAAATAGGCACAATAGTATGAAGAAAGGTTATTGGAGGATTTTATATAGCCATAATAAATGGCTTTTGGGTGTTGTACTAGCTTTTGTGCTCGGACAAGCGTTCTTTATATACAAGGGGGTGGAAACCACGCCTTTTTTCAATTATGGCATGTACTCGGAAGTTGCCAACTCCAAAACCTATTACACTAATTTGGAATTGCACAAAGACGGCAAACTTGTTCCATTGGAAGAATTGAGCTATTTTTCGAGCCATTTTTTAGCGTATCAAATTTGCTATCATCAAAAAATGCTAGATAGAGATAGTATAGATGGAACGATAGCAACGATTGAACAGCGGTTTGGAAAAGAAAGCAGCTTAACACAATATTTGACACCCTTATTGACCACCAGTCCAGAAAAACTAAATCAGTTCGATAACTGGATTCAGAGTTATACCGAAATAGAAGACCTACAAGTAACCACTAAAAAATACAAATACTTACCTGCCACTAAATTTGTACCTTATGAAACTAACTGAGGCAATTCGTACTACCAAACATACCATCTGGTGGGGGCTGGTACTACTGTGGGTAGCACGCTATGTACAGGGGTTTTTGCTGCATCAGCTGCAAGATGCTCCTTTTGTGGACGTCGAAGCGGATAACTTTTTTTGGCTCTGGCATGGATTGTACTTTGTACAATGGTCTATACACAATTATTGGTTGGCAGTAGGGTTGGATATAGGCTGGTTGGTCTTGGCAATAATCGGAATGGCAGGCAAAAACCGCTGGTGGTCCAAGTTCTTATTTGTCTTGATATTTATCAATTATTTTGTGTGTTACAATTCTGTAGCAACACACCACGAGCATACTTTAATTGGCTTTTTGTTCTTGCTGCCATTGCTAGTCATCAAAAAGCCAACAAACTTTGTACTTTCCTTTGCTAGCCTACGCTATTATGTATTGTTTGCGATGTCGAGTGCAGGCATCTGGAAACTCTCCCGAGGAGGTGCTTTTGTGTCGGGACAAATGAGCGAAATACTCAAACGACAACACATTGACTATCTCATTAGTTATCCTGATAATACCTACACTCATTTTATTCAATTCTTGATTAACAACATACAAATAGCTGATATCATTTGGTGGACAGCGTTGAGCATCGAATTATTTTTCTTAATTGGCTTCTTGACCAAAAGGTTAGATGGACTTTTAGGTTATTTGTTCTTATTGTTTTTTGTAGGAGATTACTTGATAATGGACATTAACTTTATAGAATTTTGTATTTTTGCCATCGTATTTTTTCCACCACCGGGTATATGGAAACGCTATGATGAGTTGCGTCATGATGAGTTGCGTCATGATGAGTTGCGTTCTGAATCAGGCGATAGCTCATACGAAAAACCTAGCGAGGATTTGAATACCGATATTGCGCAAGCATAAACTAAAATAGAAAATAGAAGACTACGACAGTCTAATTGACGATACTAAACATGACCAACCGAATAATTACATTAGCCATAAGTTTCTTTTTTTTGACCACTCTTACAGCCTTGGCACAATCGCCTAGCAAGATTAAAAAAGAGGGCGAAGATTGGCTCAAACAAGGCGAATATCAAAAAGCACTCGCTGCTTTTGACCAAATCAAAACGAAATATGCCAATGATTTGGAATTGCGGTATCAGATAGGACGTAGTTATTTTGAGTTGGAAAATATGACCGCCGCAGCGGAATCGTTGACTTATTATATCGAAAACGAAAAAAAGCCGAATACTAAAGCCTATTATTATTTGGCTCGCATAGCACACCTTTTAAGCAATTTCCCAGAAGCTGCCAAACAATACAAGTCTTATATCAAGACACTCGATGCCGACGATAGTAATCGTCAGCAAATTAAGCTCTACTTACTTCAATGTACTTACGGTGCCAGCTTGGCACAACTCAGCTCAGGAGCGGTCATTTCCAATCTAGGCAATCGAATCAATAGTCCTGCCGACGATTATAGAGCTTGTTTTCACCCTGAGTATCCCTATCAAATTTGGTATTCGAGCAATCGAACAACTGTAAAGGGCGGCAAACAAAACAACGCTTACAAAGTAGATGCTTATGAAGGTTATTATCGCCCAGATATTTATAGTTCTGAACTAAAAGAGGGAGCTTGGTCGGTAGGTCAGCCACTATCTGATCGTTACAACAGCAACTATGGCGAATCCATAGTAGGCTTTTTTGATGGCGGTTATCAATTGGTTTCACTCAAGGAGATAAGAGCAGATTACACGGAAGTGGTGACCGACAACTTTGATGAAGATTCACTCAGTATCGTATTGCCGTTTGCTTTGGGAGCTAGCTCCAACGCTTGGGACGGCGATCATTTTTTTCCGTCAGATAGCAGCATGATTTTTTCGAGTAATCGTGCTGGAGGTTATGGTGGCAAAGATTTGTATTATAGCCAACTGCAAGCCGATGGAACATGGTCTGAGGCTCAGAATATGGGCGCGGTCATCAATACGCCTTATGATGAAGTAGGACCTTTTTTGACTAAGAATGGTCGCAAACTCTACTTTAGTTCCAATAATACCTCTAGTATTGGCGGTTTTGATATTTACAGCAGTATTTTTGATGATGCCAGCCGACAATGGTCGGTTGCACTCAATGAAGGTACGCCCATCAATTCGCCTGCCGACGACCGAGATTTTTGGCTAGACAAAGACGGTATGAAAGTTTATTTCACGTCCAACCGCTTGGGTGGAATAGGGGGCATGGATATTTATGTTGGTTACTACCGCCAAAATTTGATTGCTCAATTGAGTACAAGTACGCCCAAGACATTTGTTGATATATTGGCACAATATAGCACGCCTGCTATATCGTCTATTGATAGTTTGATACAAGCAGAAGAAAATTTGAATCCGACACCAACTACACCTAGTAGTTATAGTAGCGATGCCACTACGTATAGCTTTTCGCCAATTTATTACGACACACAAACAGGCGAACTAGATGGAGCGAATACAACTATCAAAACACTCGTAAAATTGCTCAAGAAATATCCCGTAGCAAGTGTCACACTACTCGGACACACCAACAACACAGGCAATGCCACCAACGATTTGTATTTGACGCTCAAACAAGCCGAATTGGTTGCCCAACAACTGATAGAACAAGGTGTACAGCCGACACAAATTTATATAAAAGGTTGCGGGCAAAATTACCCTGTGGCACACAACGAAAACTTTGATGATTCGCCTAGCGAATTGTCGCATCGTATTAATGCACGAATTGATTTATTGATACACACGCCACCTAATCTAGAATTGAAAATTAACAACGTAGCCCCACAGGTAAGCCCCTTGATGCAGTCGCCTGCCTATACTCGTTTTCAGAAAAAAATGCAAGGTTTGAGTTATCAAGTAAAAATAACAACGACGTCTTCTTTGTTTGTTCACCCGATATTTGAGACCGACTTAACCAACTTCAGTACCGAAAAGAATGCAAGTGCCATTGCGGTCGATTATATGGTCGGCTTAGAATCTACTTTTATTGCGATTAAGTCTATTCATAGCCGAACAGAAGCGGTGTATGGGTTCAGTCAAGCTGAAATAATTCCTTATGTAGATGGCAAGCGCATTACGAAAAGTCAAGCACGCAATCTAATACCTATTTATCCTGACTTGCGTCGATACTTGGAGTATCTGACGGACTAAGAGTATGTCTAAAAGACTCTCTAAGGAAGAAGCTAATCGTTTAATTTTTGTTAAAAATAAGTCTATTTAAGGTAAGGGATTCAGTAGAAGAGGCATAGCAAATCTCAATTTTTATCAAAAACCCTACCAAAAAATAAAAAACAATTGTTAAAAACGGTTTTTTCAATTAGATTTAGTAACTTTTGCAATTCAAGTTCGTTTAAAGAATTAGAACACCTACTCAATGAGTCATCTTATTATTTGTTAGAATAAGGATATATAGCATTGGACTGGTTTCGAGATTTGAATAACACTACCCAAAAAGACAGCATTATGTTAAGACAAAATCTATCACAAAAACAGACACAGAAACTATCGCCGCAGCAGATTCAATTGATGAAGCTATTGCAGGTGCCTACGGCAATGCTTGACCAACGTATTCAGCAAGAGCTAGAATCTAACCCAGCATTGGAAGATTCTAAAGATGAATTGCTAGACGAAGACGAGCAAGTAGAAGATTTTCATATAGACGAAACGAACGACGGAACACAAGACGAAAAGGAAAGTGCAGACGATAGCGAATATGAAGAGCCAGAATATCAAGATGATACGTCACTAGACGATTATCTGGAGGACTACATGGGCGATGACGATGAGCCTTCGTACAAGTACGAGGTCAATAATTATTCGGCAGATGACGAAGATAAAACAATGCCCATTGCTTTGGAGAGTTCTTTTCACGAACACATGGAAGAACAGTTGGGTTTGCTACAACTTAACGAACGCAACCAAATCATAGCCGAACAAATTATTGGCAGTATTGATGAAGATGGTTATTTGAGAAGGGAGCCAATGGCGATTACCGACGATTTGGCGTTTGCTCAAAACCTGATGGTAACCGAGCAAGAGGTCAAAGATGTACTCAAAAAAGTACAAACTTTCGAGCCTGCAGGTATTGGAGCACAAGACTTGCAAGAGTGTTTGCTGATACAGCTCGAGCGTAAGATGATATCTAGAGAGGTAACCGACCATTATTCGGACGAAGACTTGAAGCACATCAAATTGGCGCATAAAATTATTGAAAAATACTTTGATGAATTTTCGAAAAAACACTACAACAAGTTATTGCGTCAGCTCTCTTTGTTCAGAGAAGATTTGAGAGATGCGACCAATGAGATACTCAAACTCAATCCCAAACCGGGTAGTGCTTATGCTCCAACTTCTTCTGCTTGGAAAAAGCAGTATATTGTTCCTGATTTTATTATCGAAAATAAAAATGGCGAACTAGATTTGAGATTGAATGCGCGCAATGCTCCTGAGCTACGTGTCAATAATCAATACAAAGAAATGTTGGGCGCCTACAAGGTGGACAAAAAAAATAAAAAGACAAAAGAGGCGGCTTTGTTTGTCAAACAAAAAATAGATGCTGCTCGCTGGTTTATAGACGCTATCAAACAACGTCAGGATACAATGATGCGCACCATGTACACGATTATGCAGTATCAATATGATTTCTTCCTGAATGGAGACGAAAAACGATTGCGTCCAATGATTCTGAAAGATATAGCGGAGATTACAAGCTTGGATATATCAACCGTGTCAAGGGTAGCCAATAGCAAATATGTGCAAACAGAGTTTGGCACCATGCGACTAAAAGATTTCTTTTCGGAATCCTTGCAGACTAGCTCAGGCGAAGAAGTTTCGACCAAAGAAGTCAAGAAAATATTGACAGAGATTGTGTCGATGGAAAACAAAAGAAAGCCACTATCGGACGAGAAGCTGAAAAATATGCTAAAAGAAAAAGGCTACGAAATAGCAAGAAGAACAGTTGCTAAATATAGAGAGCAACTCGGTGTTCCCGTCGCTCGATTGCGCAAAGAAATATAAGTAGATGAACATAAGTTTTCAACGCTAAAAAAAGTCTATTTTTCAGTATATCGCCAACTTTTGTCCACCTACTTAGAAGAATTAAAAGAAAGCCTCCAAAAGAGGCTTTCTTTTTTAGCCGATTTATCGAACAAATCCCTACCATATTTATCATCTATTATGAAATATTTTTTTATTACAAGTTTTATTTTTTGCTTTTGTCAATATGCCATGGCACAGTTTGACAACAATGGTTTTTCGGAATTTCGGATCGACCAAATAAGTGGACAAAAAAAACAAACGACCACCACGACTACAACAACGACCACCAAAAAATCTAATCCAATCTATGTCTCTAGTGATTCGCTGTTTGTGTTGGTAGAAAATGGTCAAAAATATATTGTACATACCGTCCAAAAAGGTCAGACAGTGTATTCCTTAAAGAAGTTTTACGGCATTGATTTTTCGGATATTTATTATAGCAATCCCAACCTAGAGGTCAAGGGCATGAAAATCGGACAGCAAGTGCGTATTCCTGTGGTCGATCAGGCGATTAAATTTTTTCAGAATAATGATTTTGTCGATAGTGCTTATGTGCCTATTTTCTACAAAGTAAAAGCTTCTGAAACGCTGTTTCGAGTATCCAAAATTCATTTCAAAATACCCGTAAGTTTAGTGAAGGCTCGCAATGGACTTGTCTCTGATGGCTTATCTACTGGGCAGATTCTACATATTGGCTGGCTAGACAAACGAGGGTTGCCCGACACACTCACCAAATACACGGGATTGCCTGCGGTACTAGAAGCGGACAATCGCATTCATCAATATCGTTATGAAGCAAAATTGGCAACGGGTATGAAAGAACAATCTATGGCTGGTATTGCTTGTTGGGACAAGAGCATGAAACTATCTGCTACCAACAAACTGTATGTGATGTCTTCGTTAGCTCCTACGGGGAGTGTGGTACGTGTAGAGAACTCAATGACCAATCGTTTTCTCTACGCTAAAGTAGTAGCCCCCAAACCTGATAATTCATTTACGCAGAATGCCATTATTATGCTAACCCCTACGGTTGCTAATGCTTTGGGTGGCTTAGATAGTCGTTTTTACGTTAAGGTGTTGTATTGTGAGTAGTTTTTTAGACACGCTATACGCTAAGGCAGAAGAGCAGCTAAGAAATATTATATTTCTTAGCTGCTCTTCTGTATAAAAATAAGGCAGTGGGTTAGAATATCAGAGTACCACTAACTTTAGCTGGGGGACTAAAATGATATGCCAAGTTCAGCCCAAATTGATATGGAGTAGTCGTATTATTGCTAAACCTACCTATATGATCAAGTGCCGAAAAATAAGCCATTATTCTAAACGAATAAACCTCGTAACCTAGCAATACTGTATAAGTCAAATCATTATTACTTAATTCGTAGCCGACATATTCGAGTCCTCCACCTGCTATCAATTGGCGTTTGCCTCTTAGTTGGTAAGCTAGTGCAGCGGTTGTGCCAAGTTTATTGCTAGAATTCACACTAATTAAGCCCTGCAAACGAAATTGATAATTGGCAGCTGCACTCAATCTGAACTTTTTGGCTAGTTGCCACTCTCCATACGCTTGCACACCAATCCAGTGTTGTGTATTCAAGGGACTCGGCAAATTATTTAAGACAATTTGCATTTCGTGACTGAGTCCCAACTGATAAACCTGCTTATTTCTTGGTTTGATGTGCGACCACGAAATTCCGTGTTCTTGTGTATAATACCAAAAATTGTTCTGTTCACTGATGATTTGCCCAACTCCTGCATTGACACCTGCAGATAGAATATTGGTGGTTTTCTCTCTCCCTTGCTCTCCTAATGTTTTCTGATAACTACCTCTTATATTGTACTGATTGCTGTATGTAGAAGGGTATGATTGGCTGTAGGAGTTAATGTGCTTATAATCTACACCTAAACCAATATCATCTTTAGCGAATACAGGCAGCTGATAATCGACATTAAGTGCTGTCATAAATGCTCCAGATTCCTGATTGGCTAGCAATTGGCTATTGGATTGAATCCTCAGAAATCGATTTTGTCCTTCTCCTATAAACAAACCTGTATTGGCTGGATTGCTGCTGTTGGGAGTAGAGAATGGAGCATATTCGCTAATGTCATAAATTTGTGCCATTACAGCCGATTGATAGCTAAAAATGGAAAGGGCAATCAAAAGTAGATTCTTCATAGTTTTTTTGCGATTAGAGTGATTGAAAAGTAACATAATATATAAAAAACAGTAAATAGTTAAAATTCGCTGCCTACTAGCTGTTTTTTTTAAAACAACCTCTCTAATTAAAAGCGGTTATAAAGTACACCATGCACCTTATAACCGCCTACAAAAATATCTTACTCATTACAAAAAGTTACTTTTTGCCAATAAGCCAAACAAATGGAATGGCTAATACGAGATGTATAATCGCAATCGTCACATAGACATCTTTGATTCCCATCATTTGGTACACCCAATACAATTCTGCCAAAAATGGCACAAAGAGCGAGATAATACCTGCTATAAGACCACCTTTGGTGAAAGCAATAATGACCGTCCAGATGTGCGTAATAAAAGCAGAAGCACTATATATTCTGTATAAACAACCTTTGTCCATAATCTTTTTTTTTGTGAAAGCTAAAATTTAGTAATTAGATTGCCTACAAAAGTACGTACTTCAGTTTCAGCCGTTTTCTTTTCTGTCTCTATTAGCTCTACTGTTTCACAAGCGGTTCTTTTTACATCTACAATAAAAGGCTGCTTGGCAGAATTGGGCAAAATGCGTTCTTCATATTCACAGCTTTCTATTGGGTTGTCATACAGCCCAAAACTATATTGTATTATAGTATCCAAAAACAGCGTATCTGCAAAAAGTCCAACTTCATAAAAGTCAAAACTGTTGTTGGCAATTTTGGCGTAAGCTACTTGAGTCGTGGTCGTCAAAGTGTTCGTCGAATCCGTTCGTTCGACCGTATAATCGCCTTTATAAACGCCTGTTAGTTCTACTCTTGGCGGATCCACGGGTTCTTCTCTACAAGCACTGAGCGAGAAGCCCAGTACTAGCAGGAAGAAGGTATAATTGATAATTTTCATTTATTCTGTAATATTTTCTAGGCTTAATAAAAACGCATATTCCAATGCAGTCTCGTGATAACGTTTAAATCGTCCTGAGGCACCGCCATGTCCTGCTTCCATATTGGTATGGAGGAGGAGGAGGTTTTCATCGGTTTTCATATCTCTCAACTTCGCCACCCATTTCGCAGGTTCCCAGTATTGTACTTGCGAATCAAAATAACCTGTTGTGATAAGCATATTTGGATAACCTTGCTTTTTGACTTGATCATAAGGCGAATAAGAAAGCATATAAAAGTACGAATCTTTATTCTTAGGATTTCCCCATTCGTCAAACTCATTGGTTGTCAATGGAATGGTTTCGTCCAACATCGTAGATACCACATCTACAAAAGGTACGGCTGCAATCATACCATTGAATTGCTTGGGTGCTAGATTCGCAACAGCTCCCATTAGTAAGCCGCCAGCACTACCGCCCATGGCATACAAATGCTCAGGAGAAGTATATTTTTCGGCGGTTAGGTATTGAGCACAATCAATATAATCATTAAAGGTGTTCATTTTTTTGTTCATCTTGCCATCTTCGTACCAGTTTCGACCCATTTCTTGACCACCTCTAATGTGAGCAATTGCCCAAGCAAAACCTCTATCAAGCAGACTCAAACGAGTAGAACTAAACCAAGGATCTATCGAATTGCCATAAGAGCCATAGGCATACAACAATAGCGGTTGTTTGCCGTCCATTTTGTAGCCTTTCTTATAGACAATAGAAATAGGAATTTTGATGCCATCACGAGCGGTAGCAAATAATCGTTTGGTTTCGTAATCTTCTGGATTATGTCCGCCTACAACTTCCGCTTGCTTTTTTAGCTCTTTTTTCTTGGTATTCATACCATAATCATACACAGTAGAAGGAGTCGTCAAGGACGAATATCCAAAACGCAATATGTCGGTATCAAATTCTGGATTATTGCCCAAGCTAGCAACATAAGCCGTTTCTTCAAACTCCAAATAATGCTTCTGTTTGGTCGATTGATTGATAATTTGCAATTGTGTATTGGCATTTTGGCGTTCGCTGATTACCAAATGATTCTTGAATACTTCTATACTTTCCAGCAATACATCGGCACGGTGCGGAATGACTTCTTTCCAGTTTTTTTCGTCCGTATTGTCGTCTGCGACTTCCATCAATTTAAAATTGACAGCATTTCTATTGGTCACGACATAAAACTTATCTTCAAAGTGAGCAATATCATATTCGTGGTTATCTTCCCGCTCTGCAAACTGACGAAATTCGCCTGTTGGGTTATTGGCATCTAATATTTGGAAATCGCTAGAGATGGTACTACTATTATATATCATGACAAACTTGCCCGACTTGCTACGCCCTACTCCAATATAAAAAGAAGGATCACGTTCGTAGAACACCAATTTATCTTGTTCGATATTGCTGCCCAATTCATGTCGCCATACTTTTTCTGCCAATAACGATACTTTGTTTTTGGTCGCATAAAAGAAGGTTTTGTTGTCATTCGCCCAAGCACCACTTCCTTGTGCATTCGATAATTCATCACTAAGAATTTTACCTGTCTCCAAGTTTTTGAACTTGATAGTATAAACTCTTCTACTAACAGTATCTTCTCCGAAAGCCAATAATTTGTTGTCAGGACTAACAGACATACCACCAATAGCGTAGTATTCGTGTCCTTCTGCCATTTCATTGACATTGAGCATAATTTGCTCTTTCGCTTCTAGGCTTTTTTCCTTTCGGCAATATATAGGATACTCTTTGCCTTCTTCATAGCGAGTATAATACCAATAGCCATTTTTGAAGTATGGCACCGATTCATCTGTTTTTTTGATACGCCCGACCATTTCATCAAACAATTTCGTTTGTAGCGGCTTGGTGGGGGCGAGTACCTCATCTGTATATTTATTTTCATCTACCAAGTACTGTACGACCTTTCGAGTCTGCTGGTCAGGTACTTCATTGGTTTTTTGTTCGTCGGAAAGACGCATCCAGAAATAAGGATCAACACGAGTATGCCCGTGGGTGACAATAGCACTGTCTTTTTTGTCCGCTATCGGAAAAGAAGGAGTCTCTGGAGGTGTCGTATTTTCGGTATTCAATGGTGTTTCGTCGGTATCTTCTTGCATATTATTGCAGGCGTTTAGTGATAGAATAAAAAAGGATAACAAAATTAAGGAATAGATGTTAGTCGTTTTCATAAGGAAGTTTTAATTATCGAAGAGGAATGGTTATTTTTGAGTAAAAAGCTGTTGTAGTTGCACCCAGAGTAATTTTTTATAGTCCGTATTTTCTGCGATTTGCGTTAAGCTATGAGCAAACAAAATCGTCCAACCTTGCCACTTAATGGCTTGATAAGGTTTAACTTGCAGATGCAGCCCTAAGTTTTTGGGCAAAAAACCAAAGATTAACAACGTTCGGTCGCCCTCGTATTTTGTTATCAACTGATGGAACAATGGATGGTCTGCTGTGGTATCTATATTCAATAGCAACACTTCTTCCGCTAGGTTTTTGCCAACTGCCTGCATTATTTTTTGCAGTAGCTCTAAATCTGCTGTTGTAGCTGAGTTTGCTAACACTAAATTGCGGAGGCTAGAATCGGGCAATATTTCCGCTTGACTACTTTCTGAGACCTTATAGATGGTATAATCAAAAAAATTGTGCGTGGGTAGCGTCATAATTGTCTATTTTTTTAGTAGCAATAAAGGTACATTCAATCCATTTAAAGAACAAATAAAATTTGAGTTTCAGAATAAAATTCTGAATAAAAAAGAACAGTCAAAATAAAATCATGTTTTCTTGAATTAAAACCAAATTCAAAATTTAATTTTATCACTCCCTTAATAATTCAATAAATATAGACTTTTATTTGGTAAGTTTTTAGGTTAGCAAAATTTTTCTTACATTTACATACACATTAAAGATACCTAAAAACTATATTTGTAAGCATAGTTGCTGCTCAGTTTTTAGCACATTTACACTAATATTAAATTTTATTTTACATGAAATACTCCATAAAAGTACAGGTAACAGAAAACTCTAGACGTGAAGGTTTAGATTTCTCTTCTTTGCCTTTCGGTCGCACTTTTGCAGACCATATGTTTATCGCTGATTACTATGATGGGGATTGGCAAGATTGTAGAATTGTTCCTTACGGTGATATTACTTTTGCTCCATCAATGATGGCTATTCATTACGGTCAATCTGTGTTTGAGGGAATGAAAGCGAATATTAGTGGCACTACGGGAGAGCCAGTATTGTTTAGAGCAGGTCGCCATAGTGAACGTATCAATACTTCTTGCGAGCGTTTGGGCATGCCTACTGTACCAAAAGAGCTGTTTTTGGAAGCAGTCAATTCTTTGGTAGCATTGGATAAGCAGTGGATTCCTGAAAGTGAAGGCTCTGCTCTATATATTCGTCCTGTTGTTTTTGCTACCGACGAATGTTTGGGAGTCAAAGTATCGGAACGCTACCGCTTCATGGTATTCTCTGGTCCAGTAGGTGCTTATTATCCTAAGCCAGTCCGTATTTTGGTAGCAGAGAAGTACGTTCGTGCTTTCCCTGGAGGAGTTGGTTTTGCCAAGGCAGCAGGGAACTACGCTGCTACACTCAAACCTGCCCAAATAGCTAAAGAAAAAGGATACGATCAAATCTTGTGGTTAGATGGTCTAGAGTTTAAGTATATCCAAGAATGCGGAACGATGAATATTTTTGCAGTGATTGGCGATACCGTACTAACGCCTCCGACTGCCGATACTATATTGGACGGAGTCACTCGCAATAGTATATTGACTCTGCTCAAAGAAAAAGGAATAAAAGTAGAAGCGCGTCCTATCGAGATAGCAGAATTGATAGCTGCACACAAAAACGGTACCCTCAAAGAAATGTTTGGAAGTGGTACTGCGGCTGTTATTTCGCACGTAGAAGATATCACCTACTTAGGCGAGTCTTACCAATTGCCTCCTGTATCGGAGCGAAAAATTGGACCAATGCTAAAAGATTGGTTGACTGACATTAAAGAAGGTAAACAACAAGAATCTTACGGCTGGGTTACTCCTGCGGTTTCTAGTTTGGCTGAATTGGCGGACTAATAACCTCTAATACAAAACGTATATTCGAAAAAAAAACAGTAAACTTGCAATAATCAATTGTAGGTTTACTGTTTTTTACTTTTATGGCTATAAAAATCCTTATTCTAAAAAGAAATTAGTGTAAATCAAAATGAAGCACCTCCGAAAACTATACGAACAATTTGGAGTAGATAAATACTACCAAGAGTATGGGGATTATTATAGCAATCCGCACCTGCCTCAAATAGTAGAATTGCTGCAGCAAAACATAACAACCATCAATAGCGAGGCTATTTTGGATTTTTGTGCTGGTGGTGGCGAAGTTACGGCAGTCTTGCAATCTTTGGACGTAAAAAATATAGCTGCCAGTGATCCATTTACAGCTAAACTGTATCAAAAGCAGATCGAACAGCCTTGTTTTGATTGGTCTTTTGAGGACGTAATAAAAGGAAAAATGAAAGGCGAATACAGCAGCATTATTTGTTGTTTTGCTATGCACTTGTGCGAGCCGTCGCAGCTATATCCTTTGGTGACACAACTTTTTGCACACAGTCCTAGTTTGGTGATTATTACGCCACACAAACGCCCACAATTGGAGTCCCTTGATGGAGTTAATCTTGTCAATACAGCTTTTGTGCTGACTCCTAGAGGCAAAAAAGTACATTGGAAAGAATATAGTTATGATTATTAGACACGCTTTGAGTAAGAGTGTTCTATTCTAAGAGCACGTCTAAGCAGAACCCCTACCCGCTTCACTTTATCCAATTGGATTCAAAATAAACCTTTTATATCTAAATTTTACAAATAAAATTTTACGATATTTTTTTGAACGGGAAATAGTTGGAAAGGTAAAAATAAAAATCGTTAAATCAACTAATCTTTTAGTTATGAACTATGTTTTTTTAGGCTACTAATTGACATAAAAGAGCCTCAAACGTTAAGTCGTTTGAGGCTCTTTTGAATTTATGTATGGTAGCGGTTATTTAGTTTTTCTTGACGACAGGTGCTTCTATTACTTTGTACAAATCGTTGTAATGTCTGCCCAAACCATCGTAATCCAATCCATAACCCAACAAGAAATAATTGGGTACCGAAAAGCCGACAAAAGACAACGGCACTTCATATTGAGCCGCTTCTGGTTTGACCAATAAAGTCATGATTTTGACAGAAGCAGGCTTCATTTTTTGAAGTTCTGGCAAGAAGTGATACAAGGTTTTGCCTGTATCAACAATATCTTCCAATATAATGACTTCTCTGCCTTCTAGGTCAGTATCTAAACCGATAAGAGTTGCCAAATCGCCGCTTTTCATACCTGTATAAGAGCGAATTTTGACAAAGCTAATTTCGCAATCAATTTCTATGTGCTTCACCACATCGGCTGCAAAACGAAAGACACCATTGAGTACCGACAAAAAAACAGGCGTTTTTCCTTTATATTCTGTATTGATTCGTTCTGTGAGTACTTTTATTCTTTTCTGAAGTTGTTCGCTATCAATAAACAGTTCAAATTGTTTATCTCTACACGTCACTATCTTTTTGCTCATTATTTTTTATTTCAATAATTGGCTATGACCAATCGGCTAAAATTAATTTTGACAAGAATTTTTTTACAAAGACTTTGTTCTTCCGCCATCTACTGGCAAGTTGACACCATTGATATACCCTGCTGCTGGAGACGCCAAAAAGGCAATGGCATTGGCTATTTCTTCTGCTATCGCAAAACGTTTGGCAGGAATGATAGACTGCATTTTTTCGGTAATATCAGTGGTACTTTCGCCTGTTTTAATCGCCTTATTTTCTATAATCGACTCTAAGCGAGCGGTATGTGTTGCCCCTGGCAATACATTATTGACCGTTATCCCAAATTCGCCCAACTCATTGGCTAATGTTTTGGACCAATTCGCTACAGCACCTCTTATCGTATTGGAAACACCTAGCCCATTGAGTGGCTGTTTGACGGAAGTCGAAATCACATTGATAATACGACCATAACCAGACTCTTTCATGCCTGCGATTACGGTTTGTACCAATATTTGATTGCAAATCAAGTGCATCTCAAACGCTGCTCTAAATTCACTAATATTAGCCGTTTGTATAGCACCACCTGCAGGACCTCCTGTATTATTCAGCAAGATATGATACACCGTGTAGCTTACTGCTTGGTGTGCCTCTAGTGCTTGTTGCAATTGGTCTGGGTGAGAAAAATCTGCTGTTATATAATCATGTACTTGACCTTGACTCGTGTCCAATAAGTGCAAGGTGTTTTTGAGTTTGGTTTCGGTGCGAGCTACCAAAGTGATGTTTGCGCCCATTTGAGCCAACTGTATAGCTGCTGCTTGTCCGATACCCTGTGTGCTACCGCACACCAACGCATTTTTATTGATGAGATTCAAGTCCATGTGTTCTATTTTTTTAGGTTATTCTGTTTATTTATTCTAGCTTGTAAATGTACTCAAAACAATGGTTTTGATTTAAGGTTCGGAGGTTAATTTAAAATTAAGTATTGAAACAATACACATTTTTAGCTAGTTATCTCACAAAAAATAATGCTAAAACCTGCTATTTCTAGCAAAAAAACACGATTTTTGCAATCTGTAACAAATTAACTTATAGTCTTTCTGCCCCTTAGCAGAGTAATTTATAACTAAATAGAAAAATGGACGCAGTAACCTTAGAAAACCAATTTGAATCGCATCTTAGTACTTGGCGCGAGGACGAAAAAGCCGCCTTAGAACTACTCAAAATTGTAGGAGAACTACGTTTTGATAGAGGTGTAGAAATCATACTTTTTAGAAGAAATATCTACGATGCTCGACCAACCGAAGTCATCAACGATCACCTGTTTGCCAAAAATTATGCAAAACAGCCTATCAATATGCAAATGAGCTTGGAGATAGTCAAAGCGATTGCCCAATTGGATTTGGCACCTGCTCGTATTGATATTGGCAAGTTGGCACTGAACTGGCTCAACAGCGATCAAGAGTTGGATATGATTCACTTTGTGAGTTCTGAATTATCGCAGTTTATTGGCTCGGAAGCCAAAAAAGCAAAAACCATAGAGCCGAGAGATGTCGTCTTGTATGGTTTTGGTCGTATTGGTCGTCTAGCTGCTCGTTGTTTGATAGAAATGATGGGCAAAGGAGAACAATTGCGCCTCAAAGCGATTGTTGTTCGCCCCAAAAACAAAGAAAATCCAGCAGAAGAGCTGAACAAAAGAGCGTCTTTGCTTCGCAAAGATTCTATACATGGCAAGCTACGTGGTACGGTACGTGTCGATGAGCAAAACCAACAATTGATTGTCAATAGTTGTAGAGTTCAGGTTATTTTTGCGAATAGTCCAGAAGATATTGACTACCTAGAATATGGTATCAAAGATGCTATTCTTATTGACAATACAGGTGCGTGGAGAGACAAAGAAAGTTTGAGCCGTCACCTCCGCCCTGGTATCAAGCAAGTGCTGTTCACGGCTCCTGGCAAGGGCATCAAGAATATTGTACATGGTATCAACCAAAAGGATTTGAACTTTGAGGAAGACACCGTATTCTGTGCGGCTTCTTGTACCACCAATGCCATCGCTCCAGTACTCAAAGTACTACACGATAATTTGGGTATCAATAATGGTCACCTAGAGACGATTCACGCTTATACCAATGCACAAAACTTGCTCGACAATTACAACAGTAAGGAAAGACGTGGACGTGCAGCCGCTGTCAATATGGTGATTACTTCTACGGGTGCTGCCTCGGCAGTAAGCAAAGTTATTCCTAGCCTTAGCGGCAAATTGACCGGTTCGGCTATACGAGTACCGACCCCAGATGGTTCGTTGGCAGTAATGACACTCAATGTCGAAAACGAAACGACCATCGAAAAATTAAACGAAATGATGCGTCATGCCTCTTTGTATGGCGACTTGATTGAGCAAATCAAATACTCTACCTCCAAGGAATTTGTTTCTACGGATGTGATTGGAACTTCTGCGGCTTCTGTTTTTGATGCTCCTGCCACACAAGTAAGTGCCGATGGCAAAACCGTAACCGTCTATGTCTGGTACGACAACGAATACGGCTACACCCGTCAAGTACTACGTTTGGCTAAATATGCGGCTCAGGTTCGTCGTTATAGATATTATTAGACTATAGTCTAACATCGCATATATATATTTTGAAAGTTCTCTAAGATACATCTTAGAGAACTTTTATTTTTTTTTAACGAAATTTTTTATTTATATTTAACACCCAAGCGGCATTAAATTTCACCAAAACAAACAGAGAGCCAAATAAAACACTGCTAGGAATCAATCACACAACACACTACACTTTTTCTGATGAAGCAATTACACACTACTTTGCTCCTCACCCTCTTTCCCCTTTTTTCTATTGCTCAATACCAACAAACAGTGCTACTACCGAACACCTCGGGAGCAGATTTGCTAGATAGTCTGTTGGTTACTTATAGACCAACCGATTTGTTGGATTATGACGATGCTAGAGATACGATGTATGCACGGATTGATCGCCATGGCGATTCGATTCGTTGTATTTATACAGGATTTGCTAGAGATGTGCCGCTAGGCATAGATCCTTCTACGCACCTATATGACCGCAATAGCAGACAGTCTATGAATGCAGAGCATGTTTACCCACAAAGCAAAGGAGCCTCGGGCGTAGCGAGAGCAGATATGCACAATCTATTCCCTGCCAAATCCAATGTCAATTCGACTCGCAGCAACAATCCTTACGGGACTATTCCAGAAATAATGGTCAACAAGTGGTTCATGAAAGATCAAGTCTTAACCGTTGCACCGAATGCCGAACAGTACTATTTGTATAGCAAATCGGAAACTGCTACGCACTTCGAGCCAAGAGATGAGAGCAAGGGAAATATAGCCCGTGCCGCTTTGTATTTTTATACCATCTATAGAGCCGAAGCAGAAGCTGCCGACCCTTTGTTTTTTGACGACCAAATAAACACCCTCTGTGCTTGGCATTTGGCAGACCCTGTCGATAGTATGGAATGGCAACGCACCTATGCTATTGCAGAGTATCAAGAAGGCAAACCCAACCCTTTTGTATTGGACTGTAGTCTAGCAGGCAGAACACACTGTAGCAATACCGTTTGTGAACCGACAACAATTGCCGTTGACGAAGTAGCTAACACTCCCCTAGCGATTAATCATTACCCCAATCCATTCGATCAGCAAATCAATATTAGCTACGACTTAACGTTTCCACAACTAGTTTTGTTAGAAATATACAATGCTGTTGGGCAAAAAATTGCTACCTTGGCCAGCCATAAAAAACTTAATGGTGTACAAACACATCAATGGAAACCACAAGACTCCCCTAATGGAGTCTATTATTACAAGCTATCGCTGCAATCTGGCACTACTACACAGATTGTGACACAACCTATTGTTCTTAAAAGATAAATCATGAAAAATATATTAACGACACTTTGTTTGTTTTCTTCTCTGGTTGGCTATAGCCAATATCGCCACACACCTGTACACAGCAGTGATTCAGGACAAGTTTTATTGACCAAACTAGTACAAGATTACAAACCCGTTATTACTTATACCTACGCACAATGTCGTGATTATATGTTTAAGAATGTCTATGCACAAAACGATACCGTAGAATGCGTTTATACAGGACTAAAACGCTATCTAAATCCCGTAGGAGATCCATCTACGCTTATGTATGACAATGCGAGTACTCGCAGTATAGATACCGAACACACCTATCCTCAAAACAAAGTAAATAATAGTGCTGGTCGTGCCGACTTGCATCACATGTTTCCGACTAGAGCTAGAGCCAACAATGCTAGAGGGAGTGTCCGTTTTGGTCTTACGACCGACAATTCGGTCGATAAATGGTTTATCAATAATACCGAAATAACGACACCACCACCCGCCAATCAGCGTTATCTGTACAGCTCACTCCAAAACAATGTAGAATTTGAGCCTAGAGATGAACACAAAGGAAATGTAGCCCGTGCTATGTTCTATTTTTATACTATGTACAAGGCTGACGCCGATGCTGCTGACCCAGCTTTTTTCAATCGTCAAGTAAACGAACTTTGCCAATGGCACATTGATGACCCTGTCGATAGTTTGGAATGGATACGCTCTTCCAGAATCAGTCTTATTCAGCAAAACAAGGTCAACCCTTTTGTATTGGATTGTACGTTGCCACAACGTACCTATTGTTCTAGTATTAGTTGTACCCCTGTCAATGTAGCGGTGCGCAAAATGGAAGATGTCGGCTTGGCTTCTTTCCAGAATTTCCCCAACCCTTTCGGGCAATCTACTACTATTGCTTATCAACTGGAGCAATCTCAAACGGTGCTACTCGAAGTATATGACCAACTAGGACGAAAAATAAAAACATTGGTACAAACAGAACAAGCTAATGGTTACCATGAAGTTACGTTTGATGCTCAAGCTTATGACAGCGGCATCTATTACTACAAAATAGCCCTAACAAAAGGAGGCAAGACCACCGTTTTTGCTAAAAAAATGGTTATCTCTAAATAGATTTTCGTTTGTTGGTCAAAATATTCAATAGCAGATACTTATTTAGGTAAGTATCTGCTATTTTTTGTATTTTTACTTTTTTAAATCTCAAAATAACTAGAATCTATGAAAAAATTCTTTTCCGCTTGTCTCCTACTACTTCTATTTGCTTGTGGTGGCAATAACGACCATAGTGCAGTTTCTCCAATGGCTGCTCCTGTAGATACACGTGATCAACAGACTACCGAAATCCATGAAAATGTATGGACCAAATCTCAAGTAATTCCGTTGATAGACGAAACAGAGGTAATCGCAAGTCAAATCAACGAAGGCAAAATGCCTTATGTAGTAGGTAATAAAATAGATGGTTTTATTGAAACGACAACTTATTTCACAGACGAAAACAAAGAAAAAGTTGGAAAGGTAAAATTAATAGGTGTCGGAAACAATGCAGCAGTTTATTTTCTAAAAAACGCCGCTGCTGTATTTGAACAAAACGACTTTATTTATGTGTTTGAAGGTGAAGAGTTGATGTATGTTATGACCAATGGCGAAGCAGTAGTTGGCATCAGCGAAACCAGCGAAAAAAACATTTGGAATCAATATCAAACTGCCAAAAAAGTAGCAGAAGCTGCTTTGCAAAATCCTGAATAATGAACTTAACACTTGGTTTTTCTCCTTGCCCTAACGATACCTTTATTTTTGATGCAATGATTCATCAAAAAATTGATACCGAAGGACTAACCTTTGAGGTCATCTTGGGCGATGTGGAACTACTCAACCAAAAAGCCTTAGAAGGCGAATTAGATGTTACCAAACTGAGCTATCATGCTTATTTGTACCTAATCCAAGATTATATCTTGCTGACTAGTGGTTCTGCTTTGGGCAACAACTGTGGTCCTTTGCTGATTGCGAAGCAAGCGATCCCACTCGAAGAGCTCACGCCGTCTGTTATTGCCATACCAGGCAAATATACGACTGCCAATTTTTTGTTGACAGCTTGTTTGCCGCAGGCACACCAGAAAAAAGAAGTCTTGTTTTCGGACATAGAGCAACAAGTACTAGATGGCACTGTACAAGCAGGACTGATTATACACGAAAATAGATTTACGTATCAAGACAGAGGTTTGGTCAAGTTGATTGATTTGGGCGAGTGGTGGGAACAAACCACCCAATTACCGATACCATTAGGCGGTATTGTCGCTCGCAGAACACTACCAACTGCCGTGCAGCAAAAAATCAATAGAGTATTGCGTAGAAGCATCGAATATGCTTTTGCCAATCCTCAATCCTCGCTAGAATATACACGACAGCATGCACAAGAAATGGACATTGCAGTCATGCAGCAGCACATCAATTTGTATGTCAATGAGTATAGTGTTGATTTGGGAACTAAAGGCAAAGCCGCTATCGAATATATGATACGACAAGCCGTCGATAATCAGTTAATTGAAATGCCTACAACACCTATATTTACAACAACAGAATAGCTGATTAATAAGTGAATGGTTACCAATCGACCATTCACTTATTAGTCACTTTATCAAAAAAATTGCCCTATGAATAAAATTTCGTTTATTCTTCTAATCTATTGGCTTAGCGTAGCCTCTTCTATATCCGCTCAGACTCCTTGTAGTAATTTTGCACCAAACTACTACGAAGATTTTGAGGTATTTTTAGATTCTTGTTGGTCAGAAGCAACAGGCGTCATCAACACCCCTCTAGTAACTGCCAATTCTGGTTGGCAAATGCGAGGTTTTGGCAATATAAGTACTTCGTCCAATGCTGCTTATTGTTTCATCAACTCCCCTAGTTGGCTCATTAGCCCTAGCATAGATTTGGGAACAGGCAGCTCCAACTACGAATTATCGTTTGATGTCACCGCCACTCTTTTTGGGCCGCTTCTTCCTGCTACATTTGGCACAGACGATACCTTAGCGGTAGTCATTTCTACTGATAATGGGCTGACTTGGTCAAGCAATAACATCTTGCGGTTCTGGACAGCGGGTAGCGAACCTACTTTTCATGGAGGTGATCGTATTTTTCTTGATTTAGCAAGCTATACTGGCGTGGTCAAATTTGGCTTTTATGTCTTATCTGCCAATAATAACACTAATTCAAATAACGTTTTTATTGATAACTTTGAAATAAGTACCTTGAATAGTTGTGCCGCTCCAAGTGCCTTAGTTATTGATAATATCACGTCCAATAATATACGACTGGACTGGACAGAAAATGGGACTTCCACTCAATGGGAGATAGAATATGGTGCCAATGGATTTGAGCAAGGTACAGGCACTAAGCTCCTCGTCAATACACACCCAGTAGTAATATCTAACCTATCTCCGTATGTTGGCAAATATGCTTTTCATGTTAGAGCTATTTGTGGCGTAGGTGATACCAGCCGTCAAACAGCAGGACGTACAGCTACTTTGCCTTGTGGACCGAGTTCACCACCCTACAGTACCACTTTCGAGGATACAGAGCCGCAATGCTGGATAGAGGCTCGTGGAGGAACTGCCACTACTGGACCTACTAGTAGGGGTAGTTCTAGTTGGAGCGATGTGTTTAGTTTTTACTCTTATGTAAACCTATCGGGTACTGGAAGTTCAAATTGGTTAATGTCTCCTACTTTTGACTTGAGTACGGGTAGTAATTTGGAATTGGTCATAGAAGCTAGTTCCAGCGACAATGGTGGCGCGATCAACCCAAGAATGGGATCAGACGATTCTGTGCAGATTAATATATCTATTGATAGTGGTGCGACTTGGACTACTATTTACAGTTGGAATCAACAAAACTCCGCTACTACTATCTATAATGACTACTTAATTGATTTATCTGCCTACAATAGTACGAATACCATGTTTGGAATTAGAGCATCTAATGGTACTGTCAATGATGCGATAACCTCTAGGTTTAATTTAAAAAGATTCGAAATAAGAACTGCAGCCACTTGCCCGACTCCCTCGCCGCTACGAGCCGATAGTGTGACGATGACGACTGCCAATCTAGGATTTGTAGAGAATGGCAGTGCCACAGAGTGGCAAATTGAATATGGGTTACAAGGATTTGTGCCAGGAACAGGAATCTTAATAAACACAGCTACTAATCCATTCAGAGCAAGTGGATTGACTCCTGACAGAACTTATGATTATTATGCTAGAGCTATTTGTGGCATCGGCGACTCCAGCACATGGTCTTCACTCGGTATTTTCCAAACACTTATTTCTTGCCCTGCCCCTTCGTTGCCTACTGCTAATGCGATTACGACCAATACAGCCACAATAGGCTGGACGGAAAATGGCAATGCTACACAATGGGAAATTCAGTATGGCATGGCGGGTTTTGTGGTCGGCTCAGGGACTACCGTCCATACGACAAACAACCCAAAGACCTTGATTGGGCTACAGTCCGATACTCACTACGACTACTATATCCGTGCAGTTTGTGGTGCTAATGATAGCAGCCGATGGTCACCTGTCGGTAGTGTCGTGACCCTTATTTCTTGCCCTGCCCCTTCATTGCTTTCTAGTAATACGACATACAATGCAACCGCTGTTCTCCATTGGACAGAAAATGCCACTGCTACACAGTGGCAAATAGAATATGGATTGGCTGGTTTTGCGATAGGAACAGGCACCATAATAAATACAACAAGCAACCCAGATACAATAGTGGGTCTACAGTATAGCACAAATTACGATTACTATATCCGATCGATTTGTGGACCAGGTGACACTAGTCGATGGTCGCCTACGGGCACTTTCTACACGCCTGTTTCTTGCAATACTCCTTATACTACTAGCAGCGCTAGTACTACTGCTACTACTGCGACGATCAGCTGGGCAATCAATAGCCCTGCTACGCAATGGGAAGTGGAATATGGATTGGCGGGCTTTGCGATAGGAACGGGAATCACGCAGTTAGTTTCGACCAATCCAACTGTTGTCCTTAGTGGTTTGCAAAGCAATAGTAATTATCACTATTACATTCGTTCTATTTGTGGCATAGGAGACACTAGCAATTGGTCATCTCCAAATACTTTACAAACAGCTTGTTTACTAATGCCAGGAGATGGTGCTGCCAACGCCATTCAAGTAGGAACGTTGCCTTATTATGATAGTCGCAACAACGATTCTTGTTATACCAATCAGGGAGGATTTAATACCTATGATGATTTGTTTTACCAATTTGTTATTCCACCGTGTACTAATTCGTTTACCATTTCCTTGTGTGGATCTTCGTTCAATACTATTCTTAGTCTTTGGGCAGCTGATGCCACCACTTACTTGACTGCTAATAACAATTATTGTGGTACGCAATCTAGTATTACTATCAATGTCAATACAAATACAAATTTTGCAGTAGGAGATACTATATACATCGTAATAGAAGGAAATAATACGTACTCCAACCAAGGATTGTACAATCTGGCGATTACGAGTGTTGCTTGCCCCCCATTTGAAGATATTGCTCCTGTAGCATTTCTAGGAATGGACTCTATTTATTGTGGCAATGACCTATTTCAATCTGCTCAAGTGATAGTTAGTAACCAGACAGCAGTAGATGCTTACAATGTTCCTTATAGAGCTTTGCTTAATAATAATTTGGTACTGACAGGGTCTATTCCAATATTGGCTGCGAATAGTTTGGATACCCTCTCTTTGGCTGCTATCAGTTCGACAGTAGGTTCGTACAATCTGAAATTCTATACGTACTATCAGAGTGATTCGTTACCAATCAATGATACTATTAGTATCATTGGCAATAGTTCGGATATTACAGCTTCTATTATTAACCAGCAAGTAACTTGTTTTGGACTGAGCGATGGTAGTGCACTCGCTAACACCACTAATGGTATTCCAAGTTACCAATATCTATGGTCTAACGGAACTACTAATGCACAATTGACAAATGTAGCTAAAGGACTCTATACAGTGGTAGTCAGTGATTCTATTGGTTGCATAGACTCCGCTACAGCCAATATTATAGAGCCCCCCTTATTGACCAGTACCATATCGACCACAACCACTCCTACGTTGAATAGTTGTACTGGCACCATTGATTTGACGATATCTGGTGGCATAGGCACTATTATATATAACTGGAGCAACGGCGACACTTCGCAAGATTTGACCAATGTAGTACCAGCAACCTATATGGTTACCATTAGCGATGGCTACAACTGTCCGACTAATGATACGGTTACTATTGTTTGTCCTCCTAGACCTGCTTTCACAATTGTCAGTAATCAAATGTACCACACCTTTATGCATGCCAGTACAATGGGAGATTCAAGCAGCGGCAATAAACCAATCTATAGCCCTTCTACTATTGACCAAAATCAACAAGACAAGACTGCATCTGTGACAGGGATTCCAGCATTGACCAATATTTCTAATCTCCACCTATTTCCCAACCCAACCAATGCTACTATATTTGTGCAGCTAGATTTGATAAAAACCGCTAATGTCACGTTACAGGTAACGACAATTGTTGGTCAGTCTGTAGTTTCTAAAGTAGTCGGGACTATGCAATCCGAATTAATCGAATTGCCAACCAATAACTTAGCATCTGGCGTTTACATTCTGCATATCAACACTGGTACGGAGCAAATAACACGCAAATTTGTTGTTGCCAAACATTAGAGCTTAAAGTGCTAAGGTAAGCGAGAAACGGAGGCAAAATTAATTAGCCTAATTGGCAAACCTAGTGCTCACATAATATCAGTTAGTCTCCTACAATGCCTATATTTATAGGCTCATAAAAAGAGATTATTTGTTTTTTTATTCAAATACTTTATTTTATTATTTAAACTTTATTTCATGAACAAAATTTTAATGTTATGTCTAGCATGCTTCTGTATGTGGACAAATTCAATTGCTGCACAGACGGTCTTTAGCGAGTCGTTTGATGGAACAACTACCCCTACTGACTGGACACAAACAGCTGTAACTGGAGGCCCTTGGGCATTCAGTACAGGAGCTGGCTATGATGTAACTTCTACACTGGATCACAGTGACAATGGTGGGAATTATGCTTGGGTAGATTTTACAGGCACCGATGACAGTGTTTCTATCGAAACACCTGGTATTGATGTTTCTACGCTAACGACACCTAATTTACAGTTTTACTACGAAAGTCATTACACTGCTACTACTACACTGAACGTGTACAATATCCTGTATATTTTGGCATGGGACGGTACTACTTGGTTGCAAGTAGATAGACTACAAGGCAATACTGCTTATGGCTGGGATGCTATGAACTACGACCTTACTGGCTTCACCTATTCAGGTGGCGATAGTGTCAAGGTTCGCTTTGTGGCACAAGGTGGCGGTGACGTTAATGATTATTACAATGACTTGCTCATTGATGATGTCAAAGTGATGGAGCGTCCTTCTTGTATTTCACCTTCTTTGATTATGGAATCTAATGCAACAGCAAATTCAGTAGATATTAGCTGGACGCAAGCTGGTGCACCACTAGGATACGGCATAGAGTATGGCCCTACTGGCTTTGCACAAGGTACTGGTACACTAGTAACAGCACTTAGCAATCCTTACACATTGACAGGATTAATGGGTGATACAGACTACGACTTTTACTTAGCTGCGGTATGCTCTCCTATTGATACGAGTACTATCGTAGGTGCTTACGCATTTACTACCCTAATCAGTTGTCCTGTTCCTACAGCACTTACAGCTGCTAATACCACCACAAATAGTGCTGATTTAGGATTTACGGAAAACGGTACTGCTACACAATGGGAGGTCGAGTATGATGTTGCTGGATTTGCACTAGGTAGTGGCACTCGCATGATTATAAACAGCAACCCTGAGACGATCACGGGCTTGATGGCAGGATCGACTTATGGTTTCTATGTGAGAGCTATTTGTGGTGCTGGTGATACCAGTACTTGGAGTACTGTTAGAACTTTTGCTACTAGTTGTGCTACTAGCTATACACCTACATACAGCGAGAGCTTTGCGACTTTCCTGAACCCTTGTTGGTCAGAAGCCAAAGGCAGACTAAATACTTCTACCGTATTGACTGGTACTACTTCGTTTTGGGATGGAGATGGTTTTGGTAACGTTGGTACTACTGGTGCTGCTAGAGTTAATATCTACACAACTAACAGAAATGAATGGTTGGTTAGCCCTTCTATTGACTTGGGAACTGGTGCTACTAGTTATCAATTAGAATTTGATGTTATCCTTACCAATTACAATAATACGGCACCTGACTTAATGGGTGTAGATGATAGTTTTGCAATCGTGATTTCTACAGACAATGGCGCGACTTGGTCAACTAGCAATATCCTAAGACTTTGGGATGTTAATGATCAACCAAGCAATACTGGTGATGCTATTGTTCTTGACTTAACTGGTTATACTGGTGTCGTCAAATTTGGTTTTTATGCCGCATCTTCTGTCAGCAATACGGATTATGATGTTTCTATTGACAACTTCGTGGTAACTAACCTAGCTAGTTGTGCCGCACCTACTACTCCTAGCAGCTCGACGGTTACTGAAAATTCAGCAACCCTCAACTGGACAGAAAATGGTACAGCTTCTAATTGGGCAATTGAATACGGACCTCTTGGATTTACTCCTGGTACTGGTACCACCGTATTTGCCTCTACCAATCCTACTACGGTTACAGGTTTGACTAACAATACTAGTTATCAGTATTACGTAAGAGCTGTTTGTGGCATGAACGATACTAGTACTGCTTCTAATGCAAGTACTGCGTTTACTACGCTTTTGGCTCCATTGACTTGTGCTACAGGTAGCCAGTCTTTCGTTTATTCCGAAGATTTTGAAGGTGGATTTCCTGCTGGTTGGAATCAAGTAGCAAGTACTGATCCTGATTGGACATGGGACGGAACTGGAGGAACAAGTTCATTAGGTACAGGACCAAGTGCGGCACAAAGTGGTACTGGCTTCATGTATTTAGAAACTACAGGAGGTTCTGCTGGTCAAGCAGATACATTAACTTCTCCTAGTATCGACCTAACCTCAGCGAACTCCGCAGCTAGATTGCTATTCCAATATCACATGTATGGTGCTGATATAGGAACGCTTTCTGTAGAAGTCTCTGATGATGGAGGTGCTACATGGACTTCTATTTGGTCACAAACAGGTCAACAACAGACCTCAGATTCAGATCCTTGGTTGATTGCTAGTCCAGATATGACACCTTATACTGGGTCTATGGTTATGCTAAGATTCATAGGTACTAAAGGTACTGGTGGACTAGGGTACGAAGGTGATATGGCTATTGATTTAGTACAGGTTCAAGCTTGTGTTTCTTGTGCAGCACCTTCTGCAATTAATACGACTAACTTGACAGCAAGATCTGTTGATTTGAGTTGGACTGCGAATGGTCCTGCTACCAATTTCTTTGTAGAATATGGTATTGCTGGTGCAGCACCAACTATGAGTGTTGTTACTACTAGCAATCCTTTGAATATAACTGGATTGACACCTGAAACTGATTATAGCTTCTACGTTACTACTATTTGTGGTCCTGGAGACAGTAGTATTACTGTTGGTCCTATCAATGCAAGAACATTGATTAGCTGCCCTGCTCCTACCGCACTAATGGCATTGAACATTACGACTACTTCTGTTGACTTAAGTTGGACAGAAAACGGTACAGCTACCAACTGGGAACTCGAATATGGTGCACCAGGTTTTGTACAGGGAACTGGTACGACTACATCTGTATTGACCAATCCAACTACATTGACAGGATTGACAGCAGGTACGGCTTACGCTTACTATGTTAGAGCTGCTTGTGGTGCTGGAGATTCTAGTGCTTGGGTAGGTCCATTGGTATTCACGACCAACTGTTTGCCTTTCACAGCTACTTACACACAGAACTTTGATGGTGCTCCTGCCGTAGATCCTTTTGATGGCATTCCATGTTGGAGAATTGCTGGTCCTGGAGCTGCTGATATAGAATTAACAGCTAGCACAGATGATACCCAAACAATTCCTTCTGCTCCTAATGCAATAGAATTGAATGATGGTGATATTAGTAATGGTGACTCTGCTATTATTGTGAGCCCTCAGTTTTCTGATTTGCCATCAGGTGCTAACAGAATCAGATTTATGGCACACATGGAAAATACTGCTACTTCTAATACTGACATAGCATTGTATATTGGTACGATGAGTGATGCTACTGACGCAGCTACTTTTGTTGTTTATGACAGTTTTACTAATGCTGAATTATTGGCACAAGCTGGCTTCCAGATGTACACTATTGATCTAGACAATCAAACCCTGATTGGCACCAATGAGTACATTGCATTCATGCACGGCGAAGGTATCTATGAAGTTTATATAGATGACTTTACTTACGAACCAAAACCAGCTGCAGTATTCGAAGATGTTGCTGCTAGTGCTTACATTGGTTTAGATTCTGTTTATTGTAGTGCTAGTGTTACCCTTTCGGGGCAATTAGTTATTACTAACAATACTGCTGTTGATGCAGCTAACGTTCCTTATACTATTACTGTTGATGGGTTTCCTGTTTTGACCAATACGATTACGCTATTGGCGGGCAACTCTTCAGATACTATTACAGTCGGTCCGTTGCCTGTTACTCCTGGTAGCTATGACATTGCCGCTTTCACTTCTTATATGGCTGATTCATTGATCACCAATGATACTATTAGTACTACCATTGTTGTCTCTAATACTACTGCTTCTATCGCTTCTTCTACCAATACTTCTTGTAATGGTACTGCAGATGGTATGGCTACGGCTATGGGATCTAATGGTGTACCAGGCTACAACTACATGTGGTCTGACGGTACTATGGGTGCTACTTTGATGAATGCTGCTGCTGGTACTTACACCGTTGTAGTTACTGATACGGTTGGTTGTGTTGATTCTACAACTACTGTTATCTCTGAGCCTGCTGTACTTAGTACGATCAATACGGCTACTAACGTAGATTGTAATGCTAATGCTACTGGTGGTGTTGATTTGACTGTTTCGGGTGGTACTCCTAACTATACTTTTGTATGGTCAGACGGTTCTACTATGGAAGATGCTAGCGGATTGATGGCTGGTGCTTACTATGTAACGGTTACTGATGCCAACGGCTGTATGGCTGTTGATAGTGCTACGGTTACTCAACCTGCTGCTTTAGTTGTTTCTACCAACCAAGATAGTAGTGGCAATGCTACTTCTATTGTTACGGGTGGTACTACTCCTTACGCTTACTTGTGGGATGATAACAATGCTCAAAACACTGCTACTGCTACTGGTTTACAAAACGGTACTTATACGGTTGTTGTAACTGATGCTAACAACTGTCAAGATAGTGCTACTATCAATGTTGTTGTTATCGGTGTAGAATCTTTGGCTAGTGTGGCTAGTTTGAATATGTTCCCGAACCCAACTACTGCAAACGTTTTTGTACAGTTGGATTTGGTACAAACTGCTGATGTAACAGTACAAGTAATGACCGTTACTGGTCAGTCTGTATTGACTAAAGTCGTTGGTGCTATGCAATCGGAACTAATCGAATTGCCTACTGCTAACTTGGCTACTGGGGTTTATCTAGTACAGATGAACATTGGTGACGAGCAAGTAACTCGCAAATTGATTATTACTAGAAACTAAACTACTCTTTAAGTTTTAATCTCTAGTACTTTTATACTACAAAGAGCTGCTTCCCTAGTTGGGAGGCAGCTCTTTTTTTGTTCCTTTGTTATCCGAAATTTATCAAAACTCATTACCGTTTGAGGCGTTGCCTAACAGTATTTTATTTTAAAAATAGCTAATTTTTCGGACAATTTCATATAGCATATATATGCCCTAAGCCTTAACCTCAGCTAGTGTCATCTATGGATAATTGATTCAAATAAAATGGTTAAGCAAATAAAAATGCCTATCTTTATAGGCTTGCAATTATATTACAAGGTAATTTTATTGCATTATTTTAAATATTTATTTATTCACTTTAAATCTTATCTTATGAACAAAATTTTAATGTTATGTCTGGCATGCTTCTGTATGTGGACAAACTACGCAACAGCTCAATGTACAGCAGTTGCACCTCCTTACACAGAGGATTTCACCTCTTTCATTCCTACTTGTTGGACTGAAGCACAAGGAAGACCAAATGTATCTACGGTACTAACTGGCACTACTTCTACATGGCAAGCTGATGGTTTTGGTAATGTTGGTACGACTGGTGCTGCCAGAATGAATATCTATTCAACTAACAGAAATGAGTGGTTGATTAGCCCGTCTATTGATTTGGGCACTGGTACGACTACTTATCAGTTAGAGTTCGATGTTATCCTTACTGACTTTATAGGAACTGGTGCTGATCTTATGGATGCAGATGATACTCTTGCAGTATTTATTTCTACTGACAACGGTGCTACTTGGTCAACTAACGATATCTTAAGACTTTGGGATGTTAACGATCAACCTAGCAATACTGGAGATGCTATTGCAATTAATTTAGCAGGTTATACTGGAGTTGTTAAATTTGGTTTTTATGGTGCATCGTCTCTTGCCGTTACAGACTACAATGTGTACATAGACAACTTTATGGTAAGGATACCACCATCTTGTCCTGCTCCTACAGCACTCACAACAACCAATATTAGCACAAACAGTGTTGATTTTGGATTTACCGAAAGGGCTACAGCTACACAATGGGAAGTAGAGTATGGTGTTGATGGTTTTACTCCAGGTACTGGCACGGCAATTGTTACTGGATCTAACCCACTGACTGTCAATAGCTTGACAAGTGACACAGATTATGACTTTTACGTACGTGCTATTTGTGGTCCTGGTGACTCTAGTATCATCACAGGTCCTAGTTCATTCACTACTCTCATTAGCTGTCCTGCTCCTTCAGCATTGATGACTAGCAACGTTACTACTACTGCTCTTGATTTTGCTTGGACCGAAAACGGTACGGCTACTTCTTGGCAAGTAGAATATGACGTAGATGGTTTTACTCAAGGTACTGGCAATATGATGGTAGTTTCTGCCAATCCTACTGCTATTACAGGTTTAGCTGCTGCTACTGATTACGACTTTTATGTACGTGCTGTTTGTGGTGCTGGTGACTCTAGTACTTGGGTAGGTCCGTTTAGTGCTACTACTCTTTGTGATGTTATTACACCTGCCTATTCAGAAAATTTTGACACCTATGTTCCTACTTGTTGGACAGAACAATCAGGGAAAATAAACACTCCTCTAACTGGCACATCATCTGGCTGGTTTGCAGGTACTTTTGGTAATATATCTGGTACAACAGCTGCGGAATATAACCTTTACACCTCAACTGCAGGTCAATGGGTTATCAGCCCATCTATTGACTTAGGAACTGGCAATAACTATCAAGTAGAATTTGATGTTGCTGCTACAGATTATAACGATCCAGGTGTTGCTGCTTTATTTGAAGCGACAGATACTTTGGCTGTTGTTATTTCTACTGACAATGGTGTTACTTGGAGTACTGCTAACATACTACAGATTTGGGAGCAAGGTTCTGAACCTTCTGCTACTGGTGATAATATCGTTATTGACCTTTCTCCTTATTCAGGAGTTGTCAAAATTGGTTTTTATGCCATAGCAAGTACATCAAGTGCTAGTGACTTTGATGTTTCTGTTGACAATTTCAAGGTAAGAGTACCACCTACTTGTAATGCACCTTCAGCATTAATATCAACTAACCTTGCTACAAACAGTGCAGATTTTGGCTTTACTGAAAATGGTACAGCTACTCAATGGGCTGTAGAATATGGCCCAACTGGTTTTGCTCAAGGTTCAGGTATCACTGTGGGAATCAATTCTAATCCTGCTACTATTACAGGTTTGACAGCTGCTACAGATTATGATTTCTATGTTCGTGCTATTTGTGGTCCTGGTGACTCTAGTACTTGGGTAGGTCCTAGTTCATTCGCTACGCTTTGTGGACCTATTATGGCTCCATGGACAGAAACCTTTACTGCAACTTCTTTACCAAACTGTTGGATCGATTCAGGACAAGATCCATTCACATTTAGCACTACTCCTGATTGGGGTGCTACAGGTACTACTGACTATACAACAGGAGGTGGGACTAATTATGCATGGATAGATGGTTCTACACCAAACACTGCTCCTGATACATTAATGACACCGTTTATTGATGCAACTGCATTGACTACACCTCATTTATGTTTTGCATTATTTAGTAATAACACGGATAATGCTAGCAATAACACTATTGGTATAGAGTTTTATGATGGAGCTACATGGAATATCTTAGCGACATTCCAACAGAATCTTGGTCCTGATTGGGCAGAATTAAGTTACGACTTATCTGCATTTACTATCTCAGGTCCTGTACAAGCAAGATTTATTGTTGACATGACTGCAGGTAACAATGCATTCTATAACGATATTTTATTAGATGATATTAGCCTAAATAATGGTGGCTGTGCAGAATCTTGTATCACACCAGGTCAATTAACAGCTACGAACATTACTGCAACTACTGCAGATCTTGGTTCGGCATCTATGGGTAGTTCTTTTGAATTAGAATATGGCATTGATGGTTTCACACAAGGAACTGGCAATATTATGGTTTCTAGTAATAATCCAGCAACTGTTAGTGGATTAACTCAAAATACTGACTACCAATTCTATGTACGTAATATCTGTGGTGCGGGTGATACCAGTATAGTTGCTGGTCCATTTGATTTCACTACACTAGCTAACTGTCCAGCTCCTTCAGCATTGATGACTAGCAACGCTACTACTACTACTCTTGATTTTGGTTGGACCGAAAATGGTACAGCTACTTCTTGGCAAGTAGAGTATGATGTAGATGGTTTTACTCAAGGTGCTGGTAACATGATGGTAGTTGCTACCAATCCTACTGCTATCACTGGTTTGACAGCTGATACTGACTATGATTTTTATGTGCGTGCTATTTGTGGTGCTGGTGACTCTAGTACTTGGGTAGGGCCGTTTAGTAGTCGTACTCCTTGTGCTGTTATCATACCTACTTACACTACTAACTTTGCTACTTTCTTACCTGCTTGTTGGTCTGATTCCGATGATGGCACTGTTACTACTGGTCCTATCGGAACTAATATAAGTGACTGGGATCAAGATGGAACTAGTGCTATCTTTAACCTATACTCTGATGATAATTCAGATTGGTTAATTAGCCCTGAATTTGATCTTAGCACAGGTGCATGGCAATTAGAAATTGATGCGAATGCTGCTGATTTCACTTTCTCTGGACCAGCATCTTCTTTTTCTGGTATGGGGTCAGATGATTCTGTTCAAGTAGTTATTTCTACTGATAACGGTGCTACTTGGACTGCTATTTACACTTGGGACGTAAATAATTCACTTACGTTCGCACCAGCTACTACTACAGTTAGCTTGACTGCTTATACAAGTAATGCAATCTTTGGAATTATTGCATCTGAAGGATTCGTAGATGACACAGAAGATTACTATGCAATCATCAATAACTTTGCAATTACTCCATTTGTAGCTCCTCCAGCTCCAAACTTGGTTATTACTGAAATCATGTACAACTCTCCAGAGAGTGGTGCTGATAGTTTAGAATTTATTGAAATCTACAATGCAGAACCAATTACTGTTGACGTCTCTGGTTATAGCTTGACTGGTGTGACACACACATTTGGTGCTGGTACGTCTATTGCTGCTGGTGGTTACTATGTAGTAGCTGTCAATGCAACCGCATTCAATACCGTATATGGTATGTCTGCTGATGCGATTTGGGCATCTGGTGGTTTGAGCAATGGTGGTGAAACAATATTGTTACTTGATGCAAATGGTGCTACTGTTGATTCAGTAAGATACGCCACTGGTGGTGTTTGGCCATCAAGTCCTAACGGTAATGGTCCTTCTTTAGTATTCTGTGATGTTACTTTGGACAATGCTGACGGAGCCAACTGGTTCGCATCTACTACTTCTACAGGTGTAACAATCAATGGAAATGTAGTAATGGCTAGTCCTGGTGCTGCTGATATGATTTGTACGCCTACAGCTCCATTCGAAGATGTTGCTGCTAGTGCTTACATTGGTTTAGATTCTGTTTATTGTGGTGCTAATGTTAACCTTTCGGGGCAATTAGTTATTACTAACAATACTGCTGTTGATGCAGCTAACGTTCCTTATACTATTACTGTTGATGGGTTTCCTGTTTTGACCAATACGATTACGCTATTGGCGGGCAACTCTTCAGATACTATTACAGTCGGTCCGTTGCCTGTTACTCCTGGTAGCTATGACATTGCCGCTTTCACTTCTTATATGGCTGATTCATTGATCACCAATGATACTATTAGTACTACCATTGTTGTCTCTAATACTACTGCTTCTATCGCTTCTTCTACCAATACTTCTTGTAATGGTACTGCAGATGGTATGGCTACGGCTATGGGATCTAATGGTGTACCAGGCTACAACTACATGTGGTCTGACGGTACTATGGGTGCTACTTTGATGAATGCTGCTGCTGGTACTTACACCGTTGTAGTTACTGATACGGTTGGTTGTGTTGATTCTACAACTACTGTTATCTCTGAGCCTGCTGTACTTAGTACGATCAATACGGCTACTAACGTAGATTGTAATGCTAATGCTACTGGTGGTGTTGATTTGACTGTTTCGGGTGGTACTCCTAACTATACTTTTGTATGGTCAGACGGTTCTACTATGGAAGATGCTAGCGGATTGATGGCTGGTGCTTACTATGTAACGGTTACTGATGCCAACGGCTGTATGGCTGTTGATAGTGCTACGGTTACTCAACCTGCTGCTTTAGTTGTTTCTACCAACCAAGATAGTAGTGGCAATGCTACTTCTATTGTTACGGGTGGTACTACTCCTTACGCTTACTTGTGGGATGATAACAATGCTCAAAACACTGCTACTGCTACTGGTTTACAAAACGGTACTTATACGGTTGTTGTAACTGATGCTAACAACTGTCAAGATAGTGCTACTATCAATGTTGTTGTTATCGGTGTAGAATCTTTGGCTAGTGTGGCTAGTTTGAATATGTTCCCGAACCCAACTACTGCAAACGTTTTTGTACAGTTGGATTTGGTACAAACTGCTGATGTAACAGTACAAGTAATGACCGTTACTGGTCAGTCTGTATTGACTAAAGTCGTTGGTGCTATGCAATCGGAACTAATCGAATTGCCTACTGCTAACTTGGCTACTGGGGTTTATCTAGTACAGATGAACATTGGTGACGAGCAAGTAACTCGCAAATTGATTATTACTAGAAACTAAACTACTCTTTAAGTTTTAATCTCTAGTACTTTTATACTACAAAGAGCTGCTTCCCTAGTTGGGAGGCAGCTCTTTTTTTGTTCCTTTGTTATCCTTTACCTTGCTATCTTAATCAATAATGCCAATTTATACACATCAAAAAGATATAAATTAGGGTTTGAACTTTTTAAATTCCGTTGAATTAGCGGTGCCAATAATTGATAAACAAAATACACTAGCCCAGCTATCCGCCACTTTTTACACCACAGATAATAATTTAGCAATTTCACTTTTCCTGCCAAATCATATTGAAGATGCAAGCACCACAAATTCTGAATCGCTCGTTCTGTTTTCGACAAGAAGACACTAGCCGTTTCTATATCTATGTGTTCTAGTGGATTGTCCAAGTGTCGTATTGGGATATTGGACTGCTCCAATGCCACGCCAAACAAGGTATCCTCATGCCCATACTGCGTAATGGATTCATCAAAGGGAAACTGTACTATAATGGATTTTGGCACTACAAAGTTATTCGTCATAAAAGAACGATAAGGCACTTCTATACGTTGAGCAGCAGTAGTTACCTCTCTCACAGAGCCATATTTCCAATGCAATAGTTGTGCTTGATTATTTGGTTGTTTTACTTGATAAGTACGACCTCCACACAGTACCACTTCGGGGTTTAGATGCTCATAATAACACGCCAAAAAACAACTATCCACAGGCATAGAATCGCCATCCATATATGCCAAAAAATCGTACTGAGCGAGTTGAGCCAAATAATTACGAATCTTAGCTCGTCCTATATTATTTGCCAATTCGTGCAACGTAACAAATTCCAGCTTTTGGAGTAGCTCATTCGCACGCTTCGTTTGCAGCTTCGTCGAAGCATCATCTACCAATATTATTTCAAACGAAACAGGTAACTGTAGCCCTTGTTGGTGTAGTACTTGCACTAATTTAGTGACCTCAAAATTGTATATCGGGATAAGAATCGACAACATAATCTATTTCTTTTTTTGAGTTATTTCTACCATAGTAGTGCCACTAATTTTACTTTCAATCCATCTAATTAAATCAAACGTAGGAAAAGCTTTTTTTTCAAATTTATCTTGCCGTATCGACTCTAGTTCATTTTTCAACACCTCCAAAGAGTCCAAAACTAACTTATTATTAGGCATCTTTAAGTATTTTTTTAGATGCTTGAATACCATTCTTTCTGTCTGGTAAAGCGATTTTCGTTTCGACAACATACGATACGTATTGAGTAGCATCGAGTCTAGCAATTGATAATGCTCCAAATCAAAATGAATCAATATATTGAACAGCATAGCCTCTGAATAAATATATGAATGTTCCTTTACTACCTTATTGTTAAGTACATTCAGCACCATCTTACTAGCTTGCTCCAATGCTCCATTCGAAAGATAAATTGCAGTAGCATAATGTTCAATTACTAATTTTCGGAAGGCGTCAGAACTATCAAAAACGGATTGTATCAAGGCTTGATTTTTTTCCAGATAATCCAATCCCTCCTGATATTGCTGTGTACATAAATGGTATTCCAACTTAAATTCTACTATTCGTGCATTAATTCTATCGACTAAATATGGCAATGATTTAACAGTATCCCAATGAGCAACTTCTTCCAATTGCCTACAAGAATCCCATGCGGCCACTGCGTCATCTGCTTCTAGGTACAAAAACATCATATTATTCAAGTTCTTTACGTGCTGATACATATCATTATTAGTAGGCTTTTTGATGGATTCAAATTCCGTAACAAAATAGCTCCAATACTTGGCAGCCCGCTCATAATCGCCCATGTATCGAGCCACTAGCCCATTGAGGGTATAATAGAATTTCTTAGCTATTTCACTACTAATATCCTCTACAGCTTTAGTGAGTAGAGGGTGTTGCTGAATCAATGACATTTGAGTTATATCGGCTTCGCTTCTAGCCATTTGGTGTTGATGTGTCATCAATATTACTCGTTTTTGCAAGTTAAAATACTGCAAACTCTCTTCGTAGTTTTGCAACACCTCTGTTTCTTCTTTCAGATTATGATCCACCAATTGCTGCATTTTCACTATAGCACGCTGTGCAAACACAGAATTGGAATATTCGGTAAGTCCTGCTACAACCGTTGGAAAGTCTTCTATTCCTTTAGCTGTTTTTATACACTTTTCCGTAATACTATCAGCCTGTTTGTAGAGTCCTTTTTGCAACAACACCTTTGCCTGAAAGACCGCTTGCCTATTTTTCTCCTTTTCAGAGTTATTAGAATGAAACAAATACAATGCTTTGAGTATCAAGTTATATAGCCTATTTTTAGCTACATGAAAGTTTTTAGCTGCAATAATAGTCGAAAAATCTTCTCTAATTTTTAATTCATCGTATTCCTTTTGCTTATCAAAAGCATCAAACAAAGCCACTTGTTTATCTGTACCCTTACTTGTAAACGCCTTGATAATCAATTTAATATATCGTTTCTCTGACTGACTCAAGACTTGTATCAGTTGGTATAAATCGTCTGAATATTTCATGTAAATGTTTAATTAAACTAAAAAACAAGGCTCCTTACTAGATGAACAGCCCAAAATAACAAATTAGAATTGAACACTTGCAGTATTTCTAAACCTTAATGAAGTTGTTTTAAGACCGTACACTTTTTAGCTAGCGTCATTTTTGGGGAAAGAATAAAGGTTAACGTTGCACTAAGCACTTTCAAAGTCCTTAGTGCAACGTTAAAGATAGTGTTTTGTCCTGTACTTACCCATCAGACAAAAAGTGTCTGGTTTTACAACCTTTAATTAGCATTGATGCAATAACAACACACAACAGAAATTCCTGTTACAGTAAAAAAAATAAATGGAAATAAATATTTCGTTTTGTACAAATAAAAACATATATTTGTACAATAATTTGTATCAAAAACTAATCAACATGAAAAAGCAAAGTATTAATAGAGAATATAACTTCCCTGATGCTGACTTGTATGCTCAGTCCATGGAGCGGATTTCGTATATCAAGCGAGACAAAAAAGCTTTTGAAAGTTATGCTTATACCACCACCAAACTACAACGGTTTGAGCAGCTTTGCCAGACATTTGCCAACCTACCCAACGATGATGAATTGGTAGGCATACAAATGGAAATGACTAGCAAAAAAAATGAAGCTAGAGAAACACTCAAAACAACTATTCGTTCTGTCATGACACGTGTAGCCAATCAATACAGCAAAAAATCAGGACACTACCGAAAATTCGGCACCAGTAAAATGAATGACATGAGCGACCCCAAGCTGCTACTTTGTGGGCGTAGAGTCGTGCGAGTTTCCGAAAAACTACTGGGGCATTTGGTCGAAACAGGGCTACACCCCAAGCACATAGATGCCGTCAAAAAAGCCGCTGCAGCTTTTGAAAATTCCATCCATATTCAACAAGATAAAATTGCGGATAGAGATATTTCGGTAGAAAGTCGCATAGAACTTGGCAACGAGCTCTATCAAGAACTCGTCTTAGCCTGCGATATTGGCAAGGACATTTGGGCAGAAAGCAACAAATCCAAATACGACAACTACTGTATTTACGAAAGTAATAACAATCAGAAAATTGCTCGCAAAGCAAAAAAATAAACGTTGCGGATACCCTCCAACCAAAAACAAATAGCTCCAAAAACTACGAAAGTTCTTGGAGCTATTTTTATGAAGTTGTTGATCAATTCTATTCCTCTTCTGTTGTATCTTCTTCGTTGGTCTCTGCTGCATCTAGTCTGCCCGTACGAGCTATCGCATGTACAGAAGCCTGCTGTGTCGGCATCAGCAGCATATTATGTACGCTGACATGATTGGCAGTAGTAGAAACATAATAGACAGCATCGGCGACATCTTGTGCATTTAGTGGCTGAAAATCATTGTAGATTTTTGCACGCTCTTTGTCTTCATAGCGCACCTCTGCAAACTCCGTCTCAACATGTCCAGGGTGAATACACGTCACCTTGATATTGTGACTGTGCAAGTCCAAACGCATGCCTTCCGTAAGCGTATCTACAGCTGCTTTAGTAGCACAATAAACCGCCCCACCATTGTAGCTTTGTGTTGCCGCTACCGAACCAATATTAATAATCAAACCTTCCTGCTGAGCAACCATAATAGGCGACACTGCACGAGTCATGTACAGTAGTCCTTTTATATTGGTATCAATCATGGTATCCCAATATTCGATATTGCCTTCTTGTACAGGCTCCAACCCTTTGGCTAATCCTGCATTATTAACCAAAATAGAGATATTTTTCCAGCCTTCTGGCAAATTTTCAACGGCAGCTTTTGTCATCTCCAAATCTCTAACATCAAAAGCAATGCTATAAACTTGTGCCGTCTCGTCTTGCTCCTGCAAGCTTTGTTGCAACTCCATCAAACGCTCTTCTCTACGTCCTGTTATGATTACTTTGTACCCATTGATAGCGTATTGTGTGGCAATCGCCTTGCCAATACCCGAAGTAGCTCCTGTCACCAAAACAACCGTATCGGCATTCGGGCTAGGTGGAACGACCTCTTCCTCAAAATCTTCTGGAATCGTCGCTTCTACTTCTTCTGGATAATCTTTGATGACACCAAAGGCTGTATCGTTATCTCTATTGTCAAACGATGCCGTATCCAATACACAAGCCTGCAAATAGTTGGCTCTAGCAGGTTCTTCTAGTCCTAATGCCAACAAAGAATTGGCTAAACCAAAGTACGTATCCGCCAATCTATTATTGATAACCAACGACTCTCTAAAAGCATCTATCGCCTTATAGTCTGCATTTTTTTTCTGTTGCAACAAGCCATATTCATAATACAAAATAGCATTGTCATCATTGACCATGATTGCTTTTTTGTAATAATCGTCTGCCAAATCTGTTTTATCTTCTAAGTGTTTGTCTAGCAGTCTTGCCAACCAAATCAAAGCACGACCATTGAACGGATCGAGTTGCAAGATTCGCTCATAAGTGTGGCGAGCGGCTTCATATTCGTCCTCTTCTGTTTGCGTTTCTGCCAAATGGAACAAGACATCAATATCCGTCGTTTCAGCTACATTCCGTTGCTCCAATACTTCTTCTACACTCAATTTTTCGTTGACTACCGGCACTTCTTTTTCAGCTTCTTTTGTATCAATATCTTTTTCTAATTTCTTTTCTATTAGCTCATCAATAACCGCCTGTTCGACTGCTATTTGTGCCAATAAATCCTCTTCCTCCTCTTCTGGAATTTCTATTTTTTCGACCGCTTCCACCTGTTCCGCTTCTACTGCCGTTAATCCATTCGTTTCTTCTTCATTATCCGAATCATCAGAGGGTGTTTCTTCTATTACTGGCTCCTCTTCCGACAATATAACGGCTACAATAGGCGGCACTTCTTCTGTTGGAGTTACAACTTCCTGTGCAGCACTTTGTTGTTCGGCTGTTGTCTCGGTCGCTTCGAGTTGACTCAATTTATCAATCAATCGTTTATAATTCGTTGCCGTCAAACTCGCCCACTCTACCGCAGGAATATTATTGATTTGGCGAATGTACGTACTGATACTGCCCACCGATAATTTTTTGGCAATCTCTTTGCGCTCGTTCAGTTCGTCTTGATTACTCTCTGTATTTTTAGATTGTTTACGCAAACGAATCCACTCTTCATACCAAAAGTCACGATAGTGCATCACATTATTGAGGGTATGAATGTGCGTCGGATAAGTTTCCGATTCATTAGGAAAACCATCTTTTTCCTTGCGTCCGTCCACCAATACAGGCAGCAATCTATTGCCGTATTTTTCGTCTAGCAATGCCGTTAAGTGTCTCGTATGATCTATACTCTTTAGGTAGTTGTCACTAATGAGTACAATTGCCATACTTTCGGGGCTATTTTCCCAGTCGGCTACTGTTTGTGCTTCTGTTTCGGTGAGCATACAGTTGACATCAGCACTATTGATGTCTTGTACTATTTGTTGTGCTTCCGTGGCATTGGCAGCAGCATAAAAAACATAGACTTGCTTTTGTTTCATGGTCGTGTGGCTTATATTTACTTATTGTCTTTTTGGTTGGATTAGTTCGTACCTAAATGTAGGAAATTGCGACTAAAAAACGAAGGAAGTATTCCTAAAAAATAAATTAGTAGATTATTATACAAAAAAAGACAAAAAAATAACTCATATTGAGCAAATAAACCGTCTTTCGTAAGCCTTTCGGCGAATGAATCAACTATACGTTTTATCAAACGATTGCACAAAAGTGCTGTCATATCTATTTTTATCAAAAAAGACAATTGGAAGGATTAGTAACAAGATCAACGGGTAAGTGGTACACCGTTTTGCTAGATAATGGCAAATATATGGCTTGCCGTATCAAGGGCAAATTCAGATTGGGCAAATTCAAGCTGACCAACCCCATCGCTGTCGGCGACCATGTATGGGTAGAGCCCGAAACTGGGCAAGATACAGGTATGATTACCAAGCTGCACCCTCGCCAAAATTATGTCTTGCGACAATCTACTCGCAAGCGGCACTTTATGCACCTAATCGCCGCCAATATTGACCAAGCGTGCTTAGTGGTCACAATACAAAACCCTGCCCTGAAACCAGGATTTATTGATCGATTTTTGCTGACGACCGAAATGCACAATATACCCAGTTATATTATTGTAAATAAGCTGGATATTTATACCGAAGAAGATTTGCAGGTTTATGCAGGAATAAAAGCACTCTACAACAGAATTGGTTACGAAACGCTGCTAGTATCTGCCGAAACGGGCGAAGGAGTAGAGGAAGTCAAAGCACTGCTGAAAGACAAAATTAGTCTTTTTTCTGGGCACTCAGGTGTCGGCAAGTCATCGCTAGTCAATGCCATCGAAACGGATTTGGATATTGCTACACAGATTATATCCGACTACTCAGGCAAGGGTATGCACACAACAACCTATGCTCAAATGCACCAACTTTCTTTTGGCGGACAGCTTATAGATACCCCCGGTATCAAAGAAATGGGTTTCATCAATATGGAACCGATGGACGTGGCACATAATTTTAGAGAAATATTTGAGTTTTCTAAAAATTGTAAATATGCCGACTGCTTGCATCACAACGAGCCAGATTGTGCTGTCAAAAGTGCTGTAGAAAGTAACGATATTAGCATCTTGCGCTATCAGAGTTATTTGTCGGTGCTCGAAGATGTACAAGACCAAAATTACTGGGAACGACAAACGGACTGGTAACATTACCCCATCATTTGTCGCTTTCGTTTATCAATATATTATTATACCAATTTCTGCCTGTCCTCTATCTGATGGCAGGCACACCAAAAATATATACTTAGCTATGGATTTGAAAAATGTCAAATCAAAATTGGATACCGTCAATCGTTTTTATGATTACTTGAGTACCAACGAAGATCAAATTTCTAAACTAGACAAAGACGCATTCCTCGACAAAATTAGAGCCTTGTACGACACTTGCTTTGAAGAGAAAGCTGCTCAACCCGAGCCGATACCAACACCTCAACCTGAGCCCAAACCAGAGCCTAAAATAGAAGAGCCTATTTCTAAAAATAGAAAAACAAAAGTAGTTTTTACCAATATAGACGAACCGACAGAACCTACTCCTAAGGTCGAAACACCCAAACCAGAGCCGAAGCCAGAACCTAAAAAAGAACAACCAAAGCCTGAGCCGAAGCCAGAACCTAAGAAAGAAGAGCCCAAACCTGAGCCCAAACCTACTCCTAAAGTGGAAGAGCCGAAGATAGAGCAGCCGAAGATAGAGCAGCCGAAGCCAGAGCCTAAAAAAGAAGAGCCAAGACCGCAACCAAAACCTACTCCTAAAGTAGAAGAATTTTATCAGGTCAATGAAGAATACGATACGCTGTTTACGCTCAAAATAGCCACCGACTTATCGCAAAAATTAAGTGCTGCTCCTATCGCTGACTTAACCAAAGCATTGGGTCTGAACGAAAAGTTCTTGTATATCAATGAGCTTTTTGGTGGTGATGTCAATGTGTTTCAAGAAACCATTCAGCAGCTTAATCGCTGCAAGGATTTGGGCGAAGCCAGAGTTTATTTAGAAAAACACTTGATCGAGCAACAAGGATGGCTTTCCAAAAAAGAGCGCACACCTACTGCCAAAAATTTCATCAAACTCATTAGTAGAAGATACTTTGATTAAGAGTGTGTCTAAGAGCGTATCTAAAAAATAGCTTATTTTGTTAAAAAAAATATTACTCAAAAAGCGAAATAAATGGCAAACTGCAGGTGCTAGCATTGGCACTTTTGCAGGGCTATTTCTATTGCTGTTTGCCTTGCAAGTCTATCTAGATGTGCAAGTGCTAACTCATGGAGCCAAAGATGATAACTTTTTGGTTATCAACAAGAACTTTGACCGCTACATGGGGCAACCCAAAACTTTTTCGAAAGAAGAATTGGCAGTAGTTCAGCAACAACCTTTTTTTGACAAAACCGCTACCTTCGAATCTACGAAGTACCAAGTGATGCTTTCTAGTCAAAAAATGGGCTTTCAGACCTTGCTCTTTTTTCAGTCGGTACCCAATATTTTTTTGGGGACAGATACCAGCGAATTTGCATGGACACAAGACAGCAAGACACTGCCTATTATTCTATCCAAGGACTATTTGGCACTCTACAACTATGGGTTTGCACCTAGTCAAGGACTCCCCCCTTTTTCGGCACAAACTGTTCGTTCTGTCGATTTCAAAATAAGAATAAACAGTGCTAAAGGAGCAGCAAGTTTTGATGCACGAGTAGTTGGATTTACATCCAATATCAATTCTATTCTCGTTCCGCCCGAATTTTTGAAATATACCAACGAAAAATACGGCATTCAAGAAAAAGAAGAATTGCCCACGCAAATAATGGCTTCCACTTCCAACCCATACAGCTTGGAGCTAGAAGATTTTCTGGACAAAAAAGGCTACGAAATTGCTAGAGGTGGTCTTATTGGTGGCGAACTAAAGTCCACCCTTTATCTGCTCATTTTATTAATCGTTGCTATCGGAATTATCGTTATTGGATTGGCATTGTTAGTATTTGTACTTAATTTTCAAGTATTGATAGCTCAAGCTAGCCAAGACATACAATTGTTGATACAGTTGGGTTACACCAATTCGAGCATCGAAAAAGTATTGATACGCAATTTTGTACTACTGTTTACAGTGATATTTGTACTTGTATTAGCCAGTTTAGTAGCCGTCAAATATACGCTATCGCAGAGTATTATCGAAATGGGTTACCCCATCTCCTACTTTGCCGATTTTTGGGTTTGGATTGTTGCCCTAGCATTAGGCATATTATTTATAGGGGCTAATCTTCGAAGTATTCAACGCAATGTCAAAACCTTGAATTAAGGAAGTTATAGTACCTTATTGGAAGTCAAAAAAAAGGAAAAATGATACCGCTAAGTATCATTTTTCCTTTTTTTTTGCTCATTCTTTCACAACTAATTAGTTCCCAAAAATCTGCACCCAATAGCCGCCGTATTCACTTCCTGCGACTTCCACATAACCCAACCCCATAAATTTATTCGATTTATTCAAGATGTTTTTGCGGTGTCCGCTGCTCGTCATCCAGCTTTCGAGTACTTCGGAAGGCGTTTGCTGTCCCGCAGCAATATTTTCGCTACTCGCAAAAACATTTCCTTTCGTAAACTGTCGAATCCTATCAAATGGACCACACAATTCTTTGAGTTTTCCACCTGTTCGATACATGGAGCTGTGCTCAAAATAGTTTTGTTTGCCCATATCTTCTGCATGATACCGAGCGGCGTTGGTCAAATCTGCTTGAAGTTTCACTGCTCGCAAGCGACGCTTTTTTCGTTCTTTGTTAATCAAAACCAACAACTCTTGCTCAAAAATGATATTGGACGAAGCTACTTTTTCATTGCCCACAGGCAATGTATTGGCAGATTGTGCTATTGCAACACTAGCAAACAACAGCAAGGCGAACAAACAGCTTATATACTTCATAGCTCGTATTTTTTATTTCTATTGATAGAATGGACTACTTATTTAACATTTACTAAATCTGTGCCAATGTATTTATTTCACTCGTCAGAAAGCAGTGTAAAATCCAAGATAACAACATCATTTGTAAATTTATACCAAGTTAAAAAAAAGCAACTACTTGTACTTACTACAACTCAATTATATTGCTTATCTTAGTGTCCAAACTTACTCAAAACGTTGTGTCACACTTCATCAAAAAATATGGGAAATAAAATCGACATACCAGCTTCATTGACTAGCCAAGCCATGAACCCTAAAGAGGAACACTTGATGGTCATGCACAAGAAAGACAAACTATACATTGGCATACCCAAAGAGAGTTCTTTCCAAGAAAACAGAGTGGCACTAACGCCTTCTTCGGTTCGCTCCTTGGTCAATGCTGGGCATCGTGTTATATTAGAAGAAGATGCTGGTGTAGGAGCAGGTTTTGAGGACTTCGAATACTCCGAAGCAGGTGCCGAAATCGCCTATTCGACCGAACAAGTATTCAAATCAAATGTACTACTCAAGGTAGCACCTCCTTCGCTCGAAGAGATTGATTTGTGCCATACTGGACAAATCATTATTTCGCCTATTCATTTGCCAACTTTGTCGGAAGACTACATCTATCGACTAAAGACCAAACGAGTCACCGCTTTGGCGATGGAGTACATGAAAGACGAATCTGGTATGTTCCCTTTCGTACGCATGATTTCGGAAATGGCGGGTATTTCTGCGATGCAAACCGCTGCCGAACTACTTTCTCAAACCAATGGTGGATTGGGTGTATTGTTGGGCGGAATATCTGGCGTACCACCTACCAAAGTTGTCATTTTGGGTGCTGGCGTAGTAGCTGAAGTCGCTTCTCGTGTAGCCTTGGGCTATGGTGCAGAAGTGCGTGTTTTTGACAATAGTATTCGCAAGCTAATGCGTTTGCAAAGCAATTTAGGACAGAAAATTTATACAGGCACGTTCAATTCGCCCGAACTAGAAGTAGAGCTTACTAGTGCGCATGTAGTCATTGGTGCCATGCATTCCGAAATAGGTATGTCGCCTTGCATGGTCTCCGACAACATGGTACAAAAAATGAAAGCAGGAGCCGTTATTGTAGATGTTAGTATTGATCAAGGCGGCTGTTTCGCTACCTCTCGTATTACCTCGCACGATAAGCCGACTTTCGTCAAATACGATGTTATTCATTATTGTGTTCCCAATATAGTAGCACGTATTCCGCAGACTAGCTCCAAGGCTATGAGCAATATTTTGGCTCCTTTCTTCTTGGAGGCAGATAGCACAAGCGGTATTGAAGCACTTTTGCAGCGTTCTTTAGGATTTCGCAATGGCGTATATATGTACAAAGGCTGTTTGACCAATAAGCATTTGAGTGAACGGTTCAATGTCAAATATACCGACTTGAATCTTCTTTTGGCTTCTAATCTCTAAAATCGACTACGCTATTATGCTACTACGTTCCGAAAATTTGGTTAAAGAATATGGCGACCGCACGGTTGTCAAAGGTGTTTCTTTGCAGGTAGAACAAGGCGAAATTATTGGTCTGTTAGGACCAAATGGAGCTGGAAAAACAACCACCTTCTACATGACCGTAGGTTTTGTACGCCCCAAATCTGGCAGTGTTTATCTTGACAATGAAAATATCACGAAGTTGCCTATGTACAAACGCTCCAAAAAAGGTATTGGATACTTGCCCCAAGAAGCTTCTATCTTTCGCAAACTTTCGGTAGAAGACAACATCATGGCAGTACTCGAAATGACTAACCTGACCAAAGGTGAACGCCTGCACAAACAAGAAGAACTCCTAGACGAATTTAGACTCCACAAAGTACGCAAAAGTAAAGGTGATACGCTATCGGGTGGCGAACGCAGACGTACCGAAATCGCTCGTGCCTTAGCTGTCAACCCTAAATTTATATTGCTTGATGAGCCTTTTGCAGGTATTGATCCCATTGCGGTCGAAGATATTCAATCTATTGTCTATCAACTCAAACAAAAAAATATTGGCATCTTGATTACTGACCACAATGTAGGAGAAACACTTTCTATCATTGACCGAGCATATATTATGGTTGATGGCAATATATTTAGAGAAGGAAAACCCGATGTACTAGCCAATGACGAACTGGTCAAAACCGCTTATTTGGGTCGCAATTTTGAACTCAAAAAGCGTACTTTTGAATAAAAACACATTCCGCAAGTGATGCTGAAAATTAAAAAAAGGCTACTACATTATATAATGTAGTAGCCTTTTTTGCTAGTCAATCTGCCTCAAGCAATACTTACAAATTTTGGTTATTTTTCTGCTGCATTGCTTTATATTTTTCAAATTCTTTGGCGAGTAATCCCAACTTCACCTCCAACGACTTAATGCGTTTTTCTAGTTTGGTGGTATCCTCGTTTTGTGGCAAATTTAGTTTTTCGTAAGCGGCATCTACAATCTTTTTGAATCGGAGTTCGTATTGCCCTTTGTGTGCTTCTGTGTTTTTGACCACATCATCCACTACTTTTCTACCTTCATCTTCCGATAATTTGCCCTTTTCTACCAAGTCATCGATAGCCATTTGCAAACGCTCAGTTGTAGCCGCAACTACTCCAACTCCAGTGTACAGTATTTTCTTGACAATATTTTCCATCTCTATTTTTTGTTAAATGCACGACAAACGAAATGCTTATTTCTTAGCTTTCTTAGTTTCTTCCAAACCATCAACCAATTTAGCCAACTTAGCTTCCAAAGAAGCAATTCTTTTTTCCAAACGCTCTTTGTCGCCTGCTTTGTCAGAATTGAAATTAGCCAAGCTTTTTTCGATAGTAGCTTTTACTTTTTGCTCAATATCTTCAAACTTTTCGTAAGCTTTAGAGTCTTTGATTGTTTCTTTAGCATCAGATGCCATATCCTCTGCAACATGTTTTTTCTGCTCAAAGTACAATTCTACTTCTTCTTTTACAGCACTACCAAAACCTTGTCCCAATGCTACTAAATCTTTAGTAGTTTCTTTTACGATATTAATAATCATGATTGTTCTATTTTATTTTTGATATAAAGTTGATTGCTCTTAAAAACGAATTATAAACAAAGTTGTTCAAATCCAATTCTTAGAACACGTCTAAGATTCTACTGCAAAGATATTACAAAAAAACAGTAGTTGCAAACCTGTTTTTGCTATTTTCAACAAAACTAATACAAAGCTCTATTTAATGTAAATAAAAAACCACAAATACACTTTTCCAATAAAAAAAACACTAAAAAAGCTACTCATCAAAAAAAAACAAAAATCAAGTAGCTAGTATTATTAAAATGTAAAAATCACTTCTGAGCGACTCCGAATAGCCCCTAAACAAAAAAAAGGTCACTCTCTCCAGAGTAACCTTACACTAAAATGTACAAATTTTACTTATTACAAACCTAATATTTATTAACACATAATATTACTAAAAAATCTTATTTTTTTTATTGAACAAACGGTAAATGTTAGCGTCAAGAAAAGTAGATTCCCACGTCTACTTTTCTGTCTGCCAACTTCATTCAAATCCAAAAATCAAAACCTTATTAAACTTTATTCTTATCAAAATTTATATCCAACGGTTATGTAACCACCTAAGTGGAGTAAGCTCGTTTTATTCTCTTGTGGTAGTACCATATTATTACCTCTAAACACATTGGCAGCTCCAATGTCCGAGCGTAATCCATAACCAATCAACATATTGCCAAACTGCAACTCCTGCCCTATGGCTAACTTAAAGCCGACATCAAATTGACGGTGTTCTTGTAAGGCATCAAAAAACAATTCACCATCATAAAACAATTTTGCTTGTCGCAAAAACCCGACATACAAACCGCCTTGTGCGGTAATCGTATTGACAACCTGCCTACCTTTTGCCTGCCATAACTGGTGCTGATAAGCGAGCGAAATACGCTGGTATTTTAGCACCCACTCTTTATCATAATTAATACCGCCTTCTGTTACTTGATAACCTTGTCGGTTATCGGCATTGATTGAAAATTCGGCAACCAAACTGCTCTTTGGCAAAAACTGATACGATGCCCACAAACCATAATTAGCGGCTAGGTTAGCATTATTTTGTATTCTATCCGATCCCTTCCAACCTTCCCGAGTATCTTCATTGACAATCGTTGTCGAATTGACTACTACAAATACGCCTACTTTTAATTTGTCTGCTAAAGGCGTTTTTTTGTCGCTCGTTTCCACGTCCGTTTCTAGCAGTTCCGCCTTTTCGGTAGCCTGTGTTCCTGTAGCTAATGGCAACAACGCCACACCGTCTAACCAATTGTAAGTTTTATGAGTCGCAATCGTTTCATTATTACTATTTTCTATTATTTGCGAATTATCATCTGTGGCAATATTTGCTTGTCTATCAACGGTTTCTTGCTCTAAAGACGCTGCGATTGTGGTAGAGGTTGGAAGCGGTTGTATTTTTTTTGAATTATTTTCCGAATTATTTTCGTTTTCCTTTTTGCTTGCCCCAATTAAGCTAGACTCGACGGTATTTGCGGTCTTGTCATGTCTATTATTGGCAAGCGGCTGAATCGATTTTGTTTTGTTATTATTAAGCGTTGCTTGCTCCTTCGCTACAATCGTATTTTTTTTTGTGGCTGCTTGTTGCTCCTTAGTTGATGCCGATTCTAGTTCTTCTTTTATTTTACTTTTTTTGCCTTCGGCAATAGAAGTTATTGTCTTGTCATTTGGCGAATTAGTATTGATAGTTGTCGTTTCTTCTGCCAATGTCGCTGTGTTCTGAATCGGCAGCGTTGGTTCTCCAGTACAAGTCCGCAACAACAAGAGCAATACGGCTGCTGCGGTTAGTTGAGCGGTTCGTTTTCTCCACTTTGACTTAGGAGCAGCATGTGGCAACTCATCAGCTATTTTGACCCAAGTGGCATCTATATTAAGTTGTCGTTGTATGCCCTTCCAGATACTAATAGGAGCCGTTTTTAGTGGCTGGGTCTCTATTGCATCAGCTACCTTGTCATCTATCAATTGATTCATATCCAAATCCTTGGATATAGTATCCCAAAGCCCTAGTGGAGCTGCTACAATGGGCGTATCCTCTCTAAGACTTTCCAATTTATTTTCCAACGATGTATCGGCAGCTAGTTCTTCACTGATTTTATCCCACAAGTGGGCTGGAGCTTGTTGCTTTTGAGCATCAAAACCAGCTTTCAGTTGCTTATCTAGCTTGTTATCTAAAGGATTATTATTCATCGTTGATTGCTCAATAATTTTTTGAGGAGCGTTCTTGCTCTATGCAATTGTGATTTGGAAGTTCCTTCCGTTATGTTGAGTTTTTCTGCTATTTCTTTGTGTGCGTAGCCCTCCACAGCGTATAGTTTGAGTACCATAGCTGCCTTGCTAGGCAATTGATTGACCAACTTAATCAGTTCTTTAACACTGATTTGATCCAGTACATTATTGACCATGGTGTTATTGACATTCAGTTGCTGGTAAGAATCTATTTTCTCTGCTTGTCGTTTTTGTTTGCGATAATGATCGAGTGCCGTATTGACTACTATTTTTCGTATCCAACTGTGTAGCGAGCTAGTCGCCTGAAATTGATCTATTTTCCTAAAAACCTTGATAAAACCTTCTTGCAATATATCACAAGCTGCCTCCTCGCTCGGTGCATACGACAAACAAATGGTGTACATTTGGTCGGCATATCGCTGGTAGAGCAATTCTTGATATTGGCGTTCTTGGTTGATACAACCTGCTACCAATTCTTGTTCGGTACTATTTTTATCAATGTTGTTGCTCACGCAATGAATGTTTTTGCAATAGGGTTGCCGAATGGCTTACAGTCGCCTTGTCGGCGGTTACTACGCTTCTGGTGGCAGTAGTATCTAGTTTAGATATAGCGGCATCTTCTCTATGATAGAGCTTGAATGCAATAAAAAAACCGAGTAATACGATACATGAAATTTTGAGCTTCATCTTTTCTTTCTTTTATTAAAGACAGTTATTAGTGTTTAGACATACGCTTAACACTAAGCTTATCTATTTGATAGATATACCCCTAAGACGCACCCCAGTTGCAATAGGTTGGAATCTATCAAAAAAAATACTCATTTATTGATCGTATTGATGGTAGGAGTATCTTTCTACTTTGAGAAATGATACTGTAGGAAAAGTAATGTGGGTTGAGCTAAATAAATAGGTTAAGCATCTCCTATACTATTTCCGTATCGAAGATACACACGCTTTTGCTAAAGCTCCTCTTTCTTCAAATCTAGCAATGAATCCACCATCACCCCTGTGATAATGCCGATTTGCTCGCTAGTCATCGCCTTCAGTATTTGCTTACCTACCGTCAAGATGGCTTTTTTGCCAACATGAATGGCATTCTCTACCGCCATCAATTTAATCTTGCCAATTTTGGCTTTTTTGAGCGATTCTATAAAATAGTGGTTCAGCCCTGCATCAGATAGATCACTCACTATCTGAAAAAGCTGCAAGGCGTGCTTTCTTTTATTCTCGGCAGCTTCTACCTGCTCTTGCAGAATAAGGATACGCTGATACAGGTCGGCTGAAATCGGAAAACCTAAATATTGCTGTGGCATGATATATTGTATGTTTGTTTGAGTCACAATATAGTCAAAAAATGGTTTTCTAAAAAATGTTTGTATTTACTTAATCAAAGTATTCCAATTCCTTGATGTATTCATCTAACTTTTAAGAGCTTATTTATCACATTTCACCCATCAAAAAAATATTTTTATTATAAAAATCTCTTTAGCCTATTTTATTGAAGACACAACCAAAAAGAATGCTTTTTTTTATCATTTTTCTTAACAATTCATTACTTTTGGTTGTTATATAAATAGAAACACATTCTAAAGAACAGCAAACATTGTTATGGATTTTGTTCGTACCAAATGTTTACTAAAAACAAGCAAGATGAAAAAGATACTAGTGCCTTTTGACTTTTCGGTAGCCTCTAGCTGGGGATTCTATTATGCACATGATTTGGCTGCTTCTATTGGAGCAGAATTAATGGTCATGCACCTTTATTTGCCACACTCTGAGACGACTGTGTTGGAAGATTACCAAACTCCAGATCAAGAAGATGTACATACTCGTAGAGAACAAATAGCGATGCACTTGGAAGCGGCTACTCAATTGCCTATTGGCAAACAAAACAGTACGGTCAAAGTATCCTACATTGTAGATTATGGTGAGCGCAAAGAAATAGCGAACTACGCCAAACTACACAAAGCTGATTTGATTATCATGGGTACAACTGGAGCAACTAGCACTGTTCGCAATATTGTAGGAACAAATACTGTTGGTGTACTAGATGAAGCAAACTGCCCTGTATTGGTAGTACCTGAGGGTGCTAAGTTCCAAAAAAACATGGCGATTGCTTACGCAACTGACTTGACAACTAGTGACGTTGACTATTTGACTACACTAGCTAAGATTGCAGAACTGACCGATTCTAAAATCCACTGTGTACACGTCAATAAATTCAGCGGTTCGGTCAACAGAGTAGCAGAAGACACCTTCAAAAAACTACTAAAAGATAGAATCACTAATGTCAATGTTTCTTTCACTTCTTGGAGTGCGATGGATGTAGCTGAAGGCTTGGAAGTATTCTGTAGAATCAACAACATTTCTCTACTTTCTGTATTGAAACACACCCAAACAACTTGGGAAAAAATATTCGGAGAAAAGAGTATGACCAAAACATTGGCACTCAAAAAGAATATTCCATTATTGGCATTTAGAGATTAATAAAAAAGGATATAATTCTTGTCCTTTTTGTATAGCAATAAGCTGCATCGAACTTTGGTTGGGTGCAGCTTACTTTGTATTATTATGATATATATTTCATATCAACCCATCTCCCATGAAAGCTCTTTTTAACCTTTGTTTTTATTTGACTACTTTTACTTCATTTGCTCAAGACTGGTCACCTGTACGAGTAGGCGAAACCTACCACTAATCGATTAGAGCAGTTATACACCGATTATGTGTATAAATATACATTAGAAGTAACACAAGTATATAAGGGCAAAATCACCAAAAAACAAGTAGCCATCTATACAGGTGGTCGCGATTGCGGTTATGTATTCCAAGTAGGACAGTCATATATCGTATACGCTACCAAAAAGATAGGAGAATTTTTCTTTAATACTACTAGAGCTCCAATAGGCAAAAATATATTTTGGACGAATAGCTGCACTAGAACTCAAAAAGTAAATGTGACCGAAACAAGACAGCTTCAAAAAACATTCAAAAGAAGTAATAAAAAATGCCCGTAAACCAAAAGGCTATATTCGTCTATTGAAGTTCTTGTTATAAAATCCTATATTGCGAAGCAATGTACTACTAATAGCAAGCGATACTCCATGGAAAAATTAACCTACCCCCTCCTCTATTTTCAACTCACACCAGAAACGGTACTTGGTATCTTGGTGGGTTCCAATTATCAGATTGTAGATAAAGACCTCAAAAATGTCAAGTCCACCCTAGCGACTTACCTCAAAAAAACATACAAAAAATACGACGATTTTCCTTATACTCCTTTTGAGGAATTTCGACTCAAAACCTTCGAGATAAAGGTGCGCCCCATCATGCGTTCCAACAACAAATCGTTTCCGAGTAGCCAAACCATCAAAGTACCTGTGGAGGCAATTTATGGTGCGACAGATGAGGGGAACTTTTGCTGTCACTTGCCACTTTTGGGCGAGCAATTTTATTATTACGATAGTAAACTACTTCCTTCTTTAGTACAGAACTTTGGGAGCAATATTCTCAACAAAAAAACGCCTGAACAAATCTACAAAATGATGACAGGCATTCGTCCGCAACTAGACGAAGTATCCCTCAAAGTTAATTATTCAAGAGATTACAACTATGATAATGGTTGGCAAATGAACAATACCTACCAAGAGCTTAAAGCATTGGCGGAACAATATCCATTGAGCAAATCGGAGCGCAAAAATATGGCGGCATTTCCTGATGTAGCTTGGGAAATGGAAGAGTATGTAGGGCAAGTGATTGACAAAATTGTATCGACTCGCTCCAATGTACTCGTAGTGGGCAAGCACGGCACAGGCAAAAGTGCGGTGCTGCGAGCAGCCATGCGCAAGATTGGCAGCAAATCCAATAGCTTAGATTTTACGTTTTGGCGACTGATGGCACAGCGGATTACCGCTAGAGCCAAATACTTGGGCGAATGGCAACAACAAGTAGAAAAACTATTGACTCAACTCGAATATGCCAACGGCATTCTTTGGGTCGTTGATGTCATTCAGCTACTCCAAACAGGGGGCGAGGGGGCAGAAGATAGCGTTGCGGCTTTCATGACTTCGTTTCTGCAAGAAGGAAAACTACAATTAGTAGGCGAAGTCACACCCGCCCAGCTCGAAAGTATGCGTCGAATGCTTCCGGGTTTTGTCGAAAACTTCCAATTAGTCGTCTTAGACGAATTGCCCGAATTTAAGGTGCAAAAAATATTGGAAGAGTTCAGCACTTATTCGCAAAAAAATCTAAAAATTACGCTTGACCAAAAAGCGGTAGAACTAACCTACCGTTTACTACTTCGTTATTATCCCTACGAGAGTTTCCCAGGTAAGGGTGTCAAGTTTTTGAGTCAATGCGTGAGCAAGGCACTCCAAGAAGAGCGCACAATCATTGACAAAAGTCATGTGATTGATAATTTTGTACAGCAAACAGGTATGCCTGAGCTGTTTCTGAAAGATGATGTACTACTCAACCGAGAAGAATTACAAACGCATTTTAGCCATCAAATTATTGGGCAACAGCACGCTATTGATGCCCTTTGCAATGTGGTCAAAATATTCAAAGCAGGATTAAATAATCCGCAAAAGCCGATTAGTACTATGATTTTTGCAGGACCTACGGGCGTCGGCAAAACCGCTTCTACCAAGGCATTGGCAGAATATTTTTTTGGCAAAGGGCAAAAAAAGTCGCCTTTGGTGCGAATTGATATGTCTGAGTTTCAGCACCCCAGCCAGTTGGCTCGTTTTATTGGGGCAGGTGGCGAGGTCGGCAAGTTAGTTCAAGAGATTAGAGAACGTCCCTTTTCTGTCTTGTTATTAGACGAAATCGAAAAAGCAGACCCTTCTGTTTTTGATGCTTTACTGAGCGTATTGGACGAAGGTATTTTGGTCGATAATTATGGTCGAGTGACCAATTTCAGAAACACGATTATCATCATGACGTCCAATCTAGGGGCTTCCAATCGAAGTTCAATAGGTTTTGGTGGGGTGGACGGTCAAAACTACGAAGCCGCTATTGCTAAGTTTTTCCGTCCTGAATTTGTCAATCGAATTGACCAAATTGTATTATTTGAGCCGCTTTCGCAACAAAATATTGAGCAAATTACCACGCTAGAGCTTCATGCACTACAAAAACGAGAAGGAATCCTCAAATTGGGCTTGCAATTGGAGTTCACTCCTGCCCTAGTACAGCACTTAACTACCGTTGGGTTTGACGCTCGATATGGTGCTAGACCGCTACAACGTGCCTTAGAAAATGAAATTGTCGCTCCGCTCGCCAAGTGGTTGCTGCTGCACTCAAAGGTCACCAATCAGCTGTTGCAATTAGATATAGTAGCAGGGCTTTTAGTTGTAAATAAACTTTAGAGAGGTACACTTTTGCTCTAAAATAAGACCGCTTTGTTGTTAGATACTAGAAGCTAGACTTCCGACAATAACTACTATTCACATTTGGGATTTTTAAGGTATTTGTTTTTTTTTTAAATCCTGCAATCCAAAAAATCCAAATGCAGGACTGCACTATGCCTTATACTTAATAGGCAATAGAATTTCGACCGCTGTTCCCGTCGCATTTCCTGCGGCATCTTCCAAGTCTTTCACCTGAATTAATTGCCCTTCTTTTTTCTGTTTCATCGTCAAATATTCCAATCGCTGTTCAGTAATTTTTATACCGAGCGATTCGTGCTTTTTGTCGCTTTTAAATTTGGCGGCAGCCACTCGACCGATACCATTGTCCTGCACCGTACACTTGACAAAATTAGCATTGTAATCCTCAAAAATTACTCTCAAAATTCCTTTTTCGTCCTTGCGCAGCAATCCATGAATAATAGCATTTTCGATAAACGGCTGAATGACCAATGGCGGAATCATTACGAAATGAGCATCTTCGATTTGGTCGGCATCTACCTCAAAATCAAACGCCTCCTTGAACCTTCTTTGCTCCAGTTCAATATAATTATTGAGGAAATCAATTTCTTGCTGCATCGGTATATAAGTCGCTCTTGTGTTTTGCAATATTTTGCGAACTAATTTAGAGAATTTAGCTAAATAAATACTAGCGGCTGCATTATCTCCAATGGCAATTAGGCTCTGGATAGAGTTCAGCGAATTGAACATAAAATGAGGGTTCATTTGCGAACGCAATGCCCGTTGTTCGAGTTCCGTTTCTCGTATTTTGGATTTCAATCCATTCTGTCTAAAAATAAGAAAGCCAATAATTAGTGCCAAACCCAACACACTCAGCAGACTAACGATAACATAAAAATTTTGATTATTCCGCAGCTGTTGGATATTCAATTCTTTGCTACGCAATTCGATTTGCAAGGCTTGGTTTTTAGTTTTTTCTTCCAGCTCTTCCTTTTCTTTTTTTAGAATTTTGGCATTGTGCTTTATTTGCAAATCTGCTACGGCACTTGCTTTTTCTAGATCTTGAATAGAATCTTTGACAACCGTATATTTTTGATAAAACTGTAACGATTGCTGATAATCCTTTTGCATTGCCCAAGCAATAGATAGTTGCTTATACGTATTTTGCAAGCAAATTTTGGCATTGCTATTTTGGAGCATCGCCAACGATTCTTGGAGGAGCTCTATTGATTTTTTGGCATCGCCTTTGGCTGCTTTAGCAGCAGCTTGACCTTGTAGTGCTCGCACCTGCCCAATACGTTCTTCTAGCTTTCGGTATTGCTGCAAGGCATTATAATACTTGTTATCCGCTTCGTCCCAATCCAACATAGCGGCGTAATAATCGCCCAACAAAAGGGAAGCATAGGCAATCGTTCTTTTTTGCTTTTGTTTCTTCGCTAGCTCCAAGCCTTTCTCTATGGTCATCAAAGCTTCTGGCAATGCCCCCCCTTGCAACTGAACAGCTCCCAAATGCAGGACAAACAAAGGACTAGATTTGATTTGTTTCTTGTTTTGCAATCCGCCTGCTTGTCGCAAAAAGAAAGAGGCTTGATTATTATTTTGCAATAACAAATAGGCTTCTGCCGCCAAGTGATAACAACTAACTTGAATTTGGATATTGCTTTGTTCTTCGGCTATCTTAATCGCTTTCAGGAGGTATTCTGTAGCTTGTTTGGGGTAACCCTTCATACTATACACCTTGCCCAATTGGGCATAAGCAATAGCTGTTACCGCTTGGTTTTTATTAGCTTTTGCCAATTGCAAAGTATGGCTATTTTTCGCAATCGCTCGTTCCAAATCACCCATTTCGGTCGCTATTCTAGCTTCCCATAATATCGTATTTTCCGCTACATTAGTGATAGCCGAATCACTATCCAGTGCCAACAATTGTAGTGCTGCTTGATTTCTTCGGTTGGCTCTCGCCAAATCCATATCTAAATAATACTCCGTTAGTTGGTTGTAAGCTTGTATTTGCGTCAAGCGATTATCGGCTTGCTTACTTTGCTTTTCGAGCTTCTGAATAGTGCCACGCTGGGCGGTTATTGCCAAAGGCAAACAGCAAAAAAGCAGTATGAAAAGAGTATATATAAATTGATTATTTTTTGTCATTTGTCCAATATAAATACTTGCTATTAGTTGATTTTTTGGGGCGTATTTGCCCTATACCATAAGTATCCCAGCAATATTTCGCCAACCAATCGTTTGATACTGACATAGCGATATAGCTCGTCTAAGTAAGTCGTATTATGTATAAGGTTGATTGTAGCAGTTACCGTATTGTCAAATACTGGATAGCCATAATTTACTAAGAGTACCGTCAAAATAGCTCCGATTAGCAATATAATGGCTGGCTGTGTTTTCTCAACTTCATCCTCTTTTGAAATGATAAATCTATTATGCTCGGTAATCGCTACCATAACAGCAATTTTGGCAAAAGTAATAATTCCATCTCTCAAAAAATAGACATTGTCCGTCATGAAATCATATTGCGTGGATAGTAAATCTGTTCCGCTCAACAAGACTGTACTCGCTGCCGTTACGAATAAGTAAATTTTGAAAAAGGAACGCAAATTAATAGTGTTCCCTTTGTTGTCGAGCATCTCCGAATCATCTAATATATCATTCATTTTCGTTCCTTTAAAATTCTATTCATAATACCGCCTGTCTTCTTCTATTTCTTCTTCGGTTATCATCGTTTTATGTTCTTTTTTTATCCAAGAATAACAGCCAAAGACCATCGGCAAATCCACTATGGCAGAAAAAACATAATAAAATGGACTGACAAATAGCAAATAAAAAACACCTTCTGCCAAATCTACATTCAGCGATATAGCAAAGACTATATCAATCAAAAAATAAAGTACCGCTCGATACACACACACGATAAAAAATATGCCTATCCCAAAATTTGGCGTCACTGCTGGTCGTGATTTTAGATGTTTTTTGTGCTGCTGCACAATCAACGTAAACAAAGTAATCGTAGCGACAATCGGCGCAATAAACATACTAAATTCTACATCCATCAACTTCAAAACACTATCTTTCTGCAGAAAATAGCCAACCGTAGTGGTAATACCTGCTACAATCAAAAAATAAGTGCTATACATCACCCAAAAATGGCTCAATTCCAAGTCGCTTTCTATTTCTTCTAAATCATCTAAGGCTCTCATTGGCTAATTTCTTGTTTGGCAAAACTGCCTGTTGGTTGCAAAATAGAATGGATTTCTTGTTCCTTGCTGCTATTGGAATAATCTTCCACGCCTGCTTTGTTTCTATTCAAATTACTTTTTTGAATCGTCACTGTTGTGCTAATTACGCCATTGGCAGCGACCAAAGACGTGGTATTTTCTACATAGTGGCTATCTTTTGTTTGGGTGTCAATAGATTGAGCTAGCAGCACATTACCCAGCAAATTGCCTTCGTAGTCATACGTCAATAAGCAAATAGCATGATATTTTTCCCATCCATTATCTACTTCTAACTGTAGCAATAAACCAACAAAATTTTGCCGTCTAAATACTTGTCCAATAGACTGATAATGTACTTCAATAGGATTGTAATCTTGTCGCAAGATTTGCCAATAGTTATAATTGCTAACTGAAACAAAATCGACTTGCTGCATCACAAATTGCTTGGCGAGTATATAAGGCAAAAAAGCCTCAAAATCCGCTAGTTCTGTTTTATTATATTTCTTTTTCCACTTCCAGTTCATAGTCGTTTCGGTCGTCACACGCAACGGCAAATCCACTTCCAAATCAAAAGCATTGAACCATGCTTGAAAGCGTCGAACTTTCTCAAAATTTAATATTTGATTGCTATCAGCTGCCGCATAAATCGCTTGTACCGACAAATCAAATCGTTTGTTATTCGTTTGCTCTTGCCAAAAACCTTCCAAGCTACTCCAATTATCGCTATACGTTCCTTCAAAATTATTGCCCACCAAATTACCTTTGTTGTCTATCTCTTGTAGCACTATTTTTTGGTTGGCTTCTATCGCTCCTATCAGCAAAATATCTTGGCGATACTTATCGTAATAATAACGACCTTCGCAACGGCTACCTACTATTTTGAGCTGCATGGTGATAGAATACTTACCATCAATTTTGCCCTTGTAGCATTGGGTTCGTGTGCTATCAGTCGGTTGTGCCTTTAGGGCAATCGTGCAGCAGAACAGGAAAAGTAATAGGAGATTTTTTATCATAATGGTGGCAATTGGTTATTGCCTAAAGTTAGGCAACTTCAAGCAATACAACGAATGATTGGAAGGACAAAAAGAGGCTATTCTGGAAAAATCAAATACTCAACAGGTACTTCGTCGGTCAGCCAAACACCATTTGCCGAAAGGTAAAACAAAAAGCCTGCTTCCTGCATCGCTTCCGCAGCTACTTCTAGCAATACTAATTTGCCATGTCGCTGCCCAACCTGTGTAGCCGTTTCTATATTTTCCGAAAGGTGTACGTGTTGCCTATTCATCTTTAACAGACCTTTAATCGCTATGGCATCAAGGTGTTGGGTAGCAGTACCATGATACAAAATAGTAGGCGGCTGACTAGGGCTATAGCCCAATTCAACAGACAACGAATGTCCTTGGCTTGCCCGAATTTTGCTACCATCTTCATTGAATGCAAAACGTTTTTTGGCATTCGTCGAAACTACTTCTTGAAGCAGCTCTAAAGTCAAGTTTGGCATTTTATCGATTAGCTCTTGTGTATCTGCCCAGCCTTGTGCATCTAGTTTTAGGTCTATTTTTTGGGGTTGATGACGCAGAACGAGCGACAAAAATTTACTAATATTCTTTAATTTATTTTTCATTTATTTTTTATTTGTGAGCAAACTACACTCCTACTTAGAGCATGCTCGTAATATAATTACCAAAAACAGTCTAAAAGCTACCAAAAATAAAGCTGTTTTTAATTATTTGACAAATCGTTGGCAGCAGTTAGCTTATTTAAAAAGTGTATATTTACAAGGTTTACTTTAATTTTAGACAACTTCATTATTTAAAAAGTCTATTTTTACCCTTGTCTAAACCATTAAGTCTTTTAAAGCACACAAAGTTTCATTTACCAAAAAAATCAATTATGAAATACAATTATCTATTTACTACTCTATTCACTTTCCTTCTTTTGGGTAGCAATATGCTGCTAGCACAAGAAAACAAGACCGAAAACGGATTGAAAGTAGGTGAATGGGAAGAAAAGGATAACAGAGGCTATGTAACGGCTAAAGGTACTTATCAAGATGATATTCGCACTGGAAAGTGGTTGTTTTATATCTCGCCAGTAGCACGATACACCAACGTCCCCGATGTAGAAGGCAACTACAACGAGAGCGGTATGAAAACAGGCAAATGGACGTTGACAGATTCTAAAACTAAGATGACCATTGTTAGCAATTTTGAAAATAATCTGCTCGAAGGAGAAACCCGTTATTACAACGAAAAAGGAGAACTGTTAGCCAAAGGATTGATGAATACAGGTATTCGACATGGCAAATGGTTTTTTTATAAAAATAACGCAAAAAAAACAGAGGGGTTCTATCAAGATGGTGTCAAAATAGATACTTGGGTTTATGACTATTATCCAGAACCAGAGACCCATGTTAAGGGCGAATTTACGTACGACAATGGTGTCCGCAATGGTAGAATAGAATATTACCGCGTCGAAAACCATCCTATTTTTGGTAGAGACGAACTGCTTTCGGGTGTAGGCAAATACACCAACGGACGCAAAACAGGTCGCTGGATTGAATACCAACAAGGACTAAAAGGTCAGTTGGTTCAAACAGGAAACTATACTCGTGCGGGCAAAAAAAATGGCTATTGGCGAACGACGCTAGGCAGAAAAAACTACGAAGCGGCTACGTATAAAAATGGCGTATTGGACGGTGCTTATAAGCAATATCATGACAATGGAAAATTGCAATACGAAACCAACTTTACCGATGGGTTAGAGATTGGCGAATTTATCCGTTATTATGCCAATGGAAGCAAAGAAGAACAAGGAGCTTATGAGCATTCGACTACCGCTGATGATGTGACCAGAGATACTACTTATTTTGAATTAGCCTTGCCCTTGGAATATCATTTCATGTTGACGGATTTGGATTTTGGCAATCTTCAATACCATTATATCACTTGGTTGACTAACCCAGAATGGTCGGTAGTTCCTGCGGAATTGGACAGACGTTTCAACCTCTACAAAGACTATGGTAGAGAGCCGAGCCGTAGATATACCAACATAAATGCTATCAACAAAAAGCTAATTCGCACAGGCGAATACAAGTCGTTTCACAAAAATGGATCGCTCAAACTAACGGGCAAATATTACCCCAAAGTAACGGAAGTATTTAATCCAGAAACAAATACTATCATCAAAGATTTTGCTCGTGATGGCGAATGGAAACAGTACGATGATAACGGCTACCTCATGCGTACACTCTATTATGACAAAGGCGATTTGATTCGTATCCTAGATGACAAAGGACTCGAAACAGGCACTACTGACGATAACAATGCTCCTGCATTGCCCGAAGAGGCAAAAGGAGAAGAGTAACCCTATAAAACATAAAAAAATCATGCAAATTTCTAAAAATATAGTCATCACTGGAGCGAGTACAGGCATTGGGTATGCCACTACTGCCAGCTTAATTAAACGAGGCTATCGAGTATTTGGAAGCGTTAGGAAGGCAACAGATGCCGAGCGACTACAAGCCGCTTTTGGCGATTTGTTTGAGCCACTTATCTTTGATGTCACCGACACCGCAGCCGTACAAGCAGCAGCTACACAACTAATCGAAAAGATAGGTCACGAAGGTTTGGCAGGTCTCATCAATAACGCAGGGATTGCCGTAGCGGGTCCTGTTCTACACATACCTATAGAAGATTTTAGACGACAATTAGATGTCAATGTATTGGGATTAGTTGCCACTACACAAGCCTTTGCACCGCTCTTGGGTGCTAGTCATAAAAATAGTTTTGCTGCGGGCAAAATTATCAATGTTAGTTCGGTAGCAGGCAAATTTTCGAGTCCATTTATGGGCGCCTATGCCGCTAGCAAGCATGCCGTAGAGGCTATCTCCGATGCTTTGCGTATTGAGTTGCAATTATATGGCATCGAGGTAATCGTAGTAGGTCCGGGAGTTGTCAAAACACCCATTTGGGATAAAGCCGAGGAACTCGATTTGAGCCATTTAGAAAAAACAGACTACGCCAAATCTACCAAAAAGCTAGTTCATTTTCTTCAGAAAATGTCTAAAGACGGTTTTGAGCAAGATGCTTTTGGCGAAACCATGGCAGATATCTTTGAGAGCAAAAGCCAAAAAGTACGCTATGCTCTAGTTCCTAACAAATTCCAGAACTGGACGCTACCTCGTATTTTGCCCACTCGTATGATTAACAAAGTTATTGGCAAACGCTTGGGTTTCTTGAAGTAAATATTAGAAATGTGTACTTTTTAGTTAGTATCATTTTTGGCAAAAGAACGAAAGTTTGCGTTGCTTTTGATAAGAACCCTTTGCTGTAGATACTAGAAGTTAGATTTCCGACAATAACTTTCTTAAATACAGTAGTTACTTAAGAAAGTGGACAAAAAAAAGGAGAAAAAGCAAATTTGCTTTTTCTCCTTTTTTAATTTTAGACCAGCGACTTAGTCTTCCTTAATAGCCCAGTCCCAAGCCTGTTGCTTGAGTCCTTTAGAAATTCGAGCCGTCGGATTTGGCAAGAAATAGATAGGCTTAGAAGTTCTCCCCACTCGTATCTTTGCTTTAGTAACCAAAAGACTACGTTTGCCAACCAAGAAAGTTTTGTGTTCTACTTTCGTCAACAATTTAGCGTCCAGTAAGAGCTGTTGGGCATGGTTCGAAAAGCAAACGATCTGCTTTGGCTTCGTCAAATTGAGGAATGCTTTCAACAGTGGCAAACTCATCTCTCTATCTCTATCCGAAAACTGCGTTTCGTCCAACGAACGCAGAGGTATCACATAGCCATCTATCAGCGTTTCGCCTTCAAAATATTCGGCAAAGAAACTTTTTGTATTTCCTTTGGAAAGTGTCAACGCACGAGTAGAAATATGCTCTTGATTCGTAGCGTCTTGTTTCGGCTGAATTTTGGGATTAAATTTGAGATACAAAACCGCTCCTTCTTCCAATCCTGCTGAAGTCAGCTCATAGCCCCAAGTTCTTTTTCTCTTTTCTGCTTCTTTTTTGATGTCGCTATCTTCATAAAAAGCTGCTATTTTTTTGAGCAATCCTTTTACACTTCTTTCCACTATTTTAGTCGCTTCTTTGGCGGTTTTTGGAGTGGACTTTTCTGCTACTACTTTTTTAGTTTTTTCGACTTTGGCTACACCTTTCTTATCAGCTACTTTTTCTGTTGCCGCTCTTGCTGCTTTCTCTTCTTTGGTAGCAATAGCAGGACGATTGGGTTTATCCAATTCGTCTATTTCCGCAGGATCCAACAATTCAAAGTCCATTTGGCGTTTCTTACGATCCGAACCCAATACTTTGATCCAAACAGCATCGCCCATGCGATATTGTTTCGTTGCTGACTTGATAGCAAAACGACTGTCGTCCATCGAGAAGTTATCATACATTTTGTCATAGCGAATCATTCCTTCACAGAAGTTTGCCGTAAGGCGAACATAAATACCGTGATCGGCAATACCTGTAATAATTCCTGCAAAAACTTCGTGGATATGATCCTCCAAAAATTCTGCTTGTTTGTACTTGACAGACTCTCTTTCTGCTTCCATGGCATCACGCTCTTTCTTCGAGATATGTTTAGCCAGCTCTTCGAGTTTGCTCTTGTTCATTCGTTTGCCATTCTCCAAGAAATCTTGCAAAATACGATGAGCAATGACATCGGCATAACGTCGAATAGGCGAAGTAAAATGCGAGTAGGTATCAAAACCTAAACCATAATGACCAATATTGTCCGCAGAATAAACCGCCTTGGACATCGTGCGTATTCCTAGCTGTTGCAATACTTCGTATTCGGGTTTGCCTTCTGCTGCTTTGAGCATTTTGCCAAACTCTTTGGTCACTTGCTGAGGCGTATTGATTTCCATAGGATAGCCCATCGAAGCAGCAAAATTGACAAAAGCGGCTACTTTTTCCATGTTTGGCTCATCGTGAATACGATAGACCATAGGCCATTCTTTGTTTGTTTTTTGTAGCTGACTAGAGAGCAAGAAGCCAACTCTTTTGTTTGCCAATAACATAAAGTCTTCAATCAACATATTGGCATCTTTGCGCGCTTTTAGATAAACATCTATAGGTTTGCCTTTTTCGTCGAGCGTAAATTTCACTTCCGGTGATTCGAAATTGATTGAACCTGATTTGAATCTTTTTTTGCGAAGCAATATCGCATAATGATTCAGTATTTTGAGTTCTTCTGCAAAGTCACCTTCGCCCGAATCCAGTCCTTCTTGTGCTTCATCGTACGTAAATCTTCTATCCGAATACGTTACTGTTCTACCAAACCATTCGTTAACGATTTCGCCCTTGCGGTCTAGTTCAAATACAGCCGAAAAAGTATATTTTTCTTCATGCGGACGCAAGGAACAAGCTCCGTTAGAAAGTTTTTCGGGTAACATCGGCAATACTCTATCTACCAAATAAACAGAGGTGGTACGACGAGCGGCTTCCTTATCCAATGCCGTATCAGGACGTACATAATGCGACACATCGGCAATGTGTACGCCTATTTCATAGTTGCCATTTTCTAACTTCTGAATAGAAAGTGCATCATCAAAATCTTTGGCTGTGGCAGGGTCAATCGTGAAGGTTGTCACTTGACGCATATCCCGTCTTTTGGCGATTTCTTCTTCTTTTATTTCGATGTCAATCGTCGCATTTTCATGCAGTACATCGGCAGGAAATGCCAAGTTGAATCCTTTATCAACCAAGATCGTTTGCATCGCAATATCGTTGCTATCTTCTTGACCAAAGACAATAGAAATTTCTCCTTTTGGAGCTTCTTTGTGATCGGTATGCCAATGCGTCACGACAACAACTACTTTGTCGCCATTTTCTGCCTCTTTTGGCACTTTGGCTCTTACGAGTTCTATATCGAACGGGATATTCGTATTATCAGGTTTGACATAAGCGTGCTTATTAGATATAACTAATGTTCCTACAAATTGATTGTTTTTGCGCTGCACAACACGCATTACTTCGCCTTCTGGCTTGCCACGCTTGGACATAAACCAACGTACTTCAACGGTATCGCCATTTAGTGCGCTTTTTTGGCGGTGAGCAGGTACAAAAATATCTTTTTCGTGTTCAAAATTGTCAGGAACTACATAAGCCGAACCTGTTCTGGTTACGTCCATAGTACCTGTAATGAGTTCATTTTTGCCTTTTCTACCTGCTTTTTTCTGCGTATTTCTATTTTTGTTCCACTTGTATTTTCCACTTTTGGTTAGCTTGAGTTTCCCCTGTTCTACCAATTTATCTAGTGCTTTTTGTATCGTTTCGTCTTCGTTGCTCATTTTCAACTTCTTGATAATGGTCTTCACATCAAAGCGGACAGAAGCTTGCTTACTTACTAAACTAACAATACGGTTGGGAAGACTTCCGCCTTCTATTTTTTTACTTTTATTGCGCTTGTTGTTCTTATTTCTATTTCGTGCCATTTGGGTATTTTGTCATCAGAACGTACTTTTGCTACTTTATTTATGCACTTATTTTATGAGGCATTATAGTAGTGCTGTTCTTTTTTATTGCTTTCGCAACAACAGCATGTTATGCTCTTTCTCTAATAGAATTTATTGCAGCAAATGCCATAATAAATGATAGAGATGAAAGAGCAGCGTGTTCTATTTTTAATTAAATATGTTAATACTGGTTTGTTTCCATTCTTTGATACAATCGAATAAACCAATAAGTTTAGACAGAAAGGTAGTTTAGAGGAATTTAAGTAACCGTGCATAAATAAGTTAATGTAAAATGATGGTCTATTTTTAGCCCATACTTCGCCAAAAAGCCTCGTGA
>CAKZQC010000041.1 GCA_937139495.1 uncultured Saprospiraceae bacterium | reverse complement strand
TAGAATACATCCTAAAGTAGGATTGCTGTTATTTTACGCTTCTTCAATATTTCCTATGATATAGATAAAAAAAAATTGTCCTGTACTAAAGCTCGCTACTACAAAAAAATAATTAGCAGACTCCTACCCTAGCAGCGATTAGCGATTATTAAATATTTTTCTTATTTTGTATTTGTTTTTAGACCACTCCAAAATCTACTCCCAAAAATGAAGATAACCATCAGTCCTGCACTCGAACAAGAAGCAAGAAATTACGCTACCCTTTCTCGATCATTTACTTCCGACCGACATGACTTTCATGAAGGGGGACTCAGTGCCAAGCAGCGAAAAATGTTTGAAGGAAAATTAGGCGAAAAAGCGATACAGCAGTTTTTTGTGGCTAACGATATAAAATTTGTGGCGGACAGCTCCTCCCACGAGCAAGCTGATTTATTTGATTTTATTGTCTATGACCTCCATGGCAATCCATTGAAAGTAGATGTCAAAACACGGACTAAAAAGTATCATACTAGGACATTAGAAATGGTGGAGCAGATGACAAAAAAGCCAAAGGATATTTACTTTTCAGTCCAATTATATGCTACCAATCCTTTTACGGTAGCGTTGATTGGCTATGCCCTAAAAGAAGATTTCTTGACTGCCAATAGAATAGAAAACTTAGGTTATCTTGATAATTATGTCTTGTACGATTCTGAACTAAATGCTAGCAGCACTATTATTGATTTATTGCAAAAAAATAACTAGAAAAATCATTCTACTACAAACAATGCCTGTGGTGGTGCTTGCTGCTGTGTCAACCTAGACACCAATACAATACTCAACAGTCCGCTGACCATTGCCATTGTCCGAAAGGGCAACAATACGGTTCCGTTCTCTACATAATAATTGATAAAGGTCGGAATGCCCAAAGTCGCTTCGCCACCACCAAAACGCAAGATAGCTGCGACCAGAAATCCCGCTATGGCTCCATATTTATTGGCTTTCTTGTCGAATAAAGCACAGACCAAAGCAGGAAACAACAAGCAATAGACAAAATCACTACACAAAAACCATAATTCGTAAATACTTTTGACTTTGAGAGCGATTAAAGTCGCTGCTATGCCAACAATCCAAATACATTTTTTGATAACACCAGCGAGCTCTTTGGAAGTAACCTCGGGCTTGATGAGTGGACGGTAAATATTCCAGCTTGCCATCGATGATGACGACAAAATCGAAGAATCCGCCGACGACATAACAGCTGCTGCCACCGCTCCCAAACCAATCGTAGCAACCCAATTGGGCGTCATATATCGCATGACACTGGGCAGTACTTCCAAACTATTGGCGGGAACGCCTCCTATACTCGACCAATCGGCTACCGCTCCCACTACTCCTATCACAATAGGCGGAATGGCGGCTACCAAACAAACAACACCAGCTATAATGGATAAATTGCGGGCAGTATTGCCATCTTTAGCAGACAGCACTCGCTGAAAATACACCTGCCATGCCACACCACCAAATACCAACAAAAAAGCATAATCCCACCACTGCCACCAATCGTTGCCGAGGGCTTCCCTAGAGGGAATCAATGTAGCTGACGCTCCATTTTTGACCTTGTATGCTGCCCAAGCAGCATCCCAACCACCTACAAATTCCAAGGCGTAAGGAATGGTAATAAATAATCCCAATAGGAGTAGTACCATTTGTATGACATCGGTCATTGCTACCGCCCACAAACCGCCCAAAGCGGTATAAGCAATCGCTATAATTGCCGAAAGGATAATTGAACTTTCTATATCTAAACCTAGCACAGTGGCGAAGGTAGAACCCAATGCAGAAAGAATCGCTGCCGTCCAAAACACCTCGCCTGTCAAAGCTGGCAAAAAGAATAAAGCGGCTACCTTGCTACCAAAACGCTGCTCTAGTGGATCGAGCATGGTTCTAAATTGATAATATCGCATTTTTTTCGCAAAAAATAAACCGCCTACCACCAAACTCAACGCATACCCCCAAGGTGCTTGCACCTTAACTAAACCCGAATTGTAGGTTGCTTCTGCCGTGCCGTTGATGTACCCACCGCCTACCCAAGTGGCACTCATCGTAAAAATAGCTATCCACAACGGCAACGAACGCCCTGCCAATAGCACCTCTTCTTCCGAATCTTGATTGCCTCTACGAGCCGCAATAAAGCTGCCCATAAAAAACACCAAGCCATAAAAAAATAACATGGCAACAAAGCCACCCCAAAATACTTCCCTTTCGGTAAAAAAGTAGAGATACAGCCCTACGGCACTCAAAAAGCACAGCATGATAGCCGTTGGCAACAAGGATTTTAAGCGGTTATTTTTCATGGTCGTTATTTAGTTTGAAGCAAATATTGCTATTATTTTGTACTTTCGAGTACAAATAGCTCACTAAATCCTATCAACTTATGCCTTATTCTACCACACAAAAAGCCGCTGCTTGGCTCGTTCATGCTTTTACTGCTTCTGGAATTGTTGCTGGTTTTTGGGCAATTGTTTGCATTAGTGAGGGCAATTTTTTTATGGCATTTCTCATGCTTTTTTTGACCTTAGTCATTGATGGGATTGATGGTACGTTTGCTCGTATGGCAAACACCAAGGAAGTGCTACCTAATATGTCAGGGCAAACCATGGATTATGTGATTGATTTTGCGACCTATGCCATTGTTCCTGCCTACTTAATCTATGCGGCTACGATTGATGGCATTCCCATCAGCGAAGGCGGCAGCTACTTAGTGCCTGAGGAGCTACGATTTTGGGCAGCTGCTATTATTTTGCTCGTTTCTACCCTCTATTACGGCAAGGAAGGCATGGTTTCCAACGATTATTACTTTGTGGGTTTTCCTGTCATGTGGAATATGGTGGCGTTCTATTTATACTATGTGTATCAATTTCCACCGCTTGGAAATTTCATCATGATTCTCATTTTTGCCATCCTTCATTTTGTTCCCATCAAGTTTTTGTATCCGAGCCGAACACCTAAGTTCAAACACACCAACATATTCATTACTGTACTTTTTGTCGTTAGTAATGTCGCTTTATTAACGATTGTAGAAGGGAAGTATGACTCTGCATTGGCATACCAAATCATGCGAGGATTATCGTTGTTTTGTATGTTCTATTTTGCGGCTACTGCCGTCTATCATACTTGGTGGGACAGCGATACTAAAATCAAAAAATAGGTAATTATTGTAGTGCAATTTTAGTAATATCCCAGTGATATTTGACTTTTGGTGTCAAGATGGCTACTTTGTCATTCTCATCTCGCACTTGTAGTATATTGTCCCAATCGCCTTCTTCCAAGTATATTTCTCGAATAGTTACATTAGTTTTACTTTCTTCAAATTCTTCCTTATTGGCAGGCGATGCGTTGTATTCTTCCAGCGTAATAATAACCACTTGTGGTTGTGCTGCTTGATAATAAATAATAGCCGTATGGTACTCCATACCACCGTCAAAACACGTTACGATTTTCTTCTGATAATCTTTTTGTTGATAACTCTTGATATCGCAAGCGTAGTGTTGTTTCACATATTTCTCACTAGTTGTTTCTTCATAATTGCCCACTTCTTTATCTATTTGCTGCATCAAATTTTTGGCTTGTTCCACTTTATCGACCTTTAGGTCATCGTTGGTCGGTGGTGCTATGATAGGTACATTTGGATCGGTGACATCGCCTTTGGGCGGAATCATATCTTGTAGGGCTTCGCCGATTTCTTGTGGTGTATCAGTAGTCGGGTTGTCGCTATCACAACTAATTGTCAAGAAGCAAATGGCTAAAATAATGGTAGTAATTAATTTCATAATTTAGATTTTTTTTGAGGAGTTTTTAATTTAGAATTGAAATTTTGAGTACAGGACAAAAGTTGAAAATACTTATTCCAAAGGTATTTTTTAGCCTTCAAATAAGGTACTAAGCACTTTGAAAGTGCTTAGTACCTCGTTAAGAATAGTTTTTTGTCCTGTACTCAAATTGAAATTAGTCATTAGAGCGTGTCTAAAATTATAGTCTTAGGGCTAAAAATCACTTTATGTGATTTAATTCCTTCTTGAAAACACGGTCTTATACAAGCATTAAGAAAACTATCGTCGGAAATCTAACTTCTAATACCTAACAGCAAAGCGATCTTATTAAAAGCAACGCTAGCTAAAAAATGTACGGTTTTATAATTAGAGCTTCTTTACTCCAGCTGCGTCGTTGTTTCTTCGCTCAATATAGCACATTCGCAAGGCGTATTTGACTCAAAAGCACATAATTTTTCGATGGTCGCAATCTCCAATTGATTGGCAACCTCTTCACCGTACAGCGTTTCTTCTTGTTCTTTGTAGGTCATTCCTTTGCTCGTTACAGAAAGTTTTTTCGGAAAGTTGTTCGACCAAGACAGCTTGGCTTCGTAACGCTCCACAAACGACTGTGCAGCTATTTTTTCGGTATGCAATACTTGCAATTTATCAGGATTGACTTGCCAAATAGTCAACCATTTTTCCAAGGCATTTTGTGCAGCATGTTTGGTCGTTTTATTGACCAATACCACCCACTCTCCTTCTTGGTGGACTTCTCGAAACGATAGTTTGATCGTTCTATCCAATGGACTATCGGGCAATGCCATGTACTCCAACGAGTATTCAGTTTTGTACCAATTGGTAGCATCGGCATAAAAAAAATGGGCGTAAGAAGACTTGCCGTCAAAACTCAGCTGTACGACCAACTCCTTTTGTTCGCTACCAAAAAGATTCAATTCTTGATAGCCCAATTTGACATAATCAGCAAAATTGTCGTGCTGTAGCAACAGCTGATGAGCGACTTCGTCACTGCTGTTTACCAATTTGTATTGTACCAATGCAGCCCAATAGGCTGATCCTGATTCATAGCTATCTGGCGAGCCTATTTTTTTGACCGATTCGATAGAGGGCTGTCCAAAAGCGAAACCACTCATCAGCATCAAAAAACACCCTATTATTAATTTCATTGTTATTCAATTTTTGAATTATTACTAATCAAACAATCGCCAAGAGACCCCAAGCCGAACTACAAAGTTGTGTATTGGGCGGCGATAAGCCGTGAAATAATTTTCGCCATTGGCAAAATACAATACATTTTCGCCACGAACAAAAAAGCGAAACTGCCAAATGCGAAAAGAAATATAAGGGTCAATACGAGGAGTCATATCTATTAGTTGCCTATTCTGTATAAAGAAATTGCCCGTCAACGGGTCATATCCATTGGCATAATAAGCAGTATTGTAGCGAAAGCGTACCCCAATTTTGAGTAGCATTGCTTTATTAAAAACTTCGCTTTGCAAATAAAAATTGTGCGAAAACAACAATTCAGGTACTCTAAAATAAGCTTTGCCAGCCAATGTTGGTTGCCAAATCACTTCATTATCTAAATGAAATTTCCAAACCTTAAAATTTTGCTTGATTTTCAATTGCAATAAATTGACAGAACTCGGTGCCTGCTGTACACCTAGCGAGTCATAATAAATCCAGTTCGTAAAAGTATGATTGAGCAATTCCGCTTCAAACCCAATAGTCGGCAAGGTATATTTCCCTCCAAAATTAAACTCTTGTATTTGCGAAAAATTGGAATTATTGTCCCAAATCAATTCATTGGATACATACAACTGGCGGTCTATCAAACTTGGCTGGTATCGCTGAAAAAGCAATTGACCTTGGAGGTAACCAAACTTTTTGAGGTCATAACCAACTTTGGCTTTCAACATCAAATCAAGACGAGATTCGACGGAAGTCGCCTGTCCTTCTATATGATATTTAAACTGATATTGTGGATTGTTTTGTATAATCGCTCCTACCGAAAAATTATGTATTTGATAGTTCTGTGGTTGTTGATAAACAATATTCCAGCTGTGCTTAACATAGGCTTTGAGCCAAAGAGGGGCTTCTTGTAGGCTTCCGCCCAATGCTTGACGATAACCCACTTCGTTCTCTAGCACTTGATGACGCACAAACACACGCAAACCTCTAGGATTGACGGCTGCATCGCCGTATATATCTGGGTTAGGAGCATTGTCAAAAAACTTGTAGCGATTGAATTGATAGCTTATTTTGTGGCTCCATTCATTGGTTGCATTAGTCGTTTGTTTGAGCGAATCGACTCCTTTGTTGTACCAAAATTGGCTGTAAGTCAAGTTGGTGGTATTGTAGTTGGACTGAGCCGAATTGCTATACGTATTGACGTTCAACAAAGCCGCTTCTACCAAATCGCCGATAATCGTATCCGACGTAATCCCGCCATTATCTTGATACTTGATGGCATTGGTCACAAAATTGAAATAACCGTGATAGCGAGCATCATTGGTCTTTACTCTTAGAGCAAAACCTACATTCTGATTCCGTACTTTTTCTTGCGTATAAAATCCATTTTGATTGATCAAATCATACTGCAATCCGATATAAATATTGTCATTGAAGCGATACCCAAAATCTGCTTTGACAAAGTTATTTTTCTGATTGATTTGCGAATAATACAATTCGGTGAATGGTCGATGATCCTTTACTTCATAATACTTGATGGATTCTCGCTCCAGCTTATAATGGTCAAATTGATTGAATCCGACTCGAAAGCCGCCCTTGCTTTTGGATTGATAATATCTATCCAGTGCAGGCGTAGCCAATAAACCACCCAAAGTAGCAAAGTTCTCTTTCTCGTTCCAAGTAGGATCTATTTCTTCAAAGTTGTCCAAGCTGGCATCTAGTGGCAAAACCAAGGTTGGGTTGGACAATTGAGTATAATACACGGTCGTTGTATCGCCCAATATCTTGCGTTTGTTATTGTTTTTGGTCGCAATCTTTTGTTGAGCCAACAGCGTGTTGGCAGTACTGAACAAGAACAAAACTGTGATGTACAAAAAATATTTCAATGGAAAAATAGTCTATGAGAAAATGAATAGATAATAGCCGAATATTGAGCTAACGACAAATTCAACTACACAAAATTACACATTTTTGGATAGACCACTCACCCGATGGCTGCTACAAGTAGAAATAGTTCTTAGATTTTAACTAAAAATTAGTACACTTTCCTCCCCTACTATTTGTATTTAATCTAATTAAGCATTAATTTGCAGGTATAAATGGGCAACAGCCTAGTTTATTTTCACGCAAACTAACACGATTGACGAATGCAAAGCTGGGAAAAATTGAACGACCTCTCTGGTGGAATGCCGATTGTAACTGATGAAGCCTTTGGTTGTGGCAAATGCAAAAAGAAATGTTGCAAAAAGTACAAAAAAGGCAAAAAACAATGCAAAAAGTGTCCAAAACTAGAAATCGACTAAGTGTTTCTATGTGGTACGCTTATCTACAATCCCCAATCAGCAGGATTCACCGTGGCTTCTAATGCTTGCTGCTCCGCAGCAGACAAATCAGGAAAAAAGTCCAAGTTGGTATAAGCTTCCACTCGTTCTATTGAGACAACAAAGTTAGCCAATGGCTGGTCTATATCTTTGTTCTTGAACAAGAAACCAATCCCTTTGGGCTGCTTGCTGGTATAATCCAAAACTACCTTATAGTATCCTCTAGGAATTGTTGGGCTATCAGTGTCGTCCTTGAGTCGAGGAGCATCAGCGGCACTATGTCGCAATATAGGACCTGTCACGACATAGACCTTTCCGTAAGCTACTGCCCACTTCCGCACTTGCCCTTCAAGACTTTTCCAAATACCCCTATTAAATTCCGGTACTTGCGGACAGACATTGGTCATATAGCAGGCTTCTTTCATTGCTATTTCATTAAAATTCATATCATTAGCCGGTACCAAATGTCCTCTATCGTAGCCCGAATGCAAGTAAGCCGTGCTGCTCACTTCTTCATTAGTAGCAGGGTCAGACACAAAATTATCTCGCTCTACAGCTCCACTCGTATTCAGTCGTTTACCCCACAAATCATAGGCAACCCATTCTGCATTTTTGTGCTTCGTCGAATACGACAAGGCATAATATTGATGCTCTATCAGTTGATTGCCAACAAAGGAAGTTGGGTAATAATTAAAGGATTTTTTTGTATTCGTATTGGTTGTCGTATGGCGTGGAGGAGCAGGATAATCAGGCGTGTTGATGTGATTAGTAGGGTTTTCGGCAGGGCTACCAAGCTGCCCGATACCATTGCCAAACAATAACGCTAATAATACGGCGATACCGCCACCTACCAATAATCCTACTTTTGCTGTTCCTTTCATGCTGATTTTTGTTAATTTGTGTTGCAATTTCTTGCAATATACCAACAATTTGTGTCAAATAACTTGTTTTAGTATTTTGTCCTACCAATTTCACACAACTAAGAGCGTATAAGTAATCCGTCAAAAACAATAGATAATCTAGTTTTTATAGCAATTTAGTCTTTATATTAACGGTCTGGAATTATTTCCTAGCACCATTATTAGTAAATTATGCCTAAAGAACTAGCGGTACTTTTTATCTTATGCAGCACTTTAGCGACTACTTTCGGGTTGATCTGGGCTATCTATGCCTACTACAAGCGACAAGCCCTTCTGACCAAGCACAAATTTTCCGACGCAGCGATTTTTAGTCTAATGACGAGAGCCAATCATTTTTTGACTCCTGAACAATTGACAGCCGTAGCTCCCTTGACATTGGCAGAAGCCAAAATGCGCTTGACACACCTTCATGCGGAAGGTGTTCTCCGACAATACGGCAGTACAAGTGGTGCCAAAATTGTGTACCAGTTGCGAGAAGTGTTACCTACCTCTAATGACTTGCCAATAAATATTGATAGTCTCAATAATACGGAAATCATGGCGTCTATTGAGCAATATAGTGCTGATTATGAAGTTACTGCTGCTGAGTTGGTTATCATTTTTGGTATTGATATTTACGAAGCAAAACAACTACTCAAAAGGCTACAAAAAGCGAACTTATTGACTCGATTACTCTCTAAGAAAGGATTTATTTATGCCGTCAAAAACCCGATTCTGCAAGGTAAACCCAAAGTAATATCCACTCAACTAGACACTCCTATACTACAACAAAAAGTAGCACTAAATACCCTCTCCAAAATAAAAATCCCTGATGCAACTGTTATTGATTTAGCCATTCAGTACCAAGGCAAACTTACTCCAACACTCTTGTGTGTTAAACTAAAAATCAGCCTCGAAGAGGCTACCCAGAAGCTCGAAGAACTACAAGAACAAGGTGCTTTTGTATTGGATATCAATGACAAGAACTCTTTAATAGAATATCATTTGAGAAATCAAGATTTATTACACCAGTAACCATGCAACTATTTTTATTGATACTTCTAGCTACCTTTGCAGTAGCAGGATTGACCGCACTACTCGTCAGCCTATACAATAATCATGTCCGTAAGCAACATCAATCCACACAGCACAAATTTTCCGACGCACAAGTATTTGCGGTCATGTCTAGCACCAATCATTTTATTACGTCCAAGCAGTTGGCTACCGTGTCGCCACTAAACGAAAAAGAAGCACAAGCCAGACTCTATTATTTAATGTTTTATCGTGTACTGATGCAGTATGTATGCAGCGCCGACTGGACCACTCCTATCTACCAACTCAAGGAAGATATTCCACAAAGTAGTCAGTTTCCCATTCCGCTGCAAGGGCTGACAGACAAACAGGTAATTGAGCAAATTCTGCATTATGCAGAGGATTATCAAATCACGATACCCGAACTCGTTGTTATTTTTGGTATTGATATTTATGAAGCAAAAGCACTAATAGCTCGACTAGTCAAAAGCAAATTAATACAAAAACTGTACAAGAATTTTCAGGCAATCTATGTACTTCACAAGCCATTGCAACGCAATCCGCCTGTACTCTACAACCGCAAAGCGAGCCGACAAAAAATAAAAATCCCGACTACCCAAAAAATGAAAATCCCTGATGCAGAAGTGCTGCAATTGGCGATTGATAATCAAGGAAAACTAACCACAGAAGAGCTGTGTCTGCGTTTGCAAATTCCGCTCACAGAAGCCAAAGATACCTTAGAGAATCTATACGAACAAGGAGCTTTTCGTATTGATATTAACTTGCAATCCAATGTTATGGAATATCATTTGGTTGATGATAGCTTAATGAAACTATAAGCACTACTTCATTGGGCAAACCAAGCTTATTCTATCAGAGTCGTTTCGAGCAGGCGATAATAAAACTGTACGGCTTTTTGCAATTCCTCTGGCGGTATCGGTTGAGCTACTTGATGATATATTGGGCTAAAATAATACACCTCTGGCGAGATACTAGCATAGGAAGCCAAAAGTGGGTCAGCCACCAAACAAGGAGCTGTCAGAGCCCCCTCAAAGATTTCTTTGCAAGTTGTATTGATGAGGCGATAAGTAGGGCTGTTGGTACTCGAAATATGTTGTGCGGCGGGCTGGCTAGGCAATTGTTCGACCAGACGTATTGTTTTTAGCATTCCGATAGCTGCCCAATCCGCAGGCAAGGGCTGCTGTGTATAAGCTTGTATGGTCACCCTTTTGGTGTTGGTGCTATCCGCAGAAGCAGTCCATCTGTAGGTTCTATCCAAGTAGTGATTGCTAATCGGATTTTGCTCCAAATTACTGCGTTGCCAACTCCCCAAAAAGAAAGGATTTGACCACAGCATACGTTTACCAAACGTTGTGGCAGGACTGAGATAATACACAAAATCTTTTACAACAGGGTGCTCCACAACTAGTGGCGTTGCTTGTTCGTCTATATGATCCAACAGATAAGCCAACCCCTCTTTGTGAACCAGCCGATAGGTTGCTTCTTGCTTTACTTTGTTGCCTACGCCAATCAATCCGATGGGTTGGTCGATTTCCCAAAAGCCATTCTCGACAACACCTCCGCCTGTTTTCAGGATCAAATACGGCGCTTGCTTGAGCGTAGAAAGTGCTTGTACTATACGTTTTTCGGTCGCTACTTCGTGCGGAAAAACTACATACAATGTTCGGGCAGGCAATACATCTGTTTTGACCAATGTCTGCAAAGCAGACAACAAGGCGACACTTGCCATCTTGCTACTTTGTAGATTGGCACCTGTCAACAAAGTGCTATTTTGGGCAGCCGCAATATTGGTATCTTGAAGCAGTGCCGTAGGCGAAGCCACTAGCACCAAGGGAGCTAAACTACTATTCCGACCAATCCATTTGCCCACCAAACTATATTTATCAAATGTTTGCCACTCCATATTCGCATTAGCAAACAAACGATTGAACTTCTTTTTGACCCATTGGTTATAGTTACGATAGTCTTCTGCCGACTGTGTCGGCAACATTGTAGCCTCTTCAAACAAAGTAGTATCACGCAATGTCAAGAGTTCAGGACTCGTTGTTGGTTGTATTTGCTTGGAAGTATTGCCGAAGGTATTGAACACTAATAATAAAGCGATAACAAGACCAACAAAGAATAATAGTAAGGTGAATAATTTGCCCATGAATATTTTTGTTGTAATATTAGTAATAATAGCACGAGCAACGAAATTAAAGATTCTAATTTTTTGAAGAACTTCCAATTGCACCATGGCTTATACCCCCCAAGAAATCCAACACCTACAACAATTAGCAACAAGCAAGGACACCTCCAATTTGTTGTTGACGGTGGCACTATGCCAGCCCCGAGGCATTGTCCCAGCACTAGCCACCACCATCTATTGGCTACAACACCGCCTGTATTGGATAGACCAAACCGAAGCGGCTCAGGTGTGTCAATCTATGCTACAACAAGTAACGACTACACCTACCCTATTGGCAAGCTGCCTATCAAAATCGGACTGGCTTTCTATCGCTCACCTGAATCAATGTGCTCAACAATCCCTCCTAGAACTGCCTTGGCTTTGCGATACTACGATAGATTATTTTTTTGGTGTCGAACAACTTGATTATTTCACGCTCAAATTTTTATTGCAATACTGCCACACCAGCAATAAAGAACGCCTAATCCTATCTCTAAAAAAGACCGACCATTTGGGTCGAAAACTACTCGACTTAGGCAATCTTGGCTTAGGTCAAATGCCCGAGGTACTACAACAACCCAACGATATTAGCATATTGAGCCTTTGGGGCAATCAATTGCAATCTTTGCCTGACATTTGGCACTATTATGACCAACTCGAAGAGTTGAGCCTCACGCACAATCAACTGCAGACCTTACCGCCTAGTTTTGGATATATGTCTAATTTGCAACGACTGTATTTACACAACAATCCATTAGAACCTGTTGCATTGGAGGCAATCCTCTTGCAGCTACCGCAACTCCATTATCTTTCCTTGTCTAGCGGAGCAGAAGCTAGATACCAGATGGCTTATTTAGAGTTGGAAACCTTGGTAAATGAAGGTCTATTGCAGGCTTCTACCAATGAAAAAAAGCAATATCTACGCTTGCTACTACCACAGACCAACGACTCTGATTGGTTATCTAAAGAAGTGCTATTAGAGGCGCTGTCTTATCCGCAATCGGCTATCAATAAAGCCGCAAAAGAGCAGCTTTTGGAGCGTTTCGCTGTCACTACGATTCCTCCTGATGCTCATATTGCCATCCTTGGGTTGGTTACGTTTGCTTTGCGCAAGCACATACAGCATTTGCAGCAGCACAGCCCATTGACATTGACGGATAGGGTGACACCACAAACCACTCATGTAGTACTAGGACAACAGCTAGATATGACTATTGACATTTCGCCAACGCATCGACTACTAACCGAGCAAACCTTGCTTCGCTACTAAAGTAGCTTGACATTTGCCTTTAGCGAAAGCTCCACAAAACAAAAATGCTCCTCCAACCTATTGTTGAAGAAGCATTTTTTTTGTCTCTAAACGTAGCTTTTTTATCTATCGTTGCAAGATAAAGAAGCCTGTATATTGATCACCTACTCGACCTTGACCTTTGTCTTTGGTATTGCCAACGTAAGTTTTATCATTCAATTTGAGTACATAGAAGTATGTTCCATCAGGCAAATCGTTGCCATCGAACTGACCTTGCCAGCCTGAAGGAGCACCAATGTAAACTCTAGTTCCCCAACGAGAGAAAATCTCTAGCTCTGCATTCGGGTACTGATGACGACATCTAACGATAATTTCATCATTGATTCCATCACCATTCGGAGAAAAACCATTGGGTATGAAACACTCAAAGTCCGTTGTCACATTGACAATAATTTTAGCCGTATCACAGCTATTCGGACATTGTGCATCGCACACGCTATAGAGCAAGGTATCTTCTCCAAAGAATCCACCGTTCGGGCTATAGTTAATGGTACCGTCGTTATTAAATATTACGTTAGCATTGATACTCGTACCAACCAAACCAGTTGTATAACCAATTGGGTTTGTTACGTCATTGATAATAATATCTGCATTGATGATCGAATCTCTGAACTTAACGGTAAAGTTGTCATCTAGTGCCACTGGCACACTTTCGTACTGTACGTTTTGCGTATCTGGAATAGAAGCACAACCACCAGAAGTAACGGTCAACATATAATCTCCAAAATCAGCATCTATCAAGAACAATTGCCCGACTGTTGTTGTGTCCAATGTGCCGTCAGGCGAACTCCAGTAGTACACCAATGGTGGTACAGTATAGTTGGTCGTATCTTGCAGTTCTAACAAGTCACCTACACACAATGGCTGCGTATAGAAAATATTAGGCTGCTGTGGTGTTGGTCTAATCGCGACTGCAACTGCCCCGCTAGAAGCACAACCATCGCTATCTGTAATCGTCACGGTATAAGTCCCATCAAATGCCTGGTTGGCATTGCCACGAACAGGATCTGGTAGAATCGAGTTGAATACTGGTGTCGTATTGCTTGACCAAGCGTAAGTATAGGGCAGTCTTGTCGAATCTGTAGGATTGGCAAAGAAAGTCAACGGCTGTCCATCACAAGGTAAGTTGGTGAATGGTGCTGGTGCACTTGGCAAATCAATTACGCTAAAGTTGTAAGGCACGGCAGAGCTATCGGCACAGCCATCTACTTCTATTCGCAAGGTATAGTTACCATTGTTGGCAATGGTAGCTGGTGCAATAATCAAGGTATCGTCATTCAGATTCGGTACCACTGTTGTTCCATTGAATCTCCAATCGTAGTTGATGATGGTCCCTGTATAGCTATTGGCATTGACCAAGTAGAAAATAGCACTATCGCCTGCACAAGTCGTGTTAGCAGCCAAAATAGGTGCAGGTACGACATTAACATTTAGATTGATAGTATCGTGTGCAGGACAACCATTGCCAGAGTTAGGCGTAATACGGAAAATATAATCCCCTGCATCTGCTCCAGTTACTCCAAATACCGTAGTATCTCTAGTGTTCGGATTGGCAGTTACTGCTCCATTAGGCCCTAACCATTCGTAACGGTAACTTTTTCCGTTGGGTGGAATAGTAGCTCGTAGTGGCAAGTCTGCTCCCTCACAAAGTGTTGTGTCTTGTGTTGGTAATATAATCGTTGGTCGATCTAATGTAACTGTAATCGTATCCGTACAAGAACTTTGATTGCCATTGACATCAAGAACAAACATGGTAATTGGGATATTTCCAATATCGGTACAAGTGATGGTATCTTTTGATAACCATAGGCTATCGACAGCACAGTTATCGGTAGCTGTCCCTATATCTGCTGGAGTCAATATACGTCGTCCATTGTTGGTCAAATCAATCACCAACGAAGAAGCATTCTGACAAATAGCAACAGGGTTAAGTGTATCTCTCACCGTGATAGTAGCCGTACAAGAATCTACATTACCACTCAAGTCAGATACAATTAATGTTACTGTTTGTTGCCCTGTATCAGCACAAGTAAAACGAATATTGTTCCTACCGTTGTTAAATCTAGTAGTGAAAATTGCACAGTTATCATAACTGCCATTATTCACTTGAGCAGCTGTTACGGTTACTTGACCATTGTTATTGACATACGCATCTACATCTCTACAATTAACAGTAGGAGGATCTATATCTACTACTTGAATCTGCGAAATACAAGTACTTGAATTACCATTGGCATCGGTCACTGTCAATACACTTGGATTCGCGTTGTTGGCATTTTGGCAACGGAAAGTATCTGCTGGCAAATTATTGATTAAGAACGAAAGTGGCGTACACGCATCGGTACTACCATTGTCTAGCGAAACCGCTTGGACAATTGCCAATCCTGAATTGTTGTCCAATTGGACAAATACGGTATCCTTACAAAGTGCTATGGGCGAAATATTATCGACCAAATTCACAAGTGTGGTACATTGGCTTGTATTATTAGAAGCGTCCGTTACCGTTAGTGTTGCTATCAGTGGCGAGTTCGCTACCGAGTCACAAGTATAGGTTACATCTAGTTGTCCATTGATCAACGTATCTACAATACCACAATTATCAGTAGAAAACAGATTAATATCGGAGTAGGTTACGGTATTGACTCCTGTACTGTCTAGTGCTATGCTAATAGAATTCTGGCAGCTCGCTACAGGAGATATCGTATCTAGTATATTCAAGACTACATTACATTCTCTGAAGTTTCCACTTGGGTCTTCTACTCTAATCGTAGCCAACTGAGGAGTACCTGTATGGCTACAGTCAAATGTATCTAGTTGTTGACTATTGATAAACCAGAATAGAATAGAACAAGTATCAGAAGCTGTTGCCAAGGTTTTGGGGTCAACAATGACCACCCCACTACTATTGAGATAAAGATTAACGGCTGCACCAGGACATTGAATGTTAGGGCGCGTGTTGTCTATTACGTTAATAGTAGAAGTACAGAAAGATTGATTGCCATAAGCATCGGTTACGGTCAATAGAGCATTGTTTTGTCCTCCTACATTAGAACAATTGAACGTATCTCTCACTTGACCATTAATCAATAAGCTGATACCACTACAGTTGTCCACACTCATGCTATCAATTTGGCTAGCACTTATCTCAGCAATTCCAGCAGCATTAAGTGTTACGTTAATATCTCTACAGTTAGCAGTAGGATTGATAGTATCTAATACATCAATCATCGCTGTACAAGTAGCTTGTGTACCATTGATATCTGATACTGTCAAGATAGCAGAAGTTAGTACTCCTACATTGTTACAAGTATATAGTGCCGAATCTTGACCATTGATAAGGTAACTCACGATACCACAGTTGTCATAAGATGCACTATCTATTTGGATAGCTTGAATATAAGTAGCACCATTGGTAGCTCCTACCAAGTACGTTTGTACTGGCGTAGTAGGACAAATCGCTACAGGACTAATAGTATCTGAAACAGAAACAATCGCTGAACAGGTTCTGTTGTTGCCTGAAGAATCTTGAACAGTAACGGTTACTCGACGGCTACCAATACTATCACAAGTAAACTTGAGTGTATCTAATCCATTTGCCAGTACAGAGGCAATACCGCAGTTGTCTGACGAAGAAGCAACCAAAGCCGTAGCAGATAAATTGTACTCTCCTATCGAATCTAATACTAAACTGGTATTGAATACACAACTAACAGTTGGTCTTGTCAAATCCTGTATGATTACTTGTGTCTGACAAGTATCCGTATTGCTGCTGCCATCTGTTACGGTCAGTACTGCTACATTAGTTCCTAAGTCCGTACAGTCAAAAGTATCTATGGCTTGCCCGTTGATTAAGTAGCCACTAATACTACAGTTATCAGTACTTGGATTGCTCAACAAGTTGAGGCGGGTGGCATTGATAATGACAATACCGTTAGCATTCAACTGAGCAGTAGTAGTTGGTGTACATCTAGCTATCGGAGCTAGCTGATCGACTACAGTAATCACTGCGGTACATGAATCTAGATTGCCACCATTGTCTGCTACGGTAAATAGCACCGTATCGGTCATACCGATAGAAGCACAACTATATACTAGTGTATCTCTTCCGTTGATAGCAAAAGTAGTAGAATCTAGTGAACAATCATCGTTGCTACCAAAATCAATATCTCCTAAAGCAGCAACACGTACTTGACCATTGGCACCTAATACAGCCGTGAAGTCACGACAAACAGCACTTGGTGGCGTACAATCTTGTACGGTTATTATTGCTTGACAAGTATCTATATTACCCGACTGATCTTCACGCTCTAGTATGGCTACTTGTGTACCAATATCTGCACAGGTATAAACAACATTGCTACTACCATTGATAGAAGCCACAACCGAAAGTCCGCAAGCATCTGTCGTACCACCATCTATATCCGCAGGTGTTACGTTGACAAATCCACCTGACAGACATATCGTAGTATCTCTACAAACCATGGTAGGTGGTATGGTATCCAATACAGGAATATTCGCAGAACAGGTACTACTATTGCCACTGTTGTCAATAACTGTAATTACTACATTATTGGTAGGGCTAACATTGGCACAATTCATTGTGTCAGGATTAGCAAATACAGTATCTACGCCACAAGCTTCAATAACATTCGCCAAAACCCAGTTGGGGTCAACAGCCAATTGTCCGTTGACATCTAAGTATCTATCTATAGAGTTGGCACAATTGATAGAAGGTGGTGTAATATCTTCGATAGTAACGATTGCATTACAAGTCGCAATATTACCACCTGCGTCAGTTGCTTCTATTACGATAGTATTGACACCTGTATCAGCACAAGTATAGTTCACACTTGCCGCTCCATCAAAAGTCAAAGATGGCGTTCCACAAGCATCTGTTACGTTATATATACTAGTGGTCGTATTATCTACCGTCAGATTACCAAAGGCATCTAGAGCCAAAGTATCATTGATACAAGTAAGTGTCGGTGCCACGCTATCCAATACCGTTAATGTAGTGGTACACGAATCGGTGTTACCATTCGCATCTGTTGCTATCAAGGTAATATTGCTCGTACCAATATCAGCACAAGTCACTGGACTATTTGCCCCTCTGAATGTCAAAGAAGTAATTCCGCAAGCATCTGTACTACCCGCATCAAAGTTAGCTGCTATTATAGCAGCAGTACCACCACTGTTGAGATAAACAGTATCTGGTTGACAAATTACATTGGGTCTAATCGTATCATTGACGACTACTTGAGCGGTACAATCATCAGTGTTTCCACTATTGTCCGTAACTGTCAAGGTCACCGTATTAGGACTGCTCGCTATGTCTACACAACGGAAAGTATCTTGCGAAAGTGCAAAAGTCGTAATAGCACCGCAGTTGTCGGTACTACCATTATCTATATCTGCTGCTACGATGGTCGCAATTCCGCTACCGTCCAACTGCAAGTTGAGTGGTGTAGCAATACATGTCGCTGTAGGGTCAATATTATCTTCTACAGTAATAATCGCTGTACAAGTAGCTGATCTGCCTGATTCATCTTCTATATAAATATTAGCTACGTTAGTACCAGTATCAGCACAAGTATAACTTACTGAATCCATTCCGTTGACCAAGAAAGTATCAATCGCACAGTTGTCAAAAGAACCTGCTGCTATATCGATAGCGGCAACGCTAACCGTTCCGCCAGCACTAATCTGAACGGTTAAGTTATTGCAGTTAGGTACGGGACTTATAGTATCTAATACATTAACTACACTTGTACAAGTACCAGGATTACCACTAGAATCTGTCACCGTAAGCGTTACTGTATTACTTCCAAGATTTCCACACGTGAAAGTAGATTGATTTAGTGTGTAACTTTGTATCGCACAGTTATCGGTACTACCATTATTGATGCTGGTAGCTGCTATACTTACTGTAGTACCTACTAAGTAAACAGTAGAACTTGCTACACAATTGGCGTTTGGTGCTACGGTGTCTCTTACTGTCAATTGACTGGTACAAGAATCTACATTGCCACTCTGATCCGTCACGACCATAGTAATCGTATGTGGATTGAGTCCAATATCTTGACAAGAAAAATTAGTTCTAGATAAAGTATAGCTTTGGATAGTACAGTTATCGGTACTTCCGTTGTCTATATCTGTTGCTACTAAAGTACCATTACCTGTACTTGCATCTAGTATTAGGGTAGCATTACCGAAACATCTGGCTTGTGGTGCAATATTATCTTGCACTAATACTTGTGCCGTACAAGAATCTCTATTGCCTGAAGCATCAGAACCTTGTAGTGTTACCGTGTTCAATCCCAAATTGTTACAATCTACAGGAAATGAAGGTTGATTATTAATAGTATAATTAGGAGTACCGCAATTATCAGTACTACCATTATTTACATCAGAAGTCAAAACAAGACCCACTCCATTGTTATCCAACTGTACCGTATCTGTTTTACAAATCATTGTAGGGCTAATCGTATCTCTTAATATAGCATCGGTTGTACAAGTAGCAAATTGTCCACTACCATCTCTAACCGTCAGTGTAATTGGTGTCACTCCCAAAGTGGTCAAGAGTACATTGGGTGAACCATTTACGCTATAGGTCAAAGTTGACTGACAGTTGTCAGTACTGCCATTATTGAATCGACTAGCAGGTATTGAACGGAAACATTGTCCAGCAGGTACATATAAGGTAACCGAACCTAGTGCCGTACAATTAGCCGTTGGTGCAACCGTATCTGCAATCGTAATCGTAGAAGAACATACGTGTGTATTTCCAGATTGGTCGGTTGCCGTCAAGAACGCAGTATTGGTTCCAATATTCGCACATCTGTAATTCTCCGATGGTCCACCATTGATAGTCAATGAAAGATTACAGTTGTCGGTACTTCCTCCATCTATATGAGTAGGGTTGGCCGTAACCACTCCTGTATTATCTAAATACAAAATCGTATCCTTACAAATAGCCGTTGGGCTAATCGGATCATTAATTCTAATAGCTGTAGTACAATCGTCTTCGTTCCCACTCGCATCTCTGACGGTAAGTACTGCTGCTGTATTATTTCCAGAATTAGTACAATCATAAAAGAAAGAATCTACTCCGTTGACCAATAGTGTATCAATACCACAAATATCCGTACTACTATTATTAAGATTCATCGGTACTATAAATCCATCACCATTAGCATCTAACTGTACGGTGTAAGTAGCACGACAAATAGCTGTAGGATCTACCGTATCTCGAACGGTAACTGTTGTCGTACAGAAAGAAGAGTTTCCGCTATTGTCAGTAACTATCACTCGAACACCATGCGTACCAATACTATCACAATCATAGTTTATAGTAGAAGCTCCTCCTTGGAATGTAGAAGTATAAGTAGTACAATTATCATAAGTACCTACTGCGTTGAGTACTTGGCTTGGCGAAAGTGTTCCGACTCCAGAAGGACTCAAGAAAACAGTGGTCGTCTGACAAACTGGAATAGGTGGTTGGTTATCTCTTACGATAATCGTAGAAGAACAGTTGGCTACATTATTAGCAGAATCCGTAACCGTTAATATCGCATTAATAGTGCCTATATCTTGACAGGTGTACGTCTGAGAAGTGGCTCCATTGATTAATAAATTAATACCAGCACTACAATTGTCGCTACTTAGCGAGTCAATATCAGCAGGTTCTACAAGTGCGTTACCACTATTATCTAATGTAGCGGTGTAAGTAGCATTACAGAGTGCAACAGGATTGACCGTATCCAATACAGTAACCGTTGTCGCACAAGAAGCTCTACGCCCAGTGCTATCTTCTACTATCAGCGTTACGTTTTGAGGCGTATTGATAGCCGAACAGTTAAAGTTCACGGAAGTGACACCAACTGTATTGACATAATAATTGCGAATACCACAGTTATCGGTACTTCCATTATTAAGTTGTATAGCATTAAGTGTTGCACTACCTACACTATTGAGATAAATAGTAGGTGTAGTACAAATAGCCACTGGCGGTACAGTATCGGCTACTGTAACTGTAGCGTTGCAGAAAGCCGCATTGCCACTGCCGTCCAATACCGTTAATTGAACGATATTGGCTCCTATATTGCTACAATTGAAGGTAGCAGTATTATTGCCTGCTATTTCAAAAGTAAGATTATTGCCAGAGCAAACATCTACACTGTTATTGTTGAGGCTATCTGCTACAATCGTAGCAGTACCTGCATTATTGATATAAATAGTCCTATTTCTACAAATGGCAGTAGGCGCTAGTGTATCTGCAATAGTCACTATTGCAGTACACGAATCTATATTGCCACTTGGGTCAAGTACATGCAATCTTATATTGTCAGTACCAATGTCAGTACAAGTATAATTGATACTCTGCAGCCCATTGATAGAAGAGCTATCAATACCACAAATATCTGTACTGTTATTATCGACATTGGCAGGCACAAGAGTACCATTGCCTGTGGCATCTAAATATACGGTATAAGGCTGACAAATTGCCGTAGGCGGTATGGTATCAACTATCGTAATGATAGCACTATCACAAGTAGCAATATTGCCTGCAGCATCTGAGACATATAAGGTCACAGTATCAATACCTAAATCCGCACATGTATAATTAGCTGGTGGGTTATTGATACCTGCTATTCCTCTTCGGGTAATAGCAGAGCAAGCATCGAAACTACCACCATCCACATTGATACCAGTAACACTGACAGCACCATTGGGGTTGGTACCCAAATAAGCAGTAAATCGACCACAGATAGCTGTAGGGGCAATCGTATCTAATACCGTTATAAAAAATTGGCAAGAATCGACATTCCCGCTAGGATCTGTTCCTTTTCCCCATATTCGCTGAATGCCATTGACGCAATTGAAGGTAACTTGACTGCCCCATGTAGGATTAGTAAACGGTCGAACTTCCTTGATAACCGCACCACAATTGTCGGTAATATTGAGTTGGCTAGACTGAAAAACAGCCACACCTGCATTATCTAAGTATAGCGTATCGAATCGTACTGGACTACAACCTGTAAGAACAGGAGCGGTCACATCCACAATAGCAGCATTACTAACACAAGAAGCGGTATTGCCCAAGCGATCGGTAAATGTCATCGTAACAGGAACACTGGTGCCTATATCTGCACAGGTAGCGCTGGCTGGCGAAAAAGTAGTCGATTGCAAAAAGCAAGATACATCACTAGCACTATCTAGTTGAGCTACATTGAAATTAACGACACCATTGTTGTCTAGTGCTACTTGTGGATTGGATTGACAAGCTGCTACAATACTATTGGGGTCACAAGTGACCACCGTAATACAATAGGAATGAATACACAACGACGGTCCTGCGGTAGGGGCATCGTCCGTAGCTTCGAGCTGCCACAAACCACCCGAAGTAGTTGGGTCTAGCCCGTTGAGTGCTGCTAATGGGTCATTGTTGGTGCTGAATGTATCGGAAGCCGTATTGGGCGTGGACGCTGGCAACAAAGACCTAGCTCCATCTCTAAACGTGATGGTGTCAAACAGAACTCCTGTTGTGTTACCTGGAAAGGAACCCGAAAAAGAAGCCACCGTAGAACCAGAAGCAGGAAAAGCTGCAGTACCAGCCGATGTAGCTAAATATATAGCCGCTGCCCCTGCCTTGCGCAGTCGAAACCCGACGTGGCTCAACTCAGCGGGCAATCCCGTAGATGGAGTACAAGAATTAAGATCGGATTTCGACCAAACTACCTGCACCAAAACATCCACAATACGATGACCCGGTGGTATTTGATTGGGCCCTACTCCTGTCGTAAAATTAACGGCACCGATGGCGGTACCAGGTGCGTTATTGACACTAATAGTTGGTCCTGTATAACATTGCGTGGCAGAGGACTGGCTATTGGTAGTTTGTGCTACCAATCCGCCACAACTCAACAACATAATTACCCAGAGCAATAAGGTATTATTTGCTTGTATTCGTGTAAAGCAATTTTTCATATATTCTGTTTGATTTTCTGTGTACAGCAGTGTTCTATACTCATTACAACTAATTAATTATAATAATATAGATATTCCTAATCACAAAAATAAAATAAAATGATGGTTTCTTCTAATTTGACTGTTAGTTTTGGAAATGAAGTTCTCTAATACTTGTCTAATCGCTATTATTTGAGGTTTTTCAGATTTCACAATCGTCTTATCTCATCTATTTGTTGATTGAGTTCATCTCCTGTAGATGCTTCTCCTCTTACAATTCGTTACGATTATCGAGAATTGTATCGGATAGACGAGATACAGTATGAGTACAAACCATCAATAATATAATCGCTAATGCAAAGAAAGTAGTTCCCATTTCGAGCTGCGTACGCAGCAAACCATTTCCTGTTTTGATATTGACAATAACTAGTGCTACTACGAAAACGTCCAACATTGCCCACTTGTTGATATGGTGCAACCAATCCATTATCTTTTGATGGATTGCGTTTTGCCATTTTAGTAGTGCTAAGCCCAATAATACGAACTTTAAGATGGGCAATATTAATGAAAATATTAATAATAAACTAGCTAAAAAATAATCTCCTTGTCCATAGAAATAGGTAATTGTAGAAGTCAAATAAGAGGCGTTGGATTGCAATCCATACAACACTTTTGTTGTCATTATCGGGAAATACAAACCCAACGAAAAGCAAATTATTGCTCCTACAAAACTTACGTAACCAATAATTTGATAATATTTGGGGGTTGATGTATCCAATTCTGAGGTATATTTTATAAATTTATTGCCGTGACAGTATCAACTGAAAGCAAATATTGTCTACAAATATCTATTTTTTGCTCAATGAATGAGCTATTTTAACTTATTATCCCCTTAACCTTAACTTTTTATCATGAAAAATTCTATCGTGTTCCTTTCGTTATTAATCACTTTACTGCTCTCTAGCTGTGGTGATGGAGATGGCTGTGGCAATGACAAAGCGGCTTATTTTACCAACTTTGAAGCACTTATCGAAGAAATAGCCGAACAAAACAATGCTACACCACTAACCGATGAGCAATGGCAACAATACGACGACCGTCTTGACCATTTCACTGATGCCTGTTTCAAAAAATTTGAAAAGGACTTTTCGACCTCCGATCAGCTGACCGTGGCGACCTATACAGGCAGTTATCTTTATGCTCGTTATGGCGTGATGGCAGCCTACTATTTTACACAACAAGAGGAGGCTATTCAAAAAGCACTACTCGCAGTTGATCCAGCTATTTTGATTAAAGTAGCAACAGAGATTGTCAAAAACCCTGAGGAGATTTCTAAAATAATGGACGACTTGCGAGCTCGCTACGACAAATAACACCAATCATATTCTTTTAAAGAAGTCGTCTAAAAAAAAGTAAAGGGAAAACAGTGCTACTGTTTTCCCTTTACTTTTTATTCAATAGCAACAGAAATCCCCTCTTCGGCTAAATGCGTGTTGAGGAATACTGTTTGAGCTTCTTTTTGATGTGGTTCGAGATCGGTATATCGAGCAGAAAAATGCCCTATTATCATTTTTTTTGCATTGGATTGTTGAGCTATTTGCCCTGCTTGCAAAGCTGTCGTGTGTTTTGTTTTTTGAGCTTGTACCAGCATATCATGCAAAAAAGTAGCTTCGTGGTACAACAAATCAACTCCCTCTATATAAGGTATAATGGACTCCAAATATTGGGTATCGGAGCAGTAAGCAAACTTACGAGTAGGAGCGGGTGGTCGTACTAACTCTTCCTGTGGTATGACTTTGCCTGAGGGCAATACAAAATCATTGCCTGCCTTAATGGCAGCTATTTGCTGATAAGGAATGTCGTATTCTTTGATTTTGTCGGCTATTATGTTTGGTAAAGCTTGTTTTTCGACAAACAAGTAGCCATTGCAGGGCAACCGATGGTCAAGTGGAATCGTATAAACGGCTACTTTTTTAGATTCAAATATCAGTTGATGTTGTGTCGAATCGGTGACATGGAAATGCACTTCAAATCCTGCTTCGTGTCCCCATTGTAGTTCTATAATTTGTTGTAAGGTAGCTTCTGGGCTATATATATGCAGCGGCTGTGTTCTATTATTAAGTCCTAGTGTCATAATAAGACCTATGAGCCCAAAAATATGATCGCCATGCAAATGGCTGATGAAAATATGCTCTATTTTTTGCTTCTTGATGCCATATTTGAGCATCTGCAATTGTGTGCCTTCGCCACAATCTATCAAATAGATTTCGTTGTCTATCTCTAGTACTTGTGCCGACAAATGTCGCCCAAAAGCTGGCAGAGCAGCACTACTTCCGAGTATGGTCAATTCAAATTTTTGCATCTTTAATTAGTTTGCCGTTGTCACAAAAAAAAAGTAGTAGGTACCAACAAAATTAGTTGACAGCTACTACCCTACTTATTTGCTGGCTATTGCGATAGCAGCACAAACAAAAAATATCTTTTTTGTTGTTTACTCCTCTTCTTCGCCACCTAGTTCATTACGCAATGCTTCCATCATGATGTGTTTTTCGGCTTCGCTCAAAGTATCTTTGATAGTCAATACACTATCGAGGCGAGATATAGTAATCAAAGTTTTGACACTTGGATGCACAATACCTGTTAGGATAAAAGAATGTCCTGCTTCTGTCCAGAGGCGATTACCCGTAAGGATAGAACTCAAACCTGAAGAATCTACAAATTTAGTAGCCGACAAATCCAATATCAAATTCTTGTTGCCTGCATTGTAAAGCACAATTAATTCTGCTTTCAAGTCTGGTGCTTTCAGTGTATTGAGATTTTCTTCTCCCAAGTACATAATGGCATAGTTGTCTTTTCTATCTACAGTATATTTCATAATAATTGTATTATTTTTTGAGTAACATTTATTGTTTAGTATCCATACCAAACCAATGTGCTTATATTTTTTCTTGTGGTTGCAATTTTAGCTAATATAATACTTTTAACCTAATTTTTGTTCAAACTTTGTTTCTAAAATAAGTTGTCGGAAATTTTGTCAGCTTTTCGCTTAGGCGTGAAATTTGCAAAAAGCAAGTTGTTTGAAAGAAAAACCTTTCATTTTCTACAAATAAAGTATAACTTAGAAACACCAAAGGCTAGAGTAACAACAATTGTTGCATTTGCAACCAAACTACATTTAATCACGTTTTAACAATAGATTGGTAATAAACTAGCCCAACAAGTACATAAAGAATTGGCGTAGCACGATAACGCCTACGCAATCCATTTAGAAACAATTAAATCTTGATACATATATGTCGAACAATAGATTTTCACCAAAAGTAAAAGAGATAATTGCCAACAGCAGAGAAGCTGCCCTACAATATGGTCATGACTATATCGGGACAGAACACCTGTTGCTAGGAGTTATCCGAGACGAAAATAGTCTAGCGGTTCGTACGCTAGAATCCTTGAGTATAGAAATGAAATACCTCAAGCAAGCACTCGAAGAGTCGATTAGCAGTAGCTTACAAAAAGCCACCAACGGCTACAATGTAGGCAATATGCCCTTGACGAAACAAGCCGAAAAAGCATTGAAAATAACGTTCTTGGAAGCAAAGTTGCTCAAGAGTGAAATGATTAATACGGAGCATATTCTTTTGGCTATTCTGAAGAATACCGAAACAATGGCTACCAAAATATTGAATCAATTTGATGTCAATTATGATGCGTTCCGCACTGAGTTGGAGTATGTCAATAGCGAAATAGAGCCAAATATATCCATGTCTGGCGATGATGAGTTTGCAGAAGATGACGAAGATAGAGGTAGTAGCAACCAAGGTCGTGGCAAGCGTCAAGGCAAATCACATACACCCGTATTGGACAACTTTGGTCGTGATGTATCCAAGCTGGCTGAAGAAGGCAAATTGGATCCTATTATTGGTAGAGAAAGCGAAATAGAACGTGTATCGCAAATCTTGTCTCGTAGAAAGAAAAATAACCCTATCTTGATAGGCGAACCAGGGGTAGGTAAAACAGCTGTAGTAGAAGGATTGGCATTGCGTATTCACCAACGCCAAATTTCTCGCAATCTGTTCAGTAAGCGTATTGTTATGCTTGACTTGGCAGCATTGGTAGCAGGCACCAAATACCGTGGTCAGTTTGAGGAACGCATGAAAGCTATTATGACAGAACTCGAAAAATCGAGAGATGTTATTTTGTTTATAGATGAAATACACACAATAGTAGGTGCTGGTGGAGCTACAGGTTCGCTAGATGCTTCCAATATCTTTAAGCCTGCTTTGGCTCGTGGAGAATTGCAATGTATTGGAGCTTCTACATTGGACGAGTATCGTCAATATATAGAGAAAGATGGTGCCTTGGATCGACGATTCCAGAAAGTATTGATAGAGCCACCTACACCAGAAGAGGCGGTGCATATTTTGGGCAATATCAAGGAAAAATACGAAGAGTTTCACCATGTGACTTACTCCGACGAAGCAATAGAAGCTTGTGTCAAATTGAGTGATCGCTATATTTCTGATCGTTTCTTGCCTGATAAGGCAATTGATGTCATGGACGAAGTAGGGGCTAGAGTACACCTCAAAAACATCCATGTCCCAAAGCATATTATACAGCTAGAGGAAGAAATTGAGACGACCAAAGAAGAGAAAAATCAAGCTGTTCGTGACCAAGAGTACGAAAAAGCAGCCAACTTTAGAGACAAAGAATCTAAATTGATTCGTCAACTAGAGGATAGCAAGAAAAAATGGGATGAAGATTCTAAAACTAGACGCTATCCTGTTACTGATGATGATATTGCGGAAGTTGTCTCTATGATGACGGGCATTCCTGTTAGTAGTGTTGCTCAGAATGAGAGCAAAAAGCTACTCAATATGAATACCGAATTGCAAGGTCATGTTATTGGTCAAGATGAAGCCATTGTGAAAGTAACTAAAGCGATTCAGCGTAATCGTGTTGGTCTGAAAGACCCGAATAAACCAATCGGTACGTTCATTTTCTTAGGCCCAACAGGAGTTGGTAAGACAGAATTGGCAAAAGTATTGGCTCGTGAAATGTTCAACTCAGAAGATTCGTTGATTCGTATTGATATGAGTGAGTACATGGAAAAATTTGCAGTTAGTAGATTGATTGGTGCTCCTCCAGGTTATGTAGGGTATGAAGAAGGTGGACAGTTGACCGAAAAGGTTCGTCGCAAGCCTTATTCTGTTGTCTTGCTTGACGAAATCGAAAAAGCACACCCTGATATTTTCAATATCTTGCTACAAGTATTGGACGATGGTCAATTGACCGACGGTCTAGGTAGAAAAGTTGATTTCAAGAACACACTGATTATCATGACTTCTAATGTTGGAGTCAGAAAACTGAAAGACTTTGGTCAAGGCGTTGGTTTTGCAACTAAATCTAGAGAGAATTCTTCTGAAGAAACTTCTAAAGGAATTATTCAAGGTGCATTGCAGCGCACATTCTCTCCAGAGTTTCTCAATAGAATCGATGATGTAGTCGTATTCAATAGCTTGGACAAAGAAGAAATCTTCAAAATTATTGATATTTCACTCAAAGACTTGTACGGTCGTATCCTCGAATTAGGATTCAAGATTGAGCTCGACGAAAAAGCAAAAACCTTTATTGCGGAGAAAGGCTACGATCCTCAGTTTGGAGCGAGACCACTCAATAGAGCGATACAAAAATACTTGGAAGATCCTTTGGCAGAATTTATTCTGAACAACCAAAACGATTTTGAGGAAGGAACGACATTGGTGGTGACCCTCAAAAAAGAAGAGGGCGAAGAAGATGATGCCGACAAAGGCACAATCGAAGTAACAACTAAAGGTGCAAAGAAAAAGAAGAAGTAATAATTCTTTTGTAGCTTGATACATATAATGTAAGCGGTCAAATTCCAATAATGGAGTTTGACCGCTTTTTTTTCGTCTCACGAAAATACTCTGTACGATTTTATATTTATTTACAACCCTACTAATTCCCAATCTCATACGCTCCCATACTTGGCGTATTGGAGCTGCGAGCCTTATTATTAGCATCTCTAAATAAACTCCTTGGTACTGCCGCTTGATAAGCAGGGGAATCCAATGAATCTATTTCGTAATTAAATTCTTCGGTATCCACAAACAGTGGTTGACGATTGGTAATGGTGGTTGGTTGCACACCTTGTGTAAAGGTATCTAGACGCATGAGGCAGTAATCAAAATTGACTTCAAAATTTGGGTTGCCTGCTTGGTCTCCCAACAACACCTCTGTTTCTTCTCTACGAGTACCATAAATAATACTATTCGTGAAGCGTGCATAACTTGGGTCATTATTGACAAAGACTACTTTATCCGCATCAATATAAAAATCTCGAACGCTAATAATTGGCTCGCTGCGAGTCACTAATCCCGCTCCATAATTGGCAAAAGTACAATGCTCAAACTCATAAGTACCACCATAAATAGTTACCAAATTGTATTGATTGGAATTGGCTATAACTAAATTTTCAGCCTTGATATCGGCTTGCACCGCAATAATCCCCGCTCGCTCTACATTATAAATATAGCTGTTCTTGATTTCGAGTTTTGGGTTGCCATTACTTGAGCCACCTTCTACCTGTATGCCATCTACCCCATTCCGAATAATGGTACCATGGATTTGATTATCTCGACTAAAGTTGGATAAGAAAATACCTTGATGATGGAAAGTTATCAATTGATAATCGGTCTCTAGGCGGTGTGTTTTAATCTCAACAGGATTGTCTAAATAGCCGTTCACATTACTTTTGATACAAGCATTGGAATCAATGTAAATCAAAGCTCGCCCCCCAGGCTGCGTAGAAGGTCCTCCAAACATAAAAATTTCCGTGCCGCCTTGTATCGTCAGGCAAGCATCTCTAAACCGAATCCTACCCATAAAAATATACGGCTGTGCTGGTGTCAAAGTGACATTGGAGGTAATCAAGGTCTCGAAACCAACTTGTCCAATATAAATTGCGTTCCAACCATAAGCATACAATTGTAGCGATTGGCTACCTCCGCCTTCGGTCTGAAAAACAATAGAATCTTCTCGCACAGAATTTCCATTATTGGGGTCGATATAGACCGTCGCAAAAATATAAATACTGTCCTTGGCTGGAATTTCTACATTGGTCGTGCTGTGACCCGAATAGCCATCTATATTGATATTGAAATCCGACGCTTCGCCACCACCCAAATAAACATTGGATACCTGAATCGGCTGATTGTGTCGATTATAGACCTTGACCCGTCGAGTGGCATTGCCCAACTGCGTAAAAACAGTATCGAAGGTCAGTGTATCGAGTTCGAACTCTAAGCCTGCCCCTGGATTGGTAATGAATTGATTCTTGGTACAAGAACTCAACTGCAATAAGAGTAGCATAAAACTACAAACGACTAGACAGGATATGATTTTGTTATTCATAAAATAATTAAAATGATGAAGGGATATTTTTGATTATAACCCTCAAAAACCTACCCCATTTGGAGCTTTATTTTTTAGAGCTAAAAATTGGTTTAAGAAACACTTTATGTTTTTTTGACACTTCCTTAATGAAGCCAATTATTATTTGGCACACTACTTGAATATAGATATAATGTACCACACAAAGTAGTTTTGTTATTTTTTAGTAGTGTGAATGGTAATAAACAAATGTGTATTAGTTTTTAGTTTTGTGTGGTCAATTAGTCATAATAAGATTGTTTTTTTTAGGAGTTTTTTGAGTAGTGGATCAGTAGTCTTGATTTCAAAAACCACTATTCTAAGTTATTTTTTATAGACAAAATAAAGTGCTGCTTGGTGGAGACCTTGTAGCACTTTTTTTGTTATAACTCCTTTTTACTTCCTTGTGCCTGCACCAAGTGTATGGTATGACAAGCAGCAATACCTGCCGTTTCGGTACGCAATCGGCTTTTGCCCAATCCCACTTCTTGATAACCATTGGCGGTAGCCAAATCGACCTCCTGCATACTAAAATCGCCTTCTGGACCTATCAAGATAATAATATCTTGACTAATAGCCGCCAAGTGCTGCAAAGGTGGTAAAGGGCTTGTATTGCAATGTGCAATCACTTTGGTTGCGGCAGTGGTCTGCTCCACAAAATTTTTAAATTTCGTCAATTCTCGTATCGTCGGAAATTGGCTTTTGAGCGATTGTTTCGCTGCAGATAAGATTATTTTTTGGAGGCGGTCTAGCCTAATATTTTTGCGCTCCGAACGCTGACACAAAATAGGCGTAATGGTATCTACCCCCAATTCGGTGGCTTTCTCCAAGAACCACTCCAAGCGATTGATATTTTTGGTGGGTGCTATCGCAATATGAATTTTATAATCCCTCTTTTGCTCGTCTGCTAGCTGTTGCTTTAGCAGCAATTCACAACTTTTTTTGTCAAAATCGACAATCTGAGCTTCATAAAATCCTCCTTCTCCATCTACCAAATGGATAGTATCTCCCACTTGCTTGCGCAATGTCTTGACGCAATGTCGAGTTTCTTCGGCATCTAGCCATGCCTTGTTATCCTGTATGCGGTGTGCAAAAAAAAGCTGCATAAAACAAAAAGTTTTAAAATTTACGAACTAAATACTTTTATTTGAAACAAAATGTTTTATATTTGTGTCAGCAAAAAGAGCCAATTACTACAAATATATCTATCAATATGAATACGACCACCAACCTTTCGACTACTCCACTCACGATCGAAATCCCGAACCTAGAAGCCATTGATATAGAACTACAAGATGCCGAAACTATAGAAGATAATGCTATTGTCATTTATATACCGCCACCTGTCCCTACTTCCAAGCTCGATGATTTCAAGCAAATTTTGCAATCGTTGCAGCACGCTTTGCGCTGGTCGCAACTCAAACGTCAACTCACCAAACAACACTTATTACATCTATTGCGTACGCAAGGCAAAAAAATAGCTCTCACGACTTGTGTGCTAACTATCTGTATGGCTTGGGCTATTCGTAGTAGTAATATACCGAGTCCAAACGAACAATATTTGGCAGCCACAGCAAGCCTAGTACCTGCTTTATCTACTAACAATACTAGCAGTGTTTCTGCTGATAATATCATTTATAATCAATCTATAGCAGTATCGACTGCTGCACAAGATAACTATATTGCTCGCTTTGCCGATTTGGCACAATCCGAAATGCAGAAATACAATATCCCCGCTTCTGTTTTGCTTGCATTGGCTATTGCTAATAGCAATTATGGGACACATCCGTTGGCACAAAGTAGCCACAATCATTTTGGCATTTCGTGTGCCGACAATCCACTGGCAGCAGGAATCACAGGGCAGCAATCGGTCAACGGCACTTGTTATAGCCAATACGAAAACGCTTGGACGAGTTTCCGTGCGGCTAGTGTATTATTGACTTCTGGCGAACTTGCCGTTATCAAAGATATTGCTAAACTAGACTATCAAGTTTGGCTGGCAGGACTACAAAAAACCCAATTCCCAAAAGCCAATCAATTAGCTAATCTTATTCAGCTGCACCACTTGCAAGAATTTGATGTTATCGATAATTCCAAAGAAGACTAAGATTTTAATAGCCACGGTGTTCAAGTCGAGTACACTATTTTTATTGGCTTGGCGACCTACTCATTTGTAAGTGTTAGAGTGGGTCGCCTTTTTTTTATTCTGCTAATATCAATTAGCAGTTCCTCTGCTATTTCCTTTCATAAATTCACTCAAATTCACCGACAAACCCAAATGGTGTGCCGCTCCTGCAAAGTGATAACTACCAAACCCATAATCAAACTGAAATTGTTTGACACGAATGCCCAAACCAAAGGAAAATCCTGATAGATTATTGAGCGTACTCACGCCCAATTCACCTCGACGCATGTGATTGTATCCTGCCGCCAATCGTACGGTTTCTGGCTTGCCTTTTCTACCAAACAAAAATTCTATATTGAATATAAAGTGGCGGAAAATATCATCTACCACTTTACCTGCATTGTTAGTCGTCGGTTGATTGGCATTGTCTGTCAATAGTATTTGATTGCTCTGTTGGCTAGGGTCGTCGTACACGATTCCCCAACGCTGTATATTGTGCATAATAACTGAAAAGCGCATTGGGATATATTTCAACTGATGAGCAAAACCAATCTGCAAATCCGTAGGTAAGGGTTCAAAGTTTTGATTGCGTGCATAAGTCGAAAATTGTGTTCCTATATTTTTGAAAGCGACCGTTACCGCTATTTTGTGTGCCGTATCGTTGTACATTCCTGCAAGGTCAAACGCCATACCTGTCGAGTTATAACTGCCCAAATAAGATAAAATCGTCTTGACGTTGGCTCCTACCGAAAGAAATTTGCTCGCCTGATATCCTGCACCTATATTGATGGCATAGTCTCCTGCACGAGATTCGCCCGTAGGCGCTCCAGTAATATCTCTATCTTGAAACTTGCCATAACTCATGTACTGCAATCCTGCATGTACCGTAAGCGGAATTTTGTCGATGTGATGTCCATACGCCAAATAGCCGTAGGTGGTTCCGCCCATATAAATACTCTGATTGAAAGATACTTTTTGGTGCATGCTCTCATTGAGTGCTGCGGGATTGCTAAACGCCAATCCTAAATCACTATCCTTGACCGTAATCAAACTCCCACCCGTGGCGGTAATACGTGCCGTGGTCGGCAATCTCAAAAATTCGTAGGTGCTATTGCCGCCTATCTGTGCGGTGGTCAAATTGACCGTTAGTAACACAAGGGCGAGTAGCCTAAAATATAATTTCATAATTATTTATTTGGTAGAATACGAATACCTGCAAGGCTTGCAAGTACTCAAAATTAGCAAAAAAAAGTGGTGTTTTCTGTCTATGCGGCACAAACAGTTCTGTTAAGTAAGCTACACTCGAGGAGATTGGAGCTGGACGGGCGTATCGGCTTTGACCTCTTTTTCCAATATGTAACGAAAACCCAAGGAAAAGTCCCAGCCATAATGTGAGATAGTTTTGTTTCTGCTCATATTGGGATTGACTGTCCAAAAGGTACGCTGTACCCCTGCCAAAGCATAAAAAGAAACGTTTTTGTAGAGCGTATAACCAATCCCTAACTCTGCTATAACTCCCAAATCAAAACTAACTTTGTTTCTTTCTATCGGTGGCTTCGTCAAGGAAGATGTTGCTGCTTGAAGTAGCACCGAGGGCAAAACGCCCACATTGGCAATCAAATGCAAGGGGTCATCGGTTCGACAACTCAGTTTGAGTGGCAACGATAGGTAATTGAAGCCATACACGACACGCTCGTGGTACATGACTTTGCCGTTCACATCTCGGAACTGATAATCTTGTTGAAAACCACGTTGGTTATATAGTAGATTAGCTTCAAATACAAAATTTTGGTGGGCTTGATAGCCATACGTCAGACCGCCTATAAATCCAACTTTGTTGGGGACGGCATAATCTGCTTTGTTGGTAATGTCAATACCCAGAACAGTACCAAGCCAGTGGTGTTGAGCCAAAATGATGGAAGGAAAACTCCAAAGGAGGAGTACAAATAGCATACTTTTCATTATTTCGATTTGGACGAAAAAACAGTGTAATCATCGTTCTTAAAGAACATTCCTATACGTAGGAATAGGCTTGTTTTTTCTGCTAAAAAATGGTAAATAATGTAGAGTTAGAATCTATAAAGTAGCTAATTTAGATGCTCCTAGAGCAGGAGATGAATAAAATTTAAAGTCGCCACAACCATTTGGTTGTGGCGACTTTCTTATAAACGCACAGGCAGCTTTATTTGCTGCTTACCCTAGCTGTTAAATAATAGCATAGGCTAATTATTTGCTGAATATTATGGGCTATTCCTTATCCAAAATCTCGTCACAAAGTTTATTTTTGGAAGACACATAACCCGCTGTGTTATTCCAAATAGTACAACAAACACCTTCTTTACAACGCATTTTTTTCTCTAATTTTCCTGTTTCTTTGTCATACAAATACAATAAACCATCTTCGAGTGCTGTCGCTTCTCCTACGGTTACATAATTGCCTTGAGCAGTCAAAACCCCTGCTTGATTATATTCTCTGAAAGGACCATTTTCATCGTTTGCCCGAATCCAGACAACTTCTTTTATTTGCCCGTTTGGGTAATAGCTCGTTAAGTTGCCTTCTATTTTATCGTTGCGATGGATGCCTTTTTGTTTGAGCGTACCATCTTCATAATAATACCTAAAATCGCCTTCGTATTTTCCTGCGGTCGCTATGGTGGTGCTTTGTGTACTTCCATCAGGATAATAGCTAGTAATTGTGCCATCTAACAGACCATTTTTGTAGTATTCTACAATCGCTATTTTTTTATTGTCATAAAACGATTTGGCGTAGCCTTCCTTCTCTTTCGTCTTTCGATTAATTTGATATTTTTCTATCAATTTGCCTTGATCACGAACCCGAACCGTCTTGATTTGGCAAGCAGAAAAGCAGACTACAGTGATTAACAGAAGTACCAGTTGTTTTATTGGAGTATTCCTCATTATTCTACCGTTGAGTTAGTTTCTTGATTCTCTGGATTGGCATTATAAGCTTCTACAATAGATTCGCAAAGTGAGTTTTTGGTATTTACCGCTCCATCTGCTTTCGTCCAAATGGTACAACAAACCCCATCTTGACAAACTTTCTTGGTTGTCAATTCTCCTTCTACGTCGTACTCTTTGAGCAGTCCCATTTCCAGCGTTTCCTGTTCTTGTTTATAATTATAAGTCCCCTCTGTTTTGAGGGTGCCATTTTCGTTATATTCTACAAATGGACCCTGTGTTTTGCCCCCTACTAGTACTATTGTTTCCTTCATTTTTCCGTTGGCGTAATAGGTTTTGAGCTCGCCCTCCATTTTATCTTCCTTATAGACTCCTTCTTGTTTGAGCGTACCATCTTCATAGTAATATTCAAATCTACCATCATATTTGCCTGCATTGAGCAGAAATTGGCTCGTTAATTTGCCTGCTTCGTTGTACATTTTTTCGCTACCCGTCGCCAAATCTGATTCATAATTTCTTTCTATTCTCAATGTCCCTGCTGCATCAAATTCTTGATACTTTCCATGCTTCTGATTGGTATGCTCATTCACTTGATAAACCGTCTTGCTACTATCGGGAGCATACGTTATTTTTTCTACCAACTTCAACTCTTCGGTCGTTGAGGACAATTGTTCTGCTCCTTCTAGGGTATCTGTATTGGGGTTTTCTGTCGTGTTACATCCTATTAGGAAACTGCCGAGTAGTATCCACAAAAAAGTCGTTTTCATAAGTATTATTTTTAGGTGCCATTTTGCACATTTGCAAATCATGCTCTAAGAGCGTTTCTAAAATTAGAATTTTTGATAATTTGTGTAGGATTTTTTTTGTTAGCTAAGACTCATTTTTCACCTCATAGCCTTAGCTATGCGGTGAAAAATAGGCAAAATATAACAAGAAAAGACTTTTCAAATTACAAATTAGTATAGTTTTAGACACGCTCTAAGAGCATGTCTAAAATTGTTTGTTATCTTAATAACTAAAAACACGATTAGTTACAAGTTATTTTGACAAAATTAACAGAACTCCAGTCATTATCCAACAAAATCATACTTCTACTTTCTACAATTTTGTATCTCCAAAGTTGCCAACTGTTCTACAACTTTAGAGCGTGTCTAAAATTATATTTTTTGATGATTTGTGTAGGATTTTTTTGTTAGATAAACCTCCTTTTTTACTGCATAGCCTTAGCTATGGAGCAAAAAATAGGCGAAATATAACAAGAAAAGACTTTTCAAATTACAAATTAGTATAAATTTAGACATGCTCTTACTACATTAGGGCAACCTAATATAATCAATCATGAAAGAAAACAAGAATACAACTCCTCGCCCACCCATTCAGTTATCCCTCAATATAGAAGAAGTCAACCTAGTACTCAAAGCATTGGGCAACCTTCCTTTCAATGAAGTTTTTGAACTCATTGGCAGTATTCACGACCAAGCCAACAGCCAAACTTCTGTAGAAATACCCTAAGGGATTTTCGCTCATTCTTCCATAAATTTTGAAGTTGTTTCCTCCCAAACGCAACTTTATTTTATTTTTAGAGTTTAACCATTTAGACAATTGCCTAAACATCTAAATTAAACTATGAATAACTTATTCAAAGCCCTAAACGACCCTACTCGACGAGCAATTTTAGAATTGCTAAAAGAAGAAGACCAATCCGCTGGTGCTATTGCCGCTCATTTTGATATATCCAAACCCAGCATTTCGCATCATCTGGATATACTCAAGCGGGCAGAATTGGTAGTGGGCATTCGTTCAGGACAATTTATACATTATTCGCTCAACATGACAGTATTTGACGAAGTCATTGGCTGGTTGATGCAATTTAATTCTAACAATAAAAAATAAGGTCGTATGAAAGATAAAAAATGGTTGGGCGAAGCACTTATTTTGCTAGTAGTACTAGCTCCTTTGGTTTATTTGGCTACCGTATGGAACAGCCTGCCAGAGCAAGTGCCACTGCATTGGAATATCAAAGGAGAAACCGATAATTATGGTAGCAAATGGGAGTTGCTATTTGTATTGGGAGGTATGCAATTGTTTACTTATCTCCTATTTTTGCTACTCCCCAAAATAGCCGCCAAACGCAATAACATCAAATTGATGGGCAGCAATTTTTATAAGATGCGATTGCTTATGCAAGTCTTTATTAGCAGTCTTTTTGTTATTATTTTGTTGGCAAGTGCCGATATAATGGATATATCTGTCAATACTATGATTGCGAGCGTCTTGGCAATTTTTATGCTACTTTTTGGCAATTACATGACCAGTATTCGCCCCAATTATTTTATGGGAATCCGTACACCTTGGACACTTGCCAACGAAAAAGTATGGAAAAAAACGCATCTTTTGGGTGGTCGTTTGTGGGTACTTGCTGGTATCTTTGGACTCTTGTCATTGCTCATTCTGCCCAATCAAATTGCCTTTGGGGTCGTCATTGGTTTGATGGTGGTTCCCATGCTCATCGCTAGTATTTATTCTTTTATTCTTTTCAAGAAATTGACTCATCAATAGACATCACATGAAAAAAAATGTTCTTTTAGCTAGTCTTCTATTCTTATTTTTGACGGCTTGCCAGCAACGAAAAATTGACCAATTACTACCCGACACTGTCGTGTTTTTGGAGCATCAGGCAGAAGCTCGCTGCCATTGTTTGGAGTTGTATGGCGACGAGTATATCCAGCGATTAGATCAAGGTATTGCTTTCATGCAAGCCATGCCTCAGCAGTACAATATGAATAACTTATCGCCACAAGATTTGACCGAAATACGTGCAGGAATTATTGGTTTTCAGTCTTATACGCTGGTATTGAGTAGCTGTATTCAGCAGCGTGTACAGCCTGTTTATCAGCCTGACGAACTGACACAAGCACTCATACAGTACGACCTCAAGGAAGTACTACAACTCGATACTGCCACCACCGAACACCAAAGAACCGTACTGACCAATCTCCCTTCTATCGAACTGATGGAAGACTATTGCCCAGACCAAATAACAGCCCTACTCAAGATGCAGGATTTTTTGAAGCTCGCCGAAACGCTCCCCCAAGAATTACAATAAATTGGCACTTACAAAAGAGTTTCTAAATAATGTGTTTCTATACCAAAATCCGCTTTTATAGCTTCTATTTGTGCTAATAATTGAGGGTCTGGTTGTTCTTTATTCGTTTTTTTGACCGCTGTAATCAATAGATTTTTGGCAGTATGTTCCGACGAAATAAATTCAAACACCTTCGTTTGGTAACCATGTGCTTCCAGCAATAAAGCACGAATTCCATCAGTAATAATTTCGGCTTGGCGTTCTTCTACAATACCATTTTTGAGCAATGGCGCTAGACTGTTGTTGACCGTCTGGCTCGACCGCATGGCTCTACGGATTTGTTTATGACAACAGGGAGCCGTAACTATCAATGGAGCATTAGCTTTGATACCTTTAGCTATCGCAATATCAGTAGCAATATCGCAGGCATGTAAGGCAATCAATACATCTATTTTGTCATTGTCATACGTCAATATATCTTGTGCTACAAACTCCAAATTATTCCAACCTAAAGCCGCTGCTTGATTATTGCAAAACTCCACCAAATTTGGTCGCAGTTCTATTCCTACAATCTTCGCATCTTGCTGATGTTGAGCCAAGTATTGGCGTAAAGCAAACGTCAAATAACCCTTGCCACAACCCATATCTACTACCTGCGGCACTAGTGGCAAATCTGCCTGTTCTAGTAGCCCCGACATTACCTCTATATACTTATTGATTTGACGAAATTTATCCTGCTGTTTCTTCGCTATTTTGCCATGGCTGGCAATCCCCAAGTTGCTCAAAAAAGGACTATCTTCTGCTATCAAATAATTTTTTTGTTTGTTGTGTTCTGTCCCAACTATCTCTGTTGTGCTAGGATTTCGTTGTTGTAGTCTTGCTTTTCTTTTTTTGTTGTATTGCAATAGCCAATCCGCCGTAGTTGTCAACAAGGTAGCATTCAGAAAGTGGCTTCCTAGTTGTTCTTCCAGAATAGCGATGGCTTCTTTCAGTGCATAGTTTTTGACTATATCCTTGGTCGTATAACGATACGTAAACGACAACTGCAATCTATCTTTGATAAGAATCGGGCGAATATACAGATGTGTCAATTCGCTTGACTTAGGACTACATTTGCTCAACGTCAATTTAACTAATTGCTCTTGGGCTAAACTCGTCTGCAAGGCTACCAAAAATTCTTGTTCGGGTGCTAATTCCATTAATATACGATTATATCTACAGTGTCTAGTTTCATACTAGCTTTAAAAAAATTGCTCATACGTTCTTTTTCTTCTTTGCCTACTCCTCTACGCCCTGACCAATTTAGTATGATGGTAGGCAAAGTATCCAGTCGTTGCTCTTTGGTATTCATTTTCACCAATTCACTATAAGCTATTTCGGTGGCTTGTGGAAATAAGGCAGAAAATGCCATTGCAATATCTCCAATTGGTCTATTACTTCTCGCCGTCTGTACATTGACGACGGCTATTATCTTTTTGAGCGAATCAATTTCTTTTATTTTGCTTTGCAATAAGTCCTTGTTATTGGTATAGAGGTCACTAACCAGCGTACTGTGTTCGTCCTTTAGTGCCGAAAAACTACTCTTGATGTCTGCTATTTCTTTGACGACCGATTCCACATCAATCCCGCTACCTTCCCGAATCAACAATTTAGCATTTGCCAAGCCTGCCGCTTTCATTTCGTTGAGCAGATAAGTTTTGTCCCTTTGAGTTAAGCCCCCCATCACCGTCAATTCTATTGTAGCAGTATCCTGTCGATAATCAGGCACAGGCATACCTACCATTAAGCCTTTTTCTAGTGGGTAAGCCTTCGCTTTTTTGGAAAAAACAGCGACTCGACTATTGAATAATTCTTGCTTAACTACATTGTAAGCCGTATAAATACTAGGTATAATGGTGACGACCACTATAATTACCATAATCGTTTTGTACTTCTGCTCTCGTACAGGATCCAAGAACTCCTTGTGTGGAAATTTGAGGGCACTCACAAACAAAAATGCGGTACCAGCAATAAACACCGAGTTGATAAAAAACAAATAAAACGCTCCTGCTGCATACTCCCAATGAAAAGTAGCTATTCCATACCCAACCGTACACAAAGGCGGCATCAATGCCGTCGCAATCGCTACCCCCGGTATTGCATTGCCTCTATCCGATCTAGAACTCGCCACAATCCCGATAGCCCCACCACATATAGCGATAAGCACATCATAAAAAGTAGGATAGGTTCTAGCCTCTAGCTGGGCGGTCAATGTCTTGATGGGCGAGAGCCCAAAGTAGATAGTCGAAGCAACAATGGAAACGATGATAAAAAGTGCCAGATTTCGTATGGCATACTTCAGCGTATCAAAGTCATTGGTTGCTATCGCAAAACCTGTCCCTACTATCGGACCCATTAGTGGCGATATTAACATCGCCCCAATTACCACCGCTCCAGAATTGACATTGAGACCAATCGAAGCGATAAAAGCGGCAAAAATCAACCCCCAGAGATTACCACCTCTAAACTCAATACTCTTCTGTATATTTTCGATAGTACCTGCTTCGTCGGTATCTATTTCTAAGCTAAATAGCTTGCGAAAATCTTCAAAAAAGTGCTTCGCTCGTTCTGGTAATGTTTGACGAGCAACAATATCCGCTTTCGTCACCTTGGTGACCTTCGGAGAAGGCTTATTGGGTTCTTGTGGTTTATTTTCTTCCATGGATAATAACAGCTATAGGATATACAAAGTAGCCTTTCGGCTAATAGTAGGTTATTGCTAAGAGTGTATCTAAGGCAATTTAAGACCAATATACAAATAATTCTGAATATCGTATATCCCAAATCTCTCCTAGAACGTCTATTGTTCTATTCGTTTACAAATCGCACCGTATCAACGAATAAAAAAGTATATGTAATACTTCTCAAACTTTAGCCCTCAAGGTAATTGTCAGAAAAATGTAAAATAAAAAACACAAACAACCAATTGATTATCAATCAGTTAAAACAAAACAAAAAAAGTAAATTCATTTAGAACCTCTTCTTCAGGAACTATATCACCCAAAGCTAGGGTTATGTATCTTGAAAGGCAAAAAATAGCTTTTTACTCTTAACTTTTCGGCACTTTAAAACAACAATTTTTATTTGATGACTATAACTTATTGCCATATCAAATTGATGCTAAATGCTATACCAACTCCTGAAATATGTTTTCAGGACGGTCGTATAAGTACTAATGGACAAATGTCCGCAGCATACTCGTATGGTGGTCAGTTACCTGACAATCATTGTCTGGATTGGAATATTCAAGCCGAAACAAATCCTCGCTACTTACCTATTTTTAGGATCCCTTCCTAAACTGTTTGTTTGTAGCTTGGGCAATTAAGCGTCCTACAACTACAAACAAGCGATTAACCTTCATTGTGTATATTTTTTGGGTAGTTGTATTAAGTACAACATATTATAATGCTATACTAACACTAGGCGAAAGAATGAATCGTTAGTGCATCTTTTGGCAAAACAGAAAGATTGGCACGAAAATTCGATTGTTCAAAATGAGTCTTTAATTAATGGTATAGACATTATTATTTATATCACCAGTGGCAGTCCTAGATTGCTCCTAAACAAAAAATAACACCATGAACACATTAGTTATGTTTATTGCGCCTGTTGTTGCTGCTTTCGCCACTGCAACAGTTCTCCAGAAAGAAAATAAAAAATCAGTTGTATTGATTCCTACTACTCGTGGGCATCAGAAGAGTGGCACTGCTCCAGTGGGCGAAGCCATCACGACTATTGATACACCTTGTATGACTGCTAGTAGATGGCAGTTGGGTTATAGCCGTCAAGCTGTCGATATCAATCATCAACCATAATTTGTTGAGTTATTTCAGAAACTCAAACAGACTTGCCGTTGATATTCTATTCAGCGGCAAGTTTTTTTTTGATATTTTCTAACCACATAAAACAGCTATTCATTTATGACAGAAAGTCTGCCTTATTTTTTACGATTCAGTACGAAGCTTTGTATCGCTCGACAGCTGCATCGACCAAAACAATCGGGTATTGCCTCCGAGGCAGTACCAACCAATCAATTGATGATAATATCTTCTATTGAGAATACCTTTCTTGCTTGAATGAATGCTAGCGATTCGGCAGAGTAAGTAGTAGTGTGCGAGTGGCTTTAGCAACTCGTGGATTCTTTTCGACAACGAATACACGAGGAGATGCTCTAGGGTTGCCTAGTCGTCTGGACGCAGGTTCGATTCCTGTCTATTACTATTCTGGAAAAATCAAGTATTGGAGATCATACTCTAGCAGATATTATTCTTCTGTATTATCAATAATCTATAAACTACCTATCATAAAAAAGAGGGGACAAAGCTATCAGATAGCTTTGTCCCCTTTGTATATTATAGATTGGCTTGTGCCAATTCTAGCAGTTGTTATTTGCTTATTTTTCTACTACAAAACGCTTAGTAGAAGTACCTTTTTCGGATGTAATATTCAAGAAATAAACACCAGAAGCAAGTTCTGTAGTATTTACGTTCAAGTTATTTTGTCCTTCAAATGTACGATTAGCTACTTGCTGTACTTGTTGCCCAAGTGTATTGAAGATAGCCACATTTGCTTCTGTCATTTCCTCCATCGTGAACTGTACAGTCATGTAGTTGCTTACAGGATTTGGCAGGATAGTCATGTTAGCAGTAGCAGGAGTTATAGCCGTTGTGCTACCAACTAGACTTTGTGCTATACTAATATTATCCACAAAGATATTATTGCCATAAGCAGAAGTGAATTTCAAACGGACAGATACCTCATTGGTATTGTCATAAGCACTCAAGTCCACTACTGCAGTCATCCACTGCGACGAATCGCCATCAGCAGGCGTGTAAGTAGTACTCAAAGAAGGAGTAGTCTGCAACCCAGCACCTTGACGTGACCACAAGCTGCTTGACCAAGTTTGACCACAATCGGTAGATACTTCTATATCAAGTTTGTCCCCTCCAGCAGGGATAGCAGCTCCATCAGTTCCTGCATAGCCAGAGTAAGCATAATCAAAAGTCACTTCTGAGTTATTGGTCAAATCAACTTTATTCATCATTACATAACCAATATTTCCAGAACCAATATTATAAGAGCGGAAACGAATAGAACGGTTAGTACGACCAAATCCGCCTATAGCACCATAGCCATAATTAGTACCATCTAGCCCAGAAAATACGTTAGAAGTAAGTCCATTGGTAATAAAGATACCTTGATTAAATTCTGTTACGTAGCCAGTACCTGCCAATAGTGTTGAAGTTTCAAACCCTTCTGTTAGTGGTGCTGCTACTGCAGTAGCGCTAATTTTAGCATAGTTTTCTGTAGGAATTATGACAGCACTTTTAGCATACAAACCTCCTGCATTCACATCTGTCACTTCATAATTTACTGCTGAAGAACCTAGTGGCAAAACGATTGCAGCAAAGTTAATACTAGCTGATTGCCCCTGCATAATTGGAGTCATTGGAGTATAAGTCTGTGTTACTGGCGTACCACCATTGATAGTATATTGTACATCAACACTAGTTATAGGGTCTGCTCCATTATTAGCGAAATTAACCGCTGGCGTAAAGTTGGCATCACATAAATCTGTGCTTGCTATGGAAGCAGAAGTAGCGGCTACCGTTAAGTATCCAGGTATTCCGCCCGCCATACTTTTTGCTGCTTGGTGTACTGCTTTAGTAGATTGATTTTGTAGGTATGCTGCAAAAGAGATTTCACTTTTGTCGCGGATATAAGTAGGCAAGCTAGTCAATGTCAAGCTATATGTCAACGAATCATTCGCTGGAATAGCTCCAATAGTCAGTCCTGCCGTGCTAGATGCTCCCGTAGCTATATTGTACATATTACGCTGTACATAATAGAATTCTGTTTCTCCATTAGATCCTGGAGCTGATGAAAACCCAATAAAGTTTTCTACCATTGATAAATGAAGTCTATCTGCAACTGCAACTGCCGCAGCAGTCGTATTACGAATAACTAAATCTACCTTCAATGTATCTAACGAAATCCACGTTTGACTCAACTCCATCTCGTAAGGTGTCGTTTGACCTGCCACCGTATTCAATTTAGCCGTAGTTACTGCTGTATTAGGTGCATCTGTTGTTCCTCCATTTAGAGAAGCATCAGGTACACTTGTCACACCGTAGTAAATCCTTCTGTCATTGGGTCCAGCAGCATATTCTGTGTTCATTGGGTCAGTTCCGGGCCAAGACGTTTGGTGAGTTACCTTGACGTAGTTGGCTGTACCAAAGTTGTCTAGTGTCACTTTTAGAGCTGGGTTTTGGCTCGCACAAGGTGCACAAGAAGCTTGGGTAAAATGTTCGATAAATGGCATTCTTGGCACTTGTGCATTGGCTGAAAAGCCAACTGCTGCCAACATGAGTGTAGATAAAAATCCTTTTTTCATAATATTTGATTTTGTACTTGATTTTGATTGAATATGTAAATAAGATATTAACAAATGAACATAACTAGTTATTTCAAAGTTAATAAACTAATCTTACAATTGGAAGATAGTTAGTAGTTTTTTTGAGATATTCAAGTTTACCTATACAATATTTGGACTTTTAGTCAAAACTTGCAATATTATTTAAGTACACACTGTGCATTTCCAATATTTATATGCTTCACCTAACACTTAACTCGAATAATAGTTCTCCATTTATTTCAACAAATAAATAGTATTACCCTATAAATCATCAAAAAAACATTAACTTTATAAGTACATGATTCGGTAATACTTTTCAATCAAAATACATTTACCTACACCCTAATTATTTAAAATAATAAATTATAGTGCCATCACTCAAAACATTACACCGACTAGGCACGCATCTTGAACAGTGATAACTGTTACACTACTTTCATGCTTTTCAGCTTACTAACCTGCCAAACTGACAGAATTATGCAAAAAACTATACTCGCTATCTTATTTTTCCTTCACCTTGGTCTATATTTGACCGCTCAAAATACTTTTCATCTGTCTAGTACTTTTGCGACTCAACAAGGCAACATCAGCAAGGAAGTAACACCTGCCGTTATTATTCGTAACTTATCCAATAGCACTATACAGCTGCGTTGGGAAATCAAAAAAACAAACTTGTCCGATGGTTGGCAAGTCGTGGTTTGTGACCACCAATGCCACACTTCATTGACAAGCGAACATACTTTTTCGTTAGGTGCCAATCAACTCTTACATGATTTTAGAGTATCGTTTCGCCCCAACGGCAAAGAAGGCATTGGTACTTTAGAGATAGAGGTTTATGATGTCAATAATCCTACTAATCGCAAGACAATCACTTTCAGCGGTGCAGCACATAGCATTGTTTCGTCTAGCAATCAATTCGAAAAGAAAACAGCCGCTCCACAGATTTTCCCTAACCCTGCCATAGAGTTTATTAGCATCAAAGATGCTACCGAGCAAGTCAAAACGATAGAAATTTACAACGTAGTGGGCAGAAAAATGCAAACGATTCAAGTCAATCAATCAGAAGAACAATACGACATTAGTCGTTTGCCTACTGGCATGTATATGATTCGTATGCTAGATGCTAAAGGAGCGATTGTGCGCACACAACGAGTGAGCAAATACAATCCTTAAAAAAAACTATTTTCACAACTATAAAGAAGCTCCATTTCAACAATGTTATTGAAATGGAGCTTCTTATTTTCTGTCTTATATTACGCTTCTTCTTGATACCAAGAGGCATACTTAACGTAATTGTCAGCGATTCGCTCTACGGTATCGGCAAACTGCTCTGGACTCAATTCCTTGACCTTACGAGCGGGAATACCTGCATAAATACAATGGCTTTCCAGTACACTATTCTCTAGCACGACAGCCCCTGCCGCTATCAAACAATTGGAGTGTACCACAGCATGATCCATTATCATCGCTCCCATTCCGATTAGTACATTGTCATGAATCGTACAGCCGTGCACAATAGCTCGATGCCCTATCGAAACATTGTTGCCAATAGTAGTGGCTGCTCGTTCATAAGTGCAGTGGATAATGGCAGCATCTTGTACATTCACTTTGTTGCCCATCGTGATGTTATTGACATCGCCCCTGATTACTGCCTGAAACCAAACACTACAATCATCGCCCATTTGTACGTTTCCAATTATAGTTGCATTTTCTGCCAAATAACAATTATTGCCAAATGCAGGTGTATTTTTTCTTACTGTTTTTATCAATGCCATATTTTTTTGTTTTTTTTGTCTAAACTAACTCTTTACTACTACTGTTTCAAAATCACTTCATAAAGTGTACCTCAACCTTTTTTCTCTTGGCTACAAATATAAATAAATATTCTACTTCCTCTATTACCTCTTCTTGGCATTCTTTCTTTGCCTATGTCATTGTGGTAATTAGTTGTTTCATTTTTGGCTACAATCTATGGACAAAGGGTATGTTTGTCGATGGTGCTTTTTATGGTGCTACCGCTCAGAATCTAGCCGAAGGTTATGGCAACATTTGGCAGCTCAGTCCTACCCAAAATCCAATTGCTCGTCCTTTCTTTGGACATCCGCCCTTAGTTATTTGGCTACTTTCAGTCTTGATGACCTGCACGAACAATGCCTTTTGGACAGAGCGCCTGTTTTCTATTTTTTGTTTACTGCTCTTGATTTGGGGTATTATTCGGCTATGGAAAATCACAAATCCCGCTTCTACTCCTGCTTCTAGCTGGCTTATTGGTTTGTTGTGGCTAATGATCCCTATCAATCTTTGGGCTTATAGCCAATTAATGCTCGAAAATCTGTTGACGGCAGCTGTTATTTGGTCTATTTCCTTTGGAATCAAAGCTTCCCTTCACCCCTTCAAGTGGTTTAAATATAGCCTACTTGCCAGCTTCTGGCTAATTATTGGCACTCTTTGTAAGGGTCCCGTCGGGCTGTTTCCACTAGTCATTTTTGGTAGCTACTGGTTGGTATTTCGTTCTATTTCTTTTTTTCAGATGCTTCGCAATAGCCTAGTTTTGGTATCCTGTCTAGTTGGATTCTATGTACTGCTATATCTTGGGAGTGTCGATGCCGCCCATTACTTTAGCACTTATTTCTCTGGGCAGCTGAAAGGGAGTTTGAGCGGCAGCAATAACATCAACCCTAACCGATTTTATGTATTGGAAGTATTGCTTATCGAAGCCGTAGCATGGTGGATACTTGCGTTATTGTACTTGGTAGTCAGAAAAAAACCGATTACTACTTCACCTTGGTTTTGGTTTTTCATACTACTCGGGTTGAGTGCCTCCTTACCTATATTGATTAGCCCCAAGCAAATGAAATTTTACCTCATTCCTGCTTTTGCCTGTCTAGCTATTGCAATGGCTCATTTATTTTTTCCGATAATTCAACATTGGATTTCCCTAAGAAAAACTCCTCCTACTAAGGTATCCTATTTCGTTTTCCATGGACTGCTTTTAGCTAGTTTTCTGCTGAGTATCAGCCGATACAATGGCTATGCTAGGGACAAGGAGAAGATACAAGAAATAGAAAAACTAATCACCACCATTCCTCCTCAATCCAAGGTCATCATGCAAAGTAACAAAGTCGATTATATTGCTGAATTTTACTTTGTCAGATTAGGCTACATATTGGTCAATAACTATGAGTGGCAACCTAATTGGGAAGCAGAACGAGCCAATCCAACACCTTATTTATTGATAGAAAAAGACTACCATTCTAGATTTGAGCCCTACTATTTACCAGATACCAGCAGTAACAAGCAACTAAGAATTTGGAATTTGTATCGACCCCAAAAGCAATAAAAAAAGGATACACATCTTGCGATATGTATCCTTTTTGTTATCAGTAACCTTATTTTAATTAAGGCAACATTATTTGTTCGATTGCAGTAGCAGGAGATTGCTCTTCTTCATCTGTAACCACCAATTTTGCATAATTACGCATACCTGTACCTGCTGGTATTTTCTTACCAACAATTACATTCTCTTTCAATCCTTCCAAGCTATCCTTGGCTGCTGAAATAGAAGCAGTACTCAATACTTTGGTTGTTTCTTGGAACGACGCTGCCGAAATCCAAGAGCTAGTACCCAAAGATGATTTAGTAATACCTTGCAAGATAGGTTTAGAAGTAGCAGCGATTGCAGTACGAGCGACCAATCCTTTTTTGCCAGCACGTTTCAATGCTAGTTTTTCGTCTTGGAATTCTCTTTCTGTAATCAACTGTCCAGGGCGATACAAAGTAGAGTCACCATTTTCTTCCACCAATAGTTTATCGAAAATGTATTCATTCTCTGCCAAGAAATCTAATCTAGGCACAGCTTCTTTCTCCAAGAACTTAGTATCTCCAGCATCTGTAATTTGTACTTTACGCATCATTTGACGCACAATTACTTCCAAGTGCTTATCATTAATGGTAATACCCTGAGCACGATATACTTCCTGAACCCCTTGTATCAAGTGTTCCTGTACTACCGAAGGACCTTCGATAGAAAGAATATCATGCGGAGATATATTACCATTCGACAAAGCCATACCTGCACGTACAAAATCACCTTCTTGTACCAAAATGTGCTTAGATAGTCCGATTAAGTATTTACGCTTAGAACCATCTTTGGCAGTAACGATACATTCTCTGTTACCACGCTTAATTCTACCAAAACTAATAACACCATCTATTTCGGTTGCTACTGCTGGAGTAGAAGGTTTACGGGCTTCAAATAGCTCTGTTACACGAGGAAGACCCCCTGTAATATCCTGAATCTTACCCATAACACGAGGTATCTTCACGATAATCAGACCTTTCTGTACACGCTCTTCATCTTTGATATTGATAAATGCTCCCACAGGCAAGTTATAAGAACGTAAAACGTCGCCGTTATCGTTCAAAATCCTGATTGAAGGTACTTTTTTCTTATTCTTAGATTCAATGACTACGAATTGCTCGTGACCAGTTTGTTCATCACGCTCTACACGATAACTCATACCCTCTACGATATTCTCAAATTCGACAATACCATCAAATTCAGAGATAATCGAAGCGTTATAAGCATCCCACTCACATATTTTATCATCCTTGTGTATAATTTCACCATCTTTGACAAACAAAGAAGCACCATACATCAAGTAATTAGAAGAAAGAACACGACCAGTCTTTTCGTCAATGATACGCATTTCTCCAGAACGAGAAATAACAACAGGAGTCGCTATTCCAGTTTCTTTGTCCATGTATTCCACAGTACGAACACCGTCAAATTCAATTTTACCCTCAAATTTAGAAACCAAAGTAGATTCCTCTGATTGGTACGATGCAATACCCCCTACGTGGAACGTACGAAGTGTCAGCTGTGTACCTGGCTCACCAATAGACTGTGCTGCAATAATACCGACCGCATCACCACGCTCGCCTAAGCGACCTGTAGCCAAGTTTTTGCCGTAACATTTAACACACACACCTCTTTTGGCTTCGCAAGTCAATACAGAACGAACAATCACAGATTCGATATCAGCTTCTTGAATAGCTACTGCCATTTCTGCTGTAATTTCTTCATCTTTAGATACCAACAATTCACCTGTTTCTGGATGGTAAGCATCATGCAATAAGTAACGTCCCTCGATTCGAGTACTCAACGGCTGAATGACTTTGTCATTCTCAATCAATGCAGAACGCTCTATTCCTCTCAATGTATCACAAGCTTCGATATTGATAACAACATCTTGCGACACATCTACTAGACGACGTGTCAAGTAACCTGCATCTGCTGTTTTCAAAGCCGTATCCGCAAGACCCTTACGAGCACCGTGCGTAGAAATAAAGTATTCAAGTACCGATAGACCATTTACGAAATTCGATAATACTGGATTTTCGATAATCGCCCCACCAGTATCACCTGATTTTCTTGGTTTTGCCATCAGTCCACGCAATCCACATAACTGCTTAATTTGCTGTTTAGAACCACGAGCTCCAGAATCCAACATCATGTATACCGAGTTGAAACCTTGCTTGTGTTTCGCCATTTCGTCCATCAAGTTATTGGTAATCTGATTATCCGCTTGCGTCCACTCATCAATAATTTGATTATAACGCTCATTGTTGGTAATCAGACCCATATTGTAGTTATTCCAAATTTCATCAACTTCCCCATGAGCGTCATCTAGCCTATTCTGACGAATAGACGGCGTAATCAAATCAGGTAAGTTAAACGACAAACCACCACGGTAAGACCAGTAGAAACCAAGCTCCTTGATATCATCAAGGAAGATAGCTGTTGTACTAGTATCTGTCCATTTCAGAATGTTGGAAATAACAGTTTTTAAGTTTCTTTTAGAAAGTACTACGTCCAAGAATGGTACCGTTGGAGGCACTTTTTCATTGAAAATAACACGTCCGACAGTACTATCTATCAAGCGAGTCACTAGGTTACCTTCTTCATCGTTGGTTCTAGCTCTTACCTTGATAGTAGCATGCAAATCAACCGAGTCTTCATTGTATGCAATAATAACTTCTTCCGCAGAATAGAACTTACGCCCTTCTCCACGTACGATGTCGTCACCAATGGTTTTCTTTTGTTTGGTCAAGTAATATAGACCCAAAACCATATCCTGAGAAGGTAGCGTAATTGGCGTACCATTCTGCGGGTTCAACATATTGTGTGCAGAAAGCATCAACATTTGGGCTTCTAGAATTGCAGCATTACCCAACGGTACGTGTACTGCCATCTGATCACCATCAAAATCCGCATTAAATGCAGAACACACCAATGGGTGTAGTTGAATCGCTTTTCCTTCTATCAAAGTAGGTTGGAATGCCTGTATAGACAAACGGTGAAGCGTAGGTGCTCTATTCAATAATACAGGGTGTCCTTTCAATACGTTTTCTAGAATATCCCAAATAACAGGATCTTTCTTATCTACCAATTTTTTGGCAGACTTAACCGTCTTGACAATACCACGCTCTATCAACTTGCGAATAATGAACGGCTTGAAAAGCTCTGCTGCCATATTCTTAGGAATACCGCACTCATGCAATTTGAGTGTAGGTCCTACCACAATAACCGAACGACCAGAATAATCGACACGCTTACCGAGCAAGTTTTGACGGAAACGTCCTTGCTTACCTTTCAGTACATCACTCAATGATTTCAACGCACGACCACCTTCTGCTTTTACAGCATTAGATTTACGAGAGTTATCAAATAGCGAATCCACTGCTTCTTGCAACATACGTTTTTCATTACGCAAAATCACTTCAGGAGCTTTAATCTCCAATAGTCTTTTCAGACGATTGTTACGTATAATCACACGGCGGTACAAGTCGTTCATATCCGAACTTGCAAAACGACCACCATCCAATGGCACCAATGGACGCAATTCTGGTGGAATAACAGGCAAGTACTCTATAATCATCCATTCTGGACGATTTTCCATGTGTTTGTGTCCTTCTCTAAATGCTTCTACTACACGCAAGCGCTTGAGTGCTTCCGATTTACGCTGTTGCGAATTTTCGGTAGCTGCCTTGTGGCGTAGCTCATAAGATAAGGAATCCAAATCTAGGCGACCAAGCAAATCTCTAATTGCGGCAGCACCCATTTTGGCAATAAATTTATTAGGATCGTCCTCTGGCAAAAGATGATTTTCGCGTGGAAGCGATTCCATCAAGTCCAAGTATTCTTCTTCTGTTAATAAGTCTTTCTCGTTACTACCATTCACTTCACGGTCAGCAATCGCACCTGGCTGAATTACTACATAACGTTCGTAGTAAATCATCGTCTCCAATTTCTTGGAAGAGAAACCAAGTAGATAACCAATCTTGTTTGGCAATGATTTGAAATACCAAATATGAACCACAGGCACAACCAAACGGATGTGTCCCATACGCTCACGACGTACTTTCTTTTCAGTTACTTCTACCCCACAACGGTCACAAACGATACCTTTATAACGAATACGCTTGTATTTGCCACAGTAACATTCGTAATCCTTAACAGGACCAAAAATACGCTCACAAAATAATCCGTCACGCTCTGGCTTGTATGAGCGGTAATTGATGGTTTCGGGCTTTAGCACCTCGCCATACGAACGCTCCAAGATAGAATCAGGAGAAGCTAAGCTCAATATAATAGAGTCAAAGCTTGGTTTCTTTTGAGAAACATTGTTTTTTTTGAAAGGCATAAAACAATTTTTTTTTTATTCCAATAATAGGAAATGGTTTATAGGCTGAAAACCATACGAAGCCGAAGCCTCGTATGGTTTTGCTATCAGTCCTAAATTATTATCTTAGTCAAACTTAACCTCTAGGGCTAAGCCTCTCAATTCATGTACCAATACATTGAATGATTCAGGAACACTTGATTTTGGCATATTATCCCCTTTCACAATGGCTTCGTAAGCTTTGGCACGTCCTACAATATCATCCGACTTAATCGTCAAAAGTTCTTGTAGAATACTAGCGGCACCAAATGCCTCCAATGCCCAAACTTCCATCTCACCAAAACGCTGACCACCAAACTGAGCTTTACCACCCAATGGTTGTTGTGTAATCAACGAGTATGGTCCGATAGAACGTGCGTGCATCTTATCATCAACCATGTGTGATAGTTTCAACATATAAATCACACCAACTGTTGCCTCTTGGTGGAAACGATCTCCTGTTCCTCCATCATACAAGTGAGTTTGACCGAAATCTGGCAATCCAGCCTCGTCAACCAATGCTTTAATTTGGTCAGATTTAGCTCCGTCAAAAATTGGCGTAGCGAATTTCTTACCTAATTTTTCACCAGCCCAACCCAAAACAGTTTCAAAAATCTGTCCCAAGTTCATACGCGAAGGTACACCTAGCGGGTTCAAGATGATATCCATTGGCGTACCATCTTCCAAGTAAGGCATATCTTCATCGCGAACGATTCTAGCCACAATACCTTTATTACCGTGACGACCTGCCAACTTATCACCTACTTTCAACTTACGTTTTTTAGCCAAATATATTTTAGCTAATTTAAGTACACCTGCTGGTAATTCGTCACCAATAGTGATAGCGAATTTTTCACGTTTGTACTCACTGATCAAGTTGTTGATTTTGATGCTATAATTGTGCAAAAGTGAACGAACCATAGTATTGGTTTTTTCGTCCTTTGTCCAATTAGAGTGATCCACTACTGTGAAATCAATATCATTCAAACCACGTGCTGTAAATTTAGAGCCTTCCGCAATCAATTGTTCATTGTAGATACTCTTGATACCTGCCGACGCTTTGCTTCCTAGCAATTTGGCTAATTTCTCAATCAGCACTTCTTTTTGCTTTCTTACCAAAGCATCGTGATCAGATTCTAGCTGAGACAACATTTTTTTGTCTTTTGCTTTCTGAACCTTATCTTTTTTGGCACGCTTAAATAGACGTTTATCAATAATAATACCTCTAGTAGATGGAGATGCTTTTAGAGAAGCATCTTTGACATCACCAGCTTTATCACCAAAGATAGCACGTAGTAATTTTTCTTCTGGTGTTGGGTCAGACTCTCCTTTTGGAGTAATTTTACCAACAATAATATCTCCTTCTTTGACCCATGCTCCGATTCTAATCAAACCATTTTCGTCCAAGTTACGTGTAGCATCTTCGCTCACGTTAGGAATATCATTCGTAAACTCTTCCTCACCCAATTTCGTATCACGTACATCTACCTCAAATGCTTCGATGTGCAATGATGTAAAAATATCTTCACGCACTACACGCTCCGACAATACAATTGCATCCTCAAAGTTATACCCCTTCCAAGGCATAAAGGCAACCTTCAAGTTCTGTCCCAAAGCCAGCTCCCCATCTTGAGTAGCATACCCTTCACACAATACTTTTCCAGCATGTACTGGCTCTCCTTTCTTAACAATAGGTTTGAGGTTGATACAAGTATTCTGGTTCGTTCTTCTGAACTTCACCAAGTTGTATGTTACGAAATCATCATCGAAAGAAACCGCACGATCTTCATCGTTACGATCATATTTGACAACAATCTTAGTAGCATCTACATAATCAACAACTCCAGTACCTTCTGCGTTGATAAGCATTCTAGAATCACGCGCTACCTTACCTTCCAACCCAGTACCAACGATAGGTGACTGAGGCTTGAGCAAAGGAACTGCTTGACGCTGCATATTCGAACCCATCAAGGCACGGTTAGCATCATCATGCGACAAGAACGGAATCAAAGATGCCGAAACACCCACAATTTGATTCGGAGAAATATCTATATATTCGATGTCTTCTGGCGATAACACAGGGAAATCACCATGCTGACGACATTTGACTCTATCAGTCACAAACTCTCCAAACTCATTTAATTTGGCATTTGCTTGTGCAATAATTTTATAATCTTCTTGCTCTGCAGACAAGTAATCTGGAGTATCGTCAAAATCTACTTTTTTATCTTCCGATAATTTACGATAAGGCGTTTCAATAAAGCCCATTTTGTTGATTTTGGCATGTACACAGAGTGTAGAAATCAAACCAATATTTGGTCCCTCTGGTGTCTCAATCGTACACAAACGTCCGTAGTGAGAGTAGTGAACATCACGTACCTCAAAACCTGCACGCTCACGAGATAGACCTCCAGGTCCTAGAGCAGAAATACGTCTTTTATGCGTAATTTCTGACAATGGATTTGTTTGATCCAAGAACTGCGACAATTGACTCGTACCGAAGAACGAATTAATAACCGAAGATAAAGTTCTAGCATTAATCAAATCAACTGGCGTAAATACCTCGTTGTCACGTACATTCATACGCTCACGAATAGTACGAGCCATACGAGCTAGACCTACTCCAAATTGAGAATATAATTGCTCACCAACAGTACGTACACGACGATTGCTTAGGTGATCAATATCATCAATTTCTGCTTTTTGATTAATTAAGCGAATCAAGTATTTTACAATCTCAATAATATCTTGTTGTGTCAATACACTCACATCACGAGGAGTGGTCAACGACAACTTACGATTGATTTTGTAACGTCCTACATCACCTAAATTATATCGCTTGTCCGAGAAGAACAATTTTTCGATAATACCTCTAGCCGTTTCCTCATCTGGTGGATCAGAACCACGGAGTTGACGATAAATATGCTGTACCGCTTCAATTTCTGAATTGGAAGTATCTTTCTGTAGTGTATTATAGATAACAGAGTAATCTTCTGCAATATCTTCTTTTTGCAAGATGATAGACTCTACTCCTGTTTCAATAATATCTTCGATATTATCTTCATCTAGGATTACATCACGCTCAAGAATAACCTCGATACGCTCAATAGAAACGACCTCTCCTGTATCTTCATCTACGAAATCCTCTGTCCAGTTACGAAGAACACGAGCAGCTAATTTTCTACCCAAGTTCTTTTTGAGTGCTTTTCTGTTGCCTTTTACTTCATCAGCCAAGTCAAACAGGTTCAAGATGTCCTTGTCGGAATCAAACCCAATCGCACGAAGCAATGTAGTAACAGGAAATTTCTTTTTGCGGTCAATGTATGCGTACATGATAGAGTTAATATCTGTAGCAAATTCCATCCATGCTCCCTTAAATGGGATAACACGAGCAGAATATATTTTAGTACCATTAGGGTGGCGGCTCTGACCGAAGAATACCCCTGGAGAACGGTGCAATTGTGATACAATAACACGCTCTGCCCCATTGATAACGAAGGTACCTTTTGGAGTCATGTAAGGAATGTTACCTAAGAACACATCTTGAATAGTTTGTTCAAAATCTACGTGTTCTTCATCATTACATGATAGTTTGAGTTTAGCTTTGAGCGGGACGCTATAAGTTAATCCTCTTTCCATACATTCCTCTAGCGAGTAGCGAGGAGGATCTATGAAATAATTTAAAAACTCTAACACAAATATGTTTCGAGCATCCGTAATAGGAAAATTTTCTTGAAATACTTCAAACAAACCTTCGTTCATTCTATTCTCTGGCGTAGTTGCCAACTGAAAGAACTCTTGGAAAGATTTGACTTGGATTTCAAGAAAATCAGGATACTGAGATTCGTGTTTAATTTTACCAAAATTGTGCCTCTTTGAAACAGGAGCACCTTGATGGTTAGATGAAATATTGTTAGACGACATGAAGCTGTATTTACTAAGTTTATAAACGCCTGTGAATGTTGGTTGCTTGAGAACAAAGCGACACGATATAGGCGACAAAAGCGATTGCTTGAGATGTCAAATATTAAGACGATGAATAGGCTTAGCTACATTAATGTAACTAAGCCTATACTTATTGCTGAAAGCATAGGTATGTAAAGGATACTAGTCCCAATCCATTGCCCTATATAAATTATTTCAACTCTACTTCAGCACCTACTGCTTCTAGAGCAGATTTGATACTTTCTGCTTCTTCTTTCGCTATAGCAGTTTTAACAGCACCAGGAGCACCGTCAACTAATTCTTTAGCTTCTTTCAAACCTACACCAAGCAAGTTTTTGATCTCTTTTACTACTTTCAATTTAGCAGCACCTGCAGATTTCAAGATTACATCAAATTCAGTCTGCTCAGCAGCAGCTTCAGCTCCAGCTCCACCGCCAGCAACCATAGATACAGCAGCAGCAGCAGGCTCGATGCCATACTCGTCTTTCAAAATATCAGCAAGTTCTTTTACTTCCTTAACTGTTAGGTTTACTAGTTGTTCTGCGAATTCTTTCAAATCAGCCATTTTGTTGTTTGTTTTAAATGTCTAAGACAATAATTTTCTCAAAAAAGTTATTAATACGAAAGGGTATAAAAGTGGAAGCAATTACACCGTTTCAGGATAATATGTTGTTTGTAACGAACAACTGTTATATTTATGCTTCAGCTCTTTCTTCCAATGCTTTAAGCAATCCAGACAAAGTGTTGCCACCAGACTGAAGAGACCCAATAACATTTTTGATAGGAGACTGAAGTAACATGATTACATCACCAATCAAATCTTCTTTAGATTTGATGTTCACTAGATTCTCCAGTTGGTCATCACCTACATATACTTCCGACTCGATAAACGCAGCCTTAAGGATAGGCTTATCAAAGTTTTCTCTAAACTTTTTGATAAGTTTAGCAGGAGCGTTGCCATGTTCAGAGAACATAAGTGCAGAAGCACCTTTAAGCGAACCGTATAGATCTTCGTAGTTTTCTTCGTTAGAAGTAGCAGCTTTCTCAAGAGCTTTCTTAATCAAAGTATTCTTAACTACTTTAATTTGAATGCCTTGCTCGTAGCCAGCTCTTCTAATATTATTTATTTTTTCAACAGTTAGCTCAGAGCAATCTGTCAAATAGAAGTACTTAGCATCTGCGAATTGCTCTGCTAGTTCATCTATTGCTACTGTTTTTTGCGCTTTTGTCATTATATTTTAATTTTTTAAGCTTGTCAATGATAGGTAGCGGTTAGACTTTAACTGCCTTAGTTGTAATTGGAACACCAACACTTTGAGTGCTTGCAGTAGTGATACTTTTGACGTATGTTCCTTTAGCAGAAGAAGGCTTCATTTTACTGAGTGTAGATAGTACTTCTTTAGCATTATCTATCAATTTTTCTGCAGTAAAAGACACACGACCTACTGGAGTGTGTACAATTCCAAATTTATCTACACGGAAAGATGTTTTACCTTTCTTGATAGCTGAAATTGCGTCTCCGATACTCTGACCAGCAGTAACTACTGTACCAGACTTAGGGTTAGGCATCAAACCACGAGGTCCTAATACTCTACCCAAACGACCGAGCTTCGGCATTACATTTGCCATTGCTACGATTACATCCATCTCTAGCCAGCCATCTTGCATTTTGGCCAAATACTCGTCCAATCCTACAAAATCGGCACCAGCAGCTTTAGCCTCTTCTTCTTTGTCTGGCGTACATAAGGCTAATACCTTCTTGTCCTTACCAGTACCGTGTGGCAACGTAATCGTGCCACGAAGATTTTGGTCTGCTTTACGAGGATCTACACCCAAACGGATATGTAAATCAACAGATGCATCGAAATTCGCAGTATTGACTTCTTTGACTAAAGCCATTGCTTCCTCTAGAGAATAAAGCTTGTCCGCTTCAATTTTTTTGAGGGCTTCCGCTCTCTTTTTACTAATTTTTCCCATTGTTATTGGTAATTAATTTTTTTGCTAGCTCATCGAATAGAGGTCATTCTAAATGAGCTTAATGTTTTGTACTTAATTCGTTTATGCTTCTTCTGTATCCCAAGGAGCGTCGCCATTAACATTGATTCCCATACTTCTAGCAGTACCAGCAATCATTTTCATAGCAGACTCCATCTTAAATGCGTTTAAATCCGCCATTTTATCTTCTGCAATCACTTGAACTTGATCCCAAGTTACAGAGCCAACTTTTTGACGGTTAGACTGTGGAGATCCTCCTTTGAGACCAGCAGCTTGAAGCAACTGAACTGCAGCAGGAGTAGTTTTGATTACGAAAGAGAAAGATTTGTCCTTGAATACAGTAATGATAACAGGAACAACTTGACCCATTTTATCTTGTGTATCTGCATTAAATCTTTTGCAGAATTCCATGATGTTAACACCTTTAGCACCCAATGCTGGGCCTACTGGTGGAGCTGGGTTCGCTTGTCCTCCTTTTACTTGAAGTTTGATAAACGTTTCGACTTCTTTTGCCATTACTTGATTTATTTATGTAAAATAAGACTAAATTTTTTACCTAAAAAAATCTTAATAAGCGTACTTATTAAGATTGTTTTTCTACTTGCATGAAGTTAAGCTCTACTTCTGTTTCTCTACCAAATACTTTGGTAATGATTTTTAGTTTCTTCTTCTCTTCATTGACATCTTTGACAACTCCCATAAAGTCTTTGAAAGGACCATCGGTCACTTTGACTTCTTCACCTTCGATAAATGGTACTGCTAACGCTTCACCACTTTCAGAAGACTCATCTACTTGACTCAAAATTCGGTGAATTTCGTGGTCACGCATTGCGATAGGATTCTTCTTGCCTAAAAAATGTATTACATCTTTGATAGAGGTAATTGCTTGTAAGATATTGCCATTCATGGCTGATTTGATACCCGTCGGTGTACTTCTTACCAATGCCTCTACAAATATATAACCTGGAGTCAAGACTCGCTCTTGGATTACTTTTTTTCCATTACGGATTTTGTAGACTTTTTCGGTAGGTACAATCACATTAGGTACTATTTCTCGCCATTCATTACGATCCAACTCTAAGTCAATACGTTCTTTCAGTTTGCGTTCTTTGTTAGAGACCACTCTCAAACAATACCATTTTGTGTTCTTATCAGTCATAATTGTATTACTGTGTCTAAAATAGGTGTAGGACTAGCTTCCGTAAAGGACGCCTAATAGTTTGATCCAAACAAAGTCCATAAGAGCCACGGTACATGCCAAAAATACAGACCCAGCAATAACAACTAGTGTTGTTTTTTGCAATTCGGTCCATGTTGGCCACGTTACTTTTTGTGTCAACTCTCTATAACTATCTCTAAAATATTGCACCATAGCTTAAAACGATCTAAAATTTATTTGCACGGGTGGAGGGACTCGAACCCCCAGCCCTCGGTTTTGGAGACCGATGCTCTGCCAATTGAGCTACACCCGTAACTTGAGGGTTGAACAAGCCTTGGCAAGTCCAACCCTCTTATAATATGTATCTAGAATAATGTGCTAATTAAAAGCTTCTTATTCGATGATTTTTGTTACTTGACCTGCACCTACTGTACGACCACCCTCACGGATAGCGAAACGTAAACCTACCTCCATAGCGATAGGCGCAATCAATTCAACTTCTAGTGCAAGGTTATCACCTGGCATTACCATTTCTACGTTAGCAGGAAGAGCAATAGCACCAGTTACGTCCGTTGTACGGAAGTAAAACTGTGGGCGATAACCGTTAAAGAAAGGTTTGTGACGACCACCTTCATCTTTACCCAATACATATACTTCGCAAGCGAATTTAGTATGAGGCTTAACAGAACCTGGCTTACAGATAACCATTCCTCTTTTTAGAGCTTCTTTATCTACACCACGTAGCAACAAACCAGCGTTATCACCAGCTTCACCACGGTCAAGAATTTTACGGAACATCTCTACACCAGTTACAGTAGAAGTGATTTTAGCACCATCTTCCATGAAACCAATGATTTCTACAGCATCACCAGTGTTAATAACACCACGCTCGATACGTCCAGTTGCAACTGTACCACGACCTGTGATAGAGAATACATCTTCGATAGGCATCAAGAAAGGCTTATCAATATCACGTGGAGGCAATGGAATTTGAGTATCTACAGCTTCCATAAGTGCATTGATAGCAGCGATACCAGCAGCATCACCTTCTAATGCTTTAAGTGCAGAACCTGGTATGATAGCTGCGTTGTCACCGTCAAACTCGTAAGAATCCAACAATTCACGTACTTCCATTTCTACCAATTCCAACATTTCTTCATCATCAACAAGGTCAACCTTGTTCATAAATACTACAATAGCAGGAACACCTACCTGACGAGCAAGCAAGATGTGCTCACGAGTTTGAGGCATTGGTCCATCAGTAGCAGCTACTACAAGAATAGCTCCGTCCATTTGAGCCGCACCAGTTACCATGTTTTTCACATAATCGGCGTGACCTGGACAATCTACGTGAGCATAGTGACGGTTAGCAGTCGCATACTCTACGTGAGCTGTATTAATAGTGATACCACGCTCTTTTTCTTCTGGAGCTGCATCAATTGATGTATAATCTTTTTTCTCAGCAAGACCTGCATCTGCTAATACATTTGTGATTGCAGCAGTCAAAGTAGTCTTACCGTGATCCACGTGACCGATAGTACCGATATTTACGTGGGGCTTCGAGCGATCGAACGTTTCTTTAGCCATGGTTAGTCAAGTAATTAAAAATGTTAGAAATAAAGTGGTTACAAATTGTAATTGTATTGAACCCAGCTCTTCATTAGAGCCAACGAGCAGAATTGAACTGCCGACCCCCACCTTACCAAGGTGGTGCTCTACCCCTGAGCTACGTTGGCTTATTTTTGAGTATTAAGCCAATAACAATCATCTGAGAACAAAAAACAAAAGGGAATGAATCATTCCCTCTAAATTATCCTGTTCTTTTTTTCTTTCGCAAAGTACTTATTTAAATAATGAGCGGGAGACGAGACTCGAACCCGCGACCGTTAGCTTGGAAGGCTAATGCTCTACCAACTGAGCTACTCCCGCTTTTGTATTTAAATTGTTCTACTCTGGATAAATAGTGGGGGTGGTAGGAATCGAACCTACTCAGACGAAGTCACCAGATTTACAGTCTGGCCCGGCTCTCCAACTCCGGCGCACCCCCTCCTTGGCAGCACCAACAATTTGTTGGCACTGCTCTAGTCTTCTAAATTTTGAGCCGATAGAGGGACTCGAACCCACGACCTGCTGATTACAAATCAGCTGCTCTAGCCAGCTGAGCTATATCGGCAAAATAAAAAAGTAACACTTGATTTTCTTTAGAACTATTGTAAGACTTCGTTTGTCTTAGCGATTGCAAATATAGGACGCTTTTTTATTTCCTGCAAGCTTTTTCAAAAAAAAGATTCATTTTTTTTATTTTTTCATCTTTTCCTTATGCTTAATTAACTGTCTCTTCATGGCTGTAGCACTAATATCTATCGACTCTTCAAAGGATTTGCTACTCTCTTTAGCTATTAGTGTTGCACCAGGAACATTTATTTTTATTTCTGCAATCTTGTCTTGTACCTGTCCATTTTGCTCCAACTTGAGTATGACATCTACACTTACAATCTTGTCAAAAAAGTGTTCTAATTTCTCTAATCGTTTGTCAATAAACTCCAATAATTTTGAATCAGCATCAAAATTTACGGATTGTGTGCTCACTTCCATAAGTTGTATTTGTGTGTTTTATAATATTTAAGTAGTAGCACAAGATAACTAATCTTAGTTAGTTCTATACTCTTACTCAAACTTAATCTTCTAACAAAGGAAATAACTTCCACTCTGATTCTTACCTCTTGTTTTGTATTCCCTCTTCGTGTTGGTTATAAAAGTCAATAAAATTATTCAGATGTCAAACTTTTCTTGCTACTTTTTTTAGCTTTTTTTTTAATTAGCTATTACACTCGTAAGCGAAATCATACGTTATCTACCTTAAATGCTTACTTATAGTATTATGTTTACAAAACTGATAAATTAGTACCAACAAACTAAACTAACACTTTTAGACATTTTTCACGTCTTACTATATACTAATACTACTACAAATGAAATACTACTGGATACTTATTGGAGCTATAGGCTGCTTGTACTCTTGTACCGACAATACGGTCAAAGATTTAGATGATTTGAAATTGGAAGACAAAGCTGGTATAGAACGAGCTACGGGCATAGAACTACTATATAGTGACTCTGCCATCGTCAAGGTTCGCATCAAAGCACCTGTTATGCTCAAAGATGATAATTATGCAAAACCAAAAAAAATATTTCCTGAGGGGATTGGTGCTGATTTTTTTGATGACAATCAAAATCAAACTAGTAAACTATTAGCAGATTATGCCGAACAGTATCCTGATGAGCAAAAATTCTACTTGCGCGATAATATTCACATCTGGAATATAGAAAACGAACACCTAGAGGGCAAAGAACTCATTTGGAATGAACGAGAAAAACGAATTTATTCCGATAGCTTTGTTCGTATTACTACTCCTACCCAAATTATAACAGGCTATAAGCTAGAGTCCAATTTGTCGTTTACGGAATGGAAGCTCGATTCGGTACAAGGAATAACGGAATCTAAAAACCTAGTCGATACCCCGTTCTAAGAACATGTCTAAAACTATATTAATTTGTACTAACCTCTAATGTCTTTTCCTGTTATATTTTGCCTGTTTTTTGCTACATAGCCCCTACGTCCTTTGGGACAGGCTAAGTCTATGCCTATGCAAAACCCGCTAGTGGTTCATTCCACTAAGTATCCACTAGAGACTTCCCCCTAAAAGGTTCGTTGCATCCATCTAACCAAAAAATCATACACAAATTATCAAAAACTATAATCTTAGACATGCTCTAATACAAACTTATTGTTATCTTCATTTTTTGGAAAGTTTCTTTGGCACTTTCTTATTTTTTTAATCACTATTATTTTAGCTAGTCTAATTATATCATGGAATTACTTGCCATTACTTTTTTTCTGTTGGCTTCTGGTTTTTTTTCAGGCATTGAGATTGCCTTTATTTCTGTTAGTAAACTAAAAGTAGAACTTGAACGCCAGAAAGGCGGCAAGCGAGGAGAAATATTAGCAGGACTTGTCGATAAACCTTCGGAGTTTTTGGGTACAACACTTGTCGGCAACAATATTGTGTTGGTTATTTTGAGTATGCTGGCAGGCACTTATATTGAGAAAAACCTGCTAATACCAAACAATATGATAGGTGATAGTACTATTGGTGTTTTATTGACTACCATAGTTACTACTATTGTTGTTTTGATTTTTGGGGAATTTATTCCCAAAGTATTCTTTAGGATTAACCCTACCGCTATTCTTCGTTTTTTTACTTACCCACTCTACATTATCAAGATTTTGCTATCTATCGTAGTTTGGGTGATGGTCAAAACCTCCAATGCACTTATTGAAAGTGTCCTAAAAATCCCCACAGAAGACGACCAACACGTTTTTTCTCGTCTAGACCTCGATCATTTTATTACTAACATGAATGATGATGGAGAGGAGGAGATAGACAAAACGCTTTTTCAGAACGCCTTATATATACATACTGTCAAAGTGCGCGATTGTATGATTCCTCGCAATGAGATAGAGGCCATTGAGATTAACGAAAGTATTGATAAATTACACGACTTTTTTATAGATAGTAGCTTATCTCGTATATTGGTGTACAAAGAAAGCATCGACTTTATAGAAGGCTATGTCCACCATCAGAGCATATTTGACAATCCCAAAAGCATTAAAGAAATACTCTGGCCCATACCTTTAGTGCATGAGTTTACCCCTGCTCAAGAAGTCATGAATATGTTAATTAAGCGCAATCTGAATTTGGCGTGGGTGGTAGATGAACGAGGTGGCACGGCTGGAATCGTTGCTCTGGAAGACATTTTAGAAGAAATTTTTGGTGAAATATCGGACGAGCATGACACTCGGGAGCATTACCAAAAAATAAGTGACCACGAATTTGTATTTTCGGGAAGGGAAGAGATTGTGCATATCAATCAAGAACATGGTTTGGATATTCCAGAAAATGAAGACTATCATACCTTATCAGGACTATTGGTCACACTGTATCAAGATATTCCCAAAAAGGGCGTTTCTATCATGAAGGGCAATTATAAATTCACTGTAGAGGAAGCCAGCCGCACCAAAATAGAAAAAGTCCGTATGCTTTATATTCCTGACTTGGATAGTGATGTTTAGGGCTACGTTGCACATTATTCCGATTATCCTATCTCTACTTTTTAATACTTTTGCTATGAAATCTTTAGGTCTTTTACTCTTCTTATTCATTGGTACATTTGGTACTATTCAGGCTCAATTGCTTACTGATAAACAATTGGAAAAAATATCGGATCAACGGTATGTTTTTACTTCGCTCAAGCTCGCACTCGAACGCCCCGACGAAGTATATCAACTAAAGCTACGAGGGCTGTCACAACGTTTAGTATCGTTGCAACGCCGTATCGGAGTACTACAAGATAGTTTGGTTCATCTAGACACCATCAATCTACGCAACAAGGAAGCGTTGATTCAGCGCTACCAAGGTCGTATTGTTGCCCTAGAGGAAGAAAAACCTTATTATACATTGGATAGTATTGTGAACTTGACACATCTGCTTTCGCTAGATTTGTCGCACAATGAACTGGTCAATTTGCCTGATGTATTTGCAGATTTGCCCAACCTGCGTTATTTGTATCTCAATGACAATCACTTATCGGCTATTCCTTCTTCTATTGGTCTGCTGACCAACTTGATAGAACTACACGTACAAAACAATAAACTGGCTGCCCTGCCTGAGTCTGTTAGTCAACTGACCAAACTGACCGTACTGACTGGACACAACAATCAACTAGAAAAACTCCCTACCGAAATTGGCGATTGCTCCAAGTTGTCGTTCATTAGTTTAGACAGCAATCAACTACAACTATTGCCTGCTTCTTTTGGCAAACTTGACCAAATCAAAGGCTTGTCGTTAAGCGGCAATCAATTGGTAGAAATTCCACTAGAAGTCGGCAACTTCAACCTACTCGAAGAATTGTATTTGGATGATAATAAACTGACTGCTTTTCCGCAGCAAATAGGCGACTTGGATAAACTACGAGTACTCAATTTGGCTCAGAACAAATTGGAGTTTTTCCCTGCTAGCTTGGGTGGGCTACAGAAATTGAGTACGCTCAACTTGGCTCAAAACAACTTAAAGGCAGTACCAAAAAGTATATTGAACCTCAAGCAGCTGCAACACCTACATTTAGAATTTAACGAAATCGCTACGTTGCCAGAATCTTTTGGTGTACTCAATCAATTGACAACACTACGCATCAACGACAATCAACTAGTCTTGTTGCCTGAGTCTATTGGATTGCTGACAGAGCTAGAGCGTCTGTATGCAGGCAATAATCAATTGACTTCCATTCCTACTTCTTTAGCGAGCTTAACCAAACTACGAGAGTGTTATTTGGACAATAATCAATTGACCAGCTTGCCCGAGGGCATCGAAAAATTAGAACGTTTGGAAGTATTGTTTGTGCAGCACAACCAAATCAAAGCCTTGGAGAATATACGCCTGCGAGGACTCAAAAACCTAAGTACTTTTTATGTCAACAACAATCAATTGACCAGCTTGCCTGACTCCATGTTATATTTGCCGAAGCTAAAGAGGTTGTATCTTTCCAATAATCAAATTGCGACATTACCGCCTAGTATTGGCGATTTGCCTGCACTGATGGTATTGAGTTTGGATCAAAATGGACTAACAGAATTGCCCGAAGAATTGGGCAACCTACCTAACCTCAACTACTTGTTTCTGAAAGATAATGCACTCGTAAAGTTGCCTGCTTGTTTTTACAAACAAAAAAATCAGCGACATGGATTGTATTCTGTCAAGCAGTTGGAATTGCTACGCAATCCAATTGGCGAAAAGAAACATAAGCGCATGAAAATCCGCCGTTTGGGTCCTCCTTATGCTAAGATTTATATTTAGAAGTTGTTACTTTCTGTCACTCAGCTGCATGGTATATTCTACCGCAGCTTTTATTTTTTGCTCGGAGAGCAATGTCTTGAAAGCAGGCATTACATTGTTGCGACCTTCTGTTACGACTTGTATGCGCTCTTCTAGCGTCAGAGTAGATTCGGGTAGCCTTTTGGCACCATTCATGCCCAAATTACCATCTGCACCATGGCAGTTCATGCAGTTGTCTCTGAAAACAGTAACTCCCGAAATGACTTTAGGCGTGTTGCTAGGCTCATCGCTGCTACAAGCAGCTACTATAAGTAGTAGTATCGTAAATAGCGAAGCGAATTTCCAACCAAAGGGAACTCTTTTTGTTTTATTTTGCATTGTAATACATATTAGGTTCAATAGACAGTTTGTCTCTAAGAGTGTGTCTAAATAAAGAACCACAAATTACACAAAGAGTTGAAATTAACGACTAGCATTTGACGGGAATTTCAGTAGTCATTTTTTTTTCTCACAGAAGTAATCCCTTTTCTACTTCTCTCTAATCCGCACAACTTATGTATATAGTCATTGGTATTCTTACCTTATTTTTAATCTTTCTCTTCTTTTCGACCGTAAAAATCGTACAAGAAAAAAATGCTAAAATCGTACAGCGCTTAGGTAGTTTTAGCCGTATTCTGCACCCTGGTATTAATTTTTGTGTACCATTTCTGGAAACAGTAGCAGGAAGCGTCAACCTCAAGGTACAGCAGCTTGATGTCAATATTGAAACGAAAACAAAAGATAATGTTTTTGTCAAAATGCAAGTTTCAGTACATGTACAAATCATACAAGACAAAGTCCGTGAAGCTTTTTATGAGCTAGATGATCCTTATGCTCAAATTTCATCGTACATATTCGATGTAGTGCGTGCAGAAGTACCCAAGTTGGAGCTTGACGACGTGTTTGCTCGCAAAGAAGATATTGCAAATGCTGTCAAAATAGAATTGGCAGAACACATGGACAAATACGGTTACCGTATTATCAAAACCTTGATTACGGATATTGATCCTGATGCACTCGTCAAGGAAGCCATGAATCGTATCAATTCTGCCAAACGCAATAAGGAAGCATTGTTGGAAGATGCAGAGGGTCGTAAATTTGCCAAAATTAAAGATGCAGAAGCCGAAAAAGAATCAAAAAGACTACAAGGGGAAGGTGTTGCCGAGCAGCGTCTAGCTATTATCAAAGGTTTTGCCGACTCAGTCGAAGACTTCAGCAATACGCTTGATAATGTTTCGCCTATTGAAATTATGCAATTTGTGTTGCTCACACAACATTATGATACCATCAAGGATATTGGAGAGAAAAACAGTGCGATTATTGTTCCTTATTCTCCAGGGTCACTACAGAACTTGCAGCAGCAGTTGATGGAAGGCAATATCATGGCAGACCAACTCAACCAGTTGAGTGTAGAGCGCATGAAAATAGATGGTGACAAAGTAAAAGTTAAAAATAATCTATAAAAATAAGGCGTTGCACGCATTATAGTAGGAGTTATCTCAGCAGAGGTAGCTCCTATTTTTTTGTATCTTGACTTTCGTCCAATACTTGAGCAGCTAATATTTCTCGACGCTTTTTGCGAATGTATTTGCCATCAAATCGATGCTCAAACTTCGTGGTGAGCCAATATGTAAACATAGCAACTAAAAAACCCAACATAGAACCCGCCAATACATCTTTGAGAAAATGCTGCACGAGATAAATTCTAGAAATCCCGACTAATAAAGCTGCCGCTAAACAGACAAGCTTAACATATTTGTTCGGAATAAAGAACGCCAATAAAGTATAAAAAGCAAAACCTGAAGTAGTATGCCCCGATGGAAAACTAGAAGAATAGCCGTCTAACACCACTACATCTGGCACATAACTAACGAGGTCTGGTTGATTGATAATTTCGTCAAAATAACGTTTAGGGCGGTGGTGCTTAAACAATGCCTTGAGTGATACACTACTCACTAATACCAAAAACGAATTGAGTACAATGGCAATACTTTTGGCGTATTGTACAAAAAGCAAGGCAATTACTGCCATCAAATAAACATAGCCCTCTCCTGCATACGAGCCAAATCTAAAAAAATAATTCAGCTCCTCACTACGATGATTCGAGAACCAAAGAATAGCATCTCCTTTGGGGAATTCAAATGCCAACAAATAACACCCATACAGCCACACAGTCATAAAACAGAAAATGTAGAGTCGATTGTCTTTCCAGAAAGTGGACAAAGTAGAAGACGTGTTCATTAAATTTATTTACGTTTGAATAGTTTTTTGAAGAAAGATTTGACCTTATCTAACTTAATAATACGAGTATCGTTGATAGATTTGTAGGTCAGATAAAAGCCAAAAGGCAATAAAAATAGATTGGGCAACCAGCCTCCAAACCAAGGTTCTAGTGTCAAGTTTTTGACCAACCGCTCCCCTGCCAAGTACAATACAAAGAACGTCATAAAAAACACGAAAGCGACCAAAATGGGATACCCAAATCCACCCTTTCGGATAATAGCGCCCATTGGAGCACCTATAAACAAAAACAATAAGCAGGCAAAAGCAAAAGAGAGCTTTTGATGAACCTCGTTTTCATACTTTACATGATTCTTTTTGCTGGTCTCAAAATACATCTGTGTTCCGCTTGCTTGTCCTCGTATATTCTGACCAAAACCTACGGCACGTTGATAGATATAATCGACCTTATCTGCTGGAATACGAGTATAAAAAGGCTCCGCATTACTAGGAATATCCACAGGTGATTGACCTGCTTGTATGGCTGCTGGTCGATACTGCTTGGCGTATCTACCTTCGGGTATCGTAGTACTGTCGGTTTCTTCTATTCCTTCTCTCCTAAACTGAAACATAGCATCTGCATTGCGACGCAATAAATCCATTCGCTTAACTCGCATCAAGTAGAGCGAATCTACCGCTCTGTTGAGTTGACTGATAGTCAGTACACTATAGTGATCTTTGAACATATCTTGATCCGACTCATTGAACTCAAATTCGCTCATGTCGAACATCGTGGTATAAGTCTCAAAGTTCATTTGTGTATGTGCATACGCTCTGGGTTTGATTGCATTGGGTGGCGTTTCGTCATAGCTTGTGCCATTTTGCAGCTTAATCGCCAAAAAGCTTTTATTGATAATCGTATCTTTTTCGAGTGCAGGCGCACCGTCTGGCTGTGCCGTTTTGACAACAGTATGGAAGGTATCTTTGGTGTAATACAATCCTGCGGTATTGGCTCGGATATGCCCTCTATACCCTACATCGTTGTTGTGCTGATAAATCTTGACATTATGCAATTCTCTACCATTTTTATCTTTTTTGCCTACAAAAATAGCGACCTCCTTAAAATCATCATTATACTGCCCTTCTTCAAAAGAGAGGGCTGGCTTTTGATTGCGAACATCTCGCAATATCGTCTTGAATTTGATAGCCGTGGCTGGAATCAAGCGGTCGGAAAAGAGCATGGACGTAGCCGCCAACAAAATACCAAAGAAAATAAGTGGTCGCATAACTCGCAACATGGAGACCCCTGCCGATTTCATGGTTACCAGCTCGTAGTGTTCTGCCAAATTGCCCATCGTCATGACGGAAGCAATCAGCACACCAAACACCATCGCTCTAGGAATCATTGCCAACGACTGGAAAAACAAGAGCTGAAAGATGACTTTTAGATCCACTCCTTTGCCAATAATGTCGTCAATGTATTTCCACAAAAACTGCATATTGAAAATAAACATAGCGACTAACGTCCACAAAATAAGTGGCGGCAAAAAGCTACGTACGATAAGTTGATCTATTTTTTTCATAAGTATGATTCAATCAAAAAATGGAGGTTGTCATGAATCCATCCATAACGACCTCTAAGAGCGTGTCTAAAATTATAGTTTTTGATAATTTGTGTAGGATTTTCAAATTACAAATTAGTATAAACTTATACACGCTCTAAGATACAAAACAATCTTTAGGAGAATGAACAGTTAGAAACATTGTCTGTGTAGCTAACATTTTTTTAGGATTTCTTTTTGGAGCTCCAGCCCAGCGTTGTCAAACTCTTGCGTATCTTTGTCCAAAAGTAATACAAATGTGTGGTATAGTGGGTTGTGTTGGGACACAAAAGGTGGTACAGGATTTATTGGCAGGCTTGACTGCCCTACAACACCGTGGACAAGATGCCGCAGGTATTGTCACTTATCACCAACAGTTTTTTGAGAAAAAAGGACAAGGATTGGTGCAGCAAGTATTTGACGAAAACGATTTGTTGCACCTAGAAGGCAACATGGGCATCGGACACGTCCGATACACCACACAAGGCACCAATGAGCTAAAAAATATTCAGCCAATTACGCTCCAGTATCCTTTAGGCATAGCCATGGCACACAATGGCAACGTGACCAATGCACCTGCTTTGCGAAAACAATTGTTGGAAGAGTATCAGATACAACCACAAAGTTCCAATGATTTGGAATTGATGTTGCACACGCTCGTCACGGCATTGCAGCAGCACCAAACGCTAGCACCTAATCCTGCACAGCTATTCGAAGCCATCGAAATTACACAACAAAAACTAGAAGGTGCTTATGCTACCTTGGTACTCCTAGCAGGCGTGGGACTGGTCGGGTTCTGCGACCCTAGTGGTATTCGCCCAATGGCATTGGGCAAAAAAGAAACGCCCACAGGAACTACCTATTGTTTGGTCTCTGAATCGACCTGTTTTGATTATCTCCAATATGATACGGTCGATTATTTGCAAGCAGGCGAAATGATTTTGATTACGCCTACGGGCGAGATACACCGAAAAATAGGGCGACAAAAAAAGCAGCACTTTTGTGTATTTGAGTTTATTTATTTCGCTAGAGCCGAGACCAAATTCTACGACCAAGTAGTAGCCCAGCAGCGGATTCGCATGGGGCATTTGTTGGCTCAACAACTCAAAAAACAAAATTTGCAGCCTGATGTAGTGATTGATGTTCCTTCTTCTGGCTTTTTTGCCGCCGCAGGATTAGCGACAGCTCTAGATATTCCGCACCAGCGAGGATTGGTGAGCAACAAGTATTTTGGTAGAAGTTTTATATTGTCCAAACAGGCGGAACGAGCCCATACCGTACAGCAAAAATTTAACTGTATTGCCACCGTAGTGGCAGGCAAAAAAGTAGCCGTTGTGGATGATTCTATCGTGCGTGGCACTACTTCCAAACATATTGTACAGCTATTGCGCAAGGCAGGTGCTATAGCTGTTTACTTTGTCTCTGCGGCTCCTCCTATCGTCCACCCTTGTATCTATGGCATTGATATTTCGATTAGTACCGAGCTTATCGCCAAACAAAAAACAAGAGCGGCTATCGAGGCTTATATTGAAGCTGATGCCTTGATTTATCAGACCTTGCCCGACTTGATTTCGCTATTCAACACTTTAGCTATTAATGTTTGTACCGCTTGCCTTTCGGGCAATTATCCTACTCCAGATGCAGCACAAGCCATTCAATACATTGAGCAAGAGCGGATTGATAGCAAGAATAGAAGTTAGACTAGATTATAGATTTTCAGAAGCTAGATTTTAGACTTTTCTCATCTTGGGTGCAATAATATTCTAAATGTTTTTTGTCCTATGCCAAAAATTTAATCCAATAATGAAAAGTTTTTTGCCGCTGATTTGCACAGATTCTGACAGATTTACACTGATTTTTCTTTAACAACTTAGACTAAGTCAATCCAAAATAAGTCTTTTTTTTGTCCTGTGCCCAGAAAATTATTACTGACTCAGTTTATTCAGAATTTTTATTTTCTTTTTGATGGCTTCATTTTGCAGAGCAATATTATTTTTTTGAGTAGCTTGTTGTATGATGTCTTGGACTGCTATTTTTTGTTTTTTATTGATTGCCTCAATTTTAGTTGTAGCGATTGCTAATTCTTTTTGAGCTTCGTCAATAATTGTTTGATAACGTTGTTGCCCGATAGGGTCTATGGCTTGTTTTGCTATTTTTTCTTCCTCTAGCAATCTTTCTAACTGAACTTGAATAGCTGCCGTTTCTTTGTCCCAATCTTTTTTGTAGGTATTCAATATTTTGTCTTGGTAGGCTTGCAGCTCTTTAGTCATTATTTGGTTTGCTTTCTTTCTTTGCTTATCTCCTCTCTTATCACTTACCCTACCTTTTTCTACATACTCGATAGCTTCCAACACTTCCGAAAAGCCTAAATAAAGGTCGTTCAGATTGCTATGGAAGCTTTTTCCTATCAACAATGGCTCTCTATCGTTGAATTCGATCAGTACATAATTATCGTTGTCTTTACGGACTGTTTTTAGCGTGGCTAGGCTGTAAATTTGTCTAGTTTTGAAAATTCCAGCCAATACTAGATTATTTTGAGCGTATTCTAGCACAAATTTATCTACATGATTGACCAATTTATAGACCTCTTTCAGTTTTTCGCCCTTGTCCGTAATCGTAGTTTGTATTACTTGCAGTTTTTGCTGCAATACTGCACGTAGTTCTTGTTCTTTTTGGACAATAGCTTTATCATTTTTAAGATAGTACCGCTTTTTAGCTTGCCATTTTTGGTCTCTATAATTTGGCAATTGGTGGAGCAACAAACCTACTTGTTTTACATTTATTTTTTCCAGCCCTTTTATATGATTTACTTTTTTGGCAAATGCAGCGTGCAACTCTGCCAGCAATTCCTTGCGTTTTTTTATAATCGCACGTACTTCTATATCTTGCTCAGCTAGATGGCGCTTTGTTGTTTCTAGAATAATAGTTTCTTCTCCTGCCTCCTTAGGCGACAATTGCTTATACAATTGATTCGACATTTTTTTTGCCTGCTGTTGTGTTACTGCATAGCCCCCTTTCAGGTCTTCCCAAATTGCTGCTTTTTTGAGCTGCTTATTGGTTTTTAGCTTCAACCAACTCCATAATTGGGGCAAAGCAATCAATACAATACCCAACACCGCAACAATCCATAGATTGATAATCAACTTGGACTGCAACCAAAAATCGTGTTGTAGCCACGTTAGTACTTTGGGAAAAAAAGAATAGATAACTGCTCCTGTTAAGATAACAGGGGCAGCCAAAGTGGCATAATCCTTTATCCCATATTTTTCTACTTTTGTCGCTTGTGTCAAATTCTGCTGCGTGATGTGCTGGGGCAATGGCACGACCGAAGTAGCAGCTACTATCTCTTGATTAATCCAATGTTTGAGTACCAACTGTTTTTCTACTTTGTGTAGCAATGTAGAAGGTAATGGCAATCTGTTTTCACTGTCAAAATCACCTAACGTAATGTGAGCAAAATGCTCCTCCAATTTGGTATCACCTATAGCTTCGAGCAATGCCAAGCACCATGTTTGGGCATCGGGACGAGCATCGGGATATTCGTGTCCAGCTACAAAACAGTCTATAAATAAGGATTGCAAAGCAGGCGATAAATTAGAAAACTGCCGATGTGGAGGCGGCACGACTTGCAGCAAATTAGTATTGGGGTGATGAGCAAACAAGCCCTGTTCTATCTTCTGGTGCAGACTCACCAAATTGTGATAAGGAGCTTTGGCACTCGCTGCAAATGGGTGGATACCAAATAACAATTTGTAAAAAATAACCGCCATTCCAAACCGATCCCAAGACATGGTGACCATATCATGTTTTTTGCCACTGGTATAATACTCTGGGGGAGTATATTCGGGCGTAGCCACAGGAGCCGAAAAAATAACCTCGCCCTCTTGGTTCATCACTTCTACCGAATCCATATCCACAATCGACAAAAGTCCATTGGGCTGAATAACGATGTTGTCAGGCTTCATATCGACCAATACATAACTATCAGTGCGATGCACTTGATAGATAGCTACCGCTAGATTGAAGCACAAACGCAGGCGATAATTCTGAGCTTCTTTATTGCGAAAGTCAAACCGCTGCCAAACGGAAGGCAATCGTTTCGAGACTTTGCCTAAGCACAGAATTTCTAGTTTTTCGCCCTTGACAATGGGCATAATGAACCCCATGAAATTATCCTTTTCGTCATACAGCACGTCGACTACCCAAACCAGTGCCGTTGTTTCTTCCAATGCAATAGGAGGATTTCGGAGTAGATAGTTTATCTTTTTTTCTCGTTCAGCGGTTCGCTTGTTGGCGTGGTATAGTTTGGCAACGTATTTTTTGTATTTCTGATCTACGATTTGATACAGCTCGCCCTCTCCCCCACTAGCGAAGGGCTTGGTTTGGAGCTTTATTTTTACTTTATTTTTGTGGAGGTAATACGAGGGCATCAGGACAATTAATTAGGAAGTTGTTTAATTTTAAGTAGGTGGATGAGCATTATCTACGATTGTTGCCAACCGTACCAGCAACTCAATTAGTTGTTTGAGTTGCTTCACTCGGCTAGTACTGTCAGGTAACCAAGCCGTTTTGAGGTCAATTTTTTGACGATCCACAGTCAACCGTTCAAAGCCAATTTTGTTGGCTTGCGTTATCCGCTGGCACAGTTCTTCATCGAACGTATTGAGCACTAAAAATTTGTCGTTTGTTTCTACTTTGATTCCGACCTCGTTCAGACATTCCAAAAAAGGAATAGTGACCGTATCCAATGTCTTTTTTTCTTTGGAAGGAACATTAGGCGGCTCAATATCGAGATAAATCCAACTTGGATTTTCAATTGTCATGACCACTTCCAATTGTACTCTTTTCTTTTCTTTGAGCGGTGCATGCCATAAACTAATAATCAGGTGTTTGCCCTGAAAAGTAGTTTCTTGCGTCAAGCTGTAAGGCTTCGAATAGGTTGCCACTTTTTTTCGTGCCTTCACGGCAGACATCGTCATTCCTAAAGAAGAAAAAAATGCTTCTAAATAAAAATCTACTTCTTGAAAATCGTTCTTAGAAAAAAAATGAAACATGAATAACACGTTGAAGAAAGTTATCGAATACATAACTTCTAAAATGACAAAAACCTATGCGGCAGCTTGTTTGAAACAAACCAATTACCTGCGTTTGACTAAAGTAGCAATATATTTCAAAAAGTTGATATTTTTGAAGCGTTCTTTTTCGTAGTAACTGCGTTCGAGTTGTGCAACAGCTGTTTTTGCCTTCGTCAATTCTCGGTCTAGTTGCTTGTAGCGGTGTTGTACTTTAGACTGACTCAGCAAGTTGTCGTAGCGCTGCATTTCTTTTTCTAGCTGCTTCATATTGGCTTGAGCCTCGGCTATTTCTTGCTGCGTCCGATTCAGTATTTGCTGATATTTTTGCTCCCACTCTTTTTGCAAATTTTTCTGTTCGGTCACTTGTTCCGTTTCCAGTTCTTCCATGTAGGCAGTTACCGTTTGGTACTCTTGCTGCACTTGGCGGTAGGGTTCGCCCAATATTGCCGTATTGGCGATTACTTTTATGGCTTGCAATTCTTTTTTCTGGGTGTGTTGCAATTGGCTCAACGCAATTCTTTTTTCTTGCTGAATGCTTTCTATTTGCAGCTTTTTTTCTTGTTCTTGCTGCTGTTCTAGCTTTTGCAATTGCTGAACTTCATGCTTAATTTCATTTTGCCACTTGAACAAACTTACCAAGGCATCTTTATCATTAATTCGCACCGTTCTACCGTCATGAGTACGAATATATTTGTCCTCAATGTCAATTCTTTTTATTTGCAATATAGAAATCAAATTAGCCGCCTCCAACTCCTGTAGTAGCCGTTTTTTTCGAGATTCTGACAAGAACCATTTTCGCTCCCAAAGACGATGAGCAGATGCTTCAATATCGGCTCTTTTATCCAGTTCCTGCTTTGCTAGCTGCACATCACTCGTCAAAAAGCTACTAACTTTTTCTAATTCTTGGCGAGCAGCTGTTTCTATCGCTCTTTTTTCGGTACGAACGAGGTCATCTATCGCTAGTTTTTGTTGGCGATAAGCAGGGTCATCAAAATCAATTTTTATTTTGTCGGTCATTTCACCTATCGTTTTTTGATAGGTTTTGTTGATGTCTATGCGCAATTTAGTAATCGAATCATAAGCCACTGGTTTGCCCAAGTTCTGCCCTGTTCGAGCAACCGCACGGTTATCCAATGCCAAGCGGACATACTTCCGCTGTACCGCTTCATAATGCTCCAATGCTTGTTGTTGTATCTTCTTGACTTTGGCATCTTGGGTTGCCATGTACTGCCGCAATTGCTCGGTTTGTGTTTGGAGTGTGTCGGTTAGGCGATTGACAGCCACGGCGACATTACCCAATATTTTGCGATAGTTTTTATGCTTGTCTTTTGCTTTATCTTTTAGGCGTTTGTAGTTCGTTTTTCTACGCTGGTATTCTTTCTTTGTTCTTGTTTTTTCTTTGACCAACAGACTGCTATTATACATAGAATACAATAGAATAGCCACACCAATGAGTGGCACGACAAAGCTTTTGGAAAGGATTCCAATAGGTACTCCAATAGCAACTAACATCACCCAGCAGCCTTTTTTTTCTAGCTTCGCTTGTTTCTGAAAGTGCAATTCATCATTTGGTGCAACTGCCCGCCATTGAGGCTGTAATAGCTTACCGATTTCATTATCTAGCAGCGTCAACATTTTTTGATTCGGCAGCTGATACGACGGTAGGGTTACCTGATTGGAAGGCAAAGGAAAATGTGGCTTGCGTTGCAATGTGACATTGCCAATGCCCAAAATATGCCCAAAACGAGCCAATGCAGTTTTGTCATCTAGCCCATACAACAGCGTAGCACACCACTCTTCGGCAGTAGGTCGAAGAGCAGGATCGTGGTGTCCGCCCACAAAACAACGCATAAATAACTCTTGCAAACTAGGGTCAATACTAAAAAATGCTCGATGTAACGGCGGGACTACACTAAATGTATTTTCTAGTGCAGGATTGTGTACAAATAAACCTGCTTTGATTTTGTCTTGTAGTGTCGTCAAGTTCTCATAAGGAGCCTTGGCAGAAGCCGCAAAAGGGTGAATCCCAAACAGTAATTTGTACAAAATAACCCCCAAACCGAACAAATCCCATTCTTGACGTTGAGTGGGATCATAATCCAATTCTTGATAATGTTCTGGAGGCGAATATTCGGGCGTAGCCACGGGAGCATCAAAAATGCTCTTACCATTCTCAATTACTTCAACCGAATCGGTATCCACAATAGCGACCAAACCATTGGGTTTGATGACAATATTGTCTGGTTTCATGTCCACCAATATATAGCGGTTGGTCGCATGGATTTGATGAATCGCTGCACAAATATTAAAACTTAGTTTCATGCGCATCTCCAAGGCTTGTGTCGAAGATTTGAACGAAAATCGTTTCCATTGCTGACGCAATTTGCGAGGTATTTTGGGCGTAGAAAGTATCTCCAATTTTTCGCCTTCCGTAAACGGCATAATGAACCCTACAAATTGACTACTCGTATCATACAACGCATCTTTGACCCAAATCACAGAAGGGTGCTCCGTACCGCCTGCCTCAGTCGCTAACCGTGGCGGATAGGTCGCCAAATATTTTATTTTTAGTTCTTTTTTCTCTGATAACTTATGCGTGTGATAGACCTTCGCTACGTAGTTTGTCCAATGTCGAGGAGCTACAATACGGTATAGATTCCCCTCTCCACCGCCTGCAAAAGAAGTGGTAGCAAGTGTAATCCATTCGTTGTTATGTTGTAGCTTTAATTTCATATAGGGTCATACTTTTTGTATTGTAATTTACTGACTATTACTAATGCAAAAAAAGGAATTTAAGTTCTGATACTCCTAAGTAAATACAGCATCAGCATCGCCATCTTGTATGGTTATGTTGGACATGGCATGCAATGGTTCGGCCAATGCCTTCCCAATAATATAATGTCGTTGCAATTCACGTGTCTTGAAAAAGGGATTTTTTTCTTTCGCTATATACGCAACTAAATCAGGCTGAAACAACGTCAACATATCCAGTTGATGCGTCAGCAAATGTTGATAAACTACCTGCATCACCGCTCCAGCTGCCGCTGGCTTAAAATAAGCATAAGGTACTTTCAAATGTTGATTTCTTATCGAAAGGATTACAAAAGCGACTAACTCTTGTTGGTCATTATATACCTTAATGTGCAGAAAACTAAAAAACGAAGCCACCGAAGAAAAATGGTAACGTTTGGCGTTGGCATCTGCCAACAGTCCGCCACTCAACAACCAAGGATTATCGGCAATCCACTCCAAATCTTCTTTCTGACGATTGACTAAAGTCGGGCTGCATTGCTGTATCAATTGCCAGCTTTCTTCATCTACTTTTGGGACGTACTCAAATCGAGGACAAGCAGCAGTTATTGCTTTCAACGTTCGTTTATTACGCCAATCCTTCCATACATTAAAGCTGCCATCGACTAGCTTCAATAATGGTTTCCATTTGTTCCATTTAGGATTTTTGTTGGGCAGCAAATAATGCAAATTCAGTCGCAAATAACCTCGTACCCCTTTAGGCTTTGCCAAGTCTATAAACTGCCCCGTTTTTTGGTACAATCCATAAGCCGCGGGCGTAAACTCGGTCACCAATATTTGGTAGTTCCACGCCTCAAAAACCGTCTGCAACAATTGCATCGCTACGCCTTTGCCGCGCATAATGGGATTGACCCACATACAACTCAGCCACCCTACGTGTGCTATATCGGTATCAAAATGCAAATCGTCGGCAAGCACTCCCAAATATCCCACCATTGCACCCGCTTCATAAACCAGCACCAGCACCAAATCATCGGGTTTGGCTCTAGGATTCTGGATATGCGACAGTGCTCGATGCCTACTGATAGGAATGTAGGTCGATGTTTTATATTCGTCCGAGTCGATATACGCTCGCAACTCTCGTAGTAGTATTTTTCTTAACTGCATCAACCAAATATAACTTTTTGTATCTTTCTGAGCAACTTCTACGTATAAAGTATTTGTTGATGGAGAAAGTTGTCTTATTTTGAGGTGGTCATACATTGTCAAGTACTATGAAGTTGTTTATCCCAAAACAATAGACATTATTATTTTTAGAGCGTGTCTAAATTCTATCTCCTTTTTTTTATAAAAAAATTAATACACCTAATAACATCTAATTTCTTATGAGTTTTTCGAGCAATGCCACTTATTTCAATGGTCAAAAAGTAGAAGATTTCAATATCGAAAAAGGCATCAGCAACCCTGCTATTGCCTACCGTTTCCGTACCGATTATGATGGAGAACAAGATTATGTCATCAAAGCCTTGAATCGTTTTTTGGAAGATCCCAAATTTAGCCAAGTACAAAATTTTGTGATTGGTATGTGGAGTGATGAACATGATGACTCGCCCAGTCCTATATTGGAGTTATTGGCTACCAACAAAGCTAAACTGCAACAAATAAAAGGCATCTTCTTTGGCGACATTACCTACGAAGAAAACGAAGTATCTTGGATTGAGAATACTAGCCATGCCGTCCTATTGGAGGCTTTGCCAGCACTAGAAGTCTATCAAGTCCGCGGAGGAAACGGGCTTCTGTTAGGTAAACTTCATCATCAAGGATTGAAAAAACTAATTGTACAAACAGGTGGAATGGGCAGTGACCTACTTGCAGAAGTGGCACAGGCCGACCTCCCTAACCTGACCCATTTAGAACTGTGGCTAGGTGCCGAAAACTATGGTTTTTCGGGTACTGTCGAGCAAGTAATGGCAACTTACCGAGGTACTAAAGCCAATCATTTGCCTGCCTTGAATTACTTAGGTCTTCGCAATAGCGAAATTGTTGATAAAATCGCAGCGGCTCTCAAAGATGACCCTATCCTAGAACGTATCGAAACATTGGATTTGTCCAAAGGTGTTTTATCGGACGTAGGTGCCGAAGCTTTGTTTGATAATCCTTCTATCAAAAACCTCAAAAAATTAAATTTGCAACACAACTATATCTCTGATGATTGGGCAGAAAAACTCAATGATTTGGGTGTCAAAATTGATCTCTCCGAAAGAAATACCGAAGAGGAAGAAGATTATCGTTATGTAGAAGTAGGCGAATAAATTCCTTGCCGCTATTCAGAATAGCGTTATTACTCCAATTGCAGTAATAACGCTATTTTTTTATTTCCATCATCTCCAATAAAAAACACCTACTATGCAGTTTACCATTATCGCCAATCCAGAAAACAGACGTTGTCAATACTTTGTAGAAGCCGTTCACGCAGCAGGATTACCGCCTGTACAAGTGGTTTCTTATGTAGATGTATTGAATAATCAAGTAGATTGGGACACGATATTGACCAATACGGATAGTTTGCGCATAGAATCCTTTGGCGAAAATTTTGAGGTTTGGCGAAAATTGGTGTTGCGAGGCAATCGCATCGAACCTGATTTGTCGCAACAAATCACTGCCGAACATGAAATCAAATCCTTAGTTTTTGAGCAAGGTCGCATACAATATTCCAAACAGCTCTATCAAGGTTATCAACATTGGCTGCAGGACTTACAGCAAAAATTGGATGCTTATCCAGCAGTACAAGTCATGAACAGCCCCAAAAGTATTGCTTTGATGTTTGACAAAATGGCTTGCCATCAACACTTTAGTAACCATCAAATTTCGGTCGTTCCTGCACTGCCACGAGTCGTTAATTATACGGACTTGCGTCAACAAATGACTGCCAAAGGTTGGAATCGAGTTTTTGTCAAGCTCAATTATGGCTCTTCGGCTTCTGGCGTACTCGCACTAAGAGTCAATGGCGACAAAATACAGGCGACGACTTCCGTCGAATTGATTAAAACGCTGCATGGTGTCAAGCTCTACAATTCGCTACAAGTCAAGCAATACACCAACGAAAGCGACATTGCATTGATTATAGATATATTGGCGCAAGAAGATTTGATTGTCGAAAAATGGATTCCAAAAGCAACGTCCGAAGACGGTATTTTTGATTTGCGTATTGTCGTTATTGATGGCAAACCTGATTATACTGTGGTGCGTCAAAGCCAATTGCCGATGACCAATTTGCACTTGGGCAACAAAAGAGGAACCGCCAAAGCTATCCAAGAACTTATTGGAATAGAAAAATGGCAGTCGCTGCATGACCTAGCGACACAAGCTGTCCAGACACTTCCCAACACGCTTTATGCAGGTGTCGATGTCTTGCTTTCCAGCAATTACAAACAACAATACGTACTCGAAACCAATGCTTTTGGCGACTTGCTCCCGCACGTCCTTCGTGATGACTTGGACACCTATCAAGCAACCGTCAAAGCCGCTATCGCTCGTTGGAAAGCCAATCAATAATCAACTTTATTAATTCTGTTTCTTGCTATGCTACCAGCCCTTTATTTTGATTTGGACAACACCTTGATAGACCGCAATGCAGCGATGTCCGATTGTTTACGATTTTTTTTTGAGCAGTATTTGCACCCGCTAGACTATCAAATCTACCAAACTGAATTACTAGCCCAAGACAATTGGGGTTATACTAGCCGTACTATTTTTTGTCAGTGGTTTATAGGTTTTTTCCACCAAAAAAAACTACTCCTAAACTGGACAGCAGATAGCTTTTGGTTATTTCTAAAAGAAAATATCAGCCATTTTGTACCGCCTGCTACTGCCGACTTAATCGCTATATTGCAACAGCTCCAAACACACTACCAATTAGGAATCGTAACCAACGGTTCGGTAGCCAATCAATCCGCCAAAATCCGCCAAGCAGGATTCCATAAAGTTTTTAATTCGGCTCGCATTCATATTTCGGGAGCGTATGGCTACGCCAAACCCAACCCTATACTTTGGCAAACTATTTTAGATAAAGATAATTTGACTGCTTCGCAATTAACGTACATTGGGGACGACCCCAACAAGGATATAGCGTGCGTTCGTCCACTCGGAGTTACGACCATTTGGGTGAGTCATTATCGACCATGGCAAGGCAATTCCGAACCTCCTTTTGTATTTCCACGCTTAGAAGCTAGCCTGCTCAAAAAGCACTTTTTGTAGATTTTTTTGGTAACTTGCTACCCTCAGCAAATAAAGTCAATATTTGATAAACTTGCTGCCTAATTGTATGTTGCGTGTCTATGAAATTGTCGGTTATTATCGTAAGCTATAAAGTACCTTACTTTCTGCAACAAACCCTTCATTCGGTGCAGCAAGCAGCCCAACACGTCCCTACCCAAATCATTGTCGTCGATAATAAATCGGAAGATGGTAGCGTCGAAATGGTTCGAGAACTTTTCCCGACAGTTGCCCTCATTGCCAATACTCAAAATACGGGTTTCGCTACCGCCAACAATCAAGGTATTGCGATAGCTACAGGTGACTATATTTTATTTCTAAACCCTGATACAGTCGTTAGTGAAGACACTTTCGTGCAATGCGTACGCTTCATGGAGCAGCATCCCAAAGTTGGTGGTTTGGGTGTCAAAATGATAGATGGAGCAGGTATTTTTCTGCCCGAATCTAAGCGCGGGTTTCCCTCTCCTGCGGTTGCCTTCTACAAGACTTTTGGTTTGTCCAGTATTTTCCCAAAATCCCGCAAATTCAATCATTATCATTTGGGTTATTTGGACAAAGAGCAGAACCACCAAGTAGAAGTACTTTCTGGAGCATTTATGCTAATGCCCAAAGTAGTATTGGATAAAATTGGGCATTGGGACGAGGCGTTTTTCATGTACGGCGAAGATATTGATTTGTCTTATCGAGTCATCAAAGGCGGTTATCAAAATTACTATTTGGCAGATACCACTATTATTCATTACAAAGGAGAAAGCACAAAAAAAGGCAGCCTCAATTATGTCAAAACCTTTTATGAGGCGATGATTATTTTTGCCAAAAAGCACTTCGTTGGCAGCAAGGCAAGCACCTTTATTTTGATGCTACAATTTGCGATTTACTTACGTGGCTTTTTGACGTTGATAGCCAGCGTATTCCGAAAAATATCCCTAGCGGGTACGGATTTACTACTAACTTTTGGTGGTCTTTTAGTTATCAAAAATGTATGGGAAGTCATTCGGTTTGATGACGCTGCTTATTATGACGGCGACCCTCGATTGGTCTATTTCAATTTTCCAATTTATGTATTGGCGTGGATATTTTGTGTGTATTTGCGTGGTGGTTACGACCGTTTGGCTAGACATCGCCACTTGATTACAGGGATTGGATTAGGCACATTGGTTATTGCTGCTTTTTATGCCTTTTTGCCTCAAGAGCTTCGTTTTTCACGAATGCTCATTTTGCTGGGAATGCTGTGGGCAATTGTCGCCATGTATTTTACCAGAAGCGTACAAAGCTGGATTAAAACGGGCAGTATTTTCTGGAGCAAGTCTCCCAAAATAAATGTTGCTATCGTAGGCGATAACGAAGAAAGTAGCCGCATATTGAGCCTATTGCATCAGTCAGGTATTCTACTGCATTATCGAGGGCAGATATTGCCCGAAGGGCAACCAAAAACAGCAGCGGCATTAGGCTCGCTATCCGATATATCTAACTTGGTCGATACTTATCAAATCAATGAAATCATTTTTTGCAGCAAAAATATACCTTATCATGCAATGATTGACAGCATGAGCAAGTTGCCAAAAGGCATCAATTATAAAATAGTAGCTGCTGGAAGTAGTGTCATTATTGGTTCTAACTCCAAAAATACCGCTGGCGATGTCTATCGTATCAATACGAATTTTGAACTAAGCAACTCGATTAAGCAACGCAACAAAAGAGTACTTGACATTGTTTATAGTATATTTTTCCTGCTGTTTTATCCTATTTTAGTTTGGGGAATCCAACACAAGCTTGGTTTTTTGAGCAACAGTATAGCGGTATTGCTAGGCAAAAAAACTTGGGTAGGTTACTTTCCAATGATTCAAATAGAACAACTGCCAAAATTGCCTCCTGCTATACTTACCCCTATCGACCGACTAGAACATTGCCCTGATAAGGCAGCTATTCAGCGGCTCAATTTCTTTTATGCCAAAGACTATTGGAGCGGATTGGATTGGCAATTATTAAGACAGTCTTTTGCTAAATTAGGACGTCAATCTTTTTAAAATTACTTAAAGCATGTCTAAAATTATATTAATTTGTAATCTTAGACACACTCTTGCTTCTTTTTTCATTGCACCCATAGTATATGCTTCATCACGATAACCATAAAGATATTTGGCCTGTTTATCCAACCGTCGTCGCAGACTTTTTGAAAGAAGAGTTGAAGATTGGCAAACGCTATGCGGTGTTGGATATTCACACCAGAAGTAGCGAACTAACGCCTCTCTTACTCCACAAAGTACACTTGATGTGCTCGGTCACTCCTGAAGCGGAATACCATCAAATTCTAAAACAATCTTATGCTACGGAAGATAACTTTTTGAGTCTAAACGCAACTCCAGATTTGTTGCCCATAGAAGACGATGCCATGCACTGTGTTGCCATCGACGATGTGTTGATGCAGTTTGACCCCATACGAGTAGCCAAAGAATTTGAGCGGATTTTGCGACTCAATAGTTATGTCTTGTTCTTTCAGAAGCGCTTACGCAAACAACAAAATACTTTCAGTAAAGTCTATCACCAATACTTGCAAGACCAAAAAATAGAAACGAAACTAACGAGTCCTTTAGCTGTAAAGCCAATGGTTGTCGATTTTTTTGGTGCTGGCTTATATACCAAAGATTTTGAAGGACAACAATACCTCAATTGGCAAGAATTGCTACAATATACCGATACCTTGGCAAAACAACATGGTCTTTATTATGATGTAGCAGCGTTGCAAAGCCTATTCAACGAATTTGAAGAAGAACACCGTGTCAAACTGGCTTATAACATCCATCTTTCCTATGGTTTGTTCAATAAATCGGTTCCTGATATTTCACTCAAAAAAAGTATTTTCTTTAATGTTTTACGTCCGTTTGCCTTTGGTTTTTATTTGCTCATCAAGGCTAATATTTACTTCTGGAAGTACATGAAACGGTTGTTTGGAAGAAAAAAAATTCGATAACTACCCCTCCAACTCCAACCAACAAGCACAATGATCGGAATGAACGCCTTCGTTGAGCAAGTCCGTAGCGACTATTCTGGGAGCTAGAGCCGAACTAACGGCTTGATAATCCAATCGCCAACCTTTGTTGCGGCTGCGAGCAGCAGCACGATAACTCCACCAACTGTATTTTTCCGTTTCGGGGTGCTGGCTACGGAAGCTATCCACAAAACCGCCTACTTGCCACAGCTTGTCCATCCAAGCTCTTTCTTCTGGCAAAAAGCCTGTTGTTTTTTGATTCTTTTTGGGGTCGTGTAGGTCTATTTCTGCATTAGCAATATTAAAATCACCTTGCAGAATAAGATTGGGACGCTCTTTTTTGAGTGCTGTAATCCAATCGAACATCGCTGCCAAAAATTCAATTTTGAGACTTTGACGCAAGTCGCCACTTGTTCCTGATGGAAAATAAGCATTGACGACTGTCCAATCCCCAAAGTCGGCTCTAATCACACGTCCTTCTGAGTCAAACTGCTCGATTCCCATTCCTTCTACGACCAAATCAGGCTTTATTTTAGAAAAAATAGCCACGCCACTGTATCCTTTCTTTTGGGCAGAATGCCAATATTGATGCTCAAACCCTAATGCTGACAAACCACTCAAATCTACTTGTTCGGGCTGTGCTTTGGTTTCTTGCACGCCAATAATGTCAAAATCATGGGCATCAATCCAGCCTAACCAATCTTTTTTGAGGGCGGCACGGATTCCGTTAAGGTTATAAGATACGAGTTGTATGGTTTGCTTTGTCATGTTTGTTCTTTGTTAGTTGGTTTTACGCCAAAATTCCTCCTTCGGGATACGCTCCAAAATACTATTTTCGTAGGTAGCCGCCAAATTTAGTTTGTCCAGATGCACATATCCGATATGGCAGCCGCAAGTCGCATTCGTGCAAGGAGTCGGTTTCAGCACCTGACTCAGGTCTGATTCATAAATATTTCCAATGGATTCTTTGATAAAATGGCAGCGCGTCATATTGCCATCGCCATCGACCGAAAAAGTCGTATTTCCTGCTCGACAGGATTCCCCCAGACTCGCATGATATTGCGTATTGTATCGAAATAACGGGTCAACTTGTTCTATGCGTTCTATTTCTTCTTTGGTGTAATAATTTGGAATGCGTTTATAAGCATTTGCCCACACATAAACCGCTGGATTTATGGCTTGTCGCAAGGCTTCCAAAATCGATATATCTTCTTTGAAAGCGACAAAACCTGCACTGTACTTGATATTTAGGTGGTCTAGTTCTTGGCACTTGTGTGCAAACTTTTCTATGCTTGTTTGTGTGGGGTGAAACGTTGTCCAGAGGGCAAATTTTTCTTTATTTACCTGTTCCATCCACTTGGTGGAGCAAGTCAAATTGGTCTGTATCGTTACTTTGGTTACGTTCGGCAAGTGGCTCAATTCGGTCATCGCTGCTTGATAGTATTTGCGTATCAATCCTTCGCCCCAAGGCGTAAACAAAATGCCTATTTTTTCTTTTCGGCTCTTTACCCACGCCACAAACTGCTCCAATTCTTGGGCATCTTTGGCAAGTTCTGCTCTTGTATTTTTGGTCTTCGCAAAGGGGCAATAATCGCAGCCATAATTACAGCTCGAAAGCGAGCCTCTATATAATATCAACCAACTCATGCTAAATCATATTTTTTCATCATTTCCTGTACATTCGATGAATACAACCAAGGTCCAATCACATCCGAAAGTTCTAAACCTTGCTTATTGAGCTGTATTTTGGCGGTATTGTCTGCCACCAATCCTAGACTGTACAGTTCTCGAAGTTCGGGCAAATCTTGCAGTACATGACTTCCAAAAGTATTGCCGTAGGCAGCAAAATCTAATGCTCCGCCTTCTAGTAGCGACTTGATGACAAAACGGCGCTGTTGCTCTATTACAGGCAATGTTACGCCATAATCTATTTGACTAAAATTTTGCTGTTCGTTGTAGCTGTGTATAATTTCTTTTACGCCTTTTTTGCCTACCGCATACTCACTGCTATAATGAAAACCACTTGTGTAGGATCTCGCCCCTACTCCCAAACCGACCATTCCATCGGTAGGGCCATCATAAGGCGTAGCAGGCATCTGAGGGGCAGACTTTCGTCTAAAAATGCGCATGGTGATTTGCTCATAACCATTGGCACACAAATAATCCCGCCCAAAACGATAGAGCTGTAAACGGTGGTCGTTCCAAGCTCGTTCTTGTAGCCCTAAGCCTGTGAGTGGACGTACGTACAGCGGGTACAAAAATATTTCTTCTGGCTCAAAAGCTATACTTTGGTCTAGTGAATATTGCCACGTTTGAGTGGTCTGCCCTGCCATTCCATAAATCAAATCGATGTTCATTTCTGGAATGCCACTATCTTTGATTAGCTGCAAAGCGTGCTGTACCTCTACTGTTTTTTGGGGTCGCCCCAATGCCTTAGTTTCCTCCAACAAAAAGCTCTGAACGCCGATACTCATTCGAGTAGTACCGTATTGTTTTAGCAGGGCTAATTTTTCGGTTGTGAGTGTTTTGGGAGAACTTTCGACGGAAGTCGGCACAGCTTGTGTCACCGCTCCCATCGTACTATTGACTATCGTAAAAAGCTGCTCCAAGTCGGGAACACTCAAGTATGACGGCGTGCCACCACCTATTGCTACTCTAGCAAATTTAGCCTGCTCTCCTATCGCTGATTTGACCGCTGTCGCTTGCTGTTGGAGTTTATCCAAATAAGGGCTTTGAGTTGGTGATTTGGGATTAGCTATCGTAAATAAATTGCAAAAGCCACAACGCATTTCACAGAAAGGAATGTGTACATACAGAAACAAACTGTCCTTTTTTTCGGCTGCCCAAATATCGTCCAAACTGCGTGCTGGAGACAATTGGCGGTAAGCAGACTTATGCGGATAAGAATAGGCGTAACCCTGAAAATAATTATCTTGAATGGTCTCTTTAAGTAGCATTTTGCAATTCTTTTTTTATGAAAAATATAGATACCGTGTCTAGCACGAATTGACATTTTTACTTTCGTAAAAGTATTTCTAAATAAGGTACTTCCCATACTTTGGGGTGCCCTATTCGGTGTCCAGTATAGCCATCTTCGCCATAGGTGGTGCCGTGGTCGCCACAGCAAATAATGAAACTGTCTTGCTCGCGCTGCTGAAGTGCCTCCATTAATATTGGCAATTGACTGTCTACATACTCCAGTGCAGCAGCATGACTGACAAGGCTGTCTATTGGCTCGGTAGCCGTAGGTACGTAGTAATAATTGGGCTGATGCAATGCCGAAATATTAATAAACAGAAAGGTCTGTCTTTTTTTTGCAGCTAACAACTCAACTGCTTTTTCTAGCTGATATTGAGTAGAATGGGGTTCGGTCACCCCAAAGGCAGATTCCCAATAACTCTGTTCAAAAAGACTTGGAAAAACTTTGCTCAACGCTGTTTTTTTATTAAAAAAACCAACGCCACCAATACAGATAGTTTGGTATCCTGCTGCTGCCAATCCTTCTACAATATTATCTTGGGCGACCACATAGGTATTTTTATTGACGGAAGTACTCCCTGCAAATTGCGTAGCAAACAACCTTGGGTGTACGCCAGCAGCTACAGGCGTGGGCAAAAAACCTGCAAAAAAAGCATGATGTGCCGCGTACGTAAAACTCGCTGGGCTGTGTCGCTTTTGCCAGCCAGTATCAGGTAGCCATTTGCTCAAGTTTGGCAACTTGCCTTCTTGCCACAATGCCTGAGCAACATCATAACGCAAGGTATCTAAGGTTATGAAAACGAGGTCACTTTTCGCTGCGATGACTTCATTTACATTGTAGTGATTCATGCTTTCTTATTGTCAAAATAGTTTACGATTAGAGTATTATATGACTTCTATCAATTCGGTGGCTCTTGCTTTCAAATACGTGTCTTCTTTTTGTGTCATTTCGGCTTGCTGGGCTTCGGTTTTGTCATGATACCCGAGCAGATGGAGTAGCCCATGAACAACAACTCGATGCAGTTCGTCTGCTACGGTCACATCAAAGTGCGAGGCATTGTCAAACACTCGTTCTATACTAATAAAAACATCGCCATGTACAAGCTCTTCGGAGTATGGAAAAGTAATCACATCAGTATAAGTATCGTGTTGCAAATAATCCATATTCATTTGATACAAGTATTCGTCGGAGCAAAAAATATAGTTCAATTCTGCTAATGTACTACCCTCTTGCTTGATTACTTGGCGTAGCCAATCTTCGACTGCTTGCTGCTGCTGAAGCTCAAATTTGGTATCTTCTGTATGAAAATTTATGTGCATTTTTTCTATTTTTTTGTGGCTACAAAATTACGATTTAGAATAGACATTATTGTATTCTATCAAAAAAAAGTACCGCTCGACCATGGTCGAGCGGTACTTCCTATTGGGAGTCATTCCTTTTTATTGCAATACAAATTCTAATCGTACAATTCGACCATTGTCATCAAAAGTAACAGTATCCGACAGCTGACGCATCAAGAAAACTCCTCGTCCACCAGGGACCAATATATTTTCGGGGGCAGTTGGGTCAGGAAGCGAATCAGGGTCAAACCCCTTACCTTCGTCCTGTATCGTAAAGCATATTTTATCTGCTGAACAAGCTGTATCGACTTGTACTTTTTTGGATATAGTGGCACTATTGCCATGGATAATGGCATTGGTTACCGCTTCTGTCAAAGTAATCAGCATGGTACCAAATAATTCTTCTCCTATGTGGTATTCTTCTACTATTCTGCTGACATAGGGTTCAACCTGTGCTATATTTTGTGGGTGAGATTCCAATGTCAATTTGAGTTGTAGTTCTGTCATTCCAAATATATCGTTTGAGTTCTGAGAAATTTATTACAATTGTAGAGCAGTCCGCACACAAAATTGGCGACAAAAAATGTCGCCAACTGTTTTGTATTATGCTATAAAATAGTACAGTTAGTTTAATGCTCTAAAGTACTTTTCTACGAGATTTTTGTAATAAGGTTTCAAAGAAGGCGAAACAGTTTTAAACATTTCTACTTGTCCTTGACGTTTTTTGAGATATTCCTCCAATGCTGGAGGCATCTTGGGTGTGTATTGATCAGGTTGTTCTGCTTCTCTTTTTTCGTCCAATTCTCTTTCACGCTCTGCATTTTCTGCTTTGAGCAATCTGGTCATGATGTCTTTTTGGCGTTTTTGCATATCGTTCGGCAAACGCTTATTGACTAAGTCTGTTTCTACTTTGTCCATGGCATCTATCAAGTCTTGGATTTCTTTTCCTGCCCCTTTTCCTTGTTTTTGTTTACCATTTTTCATGTCTTGCAATTTCTTGCGAATAGCCGCTTGTTTGGCAGCCATTTGAGCAAACTCTTTACTAAACTTACCCGGTGTTTTACCATTTTTCATCTGCTCTTTGAGCTGCTGAATTTGCTTATTAAGTTGGTCTTGCATTTCCTGCAATCCACCTGGTCCAGGCCCTGGCTTATCTCCCGGTTTGTCCCCTGGTTTATCTCCTGGTTTTCCAGAACCTGACTTACCTCCTGGTTTTTCACCACCTGGTTTTTCGCACATTTGGTCTCCCGGCATTTGCTGTGCCATTTGCTGCTGCATTTGACTCATCGACTCACTTAGCATCAGTGCCAAATCATTGAGTCCTGTCATAGCATATTGCTGCTGCACGGTAGCTTCTCGCTTCTTGCGGTCTTCCAATGTCACGACACTCTTTTTGAGATTTTTCTTTACTTCCGTTACCTTCTCGGTAATGAATGCCTCTAGCTGAAAGACACGTTTGCTCAATGCCTGCAAGCTATCTTCTACATGACGGAAGTCATCTTTAATACGATCTTGTTGCTGCACCAATTTGATGTAAGTTGGTGTGTTTTGCATTGTTTTATTGACGTCGTCAATCAACGCTTCTTGGTCAAAAGACAACATCACTAAGTTTTCGAGCAACTGACGCATGGACTTGAGGTCTTCCTCCATTTTTTCCATTTGGTCCATTTTCATCATGCTCTTCATCTCTTTAGACATTTCTTTCATCTTCTGAGCGGCATTCTTTTGCGATTTCGATGCTTTTTTATTTTCTTTTTTGCCCAACTTATCGCTGGCATCTTTCATATTCTCTTGTGCATCTTGCTGCTGTTGCTCCATGGGTTCGCTGTCCATGTCCATCGGATTTTCGAGGTCTTCATTTTTCTTCTTAGCGTCCTCTATATCCTTCATTATTTCCTCAAACTCCTTGTTGATTTCTTCTTGTTCTTTCTCCAACTCTTCTTGTGTCTTTTCTTTTTCATCGCCTTTTTTGTCGTCACCTTCCTTGTTCTTATCTCCGTCTTTTCTGTCCTTCTCGGCTTCTTCTTTTTTGGCAACTTCTTCGCTCAATTCCTCTTGCTTTTTGGCTAAAGAATCAAGTGCATTGACGGCATCTTCCATTTTTTTCTCTACTTCTACTTTTTTGAACAGTTCGAGCATTCTATCCAATTCCTTCTCCATTTCGTCCTCGCTCATTTCCATTTCTTCGAGCTTGTCCTTCATTTTTTCTTTGTCGGCATCTTCCATGAGTTTTTCCATTTCTTCAAATAGATCCTTCATTTCATCGTTCATGATTTCATCAAACAACTTTTGGAGTAGCTCTTGTTTTTTTGCCAACTCTTCACTTACTTTTTCGAGTTCGCTTTGATTTTCGATATTTTTATCAAATTTCTCCTTGGCATTTTTCATTTGCTCTTCTATCTCTTCGCGCTCTTTCATGAGCTTCTCCATCTTCATTTTGTCCTGCCAGTTCATCTCCTTTTTCTGAAGCATTTCTGTTTTGGCTTTCTTGACATCTTTACCTAATTTTTGCATTTTTTCAATCGCATCTTTTAGGTCATCTTTGATAGCAGAGTTATTGGAAGCCTCTTGTTCTTTGAGTTCATCTACCGTAGGCATCTGATAATACATCACAGGCGTTTTGGCGGACTTACTTCCCTTGACGGCATCGTTATCAAATGCTTGGAAATAGTAACTGAGCTTTTCGCCCAATTTCAAATCCAGCTCTTTGACATTCATGATGTAATCATAGGTCGTTTGTTTGCCCGACGAAGTCGTCATTTTAATTTTATCTTTCTTGACAACTACGCCTTCTTTTTCTATCGTGTAATTCAAATACACGCCTCTCAAACCATAATCATCAGAAGCTTCTCCTGCAAAATAGACAACTTTGTCATTGAGACTATCTCTATTGGTTTTGACCTCAATAGAAGGATACAAATCAGGTATTAGCGTAAGCGAATAAGAAATAGAATCGCCATTAGGTAGCTCTTTGTTGGCAATAAATATTTTGTAACGTCCGTCTTTGAGTACTCTTTTTTGTACACCAAAAGCATTGCTGCCCATTGGTTTGGCTGGTTGCTTGGTGGCATCGTCAGGAAACTGCACTTGCACCTCGCTCGTGTTGACCGACTCAAACAACCATTCGATATTTGTACCGACAGGTACTACCAAATCACCTACGCCCTTCATCGACTCATCTTTCCTGCCTGTATAAGAAGGATAGTTTAGTTTGACATTGAAATCGCTCAATTGTGGTTTTTCGAGGACATCAATCTTATATTTTTTGGAAATAACATTGCTCGCCATCAATCTAAAATCGGTATCCTTACGCATTTCTACGAAAGTATATTTGAATTTATTGGGAGCAACTTTTTCTAGTTTGTATTTAAAATTATCAACTTCTACAAATACTTCATCTGGCAAATATTCGCCTTCAATATTAACTTCCAAATCGTAGTTTTCGTATTGTACTACTTTGGCGTCTTGCTCTTGTACTTTGAAACTAAATAGGGCTGCTTTTTCAAATTCTCTACTGTTGTTGATTAATCGAACCGTACTGGTCTGAATGATATTGGAGGTAAACAACAAGAGTAACAACAGCAACAACGGAGGCAAAGCAAAACGCAAGTATTTTTTATTGTCCTTGAGGTCAATCGCTGCTACAAAAGGTACAGGATTCATCGACTCAATCTTCTGGTTAATACTTGCTTCGACTAAAGCAGAGTCAGCACTACTCATTTGCATTTTGAGTTGCAATACATTGAGTAATCTATCCTTGACATCAGTAAAATGGTTGCCAATAATCTGTGCGGCACGCTCATGCGAAATCACACTTCCCAGCTTAAAATACTGCATCAATGGTTTGGCGACTAGCCAACCAACCGTAACGGCTGAAATTCCCATAAAGGAATAAAACAACGTTTTGCGCAGCTCCACAGAAGATACCGTCGCATTGAAATAATAGTATTCCAATAACGTAAAACTGATAAATAAAGCGAGTACTACGCCAATGCTATACAACGCCCCTCGTATGAGGTTGTTGATATAGTACTTGCGTATAAATTGATCCACTTTATGGAGGAGTGAGTTGTAATTATTAGCTTGCATATATTGATGTGTCGTTGCGATGAAAAGTAAGGTAGAAAGTAGGGCTAAGCCATCGGTACAGACCGATGGCTTAGTATCTAAAGATACGTTTTTTTGCCCTAACTTGCTTGCCCATTTAGGAATGTTTAACTTTTTTGAGATTCATACCTACTAATCCGAGCCTTAACGACGACGGCTACCAGAGTATTCCATGGCTTCGCCCTTGCCAAATCCATAACTAAAGCCGAGTGTAATAAATCGTCCACGTTGTGCATAACTGTAGCTATAAAAATCAGCTTGATCAATAATTATTTCGCTCATTTGTGAAGCAAAAATATCTCGTACACTCAAACTCAATACGGCTTTTCCCTTGAGTATCTTTTTGCGAATACCTGCATTGACACCAAAAAATCCGCTTCTATAACCTTGTACATTCTGTACTTTTGAATTGTAATTGCCCGAAAATTCCATGTCAATATCAGCAGGCAATTTGAATTTAGTCGTCAATTTGGCTGACCACTGGTCGGCAGCAAAGTCAAAGTTTAGCTGCTCAAAAACACCTTCTCTTTTAAAATAATTGTAGTTAAAGTCTCCATTTAGCGTCCACCATTTGGTCGGGCTATATTTGGCATTTAATTCTACTCCTGTCGAATTTCGCGTACCAATATTCATTGGCACAGTCGTATTTACATTGTCCTGAAAGAACGATACACGCTCCACTACATCTGTGGTATAACGGTGGTACACACTCGCATTCAACGAAATTTTATCTAACAAATAAATAGCAGTAATTTCGTAAGAATCGGTAAATTCAGGTAGCAAATTGGGGTTACCTGCTCGGATAGAAAAGTTATTACGAATATTGAAAAACGGATTCAAATCCCACAATCTTGGTCTAAATATTCGTTTGGAATATCCTGCTTGCATCGAAAATTTATCGCTAAACTTATACGACGTATGTGCACTCGGAAATAGATTGATATAATTTTGTTTGTTTTCTTCATTGGTATTGACCAATAATGTTTTTAGGTCAGTATGTTCCAGTCTTGCCCCTATCTTAATGCCCCATTTTTTGTATTCGTAAGACCCCGTGGCATAAAATGCCAATACTTTTTGGTCGTACTCAAATACGTTAGTCAACCCATTATTCGCCTGCCATTCATTATTGACAAAATCCGAAACGGCAAAATCATTGCTAATATCTTGAATCACATATTGTCCACCTAACTCCATTTTGATTCGCTCAGAAAATGGCTTAACGTAATCCACCTGAAAAGTATATTTAGCTTCGCTAAAGGTGGTATTGGTGTTTTGCAACTCATCGGAACGGCTGCCCAAAGTAGTCGTATTCTGAAACTCTGACGATTGTACTTTGCTAAAAAAGTTACCTAAAGTACTAATCTGTAAAGTATGTTCTTTATTATCTTTAAATTCACCTCTGTACACCAATTCGTATTGACCTTTGGGGTTGTTGGCTGTTGTGGTTTCGGTTCGGTACCATTCCGAAACGATGTCATTATCGCTGTTCAATTCTGTGAAATTGGTACGAGAAGGCTGGCTTTCTATTTCGTATGCAAAATTCCCCGAAAGGGTAATCACATTTCGCTTGTTGATATGATAATCCGCTCCTAGCAGTGCATTGAAGAACAATTCATTGCGGTACTCCAAACCATCGCTCAAAATCGTTCTTCCATTGGTTCTATCCTCATTGATGTTATCACTAATACGAGGCAATGAACGATAACCCGCTCCCGCTTGGCTAAACAAATTGAATTTTTCGGTGCGTCGATTGAGACTAAAACCAACACTGTGATTGTGTGGGTAACCCGTATTGAGCGAAACCGCTCCGTTGAGCCCTTTGCGTTCTTCTTTCTTAAGGACAATATTGATAATACCTGCCGTTCCTTCGGCATCGTACTTGGCAGAAGGGTTGGTTACGACCTCGACTTTGTCAATCATATCTGCCGTAATCGTACCCAAAGCATTGCTTCCATCACTTGCCAATACCGATGGTTTTCCATTGATAAGTACCTGTACACCAGTAGCTCCTCTCAGGCTAATTTCACCTTCTATATCGACATTGACCGAAGGTACATTATTGAGTACATCTAAGGCACTACCACCAGCAGAACTAAGGTCTTTACCTACATTGAATACTTTTTTGTCGAGCTTAAATTCCATCTGCGATTTCTCGCCAATGACGACAATATCTTCAAATGTTTTGCTATCGGTCGATAGCTCAATCGTACCCAAATCCAGTTTATCTTTGATGTTTGACGGTAAATCTACTACTTTATCTTCAAAGCCAATGAAAGTAACTTCGACAGAAAAGTTATTGGAATCTACTCGGATTTCAAATTTACCTTCTTCGTCCGTAATTGCCACTTTGATAATGGCTTTGGTTTGTATGTGTGCAACCTTGACGGTAGCAAATTCGAGGGGTTGTTGGCTTTGTTGCTCAATTACTTTTCCTGTTATTAAAATACCTTTACTCTGTTGAGCAACGGAAGAAAAAGAACTTAGTAAGCAGCCTATAAAGCAGCAAATCAGTAATTTCATCAGATAGTTTTTTTTGTGTGGTAAACACATAGGACGGCTGATGAGGATAAAGGTTTAATCTACGTTCGTAAAATGACAAAAGAATATTTAGGGTGGTGGAACTTTTTTTTAGGTGGTGGTGGCTTGAGTCATTACTTCAATTAGTTCCAATTGTAGGGATTCGTTATATTCGTCTTCATTGATAATGGAAAAAATAACCTGTGCTAACAAATCCTTATCAATAATATTGTCAGCAACATATACTGCAATATTTTCCATGTCCTCCGTAAATTTTTTGATGCAGTATTCAAATCCATTGACTAACAAGAAATAAGACCCCAAGGCAATACTACTTCGTTTATTTCCATCATTAAACGCATGGTTTTTATTGATAGAAAACACTAAATGAGTCAATTTCCCCTCAAAGGAAGGGTAATACAAATCATTCTGAATATGCTCTAAAACACTTTCTAATAAACCTTGGTTTTTGATACCTGCCAAACCACCAGAATCTTCTATTATTTGGATTTGAGCTGCTATTGCTTGCTGTATGGATATGTATTTCAAATTCATCTTATCGGTCTTTTAGACGTTTGTACACATCAATATTTTCTTCTATAACTTGTCGTATTTGTTCACTTTTTTCGCCCAAAAATTTATCAAATTCTTGTTGGTCAATTGCTTTAATGTATTTTTCTAATTTAAAATGCAAAGCATCTCTAAAAACCATATCTCTACTCGCCATCAAGGTGCGTGCTTTTTCGACTAGTGGCAACAACAAAGATTGATTTCGAGACTCGAAATCAACAAATAAGGTTCTAGCTTCTGACATAGTCAAAGGGCTGCCCTTAGTTTTGGCTGCTTTTTCTAATTCATCAGCGAAGCCATTTTCATAACTTGCTACCAAATCAAGTACTTCCGAATAGAGCGTATCTTTGACCGTAGCTTTAATGTCTAGCTTTAAGATTTGTTTGTACTCTTTAGCATCTTCTCTAAAAATGCTTTTGTAAATAAGGTCTGTAAAATGAGCATACTTAAATTTATTCGCTAAAATATGCTCTCCCAAAGCATCTGTAAACACTTTCCTATAATTAAACTCCCTTGTTGCACTATCCAAAAATTGCTCTTCCGACTGATTGATATAGGTAGTTTTGCCACCTAGTTTTTGATGAAACACATCCAATACAATATTCAACATCAAGGAACGCAATTCTTTGGCAGCGGCACTTTCGGTTAACAACATTCCTATATTTAGAAACGATTTGAAACTAAAAATCCCTAACGTAGAAATCTTATCTAATCGTTTTAGAATAGCTTCATTCGTGGTAAGGACATTGATGTCCTTACCAGAACTTTTAAGTGTTTTTTTATAGTTTACTTTAAACTGATGCAGTTTATAGCCTTCTAATAATTGATAGCCATTTTGTTTCAATTCTTCCCCATGATTTTTGAGGTAGCGATTGATTGTCCGTTCATCTACTTCATAGAAAGCGGCGACCTGCTTTTTGGTGTACCACCAAGTGCCGTCTATCAAGATACCTTCTAGAGCTACTTGTTGCTGAATCTCCGCAATCGCATAGTCATTATTGATAATATTCTGACGATGTATATCGGAGTTGGTTAAGTCTTTTTTGTTCATGCTGAGGATTTTGGGAATACTAAAAAACAGTCCTTTTACTAGAAGTTACTAAAGATACAAAAAAAGGGCAGCTACTCCAACTGAAAGAAGTAACTGCCCTTGTATAGTAGCCCTAGCTAAAAATAAATTAGTCTTTAGTGTTGCTAGTTGATTTTTCTATGATTTGCTTGACAGCCAATGACGTCAAAGACTTAGGACGCTCCAATGGCATACCCAATGCTCTAGACCAAACTCCTGCAGCTAGCACACCCATTGCGCGAGAAACTCCGAACAATACTGTGTAGAAACCAAAGTCTTTCATGCCATAGTGCATCAATAATGCTCCAGAGTGCGCATCTACGTTTGGCCAAGGGTTTTTCACCTTACCGAGGTCGTGCAATAATGGTGGCACAATATTGAACAATTTCCATACGATACTGACGATTGGGTCATTGTCAATGTAATCTTCTGCGAAGATACGTTGAGCCATATAACGTGGATCTGCTTGACGCAATACAGCGTGTCCATATCCAGGTATTACTTTTCCTTCAGAAAGTGTCTTGTTGATATAATCCGTAATTTGGTCGTTTGATGGTGTATCGGTTCCCAAATCTTCTACCATACCCAAAATCCACTTGATGACCTCTTGGTTAGCCAAACCGTGCAACGGTCCTGCCAAAGCATTCATACCAGCAGACAAAGAATAGTAAGGATCTGCCAAAGTAGAACCTACCAAGTGAGTCGTGTGAGCAGAAGCATTACCACCTTCGTGGTCAGCATGAATCGTCAAGTACAAACGCATCAAAGACAAGAAATCAGGATTGTCTGTAACGCCCAACATGTGTGCAAAGTTAGCACCCCAATCCAATTCTGGATTTGGCTCAATATGTTCGCCATTGCGGTACGTTCTGCGGTAAATATAAGCTGCTACGCGAGGTAAGCGAGCCAATAGGTTCATACTATCTTCATAGTATGCATCCCAATAATCTTTTTTGTTGATACCCTCTGCATAACGTTGAGCAAAGATACTTTCTGTCTGCATAGACAAAATAGCCGTGCTAAACTGAGTCATCGGGTGTGTATCAATAGGAAGTGCATCTAACATCGTAAACGTGTGCTTTGGTACTTCTGCACGTTTTTTCCACTCCTCGCCCAACCAAGTCGCTTCGCGTTTGCTAGGGATTTCACCGACCAACATCAACCAAAATAGTCCTTCTGGTAGCGGCTCTTTTCCACCTTCTACTTTCGGCAACAGCTTACGCAATTGACGGATAGAGTTTCCTCTAAAACGGATACCTTCAAAAGCATCCAATTCAGAAGTTTCCCATATCATACTTTTCATTCCACGCATGCCCCCAAATACTTGGCTAATAGTGGTTTGATCAATTACCATATCACCATTCTCCTTGAGCATCGCTCTATTTTCCTTGAACAAAGCCTCTGCTTTTTCTTGGAACTTTTGCTTTAAAATATCCATTTATTGTCTTTTAGTTTTCTTATAATTATATCTTCAAAACAGAAGATAGTTCGTTTGGTTGTAAAAATACAAAAAATGTAGGACTTTTTTAAAAGATTTTTTGTTCAATTTTAACAAAAAACACGACACCTCAAAATAGTGGTATCGTGCCGTTTTATTTCCGTTTATTTCTACACCTAATTAGTAGTATCTAGCGTAGAAAAAACAATATCTAGTTTACGCATTTCAGGTCGCTTTTTTTGCCCTGGAGCATGTACAAATCCATCTAAGAAAATCACTCGCTGATTGGCTTCGTCTTCTATCATATAAGTCACAAACGAACCGCCCATAAAATCATTGACCATACCCCAAATACCACGTACTTGCAAGGTTTGCTTTTTGTTAAGGAACATCGGCTGATAATACATCGGTAGTACTCTGTCGTCGATTTGCATATACGAATTATCGACCCAAGTGGCAAAGTAAGTTCTCGTTAGCTTATTGCGAATATATTTGTGCTGTTCGGGCACTGCCAGCGTCGAATCTGCGTAGGGCAATATATGAATAAAAATATTGCTACTAATCTTGTCGGTTTCTCGGCGCAACCACATAGTCGTAGAATCCTTATGTGCCATCGTGTAGGCTTTCGGTATTTTGAGGTTGAGCTGAAAAGAATCTCGCAAGATAGCCCCTACTTCTAGGTTTTGCCCAGGGGTATATATTTGTTGCAAATACAGTTCGGCATCGGCTTTGTCGAAAACAGACATCACCTTCTGGTAATCCTCTTGCACGGTTTTGAGCAGTTCGCTCCTATTGGGTGCAAACCAATAGACCACAATTTGGTCAGTTGCCCAGCGGTTGTTGTGGACTGCCATTCTATACTTGGGGTCGGTCGTAGCGCGTGCTACATTTTTCTCTCCGATGGCTTCCCTTATTATTTTTGCTGCTTTATCGTTGGTATCGTCTAGTGCCGCCAATATAATAATAGCACGGTTGGTTCTGTAGATTTTGACGCCTTCAAAATCGGTCGGCTTTGTGTATCTAATATCATAGATAAACTCTGGTTGGGGAGTGACTGGATAGAGTGCTTCAAAATTGACTCGAAAAGAATCCCCAATTGTCGTTTCCCAATTATATTGGTCGGTGACCAACATGATATTATTTGGTTTGCCGTAGGCATCGGGAGTGACCTCAAATTTGTCACTCATCTCTTGAGTACAGCTGCTAAACAATAGCAATAGACTGCCCCACCACAAAATATTCCAACATGATTTTATTCGCATAATGCTTTATAATTGATTCGGTTCTAAGTTATTTACCTTTAATAATGATTAATTCTGCCAGTTCGGCTAAACAGATTAGCACTGCCTGCCTAACAACAAAGATGCAATTTGTCTGTTAAAAGTTGTCTAAGTGCTACAAAATTAATGTACTTTAAGAATAAGTTGTTCAAAACTAGCCGCACAATTACAGAATATTGTTTTTTGCGAAAAGCTACACACACACCTAATAAAACAAAAAGATGCACTAATTTCACCTAAAAACATTATGTTGAAACATTTTTTTGCAAAAAGTATACTTTTTTTGCTACACATACTTGCAAAGTGTAAATTTTAGGCTTATATTTGCATTGTACTTGACAAATACACTTACAAAAACAAAATGTTTTACAACTTTTTATTGATTCTCAATCCTAACTAAAATTGAACTAGATACCATGGCTAAAAAGAATTCTGAACAAGATAACAAACTAAAAGCATTACAAACAACACTCGATCGCCTCAAAAAAACCTACGGTGCAGGTTCTGTGATGCGTTTAGGCGACAAGCCTGTTGTTAAAGTAGATGCTATTTCTACTGGCTCCATTGCCCTTGATGTTTGCTTGGGTACCAATGGTTTTGCCAAAGGACGTATCGTAGAAATTTATGGTCCTGAATCTTCTGGAAAAACGACTATTGCTATTCATGCTATTGCAGAATGCCAAAAAGCAGGTGGTATTGCCGCTTTTATTGATGCAGAACATGCTTTTGATCGCTATTATGCCGAAAGTTTGGGTGTCAATGTAGATGAACTTATTTTCTCTCAACCTGACTTTGGAGAGCAAGCATTAGAAATTGCCGAAAATTTGATTCGCTCTGGTGCGGTTGATATTATTGTAGTGGATTCTGTTGCCGCCTTGGTACCTCGTGCAGAGATAGAAGGAGAAATGGGAGATTCTAAAATGGGGCTACAAGCTCGATTGATGTCGCAAGCCATGCGTAAATTGACTTCAGCTATTGGCAAAGCGAACTGCTGCTGTATCTTTATCAATCAGTTGCGTGAAAAAATTGGTGTTATGTTCGGTAACCCCGAAACAACTACTGGTGGTAATGCACTTAAATTTTATGCTTCTCAGCGTTTAGACATTCGTCGTTCGGGTGGAGCACTCAAAAATAGAGAAGGTGCCGTAATCGGTAACCACGTCAAAGTTAAAATCGTCAAAAATAAATTGGCTCCGCCATTTCGTATCGCTGAGTTCGATATCATGTATGGAGAAGGTATTTCCAAAAGTGGTGAAGTGGTCGATTTGGGCGTAGAGTTCGATATTGTCAACAAAAGTGGTGCTTGGTATAGCTATGGCGAAACCAAAGTAGCTCAAGGACGGGAAGCTGCCAAGCAGTTTATGATGGATAATCCTGAAGTAGCCAACGAGATTGAAGCTAAAATCCGTGCTAAATTGACTGGTGGAGACGAAGTTGAGGAGGAAACTGCCGAAGCAGTAGATGCTAGCGAAAAATAGAATAATTTTCTATTAAATACTATTACAATAGAAATAAATATTAGGGTAAGCGAGGAGTTGCATCATGCAATTCCTCGCTTTTTTTTATGTCGTAAAGAAAAAATCCTTTACGCCTGTTAGTATATTTTGTACAGCATACGATGCCAATATCAAACCCATTATTTTACTAATAACTATAATTCCATACTGCCCCACTTTTTTCTGTACTTTGTTCGCCACCAATAGCAACAGCATAGTCAACATGATTACGACAAAAACTAAAACAGCCGTCCACATTTGTTGCCCAACACCATAAATATGATTGTCCGTCATTAGGACTATTGCCATAATAGCCCCTGGAGAGGCAATAGAAGGAATGGCGATAGGAAAAATAGTGACGTGCTTGTAGTCCGTAATTTGACTTTTTTCTTGTTCGGGCTTCCCCTCTCCAAAAATCATAGTCAACGCAAATAGAAATAAAATAACTCCTCCAGAAATCTGAAAGGCATCTAAGGTGACTTCCATTCCCTCCAGAATAAACTGACCTGCTACGATAAAAAATAACAAAACGCCAAAAGCAACAAGACAAGCTCTAATAGCTATTTTCTTTTTGTGCGTTTCATCAAAATGTTTGGTGGCTTCCAAATAAACAGGGACGGAACCCAATGGATCTATCACTGCAATCAAAAAAAATATTTTAGCGATTATCTCTGCACTCATAAGAATCTAAGTTTCAAGGTTATTTTCTACAAAAAAATAGGTTTTTGGTGCATTAGCTGCACCAAAAACCCATCTACTCTATTTCATAACAAAAAAGCATCACTGCTGTTTATTTTTTCTGACAAACATGTATAAATGCAGGTGGTACATTGAGTGTAACAAAATCAATTTCAGAGTTGCCAAATATGCGCTCATAGCGTTTGCGGGCTACTGTCGAATAATGCAATTGTACATAATAGCCACCTTTCTTGAGGTATTTGTGCGATTGCTCAATAATTTCATCTGATGGAATAATGACGAAAGGAATTTCTGAAAGTACAGCATCCGCTTCTTTGAATCCTGCTGCCTTGATATACTCTCCAACTTTGGCAGCATCGTCTTTGATAATCGTGATACGAGGATCATGGCTAAACTGTGCTTCTAAATGCTCATGAAACTCGTCATTGATTTCAAAACAAAGCAACTTAGCATCAGGGTGCATTTTTTTGAGCAAGACCTCTGTGATGGGACCATCGCCAGCGCCAAGCTCTACTATACATCGAGCTGTTTTGTAATCAACATATTTATCTTTGGTCATCGTATTGCTTACAAACTTAGACGAACGCGATATAGTGCCGACTTCTTTAAAATGCTTAATTCCTTGTATAAAAAATTTAATTGCGTTCATGTGTTTTATTTTGTATGTTCTGTGGATACAACGAAGTGATTCTGGTATGACCTAAAATAATGCAATTTTTTAAGTTGGTTATTGAACACCTACTTAATCAAAGGTAATCAAAAATATTAGTATCCACAAAAAAGCCATTCAATACATCTTCAAGTTAAGACTTTGTTAGGGTACTGTTTCATTATCAAAACTAAATATCAACAAACGTGTTAGTTGCTTGGTACTAACGAATCCTTTTGGCATTTCGGTACTACAATAACAGGCTTCCTACTATTTTTATTAGTAATTTCGTCGCTTAATTATTTTATCAAAAAAAAAGCCAGCACAATGAAAGTAGAACATATTGGTATTGCTATCAAGAACCTAGAGAACAGCAATCAACTTTTTGCCAAACTATTCGGTCACGAACATTATAAAGTAGAAGAAGTATTATCGGAAGGTGTTGCTACTTCTTTTTTTAAGTGCGGAGCTACCAAAATAGAACTGCTAGAGGCAACATCACCTGACAGTCCTATTGCCAAGTTTATTGCCAAAAAAGGAGAAGGCATTCATCACATCGCCTTTGAAGTGGAGGACATATATGCCGAAATGAAACGATTAGCAGCAGAAGGTTTTCAATTGCTCAACGAAACACCCAAAAAAGGAGCGGACAACAAATTGGTCTGTTTTATTCACCCGAAGACTGCCAATGGTGTATTGGTAGAATTATGTCAAGAAATTAAAGCTTAACAGATGGCTTTCACGCTGTATTTATTAGCTGCCTTGGGCGGTGTATTTGCTGGATTTATTACCACTTTAGCTGGATTAGGCTCTGTTCTTACACTCTATATTTTGATAGATGTGCTGGGGCTAGATGCCGATGTAGCCAACGGCACCAACCGAATCGGAATTATGGCGATGTGCATCACAGCCCTCCCTTCTTTTCACAAAAAAGGACACCTTCAAGTCAAAAAAAGCTGGCCCATTATAGCTACTATTTTTACGGGAGCAATGATGGGACTCGCTCTAGCACTGAATGTAGATAACAAAAGTTTCAAAATAATTTTTAAATATCTACTTTTTGTCATGCTGTTTATGGCATTGGTCAATCCAAGCGAACCCAAAAACGGAGCCAATGAGAATCACACACTCAACTGGTTTATTGCCCTGCCTGTCTTTTTGACCATTGGTTTTTATGCGGGTTTTATTCAAGCTGGCACAGGCGTATTCATGGTCATTTCGTTGGCTATGATTGGTCGATACAGCTTGCTGGACGCCAATGGAATTAAGCTCGCAACTTTTAGTTTGTACAGCTTGGTCGCTATCGTTCTGTTTGCTTGGACAGACAAAATTGATTGGGGTGTTGGGTTAGCGTTGGCTATTGGTCAGGGTATTGGTGCTTACGTGACTGCGAGAGTCGCCACCTCCTACCCCAAAGCCAATGTATATGTTCGCTACTTATTAATTATTGTTATATTATTGGCAATTGTTCGTATGTTTGAGCTGCATAATGTGGTGGCTAACTGGATAGATTAGCCACACGACAAGCCCCTTCTCTATGACCACCACAACGCCCAAATACCTCAAAGTATTTCTAGCAATAACCCTGATAGCTTATGGGATTGTATTCTTTTTGCCTTTTGAACGAACTACATTAGGAGCATTTTTCCTCGAAATTAAAGTACCTTAATAGGTTTTTTGTGTTCGTCGATTGCCACGAAAGTGAAGCTACCACTAATTGCCTTTTGGCGTTCATCGCTGTACATTTGCTCCACAAAAATATCTACCTGAATAACCAAACTGGTATTGCCCACCTTATTGACCGTAGCGACCAACTCAATCAAGGTTCCTGCTGGAATCGGGTGTTCAAAATCGACTCTATCGGACGAGACAGTCACCATACGCTTGCGAGCAAAACGAGTAGCACAAATAAACGCTACTTCGTCCATCAACTGCAATGCCGTCCCTCCAAATAAGGTATCGTAATGATTGGTGGTATTCGGAAAAACGGCTTTAAAAATTCGTGTGGTGGCGTTTTTTATTCTCTCTTCTTTTTCGGCGTTTCTTTTCTGCTCTGCCTTTTCTTTCTCTACTGCGTTTTTCATTTCCTGTTGTTGATATATTGCCAAACAAGCATTACAAAGACAATCGTCAAAGGTTGTTTGTAATTCATTTATTGTATTGGGCTGTAGCCGAATGCTGGTACAACCACAATTCGCAATATCTTCTGCCAAGCACACAAAAGGAGCTTGACAGCGACTGCATTGTTTATTGCTCATTCGTAATAATTGTTAAATTAGGTAAGTCCTCTTGCAGTTGAACAAGACTAGCCGCTTCTAGTTTATGATTTCGGAGTAATAGTGTTTTTACATTTAGGTCTTTGATATTGGCAGGCAACTGCTCCAATTCCAAATCGCTACAATCCAATATTTCTACTTTCATATTTTCAGCACCGAGTTGTTCTATCAATTGACTCAAATCAAGTACTGTGCAAGCTGCTACATGTAGTTCTTTTAGCTGGTGCAATTGAATAAACTCAGCAGGAAGTACTTTTGTAGCAGTATTGGATAGTTTGAATATTTCGAGTTGCGTCAAGCTTGGCACTACTGCTAATATTTCGTTCCAGTTTTCGGCGGTATAACCTGCCAAGCTCAAATATTTCAATTGAGTCAAAGTAGTCAATTCTTTCACTTCAAAATCTGTCACAGGGACATTGCTCAAATCCAAATAAGTCAAATTGGTTAGGTTACCAACATTAAATGTAATTTTTTCAATAGGGCAATTTGCAACAGCCAACTTCTGCAATTCTTTACATTTGCGCAAGCTTTCTGGCAAATCCAAGAGTAGATTATTATCCATTTCCAATACTTCCAGCTCTCTCATATCGCCCATACCAGCAGGTAATGTTTTGATTTTATTATCACTCAACTGCAATGAAATCAAGTTTTCGAGCAGCGAAAAAGCCTCTGATATTTGCTCTATTTGGTTATTGCTAGCATTGAATTGACGCAAACGAATCAACTGCGTCATTCTACTTGGCAATGCCGTTATTTTGTTATTCGATACATCTAACTTGGTCATAAATCGAATATCCATCACCGCTTTTGGTATCTCAATTAGTTGATTATTGGACAAATCTACTTCTCTCAATGTCTTAATGGTAGCCAATTGTTGGGTAGCGTCATCAAAGTCCAAATCGGGGTTATTGGCTATGCCAAGGTACGACAACTTGGTTAAGTCTTCCAGATTGCTCGGAAGGTTACGCAAGTTATTGTTTTGCAATTCGAGGTATTCCAAATTTTTCCATTTCTTGATATTGCTAGATAGTCCTGTCGCTTCGTTATTGCTGAGGTCTAGCTTGCGCAAATTCGGTAACTTAGCGAAAATCCCCAAAGCCGTATTCCATACATTTCCTTTTAGGGAATTGCTTGCCAATATCTCCTGCAACGCCTGCATTTTAGGCATTTCTTTCTTTGGCAAGTCCTCTATTGGGTTGTTGTTAATATTTAGCTTTTGGAGCTTTTTTAGCTTCTGTATTTGCTCTGGCAAGGCTAGTAATTGATTGTCCGAAATATTTAGTTCTACCAAATTGATACAATCAAATAAAGCAGCTGGTAATTCCTCCAATCCTTGATTGGACAAGTTGACACGCTCTACCTTGGTCAAGTCCAAATCTGGCGTAGCTAAATCGGTTACGAAGTTATCTTGAGCAATAAGAGATTGAAATACAAGGCAAAAAATAAGTATAGTATAAAAACGCATAGTATTGTTTAGGGTAGCAAAAATGATTAAAAAATAATTTGTTATTAACAATGAGGGGATAACAAAATAACGCTATTTTGATGGTCTTCTTATGTTGCAAGGCAAAAACTTATCCATAAATTGAATTCAATGTCATAAAATTGAGCAATTAAAATATAGATGGTGTTGGTTCTTAAATATTTCTATTATTTTTATGGCTAGTTTTGAAAGAAGTATGTAGCACGCTACACTTCTAATACTAATAACAATCAAACAAACAAGATGGGCAAAACAGCTTTTATAACAGGTATAAATGGTCAAGACGGTTCTTATTTAGCCGAATTTCTGATAGAAAAAGGATACACCGTTTGGGGAATCCTCAAACGTAACTCCGTTGCTGAAAATCAAACATATCGTATTGATTCTATTCGCAACAATCCTAATTTGCATTTATCTTATGGTGACTTGATCGACTTGGCATCATTGGTACATGTACTACAGAAGTGCCAGCCAGACGAGATTTACAATTTAGCAGCACAATCACACGTGCGTATTAGTTTTGATCAACCTATCTATACCGCCCAAGTGACAGGTATCGGTACGCTCAACCTACTAGAAGCGGTACGTTTGGCTTGCCCGAAGGCTAGAATATATCAAGCGAGTTCGTCCGAAATGTTTGGCAATAATATTGACGCAGATGGTTATCAGCGCGAAACAACGGCGCTATCGCCTGTGTCGCCTTATGGCTGTGCTAAGGTTTTTTCTCATAATATCTGTTGCAATTATCGCAACTCGTACAATATGTTTATCTCCAATGGTATTTTGTTCAACCACGAATCGCCTAGACGTGGCTCCAATTTCGTAACCAACAAAGTAGCCAAAGAAGCGGCTAAAATCAAGTTGGGTTTATCACAAAAATTGGTACTTGGCAATATGGAAGCTACTCGTGATTGGGGACACGCCAAGGATTATGTCCGTGCTATGTGGATGATTTTGCAACACGACACGCCAGACGATTTTGTCTGTGCTACGGGCATTTCGCACTCTGTGCAATATCTAGTCGATTATGTATTTGGCTTGCTTGACTTAGATGTCAATCAGTATGTAGAGACCGACCCTCGCTATTTGCGCCCAGAAGAATTGCGTGACCTAAAAGGAGATTGCACAAAGATGAAAACAGCACTCGGCTGGAAACCCGAATATACTTTTGAGTCCATGATGAAAGAAATGGTAGATTACTGGATGGATTTCTATACCAAAAAGTAAGCTAAAAAAAACGATTCTCAACAGTAAGTAGCCGTGCAAAAATAAGTTACTATAAAATGATGGTCTATTTTTAGCCCATACTTCGGCAAAAAGCCTCGTGATAGCACCACTATCACTACGTTTTTTGACTCGTCTGAACTAAAAACCCCCTTAATCATTTTGCATCATTATTTTTGCACGGCTACTTATCTCAAACAAAGAAAAAGCATGGCAAAAAGATTAGTGACAGGCGGAACAGGTATGGTTGGTTCTGCTATAGAGGCAGACCTCAAGATTGGTCGCAAAGATTGTGATCTAACAAGCTGGGTAGATGTGAATAGTTTTTTTGAGCAACATAAGCCAGAAGAAGTCATTCATTGTGCTGCCAAAGTAGGTGGCATTTGGGGCAACATGCACTACAAAGGTGACTTTTTTAGAGATAATATCTTGATGAATACACACGTCATCGAAGCTGCTAGAGTTCATGGCGTCAAAAAACTGGTTGCTTTTTTATCTACTTGTGTTTTTCCTGATGATGTAGCTTATCCGCTCACCGAGAGCAAAATTCATTTGGGCAAACCACATACTTCTAATGATGCTTATGCGTATGCCAAACGCATGACGGATATACAGATTAGAGCCTACAAGGAACAATACGATTTGGATTATGTATCGGTGATACCGACCAATATTTATGGACCCAACGATCTTTTTGACCTCAAAAATGGACACGTAGTTCCCTCGTTGATTCATCGTTGCTTTTTGGCAAGAGAGCAAGGCAAAGATTTGGAAGTTTGGGGAAGTGGCACGCCATTACGTGAATTTATTTTTGCGGAAGATGTCGCCAAATTGTCCGAATGGGCATTGGAGAATTATCAAGAAGCTGAGCCTATTATTTTTTCTACTTCCGAGGAGACTAGCATCAAAGATTTGGTAGCAATGGTTGTCGAGTTGTTAGATTTCAAGGGCAAAGTAAATTGGTTGACTGATAAGCCCGATGGGCAATTCCGTAAGCCGAGCGACAACTCTAAACTCAAAGAATACTTGCCAGAGTTTAGATACACGCCACTTTATGAAGGACTACAAAAAACGATTGCTTGGTTTGAAGCTAATTATCCTGCTATCAGAAGCTAGATATTAGACTACTAAACGCTAAAGCAGGCACTTATAAAACTTACACAAACCCCAATTAGACAACTACTAATTGGGGTTTGTTGTTATTGCAATAAAAATAAAATACTATGAAATTATCCTTCCCTATATTCCTACTGCTACTAGTCGTTAGCTACTCGCAAATGGCTTGTCTAGAACCCGTAGAAGGCTGCACGAATCCCAGAGCTCAGAATTTCAATCCAGAAGCGGATGTGAATTTGGATTGCAATTACTATCAACTCCAACTGGAAATGCAATACACGACCAACGGGCTAGATACGTTTGAGTATGGTACTCTGTTGACCGATGCCGATGGTACGCCCTTTGTCCTTAACAAAATGCCCATTCTAATTAGCCAAATGCACCTAATAGAAACATCAAGCAACGAAGTTCAGCAGTCGCCAGAGTTACTATCTGTATTCAATAGCAGCGGAGAAAGACGCTATACAGAAGATAATTTTGGGATTCTCCGCCCTACTGCCTATCAAATCAATATGGCAGGCTGGACAGCATTGAGTGACTACGATACCTTAGAATTTTTGGTGGGTGTATCAAGTGATGTACGTAATACCAATCCTGCCCAAATCGAGGAAAGTGGACACCCACTTTCTACTTCAGCGAGTACTTATATGTATGACTCTACGAGCAACCAATATTTGACTAGTATTGCAGCAGTGGTATTGACCCAGTCGGGTCAACAAATAACCACCAAGTTATTTAGCGAACAAATGATTCGCCTGCCCTACCAAATCACCTCTATTGATGGACAAAATGTACCTATCAAAATACGCCTAAATTATGCCGCTTTGTTTGCTGGTGTTTCATTTTCTAGAGATACGGAGGCAGTTATTGTTGACAAAATAGAACAAAATATGCCTAGGGCTTTTTCTACTTTTTGATTTTGTCAAGAGCGTGCCTAAACAGAAGTTATTTAAAAATCTTCTTGAAACTGAAAAAAAAATAGTTGATCTTATCCTTCGATAAGACGGAGTTTTAACGTTCCATTAAAAACTAGAATGGTTTTTGCTTATTTTCACAAACTTTGGTTTAGAGTATTTTTTTTATATTATATTAATGTGTAATTTAAAACAAAATAATACTCTTAGAAACCAAGTGTATAATAGACATCATTCTTTATTCATTGAAGCAATCGGAAAGTTACTCGGCAGGAGAAATACTTTTTAGGCAGCTTTATACCTAATCTACTTATGAAAAATATTTTTTACGTTTTAGTGCTGTTTTTTGCTACACTATATCAAGCAAAAGCACAGACCTACAATATGACCAATGGTAGTTTTACCACTTGTAGTGGTACTTTTTATGACTCTGGTGGGTCTGGTGGGAGTTATACGAGCAATCAAAATCGAACCCTTACTTTTTATCCAGCTACTCCAGGAGCAAAAGTGCAGCTGGATTTTGGGAGTTTTTCATTAGAAAGTAATTATGACTACTTGTCTATATATGATGGGAATAGTACGAGTAGTACTCAAGTAGGTCGATATACAGGACGTAATAACCCAGGACAAATAACCTCTTCCGCTCCTGATGGTAGCTTGACGATTTTCTTTACTTCCGATGGCTCTATTGTTAGTAGTGGATGGGCTGCTACTGTTAGCTGTTGCGCTAGTACGGGAATAGCTTCTATAAGTGCTACTAGTACTTCTATTCTGTTTGGTAGCAATACAACTCTAAATGCCACAAATGCTTGTGGTAATACGACAAGTACTATACAATGGCAACAGTCTATAGATAGTATGAGTTGGGCTGATGTATCGGGGGCAACCAATACTACCTTGACCACTTCACCACCTTATCATACTTATTATAGAGCTATTAGAAATAGTAATGGTCAAATAGATACGATTGAAGGATTACGCATTTTGGTAGAAACCTTTCATTTGGTCAACTCTAGTAGTGTTGCTTATACTTGTAGTGGCATATTCAGAGATCCTGCAGGTGCTGCTAGTTATAGTAACAACACCAATGTTACCCAAACATTTTATCCATTAGGAACAAACGCAAAACTAGGCGTTAACTTTAGTACATTTGGTACAGAGGCTTGTTGTGATAGGTTGATAGTGTACAATGGCAATAGTACCAATGCTCCTGTATTAGGTACCTATGCAGGAAATGCACTTCCACCTACTCTTATATCTACAGCTACCGATGGTAGTCTGACTTTTCGTTTTACGTCCGATGGTAGCAACACAGGTGTTGGTTGGGAAGGTAATTTCTTTTGTACAGGTAATAGTACTGGTCTAGAAGCAATCGCAGGTACTGCCAATAGCGTCAACACCGTCTGTCAAGGAGTAAATTTTGATTTGAATATTTCGCAAAACTTTGGCGATGTCCAATGGCAAACCTCTACTGATGCTCTCAACTGGAGTAATATTAGTGGGGCAACGAGTGCTACCTCTACGGTTTCGCAAATAACTGATAGTAGCTATTATAGAGCTATCGTTACTTTAATAAGTGATAAAGATACTTCCAATATTATACAAGTGATAAGTGATTGTTATCAGATGGGATCTGGGACAAGCTTTACTACTTGCTCAGGGCGATTCTATGATGCAGGAGGGATTTCAGGTAACTACCCAGGATATGAAGCTAATATACAGACTTTCTATCCAAACAATACAACGACTGATAAGTTAAGTGTCTCGTTTACGAGTTTTACTACGTATGATAATTCAGATTATTTGAGGATTTATAACGGTAACAATAGCTCAGCACCTCTAATAGGGTCCTATTCAGGCAATAATATTCCACCAGATATTACTTCTACAGCCACCGATGGTAGTTTGACGTTTTATTGGTATTCTTCCAATAGTAGCACGAGCAATGCAGCAGGTTGGGTCGCAGACTTTAGCTGTTGTAATGTAGCTAATAGTGGTCTTGTAAGTAGCTCTGACAATACAATATGTGCAGGCGAAAACTTTGATTTGAATATAACGAATCAGTGTGGAAATATACAGTGGGAGGCTTCTAGTGATAATATAGCTTGGTCAACGATTAATGGAGCAACACAACACAGTAGCACAACTACTCAATTGGTGGGTACTTATTATAGAGCGATTGTTAGTTTGAACGGTACAACCGATACTTCCAATACTATATTTGTAAACACCGATTGTTATCTACACGGTACCGTTTCTAATCCAAGTACCTGTAATACGACTTATTATGACCAGAATGGATTTAATGGCAACTATGGCAATTCGCAAAATAGCCAACAGACCTTCTACCCAAATAGTAGCACAGGTAAGTTAGTCGCTATATTTAATAGCTTCAATACAGAAGCGAATTATGACTTCTTGCGGGTATATGATGGTAATAGTTCAGCGGCACCATTGGTAGGCACTTTTTCAGGTACAAGTATTCCTTCCAATATTACTTCTACGGCAACAGATGGAAGTTTGACCTTCGTCTTCACGTCCGATGGTTCGGCTACAAGAGCAGGTTGGGATATTACATTGCTGTGCGATTGCGATACTTCGCAAACCTATTTTGTAACACATACACCACTGCTTGATGTATGTCAAAATGAATCCCCCATAGTACTTGGAGGTGGAAATCCAAATGGTGGTACTTACACAGGAACAGGTATTGTTAATGGGACTACTTTTGATCCTACCATAGCAGGAGCAGGGACGTTTACACTCAATTATAACTATACCAATACCTTGGGCTGTTCTGGAGATACTACGATTGATATTACGGTGTTGCCTGTTGGTGTAGATACGATTAGTGCAGCTATTTGCCAAGGCGACAATTATTTTATTGGCGGCAATGCTTATAGCAATGCAGGCAGCTACAATATTACCTTTACGAGCACCAACGGCTGTGATAGTATTGTTACGCTCAACCTTTCGGTCAATCCATTGCCAACTGTACAGTTGACAGGACTGAACAATACGTATTGTACTTCTGATGCTGCCTTTGCGATAGTAGGAGGTCTGCCAAGTGGGGGGACTTTCAGCGGCAATGGCATTTTTAATAATACATTTGATCCTAGCAATGCAGTATTGGGTAACAACAGCATGAGTTATACCTATACGGATACTAACAATTGTACCAACACCGACAATTATAATGTGGTAGTAATTAGTGGTGGAGGTAGTACGCTCAACCATACGATTTGTCAAGATGACAGTTATTTATTTGGCGGCAACGCTTATACTACAGCAGGTACGTATTATGATACCTTGACGGCAACCAATGGTTGTGATAGTATTATTACGCTCAACCTTTCGGTCAATCCATTACCAGCGATTCAGTTGACGAGCTTTACGACTACTTACTGTACGTCCGATAGTGCCTTTTCGATTGTCAATATCGCTACTCCTGGAGGAGGTGTGTATAGTGGCACAGGTGTCGTCAATGGCAATATGTTTGACCCAGGTTTGTCGGGTTCTGGTTTGCATACGATTTATTATGCCTACATAGACGGAAATGGTTGTACCAACAATGATAGCGTAGTGGTAGAAGTATTAGGAATAAACAGAACCAATCTTTTGGTCAATATTTGCCAAGGCGACACTTATAACTTCGGAAACGTGACTTATTCGACAGCTGGTACTTATGTCGATAGTTTGACTAGTACTAGAGGGTGTGACAGTATTGTTACGCTTAATCTTAATGTCAACGCTATCCCCAATGTACAGTTAGGACTTAATACAACATATTGCTTGTCACAAGGGGCTGTAGTACTTAGTGCAGGTATACCAACAGGCGGTGTATATGCAGGTACAGGTATTATCAACGGAAATGTATTTGATCCTACGGCAGTAGGTGGCGGCAACAGCACGACACTTACTTATACTTATACCGACAACAATGGTTGTACAGCAGCAGCGACCGACAGTACTTTAGTGCTTAATAGTAGTACAAGCACTGTCAATGACAGCATTTGTCAAGGTGATACTTATGTGTTTAATGGTAATGGTTACACAACAGCTGGTACTTACACGGTCACTTTGGTCAATACTAATGGTTGCGACAGCACGGTTACGCTCAATTTGAATATTTTGCCTTTGCCGAATACTATTCTTACAGGATTGAACAGCACGTATTGTATTACTGAAAGTGCCGTCACATTGAGTGGCACTCCTATCGGTGGCGTCTATACAGGTACTGGTATTAGTGGCAATACATTTGATCCAAGTTTAGCTGGCGTAGGCAACCATACGATTAGTTATAACTATACCAATGCTAACAATTGTAGCCATACGGCAGTGGCAGTGGTTACAGTATTGAGCAGCAGCTCTAATACTATTACGGCTAGCATTTGCCAAGGTGATAGTTATACTTTGGGTAATATGGTTTATACCAATGCAGGAACTTATCGTGATACTACAACGAATGCCAATGGCTGTGACAGTGTTATTACACTCAACTTATCGGTTATCAATGCAATTAATACGAGCTTGTCGGCGAGTATTTGCCAAGGTGATAATTATACTTTTGGTGGTAATAGTTATACCAATGCAGGAACCTATCAAGATACATTGACTAACAATACTGGTTGTGATAGTATTGTTACGCTTGTACTTACAGTCAATAATTCGACTAATGCAACCGTGACGGCAAGTATTTGCCAAGGCGATAGTTATACTTTTGGTAATATGGTTTATACCAATGCAGGAATGTATCAAGATACCGTTACAAATGCCAATGGCTGCGACAGTGTTATTACACTCAACTTATCAGTCAATGCTCTTCCAGTGGTTCAAATCATTGGGTTAGACAGTGTCTATTGCGATACTTTAGATGCCTTTGTAGTTAATGTGAGCCCTACGGGCGGTACATTATCTGGTCTGGGTGTGGTAGGTAATCAGTTTGATCCAGCAATGGCTTTCACTGGCACTAATACCATTAGCTATAGCTATACCGACAATAATAATTGTAGTAATACGACTGCCGCCACTACTCGTGTAGATGCTTGTAGCATTACTTCCATTCATACCGTAGCACAAACAGAAATACTACTGTATCCAAACCCAACATCGGGTCAAATAACAATCGAGCAATCTGCCTCAGAAGCGATGCAAATTGAGGTGTTTGGAGAAGATGGCAAATTACTTTTGCAACGTACTACCAATGCTGTTACTACTCATTTGGAGTTGACAGAACAAGCCAGTGGTGTTTATTTTGTACGTATGACTACGGCTACCAAAACTGCTTACAAAAAAGTTATTTTAATACGTGATTAATTCTTTATTAAACTAAAGTGACTTTTATCAAACCAAGAAGCCTTTTTACTATAATAGTGGAAAGGCTTCTTTTCTTTATAGAGGTTTTGAAGCTAGTTCAATAACTTTTTTACAACAATTTGTTTAATTGCAACATATTTTTGTAATTTTGCCCCATCAAAAACAACTAACATGAAATCGGACACCACTAAAATATATCCTATTCTCAAACCTGGTAGCTGGGAAGGCATCAAAGCAGGCGTATTGCATCAAATCTTGATTGGCACACCCGAAAAACCTGAATTAGTTTTGGGGTTTGGCTACAGTACGGATACTGAATTTGTATTCTTGACCGAAGAAGATGTGAAAGGACAAGACATCAATCAACTGATAGATGATGCACACGACAACCTGTTTGTAGAGCCATCTAAATTTGAGCAAGTAGAAATACCAGAAGTCGGCGGTATCGTATTGACGGCATCGGGCAGTGATTTTGCTAGCGAAAAAATACTTGCCAAAGATCACTTGATAGAAGCGCAAACGATGCTCAACGCTAAAGAAATTTTAGTTTCTATACCCAGAAGAAGGTGCATGATGATTGTGGATAGAAATGCAAAAAAAGAAGTATTGGATATGTTTATGCACTTACACGAACATACTTGGGTCAATGATTCGTTTGGCAATGCTCCTATTTTCGATGGCATTTTTGTGGTTGTCAATGGCAGTATTGGCGGTATTATTGATATGAAACCTGCCGAAAAAAGTAACTAATTATTGTTTTTGCTGTTTGCACGAATAGAACTTGACATATTCTATATTTGATTTTAGACACCTAACACTTACAAGATATGATTCGCTCCCTTTCTATTAAGAATTATGCAATAATCGAGCAACTCGATATTAATTTTGCCGATAGCCTGACCATTATTACTGGAGAAACAGGGGCAGGAAAGTCTATCATGTTAGGAGCGTTGGGGCTTATTATGGGCAAACGTGCCGATACCAAAGTACTTTATCAGCAAGACAAAAAATGCGTGGTAGAAGCTATTTTTGATGTTGCGCCTTATGACTTGCAAGATTTTTTTGAAGCCAATGACTTGGACTATGAAGCAGAAACTTGTATTCGTAGAGAAATCAGCACATCAGGTAAGGCAAGAGCTTTTGTCAATGACACGCCTGTTCGTTTGGATATTCTCAAGCAATTGAGTACCAAGCTCATTGATTTGCATCAGCAGTTTGATACGCACGATATACACGATACGAATTTTCAGATTCGAGTAATCGACGCGATTGCCAACAACAAAAAAATACTCCAAAAATATACCCAAACTTACCTAGAATATACCCAAAGTAAACGCCAGTTGGCGAAGCTCGTCAAGCAGACCCAAGAAGCCAACAAAGAAACTGATTATCTCAATTTTCAACTTGAAGAACTCCTAGAAGCAGAGCTACAAGAAGGCGAAATTGAGGAACTAGAAATGGAGCAAAAAACGCTTCAAAATGCAGAAGAAATCACTCGTGTAGTAGGTGGTGCAGCCATGCACATTTCCGAAAACGAAAACTGTATTACCGACCAAATGGCAGATCTGTCTAACTCGATTGTACGACTGGTGGATTATCACCCCAAATTAAGTCAACTATTGGCTAGCTTCGATTCGATGCAGCTCGAATTGCAGGAAATTGGAAGTGATTTGCAGGTGATAGCCGAAGAAACAGAACACGACGAAGAGCGTATTCAAGAAGTAGAGGAACGTTTGACAATTCTCTACAAACTGCTAACTAAACATAGTGTGCAGACGGACAAAGAATTATTGGAAATTCAAGAAGATTTGCAAGAGCGACTGAATGGCTTTGAAGATATTACGTATCAAATCGACCAACTCCAAAAGCAGATTGCTAAACAAGAAACTACTCTAACTACTTATGGTGGGCAGCTTTCTGCCAATCGCCAAAAAGTAACCGATAAATTCCAGAAAGCCGTACAAAAACTGCTCACGCAATTATCTATGCCGCATGCTCGCATGACGGTAGAAATCAAACCAATCAAAGAATTTTTGCCAACAGGCACCGACGATTTGCGTTTCCTCTTTGCAGCCAACAAAGGCAGCCGATTGGAAGAAATAAAGGGTGTGGCTTCTGGTGGTGAAATGTCTCGATTGGCGTTGTGTATCAAATCGCTTGTAGCGACTGCCATGACCTTGCCGACGCTTATTTTTGATGAAATTGACTCAGGCGTATCAGGCGAAGTTGCCTTACAGATGGGCTTTATTCTCAAAGAGCTTTCGGCAGAACACCAAGTAATTTCGATAACGCACTCGCCACAGATTGCCGCCAAGGCAACTACGCATTACTTTGTCCACAAAAAAATAACAGGCAACAAAACATTCACATCTATACGAGAACTCAACTTAGAAGAGCGTGTCTTGGAAATCGCTCAAATGTTGAGTGGCAATCCTCCTTCTGAATTTGCGAAGCAAAATGCTCGGGATTTGTTGGGCGTGGTGTAAAAACACCTATTCTTATTACCATTTAACTCCCCTACCATGAAAATTCTATTATTACTGCTGCTACTATCTACTACTGTATATGGTCAACACGGTTCTGGAGGTGCTGGAGCATTAGGCATGCTCATCTTTATGCCTATATATTTTTTAATACTTTGGTTACTCGGATTCACCCTCTACTTAAATATAAGTACATTTTTTCGTGTTACTAAGAAAAAAAGTATAACTGGATTAATCGTTTCTTTAGTATTATTAGTCGCCCAGATTTATTTCTTAGATGTCGATAAAAGTACGTTTGGGAGTTACTTTCCTTTACGAATTGGCTTTACTATTTTTTCTGTTTTTCATTTCGCAATTAGACTTATCCAAGAACGTCAATCTGCTAGTACACAATAGATTATTCCAAATGCGCTAACCACGCCAACATCACCTCTGTAATTTTTGTTAGTTCTACTGCCGTAATAATATAAGGCGGCATGGTATAAATATACTGACCAAACGGGCGTAACCACACGCCTCTTTGCTTCGCAAAATCTACAAAACCTTTGGTGTATTTACTGTCCGTCATTTCCATAACACCAATAGCACCCAAAACCCGAGTATTCGCCACAAAAGGAGATTTTATATCTAATAAAGCTGTTTTTAGCTGTTGCTCAATGGCTTTTATTTTTTCTAAATAGCCCTGCTGCTCCACTAGCTCGATTCCTGCCAAAGCAATACTACACGCCAGAGCATTGCCCATAAAAGTAGGTCCGTGCATGAGTGCCGTGTCATAACCTTCGCCATAAAAACCCTCAAACACAAACGTCTGTACAATTGTAGCCGCATGACCGACATAACCTGCAGTTAATGCCTTGCCGAGTATCATAATATCAGGGCTTACCTGTGCATGATTGGCAGCAAAAAGCTCGCCTGTACGTCCAAAACCTGTCGCCACCTCATCAAAAATTAATAACACATCATATTCGCTGCATAACTTGCGGGCAGCTCTCAAATAAGCAGGGCTATACATATTGAATCCCCCTGCACATTGCACGAGTGGCTCCAATATAAAACCTGCTATTTGCTGGTGATTTTGTTGGAGCATTTGCTCCAATGCTAAGATATCTTGTTTCAGTACTTGAGGGTCAGCATTGGCAAAAGTACTTTGAGGAGCTGGCAATACAAAATCTCGATTCAGAATACCTTTGTAGGTAATATGAAAATCATCATCTCCACCTACTTCCATTGCTTTGAAGGTATCACCATGATACGCTTTGGAGAGCGATAGCATTTTGTGTTTGCCTTTTATTCCTTGGTTGAGCCAATATTGTATGGCTATCTTGACGGCTACCTCCACGCCTACCGAGCCACTGTCCGAAAAGAACGTATATTCCAATCCTTCAGGCGTGATTTCGCTGAGTTTTTGGGCGAGCTGCTGAGCTGGACTATGTGTCAAGCCCCCCAACATAATGTGCGAAAAATTGCCTGCTTGTGCTTGGATAGCTGCGTTGATGTGCGGGTGATTGTAGCCGTGTATGGTTGCCCACCACGACGAAATACCATCGACCATAGTCGTCCCATCTGCCAACGTTAGTAACACGCCAGTAGCGTTGGTTACGTGGTAATTAGGCGTTGCGTTCTGCATTTGTGCATAAGGATGCCAAATCTTGCTCATTTGTTTTGTTTTGAATATTAAGTACACTGTAAGCTAATTTTTAGTGCTTCATCAACTGATGTTACGCAAAAAGTATATTTGCCAATTGGGCAGGTCAATTATATCTCCTCTTCTTTCCATTACCGAAAGAAGCAAAGTCTAGGGCGA
>CAKZQC010000040.1 GCA_937139495.1 uncultured Saprospiraceae bacterium | reverse complement strand
AAGCATCACTTTTGTCGCTCGCCTCCCCTTTGGAGATAATCCTCATTTCAGGCATAAAATCATCTACAGCTACAGTTCAGGAACTTTAACCCGAACAGTACACGACTGGGACAGTGCAAATAACGAATTCTTTCCTACTGCCGCAAGCTCCTACATTCTCATCGACGACATCGACAGTTTTAAATTCACTTGCTATAACCATGACAATACCCTACGTGCGGTTGACACGGACTACAAAAGCCTTCCAAGTTATTGTCAGATAACAATGAAACTTAATAACCCAGCCTTAGACTCACAAAATTTTCAGCGAAGTTTTACGCGACGTATCTATTTCAAATAAGTCACTGATTTAAACACACTTAATCACCATCTTTAAGCATCAACAAAAACTCTGATACTATTTTTACACTAACTGAAAAATCTCTTTAAAAATACAAAGTCCACAATTTTACTCAGAGTATTACGACTTAGATACACAGTCATCAAAAGTATAAGACTACACTCGTTCTCAAACGACAAATTATCACTGACAGTCTCAGTCTTAATAATGCCTATGAGATACTTCCAAAGAGCTCATGAAGAAATTCGATCTGATTCTAAAAACAACTCACTCTCTATTGGCGGCCTGGGTAGTGACAAAAAAATACTGGTAAGGCTTTACTCTCACGTCAAGGAAAATAAGGGTCACACGTCGCCAACAACATCAATCTCAATAAATCTAAAGTGATAAAAGGCAGCTACTATCATCGACTTTTCATCTACACAAAGTCTATTTGTATTACAAAAAGACATTTTAGTCTTCTATCAAGTGAGTTATTCTGTCTATATTGTACAGAATAATTCACTTTTTTTTGTTTAATACTTATGCTATGTCAAAACTAACACTTTATTTTTTTGTATTTGTTGCAGCCTATAGCTTATGGAGTTGCAACACTTCCAAGCCAACAACTACTATTTCCAATAGCAATAAAGACCCAATGACGGCAGATTATTATTTGAAATATTCAGGCGTAGAAGAACGATTGGCTCAACTAATGTCTGGTACTTTTGACTGTTATAGCGTTCGCAAAAAAGGCACTTGGAAGGTCAATAATGATAAAGATAGTATCATGGCATATGCTATACCTGTTGGTGATGTTAATAGACAAGGCACTTGGGTTTATCGAGAAATTTTGATGACTAACTTCCCAGAAGAACCTGCTGTACAGGCATTTTATAAAATAGAAAAAATAAGTCCCGATAGCTTGTTGGTACAGGAGTACTGGCCCAAGTCCAAAAAGAATCCTTACAAGGGATTGCAACACAAAAAAGTCCGTAACTTCAATGAAGAGGACTTAACGACAAACTACTGCCCTTTCTATGTTATCAAACTTGGACAAGCTGAGTTTCATGCCTATACTCCCAATCGTTGCAAAAGAAATAAAGATAAAAAAATGTCCTGGGTTACAAGTGATCTACGGTTTTTGCCTGAACATACTCGTTCGGAGTCAAAAGTCTATGCCACTGAAGAATTTGTACCACAGGATAGCACCAAATTTAACCACACCATTTTATATTTCAGACGACTCAAACAATAGCTGTTGCTAACATTTGATAAAGCAAGAGGCAATTTTCCTACAATGGAAAATTGCCTCTTGCTATTCGTAATAACGCTCTAATACATACTAGCTATTTTTGATTTTTATATTTTTCGTATTCTTCTGCAATATGCTTTTGTGTAGCTGCCAAATCACCTCCATGCTCTTCAAAAAGCTCTTTGTAAGGATTTAATTTTTTCATAGAAGGCAATACATAAAGCTCTACATCTTTTTTAGTAATTTTTTGATTACTCAAAATAATCAAGCGTTCAATTACATTGCGCAGCTCTCTAATATTACCGGTCCAATCGACTTCCTGGAGCAGTTGTATAGCAGTTGCTTCTATCTCTTTGATTGGCTGTCCGTACTCGTTGCAGACTGATTCAATAAAATGCTCTACGAGCAATGGAATATCATCTTTGCGTTCATTGAGCGAAGGCACTTTGATAATAATCACCGCCAAGCGGTGATACAAATCTTCTCTAAAACGCTTCGCTTCTATTTCGGCACGCAAGTCCTTGTTGGTCGCTGCCACAACACGCACATCTACTTTTATTTCTTTCTCACCGCCTACTCTCGTAATACGATTTTCTTGCAAGGCACGCAATACTTTGGCTTGTGCCGAAAGGCTCATGTCGCCAATTTCGTCCAAGAAAAGGGTACCACCATGTGCTTGCTCAAACTTACCGATACGTTGTTTGTGAGCGGAAGTAAACGAACCTTTTTCGTGTCCGAATAACTCACTTTCTATAAGCTCGGCAGGAATAGCAGCACAGTTTACTTCTACAATTTGATTGCCTGCACGTTCCGACTTTTCATGAATCCAGCGAGCGACCAATTCTTTGCCTGTTCCGTTAGGACCCGTCACAAAAACACGGGCATCTGTTGGGGCTACTCGTTCGATGGTCGCTTTGATTTGTTGCACGCCTTCCGACTCGCCTATTATATCTTGTACTTTGGTTTTCTTAATTCTCTTTTTGAGTACTTTCGTTTCTTGCACCAAGCTCGATTTGTCGATGGCATTACGAATCGTAATCAACAGACGATTGAGGTCAGGCGGCTTAGAGATATAATCAAACGCTCCTTTTTTGACCGTTTCTACTGCGGTCTCAATATCGCCATGTCCCGAAATCATAATGACAGGCGTATCAGGACTCAACACATTGATACGTTCTAGGACTTCCATACCGTCCATTTTGGGCATCTTGATGTCACAAATAGCCGCATCAAACTTCGTTTTTTTTATCTTAGAAAGGGCATCAATGCCGTCTTTTGCTTCTTCTACTTTATAATCTTCCATCTCCAAAATATCACGGAGTACCGTGCGGATGCTGGGTTCGTCGTCTATTATCAGAATCTTAGCCATAAGGTGTCTTTATTGTTTTTGTTTTCGTTGTATTGGAAAAATAAATCGCCAAGCGAGTCTCAATATAAGATTATTTTCGTTGATAACCACATTATTGACTAGCCGATCGAAAGTGGGACGAATAGCCTCCATTCTTGTTGGTAATTCTGATAGAGATACTTGCTTTTTTTGATCCAATCGAATCTTGTAGAGTACATTATCTAGCAGCATATAACGTTCCCAAGTAGGTCGATAATAACTTTTGAATACGTAAGGACTTTCTTGAGAATAGTCGTACTCTGTGATTTTTTCTTCTACCATCAAACGAGCGTCAAAGCAATAGTAAGCATTATTTCCTATTTTTTGGAGCGTAGTCTTCGTCTCACTACTGCTGGTATCAATATACCAATCACTAACATTTTTTGCATACTTGAATATTTCTTGGTGTAGGATAGCACAGCGTTCTTCTATACTTTTGGTACTATCTCGGTCGAGGACATTGGCGGTCTGCATCAAGGCACAAGTCTTACCGTCATACAGTGCCCAAACGTAGAGATGGAGGGTATCATCTTCCCACTCTAAGTTGTTTTTGTACAGTATGGTCGAGGGCAAATCATTACCATCTTCATCTATTGACCAAAAATTGATACTATAGCTTTTAGTTGCTTTTACATCTTGGTGCCATCGTAAACCAACAGCATAAGAGACCTCCCAAAGGGTATCGGTTGATTGTGCCAAAAGACAGGCAGGAATCAAGAACAAACAAACGAGTAACACAACTATTATTTTCATACTTTCCTTTTTTATAATCTCCTCACTCCTCTGCTCGATCCCAAGCCTCTTCTTCTTCCTTGATAATCACATTATTTACCAATTGCTCAAAAGTAGGGCGAAGCGATTCTATATTTCTTTCTTTGTCTTCTAAGGATACTGGGTCTCTAGCAAATACCCCAAAACTATACACCACACTATCTATCAGTATATAGCGTTCCCAACTATTTTTGTAAAAACGTCGATGCAAAATTTTTCGATTTTCACCCGTCGTACTATCTCTACCATAAGTATCTTTAGAATCCAAAGTATTCACTTTTACATCCATATAATAATATTTCCCATCAAATATTTTTTGTGGAAGGGTAGTGTAGTTATAACTGAGCATACGAAATTCATCATCTCCACGTTCACTATATTCCAACAACTTTTCATTCATAGCAGCATGCCGCTCTTCTTTGCTTTTGGTACTATCTCTATCCAAGGCTTGAGCATATTCCATGAACTCTAGCGTTGTATCATCGTAATGTGCCCAGAAATAAACTTGTACACCTTTACCGTAGTACCACTTCAAACGATTATAATAGAAAAACATAGTAGGATAAAAATTATTATTACGATCATGATGTTTATATTTTTTACTATATGTTTTCGTTAAATTGCTCTTCTTTGACCACTTCAGACTCACCTTATGCGAGATATCCCATATAGTATCTGCTGCTACCAGCTGAGCAGTACTCCACGACCAGCAGAACAGACAGAACATGGACACCATCAATACCTTTTTCATTGTCCTATTTTTTAATTAAAGTCAAAAGAATACTATCAAAATTGTCGTGCAGCATCTTGTGCGATATTATTTGTGGGTTTCTAATTCCTATTTTTTGCCTAGTCCCCATAATTACCAATAGAAAGCTGCACGAGCGTACAAGCGATTTCTATCTTCGCATTGGGCAATTCTCTTTTGAGCAAACCGTATAAAGCAGGGTTTTCGGTACCAGGGTTGAAAATAACTCTTTTGGGCTTTAATGTCAAAATATAATTAAAATAATCTTGTTGTACAGTGGGGTTGAGATAAAGCGTAATAGTATGCACATCTTCTATTTCATACAAGTTATTGACAATATCTATACCCGCACATTGACCCTTTCTAATTCCTACAGGAATCACTTCGATACCATTGTCTTGCAATGCTTGAGTGGCTCTATAAGCATATCGGCTAGCGTTTGGTGTCGCACCTAATACGACTGTTTTTAGATTTTTCATATGTTGTTATTTTTTGATAATTGTTTCTTTTACTTTTAAAACAACTTCTAAATAAAAAAGTAGCTGCAGTTGTTTCAAAAACGATGTAATTTTAGAACTGCTCTCCGTTCAATCTTAAGCTCGCTACTTTTAGTACAGGACAAAACTTAAAAAAAATTATTTAAAAGTGCAAAACCAAGTAAAAGCTGTGGCATTAAGGGGGCATTATGGAGAACAAGCGAATACGATCCCTTGAAAATACGTTTAAACTTCAAGGGGTTCCACCGAAAATAGCCTGAAGATGT
>CAKZQC010000039.1 GCA_937139495.1 uncultured Saprospiraceae bacterium | reverse complement strand
ATACTTGGTATGGCATACCAAGTATTGCCGCTAGCCACGGTGGAACCCCTTGAAGTTTAAACGTATTTTCAAGGGATAGTATTCGCTTGTTTTCCATAATGCCCACATTTTCAGTAGGCTTCGTTTTCGAGTAAGATTAAAACAAATCTTTTCTTAATTCAAAACTCAAACTATTCTTGCGTAATATCAGTTACTTACACAACCTTTACTTATGTCCATTTCTATCAAAACAATTCTTATCGGCTGCTTATTGGCTTACTCCTTGGCAGCAACCCAAGCACAACCGATACCTAAAGAATACATTATACAGCTGGCTAGTGCCGCTGATTTGGAACACTTAATTGCCCAAAAAAGCGATTTGCAATACGAAATAATCTCCAAACCTTTGGGGCTTTTTTTGCTGCGCAATACGGAAGCTAATTGGATAAAAGAACAGGCGGTTATTCGTTCTTTTGAATCCAATTATTATTTGCAAAAAAGACAAAACATTACACCTGACGATAGTCAATATGGTTTTCAGTGGGCACTGGATACGCTGCAAGTTGCTCAAGCCTGGGAGCATACCACAGGCGGGCTTTCGCCCAATGGCGATACGCTGGTCGTGGGTGTTATTGATGGCAGTTTTGATGTGCAGCACGAAGATTTAGCGGCTAATATTTGGCACAATCGAGCCGAAATACCCAATAATGGCATTGACGACGACCAAAATGGCTACATCGACGATTTTACGGGCTGGCAATTGGTACACCAAACCGACCAACACAATTATGGTAGTATTCGCAATCATGGCACCGCTGTTTTAGGGATTATTGGTGCCAAGGGCAACAACGGAATCGGTACGACAGGTATCAATTGGGATATAAAAATGCTGCTACTCTCCGCAGAAAATAGCAGCGACTTGACGACACTCGCCAATGTGCTCAAAAGTTATACTTATCTATTGGAAATGCGAAAAAAATACACTCAAACTCAAGGGCAACAAGGGGCTTATGTCGTCGCCATCAATGGCTCATGGGGATTGGATTACGCCAAGGCAAAAAACCACCCGATTTGGTGTGCCTTATTTGATGAGTTGGGCGAAGCGGGCATTTTGTACGTAGCGGCTTCCGCCAATAACTTAGTCAATATCGACCGCCAAGGCGATATGCCTTGTACTTGTGCCTCCGATTACTTGATAGCGGTACACGAAAGTACCAATCTGGACAAACTCAGTTCTGGCACCAGCTATGGCAAGCAGTTTATGGATTTGGCGGCACCAGCTGCTACGCACTCCACACGTTGGAATGACAATTATGGTGTTTTTGGTGGCACTTCGGGTGCTGCCCCACACGTAACAGGAGCGATTGCGCTGCTCTACAGCTACCCCAATGCTGATTGGGGATTGCTACAGCAACAAGATCCTGCGGCAGCTGCCTTGTTAGTCAAGTCGATTCTATTGCAGTCGGTGGATCAAAAACCAACCTTCGAGGATAAATCGGTCAGCAATGGACGGCTCAATATTGGTACTGCCATGCAGCAACTAATCGCTTATTTTGAGAATACCGCCCCCACCAATCTGCTACAAGTCTATCCCAATCCTGCCCAACAACAACTGGCAGTACAGCTCTCTTTGGAGCAAGCGGGCAGCTATCAGCTAATTATTTACGATGTATTGGGAAAAAAAATAAAAAACTTTTCGGTAGATTCCGACTTCCCCACAAAAAGAACTTATACCATTGATATTCAGTCACTTGATGCAGGCATTTACTTCTTAGAATTGGTTCATCCTAGGGTACAGCAACGCATTAAATGGATAAAAAAATAAAAAAAAGCGTGTTTTTTTATTCAAAAGTTTGGTATTTTGAAAAACTGCCGTATATTTGCACTCGTTGAAAGGGAATAATACTACAACAAAAAACATACCCCTTGCCCCTGTGGCGGAATTGGTAGACGCGCTGGATTCAAAATCCAGTTCTTTCGGGAGTGGGAGTTCGATTCTCCCCGGGGGCACCAAAAAGGCTAACTGATTAAATTCGGTTAGTCTTTTTTTTTATTTTATATTGGTTGGTATTTTTTACCTTCTTTGCCAACTCGTTGAGCTAGTTGGCAAAGGCACTTAACAAAGTTAAAATACACCTACCTATTATCACATAAACAATTATTCTAATCCATAAAAAACACTTAATGAAAACACTTTTTGCTACCGTATTAGCAGTATTGCTAATAACCAGCTCTTGCATGACTCACCGCCACACTGTGGGGGAAGGTCCTATAGGCGTAAAAGGAAAAACAGACGTACACAGTAGAGCCAAACAATCTTATTTGTTTTGGGGACTTATCCCGCTAGGCAGACCGTCGCCACACACACCAACCGACAACAACTACCAAATCAAAACAGGTTATAATGTAGGCGATTTTATCATATCTTCCTTAACAGGTGGTATTTTTTCTATACGGACAGTACGCATATTGGTTCACAAAGAAGGAGCATCCAATAACAGTCCGCAAGTAGCGTTCAGTGTCGGAGATACCGTTGTATTTAAGGACAAAGACAACGATAATATGCTAGAAGGCTCTATCATAGGCTTGACAGGCAACAAAGCAATCGTACGCTACAAAAAAAACGGCAACACGCTCACCAACGAACTTTCACTTTCTAGATTGACTCGTATAGAGCAATAAAGGTTATTCAGCTACAACATATATTGAAGTTGTGTGCCTGCTACTAGAAAAACCTACCTAATAAAAAGGTTAGCGAATTTGATTCGCTAACCTTTTTATTATTGGGAGAATCTAGTTTCTTTTATTATTTTTTAGTATCTTGTAGATGTAATCAAGTAATTATTTGTTAGTTCTTTGACATATTCAAGATACAAAACATATATCATGCTTACTATCTAAACCTTGCTCTACTTTTTTGTTGGATTGAAACAATTTATAAAGTAAATAAGCGTTGTGTAACTTCTGAATCTAAACCTTGCTCTACTTTTTTGTTGGATTGAAACTCTACTCCTGAATCTGTAGATGGATTCTCCATGTACTATCTAAACCTTGCTCTACTTTTTTGTTGGATTGAAACAGGCATGTAATCTGGGTAGGTTAAGTTAGCTAGTCCATCTAAACCTTGCTCTACTTTTTTGTTGGATTGAAACCTCTTCTAGTACGCCATTGCTCGTGCAAATTTGGCGTATCTAAACCTTGCTCTACTTTTTTGTTGGATTGAAACCTCCAAACAAAGTATGCAGGAAATATATAGCCGACTCGATCTAAACCTTGCTCTACTTTTTTGTTGGATTGAAACTAGATTTAAAATAAAAATATATGTGACTATTAAATTGAATCTAAACCTTGCTCTACTTTTTTGTTGGATTGAAACTTACTTCTTTAAGTATTTGAATAGCAGTTTCTTCGATATCTAAACCTTGCTCTACTTTTTTGTTGGATTGAAACTTCTGCTTGGTCTGTGTCTTATCTTTCCCTTGAGATCTAAACCTTGCTCTACTTTTTTGTTGGATTGAAACATATGGCTGCTGAATTGAGAGATTATTATGGTATAAATCTAAACCTTGCTCTACTTTTTTGTTGGATTGAAACTTATGTGTGCTTTTTTATCTTCTTCTGTGTATTTTTATCTAAACCTTGCTCTACTTTTTTGTTGGATTGAAACTTCAATGTATTCATAATACAAAGTTTAAATATTTATCTAAACCTTGCTCTACTTTTTTGTTGGATTGAAACTATTGTTTTCGACCAGATACTTATGGTAATCTAATGTATCTAAACCTTGCTCTACTTTTTTGTTGGATTGAAACTATCCATAGAAACGGACGGGGGTATTTCCCACTATAATCTAAACCTTGCTCTACTTTTTTGTTGGATTGAAACTTTACTGATACCTTTGAGCTTTCTTCAGATGAAATAAATCTAAACCTTGCTCTACTTTTTTGTTGGATTGAAACCAACTGGTGTTATTCCTCCTAGACTTAAAATGTAATCTAAACCTTGCTCTACTTTTTTGTTGGATTGAAACTTTAAAAACACTCTCAATATTAACCCATTAAGGTATAAATCTAAACCTTGCTCTACTTTTTTGTTGGATTGAAACCTTTTAAGCATTGAAGATAGCCTAGAGTATGGAAGATATCTAAACCTTGCTCTACTTTTTTGTTGGATTGAAACCACTACAAAGAAGTAGGTACGGCAAAGAAAGGTACTATCTAAACCTTGCTCTACTTTTTTGTTGGATTGAAACTGCTGCTGTATTCTGTATTCCTGTGTCTGTGTTCACAGATCTAAACCTTGCTCTACTTTTTTGTTGGATTGAAACACCAGACTTGTAGAGCCTAGCAGTAGGTAGGTGGGCATCTAAACCTTGCTCTACTTTTTTGTTGGATTGAAACTTGGAGAAGCCTTACAATGACTTCTCTGGAGGTCAAATCTAAACCTTGCTCTACTTTTTTGTTGGATTGAAACTTGTTTGTTTTTTTGTTGTCTAAGGCTATAACTTTAATCTAAACCTTGCTCTACTTTTTTGTTGGATTGAAACTTTATACTGCCAAACGAATACAAAAGACGGTTCGTGATCTAAACCTTGCTCTACTTTTTTGTTGGATTGAAACTAGATGAGTCAGACGAAGCAGGTGCGAAAGGGTACAGATCTAAACCTTGCTCTACTTTTTTGTTGGATTGAAACTGTAATATATACCACTCTTCATTTATTTGTTCTATATCTAAACCTTGCTCTACTTTTTTGTTGGATTGAAACAGATGTAATATCTCAGGTCTCCCAGCTTCTAATATAATCTAAACCTTGCTCTACTTTTTTGTTGGATTGAAACCGGGTAATAGCAAACCCCGCCCACCAAGCACCCAACAATCTAAACCTTGCTCTACTTTTTTGTTGGATTGAAACCTAGTTCTGTATTTCTTTTGTCATTGATACTAGTGAATCTAAACCTTGCTCTACTTTTTTGTTGGATTGAAACTTGGTTTGGCGATTCTACGTAGATTCTTGGTGGTATATCTAAACCTTGCTCTACTTTTTTGTTGGATTGAAACCAAGAAAACTTTGTGATACTTGATGACCAAAACGCCCAATCTAAACCTTGCTCTACTTTTTTGTTGGATTGAAACACTCCGTGCGGTTCTTTTCGTACTTCCATGTAATACATCTAAACCTTGCTCTACTTTTTTGTTGGATTGAAACTAATTGTAATAGTTGTTTTAGCACAACTTGTTAGTGCATCTAAACCTTGCTCTACTTTTTTGTTGGATTGAAACACTACACTCAACAAATTTGTTGAAGTTGTAAACAAAATCTAAACCTTGCTCTACTTTTTTGTTGGATTGAAACTGCAACTTTTGCATTGTATTTATTCGCATCGTCATCTATCTAAACCTTGCTCTACTTTTTTGTTGGATTGAAACCTAGCAATCTAGTTAATTCAGCTAAGGAAGTTCTTATCATCTAAACCTTGCTCTACTTTTTTGTTGGATTGAAACGCTGGCAGAATATTTGATTGTGGCTTCCACACGCCCATCTAAACCTTGCTCTACTTTTTTGTTGGATTGAAACCTTCTCTTATTTCTAACCCTCCGTTATAGTCTCCTATATCTAAACCTTGCTCTACTTTTTTGTTGGATTGAAACCTTAGAAGCTTATCTTCTATCTCTTTTTGATATAATTCATCTAAACCTTGCTCTACTTTTTTGTTGGATTGAAACAGCAAGGTCATGATGTAAACGTGTAACTAATTCTTTAATCTAAACCTTGCTCTACTTTTTTGTTGGATTGAAACTTGTCAATATTAACAACCTTTGTAACCGTTACATGGTTATCTAAACCTTGCTCTACTTTTTTGTTGGATTGAAACCCAATACCCTTCTTGGTTGGTCAATTTGAAGCGCCCTTATCTAAACCTTGCTCTACTTTTTTGTTGGATTGAAACATGAGATCTCCCGTAACGGGAGTAGTGAACACATTGTATCTAAACCTTGCTCTACTTTTTTGTTGGATTGAAACTTAGAACACCACTCCTCTTTTGAAAGAGAAGTGAATCATCTAAACCTTGCTCTACTTTTTTGTTGGCTACACAAAAAAAAAAGAACGAAATAGCAACTTGCTATTTCGTTCTTCTACTTTATACCCTTATCGTTTTTCTGCCCCTACAAGAAGCACTGCCCTTCCCCTCGATAGGTCAGTACTTTGCCTTCTATCCCTTGTTTTCTCAACAAAATCAACTGCTCGAAGCGTTCGCACAATTCGCCTGCCTTGCTGTGTCGCATGAACACAGGTTTGCCAATAGCCAACTCTGTCCCTTTGTAATGAATGGGCGTTTGTACTTCGCCTGCCATTTCGTTGGGATTCAGTGCTGCCGTATCGGGCAAATACGGCTGTGGAATTTTGTCGATACCAACCATGCCAGAAGCGACATAACCACCACCCAAACAAGTGTAAATATGCGGTGCAGGCTGCCGAACGACCTCTATAGCGTAGCCTGCTGCTGGCTCATGCCTAAAATTGGCGTACGCATCAAATAAAGTCGGATTATAGAAACCCGAACCAACCGTTACTTCTGTTACGGCTGCTTCTTCTCGGGTGCTTTCTAGGCTACCCGTGCCGCCTCCGTTCACAAAGTCAAGCACTGCTCCTTGTTCTTTTATCCAGTTGACTACGGCGGCTCTACGCTTTGCTATTTCTTTTATCGAACGCTTTTTGAGAAGGCGAACAATCGCATTTTTAGGTCCTTGTCCTTTCATTTGGTCGGCTACGCCTGCTATCTGTGCCTCGTATCCCATCACGCCTTTGAGCTGCACCAAGGGGTATTTTTGTAGCTCTCTCCAGAAGGCTTGTGCGGTCGCCAAATCTTGAACAGACGAGCGCCACACCCCAAAATGCAAGGCAGGATAACGGCTCGACATATCCAAATCTAAACAAACTGCTATGGGCGTATTCATACGCTCTGCCACCTCCTGAATACGTGCCAAATGCTCCACTCTATCGACCATCAGATAGATTTTTTTTCCTTTTTGCAGTTCTTCGGCTACTGCCGTAATATGGGCAACTTGGTAGGTCGGATAAGCCACCAACAAATCATCGAAACCCTTGCGACTCAACCAAGCGGCCTCCGTAGCCGTAAAACACATGATACCTTGATATTGGTTGTCGGCTTGCAGCACGCGCTGCATCAGTGCCGTACAACGCATTGACTTGGACGCAATACGTATTTTTTTGTTGCCTGCTCGCTTTAGCAATTCGCTTACATTGGTGTCAAACTTGTCCAAATCTACGTAGGCAAAAGGCATTTCTTGCCCTGCCAATAGTTGTTGGTATTGCGCATATTGTTGCTGCTTAGTCATTACTTTTTTTTAGTTTTTTACATCATTTCTCCTCCTTGCGAAGGTTTATCCGCTATGGCTTTGAGGTCTTCGAGTACACCTTTATCGTCCATGCCTGTCCATATTTCGTCCATTGTAAACATATCAGGGCGAAGCCTATATTTATGGCGATCCTGTGGTGCTTTCAGCAGTTCGGTGGCGAGTTCTTTATATTTCATTTGGTAGGCTGCCAATGTCCATTTGCCAAACAAGGTATGACCGCCCTCGTAGAGCTGCATTCGATACTCCTCATAAGTGGTGACATAGCCCGCATAAGAGTTGGCATAAGGCGACATAATGACCTCTTCGATGCCACGTTGTGCCAATACCTCTTGTACCGTTTGGCGTAAGCGCTGTGCTGCTATGGTCGTTATCTCAAACGGCATGGCTACAATCGCCAGCTGCCCAATCAAGAAAATCTGCAAGGGCAAGATAGTCGGCACCCAAGGTGTTTTTTTGCCATAGCCTACTTTATTAGAATATTTGATGTACTTGATAGCAGGATCTACAAACCCCGGGATAACCATTTTTTCGGGATATTTCGCTCCTACAACCATACCTTTGGCGTGATTGATAACGATACATTTGGGGTGCTGTGCATTGTAGTAATCAATCACTTGTCGCTGTCGTTCTACGTCCTTGCTCAGTCGAGCAGACATCACTTCTACGCCACGTATCGAGCGCATAATCACACGAACCGCCTGCCCTACTACCTTGCTTGCTCCTTGACCGTCGGTCGTTCCTTGCAGAAAATCCATTCCCCAGCAAGGTTCTGTCGTTCTTTCATGTTTCAGCCCGTTGGTATATTGCTCCTCTATCATCACTTTCGACATATCGGCATACATCAAGATACTGTCCAATTCCCCTTCTATGGTTTTGCCTTTTTCCTCTATTTCCTCTAATATTTCTTTCGCTTTCTCGAATTGCAAACTGCCATTGTAAGCTGCAGCTTCATAATCGTCTTTGTACTTTCCTCGGTATTCACGATAGCGCATTTCCCAAATATAATTGGGGCTAATATCGCCTGCTGCATCTTGTGCAAAAGCGGTCACCGCATCTCCTTTTTCTTGGAGGGCCTGCAAGTATTCTTCCAAGTATTCAGCGGCATAACCTTTGTTGTCGGCACATACTTTTCGGTAGCGATTGGATACGCTCGTCGCGTGGACTCCAAACCAATTGATTGACCCAAAAGTTTCGCCTTTTTCGTTCCGAAAGCGCAACAGTTTCATTGTGCGATCTGCTGCCAAATGCCTTTCTTTTAAAGAAACCTTTTCTTCTACTTCTGGATTTTTGTTGTACGCTCGTACCGAGCGATTGTATGCAACAGGGATCTCTTTGTCGAACTCGCCTATATGGTGTTTTATAGTTGCTTTTTGGAGTTTTTGGTCTGCTTCTACTATGGCTGCAATAATAGCATTGGAATACAATATATATACATCCTCTCGAAAACCAGGGATAGAAAGATTGTACGCCAAATGTTGCGTATGTCCTCCTGCGGCACTGTGCGTGTGCTGGGCGGTTATCATGATATTTTGTTCAGTATAGCCCAATTGAGGGTGTTCTATTTTGAGCCGTTCTACTACTCTTGCTTTGAGCATAATGGTAGGAAAACAAAATTCGGCATTGACAAACATCAATTTTCGATTGCCTTCTTGTATGGCAAATGCTCTAGCATATTGTGGTGTTTCTACGCCTTCTATATTGTGAAAATACATACCATAACCTAACATTCCGCAGCCTTCGCCCGAATAAGTCATTTCTACTTTGCTAACACCAATTTTGTACATGATTTTTATTTTTTAGATAGGAGAATTTAAGGGAAATAAATTTGTCTAAAATAAGCTAATATTTTGGTAAATCCTAATAGGATTATTAAATTCCTAGTAGAATTGTTTGTTTTTGATGGGTTATTCTTCTGCTACATAGTTAACAGAATCAAAACATCTTCAACTGCTACAACTACTAATCTTAGAGCATCAAAAAGTGTACTATACTACCACTCTCCAATAGTTTTATATTATAAATATACGCTTTCTTTTGGTGGCAATTATTTAACTTACTTCCATATAGGTTTTTCTTAAAACATAAAGAGCAAATTGTTTTCAATCTCTTATTTAATATTATATTGCAGCGTACAAACTTGGAAGCATTTCTGCACAAAAGACAGCCTGAATACATACGAAATTTAGAGCGTGTCTAAAATTATAAAACCGCATACTTTTTGTGCTAGGACTAAAAAAATAAAAAAAATGCCACGGATTTAACTTATCGAAAATTCCCCGACGTGAAGTCGGGATCTTCGACCCACGGACGTAGGAATTTTCACTAATTTCTTTTCAGAATAGAGGCTAAAAATCACTTTAAGTTATAGAAGTTGTTTAGAAAGTCGTCAATAACCTCTAATAGCTTGACAGGCTACTTGTTGGAAGTCTAATTTCTAGTATCTAACAGCAAAATGGTCTTCTCAAAAGCAACGTTAACTTTTATTCTTTCCCCAAAAATGATACTAGCTCAAGAGTGTACGATTTTATAGCTAAAATTAACGATTAAAGTAGGTTCAAAATATTCGCAATGAAACAATTGTTACTGCAAGCAGCAGCTATCCTCGTACTTTTTTGGCTCAAGATAGAAAAGAAAGAATTCCTGATGGAAATGGAGAGCAATCGAGTTATAGATATTATAATTGGATACCTCTCTTTTTTGCTGATTATTGGCTTCATCAAAACCTCGCTATTTTATGTACATCGCAGGCGCAAAAAAATAGCTACTACCGCTAGAGATAATATCACGTCAGGGATTCAAAATATTTATTGGCTGATTACAACGACTGTTACTTTATTTACAATTTTGTCGCTGATGGGTGTTGATGTATTTGGCGTGTTGCAGTCGCTGAGTATTATTGCGGCAGCTATTGCCATACTATCCAAAGACTATATTTCCAATATTATTAGTGGTATGCTTATCGCTTTTTCCAACGATATATCACTGGGTGATTATATCAAAGTAGGACAAAACAAAGGGCGCGTTATTGATATGTCGCTGACCATGTTTAGCCTCCTCACCGATGACGATGATGTAGCGATTATCCCCAATAATATGGTTTATACACTCGATGTGATTAATTTCACAAAGAAGGAACTCAAAAAAACCAGTATTGACTTTGAGGTCACGCTTACTGCTATCGAAGGTGTCCAGCAGATAGAAGAAGATTTAATTGAAGTATTGCTAGAATATAAAGATGATATCAAAGAAAATTCGTACAATTTGCGAGTTGATTCTATCAAAAAAGATTTGTTGGAATGTAAATTTCAGTATATTCTAAATGCACCCAACAGAGACCTAGAAAAACAAATTCGGAAGAAAGTAATCCGAAGAGTTGTCCAAATTATTAAAATGTAAACAGATTATTTATGAGTCGTTCTATTGACGTTATTCACCCCAATACTTTTGAGGCAGAAAACCATTGGTACCCCAAAGCCCTTAATGCTACCATACACCCAATGGTTAATTTCTTTCTGAACCTCGACAAACAAAAAATTATCAATCGCTATTGCCACTTGCGCCCTCGTGTCAATCGTGCCAAACTAGAGGAGGTATTAAACTATCAGTGTAAGCACTTTTTGTGGTGCGGCACCGACTTAATCAACGCAACCTCTGCTAGTGGGTACCGCAAGATGGTGGTATTAGAAAATAACTCTAGCCCTTCTGGGCAAAAATCAATGCCGCTACTAGACGACCACCAAGAACAAGGTTCGTATCGTATGCTGATAGAGCGTACCTTCAAGCCTATCTTGGATAAGCAAAAAAAAACAGGCGGTAAGATTGCGGTATTGTACGACAAAAACCACATGGAAGCCTCTGGTTATGCACACGTTATAGCCGATGTTATGAACGAGGATTGTTTGTTGGTGCCGTATTACAACGGCGAAGATAACGACCATATCAAAGTAGAAGACGAATGGATTTGTGTCAAAGATGCACAGGGAGAATGGCAACCTATTCGAGCGGCTTTCCGCTACGTAACTCAACGCCCTTGGACCCGTGTGCCACTGCACTGCAAGACCAAACTACTCAATCCAATCATCGCTTGTCTAGCTGGCGGACGCAATAAAATGGTTGCTGCCAAGGCGTACGACCTGTACAATGCCGAACTGGCTGAACATGGTTTACAAATCAATATTCCAGAAACGATTTGGGATGTATTCAAGCAAGAAATTCCACTTTGGGTACAAAAACTCGGTGGTCATGCCGTTATTAAGATTCCGTATAGCAATGCAGGTCAAGGCGTTTATACCATTACCAACCAAAAAGAATTAGATGATTTTATGGCTATGGATTTTGAGTACGAACGATTCATCGTGCAGAGTCTTATTGGCAACTATCATTGGAGTTCTAACAGCGAAAAAGGTAAGTTCTACCATGTCGGTACGATCCCTAACAACAAAGGAGAATCTTATGTCACGGACGTGCGTATGATGGTCAGTAGCACCAAAGACGGCATCAAGCCACTTTGTGTCTATTCTAGACGTGCCGCCAAACCTCTCGTGGACATACTTCAAGACAGCACCAACTCTTGGGAAATATTGGGTACCAACCTTTCTATCAAAGAGGGCGATAACCAATGGGGCAGCGATACCAACCGCCTGATGCTTATGGACAGAAGAGATTTCAACAAATTAGGCATTGGGCTTGATGACCTTATCGAAGGCTTCATTCAGACCGTACTTTCTACTATTGCTATCGACAAAATGAGCTGCCAGCTCTACAATAGTAAGAAGAAATTTAGAAACCGCCTCTTCAAGTCGCTCAACAACGATACGACTTTGCTTAACGAAATTATGCAATAATTGACCATGAAAAAATATAAATTTTTGACCTTGACTGACCACAGCGGTCACAGCGAACACAATTCTTTGTATGCCTTAATGGCAACATTGAGCCAACACCCTCAGTGCGAAAGCCTGCAGATTGCTAGCCGAGGCAACACGGCTAACGATGCTTTTTTTGTTGACCAAAAAGGCAGTACGGTACAAGCCAAAAAGATTGACAAAGATTTTGCTTTTGATGCCTCTGGCAATCAATTTACACAACAACAAAAAGCCGTAGATTTACGTGATTTTGATGTCATTGTAATGCGATTACCACGCCCCATTTCCGATTCTTTTTTGGAGTATTTGGTTAGCATTGATGCCCGTCTTATTTTTGTCAATAATCCGAAAGGAATTATCAAAACTAGTACCAAGCAATTTTTATTAAATTTCCCTAGCGTTTGCCCTCCTATGCAGTTGTGCCACAGTGCCGCTGAAGTAGTGGCTTTCGCCCAACAATCGGACATGGTACTGAAACCACTACGAGAATATGGCGGCAAAGGAATCGTAAAAATCACCAATGGAACAGCCACCGACGGACAGCAACAAATGCCGTTAGCTGACTATTTGGTGAGTATCCAAACGGCACTCGAAGAAGATGGTTATTTGGCTATGAAATATCTCAAAAATGTGAGCAAAGGCGACAAACGTATTTTGGTAGTCAATGGCGAAATATTGGCAAGTTCGTTGCGACTGCCTGCCGAAGGCTCTTGGCTCTGCAATGTGGCACAGGGAGGCACGTCTGTCCCTTCGGAAGTTGCTCCAGAAGAAGAAGCAATGGTCAAAGCGATAGCTCCTACGCTACTCAAAGAAGGTATTGTTATGTTTGGAGCGGACACGCTCACGGATGACGACGGCAAACGGGTACTTTCCGAGGTAAACACGCTCAGTATTGGCGGTTTTCCGCAAGCTGGAGAACAAACAGGCAAACCTATTGTAGCCATGGCAATCAACAATTTATTGGACTATGTCAATAGTCAATCTAAGTAATTCAGAAAGTACATTCTTATTGAGTACAGAACAAAATACTATTCTTAACGAGGTGCTAAGCACTTTGAAAGTGCTTAGCACCTTATTTGGAGGTTAAACAATGCCTTGGCTATA
>CAKZQC010000038.1 GCA_937139495.1 uncultured Saprospiraceae bacterium | reverse complement strand
TTAGAAACGGGAGAGGAACAAAGCGAAGCAAATAGTAAAGGAACAACTATTTAAGATATATAAGAGGGGAACAAATCGTATTGATTCGTTCCCCTCTTTTTTAAAAGAAAAAAGTGGAAACTACGTGAGTAGTGGAAGCAAAGAATAGTAGGTGGCGTTAGCGAAGGGGATACACCTTTATCCATTTCGAACAGAGAAGTTAAGCCCTTTAGCGCCGATGGTACTGCCTTTAGGTGGGAGAGTAGGTCACCGCCTTCTTTTTATATTACTTTTAGTAAGAATGTAAAAAGAGTAACAACCATTATAAAATACGAAAAGAGGGGAACAGATCATTGTGATTTGTTCCCCTCTTTTTTGTTATTTAGGACTTGTTAAGCATTAGGATGTGTTTATTACAACAAACCTTTCAGTTGATACATTTCAAGCCAGAGCTGTCTGCCTGTTTCGTCTCCAGCTGACCATTTTTGCAACCACTCCAATAACGAAGGGCAGTGCTGCCAAAAACAATGACGCCAGTGGTTATCAGCTCTTTTTAAATTTTCATCGAGTACCCAAACCGCTCCTGAAGGACTTGATAGGTCAATAACAGAATAGATATTGGATCCCCAATACAAAAAAGGAACAAAATGAGCAGGTAGTGTCCAGTCCCAATCTGTTATTTTTTGTTGATGCAACTCTTGATAAGCATCAAGGATAGTTATTTTTTGATTAGAGACCTCTTCATAAATACTAAGAAAACCATAATCTGGGCCAAAGTTGCCATTGCCTAATGCTACGTATAGCTGTTGTAATAAGGTGGGGAGTTTATGTGGTAGTTTGCTATTCAATAAGTGAAGCTGGTGTGTCATTTCACTTTTAGATAGCAGCGACACCTTTTTTTTGTATTTTAAGGCAAGTTGTTGTACGATTAGTTGTTCTGTTTGTAAACTCTGATTTTTCAAGTCTATTTTAACATTGCCATTTATGATCTCTATGGAATAGCTACGAGATTCGTTGTACCAACCTTGATTAATGGCATACGCAATCCATTTGATTAAAGCATTCAGCCTAAATAACTCTTGTTGTGTATTGGCTACAGACAAAAAAAGTTGTTGTTTGGGGTCAATCACATTCGTGACGATACACTCTACTTTGCCAATCCAAGCATAGGTTTGCGTTGACCAGTGATAGTGTTGTTGTCCTACAGTAATGGTATTATCAGGCATAGTAGTGTCGTATTATAAGCGATTGTATCATTTTAGTTAACACAAATTTAAACAAGTTATTGGCATAATCCATTAAAATATTGCTACATTCGATTTTGGTAATAGCAAAAATAGCTATAGCTAGCTAGACAACAAGTTACAATCAATCTACTTTCTCTTAATTTATCAAATAAAACAACGGTCATGAATATTCACAACCTTTCTCTCAAAGATTCTTTAGTCGGTCATTTTTTAACCGAGTTACGTGATGTAGATATTCAAATGGATCGGATGCGCTTCCGTAAAAACCTAGAACGTATTGGTCAGATTATGGCATACGAAATAAGTAAAACGCTAGATTATGGGAGTTTGGAAGTGGAGACTCAATTAGGAATTTCGGATTCTAGAGCTATTGCTGTACAGCCAATATTAGCTACTATTTTTAGAGCAGGGATACCCATGCACCACGGCTTTTTGAGTTTCTTTGATCAAGCAGAGAATGCTTTTGTATCTGCTTATAGACGAGAACACAAAGATGGCTCTTTTGAAATAAAAATAGAATATATTTCTACACCACCATTGGACGGAAGACCACTTATCATCTGCGATCCTATGTTGGCAACAGGATTGTCTATGACCAATACCTTAGATGCGTTGCGAGAATTTGGAGAGCCGTCTTCGATTCATATTGCAACCGTATTGGCTTCTACAGATGGGGTAGAGCATGTAGAACGTACCTACCCAGACGTCAATATTTGGACTGCTGCGGTAGATGAAGAGCTAACGGCTCGTTCGTATATCGTACCGGGTTTAGGTGATGCTGGCGACTTGGCTTATGGTGCCAAAGATGCAGCAGACTATTAGAACTTATTACGAATTAAAATTTAGCCTTTTTTGAGCTCGAGGATTGTTATCTCAGGAAAAACACCTACTCGACCTGCAAACGCTAGAAAACCAAAACCTCTATTGACATAGAGATTTTGGTTTTTTTCGTTGTAGAGACCTGCCCAATGCTTATATACATACTTGACAGGACTCCACTTAAATTGAGGCAAGTCAATCCCCATCTGCATACCGTGCGTATGCCCACTCAACGTCAAGTGAAACTTGGTCGGGTGGTCGAGTACTTTATCTTCCCAATGGGTGGGGTCATGCGAGAGTAGTATATTAAACTCCTTCTCTGAACAATCTCGAAGCGTTTTGTCCAAATCACCCAATTTGGGGAAGTGACTACTTCTACCCCAATTCTCGACACCTAGTAGGCGGAAATATTCATTGGATTTGGTTATTTTTCTGTTCTCATTGAGCATCAAATCAAAGCCCATTGTTTTATGATGTTCTTTGATTTTTGAAAAATTAGCTTTTGCAAAGTTTTCATCGCCATATCTTCTCCTACTACCAGGGTAGTCATGATTGCCTAGCACTGAAAATTTCCCGTAAGGAGCAGATAATGCTTTGAAAGATTCCAAATAAGGCTCTATTTCTTTAGCATGACTGTTGACCAAGTCACCCGTAAAAAGAATTAAATCTGGTTTTTGGTCTTGAATCATTTGTATGCCCTTCTTGACGGCTTCTACATTATCGAAACTTCCTGCATGAATATCGGAAATATGAGCGATACGAAAGCCATCAAAAACGGCTGGTAAATCTTCAAAAACTACTGCCTTGTTGTTGACCCAAAAATTATATTTTCCCTTAGTAATACCATATATAAAGCTAGAAAAGGGGAGTAGTGTCAATACAAGCCCTGCTTTTTTTAGGAATTTCCGTCTGGAGAGAGAGAGAGAAGCTTTCGCATCTCGAGTTTTGTACCAATGGACTGATTTTTTGCCAATACCAACAAGGTCATCTATGACAAAAAATCCTGCTAAGATTAATTCACAAACTAAAAAGCTAATCATTAGACCAATACTAAGGTTTGCCCACAGAGGAGGAGCAATAATACCATTAGAGAAGTGTAGCTGAAAAGCTAAGTAGGTAGTGCCTATTGAGGTGACTGAAATAAGTGCTAACAGAGCAGCTAAACGACGATATAATGGTCGCTCAAAAAGACGAATAAGAGAGCCATAAACATACCCTTTGAGCGTTATTATTATTATTATTGGAATCAAAAATCGTTGCATTTGCTTTATTATTAGTTTCTTTGTGTGAAGTAGCGATAGGCGATTTTGGTCGCTATGGGTGCAGTACCATTTACGAACCAAATCAATTATACCAAACAATAGTTTTCCATTATTCAAAAAATCATATTCAATGTTGCATTTTTCTGACAAACCAGTTAATCGAATTGCTATTCGGCTCAAGCCAGCGGCGGAACGCATGGTCAAAAAAGGACACCCTTGGATATTTGACGGCGGGATTGTAAAACAAAATAAAGAAGGTAAGGCAGGTGATTTGGCTATTATTTTTGATAATAAAAAAAATAAGTTTTTGGCGTGTGGACTCTATGACCCTAACTCGCCAATCCGTATCAAAGTATTGCAGGTGCATCAATCGGCAAATATAGATGCCGATTGGTTTGAACAAAAGATACAAGCGGCGTTCGACAAAAGAAAATCTCTGCTAGAAACAGACACTAATAGTTACCGCTTGATTTATGGCGAAAACGATGGTCTTCCTAGCTTGATTGCAGATGTATATGATACCATATTGGTCGTGAAGTTGTATTCCAGTATCTGGTATCCTTATCTCCATCACTTTTTGCCTGCTTTATTGGCAATTAGCCAAAGCAAAACTATTATACTTCGGTTGAGCCGAAATTTGCAAAAAGAAGAAAACGACTTGGATTTGTATGATGGGAAGATACTTCATGGAACATTAGAAAACGAAGTGATTATATTTAGAGAGCATGGATTATTGTTCGCTGCCAATGTTATACAGGGACATAAGACAGGGTACTTTTTGGATCATCGACACAATCGCCTCAAAGTAGGAACACTAGCAAAAGGGAAAACAATGTTAGATGTATTTGCCTATGCAGGAGGATTCTCCGTACACGCATTAGCTCAAGGAGCTACCGAAGTAACGAGCTTGGATATTAGTGCCAAAGCTCTAGGAATGGCTAAAGAAAATGCCGCACTCAATCCTCACAATGGCAAACATATATTGTTGCCAGCAGATGCTTTTGAAGGACTCGAAAAGCTAAAACATCAACAAAAGAAATTTGATATCGTAGTGATAGACCCGCCCTCTTTTGCGAAGAAGGAAGACGAAGTAGCTGGAGCTTTGAATAGTTATCAACGTTTAGCTGCTTTAGGGACGGCATTAGTCAACAAAGGTGGCTTATTGGTGTTAGCTTCTTGTACGGCTCGCATCACAGCAGAAGCTTTCTTTGCAGCAGTGGAGCAGAAATTGGACGAAAGTCCACAGCGCTTTGTATTACTAGAAAAAACAGGACACGACGTGGATCACCCGATTGGGTTTGAGCAAGGTGCTTACCTCAAATGTGGGTATTACCGATGCCGCTAGTACGAGACTAGTATAATCTATGTGCGAATAAGTAGTTGGTTTTTAGTATATTGTGGTGTTATTCCAAGCCTGAATTTAACTGGCATTAATTTTGGTTAGTGCCAGAGTGTTCAGATTTTTATTACTAATAAATTAGAGATGAAGTTACTTTTGTGTTGTTTGTTATTGATGACTTTTAATAGTATGCAGGCTCAGTCTGCAACTGAATATTGGCGAAATGGTGTGGCTGCTTTTGATGCTAAAGAGTACTCGAAAGCTATCCATTTTTTTAAAGCCTACGATGAGTTATCGCCACACAAAACAACGGCACAGTATTATTTGGGACAATGTTATGATTTATCTCAAAAGGCAGATTCTGCCATCTATTTTTACGAAAAAACAATGGAATACAACAAAAGTATCCATGCCAATGATAATGCAATAATTAAGCTAACTCGGTTGTATCTTCGCAAAAAAGATTTTGCGAATGCGTATAGAGTAAGTGCTGATGCGGTGGCTGCTTTTCCTGAAAATTTAGGATTTGCTTTGGAGTTAAAAGATGCTTGTTTGTGGCCTTATCTTATTAGGAACAGAAAATTAAACGCTGATTACTTGACCAATCCGATTAAACACATTAGTTATATTGTCAACACGGTAGATGAGCAGCATATTATTGCTCGTAATATCATCAATGAAAAGGGCGTACCTTTTGAAGCAGATAAGCGTCGGAATGTAGGTTTTGCAGAACGTTGGTACGGGCGTTATGCCAATGATACCGCTATTATTTCGTTGCATTTTGTATTTACTACCAAAAACATGAGTAACGAACTAGATGAGCAAGATGCAAATGCTCTGCAAGTTTTCGAAAATAAAGAAGCCCCATTATTTGAACGATTGGGAGCGATGTACGCTCTAATGCCTTTTGATAAAAAGAAAATGGCTGTAATTATGGAGCATGATGAGCTTATGATTCGCTATTGTGCTTGCAAGGAAATGCGTTCGGATATACCTAAAAAACATCAAAAAATTTGTGAAAATGATGAACGAGCATTGATACAAAAAGCAGTGGAAATTAATCCTGCTTTCGTGAAATAAAAGAAGCCATTATAAACGGTAAAACATAGCCCCTCAGAAATTATTTTTGAGGGGCTATATTATTTAAGTAGGTAGTGTTGAAAAAAGATAAAAGATATTTTTTGCAATATTACCAAACAAAATACCTACTTATTCTATTTATATGAGGAAGGCTTTGATGAAAAATGAGTCTTTGTAAAAAAAAAATTAAACAATTCTAAAAAAAAATAACGATAATGAGTACCAAAAATTTGAGCAACAAAGCTGCGATAGATAAACTAAAGAAATTAGCAAATTCAATCAATTTTGCAATGATGGCGACTTATCTCCAATCGGAACCTTTTCATACTATTCCAATGTCCACGAAGAAAGTAGATGAGGAAGGTAATATTTGGTTTTTGAGTGGTAGAGATAGCGAACATAACAAATACATACAAAAAGAAGGTAAAGCACAGTTGATTTACTCTCAGCCTAACAATATGGAGTTCATGACCGTGTACGGAAATGCGACGATTCATACCGACAAAAAAATTATTAAAGAATTGTATAGCAAGGCAGATGATAACTGGTTCGATGGAGTAGATGACCCGAATGCAAGTGCCATCAAAATTCAGCCAACAGATGCTCATTATTGGGATACCCAAAACGGCAAGCTAGTAGCATTGTTCAAGTTAGGAGTAGGGGCAGTTACTGGAGATCAACCCGATCTAGGAGAAGAAGGTGATTTGATTGTCTAAAAGCTATAGCTCAATCAATCAAAAAAATAATACTGATGGTGAATACTCTGAGGAGTGTTCACCATTTTGTGTTGGTAACTCCAACATTATTTAGTTCTAGTTGTTTTATAATCAAGCAAATGATTAACTTTGAGCTTAAACTAACCGTTAGTTAATTTTTATTTACAAATACAGAATCGTTTTAGACGATTTATTAGAATAATATAACATGGCAGAGCCACATTTTTCGGCAAAAAATAGACCGCAGATAATAGAACAATTAGCAACCCAAGAGTTCGATTTGCTCGTAATTGGTGGTGGCATCACAGGGGCAGGTATTGCCTTAGATGCTAGTACTAGAGGATTGAAAACCGCATTGATCGAAAAGAAAGATTTTGCTTGGGGGACTTCCAGCCGTTCTACTAAATTGATACACGGAGGATTGCGTTATTTGAAGCAATTTGAATTTGGTTTGGTACACGAAGTAGGCGTAGAGCGTGCGATTGTACATGAGAATGCTCGTCATGTCGTTCTTCCTGAAAAAATGCTATTGCCTATCGTAGAAAATGGCTCACTGGGCAAGCGACTCAGCTCTATCGGGCTTTGGGTGTATGACCGATTGGCGAAAGTAGAGAAAGAAGAGCGCCGCCAAATGGTAGAAAAGCAAATTGTAGCGGACTTGGAACCCCTCTTGCGCACCGATGTGCTGTTGGGTGGTGGTTTGTATTACGAATACCGCACCGACGATGCTCGCCTTACGATTGAGAATATCAAAACTGCTGTTGCTCATGGTGCTACCATTCTTAATCATATTGGGGCAACCGAATTTGAATACAAAGAAAATGGCTACGTAAAAAGTGTCGTTGCGAAGGACGAACTGACAGGCAAAAGCATTATAATCAAAGCCAAAAGAATCGTCAATGCAACTGGTCCTTGGGTAGATACCGTACGCAGCAAGGACAAGGAAGGCGTGATTGGCAAAAAATTACATTTGACTAAAGGCGTACATATTGTGGTGCCACACGCCAAGTTGCCACTCCAGCAGTCTGTCTATTTTGATGTAAATAAAGATAGCCGAATGTGTTTTGCGATACCAAGAGGGGAGATTACTTATATTGGAACTACGGATACGTTCTTTGACAAGAAAATTGATAATCCGCAGACGACTCGCGAAGATGCGGAATATATACTGGAAGCTACTAATTATATGTTTCCGACGGCTAAACTGAATATTGCGGATATCGAATCAAGTTGGGCGGGATTGCGTCCTTTGATTCATCAAGATGGCAAATCGCCTTCGGAATTATCCAGAAAAGATGAAATTTTTTATTCGGAAACAGGCTTGATTTCTATAGCTGGCGGTAAACTAACAGGTTATAGAAAAATGGCAGAGAGAGTCGTCAATTTTGTGTATAAGACAATGCGTAAGCGTAGTCATGTGGATTCCAAAACTAAAACGCTAAAGCTAACAGGTGGTGATTTTGATGCGAATCCCAATGCCATTCACGAATATATTTATAGAGCAACTGGTCTAGCCAAACAAATCGAAGTACCACAAGAGTATATCAAAAGTTTGGTTTATAAATATGGAACCAATACCGATTTGATTATTAATAAAGCCTACGAATTGGCGGCTGATTATTCGGATCCCGCAGAACGTATCCAAGCGGCAGAAGTTTGGTATAGTATGCACCATGAAATGACAGCTGGGCTGTCCGATTACTTGATTCGACGTACAGGAAGATTGTATTTCGAACGACCTAGTTTGGCTAAATGGTATCCCTTTGTAGCGGATTTGATGGCTAAAGAATTGAACTGGTCAGAGGAGCGTAAAGCTGCCGAAATCAAAGCGTTTGAGAAGGAGTATCAGCATGTGGTACACTTCAAAAAATAAGTTGCTAGCACACCAAGAAAAAAATCCTAGTAGAAAATAAGTTTCTACTAGGATTTTTTGGTTTATCCGACCACTTCCATTAGTGTACGGAAAGCGACAAACTTATCAGGGAATCGCTTCTTAACGTCCTCCTGCAGTTGAGGAGCGTGTTTGGTAGAGTACAATTGTAGTGTTTTCATGTCAGGGCATTCAAATTGGGTGGCATAGGTAATGCCATCGCTCTCGTCATGTCCCAATATACGAGCCATTTTGTAGGATTCGAACAAGCCTGTATTCATGACATCAGGTATATGTGTTTCTTGCATCCATAGCAACCATTCATCATGTGCATCAAGATTTATCTTAACGGTAACATTGTAGATAATCATGTTTATTGTTTTTTGGTAATGTTTTTGATTCGTTGTTTGTAAGAGCGTGTCTAAAATTATAGTTTTTGATAATTTGTGTAGGATTTTTTTGTTAAATAAACCTCCTTTTTTGCTGCATAGCCTTAACTATGCAGCAAAAAATAGGTAAAATATAACAGGAAAAGACTTTTCAAATTACAAACTAGTATAAATTTAGACATGCTCTAAGTATAAAACCTGTTGGCTGCTGCCAAAAGCAAACCAAGATAGCAGAATCTATATAGATTTTTGTCTGTTTATTGTTAAATAAAGTTAAAGCATTTGGCAGTTTAGAGCTATTGCTAATAAATGGTACAAAAATGTGCTTACTTTAATTAGAATTGGTACTGGAAGTATTGCTTTTTTAATAAAATAGCCGACTAAAGACTTTTTTTCAAGAATACCTGTTACTTTTATTACTAGAACTCCTTTTTACACTATTAATCTAATTATATATGAAATTTACAAAGAAAAAAATAGTCGGTTTAGCTGCGCTGTGCATCGGACTAGCTGCCTTTCAATCAAATAGCCCCGACCCCGATTATCCCAATAGAGAATCTCTTTTGATGGATGTAGTGGTTCAGAGTTTGGAATTTTATCATTATGCTCCAGCCAAATTTGATGATGCTCTATCTCAGAAGGTCTTTGATGTTTATTTGGAACGTATGGACAACGGCAAGCGATTTTTCTTGCAAGAGGACATTGATTTATTCTTGCAGCATCGCAACGAATTTGATAACGATGCACTCAAAAGAGATTTTACGTTCTTTGACAAGTTTCATGAAATTAGAGATGAACGTATCAAAAATGCTCAAAAATTTTATGCCGAGATATTAGACAAGCCATTTGATTTTGAGAAAAAAGAAGTTTTTGAAACCAACAATGAAAAAATCGACTACGCCAAAAACGAAGATGAATTATATGATCGTTGGAGAAAAATGCTCAAATATAGAGTGCTACTAGATGTAGAGTCCAAACTATCTAAACAAGAAAAACAAGGCGAAGAAAAAGCAACGGAGGAAGAAGAGGACAAAGACGAGCAAGAAAACAAAGAAGAAAAAGTAACGATCAAAACAATTGCCGAGCTAGAGAAAGAATCTAGAGAAAAAATTAAAAAGCAATTTGATAGATGGTCAAAAAATATCAACCAAGACGATAGAGAAGATAAGCTAGCAGGGTATATCAATACATTATCTAATGTAATAGAGCCGCACACAGGTTATTTTCCACCACTCGAAAAAGAAAATTTCAATATTCGTATCTCTGGCAAGCTAGAAGGAATTGGAGCACAATTGCGCCAAGAAGATGGCTATATCAAGGTAATGAAAATCATACCTGGGTCAGCTTCTTGGAAACAAGGAGAGCTAGAAGTTAATGATTTGATTATCAAAGTAGGGCAAGGAGAAGAAGAAGCCATTGACGTAGTAGATATGAAAATGGATGACGTATTGCCAATGATTAGAGGCATCAAAGGGTCTGAAGTACGCCTTACTGTCAAGAAATCAAGTGGTGTTATTGCAGTGATTCCAATTGTACGTGATGTAGTTGTATTGGAAGAAAGTTATGCTAAATCGGCGATTATTCAACATGGTAAAAATAAATCTAAAATTGGATTGATTGATTTGCCTAGTTTTTATGCCGATTTTAAAGATCCTCGTGGCAGACGTTGTTCGAGAGATGTAAAAAGAGAAGTACAAAAATTGATTGCAGAAGGAGTTGACGGTATTGTTATTGATTTGCGATTCAATGGAGGTGGTTCTTTGCGTGATGTAGTGGATATGAGTGGTTTGTTTATTGAGACAGGACCAATCGTACAAGTGAAAGGTAGAACAGGTAGCCCGCATCCACTCGAAGACAGAGATCCAAGTGTACTATATGATGGACCATTGGTGATTATGGTCAACCCGTTTTCTGCATCTGCTTCGGAAATTATGGCGGCAGCCCTACAGGATTATGGTAGAGCGGTTATTGTAGGTACTTCAGCTTCTACGTTTGGCAAGGGAACGGTTCAGCGTTTCTTTAGCTTAGATTCAGACGTGCCTGCTCGCTTCAAAGATTATGGAGAATTGGGGGCTATGAAAATTACCATTCAGAAATTCTTCCGTGTCAATGGAGGTTCTACACAACTCAAAGGAGTGATTCCAGATATTGTTTTGCCAGGCAACTTTAGCTACCAAAAAACAGGTGAAAAAGAAGAGGTGTATCCGATGGAATGGACAGAAATAGAGCCTGTTTATTACAAGAAAGGAGAAATCAAGAAGATGGATAAAATCAAGAAAAAAAGTAAAAATAGGGTCGCTGCTAATAATACGTTTGCATTGATTGATGAGCGTGCCAAGTGGTCGAAAGAAATTCGTGACAAAAGCGATTATTCACTTAACTTGACCGAACTCCGTGAGGAGCAGCAGAAACTGGACAAAGCAGCAGAAAAATATAAAGATATTAGCAAAACAATAGACGGGATCAAAGTATCGGTGCTAGCAGGAGATAAAGAAGCTATTGAGTCGGACGAAGTACGCAAAGAGAGTACAGAAAACTGGCACAAGAATCTAAAAAAAGATCCTTATATCGAAGAAGTATTGTTTATCATTCAAGATATGCAATAGATTGACAGGAGTCAATAGTAGCAAACAGTAGCAAACAGGCTATTTCCAATATATTGGAAATAGCCTGTTTTTTTGTCTAATTGAGTCGTAATCCTTTCCAGTTGCCTGTTGCTTCTGTCCGATAAATGAACTGATTGTAGTTCTCAAAACGATAATGATAATCTTTCTTGGGGGCACAGTAACCGTCCAGATCACATTGGTAATAAATAGGCACTTTGTAGCGCTTGGCTATCAGCTCGCCTGTGGCAGATAGTAGCGTGAAAATATAGAGTTGGGTGTTGTCCAATATTTCTTCGTGATTGACTGTAACATACGCAAAACGAGGGTTTTTACCTTTTGCCCAGACGAGTTCTGAAACGCCTTCGTAAGTATTGAAATTAGAAAGTAGTTTTCTATTTTTTTGTTGTTCAATATCGTATAAACAAACGGCATTGAGGTGCTGGTCGGTATAAATAAGATAATGTCCATCGTCGGACAAGCCTGCCACAGGTGAACACAACAATTCGTCATGAATACGTTTTTCGATGTCAATCACATGACCGTTTTCGTCTTCGAGTATATAGGCAGTACAATTATCTTCGTGCGAAAAAACTTCGACTAATATCTTGTTGCCTTTGAGTTTAGCAACATGTCCGTGTGCTGCTTCTTCGTCTGCTTCATGATAGTTTTCATCCAATACCAATACAAACTGTTGGGTAGTTTTGTCCCACAAGTACTCTAGAATGTGATTTTTTCGTTTGTTGATAATCCCCTTGAGCAAAATATAGCCATCAAAAAACTCGTAAGAAGCCATGTTCTCAATCCGTTTTTTGTGGTTGGGAAGTCCATAAACCGTATCAAACGTGTCGATACTTTCCCAAACTTGTTCGTAGGGAAACGAAAAAATTTCGCTTGCTGGATTTTTGAAAGGATTACGAATTATGACTAATTCTCGTGCTTGATAAGCCATGTCATAATCATAATGGATTTCTACAGCCAGCTCATAATTGTCATCATTCGTTGTATTTTCAAAATCAATGTGCTGAATTTTACCTTCTGTTTTGCCCATCAGTGGCAAAAAATGAGGGTTCTCATCGGCATTGCTAATGTGATACAAAAATAAAGCAGGCTGCGTTTGAGTTTTATTGTAAGCAACATACCATTTGTCAATAGGTCCTTTATTGATTAATAAAACACCAACATCAGCGGTATCTACTATATGTTTGATGCCTTTTTCTTGAAAATTTTTGATAGCCATTCGTTTGATGGTTTCGGGGCGAATCCGACGGTTGGGGTCAGAGCAGCCGACGGCTGCTATTCCGACAACTAACAAGAGTAGCAATCCAGTAAAAATAGCGTTATTGCGAAAAAGATGGTATCTTGCCATAGCACATAATCAATAAAAAAATGAATCAAGAAAAATTTCTAAAGGAAATACAATTTGAATTGTTGGCTCAATTGCCCCCTCAAACAAAAGCAGAATGGGGACTGATGACGCCTCAACACATGGTCGAGCATCTAAGTTCTTTATTTTTGTTCACTATCGAAAAAATTAAAGGACAAAGTTTCTTTGAAGCCGATAAGTTGCAACGCAATTATAATTATTTGGTCAGAGACAAACAGCCGCTGGCACGCAATATTCAGCTCAAAAGTATGCCGACACTACCCGATTTGCGATTTGAATCTATCGAAGAAGCTACGGCAAAACTACAAAAATTGGTTGCTCAATTTTATGCCTTCTTCGCTCTAAATCCAGATAAAAAAACAAATCACCCTTCTTGTGGATTGCTCACTTTTGAAGAATGGGAATACATGCACTGCGTACACGCTCGCCATCACTTGTTACAATTTGGATTGTTAGATGAAATATAAAATGGTAGCTCGTAGCGTCTCTCTATTTGTTGCCTACAATGTACTTTTGTTAGTAATTTGCCTGTATCCTCGGCGCATATCGATCAACTCCGAAACAACAACGCCCAAAATAGAAATTCCTCTAGAAGTGGGTGTCACTCAAACGCCAAAGGAAGGGGAGAATGTAAAAGTAGCAAATGAAGCTGCGGTCTATTTGATAGAGAATCAAGCTCGAAGAAAATACCCTTCAGCAACAGCTTATTTAGCAGAAAATCCACCATTTGATACGCCCTACGACAGTGGTGGTATCTTAATAATAGCTCCTTTAGTAGCCAACAAAATACCATTGGGACAACCTATGCCTGATGTATATGTATGGCAGGAAATGGCTTCCAAAAAACCGATTTGGCAATGGGAGATTTGGAGTAGCTTATTTCGTAGCGATAAGGCTGGACACTTGTTAGGCTATTTGGTGTGGGGCAGTTTGTTTTTGTTGGTCTTGCAGACCCAAACCGACTATACTGATCGCAAAAAATGGTGGCTATTGTTTATTGTGGGAACGGGATTAGGTGGTACTATTGAGCTGTTGCAAGCTACTTTTACGGCTAGCCGAGCTGCCGAATGGCTAGATTTATTTGCCAATACTGTTGGACTTTGGTTAAGCTGGAAATTTTATCAATGGTGGTCTAAGCGAATGAACGTTTAAAAGGTAGGGCAACCGATAATTCTTGTCTTTTTCTACCGTACCTTTCATATCTATTGAATTGAAAAGTGACATGCTTTTAGAGTTCTATTTCTTCAATAATACCTACTGTATCAATCAAATATTGCCTCTTTTTTGTCTCTCCTTTTTCCAATTCTTTTATTTTTGCTATAGAATAAAGCTCTGTATTGAAATTTTCAAAAGTTCTATTTTCTTGACAGGTGAGAACGATTGGGTAACCAAGCAAATCATGTTTTACAGATAGGGTCTTGAGGGTGTAGTAGGTGTTATATCCTTTACCATAATACTGTTCCATATATACGTCAGCTTCTACGCTAATAGCTCCTACAGGTTGTTTGGTTTTTAAATCAAGTGTACTCAAAAAAGTAACTTCAACATCTTCATCAACTACACTAAATTGCACCACAATAAAATTATTGTTCTGATAGAATATAGTGTCAGAGCGATATAGATAAGCATCAGTATAACCATGATTTTGCTCTATTAGTGGTAATATAAAGGCTCGGACTAATTTTTTTGGTATCTCATTTCCTTTAATCTCAAACTGACTTAAATAGGTGTCAAATAGTAGATCACTGCTATCTTGCTCGACCGTTATTTCTTTTTTTGCTGTAGGAGTTTCTGTTGTGCTAGTGGTACAGCTATTGAGTAAACATACCCCGAGATATAAAAATATAAAAAATGCTTTTTTCATGATGCGAATAATTGAGGTGATTTAAAGTAAATTGGTTGCTACTGGAATAAATCAGAGGTAGAAGTACCTTGTGCTGCCCCCAGCTGTGAAAATAAAAAGTCTGAAGTCTTTTATATAATTTATCATTATATAAAAGACTTCAGACTTCTAATTTTCACGAGGTAATAAAGTATAATTACATATTGCGACGATATTGACCACCTACTTCATACAAGGCGGCTGTGATTTGTCCCAAAGAGCAATATTTGACAGCAGTCATTAAGGCTTCAAATAAATTTTCGTTATGGATAGCAGCGTGCTGCAATTGTTTCAATATTTCTTGTCCATTCTCGACATTGGCTTCTTTCAAGTTGGTCAATGTACCAATCTGCGATTCTTTTTCGGCTTCTGTTGCTCGAATAACTTCATCAGGAATGATAGTCGGCGAGCCGTCTTTAGATAAGAACGTATTGACTCCAATAATTGGAAATTCACCTGTATGTTTGAGCATTTCGTAATGCAAACTTTCTTCTTGAATTTTGCCACGTTGGTACATCGTTTCCATAGCACCCAACACACCACCACGCTCTGTGATGCGGTCAAATTCTGTCAAAACAGCCTCTTCGACTAGCTCCGTTAGTTCTTCGATAATGAACGCTCCTTGTATCGGGTTTTCGTTTTTGGCTAAGCCCAATTCATGATTAATAATCATCTGGATAGCCATAGCACGGCGTACAGACTCTTCGGTAGGAGTCGTGATCGCTTCATCATAGGCATTGGTATGCAATGAATTGCAATTGTCATAAATGGCATACAACGCTTGCAGAGTGGTACGAATATCGTTGAACGAAATTTCTTGTGCATGTAGCGAGCGCCCAGAAGTCTGAATATGATATTTGAGTTTTTGGGAGCGGTCATTGGCTTGATATTTATCACGCATGGCTTTCGCCCAAATACGGCGAGCTACTCGACCAATTACGGCATATTCTGGATCGACTCCATTGGAGAAAAAGAACGATAAATTTGGAGCAAATTTGTTGATGTCCATTCCTCTAGAGAGGTAATATTCTACGAAAGTAAAGCCATTGGCAAGTGTAAACGCCAATTGTGTGATTGGATTGGCACCAGCTTCCGCAATATGATAACCAGAAATAGAAACAGAATAAAAATTACGTACATTTTCTTCTATGAAATACTCTTGTACATCGCCCATCAAGCGCAACGAAAATTCAGTTGAGAAAATACAAGTATTTTGTGCTTGATCTTCTTTCAGAATATCGGCTTGTACCGTACCACGTACAGAAGACAACGCTTTTTGGCGTAGTGGAGCATAGACATCGGCTTCCAATACTTCATCGCCTGTTATTCCTAACAATAGCAATCCTAAGCCATTGTTGCCTTTTGGCAATTCGCCCAAATAAGTGGGACGTTGCAATCCTTTTGCTTCGTATTTGGCGTGTAGTTTCTGTTCTACCAATGCTTCCAATCCATTTTCTTGAATATACAATTCGCACTGTTGGTCGATAGCGGCATTCATAAAGAAAGCACAAATAGTAGCCGCAGGACCATTGATAGTCATCGAAACCGAAGTGGTAGCCGCACAAAGATCAAAGCCTGAATATAGTTTTTTGGCATCGTCCAAACAGCAAATACTGACACCAGCATTTCCAATTTTTCCGTAAATATCAGGACGATAATCAGGATCATCGCCATACAAAGTAACCGAATCAAATGCCGTAGAAAGACGATGTGCAGGCATATCTAACGATACATAATGAAAGCGTCTGTTGGTTCGCTCTGGGTTACCTTCGCCCGCAAACATACGAGTAGGATCTTCGCCCTTGCGCTTGAACGGAAAAACACCTGCGGTGTACGGAAATTCACCAGGGACGTTTTCTTGTAGTACCCATTGTAGGATTTCGCCCCAACTTTTGAATTTAGGCATCGACACGCGTGGAATACGGCTGTGCGACAACGAAGTCGTAAAAGTAGGAACTCGTATTTCTTTATTTCTAACCAAATAGACAAACTCATCTTGTGCATAAGCAGCTACTTTGTCGTTCCAATTGGTCAATATTTTTTTGTTTTGTCCTTCCAGACTCAACTCTAGCTCTTCGTAAGCATGCTGCACAGCAGCCAAAACCGCTTTGTCGGCTTCGCCTTGCTCGTCCAGCACTTCCAAGGTTTGCTTGATACCATACAGTTTTCCTGCAATATCAGCTTGGCGTTGAGTGTTGGTATTGTAGCTGCGGATTACTTCCGATATTTCGGAAAGGTAACGGACACGCTTGGGCGGAATGATATAAATTTTCTCGCTCATACCAGCAGCAGCCTCAAAGGTAGATCCCAAATCAATCCCTGTGCGTTCTTCCATCGTTTGCACAATAGCTTTGTACAGTTGATTCATACCGGGGTCATTAAATTGCGAAGCAATCGTACCAAAAACAGGCAAATTTTCTTCTTTAGCTTCCCACAAATTGTGGTTGCGACGGTATTGCTTTTTGACATCACGCAAGGCATCTAAGGCACCACGTTTATCAAATTTATTGAGGGCAATGACATCGGCAAAATCCAGCATGTCAATTTTTTCGAGCTGCGAAGCGGCACCATATTCTGGCGTCATCACGTAGAGCGAAGCGTCAGAAAAATCAGTGATAGCGGTATCTGATTGACCAATTCCAGAGGTTTCGAGAATAATCAAATCATAATTGGCAGCCTTCAATATATCAATTGCGTTAGCAATATACTTGGATATAGATAGATTGGATTGACGAGTCGCCAATGAGCGCATATACACACGGTCGCTATTGATAGAATTCATGCGAATACGGTCACCCAACAAGGCACCGCCTGTTTTTCGCTTTGATGGATCGACAGAAACCACAGCAATACTTTTTTTGTCAAAATCTAACAAAAACCGTCTGACCAATTCATCGACCAAACTCGATTTTCCAGCACCACCTGTTCCTGTAATACCCAATACAGGGACTTTATTTTCTTTGGCTTTCGCCTGAATTTCAGGCAACCATTTTTCGGCATTTTTAGCATCGTTTTCCGCTGCTGAAATCAGGCGTGCGATTGCATATTTATTCTTATTGGTGTATTCTTTTAGTTCGCTATCAATGTTTGTTCCTGTCGGAAAATCGCATTGCGAAAGCAAGTCGTTGATCATGCCCTGCAATCCCATAGCTCGCCCATCATCAGGCGAATAAATACGCGTAATACCATAGTTGTGGAGTTCCTCTATTTCGGTCGGTAATATCGTACCGCCGCCACCACCAAATAACTTGATGTGTCCAGCGCCTTGCTCTTTGAGCAAATCATACATGTACTTAAAAAACTCATTGTGTCCGCCTTGATAAGACGTAATAGCGATACCCTGTACATCTTCCTGAACAGCAGTATCCACAATTTCTTGTACCGAGCGATTGTGTCCTAAGTGGATGATTTCGGCTCCAGAACGCTGCATAATACGACGCATGATATTGATAGCGGCATCATGTCCGTCAAAGAGGGACGCAGCGGTAACAATTCGTATTTTGTGTTTAGCTTGATATGGTTTTTGCTCTTGCATAAGTGCTTTGTTTGTATGTGAAATGATGGGGAATTGAGTTCTATATGGGAGGTGGGCAAATATAATATTTTTTGGCGTGCTTCCTGTCTTATTTTGTTGGTTTTTGCTCTTTCGAGCAATTGTTTGTTCGCTCTTCGAGCTCTGTTGATTTTTGCTCTTTCGAGCAATTGTTTGTTCGCTCTTCGAGCTCTGTTTAGGTTATAATTGACTCAACAATTGTCCTGCAAGGGCGAAAATCAACAATCAAACAAAAAAGTAACCGTTTGCAGTTGGCTCAACAAAGCCCTGCAAGGGCGAATCCTAATGGGTAATGTCAAAATCTTCTACAATCTTGGTAAATAATAGGAGTTCTTGGTAGTAGTTTTCTATCATGTCAAAATTGAGATTGCTATGGAAAAGATGTCCTTCCAGTAGCTGATAAGGCTCTTGGATAGCTAGGTATAAGTGGCTATTGTAGAAGGAAGCAAACACTTGTTTGCCACTTTTGTCGTGATAACTGTGAACCGTTTCTAGTAATTCAGGCGTTAATATTTCTCTATAATTGGCATCTTGATCCAGATAAACCAAAAATTCATCGTCAAAAGTTGGATTCCCTGTGCTTTGAAGTTCGTAGCCGCCATATTTCGTAAATTCTTTCATGACAGGAATAAAACGCTGCCATTCACCTTTCGGAATCATGACGATTCTACCTTCAAAATGGGTATTAAAATTGGCGTGAAAAAAGATACCTTCAAACCATCTTTCGAGTTTGCTTTCGACCAAGGACGGGTGATAAATTTCGAGTTCGCACATCTCAAAAAATATCTCTCCAATTTTTCCCATGATATAATCTTCTCCTTGATAAATTTGGGGATTGATAGGAAATATTTTGCTGCGCAAAAAGGTATCTTTGGCGATATATTGGTCGTGGTAGTACTTGAGTTTAGGATCTATGTACTCTAGCAATGAGCTGACAATGAGTGGTTTGAATTTGGCTCTAAATTCTTCTGCCCAAAATTGATAGACTCGAATCAAGATAAACCAAGGAATAAACAGACCAATTTTGAAAGCAAAAATATTGAGTGAAACAACATAAAAGGAGAGGAGTCCGAGCATAACAATTCCTAGAAACAAGAACAACAAGAGTCGTTTTCGTTTTTTCTCAAAGACCAACAATTTGCGATGCAAGTGATCGTTGTAATACCGTCGGAAAGCTGCTGGATTCTGCAAAGCTGAAAGTATATTAATTTTATCTAAAATAGAGCAAATAAATCCAATAAGTAGTTAGACTATTGGTATTTTACCAATTCATCATTTCAGAATAAATAGCTATTTATTTTCTGTCTATAAACAGTCTGTACTGCATCATGAAACCACTATATTATACTACTCTTTTTTGGTTGTTTTTGTTTACGAATGCCAATATAAACAATTCATTGGCACAAACCAATATCCTCTTTGAAGAGAATTTTGATAATAATCATTTGCTCTGGATGACAGGTAGCAATATGGAGTATAGCGCAGTGGTACAAGATGGGGAATATCAGATTGCTTATAAGCAAGCAGAAGGCGTTTGGTATTTTTGGCAATCTATACCGATTCATACCGATACATCGTATCGAATAGAGGCTTCTATTGCACCTTATTTAGACGGCAAAAATAGTGTTTATGGTCTATTGTGGGGCGTTTATGATGCCAATAATTACAACGCTTTTTTGGTGAGTAATATGGGCAAAGCATCAGTGATAACTTGTAGAGGTGGCGTATTCAAAACGATTGTGGACTGGACAGAAGGGAGCAATTATCAAAATAATCAACAACATCTATTAGCGATTCATTATCAAGGGGGCAAGCTCGGTTTTTGGGTTGATAATAAAGAACTGATTAGTATGCCACCATTGGATTTTAAGGGCGGTTTTGCAGGTTTTATTTTGTCTGGCAAGACACAAGCTCAAATTGATTACCTCAAAGTGTATCAGAACAGAACTATCAATTTGGTCGAAAATGCGGTACAGGGATTGGAGAAAGAAAATTTGGGCTCGGCTATCAATTCTACCTATCAAGAACTACACCCCGTCATAGCTCCAGATGGGCAAACCTTGTACGTGACGCGCAAAGGGCACCCCGATAATATTGGAGCTGACAAAAAAGATGACGCTTGGGTGAGTTACAAGCAAAAAGATGGCAGTTGGAGCCTACTCCAACCGCTGGGTTCTCCTATCAATAACAATAATCATAATCAAATTATAGCCGTTTCTCCCGATAACAATAGTTTGCTTATTGGCAATACTTATTATGCCGATGGAAGCTTCAAGGGGCGAGGCGTTTCGATGGCTACCCGTCAGGAAGACGGCAACTGGGGCGTGCCTGAAGAGATTTTGATTGATAATTTTTATAATCAAAATTCAGTGGCGAGTATGCACTTGGCTGCTAGCAAAAACATACTGCTCACCGCACTAGAACGCAATGATTCTAAAGGACATTTAGATTTACATGTTAGTTTCAAACAAAAAAATGGTCGCTTTTCGCAACCGAAGAACTTAGGCGATATTATCAATACGCCTTATGAAGATGGCACGCCTTTTTTGGCAGCCGATGGCAAAACATTATATTTTTGTTCGGCAGGACATGGCGGTTATGGTTCGACCGATATTTTTGTATCCAAAAGGCTAGATAACACTTGGACGAATTGGAGTGAGCCGAAGAACTTAGGTCCTGAAATAAACACGACTTCTTGGGAAGGACATTATAGCGTGACAGCTTCGGGCAGCACGGCTTACTTGGTGTCTAGCAGTGGCGTAGGGCATATTGGCGGCGATGATATTTACAAAGTAATTCCGCCGTTGGCAGCACGTCCAGAACCTGTACTTTTGGTCAAGGGCAAAGTGCTAGATGCTCGCACAGATTTGCCGCTGCAAAGCCGCATTTTTTATTACGAAGAAGCTACAAAAACGGAAGCAGGAACAGCGTTATCCAACCAACAAAAAGGCAATTATCAAATTGTATTGCCTGCTGATGCAACCTATAGCTTTTTGACGTACAAAGAGGGCTATTATCCAGAAAGCCAAGTGCTAGAAGTGGGCAAAATTGAAGAATATACAGAGATTTATAGAAACATTTATTTGCACCCTATCGAAGAAGGTACCGAAGTGCCCTTTCATTATTTGAGTTTTGATAAAGAAAATAAATTGGACGAAAAGTCAGCAGCAGAACTCGACCGATTGGCCATTTTTATGGAAAAATATCCCTTGATGCAAATTGCGATTCAGGGCGATGATGCGAACGAAAATAAAGCCATCAAAAATTATTTGACAGAAAAGAAAGACATCGAAACAACTCGCATTCTTCCAACCAAAATACCACAGCAAAAAGAACCTTCTTTTGTGATTACCAATCTCAGTACAGCAGACCAAACAGTCCAGCGAAAAGGTAATTTTGATCAAAGATTAAAAGTCAATTCACTGCGAAAAGGGCAAGTATTTCGATTGGATAATATGCAGTTTGAGGCAGATTCCGCCGATATTGTATTGGCTTCCGCCAATGAATTATTGGTAGTCTATCAGTTTCTGCAAAAAAATGAAAAAATAACCATCGAAATAGGTGGACATACTAACGGACTGCCTGCTACGGCTTACTGTGATAGCCTTTCGGAAATAAGAGCAAACAATGCCCGTCAATTTTTGATAGACAAAGGTATTACGCCAGAGCGGTTGACTGCCAAAGGCTACGGAAAACGGGAACCTGTCGCCACGAACGCCACGCTGCGAGGGAGAATGAAAAACCAACGAATTGAAATAAAAATTACAAATACGGGCAAACCTTCGCAAGTCAAATTGAGTGGGGTTTCTACCTATAAAGTGGTGGAGGAAAAGGAGTAATCGACCTAGGTTATTTTGAGGTTTTGCCTTCTGCTCTATTTTTGACGACTAGATTCATTGCTTCAAAACCTGCTTTGGTTTTGGTGTCCAATTGGCGGCTGAATAGACGCACCAGCAAGCCGCTGAACTGCTCGGTATGGTGCAGTATCGTACTGCCGTCTTCTTGTGCCACCAATCGGAGTTGATGTTCTCCATCAAACAAACCTCGAAACCAAAGTTTGCCTAGCCAAGTGAGGTTTTCATTGGCAATATAGGTCAGTACTGTTGGGCGAAATAGCATACCTTGGACATCGACTGCAATCGTATTGCCTACGGCAACATTTCCATTGAGCGAAAGCAGGAGTGGATTCCAAGTAGGATAATTTTCAAAATCGGTTAGTACTTGCCAAACTTGTGTTGTGCTAGCTTGAATGTGTATGCTAGTCTGAATTGATTTTTTCATTGTTTTATCGTTTTTTGTGTAAAGAACACTACAAAGATAAAGCAAGATAATAGAGGGTGACTTGATCTATATCAAGAAGATTTTTTTGTCGAATACGACTCAATGTTTCGGGAGTCATGTGCAGCATAGCTGCCAAATACTGCAAGGGGACGGCATTGAATAAATGGCTATCTTGCTGCATCAAGCTGTCATATCGTTGCTCGGCAGAGAGCGACAATAAATCAAATATTCGCTGTTCTAGAGTAATGAAACATTTGGCAATAAATAGCTTTTCGAGTCGATGCCATTGCGGAATAAATGTTTCTATTTTACGATAATTATCTTGACTAATCATGTATAACTCGCAGTCCGTTAATGCTTGGATATTCCAGCGGGCAGGGGTATCAAAAATCAAATTGGCGAGGTCGCCAACAAAGGCACCAGAAGCGCCTATCCATTGGGTTACTTCCTTGTCGGAATGTGGTGGAGTAGCAAAAAAACGAAGATAACCGACTTGCAAAAAGCTTAAATTACCTTTGGCTTGCCCTTGTTTTAACAAAAAATCACCTTTGGAGAGCGGTTGTATCTCAAAAAGCTCCGCAATGGTGCTCAAGTATCGTTGGTCAATGCCAAAGTACGTCTGTATATATTGTGTTAGTTCCATTATGCTATCTCTAAAAAATCTAATACCTGCCCCCAATTCTCGTACGGAGCTTTGCCAAATAATAGTTGTGTGCCTTCAAATTCAGGATACGGCAAGTCATCAATCAAAAAATCGCCTTTGAGTAGTCCTTTTCGTTTGCAAATAATTAAGTGTTGGGTTGCTTCCAAACCTAAGTGTCGTTCTATCCAAACACGTTTTTCGGTGTAGCAGAGCGGATTGAGATAAGAGGGAGCCGTAAGAATATAGACTTCAAATTTTTTGGCAAGGTGGTGATAGGCGGCTATTGCCTGCGGCAACGGCTCCAAGTTGGCAAAAAAACCATATTGCGATTGTGGATAATGGGTTTCTGGCTCTCGCTTGCGAGCTGCCAAATAGGCTTTGCGGTAGTCACAAAGCGTATTATCCATGTCAATGTATATTCTTTTTTTCATATAGCCGAGTCTATTTTAGCTGGACAAAATAAGCCATTGGACACAAAAAATATTAATTTGAGGATCAAATTATCTAAAATACATGACTTATTTATTATTACTCCTTATCGGAATTTGCTTTTTGATAGCACCTTATTTTTTATCAAAATTCGTAAAACGATGGAAAGTAGAGCATATTTTTAGTGAGATTGTAGTGTGCTTTATCTTTGGGATTTTGTTGGGCAATACTCGCCAATGGTGGACGAGCGATCCAGATACAATTGTAGCGACCACTCAATTTGCTAAATTGTTGACGACCATAACCGTTTTGTTGGCTATACCAATGCTCTTGATGACCAGTGATGTCAAAGCATTTTTGCGGTATGCACCCAAGTTGATTTTATCTTTCTTTTTGTGTGTTGTAGCTGCCTTAGTAGCCATTTTTTTGACTACTTGGTGGTGGCGAGATTTGCCGTTGGTAGCACAGACGGCAGGCATTCTGACAGGAGTGTATATTGGCGGAACGCCCAATATGGTAGCGATAGCATACGCCACCAAAAGCCCTGAATCTTTGTTTTTGATACTGACGGCGACGGATATTTTTTGTGGCGGAATTTATTTCTTGTTTTTGACTTCTATTGGAGTACAGTTGTGGTCAAAATTGCTACCCAAGTTTCAGCACAATAAGCTGGCTACATCAGAAAACGAGGCTAATAATAAGCAAGAAGAAATAATGCTTCCCATAGCGATTAATTGGGGCGATGTAGCCAAGTCTATAGGGTTGTCGCTTGCTATTATTGGAGCTTCGGCAGGAGTAGGATTATTGTTTCCTGATGCCAAAGGCAATCTCAATGAAATGGTCGTGATTAGTGTCTTGACGACCGTGAGTATTGTCGCTTCTTTTTGGTCGAAAATTAGAAACTTAGCAAGCGTTTATACGGCTGCTCAATACTTATTATTGATTTTTGCGGTGTCGGTTGGTTTTATGGCAGATTTTGCCACATTTTTAGAGAAAGGTGGAGCCTACACGCTGTATAATGGCGTATTTTTATTGCTGCTGTTGTTCTTTCATTTTTTTGCAGCCAAAGTATTTCGGATTGATAGAGATACGTTTATTGTTACGTCCACAGCTTGCATTTTTGGTCCGCCTTTTATTGGTCCTGTTTGCAAAGTAATCAAAAACAAAGAGCTACTAGGAGCTGGAATGGCATTAGGAGTGTTGGGCTTGATATTGGGCAATTATTTGGGGATTTTGGTTTATTATGTGGTGGAGCAGTTTTTAGCCTAATGAAAACGATGAATCCTAGTCGGTACGCTTATATTGCCACAGAAATAAACCGCCTGCCAAGGCTGGCAATAGGACATTGATAATCCACAAGCTCAACGTAGCAGCTAGAATAATGGGTGCTACCGTAGTAGTAGCAGGCGACAAATAACCAAAGATAAATAAAGCGATATTTCCTCTTGCCAATAGTCCCGTAGAAGGAGGTAGGGGGATTCCTGTTTGTAGCAAATACACAATAAAGATACCCAACAAAGCAGCAAAATAATCAAGTGGTAAGCCAAAAAAATACAGCAGCAAAAAATACTGAAAAGAGTAAGTGCTGTACCTCAAAAAAGATTGCCATAAGATGCGATGCAGTTCGATGGAACTATAATAAGGTATAGCTGTTTTGGGAAGTTTGGACGTCCATTTTTTTGCCCAGCGATACTGCCCCAGTCGCTTGACGAACCACGGAAAACGATAATAACTGAGCAATAAAAAAGTAGTTAGCAAGATGCCAATAACGACAAGGAGCCCAAAGGTAGCTGTTCCGATAGGCAATAATTGCAATGAAAAAGCTGCCATCATCGCCCACCAACCGCCAAGCAATAATACCAGCCATTGGCTCAATATGCCTACTAGCGAAGCATAAGCCGCCAAATAGCGTTTGTCAGGATTGACCAACAAGATACGTCCGCCATATTCGCCTACTCGATTGGGCGTAAACAACGAAACGGTTACACCTGTCAAGATGGCTTTGAGGGCAGGGAGCAGGGCTGTTTTTTGTATTTTTTGTAGCAATAATTGCCATTTGTGGGTTTCAAAGAGCCAATTGAGTGGCATTAAGACCAAAACGAAGAGTAGCAGCGGAAGGTTTTGTGTGGTTGTTTTGTGCTGTAGCAATACCAATAAGCCGTGCAGAGTCAAGTCTTCTCGACCAAACAACTGTTGATACAGAATATAGAGTAGCAATGCGATACAGACTATTTTGACCACGGACAAGAATATCTTATCTTGGAGCAAGGACTTTATTGAAAAGGTCGTATTTTTGTAGGCGGTTATCTTTGGCATAGTGCAAAAGTAAGGAAGAAGTTGTTTAAAAAGTCACTTCACGTGGAAATGAGTAAGATTTTTCTCTCACTCTTCTTAAACAACTTCAAATTTTATTCTTGAAACTCATTTGTGAACTCAATGGTTGTTAAAGAATGAAACGTTACTCTTTCTATCAACTAAATTGAACAGCAATAGGACTACTAAAAAACAAACCATTGGAAAAACAAAAAATAATATTGGGTATTGACCCTGGCTCAAATGTATTGGGCTATGCTTTCCTGCAAGTTATTGGGCGCAAAAAGCCTAAAATAATAAGTATGGGCGTACTAGATATGCGAAAATTAGCCAATCACAGCCAAAAATTAGCACATATATTTGTAGAATTGCAAAAGCTAATAAAAATATACGAACCGACGCACGCTGCTATCGAAGCACCGTTCTATGGCAAAGATATACAAGCGATGCTCAAACTAGGTCGAGCGATGGGCGTGGCAATGGCTGCGATTGCTACCACAGGATTGGAGGTGGAGGAGTACAGCCCTAGAAGTATCAAGAAAGCAGTAACAGGAAAAGGGAATTCATCGAAAGAACAGGTTTTGCGAATGTTGCCACACGTGGTGGAGGGTGAAATGAATGTACAATTTATGGATGCTTCCGATGCGTTGGGCGTTGCTTTTTGTCATCATATTCAGACGCAAGGACTGGCATTGGGTAAGAAAAAACATAATGATTGGTCCAGTTTTCTGAAAGATAATCCTAGTCGCAAAGCAAAATTGTAGAGGATGTAGGTTATAACTTTTAATAAGACCGCTTTGCTGTTAGATACTAGAAGTTGGACTTCCAACAATAGCTTTTTGTTGCCTTCCTAATGCTTGTTTAATAGTATTTTATTAAGCAAGACCCGCTAGGGTTACGTTTTTCGTCTCGTTCTTTCCAGAACTAGCTCTTTTTTCATTATACAGTTTCTTTTGTTTGACTCCTTAAGAAAACAAAAATAAAATCTTCAAAAAGTAATGATGAGAAGCTCAGAAATAAACCCTATTTTTGTAAGTATTTTTTAAGAAAACGAGTAGCAATTACTAGTATCTATGAGCGAAAAACAAACATATACCGGCAAGTTTACCCGCAAGAAGAAAGATAATCTTTCGGAAATGTTCTATGGCAAGCTGCCGCCCCAAGCACTTGACTTGGAAGAGGCGGTATTGGGTGCGTTGATGCTCGATAAAGATGCGATTGCATTGATTGTCGATATTTTGCGTCCGCAATCGTTCTACAAAGAAGGGCATGTACATGTCTATCAAGCGATTTGTAATCTGTTTGAGAAATCAAATCCTATTGATTTATTGACGGTAACGGAAGAGCTCAAGCAAATGGGCAAACTAGAGCAGGTAGGTGGTCCGTATCAGTTGGTTTCTATGACCAATCGAGTGGCATCTTCTGCCAACATTGAGTTTCATGCACGGATTATTTCGCAAAAATTTATTCAGCGAGAGCTGATACGTTCTTCGACCGAGACCATTAAGGATGCGTATGAAGATACGACCGACGTACTCGAATTGTTAGACAAAGCGGAGCAAAATTTATTTGAGATTACGCAGCAAAACATGAGTAGAGGCTCATTGGGTATGCAAACGCTTGTCAATATGGCGGTGAAGCAGCTCGAAGAGATGGCTGGTAAAGAAGAAGGTCTAACAGGTGTGCCCACTGGGTTTACGAATTTGGATCGATTGACATCGGGTTGGCAGCCTTCGGATATGATTATTGTGGCAGCTAGACCCGGTATGGGAAAATGTTTGGGTAAAGGTACAAAAGTACTGCTGCATGATGGCTCACTCAAAAAAGTAGAAAATGTACAGACAGGCGATTTGCTAATGGGAGATGATTCTACGCCTCGACGTGTTTTATCTATTGCCCGTGGGCAAGAAAAAATGTATTGGGTACACCAAAATAAAGGAATCAGCTATCGAGTGAATGAGAGTCATATTTTGTCGCTCAAAAAAAGCAGACAAGAAGGCAAAGCCGCAAAAGGATCGGTGTTGAATATTTCTGTAAAGGAATGGTTGACCAAATCTGATAAATTTAGAAGTAATTATAAAGGCTACAAGGTAGCAGTTGATTTTGAGGAACAGCGCACGCCATTGCCTGCCTACTTTTTAGGGCTTTGGCTCGGTGATGGCTGTAGTACCAAACCAGAAATATATACACAAGACGAAGTAATTGTTGATTATTTGCACGAATTTGCTGAGGTAAAAACATTGTCAGTTCGTCCTACCTTATTGGAAAATAAATGTCCAGCTTATGCTATTGTAGGCGGTAGAAGAGGGCATGGGGGCTATAGTTTGATGGAAGATTTGAGGGCATTAGATGTTGTCAATAACAAACATATTCCTACTGCTTATTTGATTAACTCAACTAAAAATCGACTCGAACTGTTAGCAGGCTTATTGGATAGTGATGGACATTATTTAGAGCAATCTAACGGCTACGAAATTACGCAGAAGCGAGAAGATTTAGCCGAGCAAATTAAGTTTTTGTGTGATTCTCTAGGGTTTAGAACTTCCCTAAAGGCTAAAAAAGCTACTATAGCTAGCATAGGATTTGAAACGACAGTCTATAGAGTCCGCATATATGGAGATATAGACAAAATTCCTCTCAAAATAAAGTACAAACAAGCAAGACCTTGGGCTAGCAAAGTAGATTGGCAAGTCACTGGTATTCAAGTGGAAGAGGATATAGTGGACGATTATTATGGGTTTACTTTGGATAAGAACAATCTGTTCTTGTTGGAAGATATGACAGTAACACACAATACGTCTTTTACGATGGCAGTAGCGCGTAATGCGGCTATTGATTTCAACAAAGGCGTTGCTTTTTTCTCCTTGGAGATGTCGAGTTTGCAGTTGGTGAATCGTTTGATTTCGATGGAAACCGAAATACCTTCGGAGAAGCTTCGTAAAGGACAATTGGAAGATTATGAATGGCAGCAACTACACGCTGTAGTCGAAAAACTAAGCGAAGTGCCTTTGTTTATTGATGATACACCGGGTATCTCTATTTTTGAGCTGCGTGCCAAGTGTCGAAGACTCAAAATGCAGCACGATATACAGATGGTTATTGTGGATTACTTGCAGTTGATGACTGGTGGTGGCGATAGCAACGGTAACCGTGAACAGGAAATTTCGATGATATCGAGGGGACTCAAAGGGTTGGCAAAAGAACTAAGTGTACCTGTTATAGCACTGTCTCAATTGTCTCGTGCGGTAGAAACAAGGGGAGGGGACAAACGTCCACAACTATCAGATTTGAGAGAATCGGGTGCGATTGAGCAAGATGCAGATATTGTATCGTTTATTTATCGCCCAGAATATTATCAAATCCTAGAAGATGAAGAAGGTAATTCGTTGCGTGGAATTGGCGAAATTATAGTAGCCAAACACCGTAATGGTGCCTTGGATTCAGTCAAACTAAAGTGGGACGGACAGTATGCCAAGTTTTCCAACTTGGAAGATGAAGCCTTTAATGGAATTGATGATACTACTTTTTTCAATGATGCCAATAACCAGATTGGTGGGCAGACATTTGCCTCAAAAATCAATGCCGATAACAACAAGAATAATCCACCGATTGATGATGTACCTTTTTAAGCACAAATGGCATTAGAGACGTTAATGAAGGGCAGCTTTCTTTTGTTGTGCTTGTTTCTCTTGCCATTTGAGCAGATTTTGCTGGTCGCCATTCATTTTATACATCTGAATAGCTTCTGAGACAGCACCCGAATAGGAGGAGTCGATACGCAAAGCACGCTTAATATAAAGGATTGCCTTTTCATAATTTTTATAATGCTTCCAATATATGGTCGCCATCATAACATACGCCTGCACTATATCGGAGTGGTTGTTGAGTTCCATGATGCGAGTAGCCGTGACCAAATGCTCTTTAGCTCGTTCATATTGTTTTTGACGAATCAAAAATTCCGAAAAATTCAGAAGTGCCTCCGCATCTTGCGAACGACTATCGATGCACTTCTGATAAGTGGCGGTGGCTTTCGGAATATCTTTTTTTATTTCCTCGTAAAAAGTAGCCAGATTGGTAAATACAGCTACATCATGCTGCAATTGATAAGAATGTTTAGAATATTCTATAATCCACTTATTGAGTACGGCTTCGGTATATTCGGGAAGAAGTACATCGTAAAAATCAACTAAATACTTTGAAAAATTATAACTGGTGCGTGGGCATTCTGAATTGTATTTTAGTGCTTTCTGATAGCACCGAATAACTAAATTATGATTTTTGGTAGTTGCTTTTAGCCAATCTGCCAAAAAAATATAGTACTCGCTGCGAGCAGGATTTAGATTGATGAGTGCTTCGTACCGCTGTGCATGATTATCGACAAACGTCTTGACCAACTCCAAGTGATCATTGAGCGATAGTTTATTATGTTTCGCCAAATACAAAACATAGACAGGGTTTTTGTCCAAAGAGTAATCCTCAAAGGTATTTTTTGTCAGTTTTTCTATCTCGTTGGGCTTAGGGTAAAACGCTAAATAGACTTCCAATGCAGGTCGAATCTTGGCTATAATCTCAGGATAGCCTGTTAGGGTTGCTTCCGCAATACCAACATCAGCTGGCTTGCTACTTAATAGCAAGCGACTGATATTGTATGGATTTAGATCAGGTTTCATGGTGTCTGGTTGCATAGCTCAATATTTCAAAAAAAGTTACTCATCGGCACTGGGCCAATACAAGGATAACTCTATACCAATTCCTAAAGTTCCTGCAAGCTGCAGTACTCGTGGTGGCAAAAAATTAACTTGCATAAAATGTGTTTCTGTCAATTCGCATTCGTATGGCAAATCAAATCGCCAATCAATGGTTGGGTGCGTTTTTTTTAGCTGTTGCAACAGAGGGGTATAGACCTCCAGAAAACTAATCATATCTACAACTTGACCTGCTACATCGTCCCATTTGCGGTCGCTGACATCACAAGAAAAACCATAATCTTCCTGTACAGAAGTTTCTTCGGCATTGCTGATATCGTCTCCTTTTTCGTAGCTCTGATAAACAGGGAAATCAGGGTTAGCTTTCAGAAAATCTTGAAAAGAATGCGACTGGCTGCTGGCATGGAATATACACATAAATAAAATGGTGTTGTTTGACTTTGATAAAGTTCCAAAATAGGGATTTATCGCCAAACAACACCATATATAACGCTATAAATAAGCTCTAATTTAACGACCAAACACATCGTAATAACGCTCCGAATGACCTTCGTAACGTTTGATAAGAGCAATGTTTTTCCTTTCTAGTTCGGTTAGGTTTTTGGTGACGTCTGCATGCACAGGAATATACCAATCAATATTATCGAAGATGTATCGCATAGAGCGATTGGCAAACGAATAGCCATGACGAGCATAAATAGAATTGCGTAGTACTTCCAAATCACCTTTGTACATATTTTCTAAATATTCTTTGCTCAGTTCGGTCGTTGATGGGTTATATTTAAGGACTTCATCGGTCAGGAATTCACCTTCCCATCGTTCGCTTTCGCCAAAATCTTTGGTAAACATTTTTTTGCGTAGTTCTTTTGCCATATACAATTCTATGGCAGTCATTTCTTCTGGCAATTGTAGTTCTGGGTTGTAGTTGAACTCGGCACGCTTTAGCTCATATTCACGTTCTGTTACTGCTAGTTTTTTGTTATTAGCAACCCAAGTTCCTTTTAGGGTACTGCCATTATCTATTGCAAAGGTAAAGATGCCATCGTATTTGTCATCGCCTGGTTCTTTGGCGACATACATTTGTTGTGTAGCGTCATAAGTGCCTACAAACGGGCGGTTGTTACCTGCTACAATTGAATGCCCAATAACAGAATCAGCCGTCAAGTAATCAATAGAAATATTGATTTTATTGAAATGGGAAGCTCTATAGTCTTTTTGTGCTGTAGTCTTTTTTTCTTCAAAATTGCCGACATAATAGCCCAAGACATGCTGAAAGTCTTCTGGGCTATCGGTCGAATTATAATCAGTAATGGCATCAGCATATTTAGGCTGATTATCCAAGTTAGGGTTATACATATTGGTATCATTGGCTCCTTCTGTTACGGGGAGGTCAGTAGGTAGTTCGTTGTTGTCTCCTTCCGATACAGTTGTTGGTTGCTCATTGTCGCAACCGATGGTTACGAACAAAAGCATTACGAATAAGAACAGGTTTTTCATAGTGTGCAAGTTTTAATTTTCAAGTTGTTTTTTAGAAAGGTATTTGTAAATAAAATATTCGGCAATAGCCAAGTTGAGCACCCAGCCCAACCAAGCTACAATCTGATAAACATCCATAGGGCGAGGGTGCCAAATCAAGACAATAACATATTTCCACAGTCGAAGTGTAATCGCCGAGAGTGTCAAGGCAAAACTGCGTAGCATATATTTTTGATGGGTCAAGTAATCTGATTTGGCTAGGCTTCGCCAAGCGATATATGTCGTGGCAAACCAAAGAATAGCCAGCAGGCAAAAAGCTAATTGCGAAGACCAACCTCCATTGGCGTAATAGCCCATGAGTAGTCCAGAAGGAGCTGCGAAGATTAGAATAGTGACAATATAAATCCAACCAATGAGGCGATGAATACTAGGAAAACGTTGGCGCAAGCTGCCCGAAAATTGCGTAAAGCCAGCCAACAAACAAAAAATAGCACTCGCTACGTGGACATAAAAAGCCAACTTGTAATACCAAAATTGCATTTCGTCCTGCTTGATACGCAAGAAGGCAACATCGAAATCAATTGGATAGTATTGCAATGTAATTTCGAGCAATAACCAACAAAAAAAACCGTAGATAAACCACCACGATAGCAGCCCTAAAAAAGTATAAATTTTGGAGATAGTCAAAGACATAATTGGGGCTTAGATAAAAAAAGGAGCAAACACACTTACGTGCATTTGCTCCTCAATTTACAAAAGTATAAATATACTTTCTAATTTTTTAGCGAGTAATGTTCAGTAACTCTAGGTCAAATACTAAAGTAGCATTTCCTGGAATATCGTTACCTGCTCCTCTAGCACCATATCCCAAGTTAGAAGGGATATACAAACGCCATTTAGAACCAACAGGCATGATTTGTAGGGCTTCTTGCCAGCCTTTGATCAATCCGTTGACAGGGAAAGTAGCAGGTTCTCCACGCTTGTACGAAGAGTCAAATATTTTGCCGTTAAGCAATTTACCTTCGTAGTGAGCGACTACTTTTTGGTGAATTTTAGGAATATCTCCTGTTCCTTCTACCAATACTTCGTACTGCAATCCTGAAGGCTGAACCGTTACTTCTGCACGTTCGCCATTTTCATCCAAAAATCCGCTTTCTGCTTTAGCAGCTTTAGCAGCCATTAGAGCAGCTGATTCTTGCAAATATACTTGCGCTTTATAGTTAGCATCTTCTTCGCTGATTTCTAGTTTTCCACCTTTGAGGGAATCAACTACACCTTTTGCTAGTGCGTCAAAGTTCAATCCTTCAATATCTACTTGACTTTCCAAATTCTTGCCGAGCAATACGCCCAAGCTATAGCTTGTTTCTTTCATGGTATTCTTTATGATAAATTTATATAAATAATTCAATTAGTAGGTAATGACCTCCACTAATTCTACTTCGTAGATAATCATGGAGCCAATGGGGGTAATATAAGGATATTCTAAGGACTTTGTTAACTCATAAGGAACAAAAAATCTATATTTTGCACCTTCTTGCATCAATTCAATAGATTCTTTCCACTCTTCCATATAACTCCTATCCACAGGAACTACTTTATCAAGTGGATAGGAATTGTGGATAACTGTCCCATCGACCAATTCGTAAGAATGCCTATTTCTAGTTAGAAATTTCTATCAATTCTACATCAAAAATAAGAGCAGAACCAGCAGGGATTTTAGGAGACGGCGAACGCATACCGTACGCCAACTCTTGTGGAATAAAGAAGCGGTATTTTGCTCCTTTTTTCATCAGTGGCAAACCTTCTTGCCAGCCTTGAATCACGCCATTGACAGGGAAGGTAGCAGGAGAGCCACGCTCTACCGAGCTATCAAATACACTACCGTCGATCAATGTCCCATGATAGTGGGTGGTTACCTTGCTCGTAGCAGTTGGTTTTTCGCCTGTTCCTTCTTTCAGGATTTGGTATTGCAGTCCGCTTGGGAGCGTTACTACGCCTTCTTTTTTGGCATTTTCTGCCAAGAATTGGACACCAGCTTCAATTGCTCCAGCTGATCTTTTAGCATCAGCATCCGCTATTTTAGCATCAGCAGCTTCTTGTTTTGGCTGAAAGAATGCTTGTAGTGCGGCATTGATTTGCTCCTTATCGAGCAGTGCTTCTGCTCCTGTTTTAGCATCTTCAAACCCTTTTGCAATCATTTTGGTGTCGAACTCGTTGAGCTGAATACCCAACTGTAGTGCCATTGAAGAGGAAGAAGAATATCCGATAGCGTTGCCCAGCGCTTCGGCTGTTTTGGCATCGGCACTAACTGGACCACCTTGAAAACGAGCTTTGATTATTTCGTCAGAATTTGCCATCGTATTTTCGTTCTTTTCAAAACCTTTTATCCAGCCCTGTACAAACGATTCTGTGCTTTGCTCCTCAGCGGTCAAGTTGGCTTGACCTAAGCTTTGCGCAATGACATAACCGTAAGAATAGCTCATTTTTTCTTTGGCTGTTTTGAGTACCTCTTCTTGTATTTTGAGCAATTCTACTTCAAAAATCAAGGTTTGGTTTGGTCCTATCGAAGGCGGTGCATCTGTACCGTACGCCAATTCGGAAGGAATAAAGAACTTATATTTAGCACCTTCTTTCATCAATGGAATACCTTCTTGCCAGCCTTGGATCAAGCCGCTCAGAGGAAAAGAAATCGGCTCGCCTCTATCTACGGAGCTATCAAAAACTTTTCCGTCAATCATAGTACCATGGTAATGTACTTTGACCTTGTCGGTCAATAGTGGTTGTTTGCCTGTTCCAGCACGGATCACTTCGTATTGAAGTCCAGAAGCAGTTGTTGTTACGCCTTTTTTAGCACCATTTTTTTTCAGAAATGCGGCACCAGCATCAGCATTTGCTTTTGCCAATACTTCTTGTTCAGCTTTTTCGGCTGCTTCCATTTTGTCTTGCAATGCTTGGAAATACGCAGTAATAGTTTCTTCAATTTTTTCTTCTGTCATATCAGGCGTATTGCCTTTGTTGAAATCTTTGACACCTGCTTTGACGCACGCATAATTGAAGTCTCCTTCTGGAATATCGAAGTTGTAAATCACGTTCGCCACGGACAAGTAACCCAAGTTGTAAGCAATAATTTTAGAATTATCGGCTGTTGCTTTGTATTCTTTGTCTTCGACACGAGTCGCCACTATTTGCCCCAATGTTGCCAACTGGCTAGAGTCGGGCTTCAATCCTGCTTTGATACCTTTTAGTACATATTTTTCGTCTTTTTCTATAGACTCAAAATCCTCTTTTTCGTTCAGGCTCTTAGCGAAACGGTAACCATAAGCGTAGCTAAAATCTTGTACGGCTTTTTTCTTTGCTTTTTTGTCTTCTTGTGCTTGGCTAGAGAATGCTAGCAGTAAGCAAAATAGACTAATCGAAAATACTTTCATTAATTTGTTTTATAGTTATTGAAATATAGGTGTAGATATTAAGTAATTGGTGTCGTTTAGCATCAATCCACAGGATTGACCGTAATCAATTCTACCTCAAAAATGAGGGTAGAGCCAGCAGGAATAGCTGCTGAAGGCGATTGCATACCATATCCTAGCTCTTGAGGAATATACAAAATGTATTTGGCACCTTCTTTCATCAACGGAATACCTTCCTGCCAACCTCGGATAACTTGACTGACGCCAAAAGAAGCAGGCTCGCCACGATCGACAGAACTATCAAAAACTTTTCCGTCAATAGTAGTGCCGTGATAGTGCGTTTTGACTTTGTCGTTAATGGTTGGTTGTTTGCCTGTCCCTTTTTTTATTATTTTGTATTGCAATCCACTAGCAAGCGTGACCACGCCTTCTTTTTTGGCATTGGCAGCCAAGAACGCTTTGCCTGCTGCTATATTATCAACAGCTTGTGCTTCTTGCTCTGCTTGTTTTTTGGTCATATATTCAGCTTGGTAAGAGCTAACAAAAACTTGAATTAAACTATCTCTACTTTCTCGGCTGTATTTAGATCTTCCGATTTCATTATCCAAAAAACCTACTTTGATAGCCTCAAAATCTAGTACACCTTCAGGTAAATCTGCATATTGACTTAGCTCGCCCAATCCCATGCCATTCACACCGAAGTGGTAAGCCAATTGATTGGCGGCAGCGGTCGTAGGGGATTTTTCCTGACTTGATATTCTTTTTTGCAATACAGCCATAGAAGCGGCATAGATTTTTTTGTCGCCTTTGAGCGCTTGACGAAAACCAAGGACAACTTGATCAATATTTTTCTCTTCTTGGCTGAATCCCAAATCAATATTGGTAAACTGCTCCGATACAATCGTACCATAAGCATACCCCAATTCAGTAGGGTCAACTATAAAAAGAGTACTATCAATTGTTGCTGTATCTTTTACCACTTCCGCAACCTCTTCAGTCGGTTCCGCAATCGGTTTAGTTATTTCCTGAGGTACTTTGCAAGCTGTTAAGTAGCTTATTGCTACCAAGCAACAAAATAAAATAGTCTTGTTTGTCATAATGTTATATTTTAGTAATAAGGTCTATTGCTTGGGATTCACTTCTATCAATTCTACCTCAAAAATAAGGGTAGAACCAGCAGGGATATCCGCAGAAGGTGATTGCATACCATATGCCAACTTTTGTGGAATATACAAAATATATTTGGCACCTTCTTTCATCAACGGAATGCCTTCCTGCCAACCCTGGATAACTTGACGGACACCAAAAGTAGCAGGCTCGCCACGCTCGACAGAACTATCAAATACTTTTCCATCAATAGTAGTGCCGTGATAGTGCGTTTTTACTCGGTCGTCGATGGTCGGTTGTATGCCCGTTCCTTCTCTGATGATTTTGTATTGCAATCCACTAGCGAGTGTAACCACGCCTTCTTTTTTGGCATTGGTAGCCAAGAACGCTTTGCCTGCTGCTATGTTTGGATTAGGTGGAGGAGTAGCATGAAGAAGTTGTTGATCTTGTATTTTTTGTTGAGCCGCTATTCTTTCCTTTCGTTTTGCTTCTATAACAGATTGGTAGGGTTCCCTAAATGTATTTAGAATAACGTCAACTTCAATGCTATCCATTTTTGCTTTGCCTGCTTCTGCTTCTTTAAATCCAGTTTTCATTGCTTCCAAATTAATGGCATCTGCTGGAATAGTTACTAGTGTAGATAAACCACTAATGGCATTGATACCAAGATTGTACGCTATTTTTTTAGCTTCTTGTTTGGTGGTACTAGGCACTGTATTTCCAAAACGATTTTTTAGGACAGATCTAGCAGCAAAAGAAGTTTCCTCATTACCTTTAATTCCTTCTTTGAATCCTTGGATAAAAGCATCAATATCTTGTTCTTCTTCTGTCATCACTAAAAGAGGATTCGGAAAAATTTGTTGTGCGACTGTTACCCCATAGGCATAGCCAATATTGTGTGCTTTGAGTGCTGGGGAATCTAGCGTAGATGTTTTTTTAGTAGATTTTTTATTGGCACTGGTTGTTGATTGACAAGCTGCCGATGAGCCAATAATCAGTAAGATGATTGATAGAATATACGTTTTCATGAAGGAGTGTTTTTTATAAAAATAGGAGAGGGAGTTGGTACAAAAAAAAAGTTGGTTAAAAAGCCATTAGACTCTTTAACCAACTTCATATTATCCTAAAAAATTACTTAGCAGGAAGTACTTCTATCAATTCTACTTCAAAAATAAGTGTAGAACCAGCAGGAATAGCAGCAGATGGAGCCTGCATACCATACGCCAAATCTTGAGGGATATAAAATTCATATTTAGCTCCTTCTTTCATCAACGGGATACCTTCTTGCCAGCCTTTGATAACTTGACCTACGCCAAAAGTAGCAGGTTCGCCACGATCAACAGAGCTATCAAATACATTACCGTCGATAGTAGTACCGTGGTAGTGTGTTTTTACTTGGTCAGCAATAGTAGCTTGTTTGCCAGTACCTTTCTTGATTACTTTGTATTGCAATCCACTAGGAAGCGTTACAACTCCTTTTTTCTTGCCATTGGCAGCCAAAAAGGCAGCACCCGCTTCCATATTAGGTATTGCTTGAGCAGCAGCAGCTTCTTGAGCAGCTTGTTGTTGCTTCATCATTTCTTCTTGTTGTATTTTTTGCTTGGCTTCTAGCTCAGGCTTGTAGGCTTCAAAGAATTTGTTTAGGACACTATCTACAGTCACACTATCCATTCTTGATTTGCCAGCTTCCGAATCGTTGAAACCTGTTTTCATGCTACCAAAATCAATAGAACCTTCTTTGATTTTGACTTGAGTAGATAAGCCACTAATGACATTGATACCTAAGTTATAAGCGACTTGTCCTGCTGCATCTGCATCCGCAGAGGCTACTTTCTCGCCAAATCTTTTCTTTAGTACTTCGTTTGCTTGCATGGAAGTAGCTTCATCTCCTTCCATTCCTTTCTGGAATCCTTTGATAAACTGCTCAATGTTTTTTTCTTCTGGAGTCATAGCCATTTGCTCGCTCGGGAAAACTTGTTGAGACACCACTACACCATAAGCATAGCCTGCATTTTCGGCAGGAGTATATTCTTTATTGGCATCGTTACAAGCATTGAATATCAATGTAGTAGAAAATAGTGCTACCATCATCAAGATATTGATCGTTTTCATCTAGTTATGTGATTTGTATAGTGAATAAATTAAAAATAAAAAAAGCATTGGAAGATAATTTCCAATGCTTTGTAGTGCAAAGCTAGCACTTTATATTGATAATTCTTAATGGTTCACTCAATTAATTGATTTCGATCAACTCCATCTCGAATATTAAGACTGAATTGGCTGGTATTTTGCCTTGTGGGCGACTGCCATAAGCCAAGTGTGGCGGAATATAAACACGCCATTTGTCTCCTGTTTTCATCATTTTGAGTATTTCTTGCCAGCCCTTGATGACTCCTGTTACAGGAAAATCAATAGGACTTCCACGTTCTACGGAGCTATCAAATACTTTTCCGTCAATGAGTGTACCATGATAATGCGTCTTGACTTTGTTGGCAGCCGTAGGCGAAACTGTGCCTGTACCCGTAGTGATTACTTCGTACTGAATCCCCGAATCGGTTACTTTTATGCCTTCTTTTTTGGCATTTTCTGCCAAGAACTCTTCGTTCTTTTTGAGTTGTCGCTCTGCTATACGCAATTGGAGCGCTTGTATTTTTTCGTTCACTTCTTTTTGTGCTGTTTCACTGTCAATGTAATTCTTCTTTTCGTCGTCTAGTATCGACTGAATACCTGCTACGAGCTGCTCCAAGTCAATATCTTCGAGCTCAACACCCAAACGATCCAAATTGTCGCCCAATAGTACGCCATAACTATAAGCAAAACGGTCAGTTGGAGCTACTTCTGCTTCTATTGGAGCAGTTTCTACTACTTTTTCTACTGCAGTTTCTAGCTTCTCAGCCGATTTTTTGCTTGCTTTTTTGTTTCTCTTCTTTTTCTTGCTCACCGTCGCTTCATCGTCTATTTGTTGTGCGTGTGCCGTAGGCACTTGACCAACAGCAGCAGCGAAGAGTGCTATTAAAGCTATTTTTTTGAATTTCATACAGACAAATTATTAAATTAAGGAGTATTTATTTTACGTTCATTGCGAAGCAATATTCATACCTCCAATTATTAATTAGGCTTTCACGCCATCATATAATTCTATTCTTTGCTCTTTAGAAAGAGGATCTTGTAGATACTCATCGTATTCCATCATTTTGTCAATCATGCCATTCGGAGCTATTTCGATAATACGAGTTGCTACTGTCTGTGTGAATTGATGATCATGAGAAGTGAATAGAACGGTACCAGGGTATTCTACCAATGCCTCGTTGAGCTTGGTAATAGACTCCAAATCCAAGTGAGAAGTAGGTTCGTCTAGTATCAATACATTGCCTTCCTCCAACATGATTTTTGACATCAAACAACGTACTTTTTCACCTCCAGAAAGAACGTTACATTCTTTTTGAGTTTCTTCGCCCGAGAATAGCATCCTACCCAAGAAACCACGAATAAACGTTTCGTCTTTCTCTTCAGAATATTGGCGTAGCCAATCTACCAAATTGAGATCCATGTCAAAATAAGAACTGTTTTCATTCGGCAAGTATGATTTAGTGACCGTTACACCCCAATCAATATCTCCTTCGTCTGCTTTTTCGCCATTGTCATCTGCCAATATTTGGAAAAGTTTAGTGACTGCCAAACTATTGCGAGAGCGGAAAGCAATTTTGTCGCCTTTCTCAATCGTGAAATTCAATTTGTCAAATAGTAGTTCGTCACCCAATGATTTTTTGAGGTTATCGACGGTCAATATTTGATTGCCAACTTCTCTAGTTTGTTTGAACACAATACCTGGATAGCGTCTAGACGAAGGCATAATTTCGCTGATGTCTAGTTTTTCGAGAGCTTTTTTACGGCTAGTTGCTTGTTTTGCTTTAGAAGCATTGGCAGAGAATCGTTGGATAAAATCCAAGAGCTCTTTACGTTTCTGCTCGTTTTTCTTGTTTTTGTCTGCCATCTGACGACTTGCCAATTGACTAGATTCATACCAGAAAGTATAGTTACCAGAATGTAAGTTAATTTTTTTGTGATCTACATCCGCAATGTGCGTACAGACAGCATCCAAGAAGTGTCTATCATGCGATACAACGATAACGGTGTTTCTGAAATCGGCTAAGAAATCCTCTAGCCACATAATTGTTTCTGCATCCAAGTCATTGGTAGGCTCATCAAGAATCAATATATCTGGATTGCCATACAAGGCTTGAGCCAATAGAATACGTACTTTTTGGTTGGTATTCAATTCGCCCATTGTTTTGTGATGGTCAGCTTCTACTACACCCAAGTTACTAAGAAGGGTAGCGGCATCACTTTCGGCATTCCAGCCGTTCATTTCCTCAAACTGTTCGTTGAGTTCGCCTGCACGTAAGCCATCAGCATCACTAAAGTCAGGTTTGAGATAAATTTCGTCTAGCTCTTTTTTTGTATTATAAAGCTGCTCATGACCCATAATTACTGTATTCAATACCGTAAAGTCGTCATAGGCAAAGTGATCTTGTTTCAATACCGTCATACGGGCATCTTTTTCTATAGAAATAGAACCTGTAGTAGATTCAATTTCGCCAGACAAAATCTTCAAAAAAGTAGATTTACCAGCACCATTGGCACCAATAACACCATAACAATTACCTTGCGTAAATTTGATGTTGACATCATCAAAAAGTACACGTTTGCCAAATTGCAAAGAAAGATTACTAACCGTTAGCATAGTCTATTATATTTTTTGAGTGTAGTACCCAACTTAGCACCTACACTGTTGTTTTAAGTTTTTGGAAGTGCAAAAATAGGCATTTTATATCAAAAGTTTAAATAATTCGCTGATAGGCTAACAACAAATAGCTATATTTAACCCAAAATAGAATAGAAAATGAATTATCGATTTGCTGTAATTATACTTTTAGTGGTTTATATGGCTGCCCTTATTGGCTACACCACCCCCACGCAACAGTCGTGGTATTTTGATGCCACTCCTTATTTTGTGCTTTTCAATGCACTATTATTATTGCTGTACAACAGCAGAAAAGACAAAAACTTTGCACTGTTTACTACAGCTAGTCTTGCTAGTATATGGGGTATCTTGTTGTTGAGTGTACAAATGGGTTGGGTCGATTATACCTATAATAGTGATACGCTAGGTGAATGGGACGGTGGTGGTTTGCCCTTTGCAGCTCCTGCATTGTGGTACTGTATTACGTACAGTAGTGTTTTGATGGTCAATAAATTACCTGCGGGCAATATTCTCAAAATTGTATTTAGCACCTTGGTTTCGATTGCTTTGTTTGCTATTATCCACCAGTCTGCTCAGAGTTTGGATATGTGGCGAGTACAAGCTCCTGCGGGCATCAATTTCATAGCGCCAGCCTTGATGGCTCTAACGACCGCTATTCTTTTTTATGTCTTCAAATTGGGCGATACGCAAAACAAAATAGCAGTCTATATTTATGGTGGGTTGTTTGTTTTCTTTGTAGGAATGGTGATGTTTGGAGGGAGTACACTGTGGAAAATATAGCTATGATTTGTTGATTTTAGAAGTTGCTAAGTATTTTTTGAAGTACTTAGCAACTTCCTAAAAAAAAGACCTTGTTTCTACACAAATCGCTTCGCCAACTCTTCCAACTCGACGGTTACAAAAGTCTTTTTGCCATTGGGTGCTCTAAATGGGACATTGCAAGCAAACAGCTCATCAACTAATTGTTGCATTTCTGTTTGATCAAGCAATTTTCCTCGCTTGATAGCCGCCTGAAACGCCAATGCACGAGCAATGTTTTCATGTATTTCGAGCTGCAAGCCTATGTTTTGTTGGAATTGCTCCAGCAAACTCTGCACTACTTCGTTGGCATCGGCATTGTTGAATTCCGCAGGCAAGCCATGCACCACAAAACTATTATTACCAAAATCCTTAATGTCTAATCCCAATTGGTTGAGTTGTGGCAGTAGCGACAGCAAAATGTTGGCAGCCGCAGCACCCATTTCTATGGTTTCGGGAAAGAGTAATTTCTGAGTGGTAGCACTTTTATTTTGTAATTTCGTCAAATAACGCTCGTAAACAATGCGTTGATGGGCGGCATTTTGGTCTATCAAGAGAAAGCCCGATTTGATGGGACTGACGATATATTGCAAATGCAGCTGATACAGCTGTTTGGAAACTTGTGGATTGCTGGCAGGAGCAGAAGCTTTGCTCGAAAAAGTTTGTAAGCCTTGGTCGTATTCGTCGGTATTGGCTGCCGACGAAAAGAGGGTGTCTTGGTTCTCTTCTTGTTGCTGTTGTTCTTCGCCTTGCTGTTGGGCGTGTCGTTCTATCTGTTCGTAGAGTTGTTCCCAATTATCAATATTGGATTTTTCTCTGGCGGTTTTTTCGGGTTTTTGATAGCTGCTTTTATCTCCACTACCCAAGTTTGCTTTAGAGGTGAAAGTATTGTGCTGATCAAAATTAGTGATGTTTTTGTTGCTATTGTCGAGCGAATGCAGTTGACTAGTGATACTTGTTTCGGTATCGAAATCGAGACTTGGCGTGACGCTGTGTTGTGCCAAGGCATGACGAGCCGTTACACGCAAGTAATTATAGACCAATCGTTCGTCCTCAAACTTAATTTCTTGTTTGGTGGGGTGGACATTGACATCAATTTTGGCAGGGTCAATATCTAGAAAAATAACGTAAAGGGGATATTTTTTGTTGGGTAATAGCTCCTCATAGGCGGTCATAATCGCATGATTGAGGTAGCCACTTTTGATGAAGCGATTATTGACAAAAAAGAACTGGTCGCCTCTAGTCTTTTTGGCGGCATCAGGCTTACCAATATAGCCTTTGATTTGTATAATATCAGTTTCTTCCTGTATCGGAATAAGCGATTTGTTGACTTTATTGCCGAGTACGCCAATAATTCGTTGTCGCAGATTTCCTTTCGGCAAATGATAGAGTTTATCATTGTTGTGAAACAACGAGAAGAAAATATCGGGGTGTGCCAACGCTACATGCTGAAACTCATCAATGATGTGTTTCATTTCTACACTCGTTGACTTCAAGAAATTGCGCCGAGCAGGCACATTGAAAAATAAATTTTTGACCGAAATAGAAGTGCCAGCTGCTGCTTGACAAGGTTCTTGTGTGCGTATTTTAGAACCCTCTATTACGATTAAGTTACCCAACTCTTCGCTGTGGCGTTTGCTTTTCATTTCCACTTGGGCTACTGCTGCAATAGATGCCATTGCTTCCCCTCTGAACCCCTTGGTTCGTATCGTGAACAGGTCGGCAGTACTGCGTATTTTGGAAGTAGCGTGTCGTTCAAAACACATGCGTGCATCTGTCTCAGACATACCGATACCATCGTCCACTACTTGAATGAGCGTTTTGCCTGCATCTTTGATAATTAGTCGAATGGTTTGACTACCTGCATCAATCGAATTTTCGAGCAATTCTTTGACAACAGAAGCAGGACGTTGCACGACTTCGCCCGCAGCAATTTGGTTGGCAAGGTGATCAGGCAGTAGATGTATAATATCAGACATAGTGGGTGTTTATTTTCAGTCCAAAAATACATAGATTTTTGGACAAAAGATAGCATAAGTACCTATTATCAAACAATCGACACATTTTTGGCAGGCTATTTTTTCACTATACTTCATTATTATTTTTAGTGATAGCAAAAACTATCACTAAAAATAATGCTTTGTCTAGCAAAAAAATATCTCCTTCCTAAAATGACGCTTATTTAATCATAGGTACTTATTTGTTTAATTCACGAGAAGTAGGAGGAGTCGCTTCGTCAAAATTTTCGTAGGGATCCAGCAATTCATATTGTACTTCATCATGTACCGGGAAGAGCATTTCCATGAATTTGGGCAACCAAGTATTGATAACCACATAGGCAATGACGATGAGAGTGACTAAGATTAAGCCCAAGCGAAAATAAGAAGTCCTGCCGCTAGTACCTGCCGAGCTGCGGCTACTGCCTTGGCGACGCATACTACCAAATTCTTGGCGAAGGTTGAGTTTGGTAACTTCGCCATCGGCATTTTTATTTTTGCGGCTATTTATTTTGGCTTGCAAGGCTTCTTTGTCAGGGTCATAGAACCTTGGTTTGTAACCAAATTCGGTATTTCTAGCCCGTACTTTTAGTATTTTGAACATAAGATATAAGGTCTATTTGTGTTATAAAACAGGATTGAGCGAATAGATGACATAAGACATAATAATCATAATAAACACCATGCCTGCTACAATAATATAAGCCACAGTCTGGTTTTGTTGCCGAGGGTTGGGCGTATTGCTTTGAGTGCGTTTAGTCGTTACTTTTTTAGGTTTTGTTTTTACCTTTTTAGGAATAGCTTTGGGTGTTTTTTGCTTTTTGGGAATGGTGACTACGGCTGGTTCTTCTTCGAACGAAGGGATCGGTCGTTCCTTTTTAGGCTGTGTTTTTTTTCGAGGACGAAGATAAGTGGTGTCGGTATCCGCTGCTTCTGAGCGAACAAAGCTTAGGTTTTTGATAGACAAGGTTTTGCTGACCGAATTGGATTCGTCTGCATTGGTTGCCTGCAATTCGAGTAAGATGTATTCTTGGTCTTGTCGCATTTCGGGCAGTCGAATCGTTTGGGTGCCATTACTGGCAACTTCGCCAATAGGCGTTATTTTGACGGCTTCGGCATTGAGTACTTCCCACGAAATAGTAATCAATTCATCTACTTTGCTTTCTTTCTTGGAGGCAAAAAAAGAATTGATGACAGGCGATGGCGTTGCTTGCTTGTTGTTGGAAGCCGCTTCGAACCGTGCCAATCGTCTATCGTAGGTATAGCGGCGTTGCTCGTCGCTCAGTTGGTCGTAAGCCTCTTTTATTCTACGATAGTAGTTATTGTAAAAAGGGTCGCTATCCCGATCTTCGGGGTGAAACTTAATCGCTAATTTGCGGAAAGCTTGCTGAATTTCTTTTAGATCAGCTTTGCGGCGAATGCCCAATAAGTAGTAATAATCTTTCAATGTTCCAATGTTTTTTTGTCGTGGGGTACTTCTCGTCAACCACTCAATGGTTTAAAGCTACGCATTTTTTGTGTTATTAAATACGGTATTTGTAGAACCGTACCACCCCAAAGCTGTTTAACCAATACAACTTCACTATATAATAATCAAAAGTGGTCTTTTTTTATTCAAAATAACTTACTTTTGACCAAATTTTAACACAGATAAAGATACTTAAAAAATAATCATGGATTTTTCAGCTATAATAGAATTGTTTAGTACGTCCGATGCTTGGGTAGCATTATTGATGTTGACCTTGATGGAAATTGTATTGGGGATAGATAATATTATATTCATTTCAATTATTGCGAATAAGCTGCACCTATCCGAACAAGGAAAAGCTACTAATATCGGGTTGTTTTTGGCGATGATTATTCGTATTATCTTATTGTTTGGAGTCTCTTTTTTGGTCGCAATGCAAGATCCCTTATTCTCATTCGACTGGATAGGAGATAAAGATGCTGCGGTAACAGGGCAGAGTTTAATACTCATGCTGGGAGGTTTGTTCTTGTTGTACAAATCAGTGACCGAAATACATCACAAATTGGAGAGTAAAAATGAAGAAAACGAAGTAGCTGGAGAAGGAAAAGTAAGCATGTCTAGTGTGATTCTGCAAATTATGGTTATCAATATTGTATTTTCTTTTGACTCTATTCTTACTGCTATTGGCTTGACGCAAGATGTCGCCAATACGCCTATGTTATCAGATCCAACACGTAATTATGATGCCTTGCCTATTATGATATTGGGGGTAGTACTCTCGATGTTAATCATGATTGCTTTTGCAGGTGCGATTGGTCGTTTTGTCAACAAACACCCTTCTATACAAGTGTTGGGCTTGTCGTTTTTGATATTGATTGGCTTTATGCTGATTGTAGAAGGCGCACACTCGGCACATATGATTCTAGCAGAAGTGCCTAAAGGCTATATGTATTTTGCTATATTCTTCTCTTTGGCAGTCGAGTTATTGAATATCAAAGTGCGTTCTGGTGGTTCTCCTGTACAGCTTCGTGGTGCATTGGAGGAAGCCAAAGAAAGAGATATTTATGATCTAGATGAAACTAATAATAAATAAAATTACTAGCAATATATGAAAGCTCATCGATTAGGAACCGATATTTTTTGTATTGAAGACTTTTTTTCTGAAGAAGAATGTAATGAATGGATTGCCTTCAGTGAGCAACAAGGCTATGCTTTGGCTAAAATAGATATGGGTTTTAGAAAGCAAGTTGTCAATACTGCTATTAGAAACAACACCAGAGTCATTCATGATAGCGAGGCATTGGCTTTAGAAGTATGGCAAAAAATTAGACCTTTTGTAATTCCAGAAACGGAGCATGGAGTAGCCTATGGGGTAAACGAACGTTTTCGATTTTATAAATATACGGCTGGGCAACAATTTCGGACACATCGAGACGGCAGTTATATCAAAAGTATCAAGGAATGGAGTGCTTATACCCTCATTATTTACCTGAATGAAGAGATAGAAGGAGGTGAAACTCAGTTCGAAGACTTTGCAGTAGTACCAAAAAAAGGTGCTGCTATTTTGTTCAGACATGCGATTGTACACGCTGGGCTTCCCATCAAAAAGGGTGTCAAGTATGTATTGCGTACCGATATTATGTACCGACGAAAAGAAACCGATTAGCAATCAAATTTTAGAGCTATTGCCACACTGTATGCAAGTATAATGATAATAATTATCTACGGATTCGTCTGTAGCCAAATCGTCCAATAATTCATGGTCTGTTGACTTTGTTTCGTTGGGCGATTTTGTTTTTTGGAGGCTTCCCATTGCTTTGCAATACTTGCACCGCAAAAAAATATTGGTACGACCACCACGGGCTCGGGATAGTATCCAAATCAGTATGGCTACCAATAATAAAAAGAAGATGAAGGTCATCATGGAAGTTTTGTTAGAGCTAATTAAGGTTAGCCAATAGCGAATTGGTCAACTAATCCTTCTCTTTTTCTTCCTTTCGATGAATTGCCAATCGGATATCTGCCAGCTCGTGTAGTTGTCCTGTGGCATCTTGTAGCCGTGTGTGGAGTGGCTTTTTGTTGTGAGCCGAAAGAATAGCGACCGTCTTTTGACCAGCAGGCACTAGGTGGTCATTGCCCCATTCGATTAGTCCAATCAGTACTTTGTACAAATCTTGCCCTTTGGGTGTCAGTTGATACTCAAAACGCTCTCGTTGCTTATCTGTTTGGTAGGGTATCTTGGCAAAAATATCATGCTCTACGAGCAATTTGAGCTTATTGCTCAGTACAGACTTGGAAATATGTAGATTTTGCTTGAAGTCGTCGAATCGACGATAGCCAAAGAATGATTCTCTAATAATCATCAATGCCCATCTGTCGCCTAAGATAGATGCAGCTTTGAGTAGAGGACAGTAGTCACGGTCGAGCGGAAGTGCTGTTTGTTTTTTCATACCTCAATATAAAAAAAATAGGCTAAGTTTGGAAATAGAACTAAGAAAATATATCTTTGAGTTCTAAAATAAAACTTAGGTTGTTTTTATGTACATAAAATTCTAAATTATGAAAGGGGTCAAACTAATGCTTAAAGTATTACAATGGGTGGCACCAGCTGTTGCAGTCGATAAAATGTATTATTTCTTGTCGAATCCTACGGTTCACAAATTAAGAGCTTCGGAAGAAGAAGTGTTGGCGACTGCCACTAAGAGTCGTACGCAGTTTGATGGTTTTGAATTGCAAAAATATGAATGGGGGACTGGCAATAGCAAAAAAGCGTTGTTGATACACGGTTGGGAAGGTCAAGCGGGTAATTTTGCTGCTTTGATTGATACCTTGCTCCAGAAGCAATATCATATTATTGCCTATGATGCTCCTGCCCATGGCAAAAGCTCGAAGGGGACAACTAGTATGTTTCAGTTTGGCGAATTTATGGCGTTGGCAGTCGAGCAGTACGAACCAAAATTAGTGATTAGTCACTCTTTCGGGAGTGTAACGACAGCAGTTGCATTGTCCGAAAATAATGTGTTGCCAATTGAGCATTGGGTTATGATTACCTCGCCTTATACTTTCCGAAAACGCGTACAATATGTAGCAGAAATATTGGGCGTTTCGGACAAAATTGTCAATCGGTTGATTGCACGAATAGAAGGCGAAACGAAGCAATCTATTGACGAACTGAATATGGGGACGTATTGTGCTAACTTGCATCAAGTGCAAGATGTTACGTTGGTGCATTCGGAAAGTGATCGAGTGTTGCCTATCGAAAATTCCAGAAAAATAAAACAGGCATTTGGTCGGGGAAGATTGATTGAGCTTCAAGATTTGGGGCATTATAGCATTCTTTGGTCAGAAGAATTGCAAGCCATTATCAAAAATAATGTGAATTAAGTTTTAGATTTGAGCACAGGACAAAAGTTAAAAACACACTTATCCCAAAGGTATTGTTTAGCCTTCAAATAAGGTGCTAAGCACCTCGTTAAGAATAGTTTTTTGTCCTGTACTCAGGTTTCAGATTATTTTAGAAGAGTGCTACAAAAAAAAATGCCATTCTCCAGCGAAGAGAACAGCATTTTGGGCTTAATTACTTAAATTATTTCTATACTTATAAAATTGTACACTTTTTGTCTGAGGGCTAAAAATCACTTTAAGTTTAATTCCTTCTTGGAAACAAACATTAAGAAAGCTATTGTCGGAAGTCTAACTTCTAGTATCTAACAGCAAAGTGGTCTTATTAAACGCAACGCTAACTTTTAAGACAACTTCTTTTCTAAAAAATGTACGATTTTATATCTATACTTAATCATTTTTGGTCATGCGGTGCATCATAAACGAAGTGCCGACTATTATTCCAAGAATCACTAAACCATATATCCAGTTGGAGCCTGTATTGGTATTGCCAGCGGCTAGTGCAGCAGCGGCAGCTTTTTCTTTTTCGGCAGCCTCCAAAGCTCTTGCTTGTTGGCTAGCTTCCAAATCTAGACGTGCTTGAGCTGCTACGGCTTGTCTTTTGTTGTAGGCATCACGTTCGGCTTTATTTTTTCTGTCGATGCTGCTTTGTGAGCGAGTGGTAGTTTTGGTCGGGGTTGGTGTGGGCGGTGTTGTGTAGTTGTTATTAGTGGTGCCGTTGTTGGTGTTATTATTAGCGTAATAATTAGAGTTGTTGTTAGCGTTCATTTGGTTCTCCATTTCTTGGCGTTGAATTTCCATTTGACGACGCATCTCTGCCTGACGTTGCTCCATTTCCAATTTGCGTTGTTCCATTTCTTGACGCATACGCTCTATTTCTGCACGACTATCATCGAATACTGAATTGTTGGTGCCGTGCATTTTATCTATTTTGTCTTGGGTCGTTTGTGCTTGTACGGCAGTTGCGACAAAAAGTAATAAGAGTAGTGTAATGGTTTTCATAAGTAGCTTATTTTGTCAAGTGATGTTTCAATGTCTAGTATAAGAGAAAAAATGTGCCAAAAAATATTTAGTAGCTATTTTTTAATAAAATTAATTTGTAATAATCTGATTTTTAAAGAGTTCTGGCTGATTATTTTTTTTAGAAAAAAGTTCCTATCTTTGGCTAAAGTATAAAATAAAACTAAAAGTACCGCAATTTGGTTGTTACTGAACAACGAAAGAAGTTGCATTGCTACACCAGTACCTAAACTACAAAAATGAATACTGCACGACTAAATCAATTGATGGGATTTTTGGAAAATTCGCCACAAGAACCTTTTATTTTGTTTGCTATAGCCAAAGAACACGAAAAAGGGGAGCAATTACAGCAGGCATTAGATTATTATATACAAATAGAAACCAATAGCCCTGATTATGTGGGGACGTATTATCACTTGGGCAAATTGTACGAAAAATTGGGCAAAGATGCGGCGGCTTTTAGTACCTACAAACGTGGTATGGAAGTGGCGAAGGCAGCAGGCGACCAACATAGCCTTTCCGAATTGGCAGGAGCTAAAATGGAGTTGGGCGATGATGATGATTTTGAATAGAGAATGATTATTGAGTATAGGACAAAAGTTAAAAATACTTATTCCAAAGGTATTGTTTAGCCTTCAAATAAGGTACTAAGCACTTTCAAAGTGCTTAGTACCTCGTTAAGAATAGTTTTTTGTCCTGTACTCAGGAATAAATTATGTCACGTCCTGATATAGCGTTACAGGTCAATTACCTACCGTAGGTAATTGACCTGTTTTTTTGTTTTGTCTAAAATAAATTTATTATTTTCTATTTTGGTTGACCAATTCTTCAATTGTTTTGTAGAGGTTTTCGACCATCGAAGATTGATTGATTAGTGCGTGGCGTAGCTCTCGGATTTCATCTCGCAGTACATTTTTGATGTTCTGGGGCGAGGGCAAAAAAGGACTAATTTTGGCACGAACATACCAAATCTCTTTTATTTCATTGAGTTTTATTGGGTAAGGTTCGTAATAGTTGTTGTCCGAAATAAGAAGAAGAGATTTACTTTCAGAAATTTTGTTTTGCAATCTTTTGACCAGTACATCGCCTTGTGTGACGACCACATAAACGTAGTTATCTTTGATAGAATTGTGCCAAAGAGTCGGCTCCAGATAACTGCAAATCACCTTGTCGCCCTCAAACAAGGTTGGCTCCATGCTATCGCCTGCCACATCAAAAGAACGGTGTGTGCCTACTTTGTATTTGTAGTCGGGCAGCGAGTAGGAGGGTAGTTCTTGTATAAACGTAGGATCGCTCAAGTCGCTGGCATATCCTGCTTGTGCAGGAATCGGAACATGTACAATACGTTCGTCGTTTTGTGGGTCTGTCACGATAGTCAATACTTTGAAATCGCCCGCCCCTTCTTCTTTCATGAACTTGGGCCCTTCGCCCGTAAATAGATAAACAGGACTGACCTTATAGACTTCGACCACTTTGCGCAACAATTCGATTGTTGCATCGCGTCTATTTTTGAGTATCTCGCTCAAGCTCTGTGGTAGGTAGTCGAGCGACAACGCAAATTGACGAGAAGAGCGAATTGTTTTATTCTTTTTCAGTTCATTGTGACAACTGATAAATCGTTGAGTGACGATGCTATTCATGGACAAATATTGAAGTTAGTCGGTTAATATCTACTAAGGCAGGTTCTAAGATTATAGAGGGTGTTTCTATCCGTAAGGACAACAAAAACCTTACTTTTGTTCCGCAATATACTATCATCTAATCAAATAATTGATAAAATGAATAGAAATAACCTTATTTTTTGCACTTATTTGATGATTTTTAACCGCCTAACTTCTTATTTATAACATTATCGCAATGCTTTCAATTGCTTGTAAACGGTATTAATATCCAATTTTTTGACATCGTCAATGTCTTGGCATAATTTCATCAATAGTTTGTCCTGTTTGTTGCCCAATTCACTAGCTACTTTGTAGGATACGTCGGGCTTGAATGTCACTAATGAATATTTGGAATGATAGTCGTCATAATCATTTTCGAGCGTGTGTTCTAGCTCTCTTTTACGTCTGAAAACAGGATTGGCAACGTGGTCACGCATTTCGTAAAAGTTTTCGACTGCCAAGTCGCCAATAGCATCACCATTCGCTTTGCGATGCTCAAAATATTGGGCATAAATGGACTTCCAGTCTGGTGTTCCTTGTTGCTCCATCGACGCATCAATACATGCACTCAAAGCACTACAATCTTCAAAAGAGGCGTTCATTCCTTGACCATAAAACGGCACAATAGCGTGTGCCGCATCACCAATCAAGACCGCTTTGTCTTCATAAATCCAATTATTGCAATGCAAAGTACCTAGCTTCCCAACAGGATTATTGGCAAACTCTTCGAGCAAATGTGGCAGATTTGGAACCGCATCAGCAAATTCTTCTTCAAAGAATGCTTTTATTTTTTCGGGTGTATCTAAGCTTTCAAAACTAATATTGCCTTGATTCGGAAAAAATAAAGTGCAGGTAAAACTACCATCGGCATTCGGCAAGGCAATCAACATATATTCGCCTCTGGGCCAAATGTGCAACGCATTTTTTTCAATAGCAAAACCACCGTCTTTGGTAGCAGGAATATTCAATTCCTTGTAGCCATGTTCCAACCAATCGACACGGTCAGAATAGCCTTCCAAATTGTTTAGCATGGCTTGACGTACGGCAGAGTTGGCACCGTCGCCACCTATAATAGTAGCTCCTGCTACTACTACACGCTCTTTGGTTTGGTAATGTTCGGTAGTAATTGTGACCGATTCAAAGTCCACATCCACACAAGATTGATTGAAATAGAAAGTAACATTTTCGTAAGACTCGGCGGCTGTTATGAGCAGTTTGTTGAGTCCACCTCTGGATATGGAATTGATGTATTGAGAGCTGTCTTTGCCGTAAGGAGCAAATTTGAGTACGCCCTCTTTGGAATGCAACATTCTACCGGGCATTGGCACGGCTTCTTGTAGTACTTGTTTGAGTACGCCTACTTCTCGCAGCGATTTGATGCCTCTGTCCGAAAGTGCCAAGTTGATAGAACGACCAGCACTCATCGTCATGGTTCGCATATCTGGACGACTTTCATAGACGGCTACTTGCAGTCCTTTTTTTGCTAAATAAATAGCCATAAGGGAGCCAGCTAATCCAGCTCCTACAATCAATACAGGTTTATCTTGCGTCTTCATTTTTTCTTTGTTTTTTATCTAAGAGCATGGTCTAATATCTATACTAATACATTTAATCGCAAAAGGTTGAGACTTGCGTTAAGGCAAGTTTATAATTTAATTTTTGGGCGGTTTGCATCATGCTACAAGCGTCTGTTTGTTGTCCTATATTGCGATAAGCGACCGCCAACTGATAAGCAATCGCTCCATTTTGGGGGGCTAATGCCTGTGCTTGTTTGTAATCAACAATAGCAGACTGATAATAGTCTAGGGCTATAATAGAGCCATCATGATAAGGTAATATTTTTTTGCCACAATCGTTACATTCTGCTGTTTTGTTGATACTACTTTGTCCGACAAACATTTTGAGGTCGCCTTGTTCGAGATGCCATTGGGGATTGGTGGGTTCTAGCTGCAACGCAATTTGCATATAATCGTAGGCTTCGCCAAAGGACTGAAATTGCAACAAACATTTTGCTTTCCAGCAATAAGCGACCGCTTGCATTTCGTCCTGAGCAATAGCTTTGTCAAAGAAATTTTCGGCTTTTGTCCAGTTCTGTTTTTCGTATTGGCGAATGCCTTTTTGGAGTAGGGCGTTATTGGGTTGGGCGAAGTTGGAGGTGCTAATGGATAGAAAAAGTAACAGAAAGATATATTTCATAAATAAGTAGTTTTATAAACTATCAATAATAATTGATAAAAAACGTTTAGTTTTGTAAACTTATTATTAATAATTAGTATTAAGAGAACAGATTGCTATCAATGGATAAAAAACAATCAAAAGAATTGGAAGGGAAGATAGGAAATAAGTAATTTTTATTGTCATTCAATCGAATATCCTTGGGAGCTATATTTATTAAACACATCAACTCACAAAAACAACCAATCATTATGGCTAAGAAAGACGAGAAGGCAACTGCCAAGCAATCCGAAGAAAAACTAAAAAAAGCAAAAAGCAAAAAAGCGGAAAAGAAAAAAGCAAAAGAAAAAGTAGCCGAAAAGAAAAAAACCGTAAAAAAAGGCGAAGCGAAGAAAAAAAACAAAAAGAAAAATTCTAAAGCTTCTGACAAAAAGAAATCTGCTAAAAAAGCAGCCAGCAAATCAACTAAAAAGGCTGACAAAAAATCGAAGAAAACTAAGAAAGGTAAGAAAAATACTGCTAGCAAGAAAAGAGGAAAAATCTTTGCTGCTAACAAAAACAAAAAACGATAAAAACTAACGTTTCTAGTTGTGTTAGTTGGTAAACATGAGTCATCCCTTAAGTATCAAAGAAAGGGTTGAGTCTATAAAGTAAGATTAAACTCACGGCAAGTCTTAGG
>CAKZQC010000037.1 GCA_937139495.1 uncultured Saprospiraceae bacterium | reverse complement strand
TGACCCATTACGCCCCCCTCTCCATCTCCAGGGAACAAAAATTCCATTGGGTTTTTGCCTTTGACAAATTCCGCAACTGTAGGATAGAAAGCATCTGGAATCGCTACAAATTCATGTTTCTTATTCTTGCCTATATGGGTGGGTATTAGTATCTTTTTTTCTTCAATTAGGAAGTTGCCAATCTTCAAGAATCGAATTTCAGAGCGTGGGCGTAAAAAGCAGTAATAAACCAACTGTACATAAAAATGCAGCCCTTTATTATGCTTTTCAATTTCTTTTATTAGGTAAGCCTTTTCCGAGTTAGAGAAGTATCGTGCTGGTGTAGGTGTAGCGAATCTTTTAGGGATAAACTCCATGGTATAACCAAACCCCATTACATTTAGTAATTGACGAATAGTACCACGGTAGTCATTCCAGGTGCTGGGCATGAGCTGTTTTTCCTTACTCAAATAATCTACAAAGTATTTCCGAACATTATCGGTATTCCATTCCAACTCCTTCATATAATGCAAGAAGCTAGACACCCTAGACTTTTTGCATTGATAGGTTTTTTTTCGCCACGTTGGCTTCATATCGTCAAGCCAAGCGTGAGCGGTTCTTTCCTTTTCGCTTACGTAATTTTTCTTGAGGTCTAGTTGTAGTTGTTTGATGAGCTGTTCAGCGGCTTGCTGTCTAGCTATTTTGGTAGGGTATTGATTGATATTGCCGTATATCTTTTTTCGCTTGCCGTTTTCGTCTTTATAGGCAACGTGCCATCTTTTATCTAGGTCGTGGTTGGTGCCAGAGTAAAGCCGAATGCTAATACTGGGCAATTTTTTTTTATCCATTATGTTAAAGTTTGGACTTAATCCAAAACTAAAAATAACGGAGACAAGAATTTAAGAATTTAGGTCTCTTTAAATATATAGGCTAACTGATTATCAATCAGTTAGCCTATAGGGTGGAGCTGGAGGGAAAATCAACCTTTTAGGATAATGCCTTGTTAATTAGTTGTTTATATATCTAAAGAGCTAATAATTAGAAAACTGATTGGCTCTATTATTTAGAGGGGGGGAATTTCGTTTGTTGTAGCAATTCGATTAGGGCATCTTTTGCCGATATCGTTTGGCGTAGGTCTTTTATTTGAGTTGTCAAACTTTCGACTTCCTGTTCCAACATTTCTATTTTGTGTCTATCTTGAGAAATGGTATTAGTTTGCCCTATCTGTATGTTTCCAGATCCTGTCTGGCTTATTTTTTTTGCTTCCTCTCCGATTAGTTCGCTTAGGCTAATATTTAAAGCAATTGCTATTTTCTTTAAGTTATAGAGTGTATTAATACCGCCGTTGGTCTCATAGGTTTGTATAGTCTTTTGGGATAGTCCTACCATTTCGGCTAGATCTGATTGAGTTAGGCTCTTTGCTTTTCTTGCGTCTCTAATCTTTATTTGTATAGTTGGTTCTTCCATTAGGTGTATTTATTTTTATTAAAATGAGTAGAAAACTACTTTTTTGTGTAGAAAAGTTTGTTTTTGTGTAGAATTGGTATATATTTGTATCACAACGCTACACAATGTAGCACAATGTTACATAAAAGACTAAGTAAACTACCTATGGAAGCAAACGAAGTAATAGAAAAAGCATATTTCTTACAGAAAGATGACATCAAGACAATAGCCGACAAAATAAGAAGACAACCGATAAGCGTTTCCCGGTTCTTGAGTGGGAAAACAAAAGGTAATAGCTTGATGATTGCGGCTTGCTCTAAGATGATAGAGCTAAGGATGGAAGAAAGAAAACAAATTTTAGCCGATTTGGAAGCAGGATTCCAAAGGCTAGAGATTGAGAGTAAAGAGGTTTTTGAAGAAGTAGACGAAGCCTTAAACTAAAAACCAAACTAAAAAATATCCTATGTTGACCAAAAGACAAAATGAGCTATTCGAAATTAGCAAGGATTTTAAAACAATGGCTCTGGTTGTAGCAGAGCCGCTCAAAGCCACGCTAAACGATTATCTGGGGCAAAGTATAGAGCGTACAGAATACCTACTAAACAACCCCAAAGAAATACCATTGGATACATTAAAGGACTTTGCAAAGTTGCTTAATGTATCGCCTTCCTTTCTCGTCTTATACTATGGCGTAGGACAAACCGCCCTCAGCTATTTAGATGCTGTCTCTATCGGGCTTGCCTATTCTGAAAAGGTAGCCTAAAAACAATCAAAATAATTTTATCAATCTACTAGGTAAACGCCAAACAACCTTTGGCAGTAATGGCACCGCTATATCTAGTCAAAAGCAAAAATGAGATGGAAGATTTTATCAATAAACTAAAGGCTATTCCTGTTTATCGTGCAAAGATAGATTTTTGGATTCAAGACGGAGAGTTTGCCTGTGAAAGGTCCTTATTTTTTGAATCTATAGACTATGCCGTTGCGTGGGTTAATGTGTTCAAAATGGAAATGGAAAACGAGTTAGATTCGGATTTTAAAGCCACTAACATAACAACAAAGTTTTTAGAAGGGGACGTCTGCTATTTGAAGTTTATGTATGGCTATGAAGATGAAGACTATACAGAACTAACAATCAAAAAAATATATCCATGATCAAACAAAAAACAAGTTTCACTCCTGCCGAAATGCTCCAAAAATTAGACATAGAAGCAGCATTGATCAAACGTAATTTTGTCAATGGAGCAAAACAAGATGATACAGTAAAATACTACACTACAAAAAAGGCAGCTTGGGAAGACTTCTACAAGATGACTAAAGCAATCAAGAAATCAAGGATGGGCGAGTCGGTAAAGGTTACCGATAAGGGGGGCGGACATATCCTTTTTGAAGTGTCGACCGATGCGGTCTACCAACGAATAGAAATAGAATTAAGAAAATTCACGTATAAAATGAAATAGAAATGAGCGTAATAATGAGAATTTATTTGCAATGCAATGGATGTGATAAAAAAAAGGAATCTAAGGAGGTAGGCAGTGAATCCACCTATCAAACGTCTGAAATAGCGGCGGATATGGTTTATAATACATTGAATAAGGATTGGCGATTTGACCCCAGTTTCTCAGACTCGGTATATTGCCCTGATTGCTCCCAAAAAAAAGGATTAAAAGAACCATTGGACTAAAAAAAAAGGGGGCATAGTCGCTCGAACGACTACACCCCTAATACAAAAATATACACTAAGATAATACAAAAATATGAAACAAGAAATAGTCACAGTAGAAGTGGCAGACCTAGAGTGGGAAGTCGTGAACGGCTCTTCAAATATGAAACTCAGAGAGGAGGAGTTCGCCAGAGCGAAGCCCAAAACAAATAGACACAAAATGGAGACGGCAAAAAGAATGTTACTTCAAGGATACAAAAAAAATGCTATTCACAAGGCTACAGGCATATCAAGAACGGCAATAGATAAGTACCTCACTTACTTTAATGATGATGTAGTTTTTGCCATTCAAAAAATACACAAAATAGGGGTTAAAACTACACAAAAAAACGATTTAGCATTTTTGCTACTCTTTATACATGGGGGTTCTAGCTCAAAAACTACATTTTTGTTTTTTTTCCTTTTTTTGCCCCTCTTGGCGATGGGGGGAGGGGTGCTTCATTACCTTTCTACCGTACGAGAACGGAAAATAGCTAGTTGGGAAATAGAAAAAAAACACCTGATGCGATTTTTTAGGTGTGTGGTAGATTATAGGTTCAATCTATCGCCTATTGTCTGCCAAAGTGCAAAGGAAGTAGCTTACTACAAAAAAATATTAAGGCATTATAAGAATGCCAATAGACCTGTAGAATTGCTACCGTTGGAATTTTCGAGCGAGTTCGACCAAAAAAGAAGAAAGATACAAGACGCTTACTTCTTAGAAAAAAAGGTCCTCTATTTAGGTAGGGGCTATCGAGCGGAACAGTATGTCCAAAATCTAAAAGACAAAGGCTTGTTGGATTACTCTAGGTATCAACCTTGGAACCCCAATTGGCACAAATCAAGGGATTTCCTTTATTGGGTAACGCTATACATAAGGCAACAGCCTAACCCTGTATACGGAAACTATAAGGAGGGGGAAGAGCCCTTGGAAGCCGACCAGATGCCAGACAATATCTACAATAATTTGGTAGATGAAAATAATTTCGAAATAGTAGGATAATAAAATAAAAAATGCTAACACTAGAAATATTAAAAGAATATGCCGATAAAAACAAGATATTGGTATATACCAAAAAAGACGCAGTAGGGCAACTGTACGCCACTATTAGAAATATGTT
>CAKZQC010000036.1 GCA_937139495.1 uncultured Saprospiraceae bacterium | reverse complement strand
CAGCCCAGAACAAGGGATATACCCTATTTTGAAATGCAAGCGAGCTTTTATTCCAAATCAGGGTATATCCCCGACCCTTTGTGGGACATACCCAAAAACAACTGAACTAAAAATTAACTAAACCAATTAATGGCAGTTTTAAACCAATTTCAACAATATTCACAAGGAGAAAATACAGTTACAAATAATGTACTATTGATGCTCTCAAACCTTTACGAAATCAATCCCAAATATTATGAGGAATATATTCGCGGACTAACGGAAGATGTAGATAGTTATGAAGTAATTCCTTCTTTTCTTCAGCAAGTAAATAATCGTGGGAACGGAATAATTGATGGACACATTCAAGTTCGTGCTTCAAAAATAATTATCGAAACGAAACTACACGGATTGGAGTGGATTGACAAACTATTAAAGTATTCAGATAGTTTTGATGAAAACGAATTTAAACTACTTTTTCATTTAAGCTCAAACAAATATCCTCAACATAAAATTGACGAAATAAATAAGCGACTAAAGGAGAATAAGACAATTGGAAAAATCAACTTTCATTCATTGACTTATCAAGATTTAGTTGACCAACTTAAAGAATTGGCTAATAACTATCAATTTGAACATTACCTTCAAAGGTTAAATGAACACTTTGAAAGTTACTGCTTGGGAATGTCATTAATGCCCAAAAGTAATCACATTTTAAGAGCAATGGCTTGTGGACAATCATTTGATTTAAACGTCAAACATAAATTTTACTTTGATTTAGCTTCAAGAGGTTACAGCAATTTCAACTATTTAGGAATCTACAAATGGAAATCCGTAAGATATATCGGAAGAGTAGAAAATATGGTAGTTGCGAATTGGGACGAAATAAATGGATTAGACGTTTTAGAACAAAAATTTGAATTAACAGACAACCAAAAAAAGCGGTTAATTAACGCTATAAAAGAATCTGATGAAAATGGTTGGGGAGTTGCAAATGGACATAGATTTTTCTTGTTAAAAGATTTTGAAGAAACAGATTTTACTAAAACAACGCCAGGTGGAATTTTTAGAGTTAGGTTTTTTAATTTAGAAGACTATATTGGAAAAGTTCCAAAGAAAATGAAAGAGATTGCAGAAATGCTAAAATCAACATCGTGGAAATAGCACGAACGCACAACAATGTATATAAAACATAGCTAATATAGGCTTTCCGAAAGGTTTGTGTGTATTTGTAAAGACCGCCAAATTTTTAAATTTGGTTTTTAATAAAAAAAAAGAAAAATTTAAAAATCCGGCTCGTGTATAATCCGAAACGATAGCGTCTTTTTACACGCTACGTTTCATATACAGGACGTCCTTGTCGAGCTCCCTACTGGAGCACAGACCAGAACTAAGAATATCCGTCATTATTTTATCTTAGTGCACTATCGCACACACAACAAAACAACAGCAGATATCCCTGACTCTGTTAGCATAAATTAAAATCAATCCATCATGAAAAACGAAAACCTACATATTTTATCCAATACCTCATATATTAATGGAGACCCTATTCCTGAAGCACAGAACTTTGAAGAGTGGAAAAAGTATAACAATAATCAACAAGGAGCTTATTGTAGATATATTAATGAAGAAAATAAATCAGAACATATTCTATATAATTGGTTTGTTTTAAATGATGAACGTGGAATAATTCCAAATGAAATGAAGCTAGCAGATGCAGGTGTTTGGAGTGCCATAGAAAATATACTTGAAACTGATGAAGCTCTACATCTTTCTTTAATGAAAGGATATAGAGAGATATTTGGTAATTTTATATGCAAAGGAACAAAAGGAAAATATTGGTCTGATATAACATCAGAAAGAGATGATAAAAGAGCTATTTTCTATGATATGTTCCACGATATAACAGAAATCTTTACTGCCGATTGTGATAAACGACTAGGACTTTCGATACTTTGTATTAAAGAGTAATTCGATGAAAAAAACTTATGCTAACAATATATAAAAAGCATAGGGTGGTTTTGTAGTTTTATATAGTTCAGAAAGCCAGGAAAGACTGTCAAATTTTATATTTGGCTAGAAGAAATCTAAAAACGAACTGCTAAACCCTCCCTTATTTATCATGTACTAAAAAAATCGAGTCCATGCTACCTTTGTTTGGATCGATTCTGTTGTATGCACTAAAAAATAATTAAAGCATTTAAATCTAAACTAAGAATGAATATAGATAACTTAACATTTTTATCAGGAGCTGAACTTACTGATAAAAGTCTTTTTATGGTTTGCCAAGATAGTAACCTAGACATTATGGAGCTTCCACATTGTCTTTTTAGACATCGTTCTGCCAATGGGGATTGGATAAGTAAAGGACATGGTCCTTGGATTTCAACAGGTATTACATGTTCTTCTTCTAAAAATGGTGTCGTATCTTTAGGGGCTGAAGGTGATTTTTTAGAGCTTCAAATAGATGGAAGTAAAACAAGGAACAATATTATAGAAGAGAATGATAAACGTATGGTCACATTTAGGTTTATCAAACTAATTGATGGTATTCTATATGCAGGAGGTACTAATAACTATATTTTCAGGTTCACTAATAATAAATGGACGGAAATAGGAACAGATGCTATGCGTAAAGATCCTGTAAGACTCAAAAGTTTTGAAAATGCTACAGGTTTTAATGCAGAAGAACTTTATACATTTGGCTGGGAAGGTGCTATTTGGTCAAATTTCAGTGGTGGATGGCAAAAAATAGTATCACCTACAAAATACATATTACATGATGGAGATGTACATAATGAACATGTTTATCTTGGTGGTCAACTAGGTACTATCTTAAAAGGAAGAAATGACAATTGGGAAGTAATTCAAACAGGACCAAATGTAGATATTTGGTCTGTTAAATCTTTTGGAGATAGCGTTTATTTCTCAACCATGTATGGAATTTTAAGACTGAAAAATGACAAAATTACCGTATTTAAGGAATTAGGTCCAGATATGAGAACTGCAATGAAACTATTTGTAGGACCAAGTGGACTTTGGTCTGTAGGAGCATCTGATATTGCGTTATTTGATGGAAAGAAGTGGCATGCTATTGAACAGAATTAAATAAAAAACAACATCCCATTTTATGCGACTCTGTTCATAATGTGCTTAGTACCTGCACCTCTCTTCTAATTAAATCAACAAACCCCAAGAATCGTAAAAAAAATCACCTTAGCCCTTTTTCTCTTGTTTGCCAATTACTGTTTCTTTTCTTGTGATAACATAGAAAAAATTCCAGAAAACCAAGCGTATGAATTGGATATCAGCGAGCCAGAGGATCCCGATGTAGTTTACATGGGGACGCAGCCCCGTCCAGAAAACAAAAAAGAACAATTCCATAACGAACGGCGGTTAGTCCGACGGGGTACTTTTTGGGGGTATATTCGGATAGATTCTACGCTGGTAATTGATTGTATTTACGAAGAAGCAACCATCTTTGAGAATGGCTTTGCCTCAGTTCAGAAAAATCAAAAAAAAGGAATTATTGATGTTAACGGAAAAGAAATTCTGCCACTTCAATTTGACGAATTGCTTATACTCTCTAAATACAAAGTGGCTATTGTAAAACAAAATGACAAGTGGGATTTAGTCGATTTTAATAACAAGAGCTGTCTAAAAGAAGCAGTTGACTCGCTCGCTTATCGTACCGATTCTAGTTTAGTTAGTATAAAAAATAAACAACATCAATTAATTGATGGCAGAGGGAAGGTGCTTACCAAAAGAAGCTATGATTGGATTGGTCGATTTATAGTAGGACGAGCTCCTATTCGTGGTGACAGTTTAGTAGGTTTTATTGACGAAAAAGGAATAGATGTTATTCCTCTTCAGTACAACAAATTCCAAAAGTTTAACGACGATGGAATGGCTGCTGTCGCAAAAGATAACCGATGGGGAATAATAGACAGATTTGGAAGTATAAAATTAGCGTTGAAATACGATGAAGTATATGATTTGTGGGTTAATGGGCGCTTCACAGTTGAACAAAATGGAACCAAAAAGTGTGTCCGTTCCATTGATATCCGCAATGGAATTGCTCAACAAATACTTGATCTTGATTACGACGAGATTGAATGCTTTGAAAATGGGTTAGTCATGGTGACTAAAGACAACAAAAAGGGAGCTTTGAACGAAAAAGGAAAATTAGTTATTCCCTTAGAATATACAAGACTTTTTTCAACAGAGATGCGTGGTTTGGAGATTAATGATGGTTGGGGCAACTACTTGATTGGTACTAAGAATAATAAAAATGGGGTTATTGATAAAGCCAATAATGTCATTTTCCCTTTCAAATATACTTTCATTGAGGCACTACGTAATAATATAGGTTACCTAAAAGTTCGTAACAATCTTAACCATTATGGTGTAACGGATCTTCAGGGGAATATTGTTATTCCTCTCCAAAATCGTTCGATTTATGGTGATGCTGATGGATACCTTTCTATTATAGAGAATAATTATTGGGGAATACTTTCTTTAGCCACCAAAGAAGTGGTTGTTCCAGCTCAATATTTAAAAGTAAAACAAGATAAAAATGATTTGAATTTGTTCTTTGCTTATAAGGACAGTACAGGACTTACTATTGACACCTTTCATATAACAGAATAATGGCTACAGCGGCAGTTGGTTTTGGTTATTTAGCAGGCATTTTTATATTTACACCACGGCGAAATTTATGCTAAATTTCGTAAATTTGACCTTACACCAAAATGCTTGTCCCCGACTCTGTTGGTGGTCAGCAGGAAAAAAGAAAACCAAACCTAAAAAATGGAAGTTAACATTAGCTATTATTTAGACGAACACGGTTGGAGTTCCTGTTGGATTTATGCTAATCATAAATTATATGAAGTTTCAATCACTCATATTTATTCTGAATGCCCAATTGAAGACTGTATAAACGCTTTGATTGGAATAATGAATGGAGAAACTGAAAGAAAATTTAATTGGTATGGAGAACCAGGTGGAGACCAGATAATACTTCGAGAAATTCCAACAGCGAAACACAAAATAAATTTTAGAGTAATTGGTTTTTATGAAGAGTACGGTGAAGATATTGGCGATTTGGAGGCAAGGCAAGAAAAAATAAAAACGGCTTTTGATATTAAGAAAATTCAATTAATTAGAATGTTTTATTTTGAATTCAAGAAGATTTTTGAATTGATGAAAGACAAACATTTCAAAGAAAAAAGGAAAAATGATTTTCCATTTAAGAAATTTAGTGAATTCGAATTGATTGCGGTAGAATATATGAAATTGAAATAAAAAGAAGCTGAACCGCTAACAATGGTATGACGTTCATGTCGGGGTCAAGCCCCTAGTTCTGGTCGATCTCCCTACGGGAGCACAGCCTAGAACTAACTAGGAATATCCTCTGTTGGGCGTCCTGTAGAACTACGAAACAAAATAAGAAAGGGAAAGGCTGAAAACCCATTTAGAGCAAGTCAAAAAATATAGAAATAGATGAATAAATTATTAGTATTTGCATTAATTACATTTTCCACATTAACAGTGTTCGGACAGAATTTTGAAGGAAAAATTACTTATTCGAGCACTTATAAAAACAAAACCCCACAAATGACTGATCAACAATGGTTATCAATGATGGGAGATACACAAGAATATTACATTAAAGATGGAAACTATAAATCTGTAACTAATGGAACTTTAATGCAATGGCAGTTATATGTAGGTTCTGAAAACAAAATTTATAGCAAAATGTCAAATTCCGAAACTGTGTTTTGGAATGACGGACTAACAAATACAGAATCAATAATTAGTGTTGAACTAAATAAAAATGTAATTGAAATACTTGGATATAAATGTGACGAATTAATCTTGACTTGTGAAAGCGGAATTCAAAAATATTACTTTAATTCAACATTGAAAGTTGACGTTTCTTTATTTGAAAACCACAAATTTGGGAATTGGTATGATTTCCTAAAAGAATCAAATGCGTTACCACTAAAAATGATTATTGATAATGCACAAGTCACTATGGAAAATATCGCTACAGAGGTCAAAGAAATGAAACTCAATGAGAAAGACTTTCAATTACCTGAAAATATAAAAATAGCTAAAAGTCCATACTAAAATAAAATATAAAAGCACAACAATGGCTAAGTGCTAAACTGAAAATTATTGTATATAGCCCTGTACCCCAAAAACAAGACCAGTAGTTAAATTGATAAAAACTCTAAAAATCCTATAATCAAGTCTTGCTAACGACTACAAAGGGAGTCTAAATAGTACAAAAAAAGGAGTTTCCTCACCATGAGGAAACTCCTTTTTATTTGGAAGTTGATTCTAAGTGAATATTCTACTTAAAAACGGTAACCAAGCATTAAATGCCCTTTGGGACTAGCGGCACTATAGATGTAGGTTTGGCCAGTATAGTAGTTATACGTTTCGAACGGAAACGTACCAAATCCAGCTCCCACACGGAATATAAAATGCTCGTAGCAGAGTTTATATCCAACACCTAAATAGGTGGCTAATGCAGTATAGCTTGGTATGTATTCAACATTGGCAAGTATCTCAATAGAGTGTTTTCTGTTGTTATCAAAAGTAAAAGCTGCTGCTAGACCAACAGGAATAGCAATACCTTCCCCAGCAATGTACTTACCAAACCCAGCTTGTGCACCGAGTTGGAAACTAGTAGAGTTGATAATATTAAATTCGCCCATAATCCCTACCATAGAGCTGCTGTAACCTGCGGTAATTGCTGCACGATAGTCATTAGTAATAAAGGTTTCCTTCTTGTAAGCAGGTAAGGCTCTAGTACGCTTGATATTGCTGATGCTAAGTTTGGGGCGAGCAACAGGAACTAGGGTTAGTTCTACTTTTTGCTTGACCCAATAACTTTGGTAGATGGTTACTTTACCAATATCTTTCGTTGCCTTGATGGCATACTTATAAGTAGAATCTTGAATGCCTTCATTTTTGGCGAGTGTAAACAAGCTGATGTCATCTTGACTTACGATCTGAATGGTATTGTTATCAATCAAGATACCTTCGCCATCGGCAATACCAGCTTCCGTTACCAAGGCTTGCATTTGGTTGTTTTTCAAGAAAACATACATTCGAGTAGGGTCTTTGTACCAAACTCTACCAGAGGTTTGTGATTCTTGGTCGTGCATCTGTGCTTCCTGTCCTACATTCGTTTTGCGATACTGCTTGCGGTACTGATACGTAAGGAGCGTACCACCATCTTCTTGCAGATGATAGACATCGTAGGGGGCTATTCCTAGTGTACTGTTGATTTGCTCTACCGTCATTCCTCCTTCGAGTTTTGACATTTTGCTTACCGAAGTATAGGGCGACCCAATAAATACATTGCTACACGAAGTAACGAACGTACAGAAAAGCAGTAGAACTATTCCTAAGGATAGTTTACTTTTTATCATTTTCATAAATATATTTTTGGCTAAGTGAGCAATAAATAGTTGCTGTATGTACTTAGTATAATTAATAATGGAGAGGGTTATTTTTTGTTTTTCTTGTTGAATAATGGAATAACCACTTCGTCAATACTTTCGTTGTTGAGCAAATAACGGAATTTTGCCAACTCATAGAGTTCTAGCTCGTCCTTGCTCAATAACTGAATGGTATTGTTTGCAATCAACAAACCTTCGCTGTTGGCTCTACCAGCATCGGTCACGACAGATTTCATCTTGCCTGCTTCAAAGAGTACATATACCAAATAAGAATTTTTGGAATACCACAATTTACCCTTCGTTTGTGATTCTTCATTGTGTTTGGCAGCATCAGCAGCATAGCTAAACTTTCTATTTTTGAGGCGGTAGTTATACACCAAAATAGCGTTGCCACTTTCTTGCAAATGATAAATATCAAAAGGAGGAATCCCCAATTGAGTATTGACGGCTTCTATGTCCATGGCAGGAGTTAGACCAACTATTTTTTCGGAATCGGTATAAGGTGGAGCAATCCAAGTATTGCTACAAGAGAACAAAGTAAGGCATACGAATGCCCCAAATAATACATTTTTCAACATGATTAAATTAGGTGTTTAGTTATAAAAAATTAAAATTGTAGTAGGTGCTATTTGGATAGGGGAGGTACTCCAAATAGTATGTTTTTTGGCAGGTAGGGATTTTGATAGTTAGGGAATGGGTTGCAGTAGTTATATTAGGTATGATATGTAGTAAGGTTCAATCTGGAATACGAAGATACTTTTATTTTGCTGAATAGCAAGCAAATAAAAAGTCCTTTCTTGCTACTAGCAAGAAAGGACTTGAAAAACTTAAATATATAGGTTGGTTTATCTCAATAAAGTAACTTGACCACGGACGCTTTTCACGTTGTTGTCTGTCGCTCTTTTGTATTCCAATACATACATATAAACATCTCTAGCTTGAGCAACACCATTTAGGTTACCGTCCCAGCCGTCATTTTCGAGGTCATCACCCGTATAAACGAGCTGACCCAAGCGGTTGTAAATTCTAAACTGTATAACTTCTTTAGCCTGTAAAGTAACAGGGCGGAACAAGTCGTTAAGACCATCACCGTTCGGTGTAAACGCATCAGGAATACCCAAGTAAGCAGGCTCCACGGTTACGGTTACGCTATCCGTAGCAGTACAGTTTGTTCCATTTGTTGTTACATCTGTTACAACGGTGTAGGTATAGTTTCCTTCTGCATCAGGTGTTACGATAGTGCTAGCGGCGTTTGGTGTCGCAATAGCAGGATTACCAGCACCCGTTGCTGTCCAGTTGTAGCTTTGTCCAGCACCACCAGTTGCAAATACAGTCGTGTTTTCGCTTGGCTGAATGGTATCTGCTTGTTGTCCTGTTGCTAGTCCTACCGATACGGCAAGAGTAGGAATAACAGGAGCTGTAATCGTTACATTAGCAGTATTTGTACAACCATCACTATTGGTAGCGGTTACGGTATAAGTACCTGCTGCTAAGTTAATGATGGTATCATTTGCTGTTCCTGTTGACCAGTTGTAAGTAAATCCACTACCACCAGTAGCTACTGCTACGGCACTTCCTGTAGCGGTCAAATCACAACCAACCATACCTACCAACGTATTGATAGTGACATTTATCGGAGTGATACCAGCTACATTGTAAGTAGCTTGTTGTGTACAGTTGTTGCCGTCTGTGACAGTCAATGTGTAGCTGCCAGCTGTCAAGCTAACCAAATCTTCGGTAGTAGCACCTGTTGACCAATTGAAGCTATAAGGAGCTGTTCCACCACTGATGTTGATATCAATACTACCACTATTGATAGCACCTGTACAAGTAATATTGTTGACATTAACAGTTGTGATGGTAATAGAATCAGGAACTGTAATTGTTACGGTATCCATTGTCATACAACCATTGCCACCATCTGTAATGGTCACGATGTGTGTGCCTCCTGCTAATGTAGCAGTACCAGTAGTAGAAGTAGAAGAAGTACCCCAATCGAATGTATAGCTACCAGAACCACCAGCAACGGTTACCGTGCTATTGCCCGATTGACCAAAACAGTTAGGATTGGTCGTAGCGTCAGTAGTGGTCAAAAATACAGTAGGTATAACAGTAGCTTGTGCGGTATCCATACAGTTGTTTGCATCTGTTACGCTAACAATATAAGTACCTTCTGCAATAGCTGTATTGGTTACGGTAGTCGTGCCATTGGCCCAAAGGTAGCTAAGTGCACCTACGCCACCTGTAGCAGAAATAGTGATACTACCATCGGTAGTACCTGCACAACTGTTGTTGGTGATATTGTCGACACTAATAAGGATAGGATTAGGAACAGTCAAAGTAGCACTAACCGTATCCGTACAGTTGTTTGCATCACTAACAGTTACTATATAAGTACCATTATTAAGTCCCGTAATATCTTCTACAGTAGTTGCATTTGGCCAGAGGTAAGTGTAAGAACCAGTACCGCCTGTAGCAGTAATGTAAATACTTCCGTCTGCACTACCGCTACAAGTAGGGTTAGTAGTAGAATCGACTACGACATCAACAGCCGTAGGTTCTAGAACTGTGATAGACATAGAATCTACACAAGAAATTAGACTAGAGGTACCAGAGAAAGTATCCGTCACTACTAGTGTGTAGTTGCCAGCAGCTAAATTACAAATACTATCTACGTTTGTGATGCCATTTGACCAAACTAAGCTACTAAATGGATTGCCGCTACCACCACTAAGTGTGGCATTGATACAGGCAGTCGCACCGCCATTACAGAGTACGTCTGTTGCATTAAGGACAATATTAATAGCAGGATTGCCAGAACAATCAGGGTTAAGTGTAGTACAATTTGTCATGCCTATAGCTGATAAGGTACAAATTCCACCTGTATTGTCATCACCTCGTATAGAAATATTATATGTTGTATTGTTGTTCAGACCAGTAATAGTAGTACTTAGTCCTGGCCCTACAGTTGTCCAAGTCGCACCACTATCTAAGCTATACTCATAGAATCCACCTGCTGGTAGTCCTATGTCGTTCCAGCTTACGCTAATACTTGTATTGCCACTGCTATCACACATCACTGTAGGAGCAGCATAGTTAGATATGGCAGTAATTAAGATGGTATCTTGGTAAGCACATACATCATCTGTTACCACTACTGAATAAGTTGTGGTCGCATTGATTGTTACTGTTGGATTGGATACCGTGTTTGGTGTTCCTGTACTAGGTGTAAACGTGTAGAAAGGACCTACTAACACAGGAGAAAAACGATAAGCTACATTGCTGAAAGCAGTAGTTGTCGCGTTGGTAGAAGCTGGTGCATGTGCGATAGTACCATCAGAGTTTTCTATACCTAAGGTTACTTCGTTGGCAAATATAGTACCACTTGGTGTAACGTTAGTGGCATGAATTTCTATGACATTGGTCGTCTCGTGCAGTATAGCTTGTACTGTCTGGGTGCCAGTACCTGTACTAAAAGGAGGTACATTGGTGAAGTTGACAATCAAACGACGGTTAGGTGCCGTACCTACTGTGAAGTATTCGATAACGCCACCATTGTTAGGGCTACAATCCGTCCAACACATCGCTATTACGTCATTAACAGACCCGAAAAAACCAGCATCAGGCAATAGCTCACCAGAACAACAGCCTGAACCAGCAGCCAAGTCAAATGTAATGAAACCGTTACTACTGATAGCAAAGGTATTATAGGTATTGCAATAAAAATCAAAATCAAATCCTAAAGGTAATCCAGCAGAAAGTTGATCATCGCCCAAATTCAGACGTGTTCCTGAACCTGCTACTGGAGCTAAAGGAATCGTTGAGATGGTGTAGTCATTACAGATAGGTACGCCAAAAGTATCTGCCAAGACAGCCGATAAAGTAGTTGTTTGTCCAGCACATACACTATCCATTGAAGCGGTAAAGGTGATGTTATTGTCTGGGAAACGTAATACCATGGTATCCGAAATAGGACATAAGCTACCATAGTTGTAATCTACTACGATAACAATCGAATCATTGCTACTAGTACTTGATGTGGTAGCAATGGTAACGAAAGGCTCAGGAGCTGTCGTACTAGAGAACGTAACGGGCGTGCCACTGATTTGAGACCACGTGTAGCTAGAACTGCCTAGTGCAGTAGTGGGTACCGAATCGGTCAATATTTGGAATTGCTCACCAGAACAAACCATACGATCGTTTAGGCGCACCCCAGGAACAACCAATTGCATTTGTATTTGATCAAAACAACTACTATCCAAAGTAGTACCCGTATTTATTTTGTTGGAAACGCCTACTGTAAAGTCACTGACTCCAATGTTTGTTTCGTCTGGGGTCATGAGTACAAAAATATCAATCGTATCAAACGAAGGTGCACGAGGAAAAGCTTCAAACGTACTAAAGTTAGGTGTCACAGCAGGAATAGAAGTGAAAGGACCATACAACGAAAGTGTATCGTTTAGGCTACCGCCTGCACTTACTCTAAAACCTACTGTATTGTTGGCACATACCACAAACTGCTGTACGCCACCCGTAGTGTCTGCCAAAAATCCTTGATTTCCGAAAGCAGCAGATAAGGTATCGACTACTACTGGAATATCACAAGCACAAGCAATAGAGCCTGTACCGATATTGGAAGTACTGAAGATATTAGTCGGTGTATTCTCGTAGTTAGAAACCATCAAGATATAAACTTCGCCTACTTGCGTATTGGCTACCGTTACTTGTTCTTGACCACTTATACTATAACTACAATCAGCTACATCGCCCCAAACGCCACCTGTTCCCATCGAGTCACAGGCGTTGCTAGCAGCAGATAGACCGTTGAAAGGACCCCAAAGAATGAAGTCAATATCATTGCCAGAGGTATTGTCTAGCGTAAAATCAATACTACCTGCTTGGTCAATCGTGACACTAAAATAAGTAGGGTTGCTCTGTGTTCCCAAACAGTCGTAGTTGGGACCAGCAGGTGCTTGAGGGCCAGCACCTGATCCTGTACCATCGGAGTTGGCCGCATATTGGGCGATACCGCCACAGAATGGACTTAGCCCTGCGGTAAAGCAGTCTGCCGCTTGTGCAGCTGCTTGTTGGCTGTAGCCCAATAATAGTAGGCTACAGATCAATGTTGTTATTAAATTTTTCATTACTAATTAAGTATAAAGAGTTATTTAGAAGTTCTTTTTTGTGCTTTTTCGAATTTTGCTATCTGTGTCTGTACGGCTACTAGAGACTTGTCATATTTTTGTACCATCAGATTATCGTCGTCCGATAAGGTAGCATTAGCAATAAGCTGTTGTTTTGCTTGTTCTAGTTTTTGTTCCTTGGCTCGTAAGTCAGCTAGTTGTTGATTAAAGGACAAGGGCGATGTAGTTGCTGCTTTCTTAGTTTTGTTGCAGGTACCACAAGTAGCACTTTTGTGTGCATCTTTTTGTAGCTCTTGTCGTTGTAGTACATCTACTTTTTGAGCATTAGGAAGTTGTCTTTGTAGCTGCAGAACAGCATTTTGGTGCTGCGTGGCAGCTGTATTATCCTGTGCAAAGGCCACGAATGGCAATAGCAAGACAATAAACAAAAGTAATTTTTGCATGGTTAGAAGAGTTTTTGATAGAAATTTGATTGTGTAATGGCTTTATTTCTTAGAGTGTGTCTTAATAACCTTAGACATGCTCTTAGATTAAATTCTAATAGGCAAAAATAAGAAAACAAGCTTGTAAAAAATAATTTGTGAGAATAAAGAATGCTTTAGTTCAAAAATAAGTTAATTTAAGGTTAAGCGAGTCGTTGCCAATTGTGTGTGTAGATTGTACTTAAATAAGACAAACCTTTGCTTTTCTAGTGCTTTTTATTAGTTTTGACCTTATTACATAGACGGACCAAAACTAACCACCATCATGGAAGATATTTTGAGAGGAATACTAGGAATCACTGTATTGATTGGTATTCTGTATGCTTTTAGCTCCAATAGAAGCAAAATTGACTGGAAGTTGGTGCTGATAGCACTAAGTATGCAGATTGTATTAGGGCTAGCTATTCTCAAAATCCCCTTTATTCGTGGATTTTTTGACTTTTTTTCTGGTTTTTTCGTCAATGTGTTGGATTATACAAAACAAGGTTCCGATTTTATGTTCGGTGACTTGATGAACACCAATAGCGTGGGGTATATCTTTGCCGTGCAAGTCTTGCCAACTATTATTTTCTTCTCGGCACTTTCCTCTATCTTATATTACTATGGCATTTTACAGAAAATCATTTATGGATTAGCCAAGATTATGTCCAAGGCTATGCGGTTGTCTGGAGCGGAAAGTATGGCTGCTGCCGCCAATGTATTTATTGGGCAAACAGAAGCACCACTTATTATCAAGCCTTATATTGATAAAATGACCAAATCGGAAATGCTTTGCCTCATGGTCGGTGGAATGGCGACTATAGCGGGTGGTGTGCTTGCTGCTTATATTGGTTTTTTGGGTGGTGGCGACAAAGCCAGCCAACAAGAATTTGCAACACACTTACTGACCGCTTCTATCATGTCGGCACCTGCGGCTATACTAGCTGCCAAAATGCTCTATCCAGAGACAGCAGAAGAAATTAATACAGATATGACAATTCCGAGCGAGCAGATAGGTGACAATGTACTAGAAGCTATCTCTAATGGTACGACCGATGGACTAAAGTTAGCCGTCAATGTAGGGGCTATGTTGATTGTTTTTACCGCTTTGGTAGCTATGGCAAATTCTATTTGCTCTAGCACAATAGGTCAATGGATTGGTTGGACGGCTGATGGAGGCTGGGATTTCTTTGGGGCTATTTTTAGCGACTCGCAAGATGTCTTGGTGCTCGAAAGTAGTGTTCCTGTCAAGGCGACCCAATTGATACAACAAGTAGTCGATACAACTACGGTACTACTGGGCGATAATCCCACAGGACCCATGCCATCGATGGAACAAACCGCTACTGTTATGAGAGATTCGATGGTCTATGACACGCTTTCGCGCAATGACTTGGCTATTCTGTGGAACGAGGATTCTGATAAATGGTTCTTGTACAAAAACGACGTAGCCCTTGATTCATTAGTGGCTGGTTCAGACAAAATAGATAGAGTTACCCTCAATATGTACACCAATCAAATTACTGCTGGGCGTTTTTCTTCCTTCAATTTAGAATATATTTTGGGCGTACTCTTGTCGCCGATTGCTTGGATATTAGGAACTCCTTCCGAAGATATTTTGATAGTAGGGCAGCTACTCGGCAAAAAGACAGTTATCAATGAGTTTGTTGCCTATGCCGATATTCCTAAAGTAAGCGGATTTTTGACACACAAATCTAAAATTATTGTGACTTATGCTCTCTGTGGCTTCGCGAACTTTGCTTCTATTGGTATCCAAATAGGTGGTATTGGGGCGATCGCACCCGACAAAAGAAAATTACTCGCTCAGTTTGGTCTCAAAGCCTTGCTAGGTGGTACCATTGCTTGTTTCTTGACCGCTACTATTGCTGGTATGTTGGTGACGTAGGTAGATAGAAGCTAGACTATTATAAGTTAGAACACTTTGTTGGTAGAGATTAGATGAGATAGGGAAAGAATCTTTGATGTTTAGACATGCTCCTAGTAGGTCAATAACTGAAATATCTTCTATGGTGTTATCTCGGAGCAAGATTCTTGTCTCTACATTTGTTTCGCACTAGCCCCCAATTTTACCACTCATATTGCGAAAAGTATATATTAGACCATTTGCAAGAATTAGATAGAGACTTATCAGCACAAATATTAATAGCAAGAGGTTTCTTATTTTTCCTTTATCCCTCAAAAGGGTAAGGAAAGCAATAACAAGCGAAATTAAGTAAGGAGTAATCAAGACAAATATGTAATCTTCAAAGAATTTGATGTCATAACCACCTGCAAAAATATTAATCAGCGCACTGATTAGGATAATAGTTTGAGCGACCAATACAGTCAAGAATGCAGGACTTTTTCCTGTTTGGTAGTCTGCGTTATCATCTAAAAGGTCGTTCATTTTATTGCTTTTGTATGTTACGTTTTCTTATGTATTAATGAAGTTGGTTAGCATGAAAAATAGCTGCTTTCGCTCGGCTGAGTTATGTGGTTATCATGTTCCATTTCTATTTTTTCCTGCATTCAGATATTTTTATTGTGCTATAAAAATCAATAACTAAAAGCCCCCGCCATATTATCTGCTATCTGCCTTGCCAAAGGCAAATTATCAGTAGTTTGCGTACTACTCTGCGTCTGCAAATCGATTCCATCTAGTAAAGCTTTGATGTCTAGCTTTAGCATAATAGTTTCATCCGTAGATTTAAAAATTCGATTGATAGGCAAATTAATTACCTGCAATAAATCATCGGTACCAATTTCAAAATCAAAAGCTTCATTTTCGTTGGGAATGCCGTCACCATTACGATCAACTTTGCCAGTTAGCCGCAAAAATACGTGTCCATCGGTGGCATTCCAATACAATAAAGTATCACTATCTAGGATAGAAGATTGTACGTGGTTTTGATTGGCAGACAAGCCTACCTTAAATTGTAGTTGCTGTGCTTGGCGCAGTTCGATTTCTCCAAACCCAAAATCGGTATTGGCAGCAGCCAAATAATGATACTTAGGTAGCAGTTGTATAGTTTTGCTAGTTGCAAAGTCGATAAGCTCGAACTCCGAAAGTAAACATTCAAAATTCTTGATAGCGGTGTTGTAGCCTGCTAGATTGTAGATGCGATTGTTTTCAAATGGGACATTGCCCCAACGCAAATCAACGGCTATTTGGATAGTAGGGTAGCGGCAACTATTGTCAGGCAATTCAGCATCAGGATTGTAATTGATGGATTGTTCGTCTTTGCAGCCTCTTTCTTTTGAACAGCTTACGCCTAATATTGTTAACAAGAATAAAGCAAGGTACAGATAAGTTTTCATAGCATTATTTTAGGGGGGTGTTTGTACAAAGTACAAAAAAAAGTACTCGCTACTTAGAATTATGCTAAATAAAGATTATATTTGGCGTTGTTTCAAAAAAAATTGAAAGTTTACTAAAATAAAATCGAATTTATGAAATTATTAGTTTGTGTTAGCCAAACGCCAGATACAACTACTAAAGTTAAATTCTCGGCAGATAATACAGCATTTGATACAAATGGTGTACAGTACATCATGAACCCTTATGATGAGTGGTATGCCTTGGTTCGTGCTTTGGAGTTGAAAGAGCAGTTAGGTGGTTCAGTGACCTTATTTCACGTAGGTCCTAAAGAAAATGAAACCGTTATTCGCAAAGGATTGGCTATTGGTGCCGATAGTGCTGTGCGTGTAGATGCAGTGGCTTCTAGTGCTACTTTTGTAGCCAAGCAAGTAGCTGCTTACGCCAAAGCAGAAAACTTTGATGTCGTGTTTATGGGAAAAGAAACCATTGATTACAATGGTTCGGAAGTACCTGCATTGACTGCGGAATTGTTGGATATGCCGTTTATTTCTTATGCCAATAACCTCAAAATGGAGGGGAACTCTGCGACACTTAGCCGCGAGATAGAAGGTGGTAAAGAAACAATGGAAGTGGATACGCCGTTTGTAGTGTCTTGTGCTAAAGACATGGCAGAACAACGTATTCCGAATATGCGTGGAATTATGATGGCTAAACGTAAGCCTATCAACGTCATTGCAGCAGTAGCAGCCGAAGATTTGGCTACTATCGTTCGCTACGATTATCCACCAGAAAAAACAGGTGTGAAGCTCATCGATCCAGAAAACATGGACGAGCTTGTCAACCTATTACATAACGAAGCAAAAGTAATATAATCATGGCTGTATTAGTATATGCAGAGAGCCTAACAGGTTCTATCAAGAAATCTGCCCTAGAGGCAGTCACGTATGGCAAATTAGCTGCTGATGCTTTGGGTACAGAGTGTATCGCTCTGACGATAGGTAAAGCAGATGGTGCCGCTTCTTTGGGACAATATGGTGCTTCCAAAGTATATAATGTCAGCACTGCTGACAACAATTTTGACTCACAAGTATATGCTGCTGTAGTCGCAGATGCTGCTCAGAAATTGGGTGCAGATACGGTTGTATTTTCTCATAGCTCTACGGGCAAGTCTTTGGCTGGTCGTGTAGCCATTCGTTTGGAAGCTGGTTTAGTTACTTCTGTTTTGACTGCTCCAACCAATGGGTTTGAAGTGAAAAAAGGCGTATTCTCTGGTAAAGGTTTTGCTACCTATAGCATTTCTTCTGCGAATAGAGTCGTTACGATTGCTCCTAATACTTTCCGTCCGAACGCAAGCGGTAGCGATGCTACTGTAGAAACATTGGACGTGGCAGTACCTGCTGGACGTGTCAAAGTAACTGGTCAAGCGACGGTAGATGGTGTTGTGCCATTGCCAGAAGCAGAATTGGTAGTATCGGCTGGTAGAGGAATGAAAGGTCCTGAAAACTGGGGTATGATCGAAGAAATGGCAACTATTTTGGGTGCTACTACGGCTTGTTCTCGCCCAGTAGCAGATATCGACTGGCGTCCTCACCACGAACATGTGGGACAGACAGGCGTAGCGATTCGTCCAAACTTGTACATTGCTGTGGGTATCTCTGGTGCTATTCAGCACTTGGCAGGTGTCAATCAATCAAAAGTGATTGTAGTAATCAACAAAGATCCTGAAGCTCCTTTCTTTAAGGCTGCTGACTACGGTGTAGTAGGTGATTTGTTTGATGTAGTACCTCGCTTGAACGAAGCATTGAAAAAATTCAAAGCAAATAACTAGTACTAGTTATCACCTACTATAAATAATTACTTTTTAGGAGGTAGTTATGTTAAGAGCCCTCATTGCAGCTGTAATGAGGGCTTTTTTTTGTTTATAAAACCGTACACTTTTTGTGCTAGGACTAAAAAAATCTATCTTCTTACCTTCATGCAACTCCATTCTTAATAACCTCTATTGTTGGAAGTCTAACTTCTAGTATCTAACAGCAAAGTGGTCTTATTGAGAGCAACGTTAACTTTTATTCTTTCCCCAAAAATGACACTAGCTAAAAAGTGTGCGGTTTTATATCTTTATTGAATCACAAAAACTTAACCTATGAAAAATTTACTATTTTTATTACTTATCGTCAGCCTTAGTTCATGTACACTCGGGCGATTTGTATTCTTCAATGTTGCAGACATCAACGACCACAAAAAATTTCCAAAAAGAGCGTTGCAAAAAAGTGAGATTCCGTTCAGATTTGTTGTAGATACAGCAGGTAGATTTCCGGCAGAACTAACTTTAGGAGAAGACAAAGTAGTGCCTTTTGGGCAATTTTTGGAAGACAATAAAACAGTTGCTTTTATGATTATCCAAGATGATACGATTCAGTACGAGCAGTATTTCGATAAATATGATACCAGCTCGATTGTTCCTTCTTTTTCGATGGCAAAGTCAATTACATCTATCTTAGTAGGTTGTGCTGTTGACGATGGATTGATTGAGTCGATACAGCAGCCAGTGACAGATTATATTCCAGAGCTCAAAAAAAATGGTTTTGATAGCGTGACAGTTGAGCATTTGCTACAAATGACATCGGGATTAAATTTTAATGAAGGGTATTTCAATCCTTTTGGTCATGCAGCTAAGTTTTATTATGGGCTAAATTTGCGTAAAGCCATCAAGCAGCTAAAACTAAAACAATCGCCAGGGAAGAGTTTTGATTATGTAAGTGGCAATACGCAATTGCTCGGTTTAGTGCTAGAGCGAGCCTTGAAAGATAAAACAGTAACTGCTTATTTGCAACAAAAAATATGGACACCTTTACAGATGGAATATGATGCCAGTTGGAGTATTGATAAAAAGAAAAATGGACTAGAAAAAACCTTTTGTTGTGTCAATGCAAGGGCAAGAGATTTTGCTAAAATCGGTCGATTGTATCTGAATGAAGGCAATTGGAATGGTCAGCAAATTGTATCCAAATCATGGGTGGAGCAGTCTACTAAACGAGATACAACCAATGGAAGTTGGGAAGGATATCAGCACCAATGGTGGTTTCCTGCCGAAGTAGCTACGGATGGTGATTATATGGCTCAAGGAATTTTGGGACAGTTTATTTATGTGAATCCTAAAAAGAAGCTTATCATCGTTCGCTTAGGCAAAAACTATGGTGATGTTAATTGGGGAAGCTTTTTTGTGCAAATTGCCGCAGCTTATGAATAGCCTATCAATGCCATAAGGACATAAAAAAAGGAAGCTTTTTGGGCTTCCTTTGATTTGTGATATGCCTCTTAAACAACAAAAAGAGGAAAAGGTTTTGAGATGAGCTGTTTTTTATAAAAAAGTTACTTAGCGAATTGCTAATAGAGGTTATTACGGATAGATTCGTAATAATCTCTATTTTTTATTAAACTCCAATAATTTATTCTGTTGCTCTAGTAGCGTTGGGACATTATATCGTTTTCGTTCTGCATCTGATACTTTTGTGGTGTCAATTTTATACAACTCCCAAGTATTGTTAGCTCCTGTTCTTCGATATTGCGTACCATATATTTGGGGTAGCCTCTTTTTCATTAAGTGTCTATCTATAGCAGCAGCTAAGAGCCATTTGTCAATAGTAGCATCTAGATTAATCGCTTTTTGCATCATTTGTATAGCCATTTTAGAGGCAAATGTATCGCTGCCATGCTGAAAAATCATAGCTGCTCTTTCAAAATCCTGAGCGGTTTGGAGTTGTTGCTGTTCTAGCAGATCTATTACTTCATCAAGTCTTAGGCTATCATTTTTGGAAACTATATCCCAATCAATATTGTCTTCGGTACGATCTTTTTGATCATTTTCATAAAGTTGACTCATTTGTTCATTGTTAACTGTTTTGGGTATGGTAGGCGATACTTTTTTTTGTTCGCAAGCGAATAATAAGAAAATGGCTAATAATATTATTTTGTTCATACGTGTACGTTGTAGTGCAAAGTGATAGTAATGAATATTTATTTGCTGATGACTACTTTTTCGTGTATCAATCCTTCACTCGTCTGCATCTTCAAGAAATAAATACCATTAGTTAGGTTGCTCAAATTGATGCTAGCAGCGTCATCCAATTGGATTGGATAGGTTCATTTTTTAGGTTTTTTTGATTCGATTAAATATTGTCGCTCCCCGTATTTGGATTTATTGGATTTTTCAGATTATTGTTGAAATCCAAAAATCCTTCAATCCAACAAATCCCAATACTTACATTTTTCATGTTTTAGGATTTTTCAGCAGCAGCTGCCATATTTTATATTTGCCGATTATTATTGAAATCCAAAAATCCTCCAATCCAATAAATCCAAATACTTACAACTTCACAAATTGCTCCGCACCAATGGACTGACCCTCTATCATCACTTCCAAGAAATACACTCCTGCTGCCAAATCCTGTACATTCAGAATATACGAAAAATCAGCATAGGCACGAGCGGGCAACAGCTGCAAGACTTGTCCCTGTGTATTGATGATGCGAAATTGCATGGTCTTGCCCAATAGGGCAGTAGGAATGCCCAAATTGACTTGCAAAGAATGACTAGCAGGATTGGGCGAAAGCCGCAATGCGATACGCTCAGGAGCATCAGGCAATAAAGAGACGGGCGTAGCACAGTTGGGGTGTAGGCAGCCGTTGGCATCGACTTTGAGTAGCCAACCAAACTGCTGTACAGGTTGGCGCGGGTACAGAAAACTCTCGCCCGCTATCAAGTAGCCGCCATCACGAGTCGCCTTGGCATCAACTACTTTATGTCTGCCACCAGCTTCGCCTATTATTTGGTATCGCCGACTCCAGAGGCTGTCGCCATTTGCCGAAAGGTGCATGATCAAGCCCATGATTTGTGTGATTCTAGTGCCATTAATAGTGAGGGTGTCGGTCGCAGAGCCAAAGACCATTAAGCTACTGTCTGCCAACTCCAAGATGCGATTCATACGATTGTAGTAGCCATAATAAAAGCTGGGCATCTGCCGTGACCATGCCCACTGCTGGTTGCTATCTAGTTTGAAAATATATCCTTCTGAATAGACATCATCGCGACTTGTGGCAGTAATAACGACGGCTTTGCCTGTCGCTGCTACGATACCCTTATCTTTGCTGACCAGCATATCATCTACACCAAGAATCTGCAAGCTGTCCTCACTTTGCCAATGCCAAAGGGTATTGCCTAAGCTATCCAATTGCTTGATGATGGCTCTGATGGTGTAGTTGTTATTAACTTTTTGTGTATTGCTTTGTTCATAACCAATAATCACTCCATTGTCCTTAAGTTGCAAACAAGGAAAGTCATCATTTAAATTGTTATTTATACTAAATATTTTACTGTATTTGACGGCACTATTACTATCAATATTGATTACTCTAATATAAACATCATTAATGATACTATCCCTTTCTACACAGATGACTATTTTTTCTTGATTTTTCTTGATTTTCCAATCGTCCGCTCGTATGCCAGCTCCAATTTCAGAAGCATTCTCTATGATAATACTATCTACTAATACACCATTGCTATCGAATTCTAAAATAGCCCCATGCATACCTATACTATCTACGTAGTAAGCTGTAGTAACGAAATTGCCCTTAGAATTCAATTGCAAGGTAGGAGTAAAAGTTTCTTGATATGGATTGGTTACATACGATAGAATATTGCCATCATAATCTATTTTGAACATAGTATTCCTAGCCCTAAAGCAATCTGCACTATCACCCGAAATTCCCTGTGCCATATAGAAAGAGTCCATTTCTACAATACCTGTAAAAATAGTGCCCCCACAACCCACCTGATATTCTTTATGAAAGCCCACGTGTTGAGCAGGTAGAGCAATACTAAATAAAAAGCAAGTAACTAATAACAATATAATCCTTTTCATGGCTGGTTTATTTAGTGTGCTGAATGATAAAAGTATCTGACAAGATTGTTTGGTCTGCTTGAAGTAAACGAATCGTATATTTTCCCGCCTCCAATTTAGAAGCGTTCAATTGCCAAATTCCCTTTGATTGTTCTAATGTGGACTTAGTTATGATCATTCCTGCCGAATTGTAGATAGCCAATTCGCTGTTTTCATACTGAAGAATGTTGTATTGGATATCCAACCAAGTATCTGCAATAGCAGGATAAACCTGTAGCGTTGTACTGATAGTCAATTCTTCTTCTTCAACTCGTTGTTCTATTTCTTTAGGAATAGTTGGCGTAGTGAGGGTAATAGTATTGGCATAAAAAAACTGAAGCATAGCAGTAACTTGTACTGCTACAAAACCATTTCTTTTTTCGGCTATCGCTAATAATTGTTCATATTCTGTTCGATAGAGTTGTGCTTCATTTCGTCTTGATTCATAGACTTCATAGAGCAGTTTTTTGAACGATACATAATCAGCTTGGTTTTTCAGCTCTTGTTCTGTAAGTTCATACTTTTTAGGTACTTGTTGTAATATTTCCAATGCTTCTGTATATCTTTTGCGTTTCCACCAATGTTCTACCAATTCATAACTAACGGCTACGTTAGCAGGCTTCTGGATAATCCAAACAGCGATACTATCCCACTGTAGATTAGTAGTATCTTGACGATAACGAAAGATGATTTCATTTGCCAATTGTGTCATCTCTAAGCTAGTTTGATTTAGCTCACTATACAACTGCTGTTGTTTTTCATTGGCTTCTTTGTGCTTTCGCAAGGTTTGCAATGTCGTATTATATTCGCCTCTTTTTTTGCCAAATTGCTGTTTTAAGGCATCTATTTTGACAGATAAGCCTTCATTGGTTTGGGTGTTAATTATGCCTGTATTAGAGTAGTTAGTAATACATTCATTAGAAGTAATGGGGGATGTATTATAACCCACACCATACACCTTAGTAGGAAACTCTCGACCACTTGGGGGACTATAATACTGAATGGCAGGACCTTCATTGTAGAAATGCCAATTGATGCCAAAGTTTGTATTGAGTGGATATGAAAACTTATTGCCAGCAGAGGTATTAGGACTGCCTTGTTGTATTGCAATAGATGCCGTAACATTACTGTTTCTAGCTTTATTGATACTATAATCTAGTACGGCATTGGTACTGGCATTGCATTCAAAGCGTAATCCTCCAATATTGGTTGAACTATTAGTGCCATTATTACCATGGACTAGGTTTGCTATTTCTATATTTTCAAAGCCATTATTATAAATCCGATTGGCAGTACTACCCGAATTATCGACCCACACGCCCAAGCGTACTTGATAGGCAGGTGATGTGGTGGCTAGGGTGTATTTATTTTGTTCTACCACATAATTCCAACTGTGGAGTAGGCTCGTACCATAGTGTCCATTGCCATTATTATCATAAGCTCCTACCTCAAAGGTATTGCGGACTATCTTGACATCGTTGTGTGCGGTGATGTCGATTCCTTGTTTGTTGGCGACAAAGTCGCATTGATCAATCACAGAAGAAAAGCGACTACTAGCAGCATTGCCCAACGCAATACCACGCCCCAATCCTTGAAAGGTATTTCTACGCGGGCGATTGGATAGAGGGGAAGGATTATGACTCGTTATATTGGGTGTAGCCCCCAAACCATAAATGCCATAATTGCCTGCTGGGTAGCTCGCTTGCAGCTTGTCTGTCCGTTCGTCGAGAAAGCGACAGCCTCGTATTTTGAGTCCATCAACTGCCCACATGGACATATGTCCCAAAAACTGTTTGCTACCATTGTCAAAGGTTCTTATTTGGTCATTGGCTACAAATTGGCAATCAATAAACGTACTCAAATCTGCTTGACCAGTCGGCGAATGATATCGGATCATTTCTACCGCTCGCCAGTTATTCAGAAAGGTAGTTTTGTAAGCATTGATAATACCGCCAGTAGCTTGGTAGTCGCCTACCTTCCAGTTGGCAATCGCCTGTTTGGCGTAGCTGATCGTCGCATTTTGGAGGACTATTCGACCATGGTCTTTATTGATGTAAGATTGTGCTTTTTGGCTATTGCCCCATACTTCTATCCCTTGCCAAGTTTGGCTACAGCGATTGGTAATGGTACTATTGGTTACTTGTAGAGTAGCTCCTTGTTCCACAATGATAAGCCCACCCTTGGGCATATTGAGTGTCATGTCTTCGAGTATCAATTTGCTACCTGTCGGTACTCGAATATCTCTAGTCATTTGTTTATCTTTTTTCCAGATTTCAGTACCCGTTATTGTGCGATAGCTGCGATATTGTTCGTCTAGATTTTCGGGAAGTAGGTCAACTTCCCAAGCACCTCTACCGAAGGTAGAAGCCCTCAATTTACCGACACAATAGTTGATTTTGAGTTCTGATGTACGCACATTGGGGAAGTTTTCGCTCATCCGTTGCCAATTGCCATTCCCTTCACGCACATAGATTCCTACGTCTGTAGCGATATACAAACGATCGTTGGTACGACGTTGATAAACAATATTATTGATGGGCATATTCAATTTGGCGAGTGTTTGGTTGGCATCATCATAGTTTTGCCAGGTATTGCCTGCATCAGCAGAATAATAGACTTTTATTTGTTGGTCAAAGCCACTAAAACTAAGCCATACTCGATTACCATCTAATGGATCAACCGCTATGCCTGTTATTGGATTAGGATCTCGGCTGTACGTAGTGTCACTTATCGGTACATTGGCGGTCAGTCGCTCCACACAAGTATCACAGAGCATATTATTGTCACCGTCTTTTCGATAAAATTCGCAACGTCGATCACCATTGCCGACATCACCTAAAGTCGCCAAGTAAGTATAGTTGGTTTGTTCATCTTCAGAGAAAGCAATTTCTTTTATTCTACGTCCGTACTTGCTTGTGAAGTAGTCTTTTAGGTTGGATTGTACTTTCCAGATACTGTCGGTTACTTGGGCATTGGTTAGGTTTGGAGCGTATAGATTCCGAGAAGAAATAATAGTATCATCATGAGGTGTAATTACGCAAATAGTATCAATTCTATAGTCAAACCGATTATTGTTTGGGGCATAGGTGTGAACAGTATCTAAGATAATGCCGAGTGCTGCACAATGATTTTCTAATGAAGGGCCAAGAACGATGGGGCTACCATTAATAATTATTATTCTTCTATTCATTTGATAGCCATTACTAACTATCCCCCCAGTAGCATTAACACCAATTCCCGCAATTACTAAGGTGTCTCCTTCATATCGATGTTTTTTTATAATAGTATCTGGAACTATCCCAACAAGTGTATAGTCCAGCCCACAAGTCAAGTTGGTGTATAATTCAGAAAGTCCCACATAAACTTGGTCGTCTTTAGGGTGATTGATTACTGGGAAACCAGCATCAGCTAATGCTTTATTAGATGGAGCTCCTATTGAATCAACTGGTAAGTCCGTATTGCTACGACCGGCAACAGGATCAGAATATATTCTCAACGTATTACTATCAATATAATGAACTCCTGTATAGCGATTATATTCTAAATAAACCTTGCCCGATTGGTCTTCTACTCGGCTCGTAAATCCATCTCCTCCAGATAGATCGGAATACCAATTATTACCATTATTGATTGTATGATGAATGCCTACATCTTGATTTGCCATTAGTATGATACTATCGTTGCCTTCCCAGTCATCAAAAGACCAAATAGTAGCTACGGCTAAACCATTGTAGAGTGCTGTCCAACCGCCTATGCCCAAGTCTGTAATATCCTTTTTGGAAACGCCTCCGTGGGTGGCAGCATAAACAAAACTAGGATTGTTGGGTGGAAAATGCACTTCATGTACATCAGCGTGGAAAGTAGCATTGTTGTAAGGAGATCTGTCCTCCCAATTGGTGGCTGATAGGGCAGTGTGCGAGCCACGTACTTTCGTTAGGGTGTTATATACTAGATTAGGGTTAGTGGGCGAAACCGTTATACTTGTCCATGCGGATTTGTAACTATTGAATAGATCAATTGTAGTATCACTAGTCAATAACCGCCAACTACTGGTTGTGTCATTATAGAGCATGACGGTGCCCGAAGTTGGATTGTCTTTAGTGCCAACAGCATAAGCATATAGGTAGCCTGATGCAGCAGGTGTTACGGCTAGATTAGTACGTTGTATCGTTAAGTTGGAAGGATAGGCAGCAGGCAAATTAATATGGTCGACTAGGAGTGTCCAAGTGATACCACCGTTTGTAGACTTATAAATATCCTTACCGCTCGCATAGACAACACTCGGGTTGTTGGGCTGAAATACAATTCCTCGCCATTCGGCATCTAGTGTATAATTATTGTTGCCCAACGATTTGCCTACAACTACTTGTTGCCAATTGGCACCGCCATCTTGTGTCCTAAAAATGCCTAAACTTGTCGCTATCAATAGTATGTTTTCATTGGTAGGATGTACCACTATTTGACGCATCGTTCCGCCTAGCTCAAAAGCTGTGCGAAGGTCACTAATAGTAGTACCGTCAATCAGAGTAACTTGACCATTGATAGATGCCCATAAGTTGGAGTTGTGCTCAATGCGATATACGCCGTGCGTATGTATGGGGTTGAAGTTATTAATGCTTCCTCTCAAAGGAGCATACAGAGCTTGAAGCCCAAATTGACTATATCCATGATCGCCATTGCCTGTACAAACGAATACATGGTTTTGAGAGACTGCTATACCACCAATAGAGGTGATTGGTAAGCCTCTATCTGTATGATAGTTGAACCAATTATCACCGCCATCATCGGAGCGAAAAAGTCCCCCATAGTGCGAGCCTGCATACATGATTTGATTGCCAGTGCCAAAATCGGGATGAAAACCTAAGCGATGAATTTGCCCCATGCCTTTGCCTGTATTATTGCCTTCTATAGGGCGAATAGGACCTAGTTCTGTCCAAGGCTGGCTAAGTGGATGAACTGTGGTAGTAGTATTGGATTTTGTGTTACTATAATTTGGGGGCAAGCTAGCAGTCGTAGGAAGATATATTTTTGAATAATCTATACGTGCTTTAGTTGCTTTCGACATATTACCGCTAGGAGCTAGGCGAGTTCCCCACGTTATTTTGTCTCGTCGTACTTGATTGTAGTAGCCACCTTCGGCACTATCTTCATGATGGTAGTAATAAAAGGAATCGACAAAGTCAAAAAAGGAAGTGGAGGTTGGAATTTTGAATTGTGCTTGTACGGAAGTTGTGGCTATTGAAAATAGCAGGAATAGAAATAATATTTTCATAGGGTTTTGGAGTTTTTTTTGAATGTGCATCAAATGTAGAAAAAAAATAGATTGTTGGTGTTCTTTTTGGAATAAATATATTTTTTTTAATTTTCAATAAGCTGTTTTTACAAAAATAGAGCAATGTGTTTCCAACTTAACTAATAATCCTTATCTTACTCTATCTACTAAATTAGCAATTTCATTATGCAAACCATACAACTTCCTTTCCCTGTCGTACAGTTACAATTGGTCAATAATCCTGATCAAATTGTAGTGCCTATTTTGGATAATAATGTACTTTGGGTCAAGGCTTCTGCTCAAATATTGGCAGGCGATTTTGCCAATGCTTATCAAGACAAACGGTTGGATAAAGGCGAATATACCAGCTTGTTGGATTATCAAGTAAGAGCCGAATTTGAGCCACGGGTTATTGATATTACCTTTCAAGCACCTAAGCAAGAAATTGCTTATCGCACACTTCATGTGCAGTTTGATTATTATGTACAGACTACCCCAAAAGGTTGGTGGTGTGTGGTGCCAGCTTTAGGAATTGAGGCGTTTGTAGTCGAAGAAAATGAAATTGCAAAAATTGTAGAAGAACAGATTCGATTAGACTTCATGAGTCACGAACGCTTGCGACTTTTGCAGGGTGTATTGACGACAATTTGGTTTGATGCAGCAAAACTTACTAGTCCTGCGGTTACGCTCAAAACCTATACTCCCAATGAAGTGCTTCGTCTCAATGAGACCAAAAAGAAACAATTGTTGCCCGACATCGGGCAATTGATAAAAACAAAAAAGCAAACCCTTTTTGGTTATACCGAAGTATTGCAACAGCTCGCTACTACACTAAAAGGCAACTACAGCAAAAATGTATTGTTGGTAGGGAAGTCAGGGGTCGGCAAGACCAGTTTGGTTTGGGAATTGGTGCGTCAGCAACGGAAGTATGATCTAAATGTTCGGATTTGGGAAACGACGGCTTCTACTTTGATTAAGGAGCTGACAGGCGATATGGGCTGGCAAGAAAATCTAGCTTTAGTTTGCAAGGAATTGCAAGAAAGAGGCGATTTTTTATTTGTCAGAAACTTGCTCGAACTCTTTGAAGTAGGACAATATCAAGGCAATAATGTCAGTATGGCTGCCTACTTACGAGAGTATTTGTCACGAGGCGAGATTACGTTGATTACAGAATGTACCGAAGAGGAATTTGCTCGAATCGAAGCACGTAGCCCTAATTATGTCAATAATTTTCAGGTTATTACTATCACAGAACCCAAAGAAGACCAAGAGTTAGAGCAAATTATTTTGCAAAAAGTACAGCAGATTGCCCAAAATGAAAAAATAGCAATTGCGGAGGAAGCTATCAAAGAAACCATACGACTGAATAAACGTTATACGCCTTATGCAGGCTTTCCAGGTAAGCCTATTCGATTCTTGGAAAGTATCTTGATTGGCTCCAAAAGCCTACAAGAAACACTCGCCAAAAAGGAGCAAGAGTTTGTACTCGACCGCTCGGCAGTCATTCAGTCTTTTTGCGAAGAAACAGGTATGCCGCCTTTTATGGTAGATCCTGCTATTGCTATGGATTTGGAGCAAGTGAAGCAATTTTTCTTGAAAAATGTCTTTGGTCAAGATCATGCTGTCGATACGTTGACAGATATTTTGGCAGCCGTCAAAACGGCATTATTACGCCAAGGTAAACCAATTGCTTCTATGCTTTTTGTAGGACCTACGGGAGTCGGCAAAACGGAAATGGCAAAGGTATTGGCTGAATTTATGTTTGGAAGTCGGGACAAAATGTTGCGATTCGACATGAGTGAATTTTCGACGCCTTATGCGGTCGCTCGATTGACAGGATCTAGTTATTTTTCCGATGGCTTGTTGACCTCTGCCGTGCGTCGAGAGCCATTTAGTGTGTTGCTTTTCGATGAGTTGGAAAAAGCGCATCCGTTGTTCAACGATTTGCTGCTGCAAATACTAGGAGAGGGACGACTAACGGACAGTCAAGGGAAGGTGGTCAACTTCTGCTCGACAATTATCATTATGACTTCTAATATTGGTGCCAAAAAGGCACAAAATAACAGCATTAGCTGGTCGGAAGGGCAAGATAATGAACAAGTAGCCGAGCATTTTTTGAGTGAGGTACAACAGTTTTTTCGCCCCGAGATTTATAATAGAATTGATCAAGTTGTTCCTTTTTATTCCTTGCCAAAAGATGTGGTTAAATTCGTGGTGACACGAGAAATAGAACTTTTCAAAAAAAGAGAAGGCATCTTGCATCGCAATATTGATTTTATGCTAGAAGATAGCTTTTTAGAATTCCTCTCCGACAAAGGGTATAATCCTAAATATGGAGCAAGAGCCTTGCAGCGCTCGTTGCGAGAAGAACTCATTATTCCACTTTCTTATCAGCTCAACCAATACGACTATGAAGACAAATTGGTGATAACCGTAGCGGCAGCAGCAGGTGAATTGAGCTTGCAAATAGAAGCCGATCCACTCAAATTCGATTTGGTGTTAGAGGAGCTGACGCACAATGAATACATGGATTATGCGTCGATTTTGCGACAAAATATATTTCAGCTTTTTGAAGGTACTTTTTATGTACGAATGCTCAGTGAACTGGATATGTTGGAGCGCAAAAAAAGAAGAAAAAGTACGCAGTTTTGGAAAAATACAGCAGAAACCAATCGCTATACGGAGTTTTTGACGCTGCAAGAAAAATTTGAAGCACACAAAAATCAAATTGAATTGTACGAAGAAGAAATGGCATTGGCTTCGATGGCATTGACCAGCATCAATGTGCAATTGTACGAAAAAATGGAAGCTTGGGAAGCGGCTTATTTTGACCTGAAATTAGAGCTGTATCAAACGCTAGAGCCACAAGGTGGCGAAATTTACTTAGGAATTTATGGCAAGGAAGTGAAGCGAATGTATGAGTTTTATGAAGCACTATTGACTCAAAAAAATTACGAATGGATAGCCCGTTCTGTTTGGTATAGAGAATCCGAATATGCCAAAACGGTAGAAAAAGAAAACGACTCGGGCGAAATGGTGAGCGTTAGTGCCAAGGAATATGTCAAGCAGCCGTTTAGGTTAGATGATAGAAATAAATGGAAGCCAGAGCGGTCTGATGATTTGTTGGTGGGGCTCGAAATTAAGGTAAAAGGAATTGGGGTAGATTTGTATCTCAATGAAGAAAGTGGACGACACAAAATTGATTTAGGAGATAAGCAAGTTTTTCAATATTGGGTACAAGCCGATCTTTTTGACTTCAAGACACCTGCTGGGATTCATCGCAAAAATTTCTTTGTCAAAATGCCCAAAGCTAGAAGGCTTATTGCACCGAATACTATAGAAGATACGGTTTATAAATTGCCAAAAAGAGAGCTCAAGTCCAAGGATCGTTTACCGTTTTTGATGAAAAAAATGGATAAGGTTTTTAGTCGAAAACTAGATGCTTTATTGTTCTAAAAACTGCCGTTTACATAACTTTTATTAGTACTATATAATATCTATTTATGCTGCTCCATTTGATACGAAAAATAGACCTAATTGGTAAATTCTATGCGAGCAATTTGGGGAAGAATTGGATAAAAAACAAACTGCAACCCGTCTTGCCACATTTGTCTAAAGACCAAAAAATACTCGATATTGGGAGTGGAAACGGTATGATTACACACCATCTTCGTGGGCGAGGAATAGCGACGACGCCCATAGATGTCGCCAATTTGTCAATATTGCCTGACGTCGAATCTATTGTATATGATGGTAGCACGATGCCGTTTGACAACCAACACTTTGATACAGGATTATTATTGACCGTATTGCACCATTGTCCTGATCCTATAGTGGTATTGCGCGAAGCTGCTAGAGTGAGCCAACAGTTGATTATTATAGAAGATGTGTATAGCAATGTCGTGCAGCAGTACATGACGTACGCCATGGATACACTTGTCAATTTTGGGCACTCGAGCATGACTTACCAGAATAAATCTGATAAGGAATGGCGAGCTACTTTTGAGGAATTAGGTTTGACCTTGGTGGAGCAATCAAGCAAGCGAGTTTTATTCTTTTTTAGGCAAGCTACTTATGTATTGAAAGTAAAATAGAAAAAAATCACTACTCAAACAAAGTAGGGCGAACCTGCTGTACCACTTGCCACAATACAATCCCCATCGAAACCGAAATATTGAATGAATGTTTGGTGCCAAATTGAGGGATTTCGATGGCTCCATCTACGACGTTCATCACCGCTTGATCTACGCCTTTTACTTCATTACCGAAGACCAAAACTAACTTCTGGTCGCTCTCAAAAGCAATATTTTGCAAGGGGGTACTGTTGGCAGCTTGCTCAACTGCCCATACCTGATAGCCTGCTGCTTGGTAGCTTTCTACGGCCTCTAGTGTGGTCTCGAAGTGTTGCCAATCGACCGCAGCCGTCGCCCCAATCGCCGTTTTGAGTATTTCTCTATGCGGAGGTGTGGCAGTGATGCCACACAAGGCAATACTTTCGATCAAAAAAGCATCGCTCGTACGAAAAGCCGAGCCGACATTGAGTGCCGAACGGACATTGTCTAGCAAGACCACTACGGGCGTTTTGGTCGTTTTTTTATAAGCATCTACGGACAGACGTTGTAGTCCTAAAGTCGTTGTTTTTTTGATGGTAATTATATTTTTTTAGCGTACAGGAATATGATTACCAAAAGTAGGTAGCTCTTTATCTTTGTCTGAAAGTTGAGCAGCTGCCAAATCAATTTTCCAGTCAATTTTCAATTGAGGATCGTTGTATATCAATCCGCCTTCGCTGGCTTTGTGATAAAAATTATCGCACTTGTAGAAAAATTCTGCCGTAGGCGATAGCACGACATAACCGTGAGCAAAACCACGTGGTACAAACAATTGACGCTTGTTTTCGGCACTCAATTCTACACCGACGTGCTTGCCATAAGTAGGCGATTCGGGACGCAAGTCCACAACCACATCAAGTACCGTTCCTTCTAGTACGCGCACCAATTTGGCTTGTGCATACTCTCCTGTTTGGTAATGCAATCCACGCAGTACACCATAAGTAGAACGGGCTTGATTGTCTTGTACAAATTGGGCATCAATTCCCGCTTGTTCAAACGTTTGGCTATTGAAGCTCTCAAAAAAATAACCTCTTTCGTCACCCCAAACTTGAGGTTCAAATATCTTCAAATCTTTTATTCCTGTCTCTATGAATGGCATTGGTTGTGTGTTTGTTTAGGTCGCTAAAATATAAAAACTCTAGTACTTTTGGTAGGCAGTTGCCTAATTTGTTTGGCACAAATATAAAAGCTCTTAATCAAAACAGGGAAATTGGTCTTTCAGAAAGTCTAGATAATAGACATCATACGTAAAATTTCCTTTCTCAAACGTCAATTGTGTTTGGTCAATTTCGGCAGTACGCAGCTTCTTGAGATCCTCTTTTTCGATCGAATAGCTGCACTCATAAATAACGGCATCTCCTTCTAGCACAGGTTTGGCACCGCCATACGTGCGCAATAAATAATTCTTGCCTTCCATGGTGCTGATAACTAAATTACTATTGGGCAATATTGCCCCAAATTTAGCCCCAGCTTCCTTGCTGGCTATGGTCAACTGGAGGGTCAGTGCCATCAATTCGCCTGTCGATTGGGTCAAGTACCCCTGGCAGACAATAAACTCTTTATCTTTCAGAAACTTGCGATAAGAAGGCGGCGTAAACGTAAAAAAAGTACGTGGGGCAACACCCTTTTTTTGTCGTCCCGTAAACTCATCAACGACATCAAATGCCATCGCACACTGTTGTATCGTAGTAGGGTGTATCAGGTCAGCTTGCGGTGGCGTGCTGGGCTTTTTGCCCAATAATTCTATTTGCTCGACTATCGTCAATTTGCTCGTATCTATTTTTGATTTTCTTGGGCGTTTTGTTTTCGCTTTTTTTTGCGTTTCTTCCTTCAGTGTTTTCGTTTTTTTTGGAGCTTTCGCACTGTTTTTCTGTTTAGTTTTGGGCGTGCGAGTTACTTTTTTTGGTGTTTTTTCCTTAGGCGTTTTCTGTTTTTTTGGAGCGGCACTTTTTTTAGGCTTTTTTCTTTTTTTGCTTCCGTCAATAGGTGTGATGGTTACCTGCCCAGTAGGCGGAAGTGTATCCAATGGTAGGGGAGTCGCCAAGTATTCTTTGTTTGGCAATGCCGAATGATGGGTATTGGTGGAAACCAACGAAAAAGAAATAGAAGAGAGTAGGACTCCCACAACCAATAAAAATGAATACATAAAGTCTGTTTTTTTTGTAAAAATACAAGCTATATTCGATAAGTGAATAAAGAACCAACATATTATGTGTTCTTTTTATCAAACTTCTCTATTTTAGTGAACTAAAAGATAGTAGAAACGAAGTAAGTAAGCCTTTAAAGCTTGTTTTATGGATATATTTCTACTCGAATGCCTAATTAATTATCAAAAAAAGCACGCACTAAATGAACAAGAAAATAGGAGCTTGGTTGCTCGCCACTACTACTATTGTAGTCAGTTGTCAAGAGCAAGACCACAAAACAACAACAGATAATCCACAGCACGAAGTGGTGACCAAAACAATATCGAAAAATACAGCATTGATGGATCCAGAAAAGATTGATATACAATATCCGACCACAAAAAAAGTCGTTGTCGAAGAAGATTATTTTGGCACTAAGGTGCAAGATCCTTACCGTTGGCTAGAAGAGTCGGTATCGGACGACAAAGATGCCGACATCAACAAATGGGTTGATGCACAAAGTAAATTAGCCAACAACTATTTGCAGAATATTCCGCAAAGGGCAGCACTCGAAAAGCGACTGACTAAGTTGATGAATTATGAGCGTTATTCTGCCCCTTTCAAGGAGGGCAAAAATTTGTATTTCTATAAAAATACAGGACTGCAAGCACAGAGTATATTATATACCCAAGAAAAATGGGACAGCGAGCCAGTAGTATTTATTGACCCCAATACCTTCTCCAAAGATGGAAGTGTATCGTTGGGCGGTGTATCGTTTTCTAGCGATGGGAAATATGCCGCTTATGCCACCTCGGCTTCCGGTTCGGATTGGCGTTCGGTCGCTATCAAAGAAACAGCTACAGGTAAGTTATTGAGCGACAAAGTAGATTGGATTCGTTACTCGGGCATTTCTTGGTATCAAGATGGCTTCTTTTATAGTCGCTATAGCGAGAGTGCTAGCAAGGACAAACACACGCAAGAAAATGAGTTTCACCAAGTGTATTACCATAAGGTAGGAACAGAACAAGCAGCAGATCAATTAATCTTTGCGGACAGAAGTTATCCCAAACGATTGCATGGCGTAGAGGTGACAGAAGACGAGCAGTTTTGGGTGTTGAGTGTCAGCGAATCGACTAGCGGCAATGCGTTGTATTACAAAAAAGCAGCCAGCAAAAATGAAGATTTTATACCGATTGTAGAAGATTTGAAAAATGATTACAACGTGATTGGTAATATTGGGGATAAGCTGTTGGTTTATACCAATTATCAAGCTCCTAAATACCAATTGATAGCGATAGATGTCAATAATCCTGCACCCAAAAACTGGGAGCCAGTTATTCGCCAGACGGATAATGTCCTGAATGATGTCCGTATTATTGGCGGACGTTTGGTTGCCAAATACACCAAAGAAATTACGCATTTGTTGTCGGTTTATGAAATGAATGGCACGTATGTCGGAGATGTCAAATTGCCTAATTTGATAGGAGTAGGGGCACCTGTTTCGTTGAGTGGCGCAGTGGGCAAAAAAGACGATGCCGAAGCTTATTTTTCTATGAGCTCGTTCATATTGCCCAACACCATTTGCAAGTTTGATGTCAAGACGATGGAAACAACGGTTTGGCGTTCTAGCAAGGTGGATTTTGACCCAAAAGATTTTCAGATAGAATATGTACAATACCAATCGAAGGACGGCACCAAAGTACCAATGAGTATTGTCTATAAAAAAGGCGTGCGCAGAGATGGCAACAATCCAACCCTATTGTATGGTTATGGTGGGTTCAATGTTTCGTTGATGCCGAGTTTCTCGGTCAAGCGTTTGCCGTTCTTGGAGAAAGGCGGCATTTATGCCGTAGCCAATATCCGTGGCGGTGGCGAAAAGGGCAAAAACTGGCACGAAGCAGGTACGAAATTGAAGAAACAAAATGTATTTGACGATTTTATTGCGGCTTCCGAATATTTGATTTCGGAAAAATATACAGCCGCCAACAAGCTAGCTATAGAAGGCGGTTCCAACGGTGGACTGCTAGTAGGAGCGTGTATGACGCAGCGTCCAGAACTCTACAAAGTAGCGTTGCCCATCGTGGGCGTGTTGGATATGATGCACTATCATGAGTTTACGATTGGTGCCGCTTGGGCGGAAGACTACGGTCGTAGCGACGACGAAACGCAATACAAAAACTTGCTGAAATACTCGCCTGTACACAATGTCAAGGCAATCGCTTATCCTGCTACTATGATTATGACGGCTGACCACGATGACCGTGTTGTTCCTGCACACTCGTTTAAGTTTGCTGCACAGCTACAAGCAAAGCACACAGGCAAAACGCCTATTTTGCTTCGTATAGACCAAAAAGCTGGTCACGGAGCAGGCAAATCTACACAAGCTCAGATTGGAGAAGAAGCCGATAAATTGGCGTTCTTGATGTTTAATTTGGGTATGAAATAAAGTGATTTGCTTAGAAGTGTAGACTTTTTAGCTAGCGTCATTTTTTTGGAAAAGAATAAAAGTTAGCATTGGGTTGAATAAGACCGCTTTGCTGATAGATACTAGAAGTTAGACCTGATCTAAAGTCTCATTTGGACGACTACTCTTTTTTTAGGAGTGGTCGTCTTTTTTTGGAGTAATTATATTATATTTATAATGATTATACTATACCATTATCAAAAAAAATAGAAAATGACTAGAGGTTATTGCGAGTGGAGTTGTATGAGGGTAAGAAGATAGATTTTTTTGATTCATGAAATAAACGCCCAGACTCATAGCCTTAGTTATGAAGTCGAGCATTTATGAAATGAATCGAGAAAAGATATTTTTCTTACTATACGAATCTATTCGTAATAACCTCTACTAAAGCTGAGCAATTTGAGCGGAGATTAAAACGATTGTTTCTGCTTTGCAAAGAATACAGAACGATTAGCAAAAAAAGCGGAACAGCTAATGAGCAGGAATTTAAATTAATTACTGAGCTAGCTGGAGTTGCTAAAGTATCTCTTCAAAAACATAAGAAAGAGCAAGCACAACTCAAAGCGAATGATCAGTTGACTGATACCCACGAAACAGGAATTACCTTTGCTAATCGAAAATCAAAAAAAGATTACGAGCGATTATATAATAAATCAAGTGAAGAGAAAAGAGCAGAGTTGGATATTTTGGAGGCTTCTGAAATCACTTATGAAATCGACACTAAAACTAAAATTAAGAATTTGCCACATGGTGCGGAAGGGCATACAACAGCAGATTTTGATGAAGAAAATCCAACAATCAATCTAAAAGTATCTTGGTTTGAAACCAATACAGAAGCGACATTAAGTGATGAGCTAGAGCATGCTTATCAGTTTGAAAAAGGCGAAATAGGCTATAAGAAAACAACGAATCAAAATGGAGTAATTAAAGAAGAAGCAATAGGGTATGATGTCAATGATGAACTAAAGTCAAAACTAGATTACATAGAAACAGCAGAAGCCTTCGGTCAAACATTACCTCCATCTATACAAAGAATCAAAGATATATACGATGATGCTAGTTTGTCTATGGAAGAAAGGAATCGACTATTAGAAACAGAATTAAAAGATGTTGGCTATGATTTCAGTACAGGTGTTGTTGACTTACAAGAATTAGATGGAAGTAAAGTGGGAGTTGATATTCCGAGTCATGAGGGCAATTCTGAAATATTTTATGAAAAAAATCGAACTATAAGAGCAGCATTGTATAGACGAAAAAATGAAGAAACCAATGAAATGGAAACGCAGTATGTCAATAAGAAATAGTGGAGTCATTTTGTTGGTTCTACTGCTGATGAGTAGCCATTTGTATGGGCAATATTCGCTCAGAAGAATTGATTACTCATCTTTTTCTTTGGAAAAAAAAGTTGGTAGTCAAGTTGTTGTGTTAGATACACTGTATTTAGGAGTAAGTACATTAGATACAAGTGAATATAGAGTGAACAATGAATGGATATATGTTGTAGATGAATCTGCAGGGTATATGAATTCAAGTTTAATAATATCTGTTTATCCAATCATTAGTGATACATTTTCTTTTGAGGAAGGGTTGGGATATGGGATAGACTTAAATATCAAGAAACGAAATAGAAAACGAACTAGAACTAGAGTATCTGATTATGGGCTAGACGGTTATGGCTTTTGGGTAATGATTAATAAGGAAAAATATTGTATTGCGTATGCCGATTTTAGCAACCGCAGCTTCCGAAGGTTGGAGCGAAAAATAAAAGGCATTATGCGGAAAGATGAGTTGGGGAAGGAGTATTTTAAATAGTGCTTTACAGAAATCGTTTATAAAAGAAGTAAAACAAAAAATCAAGTTATGAAAAACCATTGTTTCCAAGAACCTTTTATCTACGTATTCATCGGAGTAGATGCTGGATTTCCAACGGCTGTATTTAACTCTATGGGAGAGATGGAGCTATTTATTGGGCAAAACAAACTGACAGGTATTGTCAATAAAATGCCAGTAGGTATTAGCCTTTATGACTGGGCAATACAAAAGGAGTTTTTTAAGCCTAAAAGGGATTATCAAAAAGAAGCTAAATTTATTCAGTCTTTTAGCTGTGCTTCTATGGAACATTGGCATTTCGAGGATGGCGAAAAAGTATAACGATAGTATCACAAAAAAAATGAGTCATTCCAACTAAGGAATGACTCATTTTTACTTTTATACAAATACAAAATAAGCTACAATGTTCCATTAGGAGCATCTTCTACAGGCGTAGGAGAGCCAAACATATCTTGACCAGCAAACTCGTAGCCAATCATCAATTCGGTAGAGCCAGTGCTGTATTGTTGGAAATTATTCAACGCAACATCAAATCCAATCAAGACTGGAATCTTTTTGTCGAACAAGAACTTAGCTTGGAATGACAAGAAAGCAGGCGAGCGGTAAAAGATACCAAAAGATAAGGCATCATCTAGCACATGGAGCGTAATACCACCATCAATCTGCGGTACATTTCCTTGTACATACTTGACCATGATAGAAGGCTCAAGCGTGATGTTTTTCTCAGGAAAACGGAACTTATAACCCGCATTCAAGAAGTAGTGACGGTAACCATGTGCAATTGGATCTCTGCCATTGCCTTGACCAAAGTCAATTTTGGTCTGAATCAAATTTGGAGCAGACAAACCAACGTAGAAATTTTTGCCATAAAGGAAAAAGCCTAATTCTGCATCGCCACTACCAGCACCACCATCGGCATTGGCGACCGCTTGATCATTGGGGTCGATGAACTGAATATCGTTGGTACGAATAATATTGTAAGCAAAACGCCCAGCCAAACCAATCGACAAACGCAACTTGCGGTCAGCCAATGGAATATGGAACGCATACGAAACCTTGCCGCCATAGCGAGAAGAAGGACCCGTAATATCGCCAAAAAGTAATACGCCTACACCGTGTAGATCTTTAACCAAACCTTGGTAGTTGACGCCAAAAGTCTGAGGCGAACCTGGGAAACTAACCCATTGCCAACGGTGAAAAAGATTGAGCGAATGATTGCCTTTAGAACCTGCAACAGCAGGATTAATCAAAAAAGCATTGTTGTTGTATTGGGCAAATAAAGGATCTTGCTGGGCGGTTACTTGGGTAGCCCCGAAGCAGCAGCTAAGCACCAACAGAAGGAAACTTAATTTTTTCATAATCTTTGTTTTATAAGAAATTGCCACTCAAAAAATAAGAAACAATTTCAATAATAACTCCTAGCCACCTAAGCGGCTAGGAGTTGAATTATTAAATCAATATTATCTAATAATGGTAACAGTACCTTTCAAGACTTTAGGATTCGTCAAGTTCGGATATTGAACCTCAATAATGTAGTAATAAGTGGCATCAGGTAAGTCTTGGCTTAAGTTTTTGCCGTCCCAAGTACCATCATAGTTTTGAGCTTCAAATACTTTCTGTCCCCAACGGTTATATACCTCTACGGTATTATCGAAGAGCAATAAACATGGGATTTCCCAGAAGTCGTTGACCCCATCATTGTTTGGCGTAAAGCCAGCAGCCGAAGGTACACAAGACCCAACAGGAACAAAGACACTTGCCGTGTCGCTACAGCCCAACGTATCGCTTACAGTCAATAGGTAAGTCGTGGCGTTTAGTGGTTGTACGGTCGTCAAGGCAGCCGTAGGATCCGTCACATAAGTAGGAGGAGTCCAGTTGTAGCTGCTGATGTTGCCAGTAGAGTTGCTACCGTCTAAGTCAGCAAACTGACCAATCAACAAGTCGTAAGTAGCAGTAGTAGTTGCTACCGCCTGCACTGCCGTGAATGTGCCACCAACAGTAGCCGTATCACAACGCAAAGCATCATAAATAGAGATACTCCATACATCGCCATTCTCCAAATCTACATTCAAGTTACCTGCTAGTCCATTAGAATTAACTAAGTAGGTCGCTAAGTTTCCGTTGATGGTTACTTCTGCGATATAATCGTCTCTTCCGCTAGTTATTTGTGGCAAACCACCTGTCAACTGAACCGCTAGTACGGCATTGCCTGCGCTATCACAATCGTAAGTGAATTGTCCTGTATTGCCATTGATGGCAACACCAACATAACTTGGATCGCTACAGATGCTACCACAAGTAGTAGCCGTCCAAACGAAGCTACCACGGATACTATCCGTACAATTTCCGTCGGTAATCACTGCCAACCAGTTGTCGCCATCATCTACACGGAACGTGTAATCGGTGGTGTCACCAATTGTACCCGCTACTGGTATTTGGTAACCGCTACCGCCTGCATTAGAGCCAATAATAGTCACTAAGTAATCCGAACCATCGAATGAAGGTTGTCCACCACTAATACCAATAGTAATTAATGCTGTTTTGTTAGCAAAACATTCGTAGTCGGTTGTATCTACTTGTAGATTAACTAACGCACAAAGGTTAGGACAATTGTTGATATCAAACGTAAACGTACCACTGATGTTATCCATACAGTTTTGGTTGTCATTGACATCAATCGACCAGCTATCTCCATTATCTACTGTGAACGTATAAATAACGGTATCGCCAATAACGCCTGCCAAAGTAGCTCCTGTTACGTTGCCACCATTGCTAGAACCTGTTACGTCAATACTGTAATTAGACCCATCAAAAGAAGGTTGACCACCCGAAATCATCACATCAACACTAGCCGTACCATCACCGTTGCAGATGTAACTCGTAGGTCCTACTGCTAATGGTTGTTGCTGACAGAAATCAGGACAGTTGGTCAGGTTGTAATCAAAAATACCACCTACGGTATCCGCACAGCCATTGGCATCAAGTGCCACTACTTGCCAATTGTCGGTATTGTTGACGGTGAATTGGAAGATACCCAATGCTCTGCTAGTCGTGCCGTTCTGAGCGGCAACACTAGAACCGCTAACGGTTACATCGAAGTTGGTACCATTGATAAAGGCGTCGCCACCTGTCAAGTACAAGGTCACTAAGGCAGAACCGTCAGGGAAGCAAGTATAAACCGTGCTATCTGCTGGGTCTGGCAATATCTGTACAGGCATCATCATACAAAGCGGACAATTGGACGTATCGAACGTAAAGTTGTCGTTGATAGTGTCGGCACAGCCGTTGATATCCGAAATAATGACATTCCAGTTGTCTGTATCATCTACTACAAATGAGAAGTTGGAAGCTGCTCCAATCGTACCCGCTAGTTGTGCGTTTTGGTAGTTCTGACCGAATACAGTCGAGCCACTAATATTAACGCTGTAATTAGAACCGTCAATCGTAGGTTGACCACCATTGAGGGTAATTTCTACAAGAGCTGTTCCGTTGGTATTGCAATTATAATTGTAGCTCGCTACAATCGGATTGAGTGTACAATAATCTGGGCAGTTCATCAAGTTGTAATCGAATGTTCCCGAAAGGGTATCCGAACAGCCGTTGACATCTAATACCGCTATTTGCCAACTGTCGCCATCTCTAACCGTAAAGCTAAATGGAGTACTTGCTCCTGTGCTATTGGTCGTATAAGTATTGTTGGCAGATGGAGCAGTAGAACCGCTTACTACCGAAGTATAAGGACTACCAGCCGTCAAGGTTGGTTCGCCACCAGTCATCTGAATGGTTACCAAAGCAGAATCGCCACCGGGGAAGCAAGTGTAAACAGTGCTATCCACTGGGTCTGGCTGTAATATAACAGGGTTGTTGATACAAGGATCCAAACAAGGAGCGGCATTGATGGTCACTTCCGTGCCACAACCAACACTATCTGTTACACTAATGGTGTAAGGACCAGCTATTGTTATTGCAAATTGTTGTGTAAAGCCATTTGCAATAGCGCCTTGTGCTACGGTATCGCCAGCAGCATCTGCTACTACATAATTGAAGTTTGTGCCATTGAAAGCAGGCATACCACCCGTAGGCGTGAAATCAATAATACAGTTACTTTGGTTGTAAGTAGTTGCCAATAATATTTCGCCCAAGAAAATGAACGGAACACCATTTTCGGCACTCGCACTCGGACAAACTAATTGTCCCCAAGTTGCCATTTCATCCGCCAAAGGCGATACATAATGCAAGGCATTCTGACCAAAGACATTACTACCATCATTGACCCAGTATAAAGACTGCTGATAAACGGTATCCAAGAACGTAAAGTTGCCATTGACAATCGAATCAGGAATATTCAAACTATCGTGTACCATAAACCCTAAGCCAATACAGCTTGGGAATACAGAGGTAGTATTGCCTAGTGCATCGACGCCTACCGTAGGGAAGAGCGTATCGCCAAAACAAACATAGCTCGTATCAGGAATAGTATAATCGAAGGTGTCGCCACTGTTGGTGTAGTATTCTGCATCACCAGCATAGACTTCTATTTCGTGAATGTATTCAATAATATATTGACCTTGGTCACCAGGGCTACCACCATCAATCTGTACCGCATAAGTTCTACCGGGTACCAAACAACAAAGACCTACTTGGTCACCACTGAAATCGGTTCTGCCACTCGTGATTGGCAATACGGTAGGAGTCGCTTGCGTACCATCATCGGTAAATGTTGCAGGTTGCAAACCACCGTAGCAGTCTGTTCCGTTTAGCAATTCATAAACCGACCAGTTGAGAACGTCCATACCAATATAAGCACGAATACTCATTTCGACGACACCAGAAGGAGGTGCTACGAAATAGTGCCAAACTGTTTGGTCAGCACGGCTAGTATCTCTAGTATCGGAGAAAGGCTCTCCAGCTAGACGCTCGATACAAGCACCTGTATTGTCACCCGCTACTGCCTGAAACGGAATCACTTGGTTGGCAGGCTTGACAGGTACTTCAAATAAGTTGTTGGCAATAGCCAAACACAAAATATCATTGCTTGGTGCATTGAGGATAGGATCATCTACACTAGGATCATAAATCCATACTTCTGCATCGTTGGCAGTAGAAGCGGATTGTGGGTCAATTAGACCATAATAAGTATAACCAGGTTCTAAACACTGTTGCTGTATAATAGCTGTTTTGGTGGCTCCGCCAATACCTGTTCCGCCTTCTTCTTCTGCAATTTGCACTAGATTGGAACAGAACAAATCGGCAGGCGTACCTGCTCCAAAACGAGGGTCAGGAGCATACAAAACTGAATTTTCAGTTTCGTTAAATACCGCATTGTCCAAATCGGACTCAAAGTAAATTCGTCCACTCGCTGGAGCAACAAACTTAACCCAAAAGCCACCTTGTAGGTTGTTGGAATTGGCTGGTACATAATCGTATGCTCTAAACTCACGAGCATCAGTGCCATTGTAAGGCGAACCTACTTCATCGTCCGATACTCTATTGGTTTGTAATTGTGCGGACTCTGGTTGCCCGTTATCTTCTGTTACTACAGTAGTACCAATAGCAGCAGCAGAAATATCTTCGCCCAAGCAAGGAATATCAATACCTCTATAAGGCGTACCGCCTGTTTCTTCTATCGAAATACCGATATAACCGCTTTGGTTTGGTTCGTCCGTGGTGAGTTGTATGTAGTATATTTCACCAGGGATAAGGGCATGACCATCGTTAGTTGGATTCACGCCTGTTCCTTCAAATCGTGCCGTTGCTTTTGCATTTGGGTTGATAACAACGACGTCATCATCTGAAAAGCCTTGATAAGATAGATAATCATATTTGCTCTTGATCGGATTGATTCCCGCAAAGGAAACCCAATTGTTGATACCTTGTACGCAACCAATGCCGTCAGCAGCATGGTAGAGTGTCAATTCTGTACCAAAATCAGTAACACCGTGATCCGTTTCGATTTCTACATTGCCACTCGCTGGAGCGGTGAAATAAAACCAAGCAGAACCATTCGGGTCAACCGAACCTCTTCTTGGCTCGTCCACATCAATAGTAATACTATTGCTACACCAAGCATAACGCTGTACGGTGTTGGTAACAGGAATTGGTAAGGCATTGCAAATATCATCTTCTGCAGCAATATTTGCGGTAGGAATCATCGTAATAGTGAATGTGATGACATATTCCTGTGTACCGTTACAAGAACCAGTAGCAGCCGTTCCGAATGCAGAAAAAGTGCTGCTAGTAGTCGCACCAGATGCAGGAATCGGCAGGTTGATGGTTTGAGTGCCTGTTCTGGCGTCTGCTACACCTGCTCCTGCGGTGTAGTTAGTAGGGCTATCGTTCTCATAGCCTTCCCATTCGACCGTAATGCTTGACGGTAATGGTGTACAAGCATATTCTTGATCAAAAATCAAACCCGTTGGAGGGTTGAAATCTATACCATTAGGACTAGCAGGAGTACCTAAGTAAGGGCCATTATTTCCGTTTTGGTAGAAGTGGTTGCTATTGCCACCCAATGCACCCACTAAGTTAGGGACAGATGGGTTATTATTGGAATTTCCTACGCCGTCATCTACTTTTACTTCCCAAACAAAGTCGGAATCACCCAGAAAAACGCCATCACAATCTACATTTTGAGTTACCTCAACTTGCGAAACTGTTATTTGGACTCTTCCTTGAGCAGATACCCAATTATTTCCTACAAAAACGAGCAGTAAAAAGGCAAAGAGTAGCCGTAGCTTACTGTGTGTAATTTTTATCATTGTCTTATTTTTTTCATTAAAAAAGAGCAGCCAACAATTAGAATTGTTTATTGTTAACTACATCACTTTTGAGCAAGGCGAAAATAAGACTTTTTTTAGGACTTTGATAAGGATTGTTGTTATTTTGTGAAATGAGCTAGGCTAAAAAACAAAAGTTGGAATTTGTTTAAAATTCCAACTTTTGTTTTGTTTGAGTGGTTTGGTCTATTCGATTAAGTATTATGTAATCAATTACTACTACTTACTCGTATTCCGATTTGAAGCAATCTTCCTTAGATTCTTCATCTAACTCCACATCTATGCATTCCGTTTCTGCATCTACGGATTCTATCGGAACTAATGTTTTTAGGAACTCGTCCAAAGACGGCGACAAGTTATAAACGCTATCGGTATAATCTTCGTCGTTTTGTGTGCTATTGCCTTCTTCAAAAAGACCAACAGTACATTTTTCGTCATCTAGCCTAACGACAATAGAAAACTCACCTTGTACACCACCCGTAAAAATAGGCAAGTATTTGTAAGCTTCTTCCCAATCGCCAATAGGACCGACTACAGCATCATCAAGTCCCAATGCCATATTGTCCCACATAGGCGCAACCAAATATAAGCGGAAAATACAAGAGTCAGACCACCCCGGTAGTTCTGTTCCTTCGGGCAAGCACAAACCGTCATATTTGAATGCCTCTCCTGATTTAAAAAATTCTTTTAGTCGATTTGGAATTACTGCAGAGTATCCTTCTTTCTTGTTAGTGCTTGGAGTGCTTTCTTGATTTTAGTTGTTTGCTTCATCGTTTTTTTGAATGAAATGAATAACTTATCAATGTTTAGTACTTCAAAATACTGCTTTTGATTCATTAAATCAAACAATAATAATAAGTCTTTAATAGTCCTCTAATTGTTTAACGATTTGAGCTAAAGGTACTAAGCACTTTCAAAGTGCTTAGCACCTCATTTGGTTTTAAGTCGGTTTTTGATTAAAGTGCTTAGTACCTCTAGCTTGGTGTTGAAGTTTTACTCCTCCAGCAATTTCTTTAATTTGTCCAACTGCAACATGCACTCAATAGGAGTCAAGCGGTTGAGGTCGGTATCTTCCAATGCTTGTTTGATAGCGGTCAGTTTGGGGTCGGGAGCTCCTTCAAAAATACTGAGCTGCATAGCAGGGGCAGAAAGTTGGGCTACCTTATTTTTGGTGCTGCTGCTAATGTCTTTGTTGTCAATATCTTTTTGCTCTAGCTGCACCAAAATATCACCTGCACGCTCGACTACATAGCGAGGCATACCCGCCATTTTGGCAACATGAATACCAAAACTGTGATGCGAACCACCTTCTTGCAATTGACGCAAGAAAATGACTTTGTTATTCAATTCGCGCGTAGCGACGTGGAAATTTTTGATGCGTGGAAAACGCTCCGCCAATTGATTGAGTTCGTGGTAATGGGTGGCAAAAAGCGTCTTGGGATTTGCCAGCGTATTGTTGTGCAAATATTCGGCAATCGACCATGCAATAGAAATACCATCATAGGTACTCGTTCCTCGTCCAATTTCGTCCAGCAATATCAGGCTACGCTCCGAAATATTGTTCAGAATACTAGCCGTTTCATTCATTTCTACCATGAAGGTTGATTCGCCAGAAGAGATATTGTCGGAAGCTCCTACTCTTGTAAATACTTTGTCAATCATACCCAAGTGAGCCGATTGAGCAGGAACAAAACTTCCCATTTGAGCCATCAAGGAAATCAAAGCCGTTTGACGGAGCAAGGCAGATTTTCCCGACATATTCGGTCCCGTTATCATGATAATTTGCTGCTGCTCATTGTCCAAATAAATATCATTCGGCACATAGGATTCGCCCAATTTCATGTGTTGTTCTATAACAGGGTGACGCGCCATTTTGATGTCAATCGCCAATCCGTCGTTCATTTGTGGGCGACAATAGTTATACAGCACCGCCACTTTGGCGAACGACAGCAAGCAATCCAACTGAGCAATCAAGGCGGCATTTTGCTGAATAGGACGAATATATTCGGTGAGTGCAAAAACTAAATCTTGGAACAAATCAATCTCAATTTCTATGATTTTTTCTTCAGCTCCTAGTATCTTTACTTCTAGTTTTTTGAGGTCGTCTGTGATGTAGCGTTCGGCATTGGTCAGCGTTTGTTTACGCACCCAATTATCAGGAATGAGCCCTTTGTTTTTGTACTTGTTCGTTACCTCCAAGTAATAGCCAAAGACATTATTGAAGCCAATTTTGAGGTTGTCAATACCCGTAGCGGCGGCTTCTTTTTGTTGCAATGCCAATAAGTGAGCTTTGCTGTTCTTGATGATGCTGCGCAATTCGTCCAATTCAGGCGAAATGCCATCAGCCATTACATTTCCTTTGTCGAGTTTGACAGGCGGTTCTACTAGCAATTCGACAGCGATGCGGTCACGAATTATTTTGCACAATTGTAGGCGTTCGCCAATAGATTGGAGCTGCTTATTTTTACTTTCAAGCAATGTTTGTTGTATAGGCTCAATCGCCAACAGAGCCCGTTCGAGCTGCTTAACTTCTCTAGGGTTAATTTTGCCCAAAGGCACTTTAGAGATAAGACGTTCGAGATCGCCAATTTGTTGAATTTGCTCTGAAATACTGGTAGAAACGACATTGTTATCTATAAAAAAGCGCACAATTTCGTGTCGAGCCACCACAGGTTTCAAGTCTTTGAGTGGCAAGAGCATCCACTTTTTGAGCAAGCGAGTCCCCATAGGCGAAATCGTCTTGTCGAGTATCTGACAAAGGGGTACACCCGAAGGGTGCGGGGAATAAACCAGTTCCAAATTACGCACCGTGAATTTGTCCAACCAAACATATTTGTCGGCTTGTATGCGAGCAATCGTCGTAATGTGTTGTAGGTTGGTGTTTTCGGTTGTTGCCACATAATGCAAGATGGCACCAGCAGCTATTTGAGCCAATTTTAAGTCCTGAATACCAAAACCTTTGAGCGAAGCCACTTCAAACTGTCCTAATAGTTTTTCTTGGGTATAATCCTCTGTTAGCACCCAATCTTCGATACCATATTGGTACTGTTTATCACCAAAACAGCGAATCACTTCCTTCTGGCAAGTGCGAGCAAAAATAAGCTCGGAAGGATTGAAACTCTGTATTAATTTGTCAATGTAAGCCGTAGAGCCTTCGCTAACCAAAAACTCACCTGTAGAAATATCGAGCAGCGACAAACCCGCTTGAGATTTTTTGCCAAAGTGAACGGCTGCCAAATAGTTATTGGACTTATGGTCCAATATATTATCATTGGTCGTCACACCGGGAGTTACCACTTCGGTCACACCACGCTTGACAATTTTTTTGAGCTTGCTCGGCTTTTCGAGTTGGTCGCAGACCGCCACACGATAGCCTGCTTGCACGAGCTTGGGCAAATAAGTATCCAAAGAATGGTACGGAAAACCCGCTAATTCTATCTTGGAAGCACCATTGTTGCGAGCGGTCAGGATAATACCCAAGACATTGGCGGTCGTAATCGCATCCGAACCAAAAGTTTCGTAAAAATCACCTACTCGAAAGAGCATGATGGCATCAGGATATTTTGCTTTGAGGTCATTGTATTGAACCATCATAGCGGTTGGTTTCTTTGGTTTGGGTGCTTTTGTTTTCTTCTTTGCCAAGGTAGTTGGTCGTTTTGTGTGAAACAGAAAATAGTGTTTTTACTTAAAAAGCAAAAATAAGCATCACAGCGTTGAAAACGTAATTTTTGGCTCTTTTGATAAGATATTATTGCAAAAGTCGTATTGGTAAGCTCCAAAATTTGCTTTTAATCAAACTTTTGCCTAAATTAGATGTTAGTACATTAAATGCAAAAGTATTTAAAAGTAATGTCCGTTTCAAAAAAACAAGAAAATGAAAAGAAAGGATTTTATAAAAAAGACTCTTTTGGGTGGCATAATTGGTGTAACCACGCCTACTATTATTGCTGCTCAAGCAACAGAAAAAAATACTTCTACTTATGACCGATTAATGGAAAAAGTAGGATTTAATCATTTGCCAAACAAAGAACAAATAACCATGAACACCGTACTGCACAAAGCTGATACTAGAGGGCACGCCAATCACGGCTGGCTCAATTCTTACCATACTTTTAGCTTCGCTAATTATCATAATCCAGCTCGTATGCACTTCGGTGTACTGCGTGTACTCAATGACGATACCGTAGCCGCATCAAGAGGTTTTGGAGAGCATCCACACGATAATATGGAGATTATTTCGATTCCGCTAGAAGGCGATTTGCAACACAAAGATAGCTTAGGAAATATAGCTACCATAAAAGAGGGCGAAGTACAAGTAATGAGTGCCGGCACAGGTGTTCGCCACAGCGAATTCAATAAAAATATGGATAAAGCAGTCAAATTTTTGCAAATATGGGTCTTTCCGAGAGCTAGAAATATAGCGCCTCGCTATGACCAAATATCTATTCAAGATTTAAAAAAAGAAAACGCTTTTTACCAAATTCTATCGCCCAATAAAGAGGATCAAGGGGTCTGGATCAACCAAGATGCTTGGTTTCATTTGGGGAATTTTGAACAAAGCAAAAAAGATACTTACACCCTCCATGAATCAACCAATGGCGTGTATGTTTTTGTGCTAGAAGGCAGCGTGAAAGTAGGCGATCAGCAGTTGGATAAACGAGATGGTTTTGGACTGTGGAATACGGCAGCATTTACAGTAGAAGCATTGACCAATGATAGTAGAGTACTACTGATGGAAGTGCCTATGGAAGTGTAGGGGAAAAGAGTTGGAAATAGAATAAAGTTGAGCTAGCGAGTTATCATTCGATATGATAATTCGCTATTTTTGATTTGAGGGTATTGACTGCAATACCTAGTGCTTTAGCTGTCTGGGAAAGATTTCCTTGGTGGAGGCGTAGTATTTTTTCAATATGGTGTTTTTCTACATCTTTTAGTTTGGTAGAGTGTAGCGTGGGTTGCTCAATGATACGCTTAGGTAGTAAGTCAGGCGTAGCGATTTGGTCAGTCAGTACATAGAGGCGTTGGAGTGCATGCTCTAGCTCTCGAATATTTCCCTCAAAGGGATATTGAAGTAGGAGTTGTTGCGTACTTGGTGCGAGCTGAATCGCACGCTGATGCGTTTGTTGGAGCTGCTGCATCAAGAAAGAAAGCAGTTCTTTTTTTTCTTGGACTGGAAAATGGCGGAGTGGGGGCAGTTCGAGTTCGAGTACCGCCAAACGATAGTACAAATCCCATCGAAAAGTTCCTTTTTTGCATTTTTCGGTCAAGTCGGCATTAGTAGCCGCAATGATACGCACTTCTATTTTTTGTACAGGTTTGCCAATCGGCTGAATCTCTTTTTGTTGTAATACTCGTAGCAAACTCATTTGCATATAAGGCGAAATATCTCCAATTTCGTCTAGAAATATAGTGCCTTTTTCTGCCTGCTCGAACAAGCCCATATGATCACTAAAAGCTCCCGTAAACGCTCCTTTGGCGTGACCAAAAAGCCGACTTTCGAGCAGATTGTCGCCCAGTGCAGCACAGTTGACGACCACAAAGGGAGCTTGCTTCCTACGTGACTGTTGATGGATATAGCGAGCGAGGTGTTCCTTACCTGTCCCACTTTCGCCTACAACCAAGGCGGTAACGTCTGTTTGAGCCACTTTTAGTGCTTGGTTGTAAACAGTAGATAAGCTAGGGACTAAACAAAAATCATTGCCAATAGACTGTTGTTTTAGCTTGTTTTTTTGCTCATTTTCGTGAATAATCAAGGATCTTGGTACGGTATCCTGGGCTATATCAAGGTATAGTTTTCGGTACTTTTTTCCTTGTGGAATAAGATTAGGGTGTCGAGTCTGAATGAGTTGTGTTTTGAGCTTGAGCGTCTTGTGCAGCAGTACCCAAACAATCCGCATTATATTGGTGCCAGTAGAGATATAAATATCAATTTCGCAATGGCGATAAGAGAGCAGTAGCTCCTGTATGACTTGCTGAATTTCGTTGAGGTCGATGACATCTTTAATATCCAAATAAAGGACTTCTACTTGATGCTTAAAGTCAGCACGGATTTTTTCCGCCATTGGATAGGCGATACTGTCTCGCTCTTGGCTGGCAGCGGAGCAGAGCAAAATATGCTGGTCGTAGTCATAATCCTCAAAGGCATGAAAAAGATAATTAGGACCTGTTTGGTTGATGGAGCAAGAACCATTGGAACGGATAAAATCATTTTGGGGGGCAATCCAAGAGAAGAGGACTTTGGGCATGGGATCGTTTTTTTTGATTTTTATAGGAAAATGAAGGTAAGCAATTATTGATAGTCACCCATCAATAATTGACTAAAAAAATACCAAAAATACTAAAAAGTACGTTTTCGGGACATTTTTGCTTTTTGGACTGCTATTTGATAGGCGATTTTTTTTAATATTTATTATTCAATAAGCTTGTTATTGGTTAAAGTTTTTATTTGTTTTGGGGATATGTTAATGAAAATAAAGACAACCCTATGGATATAATCACTTTTGAATGTAGAACCATAACTAAAATTCAAATGTCAGGAGCCAAGCTAAAAAAGTATGAAATGCGTGCTTCTAGTATTAAGGGAGTAATGCGTTTTTGGTGGAGAGCTTGCAATGGACAATTAAATTTAAAGCAACTCAAAGAAAGAGAAAATGCTATTTTTGGGAGTACCAGTAATCGAAGTTCGTTTACAATTAATATGATAACACCTCAAGATGAATTGAACAATTTTGTAGTCAAATTTACTATGACTAAACAGCAGGTAACTTGTAATCAAGAAGTAATTTTTGATTTAACTTGTTTAAAATCGCTTTTTGAAATAGTAGCTACTTTGGGCGGCTTAGGAATGGATAGCCGATTAGGACAAGGGAGCTTTGAGATAAAAAAGTGTATTATTAATGATGTAGATATAATAAGACATAGAAAGGGTGTAGACTTGGAGTTGTTAGATGAAAAGATAAAAATAATAAGCGGAACTGATAATTTGGATCATGAATATTCTGATTATAACGACGTAATAGAATACTACGAATCATTAGAGCTTATTCCATCTATAAGATTAATAGAAATATTAGAAGTTAAACCTAATGTACGACCGTATTCTCTGCTTAAAGATATAGAAGCCTCTATCTTATCAGTACAAAAGGAGGATAGAAAATCATACATAAAACAAGGAGATCCCAAACTAAGGTCTACCATTGTTTTTTCTGTTAATAGAGTAGGTAGAAGCTTACAAGTGATTGTCAGTACTATAAATATAGTGAGAGAAAGAGAAATCAAAGATAAGCTATATGAATTAGCCCTAAAGAACCCTAGTTCTTCTGAAAAAAATATTCTTGAAAAGAATGAAAAAGAAATTACTCAGTATAAAAGAAAAGGAAGGGACATTCAGCAAGACATAATAGAATACTTAAAAGGTAGAATAGAATGATAAATAATACAATAGAATTCAAGTGCAAAGTAATAACTCCGATGTTTTTGCACGGAGCAGATAACGAAACACCAGAATTAAGAGCTCCAAGCATTAAGGGAGCAATGCGTTTTTGGTGGCGAGCTTGCAATGGACATTTGTCATTGGTGGAGCTGAAAAAGGCGGAAGATGCTATTTTTGGTAGTACTAGTGGGCGGAGTTGTTTTGGGGTTCGGGTGAAGATGATTTTAGATGAAACTAAAAAGGAAAAGATAGAAGATAAGATAGAAAAAGAGTATAAAGTCGTTGCGCATCATACTTTGCTGATTAAAAAACAAGGTAATTTTATCAAAAACAAAAGAAAGAGTAAAAGCTGGAAAGTGGGTAGTGAGTTTGAAGTGACACTAACGCTTTATAAAGAACAAGCAGAATATAATTTTGGACAAACTGAATTAATAAGTTTATTTCAAGTAGTTTCTTATTTAGGAGGGTTGGGTAAACGTAATAGAAGAGGGAATGGTAGTTTTAGGATTACTAATGGAAATTCTGTTAAATACAGTGAATTTCATGAATTATTAAATGCAATAAGTATAAAAAATCAGGATACAGAGACTGGTTATTACTTTTATGAAGAAGAAAGAGATAAAATTGTAAACAATTATCAAGGATACATTACAAACTATATTACTAGTATAGTTTGCATAGAAAGAATTGAACCATTCATTGAAAATGTAGAAGACGTTAGATATGCAATTAGTCAAGCGACTCATAATGAGAACAAAAGAACTTCGCACGGTTATGGAAAATTCATTGGAAGTGGCTCGCCTAGATTATCATCTACAGTAATATTTGGAGTCAATAAAGAAAAAGATGTTTTTGCGGTAATATCTACAAAGCTTAGAGTAATACGTAATATAGGTAATATGAAAAATGTTATCGCTAAGAAAGAAAATAATCAAGAAGTATATGAAATACAAAATAGTTTAATCCAAGAAGTAAAAGAACAACTCATAAAAAATGACCCAAGACAAAAATAAAGAATACCTATTCCTATTCACAATAGGACCCGTTCAGTCTTTTATTGCACAAGCACGAAAGACACAGGATTTGTATGCAGGGAGCCAGTTGTTGGCGGATTTAGTGCATTGTGGATTGAGTTGGATGAAAGCAACAGGAGAAGAAAATACTCAAATTATTTATCCATCTTACGCTGTTGAAGAATCGAAGAAAAGTCAAGAAATGGCTATTCTGTTTAGTTGTAACCTTATGACTAATACTAATTCTTATCCCAATAGAATAGTAGCGGTCGTGACAGCAGCAGACGACGAAGCTATGCTCAAATATGGTGCAAGACTAGAGAAGATAATGCGTTTAAGTTTTTCTGCAACAGCTAGAGAGCATTTTGATAAAATAGATGGGGTAAAGAATACGAATAATTTGCGTGATTCTATGTTCGCCCAAATAGATAACTTGCTAGAAGTATATTGGGTAGCAGTACCATACTATGAAAATAATTATCAAGCATGTTTTAAAGAACTGGAAAGTCAAATGGGTTCTATTAAGAATTTTAGACAAATAAAGCAGCTAGAGGAAACAGGGCGTAAGTGTAATGTAGATGGTCAATATAATGTGAAGGTGTATCGGAAATCAGCAGAAGAGGCAGATATAAAGAGAGTTCGAGATAAGAAACTTTTTTCGGAAGAGAACTATATGGTACAGCAGAATGACGAAATTCTATACCGTCATATTCAACCTGGCGAAGGATTGAGTGCAGTTAGTTTCTTTAAGCGATTGTATCGCTGTAAAAAAAACGAAGATCAAACCTTTCCTTCTACTGCTTCTATTGCCTTGATGAATGTATTAGAGAACAACGAAATAAAGAACTTAATTACTAAATATAAAAAGAACTTTTTGGATATATCTTATGATGATCAATTACTGTTTGAGGATAATCTGAATAAAGATTATTTTGATAAATATGAAATAACTGATAAAGAAAAGACTAGTCTAGTACAAGAGCTACCTAGGCTATCAAAAGAACTTAACGCAATAAAAAATAAAGCTAAGGATTTAGGTTTGCCTTATAGCAAGCAATATGCTCTATTACGTTTTGATGGAGATAGCATGGGCAAAAAGCTAGCAAAGGCTGCTAGTGTGAAACAACATCAAGATTTTTCTCAATTATTAATTGATTTTGCTAAGAAGGCAACTTATGTCATTGATGGCGATTGTAATAAGGAGCGGTTTTCTTCTCTGTTAGAAAATGAAGCGAATGAAAATAAATTGTGGTTAAAAAAACTGACAGAAAAGAGAATAGGACGCACCGTTTATGCAGGAGGCGACGACTTTTTGGGTTTTGTCAATATTGATAGTTTATTTGAAACGATGCAATTATTGCAGGACTTGTTTAGAACAGAAGTGAGTGATAAGGCAAAAGGAATATTAGAAATAGAAGAAGATTTTACTTTTTCAGCAGGAGTAGTAATTGCTCATTACAAAACACCACTGAAGGAGGTCATCAGGAAGTCGAAAGAGCTAGAAGATCAAGCAAAGAAATATAGAGACGACAGGAAAAATAATAGTGCTATTTGCTATATGACGAGTAGTAATACGCTTGCCGAAACTATTATCTATAATGAAGATTGGAAGACACTCGAAATCTTGACTAATGCACTCAAAAATGGTGATGTTTCTAAGAAATTTATTTATTCTTTTGTGCGTACTATGGAAGGGATAGCAGGCGAATTAGAAGAGGGAAGTTTTTCTACCATGTTGAACCTTCAAAGAATAGAATTGGATCGACTTCTCAAACGAGCTACTACAGGAAATGTATTTTTGTATAAGTCAACGAATGAGAGGGTAGTTGATAATAAACTAAACGAGCGTTTGAAAAAATTATTGGATAATAATGCTAATAAAAAAACTATCGACAATCAAAATTATGCAGGCTTTTTGAAAGTAGCAGAAAAAATTGCCTCAAATCTACATACTAATGAAAATGACTAGAATATACTTACGTATAAAACCTCTTGATACGCTTTTTTTTAGAACAGGAACTCCTTTTGGAGGGGGAGAAGTGACTTGGACAGAAAGTACATTATTACCCAATCCTTCTGTGATTTGGGGTGCCGTGTACTCTATGATGATGGCACACAAAGTAGTGGCAGATGATAGTGAGGAGAATCAAGTTAAGTTAGCAATTAGGAGGGTGTTTGTAGAGAAAAAAAGGAAGGGGCATGATCCAGAAATTTACGTTCCTACACCTCTAGATTTGTACCAGTATAAGGAAGAGAATGGAATTGATCTATTACAACTTGATAAAATGGAAAATAAGCTACTTTCTAACTACCGAGGGGCTAATGATTATGAAGATAAAAGTGGCTATCTACTAAAACCACAAAAGAATGAAGTTATAGAACGCTTAGAACAGGAATTTATAGAGTTTTCAAGTATCTGTAGTATAGATTACACTTATCAAAATGAAAATTTTGGACCAGGTCTGGTAAGCACAAGTAATTTATTTTCTAAGTCATATAAAGTAGGTATTGAAAGAAATAATGTAACAAAAAATGCGGAAGAAGGAAAGCTGTATAGAATAAACGCCACACGATTCAAAAAAGGTGTTTCTCTTTTGATAGAAATAGATCTTGATAGTGAATTAGTTGATAAATTACCTGATCTAGGTATAATTAAGTTAGGTGGAGAAGCAAGAGGTGCTAGCTTCGAAAAACTGGAACATCACGAATCTATATCAAATTTAACAGAGCGGATAGAGAAAGAGTTTGATGAATATAGAAGTGAGTATATCAATCAACAATTATTATTTCGTGTTTATCTGCATAGTAGTGTACTAGTAGATTTGAAGGAAAGACTGAGTAACGAATTGAATAGAGAGGTGTCAAAACGACTTATAAAAGAGAATAGTTTTAAGATAATAGCTGCTTGCTTGGGTAAGCCTGAATCTATAGGAGGGTTTAGTGTGAAATCAAATAAACCAAAAGCTATGAAAAAAGCTACGCCTAAAGGAAGTGTTTACTTTATGGTCGCAGAACAGAATCAATCTTACAAAGATATTAAAGAAGCAATAATAAAGCTGCTGCAGCCTATTGAAAAAGAACAGTCTAAAAAAAGCAAAATTACAGATGAAATAAAAGGATATAGACAAATAGAAATTTTCCCTTCATACATAAAATAATATCATGAAACCTAACTCAGATAAGTATCTTTATATAATGTTATCCACACTAAATCAGATGGTTAACTATATACCTATCATAAGGTATAAATTTGTAAATATTGTGAATATTACACAAAAAAAAGAAGTAAAAGGTGAGTTTAAAAGAAACGAAACGAATAAACTTTGGGATAAACGTTTAGATAATTTGGTAGCGGATTATTCTTGTGAAGAGGAAGAGTGTAATATTGAAATAGATAGTGCCAAACTTTCCAATAAAGCATCAATAGCAGATGAAATAGAAAGAAATTATAAAGTAAGCCACTCAAATCATAGAATATGGAATATTACAGGCGGACAAAGACCTCTGATATTAGCTATACAATGCTATGTAGAAAGAATGCGAACGAAAAATAACAAGAATCAAGATATTTTTGATCACATTATTTATTTAGAGGGCAATTCAGGTAAAATACATCATACTGCTTATAAAAATGGTAATGAAATAAAAAGACAACCCAAATTTTTACAACCCGATGGGTCTTACAGTATTGATGAATTAAATATTAGCACAGCTTTTAGGTTAATGGGATATAATATAAAGAATGCAGAGACTGAAAATATATATACAGGAAATGATGCATATAGCTCGTTGTATGATACTTACATCAGTGAATCAAGAGAAGCTCGTGCAGCTTTGATAAATTTTAATAGTGAATGTAATAAAACAAATAAATCAGTTGGAGGTGAGAAGATCTTAAAAACAGATAGTAAAGAAACTAAAGAGCAGAAAAATCAAGAAAAAAGAAAAAGAACTTTGAGAGAAAAAAAGAAAAAAGTACAGAATATTCAGGGAGATTTTTCAGCTTACGGAAATCAGTTGGATTCATTATTCGAATATGACAAAACTTACCCCTTTGGTTATGCTTTAGAAGAGATGGTAATTGCTAAGCTATATAAAGTTTTTAAAAATGATATAGCAGAAATTAGGCACAGTGTAGTACTCAAATTTGATAATGAAGAAGAAAACAAAGAAGTAAATAATACACAATTAGATGAAATTGATATACTAGTTGTCACTAAAAAAGGACAGCTAATAAACTTTGAATGTAAGAGTGGTATAATGAGTGGAGATGTTGCAAAAAGTACCAAGTATTCTACCTATGCAGTAGCAGGCGTATACGGTCAGCCTATCTTAATCACACCTCTAACTAGTACTGAAATAAAAGACTTAGACAAAAATTTTACGAAAGAGAAAGTAGAAGAATGGCAAAAACAATGCAAAAACATTAAATCAGCTATTGCATCCGCTAAACGTGCTAATCTAGAAGTCTGGGGAATAGACGAAATAGAAGAAAGATTTAAAGAACTAATCAAATAAAACACCAAATAATATGTACAAAAATAGTAATCCACTGTTTATGATATGCGAAACACCCTTGCATGCTGGAAGTGGCTCAGATCTAGGAATTGTTGACTTGCCTATACAGCGAGAGCGACACACGAGTTTTCCGAAGATAGAAGGCTCTAGTATGAAAGGAGCTTTGAGGGAAAATATGGAGCAAAAAGCTTTGATAACAGAAGAAACAGATTCCGAAAAAGCTAAAACCGTAAAACAAGAAGCTTTACGAGCACTTAACCAAGCCTTCGGGTATGATGAAGGAGCATTGAGAGGGTTTAGTAAGGAAGAAATGAGTAAATTATTACCAGAAGAAAATAAACGCTTCGCAGGCTGCTTAGGTATCTCTGATGCTCGTTTATTTTTGTTTCCAGTCAAGTCTATGAAGGGAGTTTTTGCTTGGATTACTTGCCATAAGGTATTAAGGCAGTTTGAGCAGGATATGCGGACAATGAATGGTTGTGAAAAACTAAGTGTAGGTGTTGATGATGTTCTAGAAGGTAAATGTAGAATTTCGTCAGATGATATTGCTATTTCAAAAGGTGCTGATAAATTTGTAGTGCTGGAAGAATACACCTTTCAAGCAGAAACAAAGGACATAACTATAAAAGAAAAAGATAATGGTCAATCTTGCACATTAGGAGAATGGTTAGTAAACAATAATATTGCTCCAGAAGGTTCTTATTGGGAGGGCAAGATGAAAAGTAGTATTGTCGTACTGAATGACAATGCTTTTAAGGATTTTGTCAATTTGAGTACGGAAGTCATTACTCGTAACAAAATTAACAACATAACAGGTACAGCAGCAGATACAGGGCTGTTTACAGAAGAGTATTTGCCAGCAGAGTCCGTTTTGTATAGTATGATATTGGCAGCTCCAGAATTTAAAGCAGGTGGTAAAAGTGCCGATGAAATTACTTGTTACTTCAAGGAGAATTGTCCTGAAAGATTGCAAATAGGTGGAAGTGCTACGCTAGGAAAGGGTATCGTTCGTACTCAATTTTTAACTCAACTTTCTGACAAAGACTGTACAAAAAAATAGGGAGAATAATATGAGTGAGATAACAAAACTAGAAGGTGGACGTGCTGCTTATGCTTATAAAGCTGTTAAAGATGTTTTTGAGAAGAACAAAAATCATAGTAAAGAGTACAAAAGCTTAGTTAGAAAAATAGGTTCTATGATTCAAACTAATGGATTGGGAGCTGCACTTGCTTTTATGTATGCCAAAAATAAGGATCATCATCAATTACTGAATAAGCATTTAAGTAATTGGCTAACAAAAGAGTCAAGTCTATTTAAGTTGTTACTGAACGATGAAAAATTAGTAGAACAAGTAATTAAACTAGACTCAGATACTTACAGAGCTTGTACAGTAGAGGTTCTGGCATTGGTGGTATGGCTGAAGCGTTTTGCAGAAGGCATGATCGAATCTTAAAAAAAGGCTATGTCAAAAGAAAAGTATTATAACAATAATAGAGGTAGAGGGAATAGTAAAGATAAGAGTAAAAAGAAGGAAGTCCTGCCACGTTTGAAAGGTGGTCGTAGAAGAAATCCAAAGGATACTTTAAATTTAATTAGTAACGTATCTAATTTTCATTTGCAATGGAATAAGCTAACAAGATTTGATGCCAATGGTAGTTATAAAGTAATTTCTGACGAGTATAAGGACAAAAAGATAGAAATTGGGGATAATTTCTATCTCCAATTAGTTGAACGCCAAGAAAAAACAGCAGAAATAAGTACTACAAAAGTAAAATGCTGGAATCAAACTACAAGCAGTAGAATGATAGTAGGCATGGGTGGGGCTTCCGTCTATGAAAACTCCTTGACACTACATCACATTTATGGATTTCCTTATATTCCTGCTAGTGGAATAAAAGGCGTAGTGAGGAGCTACTTGATTAGATGCTTTTTTGAATTAACTGAAAATGAAAAAGAAAAGTACCCACTCGAAGGTGAAGAAAAAGTAGTTAAGAATAATATACAAAAGCGAGACGAATTATTGGAGCAGAAAGCAATGGAAGATCTTGTTTTTGCAGCTATATTTGGTACCAATGATAAGGCAGGCAGTGGGTCGACTAGAGGTAATGTTATCTTTTTTGATAGTTACCCAACTAAAGCCCCTGAAGTAGAAGTAGATGTCATGACTCCACATTATGGGGAATGGTATGGAGCTAAGGAAGGTAATTTATATAGTAAGCCTCCTGCAGATATATACAATCCTGTACCGCTTACTTTTTTGACAGTTAAAGCAGGTACAGAGTTTAAATTTATACTAGGAGAACAAAAAAATAATACAACACTATCAGATGAAGTGAAAAATAATTCTCCATTGATAAAAAATAGCAACAAAAAACTTACCTCTGATTTCTCCCTAACAAAAATAGCAGCCTATTGGCTTCAAAGAGCCTTATCTGAACATGGGATAGGAGCTAAAACAGCGGTAGGGTATGGATTTTTTGAAGAGGCTCAATAAAGATAAGTATCATGCTAATCAACCTAAGTAATCACCCTAAATCCACTTGGTCGCCAGAACAGCTAAAAGCTGCCCAGCAGCAATTTGGAATGGTGGTGGATATGGCTTTTCCGAATGTAAAGGCGAGCTGGAGTACAGAACAAGTAGCGGTGCTCGCTCTAAAGTATGTAGATGAAATAGCAGCCTTACAGCCCAAAGCGGTACATGTAATGGGGGAGATGACGTTGACGTATCAGTTGGTTAAGCTGTTGACAAAGGTGGGTATTCCTTGTTATGCAAGTACTTCGGAGCGGTTGGTTAGTTATGATGAACAAGGAAACAAAATAGTGCGATTTGCTTTTGAGCAATTTCGTGCGTATGAATAATATTGAATAGGCTCTCTTGAAGCCACCGTTCTTTGAAATTGTGGGTCCTCTGCCGCCTTGGAGCGGCAAAGGAAAAAACTAAACCTTAGACACGCTCTTGCTCTATACAATAGATAGAATCTGCTAGATGCTTTAAAGGGTGTCTAGCAGATTTTTTTGGTGGTTGGTGTATATTGGCATGGCAACAAAGTAAAGTGAAAGCTGTCAATAACTGATGGGTCTAATCAATAATTGATGATGGCGGTAGCGATAGAAGTGCGTAAATAGGCGGTTTGGAGCGTTGGAATACTTTTGGCAAAAGGGGAGGAAGGCTGCTAGTATAGAAAATTAGGAGCATCTCTTTTATAACCCTTTAAAATAAATAAAAAATGGAAGGTATTGCAATAATTGCTTTTGTCGGTTCTTGGCTGTTGGCTGGAACTACCGCTTGGAATTGGGTAGAACCCAGTAGTTTTGGTACGGCGTTAATTTTCTTGATTGTTTGGGCAATCTTGACCAAGGTATTTGATTTGATCATTGGAGGAGTTCTCTTTATGCTTTTTGCAAACAAGTAGAAACGAATCATTTTTATAATTCAAAAAATAAGAAAACCAATGGTACCTATAAAAATACTTTTAGTCGCTGTCCTGACCTTTCTTTGTGCTTATGGTGCGGTGGGGCAAATAGGACTTACTCGAACAGAAATTAAAGCCAATTCGGATTGTGAATTTGAAGAAGGAGTGCCTGATGAAGGTGATTTGCCTTTTATGTATTGTATCAAAAAACATCTAAATGCAGACGGAGATACTTATTCGGCTGGCTATTGCTATTATTTTGACAAAGAAACTAGGCAATGTGTTGGACGAAAAGTCTTGGAGCCTTTGTCGGAAATAAATGCTTGGGTTAAGATGTGTAATAAGGAATATGTTTCTATTGGGAAAATGCGTTGGCATGACTATGCAACTAATATTACCGTTTCGATAAAGACAGATGATACAACGGTGCATATTTTTTTCTTTTGGGATAACGAAGAATAAAAAGCGCCTATGCAACTACATATAGACAGTTATGGGGCGTATTGGGGCGTGCAAGATGGTGTTTTTGTGGTCAAGCCACTAGAACAAGAGGCGGTTTTGTTGGCTCCAGCCAAAGTCAAGACTATATTTTTGTGCAAAGGTGCAAGAGTGAGCAGCGATGCACTGGCATTGGCAATAGCAAATGAAATTCCTGTTTTTTTGGTACAAAAAAATGGGCGGGTGCTAGGGCAGATGTGGAGTGCAGCTTATGGCTCTGTTTCTACTATTCGGAAGCATCAAGCCTTGTTTGCAGGACATATCCAAGGGTTGATTTGGACAAAAGAAGTATTGATACAAAAAGTCCGTAATCAACAAACAGTATTGACGAACTTGGAGCATCAGAAATGTTTTGAAACGTGGCAACAGCAATTGGCGGTAAGCAAAGGACATGAAATACTGGAAGGCGTATTGGCTAAGTTTGGCAATTGGCAAGCGGAAAAAGATATACGCTCGCTGAAGGAGATTGGAGCTACTTTTAGAGGTTGGGAGGGGAGTGCGTCCAAGCAATATTTTTTTTGTTTGAGTCAAGTATTGCCCAAGCAATATGAGTTTAGGAAACGGCATCGCCGTCCTGCTTATGATCCTTTCAATGCGGTGATTAATTACCTGTATGGCATTTTGTATGCACTCGTGGAAACGAGCTTAATTAAGGCAGGAATTGATCCTTATGTTGGGGTGCTGCATACTGATCGATACAGCAAGCCTACTTTGGTTTATGATGTAATTGAGTATTATCGCTATTGGGCGGACGAAGTAGCGTTGCAGGTTTGTTTGCAGCAAAAAGTAAGGTTGCAAGAGCATTTTGATAAAACAGATAGAGATGGACTGTGGCTCAATGGTGTAGGCAAAAAAGTTTTGTTGGGGACATTTACTGAATATATGGATACGGCAGTAGTACAGCAGAATATGAAGCGAAAACGCTACACGCACATTGATATAGATGCAAACCGATTGGCGACTTTATTCAAATTTTTTAGTGTTACTTAAATTTCAATAGCTATGAACTTCAAAGCGGTACTTCCTTATCTTTTGAGTGCGAGCACGTTGTCTGCGGTGGGCTCTGTGGTGTACGAAAATAATTGGCATACGCTACTAACGGAACCTAGTCGAAGAGTAATAGAAAGCCCCAATACACCTATTTTGATTGCCCCTGCGGTAGTTGGCTGGGAGGAAGAAGAAGTTTTTAGAACATCGGATCGGGATAGAGTAGGTCGAAAAAAAAGAGTCAAAGAAACGCCTATTGGCTATCGAGTCGGCTGTATTTGCATGGATAGCATTCGGCAAAAAAATACTGGAATGGGAGCTTGTAGCCATCATCGAGGCGTTCGGTATTGGTTGTACGAAAAAGAAAATGGCAAGTTGTATTATGAGCCTACAGAGCGTCACCTTATACAGCTGGAGGCTGGTAGTACACCACACAAAAAGGTAGAAGAAGCAGAGCCGTTTGATTTTGATTTGCCAGAGTCTTTACTTTTACTTTTTTCGGGTTTGACGGTAGGGTATATGCGTTATCGCAAGCAAGAAAAAACGATTTATCTAGAAGAAATTTAAGCCAACATTATATGCACTATTTGATTTGTTATGACATCGGAAATGATAAGATTCGTACGGCACTGGCTAAATTATTGGCACGTCATCAATGCGAAAGGGTTCAATTATCTGTTTTTTTGTCGGGACTGATTAGCAAAAAAGAATATGCTGCATTGAGTCAGGCGGTATCAAAATTACTCCAAAAAAAATTGTGTCAAACAGACAGTATTATCATCATACCGATGTCTTTGCCTATCTTACAGACGGCTGCAATAATAGGAGATAGCAACTGTTTGGAGACAATTATTAATCCACCGTTATATTTGTTGCTATAAAAAAATAGATGTATCTTGTGTGTAGGAAGATTATCTATGATTCGCCATATTGTAGATATGAAATATATATCATGTTATGGCTCTAAACCTTGCTCTACTTTTATGTTGGATTGAAACTTCTAAGTTTAAGTGGTTGTACGCACTATTAAACCGCTCTAAACCTTGCTCTACTTTTATGTTGGATTGAAACCCAAGCACTATTTATACTTGGTGGTGATTAGTCTATTCTCTAAACCTTGCTCTACTTTTATGTTGGATTGAAACTTTCGCATTCAATGCAGCAAGAACTGCAATGATGGTCTCTAAACCTTGCTCTACTTTTATGTTGGATTGAAACTCTTCTCAGGGGATTGAATCAACGATTGTTGGTTATCCTCTAAACCTTGCTCTACTTTTATGTTGGATTGAAACCAATAAAGCCGTCTCCGGCAACTATTGAACGAGCACTTCTCTAAACCTTGCTCTACTTTTATGTTGGATTGAAACCGTACGTATGTCCTTTTTGGGCAGATGGGCGTCTACTCTAAACCTTGCTCTACTTTTATGTTGGATTGAAACATTCAGAGTTGCCGAAGCCAATAGGGTTTTTCTTTCTCTAAACCTTGCTCTACTTTTATGTTGGATTGAAACTTACGCTTATCCTTTTGTTCCTTTTGGTGTAATTGTGCTCTAAACCTTGCTCTACTTTTATGTTGGATTGAAACTTAGCCTTTTTATCTTACATACAAGAATATAATACTCTCTAAACCTTGCTCTACTTTTATGTTGGATTGAAACCCCAATATTAGGCTTTGCCAGAGTATTTTTTGAAGTCTCTAAACCTTGCTCTACTTTTATGTTGGATTGAAACATTTCTACGTATAATCCGACGCAAAGCCGAAAAATCCACTCTAAACCTTGCTCTACTTTTATGTTGGATTGAAACTCTTGATATTTCATTTCATAACCTAGTTCTCGTCTTCCCTCTAAACCTTGCTCTACTTTTATGTTGGATTGAAACTTTCTAAAGAAAGTAATTCTACCTCGTTCCACAGTTTGCTCTAAACCTTGCTCTACTTTTATGTTGGATTGAAACATTGTTAATCAAACGCTCGAGGTTTAACGCTTGAATCTCTAAACCTTGCTCTACTTTTATGTTGGATTGAAACACTGTGGGATACGGTTTTTCAAAGAAAAAATTAAGTTCCTCTAAACCTTGCTCTACTTTTATGTTGGATTGAAACAGTCCTGTATTAAGTCGATACGTTCGGACTTCTTGCTCTAAACCTTGCTCTACTTTTATGTTGGATTGAAACAGTTAATTCTGAAAACTTCGATTTGAATTTTATGTACCTCTAAACCTTGCTCTACTTTTATGTTGGATTGAAACTTTGAAATTTTTTTATCTACCTTTGTGTATAGTTGTCTCTAAACCTTGCTCTACTTTTATGTTGGATTGAAACTATTTAAAATCCCTTGAGAGTCATCTTAAAAGCAGTCTCTAAACCTTGCTCTACTTTTATGTTGGATTGAAACTTGTTTATTGTGTTAACCCTAAGGATTGTGGAGTTATTCTCTAAACCTTGCTCTACTTTTATGTTGGATTGAAACTCTAAGGTACACCCTAGTTGACCTGCTCTACGAACCGCCTCTAAACCTTGCTCTACTTTTATGTTGGATTGAAACTGTGTCGATAAGTAAGTGGTGTAGGTAATGGAGGTGTGAACTCTAAACCTTGCTCTACTTTTATGTTGGATTGAAACAGCGACCTCTTTGGAGTTACCTGAGCGATGACTCACTTCTCTAAACCTTGCTCTACTTTTATGTTGGATTGAAACCTTTGTATCGATGAATATTTCTACGACTAGAGGTTTCTCTAAACCTTGCTCTACTTTTATGTTGGATTGAAACCTCCTTTGTAAGCGGTGTGCTTGTTTCTGCTTCTCTCTAAACCTTGCTCTACTTTTATGTTGGATTGAAACTGAAAAAGAAATAAATCAAATCAGAGAAATGGACATTCTCTAAACCTTGCTCTACTTTTATGTTGGATTGAAACTTTGCCGACTAATTCAACAACAAATACTGATATTATGCTCTAAACCTTGCTCTACTTTTATGTTGGATTGAAACATCTTGATTGTTGCTGTGATATGGTTTTAGCTTGTTCTCTAAACCTTGCTCTACTTTTATGTTGGATTGAAACCCGAAAGACGTACATTGTATTTCGCTAAAGGCGATACTCTAAACCTTGCTCTACTTTTATGTTGGATTGAAACTGCGATTAACAATTTGAATGTTTTAGTTGTCTGTTGTCTCTAAACCTTGCTCTACTTTTATGTTGGATTGAAACTCCTCTCTCCCTTTGCATCTCTTACACCCGAACCATTGCTCTAAACCTTGCTCTACTTTTATGTTGGATTGAAACTAGCTTACGAATTTCTATCTTTCCCCGATAAGCGACCTCTCTAAACCTTGCTCTACTTTTATGTTGGATTGAAACTCTGACCAAACTTAATAGCGTGGACTTTATCAGCTCTCTAAACCTTGCTCTACTTTTATGTTGGATTGAAACCTGACACTTGACTACTAGCGCTAAGCATTTGAATAACCCTCTAAACCTTGCTCTACTTTTATGTTGGATTGAAACCCAAAATAGCAACTTGCTATCTAACCGCTTATTGTCTCTAAACCTTGCTCTACTTTTATGTTGGATTGAAACTCTACCAGAGACATTCTATCTAAATCTTTTTTAATGACTCTAAACCTTGCTCTACTTTTATGTTGGATTGAAACAGTATCTTTCCAAAACGTAGACCGTCCGCTTGAACCTCTAAACCTTGCTCTACTTTTATGTTGGATTGAAACTGTTACGCACAGCAGACATCTCAATCTCCATAGCGAGTCTCTAAACCTTGCTCTACTTTTATGTTGGATTGAAACTTCTTTGAAAACAACACTAGGCACGTACATGGTAGCTCTAAACCTTGCTCTACTTTTATGTTGGATTGAAACTCAATTCATGTACACGTTAGTACTGAAGACCTTTCCTCTAAACCTTGCTCTACTTTTATGTTGGATTGAAACGAACAATCGTTTCATCTGGAATGTCACTTTGAAAAACGGTGAAGAAACCAGTAGAGTTATGACATCGGAATATGTAACTCTAAACCTTGCTCTACTTTTATGTTGGATTGAAACCTGAAATGCTTGATAATAGCGGTTTGAAGAGCTGGTCCTCTAAACCTTGCTCTACTTTTATGTTGGATTGAAACGTTTGATAACATCAGACAGACTATTCTTGATGCTTCTCTAAACCTTGCTCTACTTTTATGTTGGATTGAAACCTGTAAGGGGTTTTTAAGCACTGTATGATTAATACTACTCTAAACCTTGCTCTACTTTTATGTTGGATTGAAACACCAAAGAAACGATCGATGTAATAATCTACCTTTTGTCCTCTAAACCTTGCTCTACTTTTATGTTGGATTGAAACTCTTTGTTCTTTGGTCATTTCCGACCGTGCTGATTCCTCTAAACCTTGCTCTACTTTTATGTTGGATTGAAACACTTTTAGACTTTAAATTCATAAGTCTTGCTCTTACACTCTAAACCTTGCTCTACTTTTATGTTGGATTGAAACTGAAATATTTAATTCTTTGCCTGCAACAATATTAGTCCCTCTAAACCTTGCTCTACTTTTATGTTGGATTGAAACCTATGTAATGCACTACGCTGTTTCGCTGTTTTTAATAGCTCTAAACCTTGCTCTACTTTTATGTTGGATTGAAACCGAGCGTTTGAGCTGCGTGTTTCTCAAATATCGCCTTTCTCTAAACCTTGCTCTACTTTTATGTTGGATTGAAACCCCAACTAATAAGCCTTTACCGTATTGGTAGGGGTCTCTAAACCTTGCTCTACTTTTATGTTGGATTGAAACTTGATAGCTAACGGAACATAAGCGTTCCATGATGTCTCTAAACCTTGCTCTACTTTTATGTTGGATTGAAACTGTGCTGAGTCTTGCTCGCTCCTCCTCCGCTTTGGTGATCATTTTCTCTAAACCTTGCTCTACTTTTATGTTGGATTGAAACCTTTCGAAATCGATATTCGGTAGCGTTTCATTTGCTAACTCTAAACCTTGCTCTACTTTTATGTTGGATTGAAACTGGAATGCCTTGTCAGGCATCGCAGCAGGAAAAGTGACTCTAAACCTTGCTCTACTTTTATGTTGGATTTCACCGCCCCCCCAAAAAACAAAAAGAGCAGACCTCCCAAAAAGGAAGTCTGCCCTACATATATTATATCGTAAAAATAGCTATTGTCGGCGGAGTACGCCAAAGCCTACTGTTGTACCTTTGCCCAATGCCACAAAATCAGGCAAGGACAAATTACATTTGAAATCAAGCTTGAAACTCAATACCTTTACCCCTCGGTAGCTAACATACTTATCCGAAAAAACATTAAGAATTGATACCTCAATATCTACCTCTGGTTGCCAATCCACACCTTCACAAAAGCCCCACAAATGACCTTTCAAGATATGTTCTAAAAGTAGTATTCGCTGCCCCAAACTCTCTGTTTCTTGATAACGTTCAAAGTTCTGAGGATTGAGTGCAATCCAATTGTGCAAGCGATACGTCGCCTTATCTTCAAGCGTCATTAAGCGGTGCTGCTCCAGCTCCATATTCTGAATCCGCATATCATGGACTTGATTGCCTATACGTAGCGTCCAGTCTGGCTTATCAAAAAAGTGTTTGGCTTCTTCTACACCACTACCCAAATATAATAGCATGGGTTGCTGACGATGTAGCTTGTACTGTATCAGTGGATAACGATGCAATACACCACCATCAACTTGATGATTGTGATACCAATCGTGTTCTAGTCCCACTTTGTCAGAAATAGCGCCTCTAAATTTGCCAAGTTCCCAAGGCTGTAGTTGTAAATCAAATACAATACGAAGTAGTCGTAGTACTTTCGTGTTTTCTTCTGTTTGTTGCATAACAAGCATGGTTTAGTGATATAATGGTTTAGATGATAAAGGTTATGTAAGTAGATGTTGTATGCAGGTGGAGAGAGAGATTTTTTTGATTTGCTAATCGGGGAAATATATTTTCTTCGCCATGCGAAATTTACTTACATAACCTTTAATCAATAGCGAACTATTGTCCCCAACAAAATAAGGAGTTATTTTGATAAATTGTATAAACGAGCCTAAAATATTAGACAATCAAATACACAAAAAATACCAAAATAACTCCTTCACTTAGCCGCTTGTATCAAGCAACAAAAAATCTATTTCTTATAATCGTCTGCCGCTACAATCTGCGCAATCTCTACAATGGTCTGCATAGCACGCTCAATAGACGTCAACGAAACATATTCGTAACGACTGTGGAAGTTCATACCGCCCGCAAAAATATTGGGGCAAGGCAAGCCCATGTAAGACAATCGGCTACCGTCCGTACCACCACGAATAGGCTTCGTGATAGGCATTAGACCCACTTTCTCGATGGCTTCTCTTGCTATTTCTACAATGTGCATGACAGGTTTCACTTTTTCTGCCATGTTGTAATATTGGTCAGTTATCTCTAGTGTCAAAAGGTGGTTGTACTTCTTGTTCAATTCATTGACAATCGAACGCAAAGTATCTTTTTTAGCTTCAAATTTTTTGTGGTCGTGGTCTCTAATGATATACTTCAATTCGGTATGATCGACATCGCCCACTATCGAAAGCAAGTGATAAAAACCCTCATAACCTTCGGTGTGTTCAGGTACTTCTTTTGCAGGAATTTTGTGAATCAATTCACTACCGATATACATCGAGTTAATCATTTTGCCTTTCGCCATACCAGGGTGGACAATCTTTCCCTTGATATTAATCACCGCATAAGCAGCATTGAAATTTTCGTACTCAATCTCACCAGGCAAAGAACCATCAAGTGTATAAGCCCATTCTGCACCAAATTTGGCAACATCAAACAAATCGGCTCCTCTACCGACTTCCTCATCTGGCGTAAAGCAAATACGGATTTTTCCGTGCTTAATCTCTGGGTGTTCTAGTAGGTATTGCATGGCAGAAACAATCTCTGTCACGCCAGCTTTGTCATCAGCACCAAGTAGGGTAGTCCCATCAGTAGTAATAATCGTTTCGCCTTTGAATTGCAATATTTCTGGAAATTCATTGACTGCCAATACGATGTTTTTTTCTTGATTAAGTACCAAATCGCCACCATCATAATCTCTCCACACAATTGGGCTACAGCCTGCTGCCGTAAAATCAGGAGAAGTATCTATATGTGCTACAAAACCAATCGTCGGCACGACTTTATCTATATTAGAAGGCAAAGTTGCCATAATATAGCAATGCTCATCAAGCGTTACATCGCTCATGCCAAGCTGCTTCAATTCTTCCACAATCTGTTTTGCCAATACCCATTGCTTGTCTGTACTTGGAATTTTATCTACTCCAAATTCCGATTCTGTATCAACGGTCACGTAACTCAAAAAACGCTTTAATATCTGTTCTTTCATGTTTGTTTTTTTGCAATGAAGTTACTTTGAGCAACTCCAATTTTTTATCTTCAAAATCTAATGTAGTCTGTCTAAACAGAAGAACCACCAAATTACACTATTTTCCTTCCTTTTTAGCTTCCGCAACGCCTTTTTTCCATAAAGCATAGCCAAAAACTGCGGACATAACTGCCACCACAATTCCCATCAATACATTTTGCCCCAGTAAGGCATTTGCTTTTTCATTACCCATCATGTTGACGGTTGCGATGGCTCCGCCAATGGCAAAAAGCATAAAGATAACCGCTATTATTTTGTAAGTGTTCATAGTTATACGTATTAGGTTCAATAATTAATAATGGCTAATTGTGGTCAATTGTTTGCAAAACAGTCAGGATTGACGTTGTTTTGACATAAAAACAACCATCATATATGTAACCTAAAGCAAATCGTACGTTAAGTAACTGGCTATCATGTCTATTCTACCACCTACCCAAAAAGGAGAACGATGCAAAAGAGAATTTTAATATTACTAGGTCTGCTGAATGCTTTTACTATTTCATCGCTGTCGGCACAAGGACACGAACCCACACTCAACCCAGCAGATAGCTTTAGTTTCGTCAAAGTTACCTTGACCAATCCTGATGGCACGCCACACGCCAACCGTCTTATTTATCTCGAAAGCAACAAAGGGCATCAAGTAAAAGCAACAACCGATAACAAAGGTTATGTCAAAACTAAAGTGCCGATTGATGCCACTTATCAGGTCATCAGTGGAGCCAACAAAAGCGATACGGCATTCCGAAAAATAGAAATCAATTCGTTTCCCTATGTCACGTATCAAACAAAGGGTTATACCAGACGATTTGTCTATTATACGCTTCATTATCGCAATCGAGGAATGGAGCCTATCGCCAACGAAGCCGTTGAGGTGATCAGCAATACAACAGGCAAAGTCTATCGAGATACTACGAATGAAGCAGGCAAAGCGAGTGTTGTTTTGCCGTTCGACCAATCGTTTCGGATAGCAGTCAAGTACCACGATAATGCGAGCAGCATTACGCCTAGAGATTTGGGCAAAGAGTACAAAGTAATGATGAGTACGTTCACTTGGATGGGCAGCCAAGAAAAAGAGCGTCGCCAGCATCTAGCCGATTCTTTGGCAAAAATAGAGTACGAAAAAATGAAAATTTACTTCGATTCGGTCGCCAAAATTATGGAAGCTCGCAAGGAGTTGATCGGATTTGATAAATCTATTCCATTGGGCTATTCTAGCAATACAGAATTGGTAGAAAAATTGCTCCAGCAGAAAACGACACTGATGCAAAAAGGATTGGCAAAAGATGCTAATTTTCTGGAGCAACAACAGCAAATAATACTAGCTCCACTCTACCGAAATCGTGAAAAATGGAACAACAAAACCATCGTAACGGATGTAACAGGCTCCATGTCGCCCTATCTGGAACAAGTGTTGATTTGGCATGTCCTACAATTCAGTACCACTCAAAAAAGTACTTCCAATCAATACCTTTTCTTTAATGATGGCGATCAAAAGTGTACCAGCCAAAAAACAATTGGCAGTACAGGAGGACTTTATTTTTGCGAAGGAAATATGACCGATTTCAAGACCATCATTCGTACGCTGGACAAAGGTACAAGAGGTGGCGGCGGAGGCGATGGTCCCGAAAATGACATCGAAGCATTGCTAGCAGCTACCCAAAAAGCTCCCAGCGAGCACGATATTATATTGGTAGCTGATAACCACAGCAATATGCGAGATATAGGCTTGTTAGCACAGCTCAATCGACCCATACACATTATTTTGTGTGGCACCGAAATGCCCATAGTCTCCACAGGAATAACTTCTTGGGCATTGGCATACAGAGACATCAACGAGCAATACCTTGATTTGGCTAGAGCCACAGGTGGTTCTGTTCATACTGTCACAGAAGATATAGAAAACTTAATAGACATCAAAGAAGGGGCTACCATCAGTATCGGAGGACAAGAATATATCTTGCAAGGTGGCAAGTTTTTGATGTACAGCAAGGAGTAGCCACCCCAACTGCGTGAGTGATGGGAATAGGTGCTGCACCGCAGCAGATGCGATAGCAGCCGAGCGAATAGCGAGCCTATGGACGTAACGCCCCCGAAGGGGACACGCCCAAAAAAGAAAAATCCTTTCCGAGCAAATGATAGCTCAGAAAGGATTTTTTTATGTACCTGTATTAGATGAAAAGTAGGAGCGGTTAAGCTACCGCTGCTGCACCTTTTTCGGTTGTTTTAGTTTTAGCATCTTGCTCTTCTTTCTTACGTTTGGTACGTGCGTAGAGGTTGATTTTACTATCAGTCAAGAATCGCCAGTTGACGGCTACCCAAGAGTTGTAAGAGTGTAAATTGTCGTAAAATTCAGGTGCCATTTTGCGCACTTGTGCCAATCTTGACCCTGGAATACGTGGGAAATCATGGTGTTCGTTGTGGTAGCCTACATTGAACGTCACCCAGTTGAGCGGTCCATAATAAGAGTAGGTTTCTTGTCCTTCTTCGAATACATAATGCTCCGAAATAAAGTGACCTGATACAGGATTGAGTCCACCTGCCAAGACCAATGATAGACCCAAGTATAGGAGGGCATATAGTGCCGCTGTACCGCTTATGAAGTACGTCAAGCCACCAAAAAACAGTGCCATCATGGTGATTTGAAAAATTGCATTGCGAATGACCCATTTGTTGATAGGCATTTTTTTGACCATCATCGGGCGGAGTGCATAGAAGAATATTTGGCTTACAAACCAAATTACTTTTCCTATAAACCCTCTAAATAACATCGCTTCTCCCAATGTTGGAATATCCGTATCGTCACCGTCAGTACCTTGTGACCAGTGGTGTACTCCATGATAGAACTTAAACGCCATAGCGTAAGGGAAAATCATAGGGATATTGGCAAAGAAAGAAAAATAATTGTTGTGGCTCTTCTTTTCGAATGCCAAGTCGTGCGTAATCTCGTGTACCGACAAAAACATAGCGTGTACAATCGTAGAACCCACCAAATAGGTCACGCCCAAAAACAACCACCAGCTAATATCAATCATTTGGTAGCTCAAGGCTGCCAGTGTCATGTGCAAGGTTACCCACAGCACCGTGAAGTATTTCATTTTTTTATTGATACCAAACAGTTCCTTTATTTCGGGGTGCGCTTTTAGTATCTCTTGTCTGCGCAAGAAGTGCGGTTCACGGTCGTCTGCCCAATAAAAATCGTGTTCAGAATCTTTGCGAATACTCATAGTATCGTATTTTGGTTATGGTAATATAGATGCTAACAAAAGGCTAGCTCTAAGAGTGTGTCTAAAATTATAGTTTTTGATAATAGGAAAAGACTTTTCAAATTACAAATTAGTATAAATTTAGACATGCTCTAAAACAAAAGTAAGGATTTTAAAACTTCATCAGCTTATTTTGTGCCAACAAAGATACGCTATCAACTTTATTATTTTGGTAAGATTATCATAAAAATATGAATCAATAATAGAATATTGACAATCAGCAATGCTGAATACAAGCTAAATATACGGCACAAAATTATTGTACGAGGGCAGATTGAGGCTGTTTTTCTGCAAATTCTTGCAATTGGTCAAGCAATATCTCTGACTGTCGCTCAAACAGCTTTGGCATCATCCAAAGCAGCGTTTTGATACCAAAACGCTTCGATACAATATTGGTATCCAAGTGGCAAAGTGTAACCGTAGGGGAGACCGCCTCCAAGCGATAACGATGCGTCGTGAGCGTGCCTTCTGCACCAAAATAAGCCGCCTTATATTCGTTGGGCAAATCGTTGAGTTGTATTGTTTCGAGCAGCTTTGTGCGTTTGCCTTTTACTTCATAAATGAATCGAGCAGTAGCACCTGTCGCTCCAGGTTCGCCAGTCAGCGGTTGTATGTCAGCTAGCCAAATTTGCCACTGCTTTTGTCCTTCAGTTGTCCCAATTAGGTGTTGCAATTGTTCCACCGAAGCTTTTATTTCTCTTGTTGTCGTGTAATCCATAGTGTTTTTTTGAATGCTGAAAGAGGTAACATTTTTTGTTAAAGATGAGCCCCAATTTCGTCCAGCATTTCTTGATAATCAAACTGCAAATCTTCGTGCAGCTTAGGCACAATGCGTTCAATTTTGTTGAGTTGTGCTCTATAGACATAACTCCAATAGAAGTTTTGTCGTATCGGAAATTTCTTTTTCTGAATCTGCTTGCAAAAATGCAAACGAATCTCGACTTCTGTCGGTTTTTTGAGCGAAAACTTCACCCACCGATCAATAAACTTCAATATTTTGCGTATTCCCTTGCGAGAATCTCGAATCGAACGCACCGCCATATCTTCGAGCATATCGTCAATCTCCTCTTTGAGGCGACCGATATACAACTCCTCGTTGTGCGACTCAAAAAGTAAGTACGTCAATAGTTCTTTGTTCTCTTTCTTGTACTTTGTTAATCGGATACAAACGTCTAATAGTTGGGTATCCGAAAGTTGTTTTAGTTCTTTTTTGAGGTCAGGGAGTCGAGCTGCTTGCATAAGTTTGATAGTACTTTTTTCTTTAGAATTATTTTGTAATCGCTTCTACACTAGGCAAGGTACTGCCTTCTAGTAGCTTGAGCATAGCACCGCCACCCGTAGACATGAAGCTCACTTCGTCTCCTTTGCCTGCCTGATTGACCGCCGAAACCGAATCGCCACCACCTACGAGCGAGTACGCTCCGTTTTTGGTCGCCTTCGCTACAGCGTCCGCTATCTGTAGCGTGCCATTCGAGAAGTTTTTCATCTCAAAAACACCCATGGGACCATTCCAAATAATTGTCTTTGATGCTTCGATCACTTTCGTGAAATCTGCCGCAGCTTGTTTGCCAATATCCAAGCCCAACCAACCCGCAGAAATGTCGTTGCTGGCTACTGTTTTGGTGTTCGCCAAGTTGTCGAACTTGTCCGCAATAACTGAATCCGTTGGTAACAAAATTTGTACGTTTCGTTCTTTGGCTTTTGCCAAAAAATCCTTAGCGGTTTGTACTCGGTCTTCTTCTAGGAGTGACGCTCCAATCTTGCCACCTTGTGCCTTGATGAGCGTGTACGCCATACCGCCACCGATGACAATATGATCGACATTATCCAGCATTTTTTCGAGTAGCAATATCTTATCCGACACCTTGGCACCGCCTACAATAGCCGTAAATGGTCGAGCAGGATTATTTGTCAATTTTTTGGCAGCTTCCAGCTCTTCTTTTATCAAAAATCCAAAACCTTTGTGCTGCTGGTCAAAAAACTGAGCCACGGTAGCCGTAGAAGCGTGCGCACGGTGTGCCGTACCAAACGCATCGTTGATATACACCGCTGCCAAGTCTGCCAATTGCTTCGCAAAGTCTTTGTCGCCTGCCGTTTCTTCCGCATAGAAGCGCGTATTTTCGAGTACCAATATTTCCTTAGGTTCCAATGCCTTGGCTTTGGCTTGGACTTCGCTGCCAATCGTATCGCCTACAAAGTGTACTGCCTTGGCACTGTCGCCCAATAATTCTGTGAGTCGCTGCACGGTATGCTCTAGCGTAAACTTTTGGCGGTCGATACTGCCATCGGCTTTTTTCTTTTTTTCGGGGCGCCCCAAGTGCGAGAGCAAAATAATACTACCGCCTTGTTCCAAAATATATTTGATGGTCGGCAATGCTTTTTCGATACGAGTATCGTCCAATATTTTATAATCGCTGTTGAGTGGGACATTAAAATCCACGCGCAACAATACTTTTTTATCTTTCAGTTCTAATTGGTCAATATACATAAGTTGTGTTTTTGTTCTGTTGGAATATATTATTGAACAACTTTATTAACAAAGTCGCTTTGCGAATGTTCGAGCCATCAAAAAAACGGCTCAACGAACTCATAAAATTACAAAATAAATGCACACCATAGAAGTATAATCTCTACAATTGTGTAAATTAGCTACATGGACTTATACAGAGAACACAAAAAGATAGCGTATCGCAAAATGAACGACGACAAGGCAGGTAATATCGTCTTGCGTATGATCAAAGCCTACGGCATCGAGGGCAAGTACTTTGAAGCACGCTCCAAGCAGCTTTGGTACGAAATGATGGGACCCGCCATCACCAAATACACCAAAAATATCTACGTCAAAAAGAATCGCCTCTATATCAGCCTTTCGTCGGCATCGCTGCGCCAAGAAATGACGTACTCCAAAGACAAAATTAAGACGTATATCAACGAAGCTATCGGAGAGGAGTTTATTCGAGAAGTGATTATTTGGTAGGAATACTAGACACTAAAATCAAGGAGAGCCAAAGCGAAATTCAATTTTTGCTTTGGCTCTTTTTTTTATTGGTTTTTTTGTGATTTGTGGGTTTTTTGATTATCATGTGGTACTGTTAAAATAATAGTATTTTATTAAACACCTTATCATTCCTTATGACAACCAAAGAAGCCATTCTAAAAATACTAGAAGCTGAAAAAAAAGCCATGACTTATAAAGAAGTCTATCAAGGTATTGTAGATGAAAAATATAATCCTTGGAGTGCTACTGCCAAAACGCCTAGTGATACCGTGGGAGCGGTACTAGGAGACTTTATTCGCAATAATGATACTCGTGTCAATCGAGTAAAAGGTAGTCGAGGATTTGAATACTACTTGTCGAAATATGAAAATGAAATAGATATAGAGTCTATCGTAACAGGTAAAAAGGGAGCTACAAAAGAGCAAAAGAATACTTTTCAAGAGCGTGATTTGCATCGTCTATTAACGACTTATGTACATAAGGATATTTATACCAAAACCGTTCGCCATGAACGCTCTGCCAATGGCAAAGATGCCAATCAAAAATGGACGCACCCTGATATTATAGGCGTGCAATTTCGACAGCTCAAAACTACTGCTAGCCAAAATCTAATTCGTTTAGTGGACAAAAATCAAGCTTTTGATCTCTACTCGTATGAACTCAAAAAGGAAATAAAAACAGATAACGAACTCAAAAAATATTTCTTTCAAGCAGTATCCAACTCCAGTTGGGCGAATTATGGCTACTTAGTCGCCTATGAGATATTACCTAAGCTACACAGCGAAATGAAGCGTCTAACTGCTTCTTTCGGTATTGGCATTATTCAACTAAAAGCCAACCCCCACGAAAGTACTATTCTTTTTCCTGCTCGTTATCATGAACTAGATTTCGATACTATCGACAAACTTTGTCATATCAATGATGACTTTTCGGAGTTTATCAAACGAACAGAAACCTATCTTGATGCCAATACCAAACACCAAGAAGGAGCACATTCTCAGCTCGAAAAACTCTGCGATAAACCGCTTGCCGATGAGGCAGCGATTAGTAAATTTCAGCAATTGAAAGGGTTGTTGGAAGAGTAGGTTTTGAATATTTTTTTGGTGCAATTCGATGAATACAAAAATAATAGCTTCTTAAATTAATCTACTCCCAATATCATGATACCTACTGAACTACTCGAAAAAATACAAGCTGATTCTGAAAATATGGGGTGGCTGTTGACGGAGAAATTTGTCATAAACTTACCGATAGTCGGAATAGAAAAGGAGTTTGAAGGATTATATAGTTATTATGAATTTATTTACCAGCAAAAGAATGGCTTTGATGAAATGCCTTTTTTAGCAGAATGTTTGGAGTCCTCGAAAGGAGAGTTTACTAAGAGCTGTGATTTTATTATGAAATTAATAAATGATTATAGTAATAGTAAGCAAGAGGCGAGAAGATTGTATAGGGGTAAATACCATATAAATGAATTAGATATTAAAAAGGGAATAGTCAGTAATTTAATATTAAGAAATCAACCAACCCTTTTTACATACAATAGTGAAGAAACTATTTTGATAAATGATATTGCCAAAAAATATTCAGAATCAGTTGCAAATAATTCTTTTAGTTCGTTGATATCAATAAAAGGGAAATCTTCGATTGAGAAGATAAAAGGAGAGTATTTAATACGTAAATACTTGACTCAACAAACGGAGAGCATAGATACTTATAGTAAAATAGAGTTAGAGAGTCTTGATGAAAAAAAGAAAAAAATAGCACTTCAATTAGCAAGTGCCGAGCAACTTTTACAAAAACACATAGAGGATTCTAAAAGTAAGTCGGAGACCTATGTAGAACAAATAGATGCTTTGAAAGTAGAAAAGCAAACTTCGTTTGATAGGTGGTTTGATGAATCTAAAACACAAAAGAATAAATTAAAAACAGACTATGAAGAACTCATAATAAAGGAACAAAAAGAATACAATGAAAGGAGTGAAGAATTAGAAAAACTTTTTAAAGAGAAATTGAAGTTATCGGAACCCGCAAAATACTGGGAAGATAGAGGTAAAAAGATGCGTACAAGTGGTAATTGGTACTTAGTATTGCTTATCATATTAATGGGAGTTGTTGTTGCTAGTCTTTGCTATTTGATGGTATCTACCCCCGAGCAAATTTATATCTCTTTCTTTGAAAAAGACAAAAGTGCAGCTATTCGCTGGTCAATAATTTATATTTCCTTTGTGTCATTTTTGGCGTATGCCATTCGTGCCGTAGCCAAAGTTATGTTTAGTTCTTTTCATTTGGCTAGAGATAGCGACGAGCGGCATACATTGACTTATTTCTATTTATCCTTACTAAAAGATGAAAACAACGAGTTGAATAAGGAAGAAAAGCAACTTATTATGCAATCACTCTTTAGTAGAGCAGATACGGGCTTATTGAAAGATGATAGCTCTCCTACGATGCCCAATGATATTATTGGAAAGCTATTTAGTAAGTAGTAGAACTACGACCACCCCAAAACAAAAAAAAATCCATAAAAACACAACAAGTGTCTTTATGGATTTAATTTTTTGTAAGTGCCCAGAACAAGATTCGAACTTGCACACCCTATACGAGCACCAGCCCCTCAAGCTGGCGTGTCTACCAATTCCACCACCTGGGCAGGTAGTGACACAAAGATAACGGCTTTTTTCATTTTTACAAATTTGTGTCATAGTTTTTATTCAAACGCCGAATAAATTTTAAAAGTTCGGCAAGAAAGCTGTATTTTTGAAAAAGACAAAACGCTTAACAAAACGCTCTATTAGAGTGCTAAATATAAAGAAATGACAACTCAACAAAAGCAGCAGCAGTACCAAGCCGCTACACAAGAAATAAACGCCATACTCGCAGGAGAGAAAAATATGATTCTCAAAATGGCGACGATCAATTGTGTGCTAAAGCAGCACTTGGACTATTATTATTGGGTCGGATTTTATTGTATGAACCAAGGAGCGTTGATGGTAGGACCTTATCAAGGGACATTGGGTTGCTTGCACATACCACTAAGCAAGGGCGTCTGTGGTCGAGCGGCACGATTGCAGCAAACACAAATCGTAACCGACGTACATGCCGACCCTGAACATTTGGCATGCGACAGCTTGACGAACTCAGAGATTGTGTTGCCTGTCTTCGACCCACAAGGTAACTTGATAGCCGTATTTGATGTCGATAGCACCCAAACAGGAGCATTCGATACCGTCGATGAAGAATACTTGACCAAGCTGCTTACGGCACATTTTAAGGAAGCGGCATTGCAGCAGCATTATTTGTAGTCAGATTCGCTAATGACCTGTTCCACCCAAAAAGTATCGAGCTGTAAGGTAGAATCCAATTGATACGATATTTCGTCATTGACGAGTAGCTCGATGCTATCGACTAGCCAAGTGGTATCGGTCAAGACAACCAAACTACTATCTAGGGTAGGCGTTGTCTTGTCTTCGAGTTTCCAGACCGAAGGACGACCACGAATCAACAGAAACGTTAGCAACAGCACACTAGTCGTAGCAGCCATATAAAGTAAGGTAGTTTTGGGAAAAGGTAACATGATGTAGTTTTTTTAGAAAGTTGTTTTTATCGAGGATTCGTATTGTGTTTTTGTATCGCCACCAACTCGTCATAGCGTCCGCCAAACTTGCGGAAGTAGACTAAGAACATATAGTCATTTTCGCTCTCAAAACTAGCTCCTTCTATCGCTTCAATATCAGGAATGCGATTAGCGATTTCGCCATCAGGCACCACAGCATAATAATAATCATAAAAGCCATTTTTGAGCGGAACGGATAGTTCGTATTGAAAGGTTTTGTTGTTGTAGGTCATCTTGTATTCGGGCTTGGCACGGAAATCCGTCAAGCCACCGATAAGATAAACTTCGCCTTGCATGGGGATATTGCTATGCAGCGAAAAGTTGACAAGACCATATTCTTCTTGTAGTCGCTGCTCAGGATAATCTTTGGATTCTATAATAAATCGACCGTTGATGTCGTGCGTAAATACGTGCGGGTGGTAGGCTCTTACTCTATCTTGAAATAAGGTTAGTTCAAAACCATCTTCATATTCTTTGAGGGTTTCCACTTGCTGTGTGCGGTAGCGGAACGAACGCAAATCCAAGCCTCTAAATTCCTTGTAGCCTGGAAACATAATCTTGCTGCTCATGTCGTAGCCAATCGCTTCGTTGCGAATATAAGTAGGCTCCAAATCAGTAATGGCATTGTCCCAACGTCCATTTTGCAGCACAGCTATTTTGACTTGATCACGAGGATTGCCAATGTCAATGCCAGCGTGTTGTATCTCAAAAAATAACTCTTGGTGGGTGGAAGCATAAGGAGGTGTAGCCGAGCGTCTGCTTTGTGGAAATGCCTTCATTTTGGTATCCACAATCATAAAACGCTTCGTGATAATCAAATCCTCTTCGTCCGTATCTCGATATACTTTTAGTAGATAATTGCCTGATTTGGTCCACTTAATATCCTCGTTGGGGAGCTTAATGGTGTAATGAACGTAAGGCACTTTGGTACTGAAAGAATTTTCGCCCGAATAGATGCGGTTTTCTTGATAGCCATCAATATAATCTAGGGCATCAATCTCAGTAGAAGGGTTCCAGTTGGCATCACAGTGAATCACTTTGTAGGAATAGTCCTTGGTGTAGGCTTCCATGTCGTCAAATTCCAATATAAAATAGTTGCTGCTGCCTAGCTCCATAATCGGATAGTCCATCTCTGAATCGAACTGATATAGGCGGACGGACTTGATGTAATTGCGATACACATAATCGTAATTGTGTGGCGTGGGTAGGGTCGATTCTTCTTGGGCATTGGCTGCCAAGGTAACAAAACAGAAGATAAAGCAAAACAAATAAAAACGCATAGTTATATTTTATAGAAAGAATAGAGTTTGGTACTAAAGTACAGGACAAAAGTTGATAATACTTATTCCAAAGGCATTGTTTAGCCTCCAAATAAGGTGCTAAGCACCTCGTTAAAAATAATGCTTGTATCCATTTACTTAGGCAAAATTCAAGCCTATTTGAAATGTTTCAACAATTCTTTGGCTTCCTGCATATAATCGCCCGCCGTAGCGAGTTGTTGTAGCCGAAGGCGAGCTGTAGCAGTTTCTTTTTGTAGCAACAAACCTAAGGTTTGGTAGTAATAAATAGACTCGTTTTTGCGATTGTTGGCGTGTACAGGCAGTACCGTTTCTAACAAGTCGAGTCCTTTTTGCCAGTTTTTTTGTTGAAATTGCAAACTAACTTTGGCAGCTACCGCACGGTAATCGTTGGGATTGAATACAATCGCTCTCTGAAAAGCTTGATTGGCTAGTGCTACTTGATGGTCATAAACATAGAAGCGACCAAGCGCCAAGTAATCTTCAAACGAAGGAGCTATTTTTACTACTTGTTGTTTGTAGAAGGCAGCTTTTTGGTAGGCCATTTGGGCGAAGTAGCCCAACGACAATAAACCATAAATCGTGGCATCATTTTGCTGTACCACTGGTACACTTTCCCAAAGTTGAGCAGCATGGTTTGGGTCATTTCTCAACAACTTGATGACCGTTAGTTTTTTGTAATCAAACAATTCGTTGTGGCTATCGTTTGTCAAATTATTTTCGGTACGTGCTGCCATATCGAGTAGCAATGCTTTGTTGATGCTGGACAGCTCAAAAGTTACTTTCTTTTTGCCTAAAGGGGCATCTTTTTGGAGGATTAATGTTTGTAGCAATACTTTGGTTAGTAGCGTTGCGTCTTTGGCGTTTTGTGCAACAACCGATTGGTGATTGGCAATCGCCTCATCAAAGAGCCTGGTGCGTACTTTTAGTGTCGGAATCCATTCTTGAGCTTCTACCGCATCGTTCGCCATCAGTGTTTGTATGGAAATGATTAGGCTGGTCAGCTCAAACGACATAATAGCCGTATGCACAATCGGCAAAGTAGCATCTAGTTCGTAGGCTTTTTGGAGTAGTTCATTACTTTTGGCTAAGTCGCCTTGTTGGGTTTCTAGTATTGACCAGCTTGCCCAAGCGTAAGCACTGTTGGGTACTACTTTGGTGTAGTTGTCCCATTCATCAATCGCTCCATCTATTTGGTTGATTTCTAGGTGCAAATCGCTCAAATCTTTCGTAAATTGGAAGTTGGTTGGGTCGGCATCTATTTTGTCTTTTAGCACATTGTACGTCATTTCATAATAGACATACGCATTCGTGAAATCCTTTTTGCTGCTGTAGCTATCGGCTATTTTTCTCATAAGTTGATAATCCTGCGGAGCAGCAAAAAGCAGGCTCAATAAGGTATCGACAGGCGGTAGGGTATCGGCAGCAGTGTACACAAAGTTTTCGCTGAGTTCCTGCTCGGTGAAACTCAAAAAATAACTAGGACTTGCCTTTGGCATGGTCAGTTGTTTGGAGAACGTTTTTTCTTTTTTCTTGTTGCCAAAAAAATCAGTTTGAGCTTGTAATGGCGTATAAATTATGGTGCTCAAAAACAACAAAACAAAGTAGGGGAGGTAGGACATAGGTAATTGTATTGAATAATATAATATCTAATAACTACTTAATGGTTATTTAAACAAAAAACAATTACAAAGTAGCAAAAAATATAATAAGTCCGTAATGATTTATAGGAATTTCTACAAATCCATATCTGTGGTGCCGCTCTCTTTTATGCCATTTTCTATACTGTCTTTTATCCAGAGGATAATGTCCAATAAGCCATTGACAAAAGTCTGAACGGTATAAATAGAGATAGGATAGTTGTAAAATTCGCTGTTTTCGGGTGCCTTGTGCTGCACTGCTAGGCTCTGGGTGGTGTAGATGACGTAAGTCATGAAGGACACATGTAGAGGAGCGAGTTTGCGGGTTTTGACCAAATCAATTAGCTCTTTGCCTCGGCTTGTTTTGCCCAAGCCAAAAAGCATGGGGTCCATTTTTAGGCATTCTTTGCAGAAAATATTCAGGAGAGATTCTTCCAATCGACGAATAAATGCCAGACGTTCTAGCAAAAACGTGCGTTGTGTACTGGTTTTGGGTGATAGCAAATTGAGCAATAAACTCAAATCTTCTTCGTCCAGATAGCGGTCGGCAAATTCAAAAATATCGTCATATTGCAGCTTGATTTTGGTGATTTCGAGTTTGCCTATTTCTTGATGCAAGTATTCAAACATAGCCTCCATTTGGCTATCGTCAACGGCTGTTTTCTTTTTGTCGAATACCAAGGTGCGATTGCGCAAGCTAGGTTCTAGCTGTACATACCAAGCAGTATGCACACAGAAAGGAAGAACACGATCGTATAACAGTTCTATTTCTCGAAGTCTTAATATGGCTTCATGTACAAAGTTTTCGGCTTCTGTTCCTTTGAGTTGGTTGGCGGTTAAGGGGGCTTTGCCGTCTAGTATCACGGCTTGATACTTCTGGTTGTTCATCAGCAAGTCGAGCCCTTCTTCGAGATTGGTGGCGGTATCCATAATGATTTGATAGCGCCGAGCTCTATTTTTGAGAGAGGCTGCCAAGCCCAAATCATCGTCAATGAGTAGTACATGAACAGGTTTTCTACGATTTTTGCTCTTGGACATGACCACGTATTTTTTTTGATGAAAATAATCTTGATTGCAATAGAAGTTATTACAAATCTATTCGTAATAGCCTCTAATTATAAACAGGATTGCTATCAAGTAGTTTATCCTCTGCTCAACATATCTTTGGCGTGGCATACTTTAGGACTCCAATAGCTGCATTTGGTCAAGTTATCGACTACAATTCCTCTACGAGTAGAGTGAATGATATAAACGCCATCTTTTTTGTTGTCAACAACCATTGCTACGTGTGTGATCGTACCACCTTTGCCATACTTACTAAAAAAGATTAAATCACCAGTTTTGACATTTTTTAAATCAATAGAAGCTCCTTGTTCTGCTTGGTAGCGAGAGCTACGAGCGATTTGTATGCCTTTTTTGGCAAGTACATAAGAAGTGAAGCCTGAACAATCAAATCCCTTGGGAGTCGTGCCACCCCATACATAGTGCAAACCGAGGTGTTTTTTGGCTTCTGTTACTAGGTCAGAGCGTGTATCTGTTGTTTGGAGGCTATCAAAAACAGCCTGATATACTACTGGTAAGCGTGGCGCTTTGGCTGCTGCTGCTAGTATAGGAGCATTTTGTCTAGCAATTTGGCGCTCTAGTCTGCGAGCAGCTCTTTTGCGTTTGTTAAGTACAATACTTTTGATACCTGTCAAATCTTCGCTTTCTATCTCGATAGGGTTGGCTGCGAAGGCAAGTAAAGCATCAATTTGTTCCGAAGGAGTATGAACCAATTCCAGATAATCGACATCATCAGTAGTGAGTTCACTCACGTCGATGTGCGTTATTTTCTGAATCAAAAGGCTACCGAGTGCTGCACACAATAAATAGGTACAGAATAATTTGATAGCCAGCGAATTGTTGGAAACCATGTATGGTATAAGTTTAATAAACAAAATAAAGGTACTTTTGTAAATCACAATATGTAGTACACATTATGTAAAACGTTTTATTTAATTACGCTCATTATTTACTCAATAACTTCAATTACTATTGTTAATTTTGCGATTGCAAAGGTACAATTATTTTTTACAAATCCAAATATGACTAACCGAATATTAATGCTAGACCGTGACGGTGTTATCAACCGTCGCCTCATTGGAAACTATGTCCGTCGCTGGGACGAATTTGAGTTTATGGAAGGGGTGTTGGAGGCAATGCCCATATTGGCAGACTACTTCCAGACGATAGTAGTAGTTACCAACCAACAAGGCATTGCCAAAGGCATCATGACCGAAAAAGACCTGCAATTGGTACACCAAAAAATGGTGGCAACCATAGAGAAAAGTGGTGGCAGGATCGACAAAGTATATTACTGCAAGGAACATGAACGAGACAATCCGCACAACCGAAAACCGAATATAGGTATGGCAGAACAGGCTCAAAAAGATTTTCCGTATATTAACTTTGACAATACTGTGATGGTAGGTGACTCAGTTAGTGATATGGTGTTTGGTCAGCGCTTAGGCGCCCAAACGGCACTCCTGACCACCAAACCAGATATTGACCAAGCGGCACTTCAGTTGATTGCACCATCTATTAGTTGGGTAGGGGATAGCCTTTGGCAATTGGCACAAGAAATAGAAACAGTAATCTAGAAAAACGACTATTATGAGAAATAAATTTTACGCTCTTTTACTGATTGCCAGTATGATTCCTGTAGGTTTATTGGCTCAGTACAAAACCGAAAACCCATCTACGTATCAGTCGCTGTGCTTTTATGTAATCAATAAGAAGGGGTTTGTGCAATATGAAGCCGTGAAGAAAGCCATATTGCAAAAAGAATACAAAACGATTTATCCGCTGCTGCATCAAATGAAGGCTTCTCTGCATCAATTTGAGCTCTCGAAACACAATCGAGCATTTGAAATGTGGTACATTGGCAACTATACGGATTTTGAACAGCAGGTACTGACAGCCAAGGAGAGCATGTTGGCGATTGTCAAGGATTACGAAAATAAATTGCGGAATAAAAATGCCGTTTATTATGACCATCGTATGTTCTTGGAACATTATTTGGCATATACATCGGCGTACTTTTATGCCGATTTTTGGTTCATGTCGATGGAGCGTTATTTTGCGTTGGCAACGGTCAATAGAGTGATAGCTGACAACGAAGAAGGACATAAGTTGTTTAGCAATTCGGAGTTTTATTATCCTTATGATGTTTTCAATGACTTAGCAAAAAGTGAAGAGAACGACATCAAAGATTATTTGGATATGAATGACTTGATACACGATACTACGTCGTTTATTCCCTATAGTTATGTAGCCATGCACGCTTCGAGTGCCAGTTATATCTTGCAGCAGTTTGAGCTGGACGATGCTACACAAGATGTCAATACCGACCGACAGGTTACTGCTTTGCGCAATATGCTGGAGGCGGTACAGTCGGGCAAAGCGCTATTGGTGGTACGTCTCAACTTGATTGAATTGCGCCGAATGGAGCAACTAAAAGCTGCCGCAAAATTGGAGGAATCAGAAGCTATAGCCGACTAAAAATAGGCAATAGACCATAGATAACATTTATTTAACTACACTTTTAGTTATATTGGTTTGATTTTAGAAAGACATTTGACTAATTTCAGACGATTAGATAACGATAGCAGTTCTCTACTACTGGAGATACTAGAAAAAGATTACATTAAAAACAAGAACAAATGAAGCAACTACTTAGACTTAGTTTTTTGTTGGCTTTGATAGCAGGTTTTGGTACCAACCTGTTGGCACAACACAATATCACTGTCAAAATTGACAACTACAAGAACGACACTTGTATTTTGGGTTATCGACTTGGCAAACAAACGTACGTACGAGATACCGTTACGACCAAGAACAAGAACGGAGAGTTTGTATTCAAAGGAGACAAATCGCTAGAAGGAGGGATTTACCTTATCTTGACAAAGCCGACCAATATCTATTTTGAATTTTTGGTGGCAAACAAAGAAGACCAAACTCGTATCAAGATAGAGACAAAGTTGATTAATGGAAACGACATGAGTACGCACCTCAAAATCAAAGGTTCGGCAGATAATCAGGCGTTTCTAGACTACTTGGGTTTCTTGCGTCAAATGAGAGAGAAAGATGCGATCATCTCCGAAAAAACAGCCGCACTTGGCGAGGACAAGGAAACCGAAAAGAAAGAACTCCAATTGCAGCGCGAAGGTATTGGCAAAGAAGTAGAAGATTATCAGCAAATGATGATTACTAAATATCCTACTTATTTGAGTTCTGCCTTAGTCAAAGCTTCGTTGCAACCTCAAGTACCTCAAGCGGTACAAGATGCGGGTAGAGATGCCGCTTTTTATTGGTACAGAGACCACTTTTGGGATAACTTCAATTTTGCTGACGAGCGCATGATTCGTACGCCTATTTTTGAAGACAAAATTCAGCAATATACCGAGAAGCTTTGTGTACAAATGCCTGATTCGGTTATTGTAGCTGTTGATTATTTATTGCAACAAGCATTGAAAGGCAAAAATGATAAAATGTTTCAATATGTGGCGGCCGAAATGCTCAACAAATACGCTAAAACAAAAGTGATTTGTATGGATGCAGTCTATGTGCATATTGGCAAAAAATACTACTGTACTGGTCAGGCTGCTTGGGTAGATTCTGCTCAGTTGGTTAAGATTTGTGAAAATGTACAGACGCTAGAACCGCTCTTGTGTGGTAGCTACGCTCCCAATATCAAATTGCGTAAGCTTGATGGTACGACCATCAATCTGAGAGACCTGAAAGGTCCTTTTACGGCTATTTACTTCTGGGATCCTAATTGTGGCAACTGTAGCAAAACAAGCAAAAAATTGGTTCCTGTGTACGAAAAGTACAAAAAATACGGTTTTGAAGTATTCGGAATTTGTAGCAAGACATGGAAGGAACTCGACCAATGCGAGAAGAAAGTGAAAGATCAGAAAATGACGTTTATCAATGCTACTGATGATGCTTATCCATTGGCAGTTGTCAAAAAAACGTATGACATTAAGGTCAATCCTTATATCATGTTGTTGGACAAAGACAAAAAAATCATGTGGAAACGCATTGACCCCAAACAAGTAGATGACATTTTGGCAATGGAATACAAAGAATTGGGTATCGATATAGAAGTGAGTGAAGAGGTGCAAAAGCAACTCGACGAAGTATTCAAAGTCAAAGAAAAAGACAATGAAGCAAAACTAGGAGTCGATTCGGCAGACCACTAGACACGCTCTAAGTTATTCAACTAACGAGAAAATCCTATTTCGCAAATCTGCGAAATAGGATTTTTTTTTATGCTTTATAGAGGTGCGTTTAGTCAGCTAACGGGACTTCTCGTAACGGTGGTTTGACCGCTCGTGTCATTTCTCTTTTGCCTTTAGGTCCAGGCAAACTGTGTAGCTCAAAACCGATGGATTTGAGTAGTCGTTTGAATGCCCCTTTGGCACAATAAGTAGTCAATACGCCACCTGCTTTGAGAGCTTTGTACATTTTTTGTAGTTGTGCCTCTTCCCATAGTTCGGGTTGAGCATTAGGCGCAAAAGCGTCATAATAAATAATATCAAACGCTGCTTCGTAGTCCAAGGCTTCAAATAAATCTACTCGCAATTGAAAGTTGAAATTTGGTGTGACCGCAACCGTCTGATTAACTGCTTGGTGCATTTGCTCAAAATGTGCTTGGTATTCCAAGGCATTCAATAGTTTTGGATAATTGAGCTGTGTTACCATTGCTGACTTGATAGGGTAGGCTTCTACACCTACATACTCTATGTTCAGTTGGCGTTCGTCTGCTTCCAAACAAGTCATTAGGGCATTGAGTCCTGTACCAAAACCAATTTCTAAGATACGAATATCGTTCAGAAATTGACTTTGATAAGCTAAAGCGGCTTGTATAAAAACCGTTTCTGTCTCTTGAATAGCTCCATGTATCGAATGATAAGTGACATCAAACTGTCCAGATTGGAGGGTATGAGAACCATCTTCTGTGGCAATTATTTTATTCATGTCTACTAGTTCTTGATTAAAACCAAACTTTTGGAATTTGCCCAAAATACTTTGCTATCTACTATTTTGATAGTGCTTCCTTCTATCATATATGATTTGGTGTCACGGGCAGGCAGTATGGTTATAATATCACCTTCGCCACAGCCTACTTTATCTCGCTCAAAAATACTAAACTGGGTGCCATATTCTCTGATATGCTCTCTATACCCTGGACGTAACGACTGATTACTCAATAGTTTCAATATGTTGTTTTGGCGAAGTTCTCGACGGTTGCCACAGATGACATAAGCTACCGCATCATCTTCTATGAATTGATTTTTATCTTTTAGATCCAAAATAGCAACTTCCAATTGTTGATTGGACGCTTCCAGAAAGTTCGTCTGTACTTTGAGTTCGGCATAAGTATTGGTCAAATCACTCTCCGTGTTTTCTACCTCTTTTTGGAGTAGCGTCAAGGCACTACGCATATTGGTAATATTGACATTTATGCTATCCAATTGCGATTGTTTCTCGATAAGTCGCACTTCTAGTTTGGTAATCATGGATTGGATCTGCTTGTTTTCTACTTGGTAAGAACTCGCCTTGCCTTGTAGTCCTTTAGCATCTCTCATCGTGATCGAATTGGCTGCTTTTAGAGCGTTTATCTTTACGATAATGTCTTGTCCTGCACCATCGCCCAAAAGTGTTTTGTCATCTAACAAACTTTTCATTTGTTGATTTCTACTAGCGATCATGTTGAGCGAATCGTCAATAGCGTTGAGTATTGCCATCGCTTCTTGGTATTCGCCCTTGATTAGGCGATCCTCTTCCTCCAATGTGGCTAACGAATCGGCTAGTGCTTGCTGAAGAATGGTTTGTTCTTCTAGCTCTTTTTTATGATTGTCGCAACTCACTACCGATAGTAGCAGTGCAAACAAAGTACTGATATAAAATATTTTCATGATAATGAATATACAGACCAGCTATTGCCAGTAGGCAAATAGCAAAATAATGATTATAAAAATAGGTAAGTACCACAGCCGCCATAGTAGATAAGGCGTACTGAGCGAAGGACAACAAAGGGGGTTAGTCTTTGACTAATACAACCGTTTTATCTGTTGCCCAGAACTTTTTGTTATCCTTGATATTTAGTACGCCACCTTGCACCTCGTAAGAGCTAGGGTCTCTATTGGGCAATACTTGTATGATCTCGCCATCGCCACCACAATCAATCTGATTGTTGTCGAAGTAGTCAATCAAATCACCATGCTCGCGTACTGCTTGCTGATAGTTCTTGGTCAATTTTTTGAGGCTACTTTTGCTCAAAATACCTACTTTGCGCAACGCTCTTTTGTCGCCACAAGCGATATAAGCTCTAGCTTGCTCATCAATAAATTCATTTTTGACGCTCAAGTCTTCCAATGTTTCTTGGAGTTGGTTGTTGGTGGTCGAAAGTTCTTCGTTTTTCTTTTTGAGGTCTTTGAATGCTACTGAAAGCTGCCCACTTTTTTCGGTCAATTGTCCTTCCATTTGAGCTAACGCAATCTCCATGTCGTCAATGATGCCACGAGCTTCAGCGAGTTCCTCTTCTTTTTTGAGAATGCGGTTTTCTGCTTGAGCAATCATTTTTTTGAGTTGCTGGTTTTCTATTTGATAGCTACGAATACGGCTTTGCATTTTCTTAGCTTCATTTTTCGACTCTTCGTTGGCATCACGCAATGCCTGAATTTTGCCCAATATTTTTTGGCGCTGCGAAAGGTCTCCGCCGAATTCTTTTTGCTGTGTCAATCCTTGTATTTCTTTTTCACGAAGTGAGATGGCACGCAAGGTATCATCAATAGAATTGAGGGTTTCGATAGCAGAAGTGTATTCGCCTCTTATCAGTCTATCTTCTTCCTCTAGCTCGTTGAGTCGTTTTTGTGCGGAAGCATTTTCTGCAATCATGGCATCGTACTCCGCCTTGTAATTATTGCACGCACTCAGTCCGACTATCGTCAGGACAAGTAAGATTAGATAATTTATTTTCATAGCAAAAAAAAGTTTTTTAGTGTTTAGTTAAATGTTGTCTAGTGATAGTTAAGAAAAATGCTTTAATCCTGATATTTGAGCAATCGCCAGTATTGACTAATATTGGTAGATTCTATCATGAGCTTGTTGCTCCTAAAATAAATCTTGCCATCGGTCAAGTTTAGCATTTCTTTTTGGTCAGGATCTTCCATGAACATTATGCTATAATCCGTCTTGTTAATCCGCCCTTCTATCGACTTTCGGATATTGGAAGTATTGATTTCAGCTACAAACCGAATGTTGTTATCTTCCTCTTGTATCTCTACAAACTTAAAATAGAGGATTTGTGTTTCAATATCGGTATAATTAATTTTTCCAGAGAAAGAACCTTTCGTCAAATCGGCTAAATTTATCTCTTCATTGACTAGTGTATTCAGTTTAGCTTCTGCCGCAGATTGGTATTGCCCAGCAGGGTAATCAGAGATATACTTCTTGTAGCTATAAATCGTGTTGATTCGTTCTGCCATCAGCCAATTGATTTCTTGTTCAATTTCTTTGGCGGCTTCCTTATACTTGCTATCTGGATAGCGCTGCAAGAAAGAATCAATAGCTCCTGCCGAATAACGGCTCTGTGTAGCTTCCCAGTCTTTGTCTTCTTCACTTTGGCAACTTGCCAATAAAAATAATGAGCAGACCAATAGTAGGGGATAAAATAGTAGTGTTTTCATTTTACGCTGATGTTATTGGTATTTGAGCAACAATAGTATTGCTCAATCCATATCCTTTCATTCGATTATGATAATAAAGTAATAAATTCATGTCCTCGCTTCTGATGTCATTCTCTTTGTCCAAGAGTAAGGCTCGCTTGACATGAAAGTTGCCGACATTGTTGATGCCGTGTATAATTAAGTCTTCAATAGAGTCATTTTTGACCTCTGGCGAAAGCTGCAATTTGTTTTCCTTCTCTAATTCAAACAATCTATTTCTAAGATGTTCTATATTGTAATAAAAAACTTTTTTTAGAATCACTCTATCTTCTTTCGGCAATCGTAGCAGTCCATACAAGTCCAAGTTAGGATATTGCTTTTGGAATATATTGAAAGCCACATAAGCCACCAAGTGGCTCGAAAGTACAATGTTTTCAATGAAGTAACGCTCTACAATCTTATCTGCCAACATCTGTGTATATTGACCATTTCGTTGATGGTCATACTTAATCTTTCCGTTGGAAGTGAAATAATCCTTGATGTCCACTTCGTGACCAAATTGACTAATACTAGTTCCTTCGGCATCTACAAAATTACCTAGCACGTCCATTGGTTGCCCATAATTGACCGCAATGTTAGAGCTAGCACGGAAGAAATTCCAAAAGAATTTGATGACATTAAAAAATCCACCAAAGGCTTTCTTTTCTATTAAGTACAACTCTTTTCCTGTTTGTTTGAGGTGACTATCTATCAAACTTTTGGCTTCTAACACAAAGTGGTAATTAAGAACAACAGGTACAATAAAGATTTTGTTGTCTTCTTTGCGTTCCAAAAGTGCATTTTGTGCATCAATAGCGGTACCCATCAACCCCATTTTGAGCTTTTTTTCGAGAGCACCCGAACGAGAACGAGTCCCTCCCGGAAAAAATAAACTGTGTACGCCACGTTCTATCGTCAGTTGCGAATAAGCCTTGAGGGTTTCTAAATAGAAGCTATTTTTTTTGCGTCTATCGACTCCATAAGCACCCAATCGAGGAAACATATAACCCAAAATACTAGTATTGTATAGATTGATACCCGCACCATAAGAGAAAGCGCTCAAGCCCACTCGGTCAGATGCCCAACCAATCAATACCGAATCCAGATTGCTAAAATGGGTCGGCACCAAAATCACGGTTCCTTTTTTGGTCAAGGAGCGTATGGTCTCTATCTGCCCCAAGATTTGCAAGCGATCGCGCAAGTGTTTATTTGATCTAAAAAACTTGGAAGCACTCAGTAAGATATTGAACACACGAGGCAACAACTGACGAGCTACTCTATAGGTCGATACTTTGAACTTGCTGGTTATTTCACGCAAGTAGCGTTCTACAATCCTAGAAAGTAATTTTTCGTTGTTTTCGGCTACTGCTTGTTCTGTTTGGTCGAGTGATTTTTTGAGTAGTTTTTTGCGTATGTCATTCCAGAAATCAAGTTCGTCAGGCGGATCTACTTTCCACGGGTTTTCTACTATTCGGATACGTTCTAGGTAGAGTGCCTTCGCAATCTCGTCACTCAGAGAGTTGCTGCGTTTTTGTGCCAATATTCTGTTGGTAATCGTTTGGGTTGCTTGAGCCATAAACTCTTCTCGCTCTTGTCCCAGCTTGCTGATGGGCCAATCCTCGAAGTTTTCTATCACATACGGCTTGGGGTAGTCCGTGGGAGCAAGTGGCTCAAACGGAATGGGCAAGATGGGTTTATTTTCGGCAGTTTGTAATGGCATAATAAAACGGCTATTTTTTAGATGCAATTCTTATATAAGAAAATGTTTGTTGCCCGATGGGCACAATTGGCAAAGATGCTACAAAAAAGCTATTTTCTACTTTTTTTACAATAGAAGTTGTTTAAAAACTTAGAAACGTACACTTTTTGTCTTAGTGCTAAAAAGTACTTTAGAGTGTGTCTAAAATTATTGTTCTCTCATTTCTTTCAAGTCCAAGTAGTATTCGGTGTGCGTGCCGCCGCCTTTTCCTGCACCACTCATCTTGTTTAGTTTACCAATAAATAGATATTTTTTGGTGTCTTTTAAATCAATTTTGATTTTGGCAGCATCATAATAACCTACAATTTGTCGACCATCAGGCATATCAATATAAACATGCTGTTCTTCGGTCATGCTGAATTTCATCATGTGTTGCAATGGAAATTGCGAAACCTTGCCACTGATGGCAATCAAGTGATTGGTATTTTCTTTTTGCCTCAGTAGGGCTTCTTCCCAATCATATTTTTCAGGAAGCAAAAAGAACTCGTCTCCGGTTTTAGCACTGTTGGTGTTAGTACTACTAGTAGCGGTTACCCCGTCCAGTAGGTATTGGTTGGTAGGGGTGGCACAGCTAGTGATGGCTACCACCAACCCGATGCTGGATAGCAAAATATAAGATGGATATAACATGATAAAGGAGTTAGTGAATTATGAAATAATAATCAAGATACTAAATAAATAGTGTATGGTTGTACGTCTAGCAATAAATACCTATATTGGAGAGAATAGGGCGATTGAAAGAGGCATTTGTTTTGATATTAGACAAATTCTCTATTAATATTTTGGTAATCTCAATAAATAGCTTACTTTTGCAGCCGCTTGAGTTCCCAATTAACTGTGATAGACTGTAAGTAATTATGGAAAATGGCAGGAAATAAGGTACTCAATCTTAGTAATTTTATTTTCAAAATAAATACATTAATTAAATCTAGTAATGAGACATTACGAAACAACCTTCATCATCGATCCCGTACTGTCAGGTGATGAAATCAAACAGACAGCTCAAATGTATGTAGAATTCTTGAAAGGAGAAGGCTGCGAAATCGTACATTTTGAGGAAGAAGGCGTGCAAGAACTTGCTTATGCCATCAACAAACGTACATCAGGTGCTTATTTTTATGTAGAATACAAAGCTGAAAACGGCGATTGTATTGACAAAATGGAATTGGCTTTCCGTCGTGACGATAACGTATTGCGTTATTTGAGTATTGCGGTAAACAAGCACAGAGCTCAATATAACCTAGACAAACGTGCAGGTAAATTTGAGAAAAAGAAAGAAGCAGTAGCAGCAGAAACTGCCGAAGCTAAGAAGTAAATTTAATTCAATTCAATTTTTATATAAAAACGAAGGCTAATAATCATGGCAAGTAGAGAAGATATAAAATTCCTTAGTAACCCTAAGATAGGTCAAAAACGTAAAAAGTATTGCCGCTTTCGTCGCTACGGAATCAAAAGTGTGGACTACAAAGATGTAGATTTCTTGATGAACTTTATCAATGAGCAAGGAAAGATTCTTCCTCGCAGAATCACTGGTAACTCACTCAAATACCAACGCAAAGTAGCTACGGCTGTAAAACGTGCTCGTCATTTAGGTTTGCTACCTTATGTAGCAGATAATATGAAGTAATCTTTTTCAACAAAAAATTAACACTGACTAATAATCATGGAAATTATACTATTAAAAGATGTAGAGCATGTAGGTTTGGCAAACGGACTAGTGTCTGTCAAAGCAGGATATGCTCGTAACTATCTTATACCAAACGGTTTGGCGATTGTTGCAAACAAAGCCAACAAAAACAGCTTGATGCAGTCTATCAAGCAACAAGAAGAGCGTGCTGCTCAAATGGTAACTGAAGCTAAAGAATTGGCTGGCAAGTTATCTGAGAAGACACTCAAAATTGCTGCTAAAGCAGGTACTTCAGGCAAAATTTTCGGTTCGGTAACTAGCGTACAAATCGCTGCTGCTCTTAACGAAACTTTCGGCGTGAACGTAGATAGAAAAAATATCAAACTTCCTGAAGAAATCAAAACTCTTGGAACTTACACCGCTAACATCGCTCTTCACAAAGAGGTATTGGCTCCTGTTAAGTTTGAAGTATATGACGACAAAGGAGAGTAAGAAAAAAGATAAGAATAATCTCTAGATAAGGTATTCTTACAGAATATAAGTGAGTAAGCTCTTTAGGATAGCTTACTCACTTTTTTGCTCAAATCACTATTGCGACTTAGTCGCAATAGTGATGCAATCAATTGATATGATCAAAGTAAAAGATGTAATTATTATTGGGGGGAGTTATGCTGGACTTTCTGCTGCAATGGCATTGGGGCGTTCGCACCGTCATGTATTAATAGTAGATAGTGGTACTCCCTGCAATAAACAAACACCGAATGCACATAATTTTTTGACAAATGATGGTACTCCACCAGCCGAAATTAGAGCCCTATCTTTGCAGCAGGTTCTAGCGTATCCTACTATTCAATTAATCCCTACGTTAGTTGTCAATACAAAACGATTGGAAAATCAATTGTTTGAAGTAACTACCTCCGAAAATAAGGTTTATAGAGCTAGAAAAATACTATTTGCAACAGGACGAAAAGATATAATGTTACCAATTGATGGTTTTGCTGCCTGTTGGGGAGTGTCCGTTTTGCATTGTCCTTACTGCCATGGGTACGAAGTAAGTCGTCAACCGCTAGGGTTACTAGCTAATGGAGATAATGCTTACGAACTTTGTCGATTGATACAAAATTGGTCAAAAGAGTTAGTCCTGTTGACTAATGGCAAGGCTAATTTGACACTAGAACAACGAATGTGGATTGAATCTGTGGGGATTGTGATACGAGAGGAAAATATAGAACGACTCATTCATCATAATGGACTACTTCAAAAAGTAATATTCACGGATAACTCTTTTGTTAACTTGAGTGCAATTTTTGCAAGAATAGATAGCGAACCACAGTGCTCTATCCCAGAAGATCAATTGGGTTGTCAATTGACCGATCAAGGGTATCTAGAAGTCAACAGTTTTATGCAAACAAATATAGCGGGTATCTATGGGGCTGGAGATAATACCACTATGTTTAGGTCATTAGCAGTCGCTGTAGGAGCTGGTACTGTAGCAGGTGCGATGCTAAACAAAGAATTAATAGAAGATGATTTAGGATAGTAATTCAAAATTTATTCGTTGGGTAGCTTTGTGTTTTGGACACACTTTTAGGAACCACAGAGCGGCTCAGCAAGGTTTGAGTCGCTCCAATTTTTTACAACTCGCTATATTTTTGTTTGCCTTTTACGAAGTGTTGCCACACAATGCTTTTAGCGTATTTTTGAGGTGTTACTACTTGCTTTTTGCTCGGAAACTGAGCTGCAGCAATCTGTTGAGTCGTTTCTTTTTGTTTCTTTAGATTATTGAAAAAAGAAAAGAAAAAAGACCAATGCGCTTTGATGACCGCACCGATATTGCCAAACTCTCCCTTCGTGAGAAAACGAGTGGCTGCCACACCATCTAGCACCAGTCGTACCCAAATAATCCAGTACATTTTTAGTCCTGTTTCATTCTTGAAAATAGTAGTCAAGCTATTTTTGAAATTGAGATACGTCTTGTGCGGATTTTCTTTGGGCAAGGTGCCGCCACCCACATGATGGACAACCGATTGAGGACAAACCATGATTTTATAATTGGCTCGTTGTAGTCGCCAGCAAAGGTCAATCTCTTCCATGTGAGCCTTGTAGTCGGCATCTAGTCCGCCTATATCATAGTAGAGTTTGGCTCTAATGAAGAATGCTGCTCCTGATGCCCAGAATATAGGTTGTGTATTCTCATATTGCCCTGTATCGGTTTCAAGACTATTAAAAATACGACCTCTACAAAAAGGGTAGCCCCATTTATCAACAAAACCGCCTGAACCGCCTGCATGCTCAAAGAGTACTGGATTAGCGAAAAGCTTTATCTTAGGCTGGCAAGCTGCAATTTGTTGATCTTTTTCCATCAGCTCGATAATTGGTGTTATCCAATTGGGCGAAACAGCTACATCGGAGTTGAGCAATACAAAATAATCTGCATCAATGTCTTTCAATCCATGATTGTAGCCTCCTGCAAACCAATAGTTTTGGTCTAGCGCAATCAAAAAACGATTGTTCTCCGTAGGAGTATTCAATGCTACAAAACCTTCTTTTTGCAAATAAGCCACCGAGTCATCTGTCGATTTATTGTCAATGACATAAATATCTAAGTTAGCATACTCAGACGCATAAACCGTTGGCAAAAACTGTTGCAGATAATTGGCTTGATGCCCATTGTAATTAAGAATACAAACGGCTACTTTAGGCAACGACTTTGGCGAGGTATTAACATTCATTGGTAGTTGGGTTGAGTACTGCCAATGCAGCATATTTGTCTTTGGTTAGTTGTGCTTGGAGTGCTTCCAATCCATCTAATTTTTGGTCGCCTCGTAGGTGCTGCACAAAGTCTATCGTCAGTTCATCACCATATATCGTTTGATCAAAATCAAAGATATTGACTTCTATTGTTTCTTTCAAGTCGTGGTCAATCGTAGGGCGATTGCCAATGTACAGCATACCTTGATAGGCAGTGCCTTTATGGCTCACTTCTACGGCATATATTCCCTTTGGGGGAATGAGTTTGTGCGGGTCATCAACCTCAATATTGGCAGTCGGATAACCGATGGTATGACCAATTTGTAGTCCTTTTACGACCTTGCCTGTTAGGCTGTAAGTGTGTCCTAGTAGTTGTTTGGCTACGGCTACTTTTCCTGCTGTCAAAGCTTGGCGAACTTTGGTCGAACTAACCGCAATATTAGCAACTTCCTGTTTGGTAATTTCGACTATTCGGAACTGGTGTTGTTCTTGGTATTGACGAAGATAATCAATATTGCCTGCTCTATTTTTACCAAATTTGTGGTCGTAACCAATCGCAATAATACTCGGTTGGAATTTTGCTACCAAAAAATCTTCGATATAAGTGGCAGGTTCCTGATTGGCAAAAGCCAACGAAAAAGGAACGACGACCAAATGCTTGATACCATACTTTTCCAACAAGGCAGCTTTTTCTTCTAGTGTATTGAGCAATTTCAAATCTTGAACATCGCTACCCAGCACCAATCTGGGGTGTGGGTAGAAGGTAATCAAGACGCTTTCTCCTCCAATCTCCTGAGCCAAATCATTGATTTGACCGATGATTTGCTGATGACCAATGTGTACACCATCAAAAGAGCCAATCGTGATGACGGCTTTCTGAAATTGAGGTAATTGCTCTATATTTGTATGTATTTGCATGAGCCGTTTTTAATTGTTTGCAGGCAAATTAGTTTCGGTTGGTACGGGATAAAATTGCAATCCTGCACCAAAAGCCCAGCCTATTTTTCCTTTGCTTGTTTTTACTTTGACCCAAGGAGCCGTACGAACTTCATCTACCGAAATTCTTATTTTTTCGAGAACCGTTTGTTCTCCCAAGTTCATCACTTCTTCGCCATAGCGGAGGTAGGCAACTTGAGCCGAGTCCAAGCTTGGTCCTTTGCGTATTTTGAGACTATCAATAATAACATAGAATTTAGCATCTTCTGCTACATTAATCGTTGTACGAACCGATGGGGTAGCAGCAGGAGTGCTTCCATCGTGAGAAAAGGAGCTGTTGCCACTAGTGCTAGTACTAACGGAATCTACTCCCAAACTATCGAGCGTTTGCTCCGTCAAGATGGGATCAATAATAGGTTTGTCCTCTGCTCCACATTTGGAGAGTCCATAGAGGCAGATTGCCAATACAAAAAAACCAATGCCTAGCATTTCCATATTATTTAATCGTCCTCTTCGTTTGGGTGTATCGCTTGGTTGTTCTTCAGGTTGTTGTCCTCTCGGTCTATTTATAGCCATGATGTTTGTTTATCTATCTAGGTGAGAATATTAATTTAGCTCAAAGATAATTAGACTAAACCTAATTTTGTATTCTTAGCAGGGCTAAGTCGATATAAATTACTTTTTAGTGATAGATAAGTGGTTTGTTGTGCAACACAAACGTATCTTTGTGGGTATGAAACGAATATTAGCACCTTTTCTGATCATCTTTCTATTGGCGTGTAGTACGATGGATAGCCAAAAGCAAGAAACTTTATCCTCAGGAGCTACGAATAGCACGGCAGCTCCACAGCAAATGGATACGATTCCTGTATTGCTGCAACAATTGCTAGCGGCTTATCCTGCACAACAATTTAGGGCGACTGCTACGCATTTGATTTGGCAAGATGGCGAAGCGATGTTATTTGATGATGGCAAAGTAAAAGATTTTGGTGCGTTGCTGCAATATCCAGATTTGCAGGATCAGTTGGCATTGGCGTACACGCCTACTCAAATACCATTAGATACACCTCTCCACAATCAAGACCCTGGAAGAATTCGAGTAGAAGCTTTCTTCCGAAAAATGTATGGCGATAACCCAACAGCAGTAGCTGCAAATCTAAAAACGATTGAGTTTTTTGGGCAAAAAGTACGAGTTACGACTATTAATGGAGTACATGAAAAATTGGAACGAATTAGCAAAAAATTGCTAGAGCAAGAAGCAAAATGGAGCAAATACTTGCAAAATATAGGCGGCACGTTCCATTGGCGAAACATAGCAGGAACGAACCGACTGAGCATGCACAGCTTCGGCATGACGCTGGATATTAATGTCCGCTATGCCGATTATTGGCGATGGCAAGCTAGAGGGCAAGCGTTAGATGAGCATTTTCGTATTGCTTATCGCAATAAAATACCATTAGAAATCGTACAAATTTTTGAAGCGGAAGGATTCATTTGGGGCGGAAAGTGGTATCATTACGATACGATGCACTTTGAGTATCGTCCCGAACTGCTATCGAAAAGTCTATAATATAACATCTATAATTAATACAATAAAACATGAGTACACCTGTTGTTCGTCGCGTAAATTGGTGGTCGGTCGTGCCACAAATTGCTGTTTTTGCTTTGTTCTGGTTTTTGTGGCAACTGATAGACCCCGAAAGAGCCATTTTATTTGCTGCCATCACACATTTTGTATTAAGCGTAGGCTTGCGCCAAATCGTGGGACGCTATCACCGCCAAGGTATGAATCACGTCAAATCAAAAAATTATGAAGCGGCAATAGAAGCTTTTGAAAAGAGCTATGTCTTTTTTAGTGAAAATGAATGGGTCGATCGCTATCGCTTCTTGACGATGATGAGTTCTTCTCAGATGTGCTACCGAGAAATGGCATTGACCAATATTGCTTTTTGTTATAGCCAATTGGATAAGCTCGAACAAACAAAGGTATATTATGAGCGAGCGTTGGCAGAATTTCCGAACAATGCTTTGGCTATTACCGCCTTGGAGATGCTGGAGGACGGGGAGGAGGAAAATTTTGAAAAAAAACGATAGTATTAGCATTCAAATTAGTACTTTTGAATTAAAGAAATACAAATCATGAAAATAAAAATAGAGAATCTAGGAGCGATTCATCAAGGCGAAATATCGACAGATAAACCATTGACCATATTGACTGGGCCGAATAATTCGGGCAAGTCTTATGTTGCTTATTTGTTGTATGGAATGATGAAGGATATGAGTCATAATATACTTCGAGAGATCGATATTGATTTTACTGAAGAGGAAAAGCAGATTTTAGGAGCAGAGCCAGTCGATTGGGAAAAGGCTTATCATACATTATTATCAAATAGGGAAGAAGAATTAAAAAGGCTAATCAAACATTATGTAAAGGAAAATATCAACAGTTATTTTTCTTCAAATAGCTTACTGCCAACCATTAATTTCATAGACGAGAAAGTTAATATTGCAGCCGCAATTATTAATAATGAAACGACTTATGAAAACATCACTAATCAATTGTTTTGTAATGTAGTTTCAAAGGTGCAATATGAAATGTTAAGGGGAAGACTAAAGTTTCAGAAAGGAAATAAAGTTGTTAATGTTCCTAAATTACTTAAAAAAATGTGGCTGAACAAATCAATACGTAACAGCGTTTATTTCTTCCCAGCAGAACGACCTGCTATTAGTATATTAGCAGAAGCCGAAGTAGAGCGAAAATCAAAGCAACAGGATAAAATTCAAGAACTATTTTTGAATAGTAAAGGAATAGAAGATAGTGATTTGGCGAAAAATTTGAAACAACAAATGCAGTCTAAGCCAACTTATCCAATGGCAATTAATGACTATATTTACTTTGTTAATGGATTGAGTCAAACAGTAAAAAAACAAAGTGAATTTGGGGACTTAGCAAACGAAATAGAACGAATGCTAATGAAAGGAACCGTTGGGGTTTCAGAATTTGGGAGCATACAATATACGCCCGAAGGGATGAAAGAACCCTTAGCGATTCATATGTCTTCTTCTTTAGTCAAATCTCTGTCGGGTTTAGTGTTGTATATTAGGCATCTAGCCAACGAAGGAGATACATTGATCATAGATGAGCCAGAAGTGAATCTGCATCCAGATAATCAGCGTATTGTAGCAAGAGTGATTGCGAAGATTGTTAATAAAGGATTTCGAGTAATCTTGAGTACGCACAGTGATTACTTCATCAAAGAAGTGAATAATTTGATAATGCTGAATAAAGCAAATCAAGATGCGGCTACAAAAGAGCAATTATTAGAAGACCTAAAAAGTCAAGGATATGATGCAGACTGCTTTATTAGTCCAGACGATGTAGGGGTTTATTTTTTTGACAAGAACACTATTCAAGCAATAGAAGTCGATGAAACAGGGTTTGATGTGAGTTCTATCGAACAAGAGCTCGAAAAAATTAACCATGCGACAGAACTCATCTATGATACCTTATTTGACTAAATTATTCCCATTATGTCTATTGTTCAAAAATTGAATGCTGTTATTGATGACCGTTATATTCACAGTTACAGCGAAAGTGGTAACGAATATACTATTCTGACCGAAAACCAAAAAGATAGCACTTGTAAGGATATTACGCTGAGACATCAAGCGATGCAGCGTGTATTAGTTTTGAATATTGATTTGCAGAGTGCTACTGAAAATATACATCCATTCTTTGTAGAGAAAGAAAAGGAAAACCAAACAGGCACATTTGCAGGTTTAAGGAAGAAGGTAGATTACTTGATTTTTTGCGAACGAAAGAGCAAAACGAATCTAGGTGAATTAGAAACCTTTGTTTTTGCGGTAGAATTAAAATCAAAATCTACTACAGGTTGGCATCGTCAAGTCAAAGCAGGGCATACTTTTGCTCAATATTTGATTTCTTTTTTGCATATTCGAGATGGAGCATCTTTAGAATTGAAAAAAAACAAAGTAATTTATCGTTGTATTTTATTCAACAGTAAGGCAAGTGCAGAAGGTGCCAATTCTTATGAAAAAAAGGGTAAAAATAGCCAAAGAAGAAAGTTTGCCCAAAGACAAAAGGACAAGAAAATATATGAGTTGTACGATGAGTTTGATCATCAGTATTGTATAAGGCAATGTGGCAACACTTACCAACTAAAAACGTTCGCCTGCTAATCCACTTTATACCCTTCCAAAAAGTCCGCTACTGTTCGGTCGTTCATCAAACGAGGGACTTTGTTTTGTCCGCCTAGCTTGTCTATCGACTGCATATAATCTCTAAAAGCGACAGGCTGCACAGGCGTTATTTTTAGACATTGCAATACATTGCCAGCCCTCAAATCTTGATAATAGATATTTTGCTGCTGCATCAGTAAGTCTAGTTCTTCGGCTAGCGTTCGCAAATCGTTGGGTAGGGTATCAAAGATGATAAACCACTCGTGATAAGGCACTTCGCCAGTGGGTGTATTGACTTGTGGTGCTACCGAAAATTCGGTTACTTGCAACTGATGACGATGAGAAAGTTGCAAGAGGGCAGTTTCTACTTCCTTGCCAATAACGTGTTCGCCAAAAGCTGAAATATAGTGTTTGATACGCCCTGTTACGACCATTCTGTAAGGATTAAGCGAAACAAAACGGACGGTATCGCCAATATTATAACCCCATAATCCTGCATTGGTCGTTAATATAATAGCGTAGTTGACACCTAGTTTGACTTCTGCCAAGCTGAATCTTGGTGGATTGGTATCGTCGATATTCGCGACAGGCACAAACTCAAAGAAAATACCACTATTGGTATTGAGCAATAAGCCTGTATCGCCAACTTGGTCTTGATATGCCAAAAAACCTTCAGAAGCAGGATAGGTTTCTAGGGTAGGAATGGCAGCTCCTACGAGTTGTTCGAGCTTGGCTCGATAAGGCTCAAAGTTGACGCCTCCATATACAAAGAGTGATAGGTTGGGGAAAATTTCGAGAATCGTTTTTTTGCCTGTATGCTCTAGCAGTCGCTCGTAATACATCTGCACCCAAGGCGGAATGCCACTAATCATGCGCATATCTTCGGTAGCGGTTTCTTCTACGATGCGCTGCAATTTAGTTTCCCAATCTTCTATACAATTGGTCGTGTAGGAAGGCATTTGGTTGCCTTTGATCCAGCTAGGAATAAGGTGGTTGGAGATGCCCGAAAGTCTGCCCGTAGGGATTCCGTGCTGCAGAGTCAAGGTAGGTGAGCCTGATAGAAAAATCATTTTTCCATCTAAAAAATCAGCGGCTCCTGTCTCTCCAATATAATTAAAAACGGCATTTCGAGCCGTCCCAAAGTGATTGGGAATACTTGCTTTCGTTAGTGGAATATACTTGATACCTGAAGTCGTGCCAGATGTTTTGGCATAATACTTTGGTCGTCCTTTCCAGAGTACATTTTTTTCGCCTTGATTGACTCGATCAATATACGGACGTAGTGCCTCGTAGTCGGTCAGCGGTAGGTATTGTCTAAAAGTAGGGTAGTCGGTGATTTTGTCGAAATGATGTGCTTTGCCATAAGCAGTTTTTCTGCCGACCTGAATCAGTTGTTGACGGATTTTTTCCTGATGTACTAAGGCATGTTGTGTGTCTTGTTGGAGACGACGCCCAATGACCTGAGCGACTTTAGTAATGACAATGGATTTGATAGACATAGTTATGTTTTGATAGCTTACTCTCCATACAAACAGAATCGAAAAAGGTTGTCCTCAAAAAGGAAATCTTCCTCTCTTTGCAGAAAGGAAGATTCCTATAAACCCAAACAAATAAACACAAATATTACTTGTAAGGTATTAAAAATATTATACAAAACAAAATCATATCATGGAGAGCTTATGGTTTTTTGAATAGATTAACAAAGGGCTGATATAAGTTTTGCCATAGGGTTTTGAGCTTACTTTGTTGATGCTCAACGATTCCAAACACTATTTTTTCCTCTTTATTACTGAGCCAGAGGCTACCAAAAAAATAATCCCAAAAGGCAAAAATACTTCCAAAATTTTTGTCGTAATGTTTCGTTGCTTTGCTGTGGTGGATTTGATGTTGAGCAGGACTAATAATAAAATGCTCGATGATTCGACCAAAAGAAATGGGAATGTGTGAATGTCGCAGATTGGCACCGAGTAGATTGAAAACAAATACACCAAGGTGGATTTGATAGATATTGATGACGGAAATACTCGTCTGAAACCAAAAATAAAAAGTGCCTGCTACTACACCAAATACTAGCATATTGCGCAGCTTAATCAAGAAATACTCTACTGGGTGAATGCGATAAAGTGTAATGGGGGTCATGACTTCAGCGGCATGATGGATTTGATGAAATTGCCACAAAATAGGAACCTTATGCAAGGCATAATGCACTATAAAACGGCTAAAATCGGCTAGTAGCAAAAAAATAAGCGTATAACCAATACTCAATACCCAAGGGTTGAGGACAAGAGGTTGCTCTTGCCAGCCGACACCTTCTCGCCACCAATTGACCACTATCCACATGAATTGCACGTGCGATAGGGTGTAAGGCACGATTAGTAGTACTTTGATAATCGTATTGAATACAAACAACTGATAATCGACTTGGGCGGAAGTGTGCCACCAGATAGATTTTGGGAACAAATACCGTATCAAGTGTCGAAAACTCTTGGTCGTCGTGATTGTGAATAGGTAAAATCCAATCGCCAAAATTAGCGTAGAAAGCAAGAAAGGATAATACACCCGACTATCGCTCGGCTGCAAGAATGGAGACCAAAGATTTTCGAGTAAAGCAGTCAAACTTTCCAAAGGCAAGTCAATTTATTTGTCAACGACATCTTCGTCTGCAATAAGTGGCATCAACTTGTACGCCATGAGTAAGCGAGCAGTAGCCAAAACATCTTTTTTGCAATAGACTTCGATACGATCCACATCGTTTTCGTTCCAAAAGGTTTTGCCCACTTCGCTACCATCAATATCATCTTTTGGGGTTGGGATATTGAAAACACCACACAGCAATTTGAGCGACGTGTAATTTTTGTAATCACCAAACTTCCATTGCTCCAAGGTATCTAATAGGTGATTGAGCTCCCAAGGTTTTTTGCCATTGATTTGTAGGGCAGTGGGCATCTCTAATCCATTGATAAGCATACGACGACAAGTGTAAGGAATATCAAATTCTTTGATATTGTGTCCACACAAATACTTGTAGCGAGTATCTGGAATAAATTTTTGGAGCATAGAAGAAAACTCTTCTAGCAATTTCTTTTCGTCAGCACCATAATAGGACTTCAAAAAGAACTTTAATTGACCTTCTACTTGCTTGAATACACCGACAGAAATACAAACAATTTTGCCAAATTCAGCAAAAATACCTGCTTTTTCTGGAAATAAGTCGGAGACACTCATGTGGTCTTCTTCAGGCATACGACGCTGGATTTGCTCGGCTTTTATTTGCCATAATTTTTGCATCGGCTCGCTCAAGTCTTCGTACGATTTGGTATTTGATACGGTTTCTATATCTAGTACCAATACATCTTTTAGGTCAATTTGCTCTAGCATAACGTTTGTTTTTTGGATATGATTTAGTGTAGCACAAAAATAATCTTTTGTGAGCAGTGTACCAAGTGGTACTACTATATTTTACAATTTCCAGTCAATGGCATTTTTGCCTTGCTGCTGCAAATATTCGTTGGCTTGAGAGAAATGTTTGTTGCCCAAAAACTTATTGCCTGCAAGGGGAGAAGGATGCACCGCTTCCAATATCAAATGTTTATTGCCATCAATCAGACTAGCTTTTTGTTTGGCAAAGTTGCCCCACAACATAAATACAACACCGTCTAGCTCGTCCGATATTTTTTGAATAACGGCATCGGTGAATTTCATCCAGCCTAGTTTTTTGTGGGAGCCTGCTTTTTTGTGTTCCACCGTAAGGGAAGCATTTAGGAGAAAAACGCCTTGTTTTGCCCATGCTTCCAGATTGCCATGTTTGGGCTTGACAAAGCCTTCGATATCACTTTCGAGCTCTTTATAAACATTGCGAAGCGATGCAGGGACTCGCTCAGTCATGGGGACCGAAAACGATAAGCCGTGGGCTTGATTGGGGCCATGATAGGGATCTTGACCCAAAATAACTACTTTGACTTGTGCCAAAGGTACTTGATTGAACGCATTGAAAATTAGTTTACCTTTTGGGTAAATAACTTTCCCTTCCTCTATTTCAGCTTTTAGCTTTTGCTTGATCGCTACAAAATAATCTTGTTGAAACTCTTCTTGTAGGGCTACCTTCCAGCTCTCTTCTATCTGTACGTCGGTTATTTTTTCCATTTTTAGGCTTCTTTTTGGGTGTTATTATCAAAATAATCTTCCACCAATAGAACAGGCAGTACTAGATTAGGTTTATCAAAATTGTCAAAAATATTCTACTAAAGTCACCCTCAAAAATACTAAGAGCATCTCTAAAATCATACTAATTTTAGAGATGCTCTTAAAGTAGTCGGCAAAATAACTTTTATTACAACAATTCTAAAAATGCTTTGCCCATGAAGGCTAATTTACCTTTTTGTTCTGCTTCTGCCAATGCCTTTTGAGTCGCTTTTGGCAAATCGTGTATAGACACCGCCTGCATATACAAAGGAATATCGGCATCGGCTTCGCCAAAACCACCTAATATCAAATGGTCGCCTTTTTTGGTGAGCGAGAATGTCCGTTTTTCACTGCCATTGAGTGGAATTCCGCCAATGTGGATTGTGCTTGCTTCTTCGGATTCGATATTATAAACCAATCGAACGCCACTTTGTCCTGGATTGAGTACAAAAATACCTTCTGGCTCGATTCCGACACAAATATTATTGAGCAGACTCATGATTTGTTTCTCAATAGCAGGCGGAATTTCGGCAAACATCGGGTTGCTATCTGCAGTAGCTTTGACATCAACTGTCCAGAGCTTGTGCAAGAATGGAGCGAGTAGTTTCGATTGAGCATTCGCAATAAAATCATCTTGCATATTGGCGACCAAGGTCGCAGCGTTGGCTTCGGCTTCGGCAGCAATCATTTCTTGACAGAATTCTTCTATTTTTTGTGCCGCATAAATGTGCATATAGGTATCGGCTTCTTTCCAAGCTAGGTAGGCATTTTGTAGGTCGCCTTGTTGCTGGTAGAGATTGCCCAAACCAAAATATCCTTCAGACTTAGAACGGTCATCAGGCATATTGATATTGTTTTGGTAAGCAGCTTTCGCCAAATCCCATTCTTTAGCGATAACGTATATTTCGCCTTTTTTGTCATAAAGCATCCAGAGGTCTTCGACAGCGACATTGATACCCATATCAATAAAAGTAACGGCAGAATCGAGGTCACCCTGTTTGGCTTTAGCTTCCGCCATCCCCATATAAGCGCCGCTTATTTTGGCATCTAGCTTGATTGTCTTGCGGAAATCAGCCATTGCCTCGTCGAGTTTGTCAAGACGCAAGCGAGCCCAACCACGGTTGAGAATACTATATAAGGCTGCCAAATCTCCAAAGATTTCTTTTTCGATGGCTAAGGTATATTGTTTTTCGGCAGCTGCAAAATCGGCTTTTTGCATCAAGTATTCGGCATAAGCCGACAAACGCTCTGTTGATTCTTCGTCCAGTGCAATCCATGCTTCAAAGGTTTCGCAAGCAGCTTTTTCTTGATTCAAGAAGTCGTGCAAGTCTATTTTTTGTAGTAATAATTCCGAATCGGTGGGGTAGGTTAATAAAGCATGTTCCAAATCTTCGAGTGCTGGCTCAAACATATTGAGCTGCTGGTGTACCAACGAACGAATGCGGTACCCATCTACATAATCGGCATCTAGTTCTAGTGCTTGGTTGAGGTAAACTAAAGCTGCTTTTGGTTCATTGACATTGAATTCTAATACGCCTAGTGCCAACAGCGAACCAATATGATCAGGGTTAGCATCTAGTATTGTTTTATAGATTTGCTTGGCTTCTTCCTCTCGGTGCATTTTGGAATACATGAGTGCCAAACGAGCTTTGTAATCCGAATTGTCGGTCGCTAATTCTATTGCCTTTTGATAGTATTCTATTGCCTCTTCGTATTCGGTCTGAAAAAACAAAGATTCGCCTAGGTAGAAATAACCAAATGCTTCTTCTGGAAATTGCTCAATGGCATCATCTGATAAGTCCTCTACTTCTTCATAATCTCCCTCTTCTAAGGCATCTAGTATGTCTTCCAAAAGTTCTTCTCTCTCGATCAATTCTTGTTCTGTCATGGTATAGGCTAGTATTATAGCGTGTTGGTGTACTAAGGTTTGGTATGCTATTAGGCAGTTAAGTTATAGAATTACTATCAAATATAAAAATCTAATTTTAATAAAAAGGTATTTAGCCATGAAATAGCTCATAGTTTGTGTAAAACGACCGCCAATTTGCTATTGCAATAGTTAAAATAAGAAATTTTATTTGGGGTAACCACCCAATAAAAAAGCCTTCAGCACGATTCTGTACTGAAGGCTCTCCTTTTCAAATCTCTATCTCTATCGTTTAGTTACTTGTTGTGTTGCTATCTGTTGTGTGGTGGTATTGGTCAACTGTACGGTATAGACACCTGCTGCCAATGTAGTCAAATCAATAGTATGTTGACGAGCGGTATAATTTTTTTGATAAACAATCTGTCCTAGTGAATTGTACACCAATAGATCAAAATTATCGGCTTCCTTGGTACTAATAGTAGCGTTGTCCGTAGTGGGGTTTGGGTACAGTTGTACCGCAAAAGTATTGGCTTCCGTAGTGGTTGCTTTTTCTACGTCGGTCATAAGTGGAGCACCTACTACAGGCAATTCTATACGAGAACGACGCACGTCCGAAAATGCAATACTATTGTCTGCAATACGTGGACTGTAAGTCTGACCTTGGTAGGTGTAGGTCTGTCCGTCATTGGGCAATCTTCTGAAAAAATCACCTTGCTCAATCGGTACGTTCGCATTGGATTGATAACGAGGGAAATTGCCACTACTAATCAATACTTTCATGCTGTGTCCTCTACCAAAAGTATAGGCAATGGGTAGCATTTCGAATTGATATTCGTACCATTGGTCAATATTAATATTGCTATACGCAGCGGTATCGTTTTCGTTGCCGTCATAGATACTTTTGGCGTAGGCTCTAGCTCTAGCACTTACGGCACCTTCTACTACATTAAATTCTCTGCCATCAGGATATACATCTAAAATACGTACAAAAAAGTCGGCATCTGTTTCGCCACTTCCTACGCCTCTAGGATTCGATTTGGCGTAAAGCGTCGCTTTAGGAAAACCAATAATAGATAAGGTGTCGGCAAGTACTGCCGTCTCAAATTGTATGACTCCTGTATTGTTCATAGTCAAAGCCGCAAAAGCAGTATCGGCATAGTTCATTTGACCTTGTGAGTTGCGAGTATCTTGTGGCGTACGCACAATCATATTGGCACCTCCTACAGTCACCACAGGTGCATCAGGGTTGTGTTCATAGGTCAATAGTCCTTCGTCCATTACTGGTGCATTGCCATCAAGCACCCCATTTTGGTGCAAGTAATAGGGAACAAAGTTAGCGTGCTGGGTAGAGAGTGGAAAATCATCGGTATGATACCAATAATTACCAACGCCATTATTGATAGGCATGCTATCGGTAGGTCCAACGACATAGAAACGAATATCTGCTACATCTTCTTTGAAATTGTCGGTATTCGGTGCTTCTAGCGTATCGTTCAATACAAAAGGCGCGTTGCTCATCGGTGGCACATTGACGGTAGTCATAGTAGTCCCAAAACCAAAGTTAACTTCTACGGGCATATCAGGCAAGCCTTTTATTCCACCCAAAAAGTTGATCATATCTATCCAAGCAATATCGTAATCGGCAGCAGGAACACGGAAGGTATAAGTGCCTGCACTTTGCCAATTTTGGCTCTCTGGAATACGCACCACAGGAGCACCCAAATGTACGTGTCCACGCTCATTCAAGTTGTAGCGATACCAACCCAATAGTTCAGAGTTGACGAGTGTTGCCAAATCCAGATTGTTGGGGTCAAGCCCACTCAATGGTACATCAATAACATCACCTACATTTTCTGCATAAATTTGGTCGCCTGTTTGGCGAGAACCAATCGTTTGGTGTGCCCAAGGTCCGATTACTAATTTCTGCAAGCTGCCTGTACTTCCAGCAGCATTGGCTTTCATTTTTTTCCAAGTATCAATTTGCCCATTGATGAAAATATCATACCAGCCCGTGAGGTGGTACGCAGGTACATTCATGTTGGTATATCTAGATTGTGTACCATTGATGTCGCCTTCGCCGAGTGCATCGACAGGAGCATGACTAGCGTCCATATCCGAGCGGCTAATACTGTTCGGATATGCCGAAGCAAAATTGGTATTGAACTTGGCAGTTGTGATGTGTGTAATACCCATGTCGATCACTTGTGCTTCGGTTGATAGACCAAAATCAAAAGGGGTATGGACATTATTTTGAATGTCGTTATCACTTCCAATCGTGTTGTCAATATCTCTCAATTGACCTGTTATCCAGCCACTCGCAATCATATTGCGATACACGCCATTGTTATAACCCGTTACGTTGTAATGCTCGTTGGTCGCTACTACGGGCACTAGACATTTCATGCCTCTACCTGCGGTGTCGATACGGTGTGCAGCAGCGAGTTGGTATTGGCTGTTGCCCAATGCAGAAGCACCAAACATACCCATAGAACCATTACAAACAAAATCATTGACATCAGTGATGCCATCATTATTTAAGTCATAATCTTTCTTATACTCATTGAGTAGATATTGATAACTACTGTAGCCATCTTCATGGAATTTTCCATTGGCAGAATCCGCCGTAGCGGTAATATCCAATAAATGATTGTGGTTGTAATACGGTGCTTTTTTCCAACTATCGCTGTACATCGGCATATAAACGCCATCGGAAGCATAGCGTCCGCGCATATCTTGTATGGCATAGGCATAACCAAAAAACGGAAAGACTGCCCCTCCTATGTCGTCGCCTTCTTTATCGTACGGGCTACGCGTGAATACCATCGGCAATTGATACGGATTCGGATTGGCGACCGTATCGCCCAAACTATTGATCATCGTCGGATAAATCATCAGTTGCGTTCCTTTCGGAATCAGCTCGAAAGTAACTTGTTGCCCACTGACAGTAGTGGTCACCATCATGCTGTCGGATGTAATTGGCAAAAAGATATTGGTTTGTAATTCAATCCCTCCGGGCATACGAATAGGAATGGTTTGCTTTGTTGCAAATTCTGAAATGTCATCCAGTTGCCCGTTGTTGTTGCTCTGAGCGGTAGCAGAGCCGAACCAACCTAAAGCAATAGCAAATGCTAGTAATTTTTTGTGCATAATTTAGTAGTTTTTCGTGCGGTAGACCAATGGGGCTACTCAAAAAGTCTATCAAAATACACATTATAAATTAAAATTGCTATAACAAACTACAACTAACCACTTGTTTAACCGATTGTTAGAGTGTGTCAAAAAAGTAAATGCTAGGTATTCGTTAAAAAGAAATGAGTTATTGAAGTATGGCTACTTTGATAACTCGGTCTAGTTGATTGTTGTTTTTTCCATCTGATTTCTATATAAATTTCTGTATTCAATCTGTATAGTGATAAGACAAACGAATTATTTTTTCGTGATAATCATACTGTCCTCCTTCTGCTATATCATTGATAGAATAACGTAATCTCAAAAATAGCACTTGTCTATTTTGGGTACAGTCGGCACGATTTAAGTTTTCACTCAATTGCCAATCTACTACTGCTGTTCCTGTGTTGGGAAGGATAATATTGCTATTGGACTTTTTCTTTGAAATAGCACTATCTCCATTGCCTACAAAACCAATAATAACATATACTTTGGAAGTGTCACTACCTTTCAAGACAATAGGAATAGATAGGTTACCCAAGCCACATTTTTTTGTAGGAATGGCATGGTTAATTTGTACTATTTTATCTGTCAAACTAATGCTGTCTAAATCCAAATGAATCGTGTCTGTCTGAGCAAAACTATTTTTACTAAAGAAAATAAAGAACACTAAAAATAGTAAATAGGGATTTTGGGAATTCATAGTCGAAGGTATTTTAATGATTTGCATCAAACACCAAACCAAAAAAAGGCTACTAAGGAAATATTCCCTAGTAGCCTGTGTTTGAACACTGCTTAGTCATTTATGTAATAATGTACTGCTATACGTTTGTGGGACTCCAACTGTTTGTGAAGATTGATGAAATCAATAGTCAAGTAATCTTTGCGTTTGTTGTACGGATTGGAAGTAGAGATAAATCGATACAGCTGCCAATCTGATACAGGTTTATCTTCAGGGTAACCTAAAATTATGCCTTTACTCAATTTTGATAAAATAGTATTGGGTGTCCTAAATAGAGTGACGGCATAAACAGCACTACTATCTTTTGTTACTAGCTGAAGTGGTATTTTAAGACTTTTACCTTTCGTACTATCTATCAGTTTTTTAGATAAATCATAATGCACAATTATAGTCGTATCACTCAGTGCTAATTCGTCAAGATTTAGGACAATCGTGTCTAACTGTGCAAAAGTATCATTACTGAAGAACAGAGCGAATATTATAAATAGTAAATAGTAAATAGGAATTTTTGGAATTCATAGTCGAAGTTATTCTATGTAGTGGTAATTTATTTTTATCTTTTTTTGATGATTAATTCCTCCTATGTCTTTAGAAAGACTGGTATAGTCTAGTTTTCCATATAACCATTTTCGGTTACTTTTGCAATCTTTCCCATACAAATGCTCTAACAAATGCCAATTAACAACAGTATTTTTAGAGGATATAATCGCTCCCGTCTTACCTAAGAAACAACTATCACCATTGCCTAAAAAATTAGATATGGAGTAAACTTTTGAAGTGCTTGTTGTTCTCAATACTATGGGAATATGCAGCTTACTCCCACAATATTTTTCAGAAATATTATAGTCAATTTCTAAGATACCATCATCAGCTGTTAGGCTATCAAGATTGATGTGTATCGTATCTACCTGCTGTCCTAAAGCTAAGTTGTGTATTGTTAAAAGTAAAAATATTGAAAATATTTTACTGCAATTTTTTAATTTCTTCCAAGACATAATTGGCGTTTATGAGTTCTAAATAACTTTCTGATTAAGGTTATTATGTAGGGAAAATGAATTGTTAATCATCTACTATATGATATTGTATGTTGACCGTTGTTTTACGCTCAAATCCATCTGATAAGCGAATTAATTGGATTTGAAGTGGTGTATAGTGAGTTACTGGATAAGTTTGAATCGCTCCTACAAGTATGAATAGATGCCAATTTTCTTCTAATTGACTAAATGATTTTCGTCCTATAGCCTTAGGTTGGCTTAGTCTCCTTATAATTGTATTATAGGTCTTAATGGAAGGAATATAGTAAGAAGCACTACTATCTTCTGTATAGGTTTGTATTGGAACATGATAGGTTTGACCTACTCTGTTCTCAAACAAATGCTTTGGCAAATCATAATGAATTACCAATCCAGTATCTGATATAATTAGTTCGTCTAGGTTGATCTTTATGGTATCCAACTGAGCAAAACTATCATTACAGAAGAAAAGAAAGAATACTAAAAATAGTAAATAGGGATTTTGGGAATTCATAGTCGAAGGTCTTTTAATGATTTGCATCAAACACCAAACCAAAAAAAAGGCTACTAAGGAAATATTCCTTAGTAGCCTTCCAACCATTCTATGTATTATCTATTTATTTCCTCAGAAATGGACACTTTTTTAAGAAACGAATTTTTCGAGTACTCGTCCATATTGGAAGTCTAACTTCTAGTATCTAACAGCAAAGCGTTCTTATTAAAAGTAGCTTAAACTGGTATTTTTTCTCGAAAATTAGGCTATTTGGAGACTAACTATACGTTTCTAAGCTTACTTCAACAAATCAATCGACTTCTTAACGAAGTTGGTCAATTCTGCTCCTTTGAGCATGTTGTTTTGTAGGCGAGCCAAATCGAACAAATGTTGTGCTTTCGCTTCATCGTTTTGTTTGAGGACATTGCCCACCAATTCGTGATTGGTATTGATGACCACATTGTACATGTTGCCCATATCCATGCCTTGCATACCCTGCATAGCCGACATTTCTGCCATACGACGCATGAACTCTGGACGAGTAATCATAATCGGTGCTTCAGTAGGAGAGAGCGCTTCTAGTTTGACACTTGCACCTGGTACCGTTACGCATTTGTTGAAAATCTTTTCGAGTTCTGTCTGCTCATCTTCCGATAGGACGGATTCTCTAGTTTCATCTTTCGCAATCAAGTTATCGACGGTGTCCGAATCCACTCGTACAAACGTCAAGTCCGTCATTTTGCGCTCCAGCGTCTGTATGAAGTGTATATCAATCAGCGTATCCAGTTTGAGGACATCGTATCCTGCACCTTTAGCCGCTTCGATATAAGCATCGTGTTCTTGAACATCGTTGGTGTACAAAACAACCGTGCGGTTATCTTTGTCCACTTGATTGATGTTGATTTTCTCTTTGTATTCTTCTATCGTGAAGTATTCTTTATCTACGTTTTCGAGTAGCACAAACTTAGTAGCTTTATCCGCAAATTTTTCTTCAGTCACGAAGCCATACTTTACGAATACGCCCATGTTTTCCCACTTCTCTGTGAAGCTTTCTCTTTCCTTGCGGAATAAGTCACCCAATTTGTCGGCTACTTTTTTAGTGATATATTCGGTGATTTTTTTCACCTTGTGGTCACTCTGTAAGTAAGAACGAGAAACGTTCAATGGAATATCTGGAGAATCAATAACACCATGTAGCAGGGTCAAAAATTCTGGAATGATTTCCTTCACTTCGTCCGTTACAAATACTTGATTGGAATACAAATGAATCTTATTGCGTTGTACTTCTAGTTGGTTGCCCAATTTCGGGAAATACAAAATACCAGTCAAGTCAAAAGGATAGTCTATATTAAGGTGTACCCAAAATAATGGCGGTTCGCCTGTTGGGAACAATTCTTTGTAAAATGCTTGATAATCTTCGTCCGTCAATTCGCTAGGCGATTTTTTCCAAGCAGGATTAGGATTGTTGATAACATTCGGTACTTCGATGGTTTGTTTTTCTTCCGTGCCATCTTCTTTCGTGATGGTCTCGTCGGTATATTCGGTCTTGGTGCCAAATTCGATTTCAATCGGCAAGAACTTACAGTATTTGGTAAGCAACTCGCCAATACGGTACTGCTGCAAAAACTCCTTGCTATCTTCAGTGATATGCAATACTATGTCCGTTCCGTAAGTATCTTTTTCTACCTCTTCGAGTGTATATTCTGGATCACCAGTACAAGACCATTTCACAGCAGGCGAATCGCCACGGTAAGACTTCGTAATGACATCTACTTTGTCGGCTACCATGAAGGCAGAATAAAATCCTAGACCAAAGTGACCAATAATAGACGCATCTTCTTGGTATTTTTCTACAAAATCTTGAGCAGAAGAAAAGGCAACTTGATTTAAGTATTTTTTGACTTCTTCCTCGCTCATACCAATACCACGATCCGAAATGGTCAAGGTGTTGTTGGCTTCGTCAATCAAGATACGAATACGGGTGTCATCCAATTCAAAATTTACTTCGCCACGTCTTGCCAATGTCTTCAACTTGGAAGTCGCATCGGTCGCATTAGCGATCAACTCTCTCAAGAATATCTCGTGATCAGAGTACAAGAACTTTTTGATAATTGGAAATATATTTGCCGTTTCTACAGAAATATTACCCTTTTGCATAGTGCTATATTTTTTAGTTAATAATTGTAATAATAAAAGAAGCCTTTGAACCAGCCAAATTGCTGTTGTACTTCCTGCTTTCCCCCTTTTCAAAAGCTATTCCATTAGCCGAAAGGCTGACAAAATGGCGATTCGGCTGTTTTTTTGGCAGTCCCAATGAACGATTCAGTCGTAAAGTGAACGTTTTTGACTTGTGTCAATAGTTACTAGAGCTATTTGAGTCCCTTTTGGTCAATTAATTAGAAGTGATTTTTATTTTTTTTGAAATAAATAAAGAAAAGAGGTTACCTATTTGTTTTTCGTCCATTTAGGGAATAGAACGCGTCCTGAATAACTTTAAATAATTAAGTAAGTGAACGCCCATTATTTTTGTCCACATACTTATATACCAATTTCAAAAAAAATAAACTTATGTATAATCAACTTCCTTTTGTCTTGCTTGCTATCCTGTGTTTTTTGTCAGGAATGAGTCAGGCTCAAATCAACGAACGCTATACTTTTAATTTTGCTCCCGAAAAAAGTCAATCAGCGACTATTCGGTTGAGTAAAATAGTGACACAAGCCCAAGCTTGTCCGACTTGTACTATTATAATAGCAGGACATACCGACGATATTGGCACACCAGAAGCAAATTTGGCATTGGCGGAAGCTAGAGCCAATAACATAAGACAGCAGCTAGAGCAGCAAGGTATTGCTACCAACCAAATAAAAATAATGGCATGGGGAGCCAGCCAACCCATAGCGAGCAATGTAACTACTTCGGGCAAAGCTCAAAATAGACGGGTTGATATTCGTATTACAGATGCTTACGCAGCAGAAGTAACGCAAGCAGAACGATTACAAAAAAAACTTCATCAATTGATAGACAAAGAAGGGCAAGAGCATCTTATTGACCCTCGTGAATCAACAGTGATTTTAGCAAAACAAGGAACAATTGTTCGCATTCCTGCCAATGCTTTTGAGGGGGGAGCTAAGGAAGAAAAAATTACTATCAAAGTAACCGAAGTATTCAAAAAGTCGGATATGATTCTCTACAACTTGGGGACGATATCCAACGGCAAGCCACTCGAAACAGGTGGTATGATTAAGGTGGAGGCTTTCGCCAATGGCAAACAATTGGACTTGTTGCCAAACAAAGAAATACAGCTCGAAGTGCCAACCAATGACCCCAAAAAAGAAATGCAGCACTTTGAAGCACAGACGGTCAATAATAACATCAATTGGGTCAACCCTAAGCCACTCAATATTGTCAATCAAGTTGTGGACACTAATGCCAATGGTAGCCTCAATATTCAGTCGGTACACGATTGGTATGTTAGACCTTATGCCGCTTACCACGAGGAAAAAGTGCCTGACTATATGGAAGGACTCGAAAAGCCAGAGTTGAAGGATAACAACGCAGTACAGTTAAGGAAAGATTTTAATGAATTGAAAGCTAATCCTTATAAGGATATCAGAAAGTACAATAGAAAGAAAGTTTTATTCTTTTATGTCCGAACCAAATTAAGTAAATCAGATTCTACATTTCACTTGAATGGATCACTCAAAAAACTCGAAAAAATAGAAGTAGATTTGGCAAGAGAGGAAAAGGCACTATATGAGTATAATCGAGAGGTACTGGCATTTTACAATAACGAAAAATTTAAAACGGCTTATCTCATTTGGAGAAATTCACAAGACAGTTTGCGTAGTTCAAATCTAGAAATCGCAACTAGATGCAAAGACTTGAAGGCATTTAATAATCTTGTAGGTAGGTTGCAAAAAGCAGAAAAGGAAGTGGCATACTGTAAGCTTTATGGTATAGATAGAATGGCTTGGTTAGATTTGCAGCAGAATCCTTATGCACTTAACAAAATGATTTGTCAGCGAGCCATTGCCAACAGCGATACACTAGCTATCAATTTGTTGACATTGCCCCAGTTCCAATCGAAATTGATGAAAGCAATCTACAAAACTGATAATCTTGATACGGCTTATGCTGCCCACCAAGTTTATCGCAAAAGACAAGAATGTGTAGAGAAGGCAAGGCAAGAAGGCAAATCGATTATAGCGATTATGGAAATGAAAGCCGCTGCTGAAGCCATAGTATATACTAGAGATAGTCTGTATCTAGTAAGACGGGCAGCCCAAGAATTGATTTTTAAGAACAGTCAAAAAGCAAACAGCTATTATGCACTAAGTATTAATCAAACTAGACAATATATTAACTGTGATTATTTTCCACGTATGGCTCCGCAAGAGTTATTGGTCACTAGCAAAGTGGCTACTAATTCTAGCAAAGTGGCGGGACAAGCAATGATGGTTTTTGACCGTTACAAGGTGGTTATGCCTGCCAATATTTATGAGGGAAATGGACTTTGGCATAATGTACCACTTGATGCTGCGGTCAATGTAGTTAGTATATTTATAGATGGCGAAGGAGAGTTGTATCTAGCGACCGCTCACAACAAAATAAGCAGAACATTACCTGTATTGGAATACAAGAAAGTAAGTGAGCAAGAACTAAAAAGTGCGTTGAAGAGCTTGGATACCACTATGTAATAATACAGACTAAGCCAGTCTAGCAGACTGGCTTAGTTTTTAGAGACTAATGCAACCAAATTGTTAATTTTCGCATCTAAGTAAGTACCTTCATAACAATTTTATCACCAAAACAATAAAAATGAAACCCACAATCCTCCAAAAAATCACCATACTCCTCTTGTTATGCTCTTTTGGGTTGTCCCCAAAAATCCATGCACAAGACGACCAACTATTGACCATCAATTTTGAAACTGCCAAAAGTGTCTTGCCAGATTCTACCATTCAATATCTCGTGGCTCAAGCCAATCGATGGGAAAAATACACCATATTCCTGCAAGGGCATACAGATGATGTTGGAGCAGCGGACAACAATTTGAAATTAGCCGCCGCTAGAGTCCAAACGATACAGGAGGTATTGCAGCAGCAAGGGATTGATTCTAGCCGAATCCAAACAGTTGCTTGGGGGGCTAGTCAGCCCATCGCCGACAATATGATGCCCGAAGGAAGAGCAAAAAATAGACGCGTCGAAATATTATTGACTGCCAATATGGAATTGTACAAAGCACAACAAGACAAACTAGATGCCTTACTCTCCAAACTCATCAGTCAGCGTGGCAAAACACACGTCATCAAAGACCCCACAAAAGCAACGACGATTCGAGCCAAACAAGGGACAATTGTTCGCATTCCTGCCAATGCCTTTGATAGTGTAGAACGAGGACAAACAGTAGTCGTAAAAGTGACAGAAGTATATCAAAAATCAGATATGATTCTCTACAACTTAGGGACTATTTCCAATGGCAAACCACTCCAGACAGGTGGTATGATTAAAGTAGAGGCTTTTGCCAATGGCAAACCAATACAACTCCAAGAAGGAAAAGCACTTGATATCGAAGTGCCCACCAAAGATCCACGAGAAGAAATGAAGCTTTTTAGTGCACAGTTAGTGAACAATAACATCAATTGGGTCGATCCTAAGCCGCTTACCCTTTCTCAAAGTATTGATACGACTAGAGAATATGACTGGAGTTTTGTTATTCCAGAAGGAATCTACAAACAATACCCTACTAGAGTCAATAAGCCGAAGTTTTTGAGAAAACCAGTAGAGAAAGATTCATTCAAAATAGCTGAACTCCAGAAAAAATACCAGCGATTCGAAACCGATCCGTTCCGTACATTTGCAGGTCATACGACCGAAAAGACATTCTTTGGCAAGAAAAAAGTAGCTCGCACAGCTGCCGATAGCGTCCGATACTTAGCTTATGTAGAAAAAAGCAAGCAAAATATAGTAGATGAAATCGAAAAAATACGAGCCTACTCCACCCGCTACAAGCAAGAGCAAAAGGTATATAAGGTATATGAACAAAAAATGGCAAACTATAATGCCTATCGCCAAAGTTGTGACCGAATCATGCGAGAAAACTTGGCTATTGCGATAGAGCATAATGACAGACATCAAATAGTAGGTAATTTCATCTACCTAATGGGAGAAGAAAAAATAAAATGGAAAATGAAAGCCTATGGCTTGACCAAACAGGAGCTGTATATTTTTGACCAAAAAGAAGAAAAGCAAAAAGATGCTTATTTGTGCCAAAGGGCAATTGCCAACAACGATACATTTGCACTCAATATGCTACAATTCAATCAGCACAAAATCAAATTAGCAAAGCATATCTATCAAAAACAAGATATAGATGAAGCCTACAAGGTACACCTCAAATATAGAGATTTGCCCAAGTATATGGAAATGGCAAAAAACTTAGGTATTACAGTGGATTCTGCTGTAGCACTAGAAGCCTATCAGAAAATAAGAGCAGCCGAAATAACCGCAGTATTACAAAAAGCCAGCTACAACTTTCAGATAACAAGCCTTGGACGTTTTGTCAACTGCGACTTTTTCCCAGGTATGGCACCACAGGAAGAATTGATAACTTCCAATTTAGTACTGCCAGTACCTTTTTCGTTTACCAGAACTTATATGGTGTTTGACCAATACAATGTCGTAATGCCGAGTAGCGGGTTAGAACAAAAATCATATTGGCGAAATGTTCCACTCCAAGAACCTGTTCGGATAGTATCGTTGTATATTGACGAAAAAGACGAAACCTACTTGGCAATACAAACAGTGGAGGTAGCGAACAACGAAGATGCGTTGGAATACAAAAAAGTAACTGAACAAGAATTACAACAAGCTTTGTTGCAACTCAATAAGACCGCTACCTAAGCGTGTGTCTAAAGAATAATAACATAAAAAAAAACACCCAAAAGAGCAGTTTGCTAGTAAAGCAATACTGCTCTTTTTGTTTTACAATTAGCTTAATTAGCACTATTTTTGACAGTTAATTTCTTTCATATATACGCATAAAAAACTAGTAATCAAACGCTAACAACCACAAACAAAATAACATGACCAACAACTACAAACAAGTTTTCTTTCTTTTATTATTACTACTGCCAATCCTCTTAGTGGCACAAAACAAGCAATTGCAATCAGCTGAAAAAGCATACAAAGTTGGCGACTATTATACCGCAGCACGAGATTATAGGATAGCACTCAATAGCTCAAAACTCAAAATAAGCCCAGCCAAAAGAGCCAATTATCAATACAAGTGTGCAGAATCAAATCAAAAAATATATAATTACGATAGAGCCGAACAGTATTATGGCGAAGTAGCCAAAGGAACTTACGCCAACGTCTATCCTCGTGTAGGATATTATTATGCCTTGTCGCTCAAGCGCAATGGCAAACACAACGAATCCATAGCGGCATACAAGAAGTTTCAGGCAAATTCTACTTCCAACAAGGAAATTTTGGCACTGCAAGAACTCTCAGAACACGACCTCAAAGGGTGCTACTTAGCACAAGAGCTTATCGCCAATGCCAATGGCACCGTTCAGATTGACCACATGGGCGACGCTGTCAATACACAATATTCCGATTTTTCACCACACTTGGTCGGAGACGATTTATACTATTCTTCGCTTATATTTGAGCGAGAACTCGTGAGAGGTCGAGTAGAAGGCAATGGACCTAATATATCGCAAAATTTAGTAGGCAAAATTATAGTCGCCAAAAATAAAGGAATAAGTAGAAATGTACAGCTTCGCAATGAAAATATCAATACCAAATATGAAAATTCAGGCAACTCCAATATCAACCTAGATGGCTCTGTACTTTACTTTTGCAAATGCAAAGCCGACAAAGACCGCAAGATGATTTGTAAGATTTATAGAAGTACCCTCGACGAAAATCAAGCATGGGGAGAAGCCATTGTATTGCCACCTAGTATCAATCTGGAAGGCTACACCGCTACCCAACCCGCAATAGGGTGGGATAGTACTCTCCAAAAAGAAGTACTATTTTATGTATCCGACCGTCCAGATGGACAAGGCGACAAAGATATTTGGGCTGCCGAAATAGTAGGCGACAACCAATTTGGCGAGCCTTACAATCTAGGAGCCGAAATTAATTCCAAAGGCGATGAAATCAGCCCCTTCTTTCACACCAGCAAACAAACGTTATATTATAGCTCCGACTACATTCCAGGTTTAGGAGGCTTTGATATATTTTATACCCATCGAGTCCAAGGCGACTTTACGGCACCCGTCAATGTCGGTATTCCACTCAACAGTGCTGCCAACGACCTCTATTTTATTATCAACTCCGACGATAGCACAGGTTTCTTTTCCAGCAATAGACCAGGCTCTACCATATTGACAGGCGAAGCCTGCTGCAACGATATTTATGCACTGACACTTCCCATTCTCCCAACCGACGATCCTAATGAAACGCCTATAGTAGCAGAGGTAAAACCTCAGCTAGACCCAGAATTAGAGTCAGAACCTATTGTCGCAGTCGCAGAAGTAAGTACGAGCATTGCAGAAGTCAAAATAGACAGCTTGCCAAAAGAAATAGCAGCACAGCAGATTCCAAAAGAGAGCAAGCAACAACAACAAACATTGGACGAACTCAATAAACTACTGCCACTTTCTCTCTACTTTCACAACGATATGCCCAAAAACAAGACGACGCCCTATACCAGTACCTTCGATGATTACATGGCACTCAACAGTACCTACAAGAAAAACCATTTGCCACAATACAACAAATCAGTACAACCCCAAGTGTCAGAAAACATCGACGAATTTTTCGACATACAAGTCAAAGGCAATTACGGCAATATGCAAGAATTTTTCCGACAACTAGTCATAGCAGCCAACAATGGCTTCAAGCTAGAGGTTTCCATACAGGGCTTTACTTCACCAAGAGCCTCTGCCGATTACAACAAAAAACTCGCAGCAAAAAGAATAGCAGCAGTCAAAATAGATATGCTCAATTATCAGAATGGCGTACTCAAAAGTTACATCAACGACGGATATCTTGTTATCAAAGAATTGCCGTTGGGCGAAGCACAAGCGCCAGCAGGAATATCTGACGCTATCAATGACCCTCGAAATTCTGTATATTCAGTCGAAGCCGCAAGCCAACGAAAGGTTAATTTCATGGTAGTTGGTCTTCAATCCAAGTAACAGCAAGGCAAATTGAATAAAAATAAGGGCAGGATACCTATATATAAAGATAGCGACCACACTACGTGCGTCGCTATCTTTATATATAGGTGTCGCTACGTGCATAGGCTCGCTATTCGCTCGGCTACCTCCGCGTTGCTACGGCATCTGCTGCGATGCAGCCCCTATTCCCATCGCTCCTGCAAAAGAAAAGCAAAAGAAAGAAAACAGCAATAGCGGGACAATACGACCACATCAAAAAGCCATGTTCAGCAAAATTAAAAATAAATAAAACACCTACAATCCAGCATACAAAGGCATTGCAGCTAGTTCGTGCAGCAACAATGCAGCGAAAAGTGAATAAAAATTTGGTAGGGCGAATAAAATACGTACCTTTGCAATCGCTTCGGAAGAGAAGTGGGTTGAAAAGAAAAG
>CAKZQC010000035.1 GCA_937139495.1 uncultured Saprospiraceae bacterium | reverse complement strand
TACGAACTTTCGCTACGCTACATTTGGGGAACGGTTCCGACTCGAATAGAGGTGCGAACTTGTCCTGTATTTTGAGGTGAGAAGATGGATAACTCAATGGGTTTATCCGTTTGGGTGGAAAAGTGTAAGTGGGTAGGTTGAGGTTGACGATTACCGATTTGGATTTAATGGTATGGAAAAGAATCCAGAGATAGATAATGGAAACCTTGACTTTGGGGCTAGGATATATGACGGTAGAATCGGTAGATGGTGGGCTGTTGATCCCCTCATTAGGAACTATCCAGACAGGTCGTCGTATGTAGGAATCGGTAATAATCCTATTTTGTTTACAGATCCAAACGGTAAAATCTTAAGAGATAAAGATGGTAACATAATAGTGACTTTTGATGAAAATGCAGAAGTACGTACTTTTGGAAGACCAGAAATTCAGACAGATGGCACAACGGTCTTGATGGAGAGGACATATAAAGTTGGGCACATCTATACTAATTCAGGTAATCCTGTTGAAGTGCTTATCTTGACTTCAGTCACGTATACTCAGAGTAAAGGAAGTAGTATTATTAAAAAATTTACAAATACTCAAATACCTCGAAAGCAAATGGATGTAGTAGCTGATTGTCATGGATTAACATTCACGGAAAATAAATTATGGATAGATAATTATGGAGCAAATGGATCGGGTACAGAAAGATGGAGGAGCAAATAAGAAGGGGGACATAATTCATAGTGCTATAATGAATAATGATAAAAAGACGTTTAATTCTAATGCTGGAACTTTCCCATCTAAAGATGGTCTCTCATTGGAAGGTGGGGCAGGTAAATCTTTTGGAGGTAAGTTGATGACAGATATTACGAAGGCAGGCACAGTAGCCTTTTATAAACATAAGGGAGATAAAAAATCTACCTTATCAGGAGGGGTAAGTATTCCTGGAGCGTACGGAACTATTAGGGGAGTAAAGGAGTACAAAAAATCCGAAGTTAGCTCTAGTTTTAGATTTTATACTTGGGATTCATCTCCAAAAGAAGGAAAAATTGAAGTAATAAATACAGATAAAACTACAACAACCCATGGATTATAATATTAAATATACCTTTTTAATCCTAATACTTGTTATTCAATCTTGTTCCAATGTGAAAATAAAAAAACGATCTGAAGGCGTAGAAAAAGAAAATTCTAATACAGAAGTAGATTTATATGAAGTTGTTGGATCTTGTAACTACAATAACAATCTGTTAGCATATTCCATTTATACGAGACTGGGCTTTGATAGCATTGCACGTACGATCATTGATGAAGAAAGGGCTTTTAGTAATCTAAATATAGAAAGACTGTATCTTTTTTACAATGAAAGAAGTAAAACTCCATCTGATCATATGTTGGCAAATAATAAAATATTGTCCAAGTCTTTTATTGGTGGAATTGAGTTATTAAATAATAATGCATATACTTGGTACTTAGATAAAAGTACAAATGAAATAAAAAAGAAACAAGGTATTCCCTCAGGAGGAGCCTCGTTAGAGTTAGGTAAAATGTTGGATAGTCTATCTCAATTCAATAAGGAGAAAGGTGTTCCTCCTCAGAAGTAAGCCAACTACTACCACGCCATTAGCAAAAAGGCTATTGTCATGGTAGTAGGCTCACCTGTTCGTCGTCACATAGGCTCTTAGGCTAGTTCTCTTCAAGTATTTGAGTACTATCCACCGCCTATCTAGTATGTCGCTCAATTGAGCTCACTGCTGGGAGCTGTACGGCTGCAGGTTTTATCCTGTTCGGCTCACTCCATCAAAGAGTCACCGCTGCGACTAGGGGCAATGGCGGTTACGAACTTTCGCTACGCTACATTTGGGGAACGGTTCCGACTCGAATAGAGGTGCGAACTTGTCCTGTATTTTGAGGTGAGAAGATGGATAACTCAATGGGTTTATCCGTTTGGGTGGAAAAGTGTAAGTGGGTAGGTTGAGGTTGACGATTACCGATTTGGGTTCAATGGGAAAGAGAACGACAAGGAATGGGGTACACAACTGATACAAGATTATGGCTTTAGATTGTATAATCCTGCTATTGGGAAGTTCTTGTCCTTTGATCCATTGGCTCCTGAATATCCAGAGTTGACACCTTATCAGTTTGCTAGTAATACACCTATATATGCTATTGATTTAGATGGTTTAGAAGCAATAGGCTCAGATATTACTCGAAGACAAAAAGAAGAAGCAGTCTTGAAAGCAGAAACGGCTGAAGGAAGAGAAAGAGCAACTAATGACTTGATGGATTTCTACACTTCTCAAGCATTAGGAGGAGCAGCAGGGGGAGCTGCTGGTATAACAGCTGCAGGAATTTGGTATGCAGGGAGTGCAGCATACACATATGCTGTGTACAATCCTGTCACGGTAATAAAAGGAGTAGAAGAAGCTGGTTCTTTCGTTTATGGAATGGCAGATCAAACAGGCACTGATGTACCCGCAACAGTAGGAGATGATGCAGGACGTGCTACAAGAGCTGCTATTGAAAACATAGTAAGTCCTGCAAGAAATCAACTTGATGATGTAGTTAGACAATCTTCTAAAATTGATTATGTTACTACTCCTGAAGGAGTTAGTGTTCCTACTAATCTAGAGAAGCTAGGAAAAACTTTTGATGAAATAGGATATGAGAAAGTTCAAGAAACAGGGCAAAATGTGATTTATGAAATACCTAAGGCTGATGGTACAGGAACATTCTATTCTCGATTACAAAAGGTAGTAATCCTAGAACCTCTGATTTTGATGGGAATAGGGTAATGAATACTCAAAATACTGGAAACACAAACAATATGTCAATCCTGATGGTAGTCGAATAGAAGCAGGAGCTTCGAGGGCAGATAGAAAAGTAAAGGGGCATATACATTTAGAACCTACACAATAAAATACTAATGAATATTTTAGAGGAATTCAAAAGCAAAATAATTGGCGCTTATTTAGACAGTTTTGGAGTAAAAAAGCAATTTTTGGAACTAGAATTGTCAAGTAAGGATTACGAACTTATTTGTGTACATATTGATTGTAGTTTTACCTCTTCTGATATTAAGTTGAATACAATATCTAATTCATTGAAAAATTGGGATATAGATGTGTATAATATAACTATTTTTATTGGCATGAATAGAGGTAGAATTATTGACTGTTACTTTGATGATAAGAATAATTTTGTATTAAAAATCCATAGTGGATATAAAGTTATTTTCAATTTATCCAATCAAGTAGATTATGCATCTAGTCTATCTTTTTCTTTCAAGGAGAAGTTAAGTACTTCAGAGTATACCTATTTTGATATTATGCCGAATGGGACTATAATAAAGCAGTAAAAAGATGTTCCTCCTCAGAAGTAAGCAACTAGTACCACGCCATTAGCAAAAAGGCTACTGTCATGGTAGTAGGGTTTCCCCCAACGTGAAGTTGGGGTCTTCGACATGTTCGTCGTCACATAGGCTCTTTCTAAAAATTGACGCTTCCCCGCAAAGCAAGTTTGGGATTTTCAACAATTACTAATTTGAGTGGGGCTAATTCGTATTTCTTTGCCAATTCTGATAAAGGCGAAACCTCTTTCAGGGCTTCTAATACTACTCTAGTCTTGAACTTCGTTGTGAATTTTCTCTTCTTCATAACTCTAATTTAAGCTTTTTTTATCAACTTAACTACTGGTCTTGTTTTTGGGGTATAGGGCAATTTGATGTCGAGAACCGCAAGCGGGTACAAGACGATGCTACTTTTTAATTTGATGAACGCACGTATTACGTAGCAGCAGACAGCTAGTAGCTACCACGCCACCAACTTAAAGTTGGAATCTATGATAGACGTATCTACTACATAGCTTTTTACATCAAGGGGAGAAAATGGAAGTTTACTTTTTATTCTCTTTTTGTTTGCCTACCAGTCCTAATAGACCTATCGGAATCAACAGTATGAATTGCGGAGCAAGAAGGGCTGCATAGATGCTACAAGCCACAAAAATACCACCAAATAAGAGATACAAATAGCTAATAAAGGCGACTACCTCTAGTTTGTTTTGTGGTTGTGTTCCAGCTCTCCAATAAACGATAGACGTAGCAAAAAGAAAAACAGTAACCATGTGCCAAACGCCCAATAGTTCCGTTTTTGCTTGCCATGGGAGGTTACTATCTAGTAGCGGACGTATGAGTTCTAGTTGACCACCAATCAAGTGCAGTAATGCGGTTAGTGTATTGATAAATGCAGCGACTAACCAATAGTTATTTTTGCTCATGGATTTCATTTTTTTGTATCGCAATACCTATTAAAACTACATCGGCGAACCTTGCACCTTAATTTTAGAATCTTTGGTCAATCCTTCCAATATTTCGATGTTGATACCGTCAGAGAGTCCAACCTTGACCGATTGATTAGTAAATTCGCCTGGAGCAGTTTCTAGTTCTACATAAGGTTGATCTTCTTCGTCAAACTTGAGGTCGCGCTCCAATATTGCCAAGACTTGTTGGCGTTTGTCCAATATAATATCGGCACTGGCACTGTATCCAGCTCGCAGAAATACATCTTTTCGCTGAATAACTTTGGCTTTGATGGCAAACTTGATACTGCCGCTTTGTAGCACGCCCTTGGGCGAAATATAATCCAAAATCGCTTCAAAGGATTCGCCTTCAATCGCTCCAACCGTCAATTCGAGTCGCATTCCATTTTTGAGCTTACCAACATCTGATTCGTCAATATTGCCTAAGAACATCAAGTTGTCCATGTTGGCAATTTCTGCAATAATTGTTCCTTGACCAAAATTACTACGTTCGACAACCGTCGCCCCTTCTTGTTCGCTGACGTGTAGTATCATACCATCAACCGTCGCTCGAATGATGTTGGCTACTTGTCCCGATTTGCTGGCTACGCCTTTTTGTATCAACTGCAAATTGCTTTGAGCCGCTTCGAGTTCTTGGTTAGCAATATCGCGCTGAGTGGTTAGTTGCTGTAGGTTATTTTTGCCAATGGTATAGGCATTATCCAAGTCTATTTGAGCCAAATCCAAACGACGTTTATAGTTGTTGTATTCTACTTCGGTCACAATACCCTGATCGTAGAGCTTTTTGTATTTTTCTTCTTCAAATTTGACCGTTTCGTAGCTGATTTGCGCCTCTTCTACATCTAGATGCCTGCTGTTGATTTGGCGCTGTTGCGTCAACTGTCGTTGAATTTCGGTGAGCTTGATACGGCTCAGTTCTACATTGGTTTTTGCCGAATTGAGTGCCGTCGGGCTAGGCACCAATTTGATTTTGGCAATCGGGTCGCCCTTGCGGACAATATCGCCCCCTTCTACAAATATTTCATCAATAATACCTGACACTTGCGAGGTAAGGGTAATTTCTCGTTTGGGCTTGATGGCTCCTGTGGCGACGGATTTGAGCGTAATGTCGGAGAGGTAAGGCGAGGTAATGGTGTACACATCGTCTCCTTGTGCATTATTGCTATAAAAATAAGAAAAGAGCCAAATGGACAAAAGGATAAATAGGGTTAAGATAACCCCCAAAATGATATTTTTCATTGCTACAAAATATGTATTCAGTTAAAATTATTCGGAACGGAGTGCCTCTACGGGACTAATCCTAGAAGCGTGCAAAGCAGGCAACAAACCCGCAAACAAACCAGACAAAACCAGTACTAAAAGTGAACCCAAACTAACCCCCAAATTAACTTCTGGATTGCTAAACATTTGGCTATCCAAGCCACTAGCCGTCATTAGATTGGTGGTGTAAATAATCACCGTACCTACGATTAGCCCAATATAGCCCGAAAGGGTGGTAATAAAAACAGACTCCAACAATATTAGATTAATAATGGTCCATGGAGTCGCTCCCAAGGCTTTTCGGACGCCTATTTCACGGGTACGGTCTTTGACCGTAATGAGCATCACATTGCTGACGCTGACGACTCCTGCTAGGAGCGTGCCGATGCCCACTATCCACAAAAACCAACGGATACCGCCAAACAAACCTGCCAATCGACGGTATTGTATTTCGAGATTGAACGAACCAATCGCCTGCTTATCGTTGGGAGCTATTCGGTGGCGCTCGTTGAGCAGTCGCTTGATGTCATCTTCTACATCACCAGCATAATAGGCATCGTCAATCATACAGGTAAACATCGAAATGGATTTGCCATTGCCGAAGAGCTTAATAGAGGTACTCAGAGGAATAAAAACGGTTTCTTCAGCTTCTTGTAGTCGCCCAGATTCGCCATTAAATTCGATGAGTCCAATGACTTGAAAAAGAATGTTGTTGATATTGATATACTTACCAATAGGATTGGCGGTACCAAACAATTCTTCTCGTACGGTCTTGCCAATGACGGCTACTTTTCGGTGTTGCTGTTCATCGAGCGGATTGAGTATTCTGCCCCTCGAAATTTGGAGTGCTTCTATCGTAAAAATACCATCCCATTCTCCTCGTACATCGAAGTTGCTGGATTTGGTCTGATAAGACACAAAGGTATTTCTGCTGGTGTGCCTTGGGGCTAACATATTGATGTAAGGGGCGTTCTTTTGGAGGGCTTCCATGTCGTCAATATCGAACGAAAACCACCGCCCAACAGGCATACCTTTGTAGGGAATGGTTGACCCTTCGGGCCACATATAAATACTGTTGGTACTTCGTCCGCCAAACTCGTTGAGTACGCCTTTTTCGAGTCCATCGCCCATTCCAAGCATGAAGATAAGCATAAAAATACCCCAAAAAACTCCTGCTGCGGTCAATCCCGTGCGGAGTTTATTTTGTCGGATAGTTCCGAATATTTCTTGCCACTTATCTTTATCAAACATAAAAAAAATTACTTAATCGAACAGCTCATCAACGATTGTTTACCAATGAAGCCTTCTAGCTTATCGCCAACAGCTACGGCTCCTACACCTTTGGGCGTACCTGTGAAAATAATATCGCCTCGCTTGAGCATAAAAAACTTGGAGATATAACAAATCAGGGCATCAATATCGGTCAACATTTGCCCTGTATTGCCTTCTTGTACGATGGCTTCGTTTTTGGTCAACGAAAAATCAATATTTCCAGCTGGATTCAATGCCTCTTCGTAAGGGATAAACGTACCAATCACGGCAGAGTTATTCCACGCTTTCGCAATTTCCCACGGGTGTCCGTTTGCTTTGCATTGCTCCTGCAAATCTCTAGCCGTAAAATCAATTCCAACAGATACTTCCTTGTAATAATCTCTAGCAAACTTGGGCTGCACGTGTTTGCCGTTTTTGCAAATTTTGACCAATAGCTCTACTTCGTAGTGCAAATCGTTGGTAAATTCGGGATAATACAAGGGCCAACCATCTAGCAAACAAGCGGTATCGGGTTTGAGAAAAAGTAACGGTTCTGTTGGGACAGGATTATTGAGTTCCGCAGCATGAGCGGCGTAGTTTCTGCCTACACATATTATTTTCATAATGCTATATTTAATAAAAAATCTTGCAAAGATAAACTTTTCAGGTAGCCTAATATTTTTTGAGAAGAATAGATTTTAGCGTTACTTTTGCTAAGACCGCTTTGCTGCTAGATACCAGAAGTTGGACTTCCGACAACAGCTTTATATTTGCTTATCAATGCTTCATCAAAAAAGTGTACATTATTTTAGACACGCTCTAAGATAAAAATTAGGAATGGTCAGTAAGACCATTCCTAATTTTGTTTATTCATTCCTTAAAATTGCGAATCATCGACACTATCGAGATACGCTTCAATTGGTTCTACGACAGTAGCCAAACAGCCATCGTCAAAAGGAGAGTGCAAGTTAGCAATTTTGACCAAATCTAAGAAAGAATACGTGCCGCCTGCATTGCATAAGCCTACATAATCTTTCCAAGCTTCTGATTGATCTTCCAAGCTGCGTTTCCAGAACTGGAACGCACAAGTTTGTGCCAATACGTAGTCAATATAATAGAACGGCATGCCAAACAAATGACTCTGGCGTTGCCACAATCCACCGTTGTTTAGATAGTCGTTATCTTCATAATCACGGTGTGGCATATATTTTTTCTCGATGGTTCTCCAAGCGGCATTGCGCTCTTCGATGGTCATTTCTGGTTGCTCATATACCGCATGCTGAAACTCATCAATCGCACAGCCATAAGGCATGAACGAAATAGAACCTGCCAAGTGTGAAAACTTGAATTTTTCGGTATCTTCTTTGAAGAATAATTCCATCCAAGGCCACGTGAAAAACTCCATACTCATAGAGTGAATTTCGCAAGCCTCAAAAGTGGGCCACAGGTAATCGTACAAATGGTTGGAGCGATTGGTACTGTAGCACTGAAAAGCGTGTCCTGCTTCGTGTGTCAATACCGTAATATCGTGGCTAGTGCCATTGAAATTGGAAAAAATAAAAGGCGAATCAAAAGCGTCCAAAAATGTACAATAACCGCCTGTTTGTTTACCATCTTTTCCGTCCAAATCCATCAATTGACGTTGCGTCATGAACTCAAAAAATTCATCCGTTTCGGGCGATAATTCTTTGTACATGACACTCGCTTTCTCGGTCAGCTCCGTGGCATCGCCTTTGGGCGTAGGATTGCCCGTAGGGAAACTAAAATCTTCATCGTAATATTTTAGTTTTTCTAGTCCCAAGCGTTTGGCTTGACGAGCTTGTAGTTTAGTAGCAATCGGCACGATGTGTTCGTGTACTTGCTTGCGAAAGTTGGCGACCATATTAGCGTCATAATCCGAACGCATCATGCGAGCATAACCCAATTCGATGTAGTTTTTGTAGCCCAACTTAACCGCCATCTGATGGCGCAATTTGACAAGTTTGTCATAGATTTCCTCCATTTGCGGAGCTATCGAAACATAAAAATCCCATTTGGCTTTAGCTGCTTTTTTGCGAGTAGCTCGGTCTTTGGATTGTTCCAATGGCTGAATAGAAGACAAATTGTACGTATCGCCTTCAAATTCTATTTTGGCTTGTGCTTTTAGTTTTTTGTAGGCAGTATTGAGTCGGTTTTCTTCTTTGAGGTCTTCGACAATAGCAGGCTCAAAACTTTTGAGGGTCAATTCTGCCATGTTGAATAGATGCACGCCTACTCTTTCTTCTAGTTCCTTGCGGAATGTTGCGTTAAGCAATGCCTTGTAATAATCGTTGATAGATTCTGCCAAATCAGGCATGTTGCCATCAAAAAAGGTCTTTTCTGTTTCGTAAAACTCATCTTTGGTATCAATAGAATGGCGAATACTTGCCAAACTATACATCGAATCGAGTTGACCTCTCAGCCGATTCATTGCCAATATATATTCGTACTGTTTGTCGGCAGTAGTTGCTTGCTCAAACTGCTTTGTCAAATCAATGATTTCCGCTTTTTTTTGCTCCAAGTCGGGACGCTGATAAGGATAATCTGCAAATTTCATATCGTAATGGATTAGCTCATAGTTAACAATAGATTCCAAAAATAGAAAAAGCAAAGCAGATTACTACTTTGCTTCCTCCTTTTTATGGAACTTCTAACAACATCGCTCAAAAAGCGAATCTATTTTGGGACACCCAATTCCTCTTTGGCAGCTATAAACTGTTGTTCGAGTTGTGGAGCAGGCATATAGCCTCCAGACATAATAATAAGATTGTTTTGGTATTCTAGCACAAGCGTCGGGAAACCAGTTACGCCCCAATCATTAGCTAATTTGAATTGTTCTTCTGCCAATTGTTCGTATTCTTCGGTTTCCATTTTGGCAACAAAATCATCGGCATCTAAGCCAAATTCTGCTGCCAACTTGCCATAAGCAACATAATCAATAGGAGCATTGCCATCATAATAAGTAGATTTCAACAATCGAGCAGCGAATTGTATCTGTTTGTCAGGTTGTTGTACTTTGAATACTGCTAAAGCAATTGCCGAAGGCACAGAAGTGAAAAGAGCCGTCCCTTCTTTTAGTGTTCCTTCCAGAAACGCCTCGCCAAACTTAACGCCAGTATGGTCTTCGACCTGCTTGTAGGCTTCGCCAATATAGCCAGCCGCTATCCCAATTTCTCCAATGCGTTCGCCAGTGACCATGCCACCAGCGATGACTTCAAAATCGAGTTCTTCTTGATGCTTTTCTGCAAATTCGGTCATGATACCCGAGAAGCCATAACACCAGCCACAAAGGCCATCATATACATAATATAATTTCATTGTTTTTTCTTTTGGTTGAGGTGCAGTTGTTTTTGCACTCAACATAGTCATTATAGAAAGCAAAAGTACTAAAAAAGTAGTGTACCCAACTATTTTTTTCATAGCAATAAAATAAGGTATTTCTAAAAAAAATAGGAACTCCTCCCTTGGGAGAAATTCCTATAAATAAGGTTGTTATTCCTGCATAGATTTCTCGAACTGCACCAAGCCACATTCCAAAAATCCTTGGTATTCTTCTACATCTGGCGTATAATAAGTTGGTGTATTGAGTACTTCTTCTTTGGTATTGACCAATACATATTGAGGTTGCGATTGCTCTAGGAAGTTTACTTCCTGGAACGCAGCCCATTTATTACCAACATTTCTTATTTTTTTGCCGTTGGTACTAATCAATGTCTTAGGCAAATCCTCTCTATCATCTACGTAGAGCGAAACCAATACGTATTTGTCACGGATAATGTCGTTGACAGATTCTACCGTCCATACTTGATCTTCCATTTTACGACAGTTGACACACCCATACCCTGTGAAGTCAATCAAGAGTGGTTTGTTTACTTTTTTGGCATAAGCCAATGCCTCATCATAATCCTTGAAACACTCTATTAGCGAGGCAGGGCAATCACAAGGTTTGAGGTAAGAATAACAAACAGGAGGAGCCAACCCACTCAATAAATTAGGCGTGATAAAAGTATCATCTTTGTTGGCGCTAAACCCTAAAAATACATAAACAGCAAATGCCAAAGAAGCCACAGCTAAACCCTTGCGAGGTAGCGATATTTTAGCTCCTTTGTGGTCGTGCGGAAAGTGAATGATACCAAAAAGATAGAGTCCCATGGCAATAAATATAAGCCCCCAAAGGACAATAAATAGCTCATAAGGCAAAATCCACCAATGTTGAGTCAAGTCAGCAGCGGACAAGAATTTGAGTCCCAATGCCAATTCTATAAAACCTAAAATAACTTTCATAGTCGTCATCCAACCGCCAGAACTAGGCAAGGATTGTAACCAACTCGGGAAGGCTGCAAAAAGCGTAAAGGGCAATGCCAATGCAAGTGCAAAACCAAACATACCAATCGCTGGACCTGCCAGATTGCCACTCACAGCAGTCTGCACGAGCAGAGTTCCGATAATAGGACCGGTACAAGAAAATGAAACCAAAGAAATAGCAAACGCTCCAAAGAAGTTACCCACTAATCCGCCTTTCATAGAAGCCGTATTGGCTTTGTTTGCCCAAGAAGAAGGCAAGCGAATATCGAAGTATCCAAAAAAGGAGATCGCAAATATGGTAAATAGTAAGAAGAACGCAACGTTCATAATCCAGTTGGTGGATAGCTCGTTGAGTGTATTAGAATCAAAAGCCGCCGTAATAGACAAACCTAATGCGACATAAATGACGATAATAGAAGCTCCAAAAATTAGGGCATTTTTGATACCATCACCTTTTTTAGCATCTTTCCCTTTGGAAAATAATGAAACCGTCATCGGGATCATCGGGAAGACACAAGGCGTGAGTAAGGCGATGAGTCCACCACCAAAACCAGCCAAGAAAATAGCCCACCAGCTCATGCCCTGAACTTGATTGTCATTATTATTGATCGTGTCACCTGTTTCGCCATCACAGTTTCCATAGGGCTTGAGGTTCGTAGCTGCCAAGGTTGGACGAAGTGGATCAAATATATCGCCTTGTACCGTAGATTTGGCAGGGGCGGTTGTTGCTACTGTGTTTTCTTTTCCTGCAAAGATAAACTCATATTCTACTAGAGTAGGAGGCATACAGCTCGTAGCATTGCAAGTCATGTATTCCAAAAAACCTGCAATACGACCACTGTCAGGTTGTACTTTTAGACGTTTGTTGATAACGAAACCATGTTTGTATTTGACCACATCCATTTCGAATATTTTGTCAAAACCTGCTACTTTATTGCCAGCTTTGCTGGGCAATTCTTCTTCCGAAACGACTTCTACACCTTCGTTGGTTTCGATGATAGTCGCCAAAGGACCATCTTCGCTCTCTAGTGTCTGAGAATAAACATACCAACCGTCGGCAATAGTAGCCGTAGCGGTCATATTGACTTCTTGTTCGTTGATCTGCTCGAATTTTATATCCCATTGTACAGGGTTGGCTGGCAATCCATTGGTATTGTCCGTAGGAGGTGCCGCTTCAACAGTTGCATCTGTCGTAGGCTGAATAGCGAGTTTGTCGCCCGATGGTTTTTGTTCGGGCTTGTCGATACTTCCTTGGTCGGTAGGCTCTACGATAGGAGGTGTTTCGACCGTACCAGCTTGCTTTAGGGAGCTGGGTACAAAACTAAATTCTACATCAGTAGGAGGCATACAACGAGTATCATCGCAAGTCATGTAGGTCATGTAGCCTTCTACGAGTCCTGTAATATCCGCTACTTTGATACGTTGTTTGAGGGTTAGATTTTTTTTGTATTTGATAACATTCATATCAAACATCTTGTCAAAACCTTCTACTCTATAGCTAGATGAACTCGTGGTTTCGGTTGGTTTACCAGCTTTTTCTTGATTGGTCGATTCAAAATTGATAGAAGTGGGTACAGGGCCATTGTCCCCAATAAATTGAGAATAAGTGTACCAGCCATCTTGTATTTTGGCTTTGAATGTGATTTCGTATTCTCTACCATTGATGTGCTTGGCTTCCCAAGTCCATGTGACAGGGTTTTGGGCGAGCAAGCTCCCCAAGGAGCAAGTAAAAAGAAGGAGGGTTAAAAGTATATTTTTCATAGTTATCTAAGGTTTGGAATGTAGATTACAATAGTGTGTCTAGTGCTGTTGTATGCCATTTATTTAGTAGAATAGTACATCAACCTTATAAAAGTATGAAAGTATATTCATATAAGGTAAGAGCACTTTGATGATTACGAATATATTAACAAAAAAAGCCACTTCATTAGAAGGTGGCTTTTTTTGAAGTGTATGCTGTTAGTCGAAAGACTAATTGGTTTGTTTGTTTCTCAATTTGAATCTTGCCTCATTATATCCAGGGCGAGCAGGAGAAGTTTCTGTTCCTTCAAAACGATTGTGAATGGCAATACGCTCGCTTGGTGCAAACAAGAAGATATAAGGTTGATCCTCATAAATGATAGATTGAGCCTCTTGGTAGAGTTTTCTGCGTTCGTCTTTATCTAACGTCACTCTTATTTTGTCAATAATTTGATCCAGTTTAGGATTGCTGTAACCTGCTCTGTTGCCACCACCTTGTAGTGCAGCGTCGCTGTGCCAAATCTGTTTGAGGTCGTCAAGTCCAGGAGTGTTGACCCAAGCAGCGGTAATCAAATCAAAATCGCCATTATCTGCTTTTTCGAGCATATTGGTAAAATCCATTGGCATCAAGTCAATTTTAATACCGACACGTTTTGCTTCATTTTGTAGCAATAAGCCCATTGATTTCCGGACTACATTACCTTGGTCGTAGCGGTAATCTAGTTTGAAATCTACTTTTTTTCCGCCTACTTTTTTGTCCAATATATTATCACCATCGGTATCTTTCCAACCCGCTTCCATTAGTAGTGTTTTGGCTTTTTCTATATCGTACTCAATATCTTTTAGTTCTTTGTTGTAATAATCCTTGGTAGGGTGGATAGGAGTAGCAGTAGGCTTTGCCATATCTTCCATGATAGAAGTAATATAATCTTCTTTGTTGACCAAGTGTGCGATAGCTCTACGAACACGCTTGTCACTCAATTGAGGGCGTTTGGTGTTGAACGCAATGTAAGAATAAACAAACTGATCAGGTGTACTGAGGTCAAATTTGCCACTAAACTTGCTATCGTCACGCAAGCGAACAAACTCCGTAGGCGGAATGCTACGCATCACATCTACTTGACCATCTTTGGCATTGGTGATAGCCGCAGTCCAGTCTTTGAACACACGGTAGGTGATTTTGGGCGGGTGAGCTTCTAGCATTTTATTGCCTTGTACCTTATCGCCCCACCAGTCTTTTTTCCGCTCTAGTACAATACGTTCGCCTGTTGTCCATTCTTTAAGTTGATAGGCACCACTACCGATTACTTGTGCCGCTTCTCTATTGAAGGCAGGAGAATTGAACTGCTCTGCAAAACGGCTGATGCTCGCATTATCTTTTGTTATATTTTCGTCATTGAGTTGCTCTATGGCAAACTGACGCATGATACCTTCTGGGTCGTAGTGATATTCTGGTATGATGAAAGTGACATTACCACTGGCTTCTTCTGCCAGGAAATAACGTTCTTTAGAGAAAATCGTAAACTTTTTGGGGTTGATTGGGTCAATTTCTATCTTTTCGATAAATTGAACATAAGGACGAAGAGAAGCCGCATTAACACTTGGGTTTTTGATTGCCTTGATGGTAAATACATAATCATCGGCAGTAATTGGCGTGCCATTGTCCCAAGTTGCTTCTGGGTGAATCTCATACGTCAGCGACATACCCCCAGCAAATTCTCCCTGCTCTAGTACCGTTACCTCTGGCAAACTTACCGCTAGTTGCGGAATGAGTTTGAGGTCGGTGAGGTTGTACCTCAACAATTTCTGAAAGAGGTTGTTTTGAATGTATTCAGAATTGGCGTGATTGGTTACCAATGGATTCATTCCATCAGGTTCGCCACGCTCATGTATTTTGAGTTCTGGACTATTGTTATTATCGGTTTTGGTTATAGGGGTGGGTTCTTCTGTTTTTTTTGATTGGCTATTATCACAGGCGGTAGTGAAAGAAAGCAGACAGCCCAAAAATAATGCTTGCTTGAAGGCAGATGAAATTTTCATAAAATTAGATGCTTTTTGCTGACAATGTTTCTAAAATAAGAGTGGTATTAGCTACCTAATTAGTAGTAGCTTTCGCTACCTTTTTTCTCTATTGAAAAACCATAAAAATAAAAAATAAAGCTTTTGGGAGCGGCAAATGGGGCGAATTTGTGTTTGTAATCGACAAATATAATTAATTCTGTACCAAAGCAAAGAATACTATCTTGAATATCCTAAGCGAACACACCCCAAAGTGTGCGATTCAAGGAATTAAATCTAATCAAAAGAAAAATAGATGCTCAAAACGATACTCATAACAGGCGGAACAGGACTCATTGGGCAGCAGCTCAGCAAGCGATTGAACGAAAAAGGCTATCAAGTCCGTCACCTTAGCCGTACCGAAAATCTAGCAGCTAAATATCCCGCTTATGGTTGGGATACTCAAGCGATGACCATGAACCCCAAAGCATTGGAAGGTGTGGACGGTGTGATTCATCTGGCAGGTGCTGGTATTGCAGACGAGCGATGGACTGCCAAACGCAAAGAAATAATCGAAACAAGCCGTATCAAAACGAGCCAACTATTGTACAATTATTTGGCGGAAGCCCAATCAAAACCAACGGTAGTAGTCGCCTGCTCAGCTATTGGCTATTATGGCAATAGAGGCAATGAAAAACTAACAGAAAAAAGCAAAGTAGGCAATGACTTTATGGCGGATATTTGTGCTAAATGGGAAGCGAGTGAAGAGCCGATTCGTAGTCTAGGTATTCGCATGCCAACGATACGAGTGGGTGTGGTGTTATCGACACAAGGCGGAGCGTTGCCCGAATTGACAAAGACAGCAGCCCTCAAAACATTGGCACATTTTGGGGGGCGTTATATGTCTTGGATTCATATCGACGATATTGTTGAGGCATTTGTAGTAGCGCTCGAAAACGAAAGTATGAATGATTATTACAATGGGACGGCTCCAGTCCCTGTTACCTCCAAAGACATGATTGATGCCCTCGAAAAAGCTTATGGTAGCACGATGCTCAAAATGCCTGCTCCTGCTTTTGGGGTTCGGTTGGCATTGGGCGAAATGGGAGATGTCGTGCTGAATAGTACACGTGTGTTTCCTAACAATTTAGAAAAAATTGGATTCAAATACCAACAACCTGATTTGGTGGCAGCACTAAAAGACTTGTTTGAACGAAAGGTGTAGATGCTATTTAAGTTTTTTGCTGTTTTATGAAATAAGAACTATATTGAATGCAAAATAACGTCCTATTGCAAGAGATTTGCTATAAAAACTAACCATGACCACACAAGAAGAATTACGCCAATTGCTAGAAGTATTGCAACAAGAAAAAGAGGAAGAAATTAAGCAATATGAAATTTTGCTCAATCAATTGTCGATAAGTGAGAAAGTAAAAAAAGGAGCTTGTTGGTATCCGCTACAAGTAGTGAGTTCTGGTTGGGGCTTAGGCGAACACCCGTTTGTGGTGCTAGAGCGTACCAAGCTGCTCGGCAAACCGCACAAATTCCGTGCAGGGCAAGTAGTGAGTGTGTTTTCCGAAAAGTTTACGACCGACAACCTAGAGCTCAAAGGGGTAGTTTATTACGTCAAGAAAGATAAAATGAAAGTTATCTTTTATGGTACCGAATTGCCACGTTGGGTTATGGCTGGCAAGATAGGCGTGCAGCTGAATTTCGATGAACGTAGTTATCAAGAAATGGAAAATGCCGTGCAGCGAGTGATTGATGCCAAAGGCGACCGCTTATCAGAGTTACGACAAATATTGCTCGGCAAAACGCCTGCTTCTTTCGATAAAGAACGTCATGTCTATCAAATTCCACATCTCAATAATTCGCAAAATAAAGCAGTACAAGATATTTTGTCGGCTAGAGATGTAGCCGTGATTCATGGTCCTCCGGGTACAGGCAAAACGACTACTATTGTAGCTGCTATCGAGCAATTGGTCAAAAGTACGTCGCCTATTTTGGTCTGTGCTCCTTCCAATGCTGCTACGGATTTGCTGACTGAAAAGTTGGCAGAAAAAAACTTGCGAGTCGTGCGAATTGGGAATGTGTCGAGGGTCGATGAAAGTCTGTTGCAGCACACAATGGAAGGCATCTTACAGCAATTGCCAGAAATGCAAGAAGTGAAAAAGCTGAAAATACAAGCGGCAAAAATGAAGCGAGACGCTCAAAAATTTAAGCGTAGCTTTGGGCATGAGCAGCGAGAAGATCGCCGCAATGCGTATCGAGAGTCGAGAGACATCATGAGTCACGCCAAAATGCTAGAAGATTATATTATAGACAAAACGCTCAAAGAAGCGGACGTTATTTGTTGTACATTGGTTGGTACGATGAATCGCTATATTGACAAAATGACCTTTGATGTAGTGATTATTGATGAAGCCGCTCAAGCACTAGAGCCTGCCGCTTGGATTCCAATTGGAAAAGCCAATAAAGTAATTTTTGCGGGAGATCCTTATCAATTGCCGCCCACGGTCAAGAGTAGAAAAGCGGCTCAAAATGGACTGAGCAAAACACTGCTTGAAAAGTGTGTAGAACGATTAGATACTGTCAATTTGTTAGATACGCAGTATCGTATGCACCACAAAATAATGGGTTTCTCGAATCAAGAATTTTATAATAATGAATTGCGTGCCGATGAGTCGGTTGCCAATTGGCAATTGCAGATGACAGATGGAATGCCGAGTCCTTCTGTGGAGTTTATTGATACGGCAGGCTGTGGATTTGAGGAGCAGCAAAACGAGGAGTCACGCAGTTATTACAATGCAGAAGAATACTTTGTATTGCGTCAGCATCTGGATCATTTGTTGGTGGTATTGGGCGACCAAAAAGTATCTATTGGTATCATTTCGCCTTATCGTCAACAGGTGGTCGATATACAAGATGCGATAGAAAAAGACTTTGATCATTTTCCTGAGGCGGATATTGTCGTCGATACAATTGATGCGTTTCAGGGGCAAGAGCGAGATGTGATTTATATCACTATGGTGCGCTCCAATGATCGTGGCGAAATTGGCTTTTTGAAAGATACTCGACGTATGAATGTAGCGATGACAAGAGCCAAAAAGAAACTCATTATCATTGGTGATAGTGCCACGTTGGCGAGCTTTCAGTTTTACAATAGTTTCTTGGATTATGTCGACGAGCATGGGACGTATGCTTCGGCTTGGGATTGGCAATAATGGAAGCACCATTCACGCCCATAGAAGACCTACTTGCTAGTCAATTAGCGGTCAATAACAGCCTAGCGTACGAGTTGCTACAAAGTCAATTTGACTACAGTCGAATGGAGTCTTTGCAGTATATTTTTGACTATCAAGTACGGCACTTTTGGACAACAGAAATAGCACGCTATCGCCTAGAAGTATCGGACTGGACATTTGAAGTGCGGTTTCATTACGATGATGCTGATGGTCGAGCGTATGGCTTCGATCATCTGTATTTGTTTGTGCAGGTGCCCGATACGGATTGGCACGAAAGTGAATATATGGGGACGATAGGGGCGAAGCACCGTGCGTTGCATTTGTTGCAATATGAAGAAGTCGCTCGGCAGTTGTTTGGGCGATTGGTGGCTGGACTGGTCACCAATAACTAATTTTTATTCCTTCAATACCTCAAATCTTCCATTCGCAATATTGTACAAATAGACAAATTGAATGGGCTCTTTCTTGAACGGATTTTCTGCTGAATAGTCGATGCTTTTGCCATTCGCATAAGTTTCTCCGCTATAGAAATTTCCTGCTTCATCTTCGCCTTCTATCCAGACTTGTAAGCCCGAAAAAATTAGATCGTTATAACCATCTTCATTGTAATCTTTGATAGACAAGTTAAGCTCGTAAGGTTCATATATATGTTCGTCGTGGTGCTTGTCGTAGGTTCTTGTGTCGAAGTTGATATATCCATCATATACATTGCAGAGTGTGTCGGCTATTATTTGATATAGGTGGTGTCCGCCATTGCCTTTGCTAGTACGATGTAGCGTGAGCAAGAAAGGGTGTTGGTTAGGGAATATTTCGATTAGTCGATAAGTGTAGGCATTTAAGCTTTGGATATGTTTTCCTTTCGTATTGAACAAGAGTTGATATTGAAAAGGGAAACAAGAACCTCCGCTTTCGCTATCTCCATAATTAATTTCTGCTAAAAAATAAGGGGCTAAGCTACCAGATAGGTATATTTTTCGGTAGTCTGATAGGAATAGTCTTTCGGCAGTAAGATTTAGCTCACAGAGATTACTCATTGCCAAAAGCATGTCTAGGAACCCTAGTGTGTCGGTTATAATTGGGAAGTTAGTGATGGATTGTAGGTGCGTAGGAATCCTATCTGTACAACAAGGCTGATAAGAAAGGGACGCAATAGTGAGAGTAGCTACTTTTTGGTGGTTGGAGAGGTCTTGCTTAGGTAGTTTGTTTTGTGCTTATGTATTGTTGCAGCTCCAGCAGATGCAAAGTAGTAGTAATAGATAAAATTTTTTCATTGGTGTTTGGGGGCTTGGATTTAGTAGATAGGGTCGATATTTTTTTCTGTTCTGTAAATGCCTTTTAAGCACCATTTAGATGGGGTGAATGTGATAGCTTTTTTTGGATTCAACAAACAGTACAAGATACATAATAGCCAATAGATAGAATAAATATAAGCGATGCTCAATAGTAAAATCATAAACGCTGCTCCAAATCCTTCACTGTCTTGTTTCCTATAAGCAATATAGTCGTTGACATTGAGTAGCGCGTCGCCTCCAATTGTTAAGCCATAAATAGTGTATTTACCAAAGTATTCGTTGATCTTGTCCACTGGGTTTTTGAATGCAGCTTTTTTTAGGTAAAAATGGATAAAGGTTCCCTCTTGAAGTGCCTTCGTCTTTTTGCGATGAATCACCATTCCAGAAAAATCATCTGTTGCATACTGATTTTTATTCTCCTTTACTTCAAAACTAAAACCACAATGTGCGTTAGGGTTTGGCGTATTACTTAAGGTAAACGACTGTATCTCAAAATGTGTTGGTTTGGTATCCCTAAAGCCATACATGGCAATAATAGAATAAATTAATACGCAAAAAAGATGAAAAGGAATCTGATATTTATTTAGGAACATAAAAAGATAATTGGCGATGAAAAATGAAAGCATCTACCGAAGTACAGTATAATATTGACTGATAAGTACTTTCTATTATTAATCGGGTACTGTATAGGATGCATTGCGCTTCTCGCCAATCTTGATGATAACCTTTTGTTCTACTCCTTTTTTCAAATCTCTACTTGCGGTAGCAGATGAAAGATCTTGTACATGATAGTATCATTTGATACTATCAAAGATAATACAATTGATTTTTAATCAAAAAAAAGTAGCTATCTAGTAATATTACTTCTCTCGCAAGGTCGTAAAATTGGCTAAATTCAGGTCTTGTATTTTGCCATTACAATTCTTAATCAACTGTGCTAGTAAGGGCTTTTCTGGGTGAGCCGTTAAATTTCCAAAATTTAAATAAGTATAACAGAAATTATTAGTATTGCCATATTGTGTGGCAAAATAACCCTCCTTTGTGGAGGAATCTGTATTGGCTTCACTTCCCAAAAAGAAGAAAATACCTAAATCTGCGATACCGTTTTCGACCTTACTGGCTTTGCCAAATTCGACCATTTCTATCCTGTAGGCAACGGAAGTAAAGTTGATTCGCTTTACAGTCAACGCAATCGCTAAATCGTCTTTTCGAGCTGTCAACACGATAGGTCTATTTAGGATAGGAATAGTAGGAAAAAGAATCGTATCCTTTTGGTTAAGAATCATGGTGTCTTGATGCAATTCTAACGTGTGTACTTGCTTATTTACACGCAATTCTTGTACGAAAGTTGTAGAATATTGTGTGGTGTCATCAAGGATTAATTTTGCTAATTTTGGGGGTGGAAGTATCGTTTCTGCTACTATCGGCTTTATCTCTGTTTGGTCAGTAGTCAATAGCTTTTTTTGTGTGGATAAGTTTTGAGCACTTTCTATCTTTTTGGGGATCTTTTCTATGGGATTGTTATCGATAGTCGTGTTAGGCTGACAAGCATATAAAAGTACAGTACATAAGACTAAATAGAAGGTGGCTTTCATTGGTGGTCGTGATTTTGGGAGATATTAGCACTTTAATAGCGTGCCTAAAATTTCAATTCGTTTTCAAGTATTACTCATGTTTATACGGTGATATAGTAGTATGTTTACGCAATAAAAACCAAGCAGCTATCAGTCCGCCGATTAGTGTAAAGGCAATCAGGGCAATTCCCAAACGCATGAATACAAAAAAGTCATAGAGACCATGTAGGGCAACTGCTCCCATTAATCCATATAGCAAATAATGATTATTCTTGCTAGGGGCGAATTTGGACAATCCGACATAGTAGCCCATGATAATCGCAAAAATGGTGTGGGCAGGAACGGCTGTAAACATACGCAGTAAGCCTGTCTGTAATGCCAAATCAAAATCACTGGTGCGTACCACTACGTACAAGATATTTTCGAGCATAGCGAAGCCCATACTGATCATGACAGAATAGACGATACCGTCCATGGGTTCATTGAAACACTCTCGCTTGAAGATATAATAACGCAGAAATATAAATTTGACAAATTCCTCGCTGAAAGCAATGACCGCAAACGAAAAAGTAAAGGTCATAAAAGGGTCGCTGTGGTCGTGTATGATTCCCAAATCTCGAATGCCGAACTCTTCCATCTTGATGGCTGGATACGTACTGACGACTCCAAAAAGAAAACAAATGGAAAGGTATAATACAGGTTCTTTCTCGTAGCGGTCTCGCCAATAGATGTAAATTATTGCCAGAATACTGGGGAGAATTGCCAACAAAAGGAGAAGGAACGTCATGAGCAGAAAAGGAAAAAAGTGAAAGGGGGATTTTTTTTAAGTAGCTTGCAGTGTAGCAATCGCTTCTTCCACGCTCTCATGTACCGAAAAAGCAGAATTGAGGCGAGTGATGAGCAATATTTTTTTGATGGTATCCGATAAATTGGCAATCGCCACTTCGCCCCCCGCACTTCTGGCACGAGTGAGTATCGAAATCAAAAAAGTCAGCCCGATACTACTCAAATAAGTAGTTTGAGCCAAGTCCACGACAAAATAATGACAGCCTTCCTGTATCAGTTGTTGTACTTCTTCAATAACTATTTGGTTGTCGGTGGGGTCAATTAAGCTATCAACCGCTAGTATTTGTATGTTGTCTTGTGCTGTGAATGTGTGCATAACGTAGAGTAGTAAAAGAACAAAATAGGAAAGAGAGCCGTAGGAAATTATTTTCTTCCTAGTTTTTCTCTTGCTTCCTTGCTATAGCCATAAAAAGTAAGCGAATGGTGCGTAATTTCAAAATCTAATATCTCGGCTACCATTTCTTTGATCTGCTGAATACGAGGGTCGCAAAACTCGAATACATCGCCTGTTTCGATACAAACAGCGTGGTCATGTTGCTTAGAACCGTACGATTTTTCGTATTGAGCCAAGTTTTTGCCAAACTGATGCTTGCGTACCAAGTCGCAAGAAACGAGCAATTCTAGCGTATTATATACGGTCGCTCTACTTACTCGATAGTTTTGTGCTTTCATGTGAATATACAATGCTTCGGCATCGAAGTGATCGTAGCGTTTGTATATTTCTTCTAGGATAGCAAAACGTTCAGGAGTTTTGCGTAAGCCATTTTTTTCTAAGTATTGCGAAAAAATCTTGAGGACTTCTTCTATTATTTTGTCGTCTTTCTGATTGCTTGCCATGATATGGTATTGGTTGTACGAATTGTATTTGGATAGTGGACTATAAAGATACGAATTAATTGGGGGAACAGCAGCAGAAAAGAATAGCTTTGAATTTTGGTAACAGTTTGATTAAATGGGGTTATAATTATTACTAGCATCAAAAGCCGCTATTCTAGTACCTACAAAAGCATTGATTAATGCTGCTCGAACTATTGTGTAATTCGCAAATCGAAGATACCAAACTGTAAAAAAGCCAAATTTTCTAGCAATGGTTACAATTTGAGTAATTGTTGCAGTTCCTTGTTGGTAGTTTTTGAGTTGATTTTCGGCTTCTTCATAAGCCGTCATTCTATACTCCCATCTGTCATCTTTATCGGAATATTTGGGGTGACTAGGATCTCTATTTAGTCCTATCAAATCAATGAATGCCTGTGTTTTTTGCTGGACAATTAGAGGTAGGTTAGTTTTTAATTGGATAAGCCCACTTTGTGTTATTTCAATACCACAAAGCAAGTTATCTAAATGAGGTAAATAGGGTTGTAATATTACTACATCTTTGTTAGCCTTTACACTGTTGCAGTTGGTGCAGGATAACAAAAAATTATTCCAATGATATTGTTGACTTTCGTAAATAAAGACACCTGCTGTATTCGTACATTTTTTAGCATGAATATGCTCAATTGCTAAGGCGGAACGGGTGAGGTGTTTGCCACAATAAGAACAATAATCGCCTATTTCATCAATTAGTGTTTTTTTTGCATCGCTCCAAGGGTTGTATTCGACTGGATTGCCAGCAGTATCAAATTTATCACTTCTTTGTATAGGTCTCATATTACATAATTGGGAGTTCGGATTCTAGTTGAGCCACAAAAGCAGGGTCGTGATTGAATAATACTCGAAGTCTATCCAAGTGTAGTTTTGCTTTTTCTACTCGCTGTTTATCTGCTTTATTTTTTAGCAATTCAAAATATACTTTAGCAGCTTCTTGCATCTCCTGAAATTTTTGACTCCTGCGTTGTTCTACGCCCATTACTTTCTCTACAATCTCCTCAATACTGGCATTGATAGGGTCAGTTTCTAACTGTGGCACATCATCTTTGTCCAAGTTAAGCAATTCGTCTGCTTCTACACTTTGTATAATAAAAGGACTGTGTGTAGTCGCTACAAATTGAATCTTAGGAAAAATGCGCTTCAAATCTGCTACAATATGCAATTGCCATTTTGGGTGCAGGTGCAAGTCCAATTCGTCAATCAAAACAATACCATCTGTCTCCAAAAGCACACGCTCTTTGAGGTGTGGATTAAGTTGAATACAACGATAGATAATATCTGCCACCATACCAATCGTATTGCGATAGCCATCGCTCAACTGTCTGAAATAACGCTCTTCTCCATCTAATATACCGACCAAGTCATTGAATCGAAATGAAAAAGCCATATCTCTCCATTCAGGAATCATAGAAGTGACGGCTTGATTGATGACTTGTAGCATTAGCTTGTCATCTGTTCTATCAAATTTTCTTATTTCGTCTTCTTGTGTCTTGTACCAAGCTAGAAATGCCTTGCTAGTCGTATTAGGGACTAAGCAATCCTCATAAGCCATCTTTAATCCATCTTCTTGCTGCTGATAAGGGAGTTCTTCTTCATATTTGCCCCAAAGTCTTCCTGTACCATAGTAGGCTGCTACAGGAAATATTGGATTTAGTCCATTTTGACGCTCTTTCTTTTTTTTGTCTATGAATTGATTGGTTATAGTGCCATTTTTTTTCTCTCCATAGCGAACCATATCGTCTTGTTCGAAAGCCACAAAAGAGATTGGTTCTTTAAACATAATACCATCAGATTCTATCATTAGAGGGGACTGTTTGATAGGTTGACCATTTATAGCAATAGTTCTTACATCCCAAGTGAAAAATTGTTTGAAAGCTAACGGTGAGTGTAGCTTAGAAAGTCCATAAGGAAGTAAGTTACTGACTGCCTCTAACAAAGCCGTTTTACCTTTACCATTCTCCCCAATCACTAGCGTAAATTGTGGATTGAGTGCAAAAACTTCTTTAGCAAAGCATTTGTAGTTTTGTATTTTTAGCGTGTCAATTCTCATAATCTGAAAGGAATAAGACGGTAATAAAAAAGTAAGATAATGTATTCTAATTACCCAACCAAGCCCCCTAAAACAAAAATAACCTTTTGCCGACACGAAGTCAGTCAAAAGGTTATTGGCATTGTAGTGGTCTCACGCGGACTCGAACCGCGGACACACGGATTTTCAGTCCGATGCTCTACCAGCTGAGCTATGAAACCAACTCATCTGCGTTTTAATGCAATGCAAATATACGACAACTCTACTGAAACTACCAAATGTTTTTGCAAAAAACTTTATTATTTCTTTACTTTTTTTGTTTCGACCAATTGGATTTGCTCCTCCAAAAGTAGGTACAATCGGCTTTGCGCGATACTTACCTGCTTTATTTTTTTTGTCAAAAAAGGTAAAATAATTGGCTTGACCTGAAAAGAAAGCAAGTGGTAGGTGTATAATTGATGCTGGATCATATAAAAAAGCTGTCCTTCATAAAGTTGGATATGCTCCAATTCTTGGAGTTCGATGGTTTTGGCATAGGTTGCATATTGGTCAAATACCAATATACCGCCTTCTGGCGAGTTGAGATAAACCTTATTTTCGTATTCTATCAACTGGATAGGGGCAGGAATCGTACCTGTCAATAGCGACAAATCAGTGCTTTGTAGGAGTACTTCATTTTGGGCGCTAATCTTCTTGAGGGTGTAGCTGTCATTGTCAAACAACCAAATGTTGTTGTCGGAAGCCATACCAATGGCTTGCACTTGATAGATGTCGAGATCTGCCAAATCTTGACGACGCACCTCACTCAGCGTACGATCTAGTATAATGACGGTCGTATAATCGTTGTAATACACCAAGATATAAAAAGGATTTTGTACGTCAATACTGCTAATTGCCCCAAGGTTATTTTCATTGAACTGATACAGCAATTGCCCTTGGGCATCGTATTTATGTAGTGTATGGTCGTTTTTGATGACATACAGGTGCTGCATTTTGTCGGTAGCAATCCACTTAGCGTGTATCGGGATGCTGTCGGTTACTTGCAGTTCTGTTTTTTGTTGGGCGAAAGCCACCGAAATAAACAGCGTAGCTAATAGCATTAAGAGTAATCTAGTCATATAAATGATGGTGTAGGGTAGTGGTCAAATCAAAATCGGGTCGCTCAAAGGCTGCCAATTGCAAATCATTGCCATCAAAAACCGCATAAGTATTGTACGAAAACCATTCGCCTAGGTTTAGGTAGCGGCTTTTTTTGTTTTGCAATAAAATATCAAGTGGCAAGTGACGATGTCCAAAAACAAAATAATCAATAACAGGACTGCTTGTAGTGGTTGTTTCTGCTTGTCGCAATTTCTGATTAGCATATTGCAATAACCATTCCTTGTCTGCTCCCAAAAAATATTCGGGTTCTACTTGAGCAGTACGACTGGTGTGCGATGCTTTGTTGGCAATACGAATACCAATGTCAGGGTGCAGCCAACCAAAAAGCCATTGGCAAAAACGATTGGTAAATACTTTTTTGAGGCGTTTGTAGCCATAATCTCCAGGACCAAGCCCATCGCCATGAGCAATAAAAAAATGCTTGTCGCCTAGCTTTACACGCAAGGGCTGACGATGTATGGTGGCACCCAACTCTTGCTCAAAGTAGTCAAACATCCAGATATCATGATTGCCCACAAAAATATGCAAATCAATACCTGCATCGCTCAACTCGGCAAGTTTGCCCAATAATCGAACGGCTCCCTTGGGTACAACCGTTTGGTACTCGAACCAAAAATCAAAAATATCACCGACCAAATAAATAGCAGTCGCATCTAGTGCTACCTGTTCTAGCCACCTCAAAATAGTTTGCTCTCTTTGGCGACTTTCTTGTGGATTGGGTGCCCCCAAATGAAAATCGGAAGCAAAGTAAATCTTGGACATAAGGTAGGGGATTTGGCGAGCTTAGAAAAAAAAGGAGTGAAATCAAAACTTTAACATTAGTAATATGACACCAAAGGTAAGCAATACAAGTTAGCAAACATTATAGGTGGCGAATGATGAGAACAAAAGCCTAGCAATATACTAAAAGAATGTAAACAATCGTTAAAGTAGAAATAACAAAAAAGGGTAACCTTTTATAAGTACTATTGTTATCTTTGCGACTGAAAACGACTCAAGCTGTTTTTTACAAGCTTTTCTTGTGTGTCTAACTTCCATCAAAATAATTTAAAAAGCATAAGAAAAAACGCATTTCACATCATGAAAACAGAAGAAATTATCAATAAAAAATCTACCTCTATTCAAGAAAAAATACTGCTTGCTACTATTGCAACTTTGACTTTGCTTACCATCAATCCGATGCAGTGGCAATCGCTTCGTAGCTTGTCTGTTCATTCTGTGCTAATTACGACGGTATTGATGGGAATTGGGTTTTTGGCATTAGCACTGCGCAAAGATAAAACTATTTTGGTAAGTTTTGCCGCCTGCATTTTGCTGTGTTCGCATCTCAAAAGTAGTCAAAAAAGCACATTTTCTTATTGTAGTCCCAAGCAAGAATCAACACAATTGCGTGTGGCTACTTTTACGCTCGACCAAGCAACAGAAATAACGGCTTTTGGCACCCAAATAAAGCAGGTAGAAGCAGACTTAATAGCCGTACAGGTACCCGTGAACGCAGTAGATGGGCAATGGCTAAAGGAGCAAATGCACAAAACGTTCCCTTATTATCAAAAAACTGTTTGTGGCGATAGTTTGGTAATGATAGTACTCTCCAAGGCGGTTATTAAAGAACTGGATACCTTATGTTTTGACGATGCGATTAGTATCGCAGGGGTTATTCAGCCGATTGGATTTGCCAAAGAAGTAGCCTTTATTAGCACGCATTTGTCTGACAAGCTGCCACGTACAGAAGCACAATTGGGACGCTTGAGCTCTTATATACAAGAGCATTATGCAGAAGGCAAACCTTTTTTGACGCTCAATGGAACAGCTTTGAACACGTGGTTGCCCGAAATCAAAGACTTCAAAAATGTACACTCGCTCTACGACAGTCGTACAGATATAAATTTTTCTACACCAGATAAGCATATTTTTTATTCTTCTAGTTTGGAATGTACTAGCTTCAATAATATTTTTGACGGTATTGGTATCATGGCTACTTATCAGCTCAAAAAAATGCCAACAATTGCTGCTAAAGCAATGTAATGATATGAATTATTAAATAGCCTCTACTGTATAGTATAGGAGCATATCTTTAGACCTGCTCTTAACTCAACAGCCCTATTATCCTTCGTGGATAATGGGGCTGTTGAGTTTTAATGGAATTATAAAACCTTTAAATTTGAACAACTTCTAAGCGTAGTTCGTAATAAGTTTGTATTTTTGAAATCTAAATTAAGCAATTTCTAAAAATTAACTAGCCTGAAATAATCAAAACTATGCGATATTTGACCCTTTCTTTATGCTGTTTTTTGTTGTTTTGCATGAGTTGCAATGACGATAAACCAGCTGAACCAACGACCAAAATTACTACTTCAGCAGCAGCTACCACCGAAGAAAAACCTGCTACTGTCAGTACGACTCCAGCCAAGATAGAAGGATTGCTCGTATCCGTGACAGGTAATGTACAGGGCTTAGGAGCTGGCAAGAAAGTGTTTTTGGACAAAAAGACAATAGATGCCACTGAGATTATTGGTTCGGGAGTGGTCGATGAAAAAGGAGATTTTGAAATCAAAGCAGGTGTCAAAACAGCTGGTATTTATCGCATACGCTTAGGCATTCGCTCGCTGTATGTGATACTAGAAGGCAAGGAAGAAGTGAAGCTGAATGCTGAATTGGACGGCTACAACTTGGTGTCTTATACACTAGAGGGAGGCAAGTATTCGGACGATATGAATAAATGGCAGCAAGAAAAAGACAGCAAAAAAATAGCCGCTTATTTAGGTACTAGCCGAACCGCTCAACCACTACTAGACCTGTACTTGGTCGAAAAGCTAGATATGGCACAACATATTGACCTCTACAAGCAAGTAAGGGACGAATTGACGGCAGCTTATCCGAATATGCCTTACACCAGCAAATTTAATTCTAAAATACTGACGGTAGAAACCCAAATCAATTCGCAGCCTGTACAGATAGGGAAAGTAGCTCCAGAGATTAACCTGCCGAATCCAGATGGCAAAAAAATGTCACTTTCTGCCCTGAAAGGCAAAGTAGTCTTATTGGATTTTTGGGCAAGTTGGTGTGGCCCTTGTCGCCGTGTCAATCCTGCCGTAGTAGCCATGTATGACAAATACAAGTCAAAGGGGTTTGATATGTACAGCGTATCGTTTGATGGGCTAGATGACCGCCGTATGGCAATGCACCAAGGCGATCCTATTCGTATCGAGCAAGACAAAGAAAATCAGCGCCAAGCGTGGATCAAAGCAATAGAGAAAGATAATCTGAAATGGAAAAATCACGTAAGTGAACTCCGTGGGTGGAGCAGCCAGATCGCGCAAGTATACGGTGTCAACTCGATTCCTCGTACCTTCTTGCTCGACAAAAAAGGAGTTGTACGTTATGCAAACTTGCATGGTGTGCAGCTCGAAAATGCCGTAAAGGAGCTAACCGCTGAAAAATAAAGCCGTTAATATCAATGGTTTGTTTGTTTTACCGTCAAAAAATGGCTACTTTGCGTTCCCTTTTTGAATAGCCAAAAGCAATAGTAGTACAAAAAAGCTTTTTATTCCTGTCCAACAGCGATGCAAATATATATTGCCGTGAATACAAAAAAGTCGCTTTTTGGCGTATTTATTACCGATTATAATGCCTTTAGTGTGTTATTTAGTGTTTGTAGGTGCAAAAAAATACGTTTCTTTGTAATAAATACGAATAAAAATATACCTTTGCACGGCATTTTTGGAAACAATTAATTTCTAAGATGAAAGTTCTAAGAGCCTATACCATAAATTATGCGAGCCTAGCAGATGGTAAGCATGTATTTGATTATCAGATAGATGACAAGTTTTTTGCCCAGTTTGAAGGATCATTGGTCAAAAAAGGAAATGTGGCAGTCGATTTAGTAATGACTAAGACGACTCATTGTCTAGAATTAGAATTTGAAATAACAGGAATAGTAGAAACGGTCTGCGATATTTGTGCCGAGCTATTTGACCTGTCGATAGAAGGAGAAGAGAAGATTATTGTAAAGATAGTTGATACGCCTCCAACCGATAACGATGAACTAAATGTAGTGTATATCTCTAGTAGTGACCATTCTGTTAGTGTAGCTCAGATGATTTATGAATTAATTCTGTTGAGTATTCCTATTAAGAAAACGCACCCAAGAGATGAAAATGATAACCTCACTTGCAATCCTAAGGTACTAGAGTACTTAAAGATAAGTGAGGAAAATGTGGCTAAATTAGCCGAAGAACAAAAAAATACAAACCCTATTTGGGAAGAGTTGAAAAAATTAAAAAAGTAATAGAAGATGGCACATCCTAAGAGTAGAATTTCGAAGCAGCGCAAACGCAAACGTCGTACGCATTACAAAATCACTGATACTCCTAACATCGTTAGTTGTAGCAATTGTGGTGAGTCTAAATTAAGACACACTATTTGTGGAGCATGTGGCACTTACCGTGGTCGCACGATTATCAAGCAAAGAGAAGAAGTAGTATTGGACGAAAGTACAGAAACTACTATTGATGACATTGCAGTAGATGAAGATTAGTCAATAAAAGACTAGTTTAATTGTCTCTGGTATGCGGCATCAATAAGACATAACTCTTATTCCTTTTCAAGTAGAAGGAATAAGAGTTTTTCTGTTTGTATTTGACAATGAAATTATTTGATCGTCAATGGTTGGTTGAAAATACCAGTCATAATAATTTATAATCCATTTAAACACAAAAAACTAAAACATGATCAACATCACACTTCCTGATGGCAGCGTTCGTAAGTATGAAGCAGGAGTAACAGGACTAGAAATAGCAAAATCAATTAGCGAAGGATTGGCACGTAATGTCATCGCAACGAAAGTAAATGGAGAAGTATGGGACGCTACACGTGGCATTAGCCATGATGCAAAAGTACAACTGTTGACGTTTCGTGACGATGGTGGGAAGGCTACTTTTTGGCACTCTTCTGCTCACTTGATGGCAGAGGCGTTAGAAGCACTTTACCCTGGGGTGAAGTTTGGTGCTGGTCCTTCATTGGACAATGGATTTTATTATGATATAGACCTAGGAGAAGGCAAAAGCCTTTCGAGCAACGATTTTGAGAAGATAGAAAAGAAAATGATTGAGTTGGCTCGCCAAAAGAATGACTATATCCGTGAGGATATTAGCAAGGCAGATGCGATTCAGTATTTTGAAGAGAAAGGCGACCAGTACAAATTGGAGCTACTCGAAAAGCTAGAAGATGGTACCATCACCCTCTACAAGCAAGGCGGTTTTACGGATTTGTGTAGAGGTCCTCATATCCCGAATACGGGGATTATCAAGGCAGTGAAGTTGACCAAACTTTCTGGAGCCTATTGGCAAAATAATGAGAATAACCCTGTGATGACACGGGTGTATGGCGTGACGTTTCCGAAGGCAAAAGAACTCAAAGAGTACTTAGCACTATTGGAGGAAGCCAAAAAACGTGATCACCGTAAGATTGGTAAAGAATTGGAGCTGTTTATGTTCTCAGAGAAAGTAGGAGCAGGTTTGCCGATTTGGTTGCCAAAAGGTACGGCACTACGCAATCGCCTACAAGACTTTTTGACCAAAGAACAGGTCAAACGTGGCTACCAATTGGTAACCACGCCACATATTGGACACAAAAATTTATACATTACTTCTGGTCACTACGAGAAGTATGGGGAAGATAGTTTTCAGCCAATCATGACGCCAAGAGAAGGCGAGGAGTTCTTCTTGAAGCCGATGAACTGTCCGCACCACTGTGAGATATATGCCCACAAACCACACTCGTACAAAGAGTTGCCGCTACGTCTTGCGGAATTTGGTACGGTGTATCGCTATGAGCAGAGTGGTGAGCTGCATGGTTTATCAAGAGTACGTTGCTTTACGCAAGATGATGCTCATATTTTCTGTACGGTGGATCAGCTCAAGCAAGAATTTATTGATACCATCAATTTGACATTGTTGGTATTCCGCAAGATGGGCTTTTCGGACTTTACGGCTCAAATATCACTGCGTGATCCTGAGAATCCAGCCAAGTACATCGGTTCGGACGAAAACTGGGATGCTGCAGAAAGTGCGATTATAGAATCGACTTCAGAACTAGGGTTAAAAACGGTAACGGAGCTAGGCGAAGCAGCTTTTTATGGTCCTAAGCTAGACTTTATGGTCAAAGATGCGTTGGGTCGTTCTTGGCAGTTGGGTACTATTCAGGTGGATTATAACTTGCCTGAGCGTTTTGAGTTGGAATACATTGGCTCGGACAATGCTGCACACCGTCCTGTCATGATTCACAGAGCACCATTTGGCTCGCTAGAGCGTTTTATTTCGGTATTGATAGAGCATACTGCGGGTAAATTCCCATTATGGCTCACGCCTGAGCAATTTGCAATTTTACCAATTTCGGAAAAATTTGTCGATTATGCCGAAAAGGTAAATGCTCAACTAGCGGAACACGATATCCGTGGTTATATGGATGATCGTAACGAGAGTCTGAAACGTAAAATCCGTGATGCAGAAGTCAAAAAAGTGCCGATTATGTTGATAGTAGGTGGTCAAGATGAAGACGACCAAACAGTATCGGTTCGCCTGCAAGGGCTAGATGATGGCGACAAAGGGGCAATGCCTATCATGGATTTTGTACACTTTTTCAAGGGCTTGTTAGATGCTGAGGAGCACGGTGAGAGTATCTTTGATATTGCAGCGAAGGCTTAGAGATTCAATTTGTTTAGGAGATTATATAATAGGGCAACTATTGGGACTTTTGGGTTCTGGTGGTTGCCTTTTTTTGTTTTTTAAGATGTTAAATTGAAAAAAACTAATATTTTTTCATAGTTTAGACAAATATATCTACTATAAATAATTGTTACTGTATAATTGAATAAATAATGAATAGAACTTGGACTGATTTTAAATCTTTACACAGTAATCTTGCAGGTGCACGAGAAGCATTTGAGGATGCTTGTGAATCGCTGTATAAAAAAAAGCACAAAGACCAGAACGTTAGTCAGGTAAAAGTGAAGCAAGGTGACGGAGGTATTGATATTTTTATTGGTGAGTTAGGTGTAGAGCCTATCACTGTGATACAGTGTAAGTTTTTCTTAGAATCTTTTGAAAGTAGCCAACATGCACAAATTAGAGAATCTTTCAACACAGCAATTAATGCAGATAAATATGAGCTAAATAATTGGATATTGTGTGTTCCTAGAGTATTTGATATTGATCAACATAGTTGGTGGGGCAAATGGAAAGAGAAACAATTAAAAAAACATTCTAAAAAAAATGAATTCATTAAAGTAGTTAATGGAAATGAACTAATTGATTTGTTCAAAGAGCATGATTTATATAATACAATATTTGGAATAGAAGATTCAAAAAAAATTGATGAAATACATAATATTCTATGCCCTAAACCTTCCAAGAAGATAGGCTCTTCTGCTCTAGCAAGAGACATTCTATTTAATAATTATTCTGAAAAAAATGAAGATTATTATTTAGAAAGAAAAACTGATGTAGAATTTAAAAAAGCACTTGACATTAATCATATATGGTTATTTGGTAAATCTGGCTATGGAAAAACGGCACTTCTCCATCGTAATTTGATACAAAACGAAATTCAATATTGTTACTGTGACTTAAGTCCAGTTTTCATAGAAAAAGTAGAGGATGTTTTTAATGAAATTCTATCTACTCTTGAAGAAAAATTTGAACTTGAAAGAGAGAAACGAGAAACAAATATGTTGAAGCAAATTTCTAAAATCTTATGTTTAAAGACAAATTCTAAAGTAGTCATTGTTATAGATGAGTTTTCGATAGACGAAGAATTGATGTTGGAAAAAATAGCTAATCAATTATCTCAATTAGTAATCTATCATAATAACAAATCACAAGGGGAAATAGATAGTTTGAAATTTGTTATTTCAACTATTTTTAATCCTAAGAACGTTATTAGGAACAAGTCAAAAGCAAGTGAATGTTTTCATTACATTCAGTGTGATTTGTGGGAAGATAATCCAGAAAAGTTATTTGATAAGCTATCTCACGCATTGGATCTAGATTTAGAGGATTCAAAGACATATATCATAGAGAAAGCAAAAAAGTCACCACGAACCATAAAGAATATTTTTAGAAAAATAATTGTGTCTGACAGCTTCAATGAAGAAGTAGTAAATAAGGCAGTAAGTCAAGCACTAGAAGAAATAGTTTAATAAAAATGGAAAAGATACTCAAAAAATATACTTCTATTCCGCAGCATTTATATGTAAATAGAAGCGCAGATGAACAGTTGAAAAGAATAGTGGATGAAATGCAAAGACCTGGTTACGTCTTAGTTGCTCGTCAAATGGGTAAAACTAATTTATTATTCAACGCCAAAAGAACATTAGAGCATGAAAAACGATTGTTTGTTTACGTAGATTTATCTAATGTTTTTGAACAGGAACGAGACTGCTATAGGAACATAATAGATAATGTGTTGGAGCCTAATGAAGTTTTATTTGAAGAAATAGAAGCTGCAATTGGAGAATTAAGAAGTAAAAATTTCCCGCCCCATAAAGAGTATTCTAAATGCTTGAGGGTTATACTTAATTTTTTCGAAGGTGACGTAGTTATAGTTTTGGACGAAATAGATGCATTAAGAAGCGTCGATTATTCTGATAATATATTTGCCCAAATAAGAAGTAACTATTTTTCAAGAACAAATTTCCCTGTATTTGAGAGGTTGACGTATGTATTATCAGGTGTAATAGAGCCAACTGAACTGATAAAAGATAGAAACAAATCTCCATTCAATATAGGAGATAAAATATATTTAGAAGATTTTTCATTTGAAGAACACAACAGCTTTATTGAAAAAAGCAAATTGAAAGTACCAGAAGATATTTCTAACGAAATATATAGGTGGACAAATGGCAATCCAAGGTTAACGTTTGATATCTGTTCCTCACTAGAAAATTTGATATTAGAAGATGCAACGATTAATTCAAGTATTCTTGATGATTTAATCAAACGAAAATACCTCACAACCTATGATATTGCACCTATTGATCATATCAGAGAGCTTGTCAAAACAGATAAAAAAGTAAGGAATGCAGTATTACTTATTCAGCAGAATAAAAATAACGAACTGAGTGATGAAATTAAGAAGAAGCTGTATCTCTATGGAATTATAAACTCTAGATTTAATGAAGCTAGTGAAATTAAGAATTTAATAATAAAAAAAAGTTTATCAGAAGAATGGATTAAAGCAATAGATAAAGAAACACAAGATAACTATAGCTATGGTCTAGACAAAATGGGTCAAGGAGAATTTAAAGAAGCAATTAATGCACTGACAGATTTTATTTTAAATTCAAACCCAAGCAAAATACAAATTGAAGCATGTAATTATAATATAGGATTTGCCCTTTATAAAACTGGTAATCTTAATAAAGCTATTCAATATTTTAACAAAAATTATAATGAAGTTCTGTATAAGAGAAATTCTAAATCATTTTTAGGAATATGTAAAATTGGTACTGAGGACATACAGAATGGAATAGATATACTGGAGGAGGTAATAGTAAACAAAACACACGATTTTGCTTTTAGGAATGCGATGTTTAATTTAGCAACAAACATATCAAGCGACAATAGTAAAAGAGCTCTTTTATTATATGATGAATTATATAATTCAACCTTTGAAAGCAAAGATGATATTGGTTTAGATGAAATTAATAAATTGAGAACTTTAATTCATTACTATAAAGCATTAATTTATATTGAAAATGGTGATGAAAGTTTCGTTATTCCTGCCATAAATAAAGCATTGACATATGCTACTGTAGAAGACTCATTGTATCTAAAATACGTAAATTATAACATATCTTCAAAAGACGATTTAGTCATTGATATTGTAAATACTATAGTTGATGAAGAACTCAAATTTGACACCAAAAATGATTATGATATAAGTTTTTCACGAACTCATTTGTTAGAATATTTATGTTTATGTTACTCACCTTTAGATAAACAGTACTTTGAAAAGTTATTAGAATATTCTTATAAACACTTATTTAATGAGCAACTTGAAAAACATCAAATCGCATATCAAGCGACGACAGCACGCATGTCTAAGTTTAGGTTGGATCTATTAAATTATATTTTAGAGAGTAAAAATTCTATGTCAGAATCAGTACTGTGCAGGATTTATAATGACATTGCATTAAATTTTCCTGAAAAGAATTTTTTCAAAAAATTCAATAATTATATTAAGCTTTTTAAAAAAATAGATAGTGTTTCTACAGACGATATAAACCTTTACTCTAGAGCTATTAAAAACTACTATGAAAAGGGAAGATTTGATGAAGCATTGCAATTGTGTGAAGAAATTGAGACTAAAGTTAAAAATACAGATGATGAATTATTGAAATTTGAATTATTAATTATTGATTATTTTTATGCTTATATATATTACAAACTCCAAAATAAGAAAGTGGCTATTCAATATGCTGAAAAAACAATCAAGTCAATTACATACTCAAAAAGAAAAACGACTTCAGCAATTGGAGAAGAAGGATTAAAATCTATTATTGAACAAATGGAACATGTCAAAAAGCTTTGTTCTCCTCAAAAACCTATTATAAACTCCAAGAAAATTTCTCGTAATGATATAATCAAAGTAAAATATAAAGATGGTAGAATTGTAGAGAACAAATACAAAAAACTATCAAAAGATATAAAAAGTAATAAATGTATTAAGCTAACAAAATAGAGTCATGGATAAGAAAGAAAGAGCAGAAAGAAAAGCATTTAAAGATAAGGTAGGAGAAGCTCGATATGAATTAATAAAGAGAGCAAAAGAAAGAATTACGGAAGCAAAAGATAATGGTTATTATTTAGAAGCAATAACTATTTTAGAAAGTTTGATTGCTGATAGGCTAGAGAGTATATTGGCTAAGTCAGAAACTAACGAAAAAGGGTTTAAAGCATTAGGACGTTTAATCAAAAAGGTAAAGAACTCAACAACATTAGATCCTGGATTCAAGAATTTAATTGAGACAGAATTAGATAAATGGAAAGATAAAAGAAATCAGGCATTACATGAAATGGTAAAATTGGAAGAGGGAAATCTTCATGAGTGGGATGAGCGATACGGGAAGTTTGAGATCGAAATTAAGAAGGGGCTTGATATATTTAATGAAATTGATAAAGCCAAGAAAAAGTTAGATAGGCAAAAATAATAATTTTTTTTATCTTAAAATGTGGAAACTATCGAAAGCAAAGACATGGAAATAAAAATCTTATTACTAATAACCAGCATAGTCGTAAGTATATGCTTAACAGCTTGCCATACCAAGCAGCATACGACAGGGTCTCCAGAAGAGGAGCGAATGCTACCTGATACTTTGTTTTTGGGTTATTTTGGTGATAGAATAAAGTATTTATCTGAATACGACTCCTTGTCTGCTTCTTTAGTAGAAAAATACGGAAGAAGAGGAGCGAAAGGCGTACAGCATGCTTCCTTAGATATAGAGAATATACTTTCTTATCAAGCCTATGCAGAACAGCCTTATTTTTTGGGTAGTAACACTTGGGGAAAGATTATTTTGTTCAAGCCAACAGGAACTAGCTATCACAGCTTACAGCTTTATTTGTTGGATGAGTCAAAAGATATAAAAGACGCTATTGAAGTAGGGTATGCCATTGATGTAGAAAGTGTTTTTGCTTATGGAAATTCTATTGTCACTAACCAAGATGAGCAAATTGTAATCTATACCCAGTCTTATTGGAGATCTTCTATGAGTACCATTGACCATCAGCTTATTGATAGCGTTCTGACCGATACCATCATTGCTCATAAAATAGTAGCTGGCGAGAAAATTTCTATGCCATTAAGTAAAGTGAAAACAAGAGTGTTGAAAGAATTATTTGTAGCTAAATTTTGATAGGTGCCTATTGTAATAGAGATGAGCTATTGAATTATTTTTTTTACTAGCAATATATCTTTAAACGGTCAATTATGAGAGGAGTCGAATTACTGGTTATTTTGTAAATGATACTAAGTTTTTGTCAAATAAGCGTTCCTTAAAAAGGATATTATGGAAAAATATGTACATATCGAATACGTCAATTTATCAGAATTATTTAACAGAAAAACAGGAAAAGATGCAGATAGTAGCACTCCTAATTATTAGTAGTATAATAGGTTGCTTGGTAAGTTGTAATACAAAATCTACTACTACTACTACTACTACTACTACTACTACTACAAAAGTAGAGGTACAGCCTTCTTTTGATACCCTATTTGTATGGGACGCAGAAGAAGGGGGATATCGAGTTAAGAACTTACAGCAGTATGATTCCTTATCAGCAGATTCTGTGAAGTTCTATGCTAATAAAGCTCATAGCAGTATACCTATAGCTGGTTTGAGTTTGGAATATATAGATTCTTATGCTGCTTATGCAGGAGCACCTCAATATTTGGGAAATGGCTTGTGGGGTAGAATAATTTTATTCAAACCTCAATCCAATAATTATGTGAGTTTGCAGCTCTATTTGATGAATCAAAAGGGTGTAATCGAAGATGTAATAGAGGTGGGATATGGAATGGAAGAAGAAGGGGTTTCTGGACTTGGACAGTCATTTATAGTCAAAGAAAATGACCATACAATCATTTATAATCAACAATATTGGGTTAACTATTATACCGATTTTGATAATGAATTCGTAGCAGATGTATCAGTGGATACTGTAGTAGCTTATAAACTACAAGGTGGTAAAGTAAGCCCCTTTGAGGTATCAAAAACAAACAGTGCAGTAGTCAAAAGTATATTTTTTCAGCATTAGTTTAATTGACGAAGTTGTTTAAAAAGTCACTTCAAGTGCAGATGATCGTAAAAAAATCATATTTCAAATCGAAGTATCAATTTTAAGTGCAGGACAACAGTCCTTATATTATTAAATTAAACTTTTGTTCTGTACTTAACTAAGGTTTAGAACTTAACCTTTTTACAACAGAGATATAATAGGGCAACTATTGAAACTTTTGGTTCTGGTGGTTGTCTTTTTTCATTATGATTTTTATTTTATCTTTAAATAATTACAAAGAAGCTGTTTTGTTAATTTTTTTACTACTTTTAGAGATAAATAATAATCTTGCTTATCTAGCAATGTAACTATTCTTATTAGCTCTTAATCTATGCCGACTGCTCTAAACCTACTCATAATTGTACTTACTTCATTATTGTTCATTACGAAAGGTATTGCTCAAGATTATGTATATGAGTATGACTATCACTATGCTTACAAGAATAGAGTAGAGCGAAGAATTAATAATCTAAAGAATGCTAATTTGTATTTTTTGCGTATTCCTTCCAATGAGATTATTGTGGATAATGCTATAAAAGAATTATCGTATTCCTATAAAGGAGTAGATAAAAGCTCTAGAAGTAGTACTTTTTTTGATGAAAAGGGCAACTGGCAATATAGAGCTACGACTGTTTTTTATGAGCAGGATACATTATATAGCGTGGTGGCTGTTAGTCGAGATGTTGGGCATCATCAAATAACAAGAGTGTACCGACATCATACGGCTCAAAAAGATTCTTTTGATTGCTGGACGGCAAATATTGATGCTTTTCGAAACGACAAAAATCTGTCAGATAGTATTACTTATACACCTACTCAACGAGTTAAAACTTATTTTTCTAGTAGTAATGGGAGCGAATCAATAGAAGAGTATCAGTATGACCAAAAGGATTCTTTGGTAGCAATAACAAGGAACGGGGATATTTATGCCGAAAAGGATTCTTTTGTCTATAATCCAGCGGGGCAAATTGTAGAACACATCAGATACGAGAATAATCACTACGAAAGTACTCGATATTTTGATTATTCGACTAACCAAGTTTCGGTTAAGTTCAATAATCCTCGTACATCTTATGTAGAAGATATTTGGTACACTTCAGATCAAGAAATTAAATTGAAAAGTGGGGTGGATTTACTCGATAGAACGTACAAGACACAACGTTATTATTTGCCCAATAAGCAGACATACAAAATAGTTTATGCTGAATCAAAAAACTTAGTAGATTGGTCTGAAACAACAGAAGAATATATTTATAACAGAACTAGAGCACATCTAAAAAAACATAAAACAACTATTGTCAAAAATAGTATGCACAAAAAATACAGTAGGATATGGCGATTTCATAAGGATGGATATCCACTTTATTTCCGCTATCGTTCTACGGAATCTAAGAAGCCAGAACTTGTGAAGTTTGAGTATAAATATAGATTATAACACAATTAATAAACCGATCTCCGTATCAGCGAAAAGGAGTACCATGCGATATATACCTTTGGGAGGCGGTTCACTGATTGCCAAAACCAATGTTAGCACAATAAAAAACACACCATGTTATTGAGCAATAAATATGAACTAGATGGAATGGATAAGAGTCTTTATGATACCTTCCTGAAAGGTAGTCAGGGTAGAGCCAAATTCTACTTTAAAGATGAATTTCGATTACTGAAAGTTATTGATGAAAATGAGATGATTTTTATCTATCTAGGCACAGGTAGAATAAACCACATAAAAGCAAGATTGAAGAAGGAAGGGGATACTCTGTTTGTGACGGTATTTGAGGCACCTCTTTTATGGTCAGTGCCTATGTTTTTGTTCGTAATAGGTATGGTGAGCCTTTTGATGGGATCGGCCCAGCTTGGTCTATATGTATTTATAGGAAGTTTACTTTCGTTGTTGTTATTCTATTTTTTCTTTCATAGCTACAGCAAAAATATAAAGAAGAGTCTCGAAAAATTCATGCGAACGTAATTCAAGAAGAATCAACTACTTAAGAGTATATCATGCTACTAGATTATAATTATCAAATAGATCAAGTATCTACAAGTATAGCCGCTATTCTTGTAGATGAAACCGTAAACCCTATCGTAGAAGAAGAATTTGAATTGCTCGATATCATTTCCAATGATCAGATGTTATTTCGCTATCTTCTAACAGAAAATTTTGGCGATATAAAGGTTTTATTGACCAAGAAAGGCGACGGATTAGCGGTGAAAATATCTTTATCTCCCAAGGAGCTGGCCTTTCCTGTTGGTGCTATTGTAGCTGCTATTCTCTCTTATATTGGGGGGGATATGGTGTTTTCTGTAATGTTGGTCATTACTGCGGTGATTTGGACTGTGGTCGTCTATTTTTTATTTTATTGGAGAAGTTGCCGAAATATCAAAGATAGTCTTACCCGTTATATCAAAGATAGTAGCACGGTTACTTAGGTGCAATTAGTGCTGCCTATTCCTCGGTCACCGTTCCTCCTTGGTCTTCAATTTCTTCTATTTGCTCTTCGGTGAGTCCTTTGGCGTTGACGAATGTAGAAAATTCAAAATTAGCTCCTCGCAAATCTGTTCCTGTGAGGTTGGCATCGGTAAAATTGGCTCTGGTCAAATTAGATTTTCTCAAATCAGCATCTTGCAGATTGGCACCACTCAAGTCGGCACGCTCCAAGTTCGCCCCTCTAATTTGAGCACCCTTAAAATTGGCACCACTGAGGTCGGCACGTTCCAGAATAACATAGTCCAAGTCACAATCTCTAAAATTGCCATCATTGAGCTGTGCTTTGGTCATGTCGGATCGCTCTAGTTTAGCTCCTTTAAAATCAGCATCATTCAATTCGGCTTCTTCCAGATTGGAGCGTTCCAAATTGACCTCTCTAAAATCGGCTTTGTGGAGCAGTGCTTCTGCTAGACTACATTGTTTCATGCTGGCACCTCGAAATTCTGCCTGCGTCAAATTCGCTTTTTCCAAAGAGGCTTTGTCCAATTCGGCTCCTTTCAGATTGGCTCCACGCAAATCTACTCTATCCAAATTAGCTTTGTTCAGTTGTGCTTTGCGCAAATCTGCCCCTTTTAGCTTGGCTTTTTCCAAATCTATACTTTCTAGGTTTTCCTTATCCTTTACTTTTTGTTCTAGTTTATCCTTTTTCATGTTTTTTCTTTAATATAACGAATATTCGGCAGAATACCGACCAGATTATCAATGGATTCCTCTTGCTAGCTTGTCGCAATGAATTATTTTAGAGCTGCTTCCAAATTTCTTTGTCAAAAAAGCAGTAGCTTTGCACTCCAACCAAAAAATAAAAAATAGTATGAAAAATAATATCGTCTTACGTCAACTCCGTTATATTTTTGAATGGAATGACGCTAAAGTGATTGACCTTTTTGCTCAGGCAGAAGTCGAGGTAACCAAAGATCAAGTAATCGCTTGGCTCAAAAAAGAAGAACACGAAGGATACGTACGTATCTCTGATATGGATTTTTCTTCGTTGCTCAACGGGTTTATCAACGACAAAAGAGGTAAACGAGAAGGACCACAAGTAGCCCCAGAAAAAATATTGAACAACAATATCATTTTCAGAAAACTGAAAATTGCATTGAACTACAAAGATGTTGACATCATCGACACGTTCAAGGAGGTAGATTTTTTGATTAGCAAACACGAAATTAGTGCTTTTTTCAGAAACCCTAAACAGGGGCAATACAAAGCCTGCGAAGATCAATTTTTGCGCAATTTCCTGCATGGGCTGCAATTGAAGTTTAGACCCAAAAAAGCAAGTGAAGAGGAGGAGTAAAGTAAAGGGTAGGAAGCAAAAAATAGGTGAAATATAGTAGGAAAAGACATTTCAAATTATAAATTAGTATAATTTTAGATATGCTCTAAATATAATCGTGTACTTATCAGAACATTTACGTTTTGATAAGTACTTTTTTTGCAGTAATAGGAGTGTAACTTACCCAACGCTTTCGTATTTCTAATCGTTTTTTAGAACGGATACCATCTCCTAATTCTCCAACAGTATGATTTATGAAAATCACCTTATTATTTATCCTCCTTACCTTAGTAGGACTTGCTTGCCAGCGACGTATTACTAGTATGACTACTCCTACTTACATTCATCCGAGTATTGCCGATGCCAACAGATTGGGTATAGACGACGAGTCGAACCAGCAAGTTTTGCTGAATTATGAAGGGGGATATAGTGGCGTATTGCTAGCCATACCCAACGGAAAAGTAGCACAAGAAAACGGCGACAGTGTCTATGTTAGTGGTCTTTATGTAGATGCGACTAAGGTGTGCAATTTACATTATCGTGCTTTTGTGGCGTGGATGTATCGAATACACGAAAGAGCTCCAGATCTTGCCACTAAACTGTTGCCCGATACTAGTATTTGGGTACAGCAATTCCGAAACGAATCAATAGGCAAGACACTGATGGAACAGTACTTCAGAAGTCCTATGTTTGATTATTACCCTGTGGTAGGAGTGAGTTGGCAACAAGCACAAGCTTATGCTGCTTGGCGTACGGATCGTATTAATGAATCCATACTCGTGGACAGGCAATATATAGCAGCTGCCCCGCAAGATCAGAATCAATTTAATACCTACAATTTTTTGAATGGACGATATGGAGCTACTTCAGGTGCCAAGCCAATGGTGGTAAATAAATCGTCAAGATATGAACGGGAGCGAAATGTTAATGCTGCTGATGGTATCTTATTGCCAAACTATAGATTACCCACTTTAGTAGAATTAAAATTAGCAGCAAAAAAAGCTAAAAATTACAATGATAATAAAGCATTGAAAGCTTTTGTGAAAAAGGTACAAGAGCATACCAAAAAGTATCCTAAACCTATATTCTATAACCATTTGCAATATGATTTGCCTCATCTTATTATAAATGAAGCAATAGAACCTGCCCCCTATTGTGTCAACGATAAAGCAGGCGAATGGACACAACAACAGTATAACACTAGCGAAAAATACAATACACTTGGTCATGTAGAAATGGACGCAGATAATTCTCCTAATCGGTTCATTCCAGCATGGATAAGAATCTATAAGCCTACTTTAGCTTATCACGCTCACAATTTGCCAGACACGAGTGGATTATATCAATTTGACCAACAGCATACAGCTACTGGACCTTACAAAGGGTTTCGTTGTGTAATGCCCAATCTATGGTAACTTCTGCCAAAATTACTTCATTGAGCCAATCATCTCTATTATGAAAATCACTTTACTTTTTATGCTCCTTACTCTAATAGGGATTTCTTGTCAGCGAGGTATTATTGGTACTCGTACTTACATTCATCCCAGTGTTGTTATTGGTAATCAAGTGGGAATTGATGACGAATTTAATCAAACGGCTTTCTTTGATTATGAAGGCGGTTTTAGTGGGGTATTGTTGCCGATGCCCAGCGGCAAAGTAGCACAAAACAATGGCGATAGCATTTATGTGAGTGCTTGTTTTATGGATGCGACCGAAGTTTGTAACCTGCACTATCGTGCGTTTATACAGTGGAGTGAACGTATTTATGCAAGTATGCCACAAGTGGCACGTAGTTTATTTCCAGATACAAATGTTTGGCTAAGGCAATTTCCAACAGAGCCCATAGGAGGATTACTAAAAGAACATTATTTTCAGAATGCTGCCTTTGATTATTACCCAGTAGTGGGTGTGAGTTGGCAGCAAGCACAAGCCTATGCAAGCTGGCGTACCGATCGTATCAATGAAATGATTTTGATTAAGAAAGGGAAGATAATGGTTGAGGAAGGACAGCAGGGGCAGAATCATTTTGATACTTACAATTACTTGCATGGTTGGTATCAAACCTCTCCAGGGCGTAATCCAACAGTTAACTTAGGTACAGGAGAAGAAAGATCCGTACTGCTCAAAGATGCTATTTTATTGCCCAATTATCGATTGCCAACCCTACCCGAATTACAATTAGCAGCAGCACAAACAAAAGATTATAGCAAACATAAGACACTAAAAGCTTTTAGAGATAAAGTAGCAGCACATACCAAAATATATCCTAAACCTGCTTTTTATGATCATACTCAATATGATTTGCCTTATCTGATTGTAGAAGAGGGGACAGCCGTAGCTCCCTATCATGTGGGCGATGGAGCCGACGAATGGACACAACAATATCACGACACGCAGGAACAGTATAATATGCTTGGTGAAGCAGTAGATGATCGAGGATATGCAAAGATAACTTATCGTATCCCAATGTATGAGTTGACCGTAAACGGATCAATACTCGATACGATTGCTATCCAGAAAATAGAAAAACAGCATACGTCCACTGGACCTTATCGAGGTTTTCGTTGTGTGATGCCTAATTTGTGGTAAACCTGTATTATTAACTTTTTTCTTACGCCCAAATTACGATTCATGAAAACCACCTTATTATTTGTGTTTATTGCCATAATAGGTATTGCTTGTCAACAGCGAATGGACAATACTACTCGTATGGCTACTATTGATCCTGCTAGTGTCAGAACTGCCAATAAATTAGGCATAGATGATAAGTCAAATCAAAAAACGTTTTTTGATTTTGAGGGCGGTTATGGTGGCGTGGTACTAAAAATAACGCCCAGTACAGCCCTTCAAGAAAAAGGCGTGAATAGCTCTAATGGTTCTTTTTATATAGATGCTACCAAAGTCTGTAATTTGCATTATCGTACTTTTTTGGAATGGAACAATAGAATATACAGTGCTATGCCGCAGGTTGCACAGAGCTTGCTACCTGATACGAGTATCTGGGTACGTCAATTTCCGAACGAAACGATAGGAGGATTATTAAAAGAGCATTATTTTCGATTGGCTGCCTTTGATTATTATCCAGTAGTAGGCGTCAGTTGGTAACAAGTACAAGCTTACGCCCTTTGGCGTACTGACCGCATCAATGAAGTAATTTTGGTGCACAAAAAGTACATACGAGCCAATTATGAAGGGCAGCAAGGGCAGCAGCACTTTAGTACTTATACTTAAACGGTCTATATAGACACAATCCGGGAGATAAGCCAATGATAGATAAGGTGACAGGGTTAGAACGACCTGTTGTGGCGACAGACGATGTACTACTGCCTTATTACCGCCTGCCGACATCAAGCGAGCTACAAGTAGTAGCAAAAGAACTCAAAGATTATAGCAAAAATAAGGCATTAAGAGCTTTCCGAAAAAAAGTAGCGGCACATACCAGAAAGTATCCCAAACCTACTTTTTATGATCATGCTCAATTTGATCTACCTCATCTCATCATAGAAGAGCAACAAGCCATAGCCCCTTATCATATCGGTGGTGGATTGGACGAGTGGACACAACAAGACGAATCCACTAACGAACAATATATTTGGAGCTATCATACGCCAACAGATAGCAGTGATAGGCTCAATATTTATACTCCAATATGGGTGTCATCAATAGAAAAAAGAACCACAAACGACACTATTGTAGATAAGTTTGCCAGCCAACATAGAGCTATTGGAGTGTATAAGAGTTTTCGTTGTGTATTGCCTAATATATGGCAATGAAAATAAATTTATAACACCCATTATTTGTGTCCACCTCTTAATTACGCTCTAGCAGTAAAAATTACTCGTTAAGCTCGTATTAAAACTTATGCTAGATTAGCCATATAGCCCTATCAGTAGTTACCAAACTGTTAGATAGGAGAGGAGATTGGTAGAATGTTATCGAAAATAACAGGAAAAAAATTAGCTTTACGCTATGACGAAAAAACCAATCATAAAAAACATAAGTAGCCTATTTCCAATCTTGGGATTAGCACTTTTGTTATTGATATCTCCCTGTAAGGTTCGGAACTTTATTCAGGCGGAGCTTGGTATTCCTCAGACTCAAGTCACCAATAAGAGCAAAGCTACTATTGGTAGCGCTAGTTGTAGTGCGTTAGAATCAGCTCCGAGCACCACTTTGAGCAAGGTAGCTTATGTGCTGCAATTGGTTCCTATACGGGTGCCAAAGTTGCCTTATGTTAGTGCTACTACTATGGTTGGGCAATCCGTGCCTAGCCTGAAGGAACGCCGTCATTTGGTTGCCGCCATTCCTCTCTATATTTTATATCAAAATTTCAAGATTCATCTATAAATAACTTTTCATTCAACCGAAAAGTTTTCCAGCTGTAAGACCAATTCCTACTGCAAATGGAGTTATCCAAAAGAGAAATACACCTTTTTTTCTCTGCCCCGCTACGCCTGTAGTAATTATAGGGGATAGGAATTCATTTGTCATAGTGGTCTATAGCTAGCTGGTATTTTATTAGTTAATTTATAGATAATCAAGATGAATAATAACAGTGTAAGTGTAAAAAATGATGCGGGGCTTTTAGTGCTGGCAATACGATTGGTAATAGGATGGACGTACTTTTCTGCCTTTTGGAGACGAACAATATTGGCGGACAAGCTAGACCCTGAAATAGCAGGGTATATTGGCGAAAAGTTCAATCACTTTTTGCCCAATGCCTTGGGAATTAAGCCCATTATTCAATATTTGGTAGAGAATCCAGATGTATTGTGGGTCAGTATGGTGATGTTTACAATCATTGAAGGGATAGTAGGATTAGCGATTATATTTGGCTTTTTTACGCGTATTATGAGTGTCGGTGTTTTTGGTTTGGCAATGGGTATTTTACTTGGTTCGGGCTGGATTGGGACGACTTGTTTGGACGAATGGCAAATTGGGGTGCTCGGAATAGCGACTGGTTTTGTGCTGTTCTTGACAGGAAGTGGGACTTATTCTTTGGACAATTACATGATGAAAAATAAGGTAGCCATTACGCAAAAAAAATGGTTTACGTGGATAGGTTCTGGTATGTTGCCGATTAGCGAAAAGCTATTTCCCAAAGTAGTTTTAGTGGGTTCTTTGCTTATGTTGGGCATGACATTGATGACCAATCAGGTCTTTCATGGCGGACTATGGGGAACCCTGCACAACAAATCAGTAAAGCCAATAATAGAAATTACAGCAGGCAAAATAGAGCAAGAAACCTTGTCGTTTGATGTATTCCGAACAGAAGGCGTTGATGTCTATGGTTCTTGGGTTATTGCTATCGAATTATTGGACGAAACCAACAATAAAGTGATCGAATATACGCAAACAGACCTAGCAGCTTTGACCAAAACGAACATTGATAATTATTATGTGGCGAAAGTGAAAGCAGGCAAGCACAGTTTAGTCGTTCCTTTGGGTGCCAAGGCGAGGTTGAACTTAAAGCAGCAAGCGATTGCTAATTTGCCGAAAGGAAGCTACACCATAAAAATAACCGATATTAGTGGGGTCGCTTGGACACATAAAATTGTGAATTAATAAAGCAGCAATCAAGATACAAAAACGACTTTGGTTACCTACCAAAGTCGTTTTTTTGCCAAGTAATTCTCTTTTGTACTCGGAAAAGAAATGCTAGAAATTGTAACCTCAAAATTTACGGAACATTGTAAGTCAGGAAAAAAAATGAAGAGAGAAACTTGAGTATTTTTTGAGACGATTGTATCGGCTAAAAAAAACGATTATCGACCTTGCGGACATGGTATGCGAACAGACTACAAAAATTGGAAATATGGACTTATTTGACAACAACCCTATATCGAATATATTGCCAAGTGATGGCGAGGCAATCTACTTTGGTAAAATATTGAACAATCAAAAAACGCAATATTATTTCGATCAATTACTGACAGAAATAGCGTGGGAAAATGACAAAGCGATTATTTTTGGCAAACTAATTATAACCAAACGAAAAGTAGCTTGGTATGGTGATCAACCGTTTGAATATACGTATTCCAAGACAACCAAATCGGCTTTGCCTTGGACGACAGAACTGCTAGAACTCAAGAAAATAGTAGAGCAAAAGACAGGCGAAACGTTCAATTCTTGTTTGCTGAACTTGTACCATGACGGAAACGAGGGCATGGCTTGGCACAGCGATGACGAAAAAGATTTGAAAAAAAATGGAACAATTGCTTCCCTTAGTTTTGGTGCTGACCGCAAATTTTCCTTCAAACATAAAGTAACCAAAGAGACGGTTGCTGTTTGGTTAGAAAAAGGTAGTTTGTTGGTGATGAAAGGAGCGACCCAGACCCATTGGCTCCATCAGTTGCCACCAACCAAAAAAGTAAAAACCCCAAGAATAAATCTTACCTTTAGAACGATTAATATTTTGGCAGACTGAGAGCAGAACAAAAAGAAGTGGTAGTTTAGCTGTTGCTATATTTTTTGTTAATTTAGATGCCTCAATAGATAATAAGAGCAATGCCAAAAAAATCGAATGACTTACAATGAAATTATAGCCTGTCTTTATGAATTGGCAGATGCTGATAAGGTAGCTTTCAAAGCGAAAAAATTTGGTATTGTTGCCAATAATTCTTTAGGTATTTACCACAAGGATTTAAAAATAATAGCGAAAGAAATTGGACGAAATAAAGCACTTGCTTTGCAGCTTTTTGATAGCGGAATCTATGAAGGGCGGCTTTTGTGTAGCAAGATTTTGAAACCAGCAGATATTACAGAACCATTGGTGGAAAAATGGGTCAAAACGTTTGAAAACTGGGAGATTTGCGACAGCTTCTGTATGGGGCTTTTTGCCAAAAGCGAATTTGCACTTGCCAAAATATTGGAATGGACAGAACGGGAGCCTGAGTTTGAAAAACGAGCAGGTTTTGCGACTTTGGCAGCTTATTGTATGGCAGACAAGCAGTCGCCCAATGAGTTGTTTGAGCAGTTTTTTCCGATTATAAAACGAGCCGTAAATGATGATAGACAGTATGTCAAAAAAGCGGTAAATTGGTCGTTGCGTAATATTGGAAAGCGAAATATAGACTTGAATAAAAAAGCAATTGAGGTGGCAAAAGAAATAGCCCAGACAGAAAATAAAACAGCTAAATGGATTGCTACTAATACACTGAAAGAATTGGAAGGCGATAGGCTTCGAATGTCAGATTACCCAAGAGCTATTTATAGAAAAAGCAGCATGGAATTGTTTGAATAACCTCTAATAACAGCTTCCTAAAAAAGGACAACTTATATGCAATTACTAAAAACTCATTATCACCCCGAAGTAGAAACGCTGGACGATAAGTCTATTCTCAAAAGGCTAGCAACCAGAAGTATTGCCCTGCAAGGCAATCAAATACTGCTGCTATATACAGAACGATATGAAGATTATAGCCTCCCCGGTGGTGGTTTGGATTTGGGCGAAGACAAAATAGCAGGTATGATTCGAGAGCTGATTGAGGAGACGGGCGCACAGGACATTAAGAACATCAAACCCTTTGGAATTTATGAAGAATACCGCCCTTGGTATAAGCCAGAGCATGATATTTTGCACATGATTTCTTATTGCTACACTTGCGAAATTAGCAAGGAGTTGGGGGCTTCTAATATGGAGTCTTACGAAATCAAAAATGGTATGCGTGCGATATGGGTTGATATTGATGAAGCAATCCGACACAACAAAAAAACAATGGCAACTAGCGAGAAAAAAGGCATGTCTATTGAGCGAGAAACTTTTTTGTTGAAGCTGATAGCCGAAAGTCTATTTTAGAGACACTCTTGGATTTGGAAAAATACATTTTGCGGATAGCATCGCTTTTGAGCGAACAGAATAGAGCAGCTATTAGAACTTTTGGAGTTCTAGTAGCTGCTTTTTTTTGATGGGTAATGAGGAGTCCTTGCGGAATGCAATTGGCGAAGTAATAATAACTAAAGAGGATAATATTTGTTCTATTTAAAACATGCTCTAAACAACTTCGTAATTTAATACATATCATCAATGAAAAATAAGAACAAACTATTTACCATACTACCACTAATTTTTTGCCTCACGTTATTGGCAAGTTGTGCTTCCAAAAAAACAAAGGACATCTCTTACTTACAAACGTCCAAAGCTTTGGTAGAGTCCTTGCCTAAGCTAGATGTTTATCAGCCACGAAAGGCTCAAAAAAATCCAGTAGTTATTTTTATTCATGGCGGATATTGGGAGGCAGGAAATAAAGATATTTACAAATTTTTGGGTCGCAATTTTGCCAAAAAAGGCATAACAACAGTTATTCCTAGTTATACATTGAGTCCTAATGGCAACTATCAGACAATGGCAGAAGAAGTAGCTGCCGCCATAGAATGGACGCATGCGAATATTGCGGATTATAACGGTGACCCTGAGCAAATATTCTTGATGGGACACTCCGCAGGCGGTCATTTGATTGCGCTAGTGAGTACTAACCCGAAGTATTTGGCGAACAAGGAGATGATAAAAGGAACAATTCTCAATGATGCCGCTGCATTGGATATGTATTCTTACCTGAAAGAGCATCCGCCTACTGCCAGCCATAATTATGATGTGACTTGGACAAAAGAGGAACAGAACTGGAAAGATGCTTCGCCTATTTATTTTTTGTCGGAGAACGTACCGCCTTTCTTAATTTATGTCGGTACCAAAACGTATCCTTCGATTATTGCTCAAAATAAAGACTTCGTTCAAGAATTGAATAAATATCAGCCGAATGTAGCAATCAATTACTTGCCCAAAAAGCACGTACCCATGATGAGTCAATATTTTTTCCCATGGAATAAGCACTACCAAGAAATTATTGATTTTATAGAGACAAATAAATAAGTCTTTAGAAACTCTAAACACTTGTGTCAAAGTAATGTTAAACGACTAAATCAATAAATGAACGTTCATTCTTTTGTTTGTATATTTGCGTCATCATTTTAAGTAGCCGCTCAAAATGATGTAGGCAATCAAAATGCTATTTTGTACGAATGGAAGAATGCTATAGAACACCATATCTATTATCAACAAAAAAGCAGACTGAATTTTATAATATGATAAAGAAAAAGAAAATAAAGGATAAAAAAAGTGCCTTGTTGAAAGCAACCCTAACGCTGGTGAATAATAATGGATTTCATAATGCACCGATGTCCAAGATTGCAAAACTTGCAGGGGTCGCACCTGCTACTATTTACCTTTACTTTGAAAACAAACAGGATTTAATCAACACGCTTTATCTTGAAGTAAAGTCGTCCTTTAGTGTGTGTGCTTTTGAGGGATACGAAGCGGATTTGCCTGTGAAGCAAGGTTTTGAACTCATTTGGTACAATGCAGCAAGTTATAAGTTGAATCAAATAGAGGAATCCACATTTTTGTCGCAATGCGACAATACGCCCATGATTGATGAGGAGATTCGGAAAGAAGGTTTAGAACCGTTACGACCATTGCTAGATTTATGGGAACGAGGAAAAAAAGAAGGAATTATAAAACCACTTTCTGATTTTATACTTTATGCTTATACTATCTATCCTTTATCGTTTTTGTTGGCGATGCAAGAACGAAATCTATACAAAGTGAGCAAAGAGGAACTAAGTGAAACTTTTCAGATGACTTGGAGTGCTATAAAAAGCTGATTTTTTTTAGCCTCAAAAAAGAATGAACGTTTATTTTTAAATGAAAAAAATATGAATAATAAAGAAGCTATTGCTGGATTTGTTGTTTGTAATAATCAAATATAATTATAGAACATGAGCAAAATAATTCTTTTAAACAACCGACCAGTTGGGACACCTCAGCTGTCTGATTTTAAATTTTCGGAAGAAGAAAAACCTACCATAGCAGCTGGCGAAATCCTACTGAAAACAAAATTTATATCTGTAGATCCTTATTTGAGAGGTCGAATGAGCGATGCCAAATCGTATATAGAGCCTTTTCAATTGAATCAACCCATTGCTTCAGGTGGGGTAGCCGAAGTCGTAGAGTCTAATAACGAAGCGTTCAAAAAAGGAGACTTTGTTTCTACTTTTTTGGATTGGAAAGAGTACCAAATCTCAAAAGGCAAGGGGCTATTAAAAATAGAAGAAACGAAGGTTTCGCTCTCGGCTTATTTGGGTGTACTCGGCATGACAGGCTTGACTGCTTATTGTGGATTGATGGAAATAGGAGCTCCTAAAGCAGGAGAAACTATCGTAGTATCAGGAGCGGCAGGAGCTGTTGGCAGTATTGTCGGTCAAATTGGAAAGATACTAGGTTGCCGTGTGATTGGTATCGCTGGTACAGACGAAAAAGTCGCCTTGCTGAAATCAAAATTTGGGTTTGACGAGGGCATTAATTACAATACCACTACGAATATGAGCAAAGCAATTGCTGCTGTTTGTCCTGATGGAGTCGATGTTTATTTTGACAATGTGGGAGGTGCTATTTCAGATGGTGTACATGCCAATATTAATAGATTTGGTAGAATTGCCGTTTGTGGAGCTATCTCTACGTACAATGCCACCACTGTCCCGATGGGACCACGAGTAGAAAGTTTCTTAGTCAAAAATAGTGTGTTGATGCAAGGTTTTATTGTGGGTAATTATGCCGCAAAATTTGCAGAAGCAACACAACAATTGACTCAATGGCTTCAGGAAGGTAAATTGAGCCATTCGGAAACTATTGTCGAAGGTTTCGACAACACGCCACAAGCTTTTATTGACCTTTTTGAAGGTAAAAATAAAGGAAAAATGGTAGTGAAAGTATATTAAAAAAAACGTCAAATTAATAAGGTGATTATGAATAATTTTGAATTTAAAAATCCAACGAAAATATTGTTTGGCAAAGGTCAAATAGCAAAAATAGCTCAAGAGATTCCAGCCAATGCCAAAGTATTGCTGCTCTATGGAGGAGGCAGTATCAAAAAAAATGGCGTATATGATCAGACAAAAGAAGCACTTGCCGATTTTGAAGTGGTCGAATTTGGGGGCATTCCACCCAATCCAGAATACAGCGTCTTGATGAAAGCTCTAAAAGTAATTAAGGAAGAAAAAATTGATTTTTTATTGGCAGTAGGAGGCGGTTCTGTTATTGATGGCACCAAGTTTTTGTCCGCTGCGGCTTTCTATGAAGGAGACACGCCTTGGGATTTGCTGACCAACAATAAGCCTGTCACTGAAGGAATGCCCTTTGGCTCGGTACTGACGTTGCCTGCCACAGGTTCGGAAATGAATTCTGGAGCCGTGATTACCAACGAGGAAAAAAAGGAAAAATTAGCAATGGGTGGTCCTGGACTTTTTCCAGTGTTTTCGGTTCTTGATCCAGAAGTAGTTCGTACTATCCCTCAACGCCAATTGGCTAACGGGATTACCGATGCTTTTACGCACGTGTTGGAGCAATATATGACTTATCCAGTAGGAGCTTTGTTGCAAGATCGTTTTGCTGAAAGTGTGCTACAAACGTTAATAGAAGTTGCACCAGCTATTCAGAAAGATCCTTCGGATTATAAAGCTGCCGCAAACTTTATGTGGAGTTGCACGATGGCACTCAACGGTCTTATTCAAAAGGGAGTACCGACGGATTGGGCAGTGCATGCCATGGGACACGAACTGACGGCATTGTATGGTATTGATCATGCTAGAACATTGGCAATAGTAGTGGGAAGCCATTACAAATATAACTTTGAGAGCAAAAAAGCCAAATTGGCTCAGTATGCAGAACGTGTTTGGAATATTACAACAGGAACAGAAGAAGAAAAGGCACAAGCAGGAATTGAAAAAACAGAAGCCTTTTTTCATTCACTAGGTATCCAGACGACACTTTCGGAATATACTGAAAACTATAAGGGTACGGCAAGTATCATATCGGAACGCTTTACCAGTCGTGGCTGGGTTGGGCTAGGAGAACATAAAAAACTGACTCCTTCTGATGTAGAGAAAATTATAGAAATGAGCTATTAATAGCTCAAAAAGAAAGATAACAGCAGTATCACCAAACGGTATTATGGAGCAATCTAATAAGAGCGTTTAGTGATACTATTTTTTTTGAAATAACTTCAATAGACCGATTTAATGAAAATACTGAGTATGCAAATTTGTTATGTATGTATAGCAATTGTCTTGTTGACGAGCTGCAACGCTGAGCAACAGAAAGATGTGGTGAAACCTCCTAGAAGTTTTGAGGTGATAGAAGTAGCACTTCAAGATGTACAAGGGTTTTATAATTTTCCTGCGGAAATCTCTGGAATAAATAACAATCAAGTTAAGCCTAAAATATCAGGCTTTATTCAGTCATTATTTGTTGATGAAGGGGCTCACGTCAAAGCAGGGCAAAAGTTATTCAAACTAGAAACAAATATTCAGACTCAAAATGCTACGGCTGCCAATGCTCAAATAAATTCGGCAACAGCCTCCATCGAAGCTGCTAAAGCGAGTGTGAGTGCGGCAGAAGTAGAAGTGAATAAACTAAAACCACTGGTCGAAAAAAATATAGTTAGTGGCGTACAGCTCGAAACGGCTAAAGCCAATTTGTTGATGGCTAGGAGCCAACTGAGCCAAGCAGAAGCCAATCATCAAGTGGCTCAAGCCAATTATCAAGGAGTAAACGAAAATATTAAGTTTTCGACGGTCACGAGTCCTATTGATGGCATTGTTGGCAAAATCAATTATAGAGAAGGTAGTTTGGTGAGTCCTGTGGATCCGCTTCCGTTGACAACTGTGTCCGATGTCAGTGAGATTTATGCATATTTCTCTTTGAATGAAAAGCAATACTTATACTTCTTTCAGAATTTTCCAGGAGCTGATTTAGACGAAAAAATTGCCAATATGCCTCCGATTGAATTGGAGTTAGCCAATGGAACTTTGTTTGAAGAGAAAGGTAAATTGGAAACGGCAACGGGGCAAATTGATCCTAACACAGGTACGATTTTATTTAGAGTGCGATTCAATAACAAATCTAGATTGCTAAGCAACGGAAGTACAGGCAAAATTAAAGTGCCACGTGTGTACAAGCAAGTAATTGCGATGCCAGAAGTGGCAACATACGAACAACAAGGTTTTGTTTATGCGTACAAACTAAATGGAGATACAGTTAAGTCAACGATTGTAACCGTATTAGACAAAATTGACCACAAAATTCTTGTTGAAAAAGGATTGGAAGCAGGCGATAGAATTGTTGCCAAAGGCATTGGTTCGCTCCAGAATGGAGAAGTTATCGCTCCCAAAGCGGTGACGATGGAGTCTATCTTAAAAAACTAAATTTGCCATAAAAATAAGGACATGATCAAGACATTTATAGATAGACCTGTGCTATCGAGTGTAATCTCCATTTTTATTGTTTTCATTGGTATATTAGGTATTACTGCCTTGCCAATTACGCAATATCCAGATATTGCACCACCAACCATTCAAATTTCAGCGAATTATCCTGGAGCCAATGCCGAAACAGTATTGGAGAGTGTTATTATTCCAATAGAAGAACAAGTGAACGGGGTAGAAGGAATGACGTATATTACAAGTACTGCCGACAACAATGGTGGTGCTTCTATTTCGGTATTTTTTCAGCAAGGCGTTGACCCAGATATTGCAGCTGTTAATGTTCAGAATAGAGTAGCAAGAGCGACCCCATTGTTGCCAACGGAAGTAACTCGTTCGGGTGTGGTGACACAAAAGCAACAAACCAGTGCGCTTATGTTTTTAGCGTTCTATTCTACCAACAAGGAGTATGATAATGTTTATATTCAAAATTATTTGGATATCAATGTGATACCTGCCATCAAAAGAATTAACGGGGTCGGAGATGCTTCTATTTTTGGTGCTCAAACTTACGCCATGCGTATTTGGTTGGATCCTCAAAAATTAGCCACTTTTCAGTTGGTACCGGGAGATGTGATTGCTGCCATCAATGAACAAAGTCAGCAAGCAGCTCCTGGACAGATAGGAGAGAACAGCAAGGAGGCGTTTCAGTATGTGATAAAATATAGTGGCAAATACAATGAAGTACAGCAATACCGAGATATAATTTTGAAAAGTGGCACCAATGGTCAATTGCTCAAATTGGGTGATGTTGCCGAAATTGAATTGTCTGGATTGTCGAGTGCTATCGTAGCCGAATCGAGTGGTTATCCTGCTTTGCCAATTGGTATTTATCAAACTCCAGGTTCCAATGCACAGACCATTATTAAGGAAATTCATGCGTTATTAGAAAAGAGCAAAGCGTCTTATCCTGATGGGATAGAGTATATTGTTAATTACGACACCAATGAATTTTTGACGGCTTCTATCGAAAGTGTTTTGCATACATTAGTAGAGGCTTTTTTATTAGTTTTCTTAGTGGTGTTTGTCTTTTTGCAAGATTTTAGATCGACGCTAATTCCAGCTATTGCAGTACCAGTATCGATTATAGGTACGTTCTTTTTTCTCAATGTTTTTGGATTTTCCATCAATTTATTGACGCTTTTTGCCATGATTTTGGCAATTGGTATTGTAGTCGATGATGCGATTGTGGTGGTAGAGGCTGTCCACGCCAGAATGGAAGCCGACAAAACAGGTGCCGACGTCAAATCCATCACGACTTCCGCAATGAGCAATATTACAGGAGCTATTATTTCGATTACGCTCGTCATGGTTGCGGTGTTCATTCCAGTTACGTTTATATCAGGACCTTCGGGTATATTCTATCAACAATTTGGAATTACACTTGCTATTTCTATTGTCATTTCGGCTGTCAATGCCTTGACTTTGAGTCCTATGTTGTGTGCCCTTTTGTTGAAACCACATGGCGATGATGAGCATAAGAAAGGTTTATTACAACGTTTTTATGGAGCTTTTAATACGGCGTTTGGTATCATAACAAATAAATACGGAAATGCAGTTCGGTTTTTAATTAGACAAAAATGGATTGCCTTTTTGGTGATAATAGCGTCAGGTTATGCCGTGTATTGGGCGAATAGCAATACCCCAACAGGTTTTGTTCCGAGCGAAGACAGAAAGATAATTTTTGCGAATGTCGAATTGCCTGCAGGTGCCACACTCGACCGAACATTTAATGTATTGAGAGAGCTCAACGAGCGTGTAACACAAATACCTGGAGTAGAATTAGGTACTTATATTGGAGGAAGAAGTTTGATTAGTGGTCAAGGAAGTAACTATGGTTTAGCGTTCTTCAAACTAAAAGATTGGGACGAAAGAAGTGGTAATAAAGAGCAATCCGTGAATGTTATTACTAAAAAATTATTTGCACTAGGTGCTGAAATGACGGAAGGGAAAATGATTTTCTTTAGTCCGCCAAGTGTACCGGGGTTTGGTATCAGTTCTGGATTCGAAATGCAGATTTTGGATAAGTCGGGCGGAAGTGCCATTGAATTGGACAAGGTGACCAAGCAATTTTTGGCAGAGCTCAATCAACGACCTGAAATTATGTACAGTCAGAGTTCTTTCAATACCAACTATCCACAATTTGAGTTGCTGATTAATATGCCTTTGGCAAAACAAAAAGGAGTAGCAGCAAGTGAGATTTTCTCGGCATTGAGTGGTTATGTTGGTGGTGTTTACGCCGCTGATTTTACCAAGTTTGGTAAGCAATACCGTGTCATGGTTCAAGCATTGCCAGAAGATAGAAACGATGTTCGAAGTTTGAACAAGATATTTGTTAGAAACAACAAAGGACAAATGGCACCTATCACGCAGTTTGTGGAGTTGAACAAAGTATTTGGTCCTCAATCGGTCAAACGATTTAATCTGTTTAGTGCTGCTGCAGTGAGTGGAGCACCCAATGCAGGATACAGTACAGGCGATGCCATCAATGCAGTGAAAGAAGTAGCTGCCAAGCTACCCAAAAACTACGATATAGATTTCTCAGGTTTGACTAGAGAAGAGATTAGTTCGGGGTCTCAAACAACGATTATTTTAATTATTACGTTGTTGTTTGTTTATCTACTCTTAGCAGCTCAATACGAAAGTTATTTACTGCCTTTTGCTATTATTTTTTCTTTGCCACTAGGAGTAATGGGTGCTTATTTATCGCAAAAAATGGCAGGACTAGAACTCAATATTTTCTTCCAAATTGCCTTAATTATGCTTATTGGTTTATTGGCGAAAAATGCCATCTTGATTGTGGAATTTGCCTTGCAAGAAAGGAAAAATGGCAGCTCCATCGTAGATGCAGCAATCATAGGAGCCAAAGAAAGATTACGTCCAATATTGATGACTTCTTTTGCCTTCATTTTAGGACTGATGCCGTTGGTATTGTCTAGTGGTGTGGGTTCGGTCGGCAATAGATCGCTGGCAACAGGAGCTACGTTTGGATTATTGGTAGGAACCTTGTTAGGGGTATTGATTATTCCAGTATTGTTCGTTGTTTTTCAGTATTTGCAAGAAAAGATTAAACCAATTGAAATAAAAGAATAAACATGAAAAGATATTTTAAGGTGTTGATGTTAAGTGGGGTTGTGCTAGCGGTTCAATCTTGTGGAATTATCAAAGACTACAAACGCCCAAATGTGGAGACCGACTCTGTTTTTAGAACAGCAATACCGCAGACGGATTCTACCTCTTTGGGGAGTTATAAATGGACAGACTTGTTTACTGATCCGTTGCTTCAAGGCTACGTTGACGAAGCATTGGACAATAATTTTGATGTGCAGATTGCTCTGAAAAACTTGCAAATTGCGGAAGCTTATGTCAAGCAAACCAAAGCGAACTTTGTTCCTACGGTAGGAGTCGATGTGTCAGGTTCTACTTCAAAAATTGCTACCAATAGTCGAACAGGAAGTTTTCTGCCTAGTGGAGCATTATTCAACGAATTTCAAATCAATGCCTCTTTGTCTTGGGAAATTGATGTTTGGGGGAAGTTGAAGAGCCAGAAGAAAGCAGCTGTTGCAAAATATATGCAAACAAGCAATTTTATTAAGCTCATCAAATCTGAAATCGTTGCAGGCGTAGCCAATCAATACTATATCTTACTTTCACTCGATAGCCAGCGTGAAATTTTGTTATCTACGATAGAAAATAGAAGGCAAAGTGTAGCAACGATTACAGCTCTAAAAGAGGCAGGAACGACGACAGAAGTAGCCGTGAAGCAGAATGAAGCTTTGTTGTATGCCGCTCAAAGTTTATTGATTGATATTGAAAATCAAATAAAAATAACTGAAAATGCACTGTGCATTTTATTAGGGAAATCACCTTCGGCAATCGACCGAAATCCGCTATCGGAACAAGAGATTGCGGTAGCACTACAAGTAGGTGTTCCGATTCAGTTGTTGAGCAACCGACCAGATGTGGTGGCTGCGGAATACAATTTGATCAATGCTTTTGAGCTGAGCAATGCAGCAAGAGCGAGTATGTATCCAGTCCTGTCGATTGGTGCTTCTGGCGGATTGAATAGTACTAATTTTACGAGTCTTTTTAGTTTGAATTCCTTGTTTGCTAATTTAATTGGCAATTTGACACAACCGATTTTCAATAGAAGAGCCTTGAAAACGCAGAAGGAAGTGAAGGCAGCGGAACAAGAAATTGCCTTGTTGCAATACGAGCAAACGATTATCAAGAGTTATCAAGAGGTATCAAATGCACTGTATAGCTACAATGCTAATGCAGAAAAGTTGGTATTGAAAGCACAAGAAAACGAAGCTTATGCGGAGGCTATAGAATTTTCGGAAGAGCTGTTGAGTCAAGGTCTAGCCAATTATTTGGAAGTGTTGAGAGCCAAAGATAATGCTCTGAATGTAGAGCTAAATATGGTCACGCTTGAGCTCAATAAACTGACTTCGACCGTACAGTTATATAAAGCACTCGGAGGTGGTTGGCAATAACTGCAATATTAACTTTGAATAACAAAACAGAAAGTCTAAAGATGTAGAACTTGATAGCTTATCTTATTGTTCGTAATCATAACAACACTTCGGTGTTGGTGCCTAATACAGGGATTCCAACAGTCTCTATTGGGAAGAATTTATAATAATAAACTATTCTTATGATGAAGAACTATTTCGACAAGCAGTTTGAACTAAGGTATTTTGAAATGAATGATTTTGGCGTGGCTTCGCCAACTAGTATGCTGATGCTATTGGAGGAAACTGCCGCAGAACACTGTTATTCTATCAATCATGGATTGTACCAATTGGCAGACCAAAATGTGGGTTGGGTTTTGATCTCTGGAGTCATGCAAATGGAACGCTACCCTAGCTACAAAGAAAAGATTACGATTAGAACGTGGCTATCGGAATACTCTGCCGTCAAGGGCTTTAGAGAGAACATTATCTACGATGAACAAAATAATATTATTGGACGAGCCAAAGGCTTATGGATTTTCTTTGATATAGCACGAAGAAGACCCATTCGGATATTTAAGGACATTATTGATAAATGGTCTTTTTGTGAAGAGAAGAGTACCGATGTGAATATCTCTGAAAAAATTAAAGCAGTGGAATCACCCGATTATGAATTGAAATTTAAAGTCAACCGATACGATACCGACATTATTAAGCATGTCAATAATATCCGATATCTGAATTGGGTAGAGGAGTCAATTCCCGAAGAAATTATTGATAATTATTACTTGTCTGATATCAATGGTCGATTTATATCCGAAGCACATTCTGGTCAAACGCTAGTCTCATTGACTCAAAAAAGTACCATCGAAAATGCCTTTTTGCACACAATTAAGGTGGAAGGTACTGACAAAGTTTGTGCAACGGCAACGACGGTTTGGAAGAAAAAGTAATGGACAAAAAATATGCAGCGGATCATAATATTAGCAGTGCACTTCACTTATTAAATAACTTGACAATGAAAATGATTAAAAATATTGTAATAACTATCAGTGTTCTTTTTCTATTGAGTGCTTGCAATAATAATAGCCAAGTTGAAACTAAAATAGAAGCGTATTTTTTACCTCCACCAACAACGTATAATTATAAGATTATTAATGGATTTAAAATGTTTTATCGAGAAGCAGGTGATACATCCAAGCCTACACTTGTTTTGTTGCATGGATATCCCTCTTCTTCTCATACATATAGGGATCTGATACCGATGTTAGCCACGCATTATCATATTATAGCACCTGATAATCTTGGTTCTGGTTACAGCGATCATCCTAATCCCGATTCTATTACCTATACATTTGACTTGTTGGCTGCACAAACAAGCAAACTCTTAAAGGCACTTCAAGTGAAGGATTACATTATGTATATGCAAGATTTTGGAGCTCCTGTTGGGTACCGAATTTTGATGGAAAATCCTAAATATATAAAAGCATTGATTGTTCAGAATGCGAATGCCTATTTGGAAGGATTGACACCAAAGCGTCAAACATTTTTCAGGACAGCACAAACTGATACATCACAAGAAAAATATGATTTTCTGTATAGTTTGACGAGTAGAGAAGCTATCATCGAAAAGCAGTATTTGTTCGATATAGATTCTCTCAATTACCATACACAAAACCCAGATGCCTGGGTACATGATTTGGTATTTCTAACATCTGAAAAAGATAGAAAAATTCAAGTTCAATTATTTCAAGATTATAATACAAATCTAATTCGTTATCCTCAATGGCAAGAAATGTTGCGAACTACACAATTAAAAACATTGATAGTTTGGGGGGGCAAAGATTTGAAATTTAATGCCAATGGAGCTAAAGCATACCTAGAAGACTTGCCAAAAGCCGAACTACACTTACTGGATGCTGGGCATTTTGCAGCAGAAGAAAAAACAGTAGAAGTAGCAACATTAATATTGCGTTTTTTAGAAAAAAATGGAATAAAATAAAGTTATAAATCTGTTTAATATAAGTAGATTCGACCAAATAGTTGTTGATGTTAAAAATCCTCCAACTGCCTAAATGGCAGGAAAACACGCTTGGCTTGATATTCGTCTATTTCTCGGTATGAAAAAAAACAAAGAGAAATACAAAACAAATGTGTCGTTTAGTTGGGCATTCAAAGAATATATCTGGCCTCGAAGAGGCATGTTAGGCATTGGGTTGATTTTGATATTAATTCAGAGTGCGGCAGGACTAGTGGCACCTTATGCCAGTCGTTTTTTGTTTGACGATATTGTCCCCAACAAGGATATGGACGCACTTTGGCTACTGTTGGCAGTAGTGGGCGCTTCTATTGTAGTGCGTTCGGTTGTGTCTTTTAGTATCACTCGATTGTTGAGTGTGCAGGCTCAGCACATGATTTCGCAAATGCGAGTAGAGGTGCAAAGCAAGCTATTAAAATTGCCGATCAATTTTTTCGACAACCATAAATCTGGTGCTTTAGTTTCTCGTGTGATGCGAGATGTAGAAGGCGTGCGTAATTTGGTCGGTACTGGATTTGTACAGCTGATAGGAGGAACACTTACTTCGATTGCTTCTATTTTTTTGCTAGTGCAAATAAGCCCTATTATGACCGTCTCTGTCTTGATTCCTGTTATAATCTTTGCGGTCGTCATGACGAAAGCCTTTGGCTACGTTCGCCCTATATTTAGGGAGCGAGGCAAAATCAATGCTCAAGTACAAGGTAATCTGACGGAAACACTGGGTGGTGTGCGGGTTATCAAGGCATTCAATGCCGAACAACAAGAAACAGCTAGCTTTGAGAAAGGCGTTACTCGCTTGTACGAAAATGTAAAAAAGAGCTTGACGGCAACCGCTGTCATCAGTAGTTCTTCTACGTTTTTGATTGGAATGGCTTCTACTGGTATTATGGGAATCGGTGGCTATTTTATGATGGGCGGACAGATGTCGATGGGCGAATTTCTTTCCTTTACATTGCTATTGGGTTTTATGATTACGCCTATCGTGCAGATGGGGAATATTGGTAGTCAATTGACGGATGCTATGGCAGGCTTGGATCGAACACAAGAGTTGATGAACATGAAAGAAGAAGATGACCCAGAGGTGCGAACGGAATTTTTACAAAATGTAAAAGGCGATATCGAATTTCAGAATGTTTCTTTTAGCTACGAAGAAGACAAGGAAGTATTGCACGGTCTTTCTTTTGAAGCAAAAGCTGGAACGGTGACTGCACTAGTTGGTTCTTCTGGCTCAGGCAAATCAACTATTGCTGGGTTGGTTGCTACCTTTCTGAATCCTGCCAAAGGTAAAGTAACGATTGATGGCATAGATATTACGACGGTCAATTTGGGGAGTTATAGACAAAATTTGGCGGTCGTGCTGCAAGATGACTTTTTGTTTGAAGGAACGATTCGAGAAAATATCCTTTATCCTAGACCTGATGCCACGGCATCGGAATTGGAAGAAGCCGTAAAAGGGGCGTATGTGGATGAGTTTGCCAATCGCTTTGAAAAGGGCTTGGATACGATTATTGGCGAAAGAGGGGTGAAGTTATCGGGCGGTCAACGCCAACGAATTTCTATTGCTAGAGCCATATTAGCCAATCCAAAAATTATCATTCTAGATGAAGCAACTTCTAATTTGGATACGCAAAGTGAATCCTATATTCAGAAAAGTTTGCAGGAACTGATGAAAAACAGAACGACTTTTGTTATCGCTCACCGATTGAGTACCATTCGCAAAGCCAATCAAATCTTGGTGATAGAAGAAGGGCGAATTTGCGAGCGTGGTACACATGACGAGCTATTGGCAACCCAAGGTCGCTATTACGAATTGCACACCTATCAGAGTAGAATATAAGGCAGAAAAAAAATAAAGGCGAAAATAAAAATAAATTTTTATTCTTTTTCTAAACAATCGGTTAGGTTTGCCGTTCTACCTAATATAAGACAAAAGAAAAAGGTCTTGTAGAAGCAAAATCGAAGCGAATAAATCAAAATTTATTTGTCGTGGATTGATTTTTTGCAGAAGCAAGGACTTTTAAAAATAGGATTAAAAAACAAAAACATTTTTTTAGCCAATAACTAACCATTTGTTTAGTTATTGCTAATAAACAACAAATTAAAAATTGAAATTATGACAACCTTAAAAGTTAATAACATCGAAACGGCTCCTGAAGGTAGCAAAGCACTATTGGAACAATCTCTGAAAGCAAACGGTATGATACCGGGGTTGCATGGTGTATTGGCTGGCTCTCCAGGACTTCTTGAAGCCTATCAGACAATCCACAAACTGTTTACCGAATCTTCGTTCGACAAAGAAGAACTAACGGTAGTATGGCAATCAATTAATGTAGAACACGAGTGTCATTATTGTGTGCCTGCACATACGGCTATTGCCAATATGATGAAAGTGGACAGTGCTATTACAGAAGCATTGCGTAACGAAACACCACTTGCCAATCCAAAATTGGAAGCACTGCGTACACTAACATTGACGATTGTTCGTAACCGTGGGCATGTTACCAAAAGTGATTTAGATGCTTTCTATGCGGCTGGATATGGCGAGCAACAGGTATTGGACATCATTTTGGGCGTATCGCAAAAAGTAATTAGTAACTACACCAATCATATTGCGAACACAGCAGTAGATGCACCATTCCAAAAATTTGCTTGGAGTAAATAATTCTTGTGAAAGTAGGTTTTTTCTTACTCTAGCAAAGTTGAGGCAACACCAATCTAATAATATAAAAGATGATTAAGTTAACAGTAATGTATCCGAATAGTGCGGATTTGAAATTTGATAAAGATTATTATACGAATCAACATAACGAGTTAATTTCAACGCTGTTGGGCGATGCAATTATTTCCTCTGATGTGAATTTCGGATTAGGGGGCGTAGCTCCAGGTTCTCCAGCACCTTTTGTGGTTATTTCAAACGTGACGTTTGAATCATTAGAATCATTTCAGAAATCTTTTGGGGTTAATGCTGAAAAGATTTTGGCAGACTTACCTAATTTTACGAATGTGCAGCCGCAAGTTCAAATTAGCAAAGTGGTGTAATAACCTCTAACAATACATTTGAAATTATAATTTTTGATAATTTGAGTTCTAGCTTTGTGTTGGAACTCAAATTGTCATTTTAAAGAAATATCTCCTATTTTTTGAAAACAGGAAGTAACTAGTGTATAGAAAGTGATTTGCTGATGACAATATACCATAATACGGCTGCCCATAACCAAAGAATAAAGCCATATATGAGGCTTAATAAAATAATGGAAGTAATTTGGTTTTGCAGGTAATGCCAAGCTATACCGCCAAAGACAAAACCCAGCGACCATGCCATTCCTACGCCTATCATAGCGGGCCAGACCCAGTCGCCCTGCCACTTGTTGAGAGTAGGGTAGGATCTGAAAAGAAAGGAAACAGGATAATACAAACAAGCTCCTAACAACCCCATACTCAAAAGACCTAAAGCCAATGTGATTAGGAATCCAATAAAAGAAAACTTAGTGGTGTAGGTTAAGGAAGTCCAGTAGTCAAGCATAATTTATTTTTGAGGAAAAGAGATAATCATAATTAGAGGTGGTTGCGAAATCTATTCGCAATTACTTCGGAGTCTATTAAACAATCGGATGGTAGAGATGTTCCCCTAATACGTGACCTTAAAAAGAGTAAGTGCCTAGCAAATAATACAAGGTTGTAGTATAGTAAAAAACAGGGGTATAAAAAAAACATTTTTTTTGCAAAATACCTAAATGATTGTTTAGGTATTTTATTGAATGACTTTTTAAGCAACTTATTAAAAATAAAACAAAACTAAAGATGGCAGATAAACTTAAAATAGACATTGTTTCGGACGTAGTATGTCCTTGGTGTATCGTTGGTTACAAACGCTTGGAAAAAGCAATCGAAGAATTGGGTCTGCAAGACCAAGTAGAAATAGAGTGGCAACCCTTTGAGTTGAATCCCAATATGCCTGCCGAAGGGCAGAATATAGGTGAGCATATTACCGAAAAATATGGGGCGACCTTGGAGCAACAAAAAGCATCACAGCAACATCTAGTTCAAGCGGGTGCAGAACTCGGTTTTACGTTCGATTATTTCGATGAAATGCGTATGTCCAATACTTTTGAAGCACATATTTTATTGGAATATGCCGAAGCATTTGGAAAGCAAACGGAATTGAAGATGCGTTTGATTACGGCTTTCTTTAGTGAGCGTCAAGATGTATCGAAAAGAGCGGTTCTCAAACAAGCGTTGTTAGATGTTGGGTTGAACGCAGAAGAGGGACTTGCATTATTAGATAAGGACGAAGTCCGTAAGGAGGTAAGAAATAAACAAAATTATTGGAAAAATTTAGGTATCAATTCAGTGCCAACGATTGTTTTCAATAAAAAAAGTGCGGTGGCAGGTGCACAACCTGTAGATGTATTCAAGCAAGTACTAAGCGAGCTATTAGAATTGGCTTAATGCTAATAATTATTTAAACAAAAAAATCATTGTAACATGAAGGACAATCGAAGAAATTTTATCAAAAATCTAGGAGTTGTAGGAGCAGGAGGAATGTTGATGCCCAATTTAGCTTTTGGCAATACTCCAGAAACTAGTAACGAAAAATTGCAAGGAGTAAGACCCAAGGTATTGTTCTTTGATGTCAACGAAACGCTATTGGATCTCAATGATATGAAAAAGCAAGTCGGAGCTGCTTTAGATGGACGGAAAGACTTATTGTCACTTTGGTTTACTACTATGTTGCAATATTCATTGGTGACTACAGCAAGCGGCGAATACGAACATTTTGGGCATATTGGAGCAGCAGCCTTGCAGATGGTTGCAGCGAATAACGGCATTGTTATATCGCAGGAAGAAGCACGAAATGTAATATTAAAATCATTGAGAGGCTTACCAGCTCACCCCGAAGTTAAAGCAGCGTTGGCACAACTCAAAAAAGATGGTTATAAACTGGTATCGTTTACCAATTCATCGAATGAAGGAGTCAAAAAGCAATTTGAAAGTGCAGATTTAACTGAATACTTTGATGAAAGATTAAGTGTGGAAGATATTGGCAAATTTAAACCGTTTAGAGATGCTTATGCTTGGGGAGCTCGCAAGATGGGGCTAAAGCCTGAGGAATGTATGTTGATAGCAGCACATGGCTGGGACGTAGCTGGTGCAGTATGGGCTGGTTGGCGTGCTGCTTTTATTGGCAGACCAGGACAACAACTGTTTCCACTAGCTCCCAAAACAGAAATAGAAGCCACAGATTTGCAAAAAGTAGCGGATATACTGGTTAAATATACCTAAAAATAACTGCAATTTTATTAGAGGTTATTACGAATTTATTCGTAATAACCTCTATTGCTACATAAATAACCACCTAGTAGTACAGACAGCGTCTAGAAATTGCTAGGTGGTTGGTAGCGTTTTTAGCAATATCATAAAACGTCTTGCTACACTTTTGAAATAAATCGAATTAATGTATATTGCCAATCAACTAAAGGCAAAAATCATGAAAGACAATAAAATGCTTAATTACATTAAAGAAGTATTGGAAAATATGCCAACAGATTGGTTGGGTTTAACGACACACCGACTGGATATTTATAATGAAAAATTAGCAAAAACGCAGTTTTTAGAGCAGCTAGAAGTCTTGTATAAGGATAATAATGCAACAACATCGGCATTGAGCGTGCTGCCTACGGCTTACGATTATATTCGATTAGGACACCCTTTGTCTTGTCTGTTGGAGTGGGGTATCGCTCATTTGCAGCAGTTAAAAGCAAACAGCGTCCTTAGTTTTTCTTCCAAGACGGTTCCTATTTTGGCAATCCTCCGAAAAAATTTATTGGACAATAAAAAGACCCAAATTGTATATACCGACAGCTTACCAGCTTGTTTTGATGCGGAAGTATTGGAGCAGGTATATGGGTATCACTTTGAGCTCAAAAAAGTGAATAAGCTATCGGAGATAACTGCATTTGATGGTAGTACGGTTTTGGTGACTCAACAAGACGAAATTGGTACAGTCGAGCTTAATCCAAATATTGATTTTTTCATTAGTATTTATGGCTCTTTAGGAAGTGTTTTGTTGGTCAATGGCGAACAGAACGAACGTTATATTTCAGATATTCAGCATGTCCGTAGAAGAGAAACCGTAGCCATGACCCCAGCCGATTCGCTGACCGCTTTGCAGTCATTGGTTGCTGAATCTACGATTACTAAACAAGAAAATACAATCCAACAAGACAAGGCAAGTGTCTTGAAATCTATCAAGGAAATTACAGGTTCGCCTATCGAGCCGCTGGTCGCTACGAGTGGACTTTCTATACAATATGCGATTATGATGGGGCTAGTTCATGATGCCCTAGAAAACCATGAAGGAAAGGCAATCAAAATAATTGTGCCGCCCAATTGTTATGGTGGTACCAACGACCAAGCAAGGCGTGTGGCTGCTTGTGTAGCGAATGTATCGGTAGTCGATTTGCCCGTAGATGGCGACAACGATATGGTACAAAGTATCGACAGAATATTAGCCGAAATGGCAGAAGAAGATGCCGTGCCTTATATTATTGCGGAGATTCCGACCAATCCTAGAGTAGAAGTACCTGACTTGGAGCAACTAAAAGCGGTATTGACAAAAGTCCGCAAAACACCAACAGGAGCTACCGCTATTGACCCTGTATTCATCTTGGATCAAACGTTCTGCCCGAATGTACATTTCTTGGGCGAAGGCAAAATTCTTTCTACGGTTCGGACGATTTCGTATGCGAGTGGCTCTAAGTTTCCGAGTGGCGGAAAATGCACGGCTGGCTATTGTGTTGGCAATGCAAAAACGACCGCTTTGATGCAAAAAATAGAAAAACATTTGGCTCTTTGCGACAATGAAGCGACAGCACTTCAATATGAAATATTAGCCAAGCAAATGCCGTCGATGAATGAGCGAATCCATGCGGCGTATCTGCATACACGTACATTTGTCAACTTTATTAGAGAGGTATTGCCTACGGCAAAAATCAATTTTGTGTCCGAAGAACTAGCCGCAGAAGGATTTACGCCTTCTGTATTTTCGTTGGACTTGCCGACCAAAGGCAAGACCGCAGCAGAAAAAGAAACCTACAAAAGAGCCTTGAATTTGAAGCTAATCAATTTGATGATTACCAAAATTCCGAACGAAAGCAAATTCTGTGTCAGTTATGGACAGCTCAAAGGCTGCTACTGGACAGTACCCGCTACTTCTACACAAGGAACGACTAAGGAAGGCGACAAAGATTACATTGTTCGTGCTTCGCTTTCTCCTAATTTAGATTTGGAGCTGCATCAGCAGGTCTTTTTAGACTTTGTGGAGAATATTAGATAGGAGAGAAAGGCAACGCATGAAAAAATAGCAGCCGTATCCGCACTTTATGTGCGGATACGGCTGTTGTTTTAGATGACTTCATCGTTGTTGTTGATAATCTATCAAAAATCGATTTACTTAATAGGAAGTATTTTCAGGGTGTGTATAAACAAAAACGAGGCTAACTAATTTATCAGAACTCGTACCATTTTTGGCTCGATAGACCATGACTACATCTATAAAATACCAATCAGGAAATAACGTACTTTTTTGTGGCGGATATTCTCTAGGATGCGTTTTTATTTCGTCGTAAGGCTGTCTCCTTGCCAGCACCATACGATCAAATTCATACTCCTTCTGGTCTATACCTTCCGTTTGTTCTACGATAGAGCTGATCGGACACCACAAACACGTGTAAGTAATAGAACGTGAATAGGGGTGGGGGGGGGCTCTTTTGGCAGAAGATAAAATTAGCAAAGGAGTATTTTCGAACCCTTCCGTACTTTGGTAACTAGAAAATAGATACTGTTCTGTTTGTCCTATTATTTTCAAATGAGGATTAACATGTGGGTAAGAATCAACCTCTGTCAACAGCTCATTTACACCATCACTTATTTGATGCCGCAGAATTATGCGCTCTTGAAGGACTCTTCCCAATGCCTCCCAATAAAACACATCCGTTTGCGTATGGTTTCCTCTCACAATCGGAATAGGAGTAGTAGAGACTTGGTATTTTAATGGTCGTTCAATATCGTCATCGGTATAGTCAAATAAGAGTGTACCATCAAAGGCAAATGTAGTAAAAACGCCCGTCAAGTAAGTACTCGTATCTAGTGCCGTTTTGTTGGGCGTGTTTAGCCCAATAAACAAAACGCTCTGCTTTAGCCTATTTGCTTTGAAATTGTTGACAAATACCGTTTTTTGATTAAACTCAAATACTCTTTTTCCTTTTATGGCTAGGTTTGATAGGTCAAGCAAATCAACAACTGCTTTATTACCAAAAGAAGTTTTTTGTGTGGAGTTGCGTAGCAGCCCAATTTGGTTATCAGTCCATTGGTCGGCAGATTGATAAGGGTAGTATTGACTTGTTTTTTGTTGAATAATATTTCCTTTATTATCACAAATGGCAAACCAGTTGCATTTTTTTTTAGTCGGTTTTTTGGTAGAGGCTATTTCTCCTCTCAAAAAGATACGACCTTGATCTAAGGTCACCAGCTGTACAATGGACAACAACTGATTGGGAGAAATGTCAATAGTCGGATAGGGCGTTTTCTTGCCAGTAACATCTACTAGCCAAATAGTTGGATTGGTACTATCTGTTGTGGTCGTAGTGACCAAGTACTGTTTTTCGTTCTCAAACCATGCTACTAGATCCGCCTTATTTGGTAGCGTACAGACATGATTCAGGTGGGCATAATGCTCATGGGCAGGGTACTTGACCTGGCTATAAGCCAGATTAGATACTAGGAAGAGAAAGAGTAGTATTATTTTTTGCATTTGGGTTACTAGTTTTTAGCTAAGTACAGGACAAAACTTGAAAAGTGTTATTTGAACTCATGAAATCAAGAAAAAGCTGTGTAATTCAGGGGCATTATGGAGAACAAGGGAATACAATCCCTTGAAAATATGCTTAAATTTCGATCATCTCTCGAAGTCAGTATTGAAAGGTGATAGTATCTTGTTCATGAGCGAAGCGAACTGGGTGGCTTGATGCTTGGCATCAACTG
>CAKZQC010000034.1 GCA_937139495.1 uncultured Saprospiraceae bacterium | reverse complement strand
GCCGATAAAAACAAGATATTGGTATATACCAAAAAAGACGCAGTAGGGCAACTGTACGCCACTATTAGAAATATGTTGACCGCTTGGGAAGTGGCTGTCAGAAGAGGGCAAACAATAGGCGTTCCTAAGACGGTAGAAGTTGAGTTCTACCGTTTGGCAACCCAACTACAAAAAGTCCATAAGTTTATATTGAAAGATGGACAAGAGAATAACGAAAGTTTGACTTTTGAATCAAACTTCTATACTTGTGCTGTTCGAAAGTATGAAGATAAATTCATGCAGGCGTTATGCTTTTGGTCGGTTGGTCAATTGGCTAGCTATTACAACCAGAGGATGTCTGCCATTTTTGGCAATCCTGAAGCAATAAATATCAAAGTAACACGCTCGATAAGAGGAGAAAATATTGAAAGTTTGGAACCTGTATTCAAACTTTGCCCAAAGTGGGGAAACGTGGAAATGCTAATCACAGACCTAGAAGGTAGGGTCTATACTTACGAAGAAGAGGAGGTCAAAGAAGGTGTATTCAACCAAAAAGAATACACGTTGACACGATTAAGAAACCCCATAAACGACAACAAATATTTGATGCCTTCTGGACAAGGTACACTCCCTTTTTTTACGGAATTTACTAAGGAAGCGTACCGCCAAAAGACGGAAATAGATACGCTAGTATTGACGGAAGGAGCGTTCAAAGCCGAAGCAGGCGGACAAAATGGATTGCACGTAGTAGGCTTGTCCTCTATTACTCACTATGCAGACCGCAAAAGTCCTAAGAAAAAAAAGGTAATTCATAAGGATATAGCAAACTTGATAAAAGTTTGCAAAGTTCAAAAGGTGGTCATTTTGCATGATGGCGACTGTAGAGAAATAAGTATCAGCGACCTAGAAACAGAGCAAGACTTGAGGACTAGACCTTTTGGGTTCCTAAGGGCAGGAACAAAAACAAGGGATCTAGTACTAGAAGTAGAAGGGTTTGAGGGTCATGTCTATTATGCTACTATTAATAGCAATAGCCTAGAGAAGCAACCAAAAGGATTGGATGACCTTATCGAGACCCTAGCCCCTAAGGAAATAGAGGCACTATCTAGCAGTATGACGCAGCAGAAAAAATCAAAATACTTTACTTTTTTCAAGATTACCAAGGCGGAATCTAGTCTAAAAGAGTGGTTCTCTTTAGATGATCCAGAAGCATTCTACGAATTGCACGCCGATAGGCTGCAAACTAAAGAGTTTGTCTTTAAAAAAGATAGATACGGATACAACAGGGAAGAATTAGAATTGGTCCTATTGGTGCCAAACTTCCTTAAAGATTTGTTGTGGATAGGGGACGACTTCTACAAGCAAGTACACACGCCAGCAGTAGTAGCAGGTAAGACGGTCTATAATATGGAATTGGTACGATTTAGCAAAGGAACTTTGTTAGAATTGCACGGCAAACACTTTGCAAGCTATCTAAGAGACAGCCACTATATAGGCTTTGCGAATGTGCCAAGTCATACGAATTACCAAAAACAAATCGAGACCCCCTCAGGGTTTTTCTACAACAAGTATTTTCCCTTTGTACACAAACCGCAGCAGGGGGACTGCTCTACTATTCTAAACTTTGTAGCGCACATATTCGGAGACAGTTACGAAATGGGCTTGGATTATATACAAATACTACTAAAGCACCCTACGCAAAAATTGCCTGTAACTGTCTTGTATTCTCCTGAAAATGGAACAGGAAAGTCAAAGTTTCAAGAGCTACTCTCTAGAATATTCCTAAACAATACAATAACCATCAACAACGATGATCTAAAAAGTGAATTTGGGATGGCTCGATATGCACACAAACTGTTAGTCATGTGCGAAGAAACACTATTGGACCGCAAAGCAGATGCCGAACGTATCAAGGCACAATCCACAGCGGAAGCACCTGTCACAGCCAACCCCAAGGGGGCGAGTGCTTACTCAATATATATGCACTCAAAGTTTTTATTCAATAGTAATAATTTGCGTATGATATACGCTAGCGAACACGACCAAAGATATTGGATTGTTCACGTGCCAGTACCTAAGCAGAAAGACCCCGAATTAATGGAAAAAATGGAGGCGGAAATCCCTGCCTTTATTCACTACTTACAAAACCGCAAGATAGTACACCCCAAAAGGGATAGAATGTGGTTTGATCCTAAGTTAATCAAAACAGATACTTTTAGACAAGTAGTAGGGGTTAACGAAAATACAGACGTTCGAGAAATTCGCCAAGGTCTGGAGGATTACTTCTTGACATTCCCAAAGGAGCAAGCCTTGTACTTATCTACTAAGGATATAGGCGAAGAGTTTTTGACAGGCAAAAAAACAAGTTGGATAAATGAAATACTAGAACAAAAACTACTCTTAAAAAGAAAGGTAGGAAATACGGGAAAGTCTATTAATCATAGGGGGTATATTATGAAGATGTTACCTAATGAGGAAGGAAAGTACGAACCTCAGAAAATGAGTAAAACGCCACAGCGTGTATGGGTAATACCTCGTAGCCAATTTGTAGAAGTCGGAGCCACAGAAGGCGAAGACGAAGACCAACCAGACGGCAGCTTGACTGCTGAAATTATAGACGAATTAAACGCCAAAGCATGAAAACGCCAATAGTTTATTATGGTGGTAAACAAAAAATGATTAAACACATTTTGCCACATATTCCAAATCATACAACATATGTAGAACCATTTGCAGGAGGTGCTGCAGTATTTTTCGCAAAGCCAAAATCTAAAGCAGAGTTTATCAACGACATCAACGGTAATATAGCGGCTTTTTATAGGTCAATGGTTATTGATTTTGACGGTTTGCAAAAGATGATAGAATCTACTATCCATTGCGAAAATACATTTAAAAGGGCTAAGGATATTTATTTGAGTACAAATCTGTACAGTGACACAGAAAGAGCCTGGGCGGTTTGGGTTAACTCTTGTTTGTCTTTTGGCGGTCAGATGGCATCTTCTTTTAAATGGCAACGTAGCAAGAATGACAATTGGACAGCTCCTACAACAATGAGGAATAAAAAAAAGATTTTTAAATTCCTAAAGTCTAGGTTAGATGGTGTCACCGTGTTTAATAGAGACGCTATCGCAATAATAAAAAAACTAGACGATACAGATACTTTTTTCTATATAGACCCCCCTTATATCGGAGCTAACCAAGGGCATTACTCAGGATACACGGAAGAAGACTTCTTGGATCTGATAACGGTACTTTTAGGAATAAAAGGAAAATTTATACTTTCTCATTATCCATTCGAGGGAATGCCTGACGTATGGAGTAGTATATCTTTTAATATGGCTTTGGGAGTCAACCCCGACAAAAGAAAAATAGAGGTTATTACTATGAATTTTGAAAAGAACGAACCTAACCAATTAAAAATATTCTAACCATGAATCTAACAACAGAAGACTACGAAAAAATAAACAACCTCATACAAACCAATGAGGACGAAAACAAAGCCATAGCGGCAGGAATTATCGCCAATATGGACGAAGAACAGTTCTTCGATTGGTTGCAATCGGTTATTGACTTGTACTATCCTGTTTATATAGCAGATCATTTACAAGACCGTTTGGAATTAAGAATCACTTTTTTTGAAATGCTATCTATAAAAGTTTTTTTATGTAGAAAAAAAGCCAATTTTTTAAGAAACTTTGGGGATAGAAATCAAATAGAGGTAGATATAATACTAGGAGAAAATATTGTTATTGACATTGATAAGGAAGGCAACACCGTAAACCCATGGTGTGATGTGAATGATATTCAAAGAATCCTCCAAGCATTCAAAGACTTATTCGAATAACAAATACCATGAATCTAACAACAGAAGATTACGAAAAAATAAACAACCTCATACAAACCAATGAGGACGAAAACAAAGCGATAGCGGCAGGAATTATCGCCAACATGGACAAAGAACAATTTTTGGATTGGTTGCAATCGTTTATTGATTTGTACTATCCAGACTTTGAATCAAAAAAGTTTTTAGATTCGGTATCTTGTAGTATATCTAATTTCTATGGAAATTTAAAAATGGAGTTTAATTTCCATTCTGATGGTGGCTGTTATATATTCTTGTTTGATGGTCTTGTTATGATTGAACATAGTTATAATTTTAGACTCGGGAACGTGCGAAATAGGATTCTTTTTAGTAACGATCTAAAAGAGTTTCTCCACGAATTTAAAAAGTTAATCAAATGAATCTAACAACAGAAGACTACGAAAAAATAAACAACCTCATACAAACCAATGAGGACGAAAACAAAGCGATAGCCGCAGGAATTATCGCCAATATGGACGAAGAACAATTGTTTAACTGGTTGGATTTCCTCGTAGATGGTCACTACAAACCATTTATTGAAAATGTATTCAAGTCTAGAGTAGAGTATGAATATATTATCTTTAGTATTAAAATTTCTATAAACTTAGTAAAGGAACCTAAAAAAGGTTTTTTCTCTAGAGAAAATAGAGTTAGCATATCAAACAACAAACAAGTTATTGCCTCCATTGATGCAGACTTAGGCTTTTTGTGTTCTCTTCATAGGTGGTACGCCGCCCCGTTAATCCTCCAAGCATTCAAAGACCTATTTAAATAGTTTGCAAACTATTTTTATTATTTTGCTGACTATTCCTAACCTGATAACCTAGAACAATGAAAAAATACTATCTAATAAAAGACGAACAGCAACAAGGACCATACAGTATAGAAGAGTTGCAAAGTTTGAATATCAAGCCTAGTACCCTTATTTGGGCAGATATGCTGACGGATTGGACGACCGCTAAGGACGTACCAGAGCTAGCAGCCATACTGCCAAAAACACCGCCACCAATACCAAAGAAAGAAAGCGTACCACCGCCACCGCCCAAAAAGGCAGCAGCACCCACCGCACCGCCAAAGAAGAAGCGTACTTGGTTAAAAGTGATAGCCTATATTATCGCTGCTATATTGGCTGTTTATTTATTC
>CAKZQC010000033.1 GCA_937139495.1 uncultured Saprospiraceae bacterium | reverse complement strand
GACCTGGAAAAATTCTGCCACCCGCTAAAGAGTTCAGTTTGGAATTAGTATCTCGACGAGGGATGTAAACGCCTTCTTTTAGCGCTCCATTATCATCCCATTCAACAGTGATGCGATGTGCGGCATTCTCAGAGTTAATTCCACAGAGAAATGGTAAGACCTTTGGTTTAACATCAGTAAGGCGAATGAGACAAATTCCACCAATAGCATAGCCATTGACTATTTTCGGCCGAAAGGGTGCTGGCAGTACTTTCGCCATAACAGCGGGATCGATATGGTAATTGGCGAGAATACGACGATCGATGACACCTTTGACTGTGGGGATTTTCATTTTCTTTAGCTCCTATTGAATACTTAACTGTAACATAGAGAGCTAGAGAAAATAAACAACGAGACTCGACTGTAGAGAATGTGTTTCTCGAAAGGACAGAGAATAAGCTTTACTCGGCGATGAGGGCTTGGATCTTTTGCGAACGAACTTGTTCGATAGCGAGCTCGGCATGAGTGCCAAGTTGATGGTAATTGAGATGGGCATTCATCGTGTCGGTGATTAATTGATTGATGTCGTCAATGTCGAGATTTTGTAGAACTTTGAGTTGTACACCTGTTCTGAGGAGTAAAAGTTCATGGAGAGTTTCAGCTGGGAAGGCAAGATGACTATAGAGAAGTCTACCATAAGGTCGTCCAATATAATCTAAGATTTTCTCTGGGGAACGAAAGGCGAGAGCCTTGCGTTGGTTATTCTCCTGTGAGGAGATTTGTGAGAGTAATTCTTGTAGAGATCGTGTCGTTTGTTCAGGGGTATATCCAAGAGTCCGTTGATTCGAAATTTGGTAAATGTTACCTGGAAAGCGCTCGTTATCATTCATCAAACTATTAATATTCCAGCCGAGCCTGTTGCAGGCAGTCACCGTTTTATTGAGTTGACCATTGAGTTCTAAGCCTACGAGGTTGACTAATACGGAAACTCTGAAGCCAGAGCCAACAAGTAGGGGGCTAGCTGTTAAATAGCCAAATTTGGGCGAATGAGCCCATTGAATGTGCTGTTGAATTTGGAAATCGAGTTGTTGGACTTTTTGGGAAATTTCATTAAGGCAGTTGTCCTTGCCAGAAATACTAACCTTGAAATGGTCTTCACTATTGGTGAGGCAGCTGATGCTTTCGTCGTTACTACAGTAAAGGTAGCTTTGATCATTGGAAAACGATTCAAAGTTGGCAGGGAGTAGTCGACGCTCACTGAGCAGATCGCGGTCTAAGTCTCGAAGGTCAGCTAGGGCAAAACTGTATGGAAAGAGAGGAGGCTCAAGCTTCATTAAGGCATTTTGAACTTTTTGTTGGCCTTTGAGCAGTTGAGTGGCGGATGCTTTATTCGGAAAGGGGATGCCTTGTAGGTTACGTGACAGGCTAGCTTCGCAAGAAAGGACAATGCTGTCGCAGTCGGAAGTACTATTTAGCCACGGTAAAGGGCTATTGGTGAAGTGGTCTGGAAGTGAGCTCATAAAAGGGATAGGTTATCAATTTGATCGCGGAGGATGGCGGCTTTTTCGTAATTTTCATTTGAGATACTGATTTGTAATTCTTTTTTGAGATCAGTAATTTGACGCTGTCTTTTTTGTTTCTCAGAAATAATAACTGGTAAACATTCGTGTGAGCTACGTTTGTGAAAGCGACGAAGGTCAGTTTCTAAAGAATTGCCCATTTTATCGTAACAGTCGGCACAACCGAGTTGGCTATTTTTACGAATTTCGAGAAGAGTAGTAGAACATTTGTCGCATTTGACTTGTTGTCCTTGGAGAGCATTTATTTCTTCGATGACAGACTCGATTTGTTCGCGTTTCATGTTTTGTGGAGAAATACCACGAGCGTCCGCACAGCTTTGACAAAGCTGAATGGTTTGGTCCGCTTGCAACAAGTGATTATGAATCTGTATCTGAATGTTGGCGCTGTCGCTGTTACATAAATGGCAATTCATCATGAAAAAAACCTTATTGATTAGATGTTAATTTACTGTCTGCTGTGAAAAATGGCAAATCTTCCTCCACTTAATATGACGCTTAAGCATCCTCGTTTTTCGTATAATTGAGAATCTTTCTATAAAAAATGACTTGATTAGAGATGAGCGTTGCGACTTGTATATCGTGCCTAATTTTGACAAAAAGCATCATTTTTATACCTTGCCTCCCGAAGAAGTAACTTGCCAAATGCGAGGGTCTCAAGGAGCTGCCAAGTATGTAGATTTATCGTTCAAACTATCAGACGAAGGCTACAATATGCGTTTCAAGTTCTATGACAAGGACAAAAGAAAAATGCGTGAAACGGCAAATGCAGGTATTGATTTCAAAAGACTAAATTACAAATCAAAAGATTATCCGAGGTACGATATTGAAGAAGAGTAGCCCTTGCTTTTTTTTCTGAAAAAAAATGTATTTTGTATATCAATTATTATAAAAAAAAGATAACATGCGTAAGATAGTTCCTAGCGAAATAGCCACTAAAGATTGGTATCAATTTATGGTGGGAGCGATAGCCCCCAGACCCATTGCTTTTGTATCTACAATAGATGAAAATGGTGTTGCCAATGTAGCTCCCTATAGTTTTTTCAATGCGTTTAGTGCGGATCCTCCTGTATTGGTTTTTTCGTCGAATAGACGAGTATCGGACAATACAACCAAGGACACACTACACAATGTAGAGCTCAACCAAGAAGTAGTTATTAATGTGGTCAATCATGCGATGGTACGCCAAATGGCGATAGCTAGTATTTCGTATCCTGCTGATGTGAGCGAATTTGAAAAATCAGGTTTGACGGCTATCCCCTCGGAGGAGGTGGCTCCTTATCGAGTGGCCGAATCACCTGTTCAGTTTGAATGCAAGGTCAGCGAAATAATTCCGTTGGGCACAGACGGTGGAGCAGGACACTTAGTTATCTGTAAGGTTCTCTGTATGCACGTCGAAGAGGCTGTTATTGATGATAGAGGTCGTATCGACCCACACAAAATTGACTTGGTCGGACGTTTGGGTAGAGGGCACTATGTGCGAGTAAGTGGCGATGCTATTTTTGATGTCTATCAAGCACCTGAAGAAATAGCTTTGGGCTTCGATAACTTGCCAACACATTTGTTGAGTAGTACTGTATTTACAGGCAACGACTTGGCACAATTTGCTGGACAGTTGGATTATCCTAATCAAGAATCCGTAGAAGATTTGATTGATTTGGATAGCAATATTCAGAACCTGTTGGAAATATATGGCGAGGACGATGAGCAGCTGTTAGAGGCGTTGCATAAAGCTGCGAAAGTAGCCCTCAATCAAGGGCAAGTAGATCAAGCATTTCGTATTGCAATGGTTTTTGAATTGATTGATATGGACGAAGAATAATTGTGTCTAATAACCTGTAATTCTATAATGATGAATAGCAAAGCAGACTTGCACTTGTGGTTGCCTCGGCATATCCGCAAGATAGTGCAACAGAAAGAAAAGCAACCGACGCCCCTAGATGCACAACGTATTGGGTGGGTCGATATGTCGTCGAGCAATAGCAGTAGCAAAAGCATCGGCACAGAACAATCTTATTTTCAATACCCTGACCTCAAAGCTACAAAGCTAAAAGGGCAGTTGGCAGTTCATCACGAATTGCCAAGCACTTATATTGCCTTGGGCAATGGTTCTACGGGAGTTTTGGATACGATTCTGCGGTCTTTTTGTGTGCCTACCGAACACGGCATTGTCAGTTTTTCGCCTATTCAGCAACGTCTCCAACATTTAGCAGATGTACAAGCCTTGGATGTATTGGCACTGCCACTAGAACCCGATGGACAACTGCCTATTTTGGAATCGGATAAAATAGAGGCAACGAATCGCTTGATTTATATCGAAAACCCGAATCACATCAGAGGTTCTTTGGTTTCTAGTTTTGATGTAGCCGACATTGTTACCAAATTTGATGGTATTGTTGTCATTGACGAATCTGCGATTGATTATAGCAGTACCTATAGTTTGGCTTCTTTGGTAGAAACTTGCCCCAATCTGATTGTTATTCACAGCTTTTCGGGAGCTTGGGGCTTGGCTGGACTTCGTATAGGATATGCCTTGGCGAACCCTGCTATTATAGAAGTACTGGAGGCGGTACAATCTCCGTTCACCATTAGCGGTATGGCGCAAGAAGCTGCCACGCAAGCACTCTATGTAGCCGACAAGAGAGATCGTGTTGTAGAGCAGGTCTTATTAGAAAAACAAAAATTGCTGTTAGCATTGAGCTTGTTGCCTGTGGTCAAGAAGGTACACGATAGCCACACCAATACCATACTAATAGAAGTAAATGAACCTGCCGCTTTAGTCGATTATCTTTATCAAGAAGAAAAAATAGCCTTATTGGATGTGTCCAATTTGGTAGGCTGTGCCAATTGTGTCCGTATCACAGTAGGACAGGAGCTTGATAATATGCGATTGCTAAATGCACTCAAAGATGTGAAATACAATAAGATCAAGTCAGGACAATGGATGGGATTATTGCGTAGAGCTGGTAGTATTTTGGGTATGATTAAGTAGGGAGCTAATAAGTTAACTTAGAATTGTAATGGAAAGATGGACAGCTATAAGCAAGAAGGAGTTACAGGCTCTGATAGAGCAGGAAGAACAAAAGCTGGTTGGTGTTTTCCTAAATTTTTGGCAATTAATACGAGTGCCATTACAAAAATGGGTATTATCTCCTGAGGGAGATAAGGGTGTAGGTTTTTGGGTGGTAGCAATATTTGGTCAACAAGTAATATGGTACAATGATATTGAGGAGGGCTTTAATATTTCGGAGTATAAAACACATGGTGAAATTGAAGAATACGGGGGAGAGCAAGACCAAATCAATTGGGTGATATACAAGATTTACAACCATATCGAAAAACTCAATCACAATGAAGTTGGAGATAGCTATTTATACTTTGCATTCAAAGGGGATTATTTTGATACTAATGCGATAACCGAACTCCTCCGAATACAACCTACTTCCGTGAAGGTCAAAAATAGCCCTATTCCAAAATCAACCACTTGGAGTTATCAAATAGAAATGGGTAGTGTTATTGATTTCGAAACCTACATTCACGATCTACTAAATATTTTCGAATCAAGGATAGAAAGGATTAATCAACTCAAAAATGAACTTCAATTGACTACTATATTGCAATTTGTAATAGAGATTGATACTAATCCTAATATATCTACTCCATACTTTGGCTTAAATCAGCGAGCCACCAATTTTCTGTGCCAGACCGCAACAGATGTTGATTATGATTTGTATAAAGTGTAAAGCGAAAGATAAATTTCTATAATTCTACGAATATAAAAAAAAGCCCCTTCTATCCAGAAGAGGCTTTTTTGCATATAAATACTCACTACGTATTATATTCAAGTACTTTTTTATTTGCCATTGAATGGAATCCAATCGCTGCCAAACCAATCTGAAATAGTTTCTTCTATTTGATTGCCAGCATGTTCAACACCTTGTTTCAATTCATTGATATACTGTTTTACTTTAGGATTGATGGTCATGTTATATTTACCAGTAGCACCTAAGTAGCGGTATTTACCTTTCACGATATCGAAACTCAAAGCATAGCTAGGAGTCGTGGCGGTAAATATATTGAGACGACCCAATTCGTAATAGAGTGTATGACCACTTGAGGTGACGGAGGCTACATAGCTGGCAGCAAATTCTATCATCCATTCAGGAACAGCAGAAGGTAGTTCTAAGTACAGTTTTGCAGTCATATCAATGTCCATTCTAAGAGGATTCATAGTTCCTTGTAGTACGGCATTCTTGACACCTAAGCTAATAGAAGCTGTTGCTTTGATACGAGGACCTCCAATGATTCCACCTTCGATAGCAATACCACCAATAGCAGGCAGTGTCAATCCAACACTAATACCGACACCTACATCAGCAGAAGCTTGTACGTCTCCTGTGGCAGTCACTGTTAATTCTTTGCGAGTCGATACTAATTTAGCATCCATTTTAGCTTGTATACTCAATACAATATTGATACATCCCCAGAATGGTCCAATGTTAACGCTACGTTTTCCTGTGTCCAGTAATGTACCGTTCCAGTTGGCATATTGTTTTAGGTATAAATCAATAGTACCCCCAATAGCTTGTTCTACTTCATCTTCGATGATAGCGATAAAGCTCAATAGTACTTGACCCTTGATATGGGTCAATACTTTTTTGAATTCTGTAGTTTCTAATACAGCACGACCCATTTTTTTGCCAATAGCACTGAAGTCGATTCCGTCGAAACGTAAGCCTTGGAGGCTAGCAGCTAGTTCATCAATAATAACATCTTTGACTGCTTTGAGTGTTTTTTCCAGTCCACCAGATTCTACGTATTTGACTACTTCCTTGCGGATAATCTCTACGCTTGCCTTAGTGATACGTTCGGTAACATTGGCGACAAACTGCCCTACAGGAACATTGCCAATTTTTTTGCGAACATCATCAAAGGCTTGACTGATGAGTTTATCTACATATTCTTCCTTGACAATGATTTGGATTTTCTCCAAGAGATAAACTTTTGCTTTAGCAACAAGTCCTTCTACAATTTTGTCCGTTTCTTCTTTAGCTATTTCTACGACACCATCTTTAATAGTATTAATAGCACCATCAAAGTCACCATCTAACAAGTCGCCAAAAGCTTCTTTGAGTATATCGGCAATTCTATCATCTGGAATTTTAGAATCAATGAGGTCGCCCACTTTGGCACCCAACAAGTCTTTGAGGCGTTCTTTGAGACGTTTACCTAAGTCAGCTTTACTTTCGCCTTCTATTACATCATCAAACACCCCTTTGAGAGCAGCAGCAAGATCAGCATCTTTAACATTGCCATCAATCAGGTCTTCTACTTTTTCGCCCAATAGATCTTTGAATCTATCCGCTATTTTACTACCTAATTGACCATCAGCATTGCCATCCATGACATCACCAATAATATCTTTGAGTGCATCAGCAATGTCACCATCTTTGATTTTGTCATCAATGAGGTCACCTGCTTTGTCGCCTAATAGTTCTTTGAGACGGTCTTTTAGGCGTTTACCCAACTCTTCTTTGCTTTCGCCTTCTATGACGTCAGCGACGACATCTTTGAGAGCAGCAGCAATATCGGTATCTTTAACATTGCCATCAATCAGGTCTTCTACTTTATCGCCCAATAAATCTTTGAGACGATCTGTAACTTTACCACCTAATTGACCATCAGCATTGCCATCCATGACATCGCCAATAATATCTTTGAGTGCATCAGCAATATCTCCATCCTTGATTTTGTCATCAATGAGGTCACCAGCTTTATCGCCTAATAATTCTTTGAGGCGGTCTTTTAGGCGTTTGCCCAACTCTTCTTTGCTTTCGCCTTCTATGACATCAGCGACTACATCTTTGAGTGCGTCTGCAATATCGGTATCTTTGATTTGATCATCAATGAGGTCTTCTACTTTATCGCCCAACAGTTCTTTGAGGCGGTCGGTAACCTTACCACCTAAATGACCATCAGCATTGCCATCCATGGTGTCTCCGATAATATCTTTGAGTGCATCAGCAATATCACCATCTTTGATTTTGTCATCAATGAGATCACCTGCTTTCTTACCCAATAGTTCTTTGAGGCGATCCTTTAGACGCTTGCCTAATTTTTCTTTGCTTTCGCCTTCTATGACGTCACCTGCTACGTCTTTGATTGCATCGGCAATATCTTCGTCTTTGATTTGATCATCAATGAGGTCTTCTACTTTATCGCCCAACAGTTCTTTGAGGCGATCTTTAACTTTACCACCTAGCTTACCATCTTTATTGCCATCAAGTGCATCGTCAAAAATATCTTTGGCAGTATCGGCTAAGTCACCGTCTTTGATTTTGTCATCAATTAAGTCACCTACTTTGTCGCCCACGACATCTTTTAGAGTGTCGAGTATTTTAGTACCTCCTCCTTCTTCTTCTTCTTCTTGCTTTAGCGCTTCTTCTAGTACATCTTGTATAGGGTTATTACCTATTGGCAACAAGTCCGAAACTTTTGGTTTTGGTTCTTCGAGTACCGAAGCATCTACCAAATCAGAAGCGTTGGTAGCTTCTATCAATTCGTCTTTAGCAGCTTTTAGTTTTTTGTCAATCGTTGCAATTTCTTCCAAGAACATCTCACGGATAGCCTTCGTAAAAAGATTGCCAGCAGGGGGGAGTTTGCTCATCAAGCCTTGCTTGGTGGATTCGAGTGCTGCGATTTGGTCTTGTGCTTTTTTTATAGCAGCTGATTTATTAGCCATAGTATATATAGTTATAGGAGGTTTGTCAGAGAAAAAGAGATTAGAATAATTCGTTTACTAGAGAAGCACCCGATGGGGCAGTACTAGCAGGAGCTTGCTCCATAGCATCTTTGGCACCAGCAAATTTGCCATCAAATGCTTTGACGTCTTGCTGTGCTTTTTTGAGTAGTGCTTCTAGTTCTTTAGCCAAATTATCTGCTTCAGCAGAAGGTTGTCCTTCAACAGCTTCACTTAATGCTTTCTGTATAGCCGCCTGTATTTTTTGTATTTGAGGGACATACTGAATGATTTTGTCATAATTGCCCTGCAATTTAGCCTTAGCTTCGTCACTAGCACTCACAAACGCTTGTTCCAACTCCTTGAACTGGTTCAGGATATTGTCCGCACTTGTTTGGTCAGTAGCGGTTACTGATTTTTGCTTAACGTTTGCAGCCAATTTCTTTGCTTCACTTTTGACCAAGTTGGCGGCATTAACAATTAAATCTTTCAGATTAATGCTAGTCGCATCAGCAGCTGTTTCTGCTGGCTTATTTGCTGTTGCTTCCGTTGAATTAGTGTTTTCTTGCTCTCCAACTGATACGCCACCCAATACAACCACAGCTTTGAGTCCAGCTAAAGACCCTTTAAGGCTTTTTAGGATTTTAGGCCATTGCCCTTTTGGTATTTTACAGCCATCAGCAGGTACGATGTGTACAATTTTCTGACCGTCAACCGTTTTGATAAACGCCTCACCTGTAGCAGCATGCTTAGGGCTTTTGGACATACTTTTGTCCAATTTGCCAGATTTTAATTCTACTTGTTCAAAATGCTTAGTCAACTTTTTGTTGAGTCCCAAGCTCAAGAAACTACCTAATACTTTTCCGTTTTCGTCTTCAAAGTAATCTACAATAAGGTGAAAGGGAGTGGTTGCCCCTTCGTTTTTAGTCAATTTCTTGATGCCTCCTTTGGTCAACGTTTTCACGGACTTAGCGTCGAGGTTCGTTACCTTGTCATTTTTCTTGTCGAAGGCGTTGAAGTCTACTTTACATTTGAACATAATTATTTATAATTTAGTGAGTTTGTTTATATCAATGTATTTCTATCTCATAAAAAAAGTATCTCTTAATTAAAATCTACTTCAGATAAAAAGACCCAACAAGTTAAGAATATTTAATCGAAAAAGCAAACAATATTTTGTTCTTATTCTTACAAACCCCAAAATATTTCTTGAAAAGGGTGGCACTACCAAAAAAAAGCGTTTCAAAAGATTTTAAATCCTTTGAAACGCCTATGTTTCGGTAAGTAGCACTCCTTATGCCACCAACTATATATTATAAAACAAATAAAATACCTTGAATGCGAGTTGTCTTATACAAGACAAAAGCTCCTTAGTGTTTTATTTACTTGATTTCTCCATTTCTTTCTTTCTCTGCTTTGTATTCCGCTTTTAGTATTTCTACTCTACGTTCTACAGATGGTTTCGTAAAGTGTTTGCGTCTTCGCAATTCTTTAGTCAACTGCACTTTTTTGTGTTTGTTCTTGTACCTTCTTAAGGCTTTGTCGATAGATTCACCATCTTTTACGTTAATTACTAGCATACTAGGTTTTTGTATTAAAATAAATGTGTATAATATATAAAAGGAGGTAGTATTAATAACTACCTATCTTGTTTAAAGATAAAAAAGGATTTATCAAGTATGTCTGATAAACCCTTTTTTGCGTCCCCAGTAGGACTCGAACCTACGACCCTCTGATTAACAGTCAGATGCTCTAACCAGCTGAGCTATGGAGACGTTTCTCTTATAGAGCGATGCAAATATACGACAAGTTTTTTAAATTCCAAATTTCTGAGGAAAAAAAATAACTTTTTTTCAAAAGCCTTATTCCCTGTTTTTCTTTGCTGACCACAAGATGCAGTATTTTTCTATTTTTACCTAATCTTTTGCATCTTTTTTGATGCAATAATGCTATTTTTGCCCTTACAATAACCAAAATGAGTCGTCAAAGCCGCTTTTTTAGGGACTTTTAGGAATAAAAGCCGCTAAAAAAAAAGTGACAAAAAATATTTGGTTGATTCAAAAAACATAAAAAAATAAGAACAGTATGAGTTTATTAGTATTGGGTACCGTTGCGTTTGATACCATAGAGACCCCTTTTGGCAAAGCAGACAGAATTATAGGTGGGGCAGGTACTTATATTGCTTGGGCGAGTTCCATGTTCTACAAGGATATTAAATTGGTATCTGTTATTGGAGAGGATTTTCCTCAGCCAGAACTACAATTGTTACAAGATAGAGGTGTAGATATGGAAGCATTGGAACTCAAAAAAGGCGAAAAGTCTTTCTTTTGGGCAGGTCGCTACCATTCTAATATGAACTCTAGAGATACCTTGGCTACAGAGCTAAATGTATTGGAGAACTATAGTCCAGTATTGCCAGAGAGCTGCAAGAATGTAGATTACCTTATGTTGGGCAATTTCGCTCCAGCAGTACAGATGAGTGTTGTCAAGCAATTGGCTAACCGCCCTAAGCTAGTCGTAATGGATACGATGAACTTCTGGATGGATATAGCCATGGACGAGCTCAAAGAGGTATTGACCAAAGTAGATGTATTGACTATCAATGATGAAGAAGCGCGTCAATTGTCGGGAGAATACTCGTTGGTGACCGCTGCTAAAGTGATTCGCAAAATGGGTCCTAAGTATTTGATTATCAAAAAAGGAGAGCATGGTGCTTTGTTGTTCCATGATGATGGTATGTTCTATGTACCTGCTATGCCATTGGAAGTCGTGTTTGACCCAACAGGTGCTGGTGATACTTTTGCTGGTGGATTTATTGGCTATCTAGCCAAAACAGGTGATTTCTCTTTCAATAACATGAAGCGTGCGTTGGTGTATGGTTCAGCTATTGCTTCTTTCTGTGTAGAAGAGTTTGGTCCTAATCGCCTAAAAACATTGGACGAAGCGACTGTAGAAGGACGTATTCAAGAATTTTTGGACTTGATGACCATCGAAAAATAAACAATACAGATTTCTTTTTTGTATTACAAAAAGCCTTCTCCATGATATTTGGGAAGGCTTTTTGGCTTTTTGTATCAAAAAAGCCTATATTGCTGTTCTCAAAACTTAACCAACTATATACAATGAAAAAGCAACTCCTATTAGGGGCTATCTTTTTGATGGCTCTAACTATTATGGCATTTCGTGGCAATACCGCAGTTCAATTCATGGCTGCTGATTGGGACACCGCCAAAAACAAAGCCTTTGCAGAAGGTAAACTCTATTTTGTAGATTTTGATGCCAGTTATTGTGCGACTTGTCGCAATATGGATCAAAGTACTTATATGAGTAGCCAATTGGCAAACTATATTGACCAAAATGTAGTCGCACTACGAGTCGATGTACAAGATTTTGATGGCGTGATGTGGTCACAGCAGTACGAAGTGGAAGCACTGCCAACCATGCTTATTTTTGATGAAAAAGGCAAATTGGTCAAAAAAATAGTAGGCTACCAATCGGCAAGCGACTTGATCAAAGAGTTTGATGATGCCAAAAGCGAAACGGTAGCAGTCGAAGACACCAAAGCGCCTGTTTCGGCTGATGTGCCAATGACTAAACCTGATGCCGTGGTGACCACCAACAGCTCTACGAAAGTCAACACTGCTCCGAGTCCTTATGCGACCAAAACTACTACAGATGGTAGTTTCATGGGGACAGATGTGGCTGCGGTAACGAAGCCACAAGGCAAGGGACTCTACGAAATGACGATTACCAAAATCGCATCGAAAGATTATGGGGTGCAGGTAGGCGTATTTAGCAATTATGAGCTGGTACTCGAACAAGCCAGCACGTTCAAGCAGAAATACAAACAAAAAACAATCGTGCACGTGGATACGCACAATGGTTCTACGGTTTACAAATTGATTCTAGGTACGTTTGCTGATAAAAATACGGCATTCAACTTTAGAAATGTACTGCGTCAGAACGGACAAGATGGTCTGATTAAAGATTTGAAATACTTGGGGTAAAAATTAGATTATCCAATCTTACCAATACCTTATACTAGGTCTTGCTGTTCCTCGGGAGCAGCAAGGCTTTTTTTTGTAGCCCAGCTATTGCAATACCCTACAATATTCTGTATATTAGCAGCTAAAATTTGAAATAAACCATGACGGTAAACGAAATACGCCAGCAATTCCTCGATTTTTTTGAAGGAAAAGGACATAAAATAGTGCCAGCGGCACCGATTGTCAATCAGAATGACCCTACTTTGATGTTTATCAACTCAGGTATGGCACAATTCAAAGATTATTTTTTGGGCAATGAGCAGCCTTCGGCTACTCGTATTGCCGACACGCAAAAGTGCCTCCGTGTATCGGGCAAGCACAACGACTTGGAAGATGTAGGTCGGGACAGTTACCACCAAACGATGTTTGAGATGTTGGGCAACTGGTCATTTGGCGATTACTTCAAGGAAGAAGCCATCGCTTGGGCTTGGGAGCTATTGACGGAAGTCTATAAAATAGATAAAGATAGAATCTATATCACGATATTTGAAGGCGACGAAAAAGATGGTGTAGCCGCTGATTTGGAAGCACTCGAAATGTGGAAAAAGTGGATTAGTGCTGACCGCATTTTGCTTTTTGACAAAAAAGATAACTTCTGGGAAATGGGGGCGCAAGGTCCTTGTGGTCCTTGTGCGGAAATCCATGTGGATATTCGCCCACAGGCAGAAAGAGACGCTATCGACGGCAAAACACTTGTCAATATGGATCACCCTCAAGTCATTGAGATTTGGAATCTGGTGTTCATGCAGTACAATCGTTTGGCTGATGGCTCGCTAGTGCCTTTGGCTAGCAAATGTATTGATACGGGAATGGGCTTGGAGCGTTTGTGTATGGTGCTACAAGGCAAAACGTCCAATTATGATACCGATGTATTCAGCACCTATATTCAGAAAATAGAACAAACTTCAGGTATAAAATATACCAACTCGTACGCCAAAGATGCGTACACAGATATAGCGATGCGCGTGATTGCTGACCATATCAGAGCAGTAGCTTTGGTGATGGCAGATGGACAGATGCCGTCCAATACAGGAGCGGGCTATGTCGTGCGTAGAGTATTGCGTAGAGCAGTGCGTTATTATTACAGTTTCCTGAATATCAAAGAGCCTTTTATTTATAAATTGCTGCCAATCTGTGCCGATTTGTTCAAGGGTGTATTCCCTGAAGTGAAGGCTCAAGAGAAATTGATTCAGAAGACGATAGAAGCAGAAGAAAAAGCGTTCTTGCGTACGCTAGAGCGTGGGTTGGGCTTGTTTGCCGACCTAGAAGTGACCAATAAGGAAGTAAGCGGACAAGATGCGTTCTTGTTGTTTGATACGTATGGTTTTCCGTTCGACTTGACGATGCTATTGGCAGAAGAAAAAGGTTGGACTGTAGATAAGCCTGCTTTCAAAGCGGCATTGCTAGAGCAGAAAAAACGCTCGCAAAATGATGCTGCTACCGACACCTCAGATTGGGTAGAGCTACTAGAGGATCCAAGTGTTAACTTTGTAGGGTATGACCAAAATGAGGCGACTGCCCAAGTGGTAAAATACCGTACAGTAGAAGCGAAAGGCAAAAAACAATACCAAGTAGTGCTAAACGAAACGCCTTTTTATCCAGAAGGTGGTGGACAAGTAGGTGATACAGGCATCTTGTGGTTTGGTGCTCAACAAATAGAAGTGTTGGATACCAAAAGAGAAAATAACTTGATTATACATTGGCTCGAAGAGTTGCCAACGTATATAGATAGTGAAGTTAAGGCACAGATTGACACCCCCAAAAGAAAGCTAACCGAAAATAATCACTCGGCTACGCACTTGCTACACGCTGCTTTACGTCAAGTATTGGGTACGCATATTCAGCAAAAAGGTTCTTTTGTGTCTGCCGACAAATTACGTTTTGACTTTTCGCATCATGAAAAGGTAACCGCTGCACAAATTCAAGAGATTGAGTCGATTGTCAATGCCAAGATTAGAGCGAATATCAACTTGAAAGAACAGCGCAGTGTGCCGATTGAAGAGGCACAAGAGTCTGGTGCGATGATGTTATTTGGCGAGAAGTATGGCGAAACAGTACGTATCATTACTTTTGATGATGAATACTCGAAGGAGCTTTGTGGTGGTTGTCACGTAACCGCTACGGGTAGTATTGGTCTATTCAAGATCATACTCGAAACATCGGTCGCCACAGGTATTCGTAGAATAGAAGCCTTGACGGCAAAAGCAGCAGAGGATTATGTACAAGAAGAATTGAATTTGTTGACGGAAATCAAAAATCTATTCAAGAATCCCAAAAGCTTGACGAAGGCAGTCGAAGATTTGCAAGAAGCCAACAAAAAGCTAAAGAAAGAAACCGAAAAAATAGGTGTGCTGCAAGCTCAATTGGCAAAAGGTAGCTTGAAAGAAAAAGCTATCAAGGTAGGAGCGATTACTTTGATTACAGCGACAACTGAAATTGTCAACAAAGATGCCATCAAGCAGTTGAGCAATGACTTGGGACAAGAACTCGATAATTTGGTGCTCGTGTTAGGGGCAGAAAATAAAGGAAATGCTTTATTGACGGTCACCGCTTCCAAATCAGCGGTAGGCTTGGGCATTCATGCAGGCAATATTATCAAAAGTATTGCTAGAGAAGTGCAAGGCGGCGGAGGTGGTCAACCTTTCTTGGCAACTGCTGGTGGCAAAAATGCAGCGGGTATTCCTGCGGCACTACTCAAAGCACAAGAAATAGTAGCAGAGCAGTTGAATGCTTAGACAGACTCTAAAAGTCGTCAATATGGAGATTTTTAGCGGATTTTATCTTAAAAAAATCACAAAAATCGCAATACTCAAATTATCAGAAGGAATAGCTACTAACTTAAAGTGGCTGTTCCTTTTTTGTTAGCTTTAGCTTAAGTAGTCAAGCAAAAGAAACCGTATAATAAAAAAAGAGCTAGTTTGGAGAAGAGTAAGGAAAAAAGCGTAGTCCTAGCGGGCTAGGGCGAGTATTTTTGACGTGGCACTTGTCCAAAATAGACTTTTTTTAATGCGGATACTTTTGAGCGGCTACTTAAATATCGTAGCAGCTATATAACTACTTTGTGATTGGCAACGTTAAACACAGTAGTTACTTTGGTAACGCCCATTTAGATAACAACACCTATACCTATAAAAATTATGAAATACCTTTTAACAATTTTGCTTTTTACTGGCTTATTGCACGGAAGTGCAACGATGGCTCAAACGGTTATGAATAATAAATTTAAGTTTGAAAATGGTATTTATACCAAGCACCAAAACCTGAAAGATAACAAACCTGCTTATCCATTGTTTAAGATTCCTAATTTTGAATACCAATTGGATAGTAAAGGCAATTTGTTGTTTTTGTCCGAAAAATCGTTGGCTCAATTGGAGGAATCAGAAATAAAGTCGATGGATAATATTTGGGGATTGTGTATTGACGGTAAGCCGTACATGAAAATCAAACCCAACAAAGAGGTTGACCAAGTTTATTTTGTACGCTATTATATTTTGGGGGCGGTTTGTTATTTGTACTATCCTGTTTTTGAGGAACAGACCGTCGAAATGTACGTTTACAACCCTTATACAGGCAAAAAAATGGGCAGTAAACCAATTGTCAACCAAGAAAAGAAAATTATTCGCAAGCTCATGTCGTTCGAGACAGGCGAACTAAAAGATTATAACACAGATAATTTGATGGCAATGATTGCCAAGGACAAAAAGCTAGTGGCAGCACTCGCAGATTTGGCTCCCATAGAATTGGAAAACAAATTATTTGAGTCTATCAAAATTTATAATGATAGAAATCCTATATTAGCACCTCAGAAGTAAGAGCTTCTCTAAGCGTTACAGCTTTGAAGTACCTTCATTACATAGAATCCACCAGTTGGTATCTAGTAGTCTAACGTCTAAAATCTAACCGTCTAATCATCATGCTCAGTATATTCAAAAAAGAAGTTAATATTTTTCTTAGTTCCTTGATTGGGTACATCGCTATAGGTGTATTTTTGATAGCCACCTCTTTATTTATGTGGATATTTCCCGATTATAGCGTCATCAATTATGGATTTTCTACCTTGGATTCCTTCTTCAGAATGGCACCTTATATCTTTCTGTTTTTGATACCTGCTATCACGATGCGCACGTTTGCCGAAGAGATACAAACAGGAACAATAGAGCTGCTGGCGACTCGACCTATCAACGATTGGGAAATTATATTAGGCAAATATTTAGCAGCCGTATTTTTAGTGACATTATCCATTTTGCCGACCTTGGTCTATTTCTATTCGGTCTATCAATTGGGTATGCCCAAGGGCAATCTAGATTTGGGTTCTACTTGGGGAGCTTATTTGGGCTTATTTTCCTTGGGAGCTGTATTTGTCGCTATTGGTATGTTTTGTTCGTCTATGACGAGTAATCAAATTATTGCTTTTATTACGGCATTATTTTTATGTGGGTTTTGCTATGATGCGTTTGCAAGTTTGAGTCGTTTACCTGTGTTTTATGGCAATTTTGATTCGCTTATTGAGTCCTTTGGTATCAATTATCACTATGCTTCGATTAGTAGAGGCTTGATAGATAGTCGAGATGTTGTCTATTTTGTGAGTATGATCACCGCCTTTTTGTCCTTGACCAAATTTGCATTAGAAAAAAGGAAATGGTAATCATTGCCAAGATGCACGCCTATTATTTGTAATCATATCCACGCTACTACAAACAAAAAAATGAGAACACGATTCTTACAGTCCTTATTCCAACTAGTTTTATTGATTGGTATTCTAATCTTTATCAATATTGTTGCTCGATACTTTTATGGAGCGATTGACCTAACAGAAGATAAACGGTTTACGCTCAACGAAGCGACCTATGAATTGATTGATGATCTAGACGAATTGGTCACGGTCGATATTTATTTGTCAGGTGAACTGCCGCCTTCTTTCAAACGATTGGAAGGAGCGGTTATTGATTTGCTCAACGATTTCAGAGGTAGAACCAACCAAATAGCTTATAGTGTGAAATATCCACTAGAAGGTACCAACGAAGAAGTACAAGCTAAAATGGAACTACTCCAAAAAGATAAAATTGTCCCCATCAATTTGACTACCACTAGCAAGGGAGGCAAAGAAGCACGTTTAGTTTTTCCGTACGTTATTTTTCGGTACAAGCAGAGCCAGCGAGTCGTCAATTTGCTAGAGGGAACCAATGGATATAATCTCGATTTTACACAATTAGAGAATATCAATCCATCTATCAATATGTTGGAATATAAGTTTGCGAATGCGATACAAAAACTTCAACAAAAAAGCCGTCCTAGAGTCGTGTTACTGACAGGACATGGCGAGTTGCAACGCCCTTATACAGAATCGCTGGAAGCGGCTATGTTTGAATATTACGATATTGCTCGACTAGATTTGCGTCAAGTGACCAAAATAGATACGCATATCAATGTAGTGTTGATACCCAAGCCATTAGGACCTTTTGGCGACAAGCAATTGTTTTTGTTGGATCAATATGTAATGAATGGCGGTAAGATTATCTGGATGGTTGACGCACTCAATATGGAGTCGGACAGTATGGGGGCTACGGGGCAGTTTGCTCCACAAGAACGCCCCTTGGATCTACAAAACATCCTCTTCAATTATGGTGTTCGTATCAATCCCAATTTAGTATTGGATTGGGAGTCGAGTTCTATCCCGTTTGTAGTCGGTAACAATGGCGGGCAGCCGCAAATAGAATTGCGCAAGTGGTTCTACCACCCTAAAGTATATCCTTATCATACACCGTTAGAGGCACAAGAAACAGGTGCCAATACCATACAACACCCTATTGTACGCAATCTCGATTTTGTAGATACACGCTATCCGAGCAGTATTGATACCTTGCGTACCGATGCCAATATCAAAAAAACACCACTTCTGCGTAGTTCCAAATATAGCAAAGTGCAATATCCGCCCGTACAAGTGAGTACAGGTATTATTGACGCAGGAGTAGGGCAAGATGCGTTCACGAAAGAAAACCAAAATATAGCGGTACTACTCGAAGGCGAATTTCCTTCGTATTTCAAAGGTAGAGTAACGCCTGAGATGCAAGCCTCTTTGCAACAAATGGGGCAGCCGTTTTTAGAAGAAAGTAGAGCAACTAAAATGATTGTCATCTCTGATGGGGATATTGCCAAAAATGGCGTAGAGCGTGGTTCAGGCAAACCGCTACCGCTCGGCATGAATCAATTTGAACGCTACACTTACGGCAATAAGGATTTTTTGATGAATTGCATCGAATATATGCTGGACAATCGTGGTATCATAGCCGCGAGAAACAAAGAAGTAAAATTGCGTCCGCTCGACCAAGAGCGTGCCTTCCAAGAAGAAACCAAATGGCAAATTATCAATATGGTGTTGCCTTTGTTGGTGTTAGGATTGTTTGGGTTTGGCTATACGGCTTGGAGACGCAAGCGTTTTGGGAGCTAGGTGCAAAGCTATATGGATAAGGAATCCAATGCTGCTGCTAGCTGCAATTGTGCCAAATTATAAACATGGACTCTGGTAGTGGTCAGCATGCACAACTCCGTGCAAGCCAACAAAATGCCCACATTGTCGGCAACAGTTGCTAACAACAGTTGCCAGTCTTCTTGCACTTTAGTGCTAATGCCTTGTTCGTAGATGGTGGTTCGCAACTGGTCTGCTTGCTCTATTTGACTAGCCGTAGGCGTGAGTAACTCCACACCATAAGCGTGCAAAAAGTTGCTAATATAGTCCGACTGCATCGTATAGGCAGTTGCCAAGACGATCACTGTTTTAGTGTTTTGCTTACGCAATGCTTGAGCTGCTAAGGCTAATGGGTGCAGTAGCTCAAAACTGTATTTTTGTGTTCGCCACAACTGATCCAATACTTGATGCAGCGTAATATTAGGCACTAATAGTTGCTTTATATTGGACTGTTCAAACACTTGTAAGTAGGGGAGTAACGCCTGTTGCAACCGCTCAAACTGGTCAGGTAAGTGTGGATTGATTGTATCAAAATCAGCGTTGAGCATCAGAAAAGGACAGGTACTGTAGCCTCCTTTCTGAGATTGGTATTGTTCGTTGAGCTGCTGTATATAATACAAGGTAGAATAGCTGCCCAGCCCCAAAAATCCTAGTTTGTTCATTGTTTTTTCAAGATATAATCCGCAAAAAGCTGTCTATTATCTAGTATTTTATTTTCCAATACAATAGTAGTGTCATCCAAAATAGATTGTAAGACAGTATCATTATATTTTCTAGAGCACTCTGTTTGTATTTTTTCGCCAGCGGCGAATTTTACGGTTAGTTCTCCAATTTTTACTGCTTGGTCTTGTAGGCTTTTGAGATAGCTTCTCGCAATCCCTTCTTGCGCTTCATATTCAGGACAATGATCAAAAGCATTGCTATCAAAATCAGCTCCCAATTCTTGATTGATACGATCCAATAAGTTCATATTGAACGCCTTCGTAATTCCTTGGGCATCATTATAAGCAGGCAATACAATGTCTCTACTTTTGATGAGATCAACACCCAATACAATACGGTCACCAGCATTGAGCTGTTTGCTCAGTTCATTCAAAAAGGAGGTGGCTTGCTCATCGGTCAAGTTGCCAATATTAGAACCCAAAAAGAGAACTACTTTAGGGTTATTGCTATGGCTCAATTCGTTGACTTGGGCGATGTAATCGCCACACATACATTCCATTTTTAAGTCGGGAAGTATATTTTGGTAATGCTTGGTCAATATCTCCAAGGCATTGCTCGAAATGTCAACAGGATAGTACTTGAAGTCATATTGTTGCTCCAATAAGTAAGCTAACAGTTTTGCTGTTTTGGTACCATCGCCTGCTCCCAACTCAATAATTTCGAGGGGTTGACTTTTGTCAATCTGTAACAATGCCGTAAGTGCTGCGGTCTGATTCGCAAAAATATCCATTTCTGCTTTGGTCAGATAATATTCAGGCATCGACATAATTTGTATAAACAACTCATCGCCTTTTTTGTCATAAAAATACTTAGAAGGAAGTGTCTTGTTGGGTTGGGATAACCCGTCGATTACATCTTGTCTAAACTGGTTCATTATCTATCTGTGTTTTGTTTTTAAACAACTTCATTATTTCGCTAAGCGAATACCATTGTATTGCCATCGTTGTGCAGCATGAAAAAAATTGCGGTAGCTAATGCGGCTGTGTCCTTTGGGCGTAGCTACAGAAGAGCCACGAAGTACCATTTGGTTAACCATGAATTTACCATTGTATTCGCCCAAAGCCCCTGCGGCTTTCTGAAAATTGGGATAAGGTAAATAGGCACTGTTTGTCCATTCCCACAGACTACCTCGGTTTAGCTTAGGAGCGGCTATTTCCCATTCTGCTTCTGTTGCCAGTCGTTGTCCTCGCCATTGGGCGTAAGCCATGGCTTCGTAGAAGCTGACATGACGAACAGGTGTATCCAAGACAAGTGGTAGTGTGCCATGCAAATCAAACTCTGACCACTCGTTGCTGTCTTTTTTCCAATAAAGTGGAGCGATGATTTTATTTTGTTGTACCCAGTGCCAGCCTTCATCGAGCCAAAGATTGAAGTCTTGATAGCCTCCAGCTTGCACAAATTCTAAATATTCACGATTGCTAACTAAATTTTTGGCAATCTGATAATCCTCTAAATAGACCTTGTGGCGACCAAGTTCGTTATCAAAGCAAAAATCATAAGGGCTATTCTTTTTGTCATAGCCTATTTTATAAATACCTGCTGGAACTGAGATATAAGTATTGGGCGAATCAATTGGAGCTACTTGGAACGTTTCGCCATAAGTAGGCGAGAGGACTTGATGACCAAAAATATATTTGATGTCGTAAATCAATAGTTCTTGGTGCTGCTCTTCGTGTTGCAATCCTGTTTGTATCGTCGTGATGGCTTCCGTAGGCACACCTTGCCGAAAAAACTGCTGCATATATTTATCAACGTGCTTGCGGTAGGCATATACTTCGGCTACTGTTGGGCGAGTCATGACACCTCTATTGGCTTGTTGCACCCGATTGCCTACGGCATTGTAGTAGCTATTGAATAAGAAAGAAAATTCGGCATGATATACCTCATAATCTTGGAGATAAACAGACAATACAAATTCTTCCCAAAACCAGGTCGTGTGAGCCAAATGCCATTTGGGGGGCGAAACAAAGCTAGCAGGCTGCACCGAATAATCTTCCAATGCCAAGGGTTGGCAAATGGTTTCGGAATGGGCTCGTAGCCTATTGTATTTGGTCAAAAAAGTAGCATTCATGTTCAGGTAGAAAGTTTGTGAGCGTAAAGAAAAATGGAAGGAGCTAAAAAGACAATCTTCTAATCTTCTAGTACTTCTACACCTTTCCAAAAAGCTACATAACCTTCAATTTCTTTGGCGGCATCTTTGGTACTGGGGTAATACCAAGCAGCATCTTTATTTTTTTTGCCATCTACACTCAAGGTGTAATAGGAGGCTTTTCCTTTCCAGGGGCAAGTACTGTGCGTAGTCGATTCCTCAAAAAAATCGGACTGGATACTATCGGCAGGGAAGTATTGATTGCCTTCTACTTCTCTAGTTTGGTTGCTGTGGGCGATTACTTGATTATTCCAAATGGCTTTCATAATTATATTTTCTGGTGAGGAATAGTTGTTGTCAAAAAGTGGAAAAGTTACGTATATTCATCAAACAGAAGGAGGCTTCATTTGTTTAGTTGACAAGGAATTAGCCGAAAGGCTACCCTAGAACAAAGAAGATATTGATTGCCACAAAAAAAAGGTAGTTGCTTCGAAACCGAAACAACTACCTTAGTTATTTTTTGCTATAAATCAACCTTATTTATACCGCAAAACTTTCTCCACAGCCACAAGTTCTAGAAGCGTTAGGATTGGTAAACTGAAAGCCATTGCCATCTAAACCGCCCGAAAATTCGAGTGTAGAATCGAATAAGTACAAGAAGCTTTTTAGGTCGGTGACTATTTTGACGCCATTGTCTTCAAATACTTGATCCTCTGGTTGCGACTCATTGTCGAAGTCCATATTGTAGCTCAACCCCGAACAGCCACCACTTGTGACCGATACTCGTACAAAGTACGACTCATCGAGCTTGTTCTTTATCTTGACTTCGTCAATCTGGTTTTTTGCATTATCTGATACGAATATCATAATTATAGAGCTTTTTTATTTAGCGTTTTTTTCTTGATAATCTTTGATTGCCGATTTGATGGCATCTTCCGCCAATACAGAACAGTGAATCTTAACAGGAGGCAATTCTAGTTCTTCTACAATATCCATATTGTCGATACTAGCGGCTTCGTTGATGGTCTTTCCTTTGAGCCATTCTGTAGCCAAAGAAGAAGAAGCAATCGCAGAACCACAACCAAAAGTTTTGAATTTAGCATCTTTGATGATACCAGATTCCTCATCAATTTCTATTTGCAGACGCATAACATCACCACACTCAGGCGCTCCTACGAGTCCTGTACCGACATTCTTTTTTGCTTTGTCGAGTGTTCCTACGTTTTTTGGATGCTTGAAATGATCCAATAATTTATCTGAATAAGCCATGATATATATAGTTTTGTTTTTTTATTAAAATATGAAAGTCTAGTGCTCTGACCATTCTACCGCATCTAAGTCAATGCCTTCTTGGTACATTTCCCAGATAGGAGAGAGCGAACGCATGTGATTAACACCATCACGAATTGCCTTGATAGCAAAATCAACCTCTTCTTCTGTTGTGAATCGTCCCAAGGACATTCTCAAAGAAGAGTGAGCCAAATCATCACCCAAGCCTAATGCTTTGAGTACATAAGAAGGTTCGAGCGAAGCAGAAGTACAAGCTGAACCAGACGAAAGAGCAATGTTTTCATTGAACGTCATCATTAAGCCTTCGCCTTCTACGTGTTTGAACGATAAATTGGTTAAGTGTGGCATTCTGAATTCGGGGTGACCATTGAAGACCACTTCCTCCACTTTCATCAATTCCGTTTCGAGTTTGTCTCTTAGTTTGCTCAATCGGGTTGCTTCCGCTTCCATTTCTTGCTGACACAGTTCAGCAGCTTTGCCAAACCCAACAATACCTGGTACATTGAGAGTACCCGAACGCATACCACGCTCGTGTCCGCCACCGTCCATTTGTGCCGTTACTTTGACACGAGGAGATTTGCGCGATACATATAAAACACCAACACCTTTAGGGCCATACATTTTGTGTGCAGAGAACGCCATTAAGTGTATGCCTAATTCACGGACATTGATAGGCAATTTGCCTACCGCTTGTGTAGCATCACTCATGAAAAGAACTTCGTGTTTGACACAAATATCACTAATTGCTTTCATCGGTTGTACGACACCAATTTCGTTATTGGCAAACATAAGCGACACCAAAATAGTAGTAGGCTTGATAGCTGCTTCCAATTCTGCCAAATCAACCAATCCTTGACGGCTCACTTTGAGGTACGTTACTTCATAGCCTTCTTTTTCGAGTGCTTTGCAAGTATCCAATACCGCTTTGTGTTCGGTTTCTGCCGTAATGATATGATTGCCTTTGCGCTTGTACATTTCAGCTACGCCCTTGATGGCTAAGTTATCTGCTTCCGTAGCACCCGAAGTGAAAATGATTTCACGAGGATCTGCCCCAATCAAGTCCGCTATTTGCTTACGAGCTTTATCTACAGCTCCTTCTGCTGCCCACCCAAAAGAGTGATTGCGGCTAGCTGCATTACCGAAGTGTTGCGAGAAATAAGGTACCATTGCCTCTACGACTCTAGGGTCGCAAGGAGTAGTAGCACTGTTATCCAAATATATAAGCTGGTTATTTTTCATCAATAAGTTTTCTGTTACTTTGTAATATAGTATAGGTCGCAGACAAGAAAAGGCAACCTAATTTGTCGTGTATTATGATTTAGATTAAATCTAATTACACAAAAGTAACACTTTTTGAGGGAAAGTGTTAGAGCAAATTGCGTTTTTTTGGTGGATAAGCTCAAAATACAATGCGTATAGGTGTTTATGACAGCGTTTTGACGCAGTTTTTTGTCAGACAAACAATACTTCATCAAACACAACTCCTTTATACACACTCTTTAGTATAGGAATGGGTAGTATGAAAATTAACCCATTCTTCTCCAAAAAAAATGTTTGGTATCATTTTAGTTATTTATTAATTGAACATTCACTTAATAAATAAAAAGTAAGAAATATGAAATGCTTATCAATGGTTCTATTTTTTTTGTTGAGCTGGCAGGTGGTATCGGCTCAATTGCCGAAAGAAGATTCGCTCAAAGTTCAGCTGGTCATAGATATGGGGCAGCAAGCCAAAATATCAGGGCAGCATGCACGTGCTTTGATTTTATTTGATAGTGCTTCTGTGGTGGCAGAGCAATATAAGATGCCAAAAATGTCTATTTTTTCTAGATTTCTCAAAACAGATGTTCTGTTGCGTGCTTCCAGAACAGAAGAGGCTAGAGTACAGACGGAGGCTCTTTTGGCAGAATCCATAAAGAAGGAAGGCACAGGCAGAATTAACCAATACAATTGCTATTCTGCTTTGGGGCGAATACAGTCCATGACAGGAAATTATGATGCGGCTCTTGTTTATTATTCCAAGGCATCAGCTGTGGCAAGGACTCTTGGTAGGGAACCATTGGAAGCATCTATGAATATGAACATAGGAATTGCCTACTATTTCAAAAATGATTTTGAGACAGCACTTCAGCATTTCAAAAAATATGAAATTTATCAAGTAGAGAGTGGCGAAAATGATTTGGCTGGTGTGTATAATAATTCAGCAGCATTGTACCAACAGATAGGGAATCTAGAAGAGGCTTATGAATATGCTTTGAAATCGCTAGAGCTAGAAAAAAATAAAAAAAATAAAGATTGGCAGTCTATTTCGGGAAGGTATCGAAATATTGCAGTAATGAGCAGAGATATGAAAAAGCCCTATCAAGCATTGGAGTATTTAGCTCAATCCAACCGAATTATAAACGAGAAACTGGAAGGAAATGTATCTCTTTATGCCAATAACTTGACCGTATCAATGGTCATTTACAATGATTTAGGAAAGATAAAAGAGGCATTAGCAGCAGCAAAAGAAGAGATTGGAATACTCAAAAAACAAACCGTTGTCAACCAAAAAGAACTCTATATCAAATCGCTGAACCTGATAGGTTTGTATGTCAATTCGGGAGAGCAGGAAAAGGGAAAGAAAGTACTCCATGAAATTATTTCTTATCCCATAAAAGATTCGATTCTTTTGGCACGAACTTATCAAGTTTTTTCCACGATGGCTGTGCATGATAAGGATAGTAGCAAGGCTATCGAATACAAAATAAAAGAGTTGGAGTTGTACCAGAAAGTGTACAAAAAAAGGCAACACCCTACTATCGTTAAAACCTATTTGGACTTGGCACACTTATCTAATAGTAGGACAGAAACACTGCAATACCTGAAGCTGGCAATGCAAAATGTAGTCATCGCTCCAACTGAAAATATAGATGTCCAAACCGTACTAGATCACAAACAATATATCAGTTTGGCTACGCTTGAATCCGTACTAAGAAGTACAGTGTTTGAGTATTTATCTTTTTATGAAACCAACCAACAGGAAGCAGATTTGGATATAGCGCTTAGATATGCCGAGTGGGCTAGTCAAGGCATGACTCTTCTTGTTAAAGATGCGGTATCTGATTCCGACAAAAAATTTGCGATACATTCTTTACGTGAAGTGAATCGGTTTAAGCTCAAAATAGCTCATCTAAAAAGCGAATTGAAAAATGAACTCCAAACGGGACAGCTTGCATTAGCAGCTATGGAAAATAATAAATCTATCTTATTGCAACAGGCTCTACAAGATCATGTCGCTCAAAAAATAGGACAATTGCCTGATAGCATTCAACAAAAAAAGCAGCAATACGAACAACAGAATATATTGCTCCAAAAGCAAATTATAGATGCTAAAATTGAAAAAAAGGGAAATGGAACGGCTGCACTAGAAGAGCAATTGTTTGAGAGCAATCGGAAACTAGAGTCATTGCAACAGCAAATAGAAACAAATTATCCTAATTACAAAAAAATCCTATCTAAAAACACAGCTATTACAATTCCAGAATTACAAAAAAATATCTTAGATAAAAAGACTGCTTTGTTGGAATACTTAGTGTCGGATTCTGTTACTTATCTTTTGGTAGTTACGGCTACACAAACACGTATTCACGCATTGGATATCAACAAAACAAAACTCAATATAAGCATTGACACTTTCCGAAAAGCGTTGAGCAATTACCAATTTATCAATCAACAAAAACAAGCTGCGGGTCAGTTGTATATTCAAACTGCGTACGAATTGTATGAGCAATTGATATTGCCAGCAGTGGCAGATTTGGCAGGTATCGAAAATCTAATTATAGTGCCTGATTATACACTCGGACATATTCCGTTTGAGTCGCTATTGACGACTACCAAACACGCACAACCTATTGATTATGCCAAGTTGGACTACTTGATGCAGCAGTACCATATTAGCTATAGCTACTCCGCTCAGTTGTTGACCCAAAATAGCAATAGAAAAACCACGAATAAAATCAATTTGTTGGCAATGGCAAGTAGTTACGAAAAAGAAGATTCGGTCAAAATACTTAGCCGTACGTTGACACAACAACGTACACGAAAATACTTGATCCCGTTGCCTGCCGTACTCACGGAAGTAGATGTGGTACAGTCAATTTTGTCGCAAGGAAAAATCTATAAAGCAGAGCAAGCAACCGAAGCAAAATTCAAGCAAGTAGCAGGCAACTACAATATACTGCATCTAGCGATGCACGGCATTCTCAATACCGAACACCCGATGGCATCGGCACTAGTGTTTACGGAAGACAACGATAGTATAGAAGATAATTTTCTGTATGGATACGAAATAGCTCAAATGGATTTGAATGCCGACTTGGTGGTGCTGTCAGCTTGCGAAACGGGCTATGGCAAGTTTGAACAAGGAGAGGGGGTGATGTCTTTGGCTCGTTCGTTTATGTATGCAGGAGTGCCAAGTGCTGTGGTGAGTTTATGGCAAGTCAACGACGGTTCTACAGCTGTTTTGATGGAGCTTTTTTACGAAAACCTAAATCAAGGCATGACCAAATCAGAAGCTTTGACTGCTGCCAAGAGAAATTATTTGGCGAGAGCCACGGGGATATCTGCCCACCCTGCCTATTGGGCGGCATTCGTCCAGATTGGAGATACTACTCCAATTGTTGTACCCCAAAGTCGGTGGTATTGGTGGTTGGGAGGTGGTTTGTTGGTCTTGCTTCTAGTGGTTGGCATCTATCGCCAACAAACAAAAGCGGCATAAAAAAAAGCGTGCTAGATAAAATAGCAACTAGATTATTCTAGTTGTGTTTTATATAGCACGCCTTGTATCAATATATAAGTGCGTGGATTATTGTTGGATTGGGCCGATGTACATTACATCATAGAGGAATTAATTTTGGATTTGATGCTATCAATCAACGCAGGAGATACACTGCGTCGGTTTACCTTCTTTCGTAGAAATTCACGAAAAGATTTTTCTTTTTGCAATTTAGAAAACTGTTCTGGAGAGTCTTTTATTTCGGTCAAGAAATTGCGAGATTCTTCGTTCGATAAGGCACCGTCCAGATACATGACTAGTCTGCGCTGGAATTCCCCTTTATTGCCAAAATCATCCATAATACTTATTTTTTATTAGTTGAGAAATAGAATATTTATTTTTGTCCTCGTTTATCTTCATAGCCCATGTTTTGGGCATAATCAACCAATTTTTCTTTGAGCATATTTCTAGCTCGGTGCAGTCGAGAGCGAACAGTACCTATCGGAATATCTACAATTTTAGAAATTTCTTCATAAGTGAATCCTTCTATATCGCAAAGCAATATTACGGTACGGAAATCAAGTGGCAAGGCATTGATAGCATTCGTTACCTCGTCGCCCATCATTCCCTGAAAAATCTCCTCTCGCAAGTCAAAGAAATCTACATAACTAGAATCTTCGGCATCGTGATACGAAGCAATTTCTTCATAATCTACTTTTGTAGGGCGTTTGCTCTTTTTGCGGTATTGGTTAATAAACGCGTTCTTTAATATCTTGAACAACCATGCTTTGGCATTAGTTCCTTGGATATACTTATCTACAAAACGATAAGCTTTCAGATAGGTTTCTTGCACCAAGTCATTGGCATCATCTTCATTGTAGCACAAGTGAAAAGCAAAATTGTACAAAGCGTTTATCTGTGGCAATAGCTCGTTCTCAAAAACCGCCAATTGTTCAGGGGTTACCTGTTTGACTTTGGATTCTTGTTCTTCTTCAGCGTCGTCAGTATGTTCTGGCTCGTTATTCACGTTAGTTTTATATTAGGTGGTTAGCAATAAAATACCTCCCCAATTGCGTACAGATAGTTTATTCAAGTATTCTATCACAAAAAGCAAGGTCTAAAAGTTCCTAGAATATCAAAAATAATAAAATTACCCTATAGTTTAACATTTATATAGCATTTTATCATTTCTCTTGCCCTCGCTGCCGCTCCAACCATTGTTGCTGAAAGCTCTTTTTGTCAAAAATAGGAAACGTTCGTTCTGCACCCCAAGACTTCCCAAAAAACAGATTACCAAGCGTATTTTTCAAAAAAGCAGGACTATTCATGAGTTCTCTATTCAATACACCATATTTCCAGCTGCTCCACAACATTTGTTCAATCATAGTAGGCTCCGCCAATGTTCTATTATGAAGTAATAACCCATGCAAGTCAATACCCACAGGACAATTTTCGCTACAACTACCGCACAGAGAAGAAGCTTCGCTTAAGTGGTTATAATTGCCCTTCGGGGCAATACCCAAATGCGGACTAATCACCGCCCCAATCGGACCACTGTAAGGACTGCCGTAAGTATGTCCGCCAATGGTCTGATAGACAGGGCAGTTGTTCAGACACGAACCACAACGAATACATTGCAATGCCTCTTGCAACTTTTCGTCCGCCAACATCGTACTTCTGCCATTGTCTAGTAATATAACGTACATTTTTTCTACGCCATCGACTTCCTTATTTCTTTTGCCGCCACTCAATATAGTATTATAAACGGTCAGTTGTTGACCTGTACCGAAGGTTGACAATACTGGCAACATAATTTCCAAATCAGCAAGTCGAGCAATCATTTTCTCAATACCCACTATCGCAATATGCACTTTTGGCAAAGTCGTCGTCAATCGAGCATTGCCCTCATTGGTGACCAACACCACACTGCCCGTATCCGCTACCAAGAAATTGCCACCCGAAATACCAATATCTGCTTTCGCAAATTGTTCTCGCAATCTCAGCCGCACGAAGTGGGTCAACTCCTCAGGCGAATAATCAAGCGGTGTATCAAATTTTGTATTAAAAAGTTGAGCAATATCACCCTTGGATAAGTGCATCGCAGGAGTCACAATATGATAAGGCTTTTCGCCCTTCGTTTGGACTATAAACTCGCCCAAGTCCGTTTCTAGCACTTCCATGCCCCACTTTTGGAGCTGCTCATTCAGTTCTATCTCTTCGGTTATCATCGACTTAGATTTGACGATAGTCGTAGCCGCTTGCTGCTTCACTATAGTATATATAGCATCCAGTGCCTGTTTCGAGTCTTCCGCCCAAATGACTTCCCCTCCATTTGCTTGCATCTTACTTTCAAATTCCATTAGCAGAGCAGGCAAATTATCCAATGCTTCCTTTTTTATTGCTTTAGCTGCTTGTTTGGCTTTCGCCAAATCTTCAAACTGTTGCTTCCCAACAGCTACTTTATGATGGTACTTGCCCATATTGAAATCAATCCGCTGGGTGTGTCCTGCATCTTTAGCCTTGATTTTAGCCGCATCCAAAAATACCTTTCTAGCTTTTTTCATACCTGCTTTTAATCTATTTCAATACAACTTCCTTATATTAATGCCGCTGCCCAACAAGGCACTAGCTTAATCTATCAAAAAATAAATCGGAAGGCGTAGTAATACTACGTTACCTAAATTATAAAAAAATGAGCATACTCATCCAAAATATCAAAACCTTATTACTTGCCAACGACCAATACACCAATAAAGTCGCAGGCAAAGATCTCAACAATATACCGACACTCAACAATGCATACCTATTAATAGAAGGTGACCGCATTGCAGCATGGGGCAGTATGGCAGATTGTCCCCAGCGTGCCGACCAAATAATTGATGCCACTGGCAAATTTGTATTGCCTACTTGGTGTGACTCACATACTCATCTTGTTTTTGCTGCCACGAGAGAGACCGAATTTATCGACAAAATAAAAGGAGCATCCTATCAAGAAATTGCCAAAAAGGGAGGTGGTATTCTCAATTCTGCCAAAAAACTACAACAAACACCTATCGAGGAACTCGTAGAATCGGCTTATCTGCGACTACAAGAAGTGCAACAATACGGAACTGGTGCCATCGAAATCAAGAGTGGCTACGGGCTTACGCTCGAAGCAGAAATCAAAATGCTACGCGTTATTCAGCAACTCAAACAACGAACCGCTATGCCTATCAAAGCAACTTTTTTGGGGGCACACGCACTACCTACCAAATACAAAGACAATCGTCAGGGCTATCTTGATTTGCTAATCAAGGACATGCTCCCACAGATTGCAGCCGAAGGACTAGCAGATTATATAGATGTTTTTTGCGAAAAAGTAGCCTTTTCCGTAGCAGAAACCGAACAGATTCTAGAAGCTGGAGCCAAATACGGACTTCCGCCCAAGATACACACCAACCAATTCAACTGCATGGGAGGCATTCAGGCAGCTATTGCTCATCAAGCCATATCGGTGGATCACCTCGAAGTGATTAACGACGAAGAGATTGCGGCCCTACAGGGCAGCTCCACCATAGGGACGCTACTGCCATCAGCTCCCTTTTTCTTGAATGACCACTATCCGCAAGCACGCAAGATGATAGATGCAGGACTCGGTGTAGCACTTGCCACCGACTACAATCCAGGGAGCACCCCCTCGGGCAATATGCCCTTCGTGCTTTCACTTGCATGTATCAAAATGAAGATGCAACCAGCCGAAGCCCTACAAGCAGCTACTATCAACGGAGCGTATGCCCTCCAGCTCGCTGACCAACTCGGCAGCATATCCAGAGGTAAACTTGCCAATGTGATCATTACCAAACCCATGGATTCTATCGCCTATATGCCCTATGCCTTCGGCACCAACTGGATTGATCAAGTCATCATAGCAGGTAAACCCATCTAGGGGAGTGCTATCATTTGTTTCAATTCCGCCAGACCAAACGTACCGGGTTTCTGCCAAACCAGTTTTCCGCCTCTATATAATATAAAGGTAGGCACACCCATAATACGATAATCAGTCACTACTTGTGGATAAACATCAATATCGACCTTCATGATTTTCAGTTCGGTACCCATATCCTGTTCCAATTGTTCGAGTGTCGGCATCATACCCATGCAAGGTCCACACCAAGTCGCATAAAAATCAACTAAAACTAAAGGCTCTTTAGCCACTACATTTTCCAAATTCATAAAACACTATTTAAAATGACCTCCAATATACAACGGAACAAGGAAGATAGGCTTAGGTTTAGCTAAGTAGATAATAAAAAGGGCAGGACACCTATACTATATATATGGTAGTAAGTTTCACTACTACCATATATATAGTATAGGTGTCGCTACGTGCACAGGCTCGCTATTCGCTCGGCTACCTCCGCGTTGCTACGGCATCTGCTGCGATGCAGCCCCTGTTTCCATCGCTCCTGCAAAAGAAAAGCAAAAGAAAGAAAACAGCAATAGCGGGACAATACGACCACATCAAAAAGCAATGTTCAGCAAAATTAAAAATAAATAAAACACCTACAAGCTAGCATACAAAGGCACTATAGCTATTTTGTACAGAATCAATTCATCGAAAAGCGAATAAAAATTTGGTAGGGCGAATAAAATACGTACCTTTGCAATCGCTTCGGAAGAGAAGTGG
>CAKZQC010000032.1 GCA_937139495.1 uncultured Saprospiraceae bacterium | reverse complement strand
TTTTTTTAGAAACGGGAGAGGAACAAAGCGAAGCAAATAGTAAAGGAACAACTATTTAAGATATATAAGAGGGGAACAAATCAACACGATTTGTTCCCCTCTTTTTTTTGTTGGAAATTGAACTTAGAATATAGATTTGATGTTTAGTTTGTTAATTAAAAGGAACGAAAATGCCTAAATAATAAGGTATTTATGTATTTTGAACAACGAAAAAATAGGGCGTGAAAATACTCTTAACCTTAATTACCAAAGATTTATTCTTTAGTACGAAGAGGTCACCTTAATAACCTCTATTGATAAGATAGATTTAGAATAACTCTACTCAAGATAACTTCAATAAAAAACGCAAAAATTATGTTTGATAAGTTTACAGAGAAAGCAAGACAAGCCGTGCTGAAAGCACAAGGCTATGTACGAGAGAAAGAACAACAAGATGTTCAGATTGCTCACTTGCTAAAAGGTATGTTAGACTTGGAAGATAGTGTAGCTATTTTCTTACTCAAAAAAATGGGACTAGATTTAGCTAATCTGCAGGATAAATTATCGACTATTATTGATACCTACCCTAAGGTTTATGGTGCATCTAGTGGTAGTCACCTTTCTACAGAAGCTAGCCAAGCAATACAGGCGGCACAAAGTTTGGCAAAAGACTTTGGAGATGAATATGTAGCTGTAGATATGATTTTGGCAGGAATATTTACGGTATCTAATGACAGTACCGTAAAGACGCTGAGAGCGTTAGGCGTTAATGAAAAACAGCTAGGTGCTGCTATCAAAGAATTACGAAAAGGGAAGAATATAACGGATTCAGCAGAAAATGATGAATTTGTATCGCTCAATAAATATGCAATTAACCTAAACGAACGTGCCAGAACGGGTAAACTGGATCGTATCATTGGTAGAGATGAAGAGATTAGAAGAGTATTGCATATTCTGTCTAGACGCAAAAAAAACAACCCAATTATTATTGGAGAAGCGGGAGTCGGTAAGACTGCTATTGTCGAAGGATTGGCTTGGAGAATAATAGAAGACGATGTACCTAGCAATTTGAAAGGTACTCTGATTTACTCTCTTGATTTGGCAGCTTTAGTCGCTGGAGCGAAATACAAAGGCGAATTTGAGGAGCGATTGAAAGGAGTTGTAAAAGAAGTTTCTACCTCCAATAATGTGATTTTGTTTATCGATGAAATACACACATTGGTAGGTGCTGGCGGAGGTGGAGGTAGCATGGATGCTGCTAATATACTCAAACCTGCACTAGCTAGAGGCGAGTTGAGAACCATTGGAGCAACTACAACAGATGAATATCAGCGTTATTTTGAGAAAGATAAAGCATTGGAACGCAGATTCCAGATAGTAAAAGTAGATGAGCCTAGCGTTATCGAATCAATCGCTATTTTGAGAGGATTGAGGGAGCGATACGAAACACACCACAAAGTAAGAATATTAGATGAGGCACTTATTGCCGCTGTCGAAATGTCTCAGCGCTATGTAAGTGATCGAGCATTGCCAGATAAGGCAATCGACTTGATGGATGAAGCCGCTGCTAAATTGCGTTTGGAGCTAGATTCGATGCCTGAAAAGCTAGATGAACTGGATAGAAGAAAACGCCAACTGGAGGTAGAGCGAGAAGTGATAAAAAGAGATGGTAGCAAAGCTCGATTGGATTCTATTGGCAAAGAAATAGCAGAACTGACTGAAGAACTCAACGAAATGAAAGGTGGTTGGGAGTCTGAAAAAGAACTCATCAACATTATTCAGAGCTGCAAAGAGAAAATGGAAGGCTACAAGGTGGAAGCTGAAAATGCCCGAAGAAATGGGGATTATGCCAAAGTAGCAGAGCTAGAATATGGCAAAATAAAAGAGCAAGAAGAATTGCTGAAAGCTGCAGAAGCAGATTTGGATAAATTAGCTCCAGAAAAAAGGCTAACAGATGGCGAAGTAGATGCTTCTGATATTGCAGATGTTATTTCTAGATGGACAGGTATTCCTGTCAACAAAATGCTGGCAAGTGAGCGAGAAAAACTCTTGCACATGGAAACGGAAATTGGCAAACGCCTTATTGGTCAGAAAGCTGCTGTACAGGCAGTATCAGATGCCGTACGTAGAAGTAGAGCTGGACTTCAGGATCCACAAAAACCTATTGGTTCTTTTATCTTTATGGGAACAACAGGAGTTGGTAAAACGGAGTTGGCAAAAGTACTAGCAGACTTTTTATTCAATGATGAAAATGCTATTACTCGTTTTGATATGAGTGAGTATATGGAAAAACAATCGGTCGCTAGATTGATTGGTCCACCACCAGGGTATGTTGGTTACGAAGAAGGTGGTCAATTGACCAATGCCGTGCGCCACAAACCATATTCTATTGTCTTATTGGACGAAATTGAAAAAGCACACCCCGATACTTTCAATGTATTGTTACAAGTACTGGACGATGGTCGATTGACGGATAACAAGGGTAGAGTCGCAGATTTTAAGAATACAATTATTATTATGACCACTAATATGGGGTCAGACATTATTTATGAGAATTTTGAAGGTTTGGAGGAGATGACTCCTGACGAGCGTCAAAAAATAATAGATAAAACACAAGAAGAGGTGGTCAATTCTCTTAAAGACAGAATGCGTCCAGAGTTCTTGAATAGAATAGATGAGCAAGTGATGTTCACTCCGCTCAACAAAGACGAAATCAAGCAAATAATGATGCTGATGTTCAAATCTACTCGCAAACGTATTGTCAAGCAAGGTTACGATATTGAATTATCAGAGAAAGCAATTGATTACTTGGCAGATTTGGGCTACGACCCTAAATATGGTGCTCGCCCTATGAAACGGGTTTTGCAACGACAAATTGATAATGAACTATCAAAGCAATTGTTAGCTGGAAAGTTTGAAAGTGGCGATATTATTTTGGTAGATGTGAACAAAAAAGAGGAATTAACATTTATTAAAAAGAAAGTGAAGAAGAAGGCAACAGCCACGAATAAAAAAGCATAAAAAATATGAAAGTGATTTTAAATCACCCTCGTCAAAGAATATAAAGCATTGGTGCTCGTTCTTTTAGGAGGGTGATTGAAAATACCTATCTGACAGAGACTTATACTTGTTAGGACTTGTTTATTTTATACTAATTGCAATAAAAAAGCTTTTGTTTGACAACTTTAAATGCTCTTATGTGTTAGAAAAAATATAATTCACTACTCTCAATACGCTAATAAATTAACATAACTACAATTGACTACTTATTCCATAAGAGATTTACAAAAGCTATCTGGTGTCAAAGCACACACCATACGCATCTGGGAACAGCGGTATAATATCATTGAACCAAAGAGAACTGCATCTAACATTCGTTATTATACAGAGCAGGATCTTAAATTTTTGATGAATATTGCCTTCCTAAATCGTAAAGGGATACGTATATCCAAGATAGCCAAAATGAGTCCTGCGGAGATAGCAGAAGAAGTACAAAGAAGATCGGAAACAGAGGCAGAATCTAATGACTATTTTCAAGCAATGGCAGTAGCTATGCTAGAATTAGATGAGTATAAACTCTGCAATTTATTGGAGCAAGCTATTGCAGATATTGGAATAGAGAAGGTGATATTGGATATTTTGACTCCATTCATGGAGCGTACCAGTATGTTGTGGTTGTCTGGGTCTATCTCTACTATTCACAAGCGTTTTGCTGGCTGTATTATTCGTAGAAAAATACTAGCAGCGACAGACAAAATCCCTGTACGTACAGAAGATTACGCCCAAACAGCGATTTTGTATGCTCCAGAGTCGGACCAACAAGAATTATATTTGATATTTGTGGAGTACCTACTGAAGGTGCGAAATATGAGAGTCGTGTATTTGGGTAGAAGAGTTTCTATTGAAGAATTGAAATTTGCAACTACGTTATACCAGCCTGATTATGTTTACACGATGATTTCCGAAAAACATAAAATGTATGTTTCTAAGGATTATTTGGGCAAATTGTACGATGCGATGCAACCTGCTCATCTATTGGTATCGGGCGCTCGCCTGACCCAACAAGACACTGATAAACCTAATATTACAATTATAGAAGACTTGACCGAACTAGCTAATATGTTTTAGTACTTAGTTGTCAATAGCAAAATAGCACGTTGATACTAGACGGCTATTCTCCTTATTTTTTTAGCCGTACTATTATTTTCTTATGCAAGAAGCCGCTTTTTGGGATTACCTCCAATACGAAAGACGTTATTCTAGGCACACCTCTACGGCATATCTCAAAGATTTACAACAATTTTTTTCTTTTGCAGAACAGCGATACGACCTAACAGAATGGCAAGACGTAAAGTCTATACATTTGCGTTCGTGGGTAGTGGATCTGATGCAGGAAAAAATCAATGCGAGTACGATAGCTCGAAAAATATCGACACTCCGAACTTACCATAAATTCTTATTGCAAAGCAAAAGAATAAAAAACAAAGCCTTTCCGAAAGTCCTGCTACCCAAAAAAGCAGAACGCTTGCCTGTCTATATCGAAAAAGAGCAAATGGAGACATTGCAAGACTTTGCTAACTTTGAAGATGGGTTTGCGGGCTGGCGAGATTACCTATTGTTGGAGCTGCTCTACACGACTGGTATGCGCCGCAGCGAACTGATAGCACTCGAATGGAGTGCCATTCAGTGGGATACCAAAACACTGCAAGTATTAGGAAAAGGTAATAAAGAGCGATGGATTCCTTTCGGTAATGAATTGCGGATAACGCTCGAAAGCTACAAAAAAATATGGGAAGATACATTTCCTGACCAGAGTGAGGATTATATCTTATTGACAGATAAAGGAGTCCAGATGTATCCTAAATTTGTGTACAACAAAGTGAAGCGCTATTTGGCGCTCGTATCGACTCAATCTCAAAAAAGTCCGCATGTACTTCGCCACTCCTTTGCTACGCACCTATCCAATAACGGAGCAGATTTGAACGCCATCAAAGAATTATTGGGGCATAGCAGTTTGGCAGCTACACAAGTATATACGCACAATTCTATCGAACAACTCAAAAAAGCATACGAACAAGCACATCCTAAAGCAAAGGATCTCTAAAAATATCGTAAATTAGCGCTTGTTATAGATGTCCTCCAATTCCAACTAAGAGCATGCTCTTCGAGAAAGATTCTTTCAGTCAATTTTCAATAATAAAATATGTCAAGTTCTAAAACGCTAGGAATAAAAATAGCGATGGAAGCCATTTGGTGGCTCATTACTTTTGTGGTTATCTGGATAGTGACAGCACCGATGTGGGCTGCTTATATCAAGAACGATTATATTTATGATAGTATCCTGAATATTATCATCTTTATTACGTTCACGAGGTATTTGTTTCTGCTCAAATATACGTGGCTCGCACACGTACAGGCAGCTAAATTCATTATCATTTTCAGCTGTTTGTTGCTGGTGTTCTACTTGATTCAGCAGTTTTTTGCTTATCAAGACTTTGTAGATAAAGAAGGGACGGCATTATTTATGTCCTACTTTAGACCTGATATACAGCCTACCGAGTGGTATCGTGTCATGAATTACACGACTAAAGAAATATCCTTTTTTGGTGTAGGGGCGATTATAGCTACTATCGTACTACCTTTCCGTCTATTAGTTTCTTTTTGGCGAGTGTACAACGATACAGGAACGGTCTAGTTTTTGATTGCCATAAGGAAGAAAAAACACTATAAATATGAAATGGATGTTGCTCATTAGCTTCCTGCTAATAACAAACTGCCTTAAAGCACAAGACACGTTGCCTGCTGATTTGCTAGAGGTGGTAGAGGCTGAATTAGCCATAGAGGGCATACAAGTGACTTGTTCGGAGTTGCGAAAGCTACAGCAATCTACGCCCAAAATTGTATTGTTAGATGCGAGAGATAAAGAAAATTACCGCATGGAACACTTGCAAGGAGCCAAGCATATTGGTTTCGATGCTGCTGCATTGAGTGTCAAAAATATCTGGTATATCAATAGAAATAAGAAAATAGTAGTCTATTCTACCAATGGAATTGAAGGTAAAAAGATAGCGGCCAAACTGCGAGAAATGGGTTTTGATAATACAAGTAACTTGCTAGGTGGTATCGAAGAATGGAATCGTAAGCTATTGCCTACCAAACGTTTGAAGAAAAATAAAAAGAACTAAATATGTTGAAAATAAAATTTTTTTTATTGGCTTTGTTGGGGTTTCCGTTGTTGATGACGGCTCAAGACTTGACCATCAATCCTAAGTTTGAACAAAAAATAGAAAGTCTGATTAGCAAAAAAGTACCAACTATTTCTTGTGATCGCTTGAAGCAAAAATTAACGACTCCTAAGCTTTATATTTTAGACGCACGAGAGCAAGAAGAATTTGAGGTCTCGCACCTAAAAGATGCGATTTGGGTAGGGTATAATCGTGTAGAGGAAGAAGCACTAGCGAAAGTGCCAAAAGATGCAATTGTGGTCGTTTATTGTTCGATAGGATACCGTTCGGGCAAGATTGGCGAACGCCTCCAAAAACAAGGCTATACCAAAGTATATAATCTTTATGGTGGTATATTTGAGTGGAGCAACAAAGGTTACCCAATGGTAGATAGTAGTGATAAAGCAACTCCGCAAGTACATGCCTACAACAAAAATTGGGGGCAGTGGGTAGAGAAAGGCGAAAAAGTATATTAGACACGCTCTTAGGTCGCCATCTTTAGTACAACTTCAGCAAAAAGATATAAAAAAATAGGACAGTTCACATGATGTGAGCTGTCCTATTTTTTGTTGTAGTATAGATGTGAGTCAGTGGCTAGAAACCAACTTTTGCCCGCTATTTTTGATACTATATGGATAGAGATACTTACTTTTGTTTTTAAATAGAGTGCTATTTTTTGTTTTAAAAGCTTGTTTTTGCTACTAATTGATTGTTTTTATGATTTTTTTTGAATTTAAACTTTTTATTTTGAAACTTTTTGTTTTACTTTGTCGTATAAACAAGAGACAAGAACGGAAAGCAGTATAAACATTTTGTTTGACTGTGGTCTTTACCTAAAAAAATCAAGTATGCCTAGCAATGAACTAAACGAACGATTCAAAATAGTCTATCAAGCTTTACAGGATAGGGGCGAAATTGTTAAGAGCAATTCCGAAAAAAGCAAATCTGTATTTGCCAATTATATATTTGGCAATAAAAGCTACGGCTTTTTGATAGATAAGTGCTTGCGCAACGAACGCAAAATTAGCTTTAAGCATGCTCAAAAGTTGGAAGAACATTATCAAGTTCGACTAGACTACATGACTAAGGGCGAGATGCCTGTGTTTCAGGACGAAGTGACACCTGTGGCTAGTAGGGCACCGAGTTCGGAAGTTCGCTACGTCGAAAAGGGTAATTCAAATATATTGTTTTCTACGGCAGCTGCATTTGCCACTAATACTTTTGGTATGAACAATAGTGAAGAATACACCGAGAATTTTAGTATTCCCGGTATTCATGGCGAACATGTTGCTTTTGTGATTGATGGTAATTCGATGTATCCGACTATCACAAATGGAGATATGGTTATCTGTCGCTTCTTGAATACAGGCGAACGAGTGGTGGACAAGGATATTTATGTGATTCGTACCTTTGATAATAACCTATTGGTCAAACGCTTACAACGAATTTTTGATAAGAAGAACAAGCTGGTAGAACTCAAACTAATATCTGATAATTATATCGAACATGATCCTTTCTTTATTCCGATAGAGGAGGTGAGAGATTTGCTCAAGGTCGTACATAAAGTCACTAGATTATAAAGGACATATAAGACATGTTCTAAAGGCAAAAATGTCTGATATCAATAAACTAAATCCTATTTTCTAACACCTTTTTAATACCACTGCCTATAAGCCAAACGTTGTTATTTGCTAAGTTTTGAGAACCAAAAACAGCTTCTTCTCCACAAGGGACAAGAAGCTGTTTTTACGTATAATAGGAATGGTCTTCGACCAATACTAAACTATAGAGGCGTGTTTTGCTGTTTTTCGGCAGCGACTAAATCTCGTTGACGCTTAGTCATAAAAATAGTACCCAGAACACCAATAGTGAATAGTGCGATAGCAATATATTGTGCTTGCGAAAGATTAAGTCCACCTACTGTATAGTCATCATTGACTCGTACCATTTCTATAGTGAAACGTTCCAATCCATTGAATATTAGGTAAATGAAGAATAATAGACCATGTGCCTTGATGCCGTGACGAAGTTTCCAGAGAATACCAAAAATAACGACAGACATAATGAACTCATACACTGGTGTAACAAAAACACCTTGAGGAAGTATATGGCAAAAGTCAGTTAAACCTTCGGGGTAGCCGCCACAATCTGTCATCAAATCACCTTGATTAAGTACATTGTTGGGGTAGCGATACGCCCAAAGCCAATCGGGCAACCAGCTAAATGGTTTGGTATAAGGGTTGGGGTCGCCCCAGTCGCCATCACCAGAAAAATGACAGCCCAAACGCCCAACACCATACGCCAAAAAGATAGCAGGAGCGGCAGCATCGACCATCTGAAAAAATGGAATTTTCTTTTTGCGAATATAATAGACCACACTAATGAAACCAAGAATCAAACCACCATAAATAGAGAGCCCACTACCACTAAAAAAGTCATTCATAGCAGAGTCAAAAGAGGTGTAGTCTATTTCGGTCATGTACAACAGCTTAGACCCAACAATACCACTAATGGCAGCAATGATAACAATATCGCTGACTCGTTCGTGTGGCATTACTGTTTTAGCAATGGTAGTAGGTGTAGGATACTCGGCTAGTTCTTTGCGTTTTTCTCGGTATTTGATGCCGACAAACAAAAGGGTGCCAAGAATCCCTGTTATCCAATAACCATGCTGCAACGACAGAAAGGCATCTTTGGCATTGCTACCCATAAATACTTCAGAATGAGCAATAGCGTAAACGCCCTTGAAACCTAACAAAAAACCAAGTATAGCACTGGTTGCTATATCAGCAATTGCTAATGGTCTGCCTACTTCTTGCTGCTCTTCTATGCCTTCTAGCAATCCTAAGCGTTCTCTTCGTTTGAGGTCGGTAGTCAATGCCCAACCACTCGCCAAAAATGCTAATGCTAACAAAAAACCATACATTTGTATGAGCTGAAGACTTTGTATATCTAGTCCTAGTATATCATATACGGCATATCTCAGATTCGGATACATATTATTTGTGTGTTTTTCTTTTGTAATAAGATGCCACAAAGGTACTAGATTTTTCTGCTTTCGGAAGTTATTTGGATAGGAGATAAGGGCAACTTATTTTAAATACTGCCGATTCAGGCTCTTATTTGCCTCTTTGTCTTGTAACGACTACATTAGATAGACAATATTTTATCAAAAAAATAAAAAAAATGCTTGTTCGCTATTTGCTTTATTTAGCTATTGTGTTGCCTTTGGCAACCATAAATGCTCAAACTCCAACCCAAAATCTAGAAAAATATTGGGCTTACCGCCAACGCCTAATTGGAACAGCTGACAAAGCAGGTTTTGTAGATATTGGATTGGGACAAGGACAAAGTATTCCTGCCTTGGAGCGGTTTCCACATACGGACTGTGCCACCGATTGGTATATGCAGCATCATAGCTGCTCGCCTCACGAAGGGACAGGAAGATTGCACTGGAGTGATGCCACCCTGTATTTGGGGCATTATATGGCTATTTTGGCATTGGAATACGCCAACTTGTATAGAGCCAACCAATCGACAGAGGCAGTAGCCCAAGAGCTTTGGTATGCCTTGGAAGCTTTTGAACGATTGGATTCATTGGCGGAAGTGACGTTGGGATTGGAGGGCAAAAAAGACGGTTTTTTTTTGAGAGATGATATCGCCGCTACTTTTTATCTAAAAACAGATAGTACTGCCGATAGGCGATTTGGCAAAGGCGAATTTACATTTGATTGTACTTCGTCGGCTTATACTTGTGGCGAACCTAAGGTAGATGATGGCGTATTTATTAGTCAAGACCAAGTAACAGGATTGTTGGTGGGTTTCATGACGATTAATCAGCTAATAGCTGACCATCGTTACCAACCTAATTTGCCCACTTTTGGCGAAAAAGTAAGCCTGAATATGCACCGCATTGCTAGTTATATGATGCGATACAACTGGCAACTCAAAGGACCTGAAGGAACAGATATTCCGAACAAATGGGGAGGCAACGCCATAGGTTTGAGTTACCCGATTGGCAAGATTGCCAACCATATTACGCAACAAAAGTATGGCGACGATTACTTGGGAAATGGTGCTAAATTATTGGGCAAACCTATCTACAAACTATTGCACGCAAGTTTGGCTTGGCAAAGTGAAATCAATAGAGGATTGGCTATGTCCACTTTTTCTTTGCTCGAAAATACGCCTGCGACACTATTGGCAAGAAAAGCGATAAAAGAACAGTTGATTATCTATCCGTTACTCCATGCGGTATTGTTCCGAAAACCACTTTCGCATAAAATTGAACAGCATTTATTTGAAGATTTGCTTCATACCGCTCCGCCCGAAGGACCTTGTTTCAATTCGCCTGATTGTATGGCTCCAGATGGCTGGAAATCCTATGACCGATGGATACACCCAGACTTTGTCAACGGCAATCCACATGGTATTCATAGCGAGAGCCCAGGGCTAGATTATATGTTGCTATACAACCTCTATCATTATTACTATTATACCGATTTACCTGCTTATCATGCACCAGAGAACGTATTAGATTATTCTTTGCCAGCATGGCAATATTGAAGACTCCCTGTTTACCTGCTTAAATAGCTGTACCAACGTCAACTAACCAATCGGCACCACCTGCACCGACTTGTTTTTTGAGTACGTCACCATTTTTGTCCAAAAAATAAAGCGTAGGATAAGCACCGACAGGGTATTTTTTGCCAAATGCTTTTCCTTGTTCTGTTTCCATATTCATCTTGAAGTTGATGAATTTTTTATTGAAACAAAGTCCTACTTTTTGATCGGTAAATACATTTTTGGAGAGATGCTTACAAGGTCCGCACCAAGTCGTATAAGCATCTACGAAGATAGGTTTGCCTGTTGCTTTGGCTTCCGCCAATGCTTCTTCCCAAGTTCCTTCAAAGAAGGAAATACCTTTGGCGGTATTGGTTGTTTGGTTGGTATTATTTTTATTTTCGTTGGCTCGTGCGGCTTGTTCTAGTAGTTCGCTGACTCCTCTCGAACCAGATTCTTGCAATACCACTTTAGATTGGCTATTGATATACAAAAAAGTAGGGTAAGCCTGCACAGGAAACTGCTTGGCGAAGGTTTTGCCTGCTGCAGATTCCATATCCATCTTAAAATTGATGAAATTAGCATTGAAATAGGTGCCTACTTTAGCATCTGTAAATACATTAGCGTCCATGTATTTGCAAGGACCACACCAAGTCGTATAAGCATCGACAAAGATGAGCTTGTTTGTTTTTTTTGCTTCCGCCAATGCTTCTGCCCAAGTTCCTGCAAAGAAAGCAATTTCTTTTGTATTGGTCTTTTGTTTTAGGTCGTTTGGTTCGACTTTGTCCATGACACCATTCCAGCCACTCATGTTTTTGGGGTAGCCGTTATCTATCTTGCCAGTCAGCATATCCAAACGGCTGTATTCATTACCACTAAAAAAATAGACTTTTGCTTTGTCTGGATAAGCGACCATCGCATCAATTTTTTGGAACGTGATGCCTTTGAACGCTTCGGAGAGTGCAACAACTTTGGTCACTTTATTTGCTTGATAATCGTAGATTTTGACTTGATTGCCCATTACGAAATAAGTAACATCATTCCAACTAGCAACAGCATCAATTGTTTGAGCATTCATAATGGTGCTGAAGCACCACATCAGAGAGAAAAGAAGTGTATTTTTCATGAAGTCTAATATTTGAAAGTGGTAATTCTATTATTGAATGACTGTTCTATAATTGTACCAAAGACTAGGATTTAATAAAAAAAGCCACCATTTTCTGTATAGAAAATAGTGGCTTTGTATGTTATTGTCGAGACAGCTGGATTCGAACCAGCGACCTCTACCCTGTCAAGGTAGCGCTCTAAACCAACTGAGCTATGCCCCGAATTATTGTGTAGTACACAAAGATAGCGATTCGATTGAAAAAGCCAAATTTTGAACTACAAAAAATATTTTATTTTTTAGTGGCGTAGGCTCACTCAAAATCTTCAGACAAAAAGAGCGGATAAAATTGTCAAGTCTTGTGGAAATGGCTTATATTTGAGTATCACTTGAAACAATAATAAGAAATAAGCAGTAATTCACTAACTGCTAAAGATGTATTACAATAGGGGTTCATTTAGGGTAGAGCACATTGGCTATGGGGAGCCAGTTCTACCCTTTTTTTATGCCCATTACTGACCCGACAGCCAGTGAGCAGGGTTTTGTTTTTGTTTGCCATGCCACAACTCAAAGTGGAGCATGTGTCCCCCGTTTTCGGTATCTCTGCCGATACTACCTAATTGAGCACCTGTTTTCAGGGCTTGCCCTTGCTTGACATACACGATAGCAATATTGGAATAGGTGGTAAAATAATCACCGTGTTTGACCATAATCGCATTATTCATACCCGGTATCGCAAATATACTGACGACTTCCCCTTGGAAAATGTTCCTCGCTACAGAATTGTACTGTCCTTTGATGTCTATGCCATTGTTGTTGATATAGACACCTTTGAGCGAAGGGTGTTTCTTTTTGCCAAAAGCACTAATGATTCGCCCCTGATAAATCGGCGACATTAATCGTCCTTTTTGGGTCTCAAATTCCGATACAATTTTCTTGGTAACCAGCGGAGGCGAAGGGTTTCTGCTGTTGTTCTTTCGGGCAGTGGTTACTTGTGAAGCGGCTCGTTTAGCGGCGGCTATTTGTTGTTCTCTAGCTGCTTTTTTGGCTTCGGCTATTTGCTGCTTAATGATACTTTCTATTTTGCGGCTGAGTTGTAGCTTTTGCTGTTGCTTTTTGTTGAGATCAGTTCTCAACTTTTTGGCTTTGCTGCTCAATTGTGCCGCTTGCTTTGCCGTTAAGTTTTTTCTTTGTTCTAGCGTGCCTTTTTCGTTTATTTGCTTGACCAAAAGAGTATCTATAATGGTCTTTTTTTGTTGCAATACCAGGGCGTAGCGCTCTAAGTCCAATTTAGTGGCGTGGATAGCTTTTACCTTCTGCAGCTTATGGCGTTGCAGGTGTTTTAGGTATATAGCTTTTTTTTGTTGCTGGTTAGGAATGGAGGTTGCCCATGTATTGTTGGCGGTAGCAGCGGCTTGCAGTTTTAGGTAATAGAGCTTTCGCAATACCTTGGCGTGGAGGGTTTGTAAGCTGACCAAATCTCTTTGCAGTGCTTGTTGTACGAGTCGCTTACGGACAATTTTTGTTTCTAGGGAGTCGGTTTCGTGTTGCAGTGTCGCAATAGAAGATTGGCTACTAGATAGCTTTTTTTGGAGGGTTTGGAGGGTTTTTGTGGTCTTTTTTTGCTTCGATTGTGTACTCCAGAGTGCTTTATTTGTTTGTTTGATTTGGGCATCAACAGCCTTACGATTTTTTTCGAGCGATGTCCTGTTTTGAGCCATTAGTGGCACGCTACACCCCATAAAAAGGCTAATCAATAAGTAGTAAAAATTCATTTGTTTTAATTCAATTGTTGATAGCTACTGGGTATCGCAAATTTTGTTTTTTGTGGTACATTGAGTTCTATTTTGCTAAAATTCAAATCAACTTTAGCGGTTCCTTGCTCTTGGCCGTCTAGCTCAATAATTCGGTCATGTGGGATATAAAATGAAGCTACTTTCTGATAGTCGGCATACTTGATACTGACAGCATTGTTATCTTTGGAGCCTCGTATTTCGGACAACCGAAACGTACCATTCTCAAAGAAAATTTTCAAGACATCTTTTTCGTTGGTTGGGGTTTTGAGTACATTTTTTTTGTCCTCGATTCCATTCACTAATTTATCATTGTTTTGGTACAAAATAGCATTGCCGAGTATCAAATCTTGCAAATCACTAAAGGTAATATCCAAACCAAATTCATCTTTGATATTGCTAAACGGTTTGCGGATATAAGTCGATTTTTGGCGGTCGAGTATCTGTATCAAATCAGGTGTCAATAGTATTCTAGCCCCTTCTATATTTACTTTTTTGATTGTTATCCAGATGAGGCTATCCTTTTTCATACGAATATTAACGGTCGTTGTCAATTGTTCTTCCGCACGCTCCAACTTCATTTTGCCCTTGGCACTAAACCAAACAAAATCAATCGTATTGTCCGCTAGTTTTTTGTATAGAAACTTGCTGCTTTTCTTCTGCAATCGAGCAGCCGTACCAATTGATTCGGTATTGCGACAAGCAGTCAAGGAAAAAACAAGCAAAGAGGAAAAAATAAAAAGACGAGATAGTTTATTCATAAAGTTGTTTGGTTTCTATTTTTTTGTTGAGTGTAGCAGAGGTTGCCCCTTTTTCTACGGCTTCTTGCCAGTAGCGGACAGCTTCTGTGGTTTTGCCCAATCGAAAAGCGGTATCTCCTGCATATTCGAGCGTTTGCGTCAAGCCAGAACCGCCCAAATTATAAGCTTTGCTCAATAAAGTTGCTGCCTGTTCGTACTTGGCTTGTTTATAATAGATAATTGCTTGGGTTGTATATAATACAGGGTTTTCTTTGTCGTTTTTTAGTGCCTTTTCTGTCCAATCGAGTGCCTTCGATAAATCGGTGCCTTGTAGTGCTAGACTATTGGCGTAAAGCTGCTTGACTAATAGATTGTTGGGTGCTTTGCTCACTACTTTGTCCAATGTTTTCTGGGCAGCTTCGTAGGATTTGTCATAGACATAAGCCTGCCCCAAATACGCCATGGCTTTGGCTTGCAATTCGGGATTGGTAACGGCAATATCGGCGGCATATTCGAGGTTTTCGACCGCCTCTTTGTATTTTTGTTGTTGCAACTGTGCGATACCTGCGTAGTAGTAACCTTCGGGTTGACTCGGAAAAAGCTCCAACATTTCATTGCCGTAAGTACCTAAATCGGCAAAACTATTTTGCTGATATAAGGTAGCCAAAAAGCGTTGCCAAAGCATTCTGTCATTCTTTTCTACTTCAATAGCTGCTTGATAATAAGGCAATGCCTCATCGTATTTTTTGCTATAATACAACAACTCTGCTTGTATCAAATTGGCTTTTGGATCTTGCGGATGTGCCGCAATCATGTTTGTGCCGAGTTGGTATATTTGCGATTCGAACTGGCGGTAATTACCTTGGAGTAGTCCTTGAGAGAGCGGTTCTAGTGTTTTTATTTTGGCATCAAAATCCTGTGTATGGTCGGCAAAGATAGGAGCTAGAGCTTCTAAGTATCGCAAGGTATCGCCACTCTGCAAAAAATATTCGACCAATGCAGCATTGGCGGTAGGATTATCTGGAGCTACCTCTAGTGTTTTTTTGTACCATTCGTTGGCTTGTTTGTAGTCTTTGGTGGCTACATAAAAGCTGGCTATGTGAAGTCGATAAGCAGGGTTAGAACTATTGGATTGGTAGAGGTTGTCCAATTCTTGTTTTGCTTTTTTGTCTTTGTTCAGTTCCATATAGAGCTGATACTTGCGCATCGAATTTAGCTCTTGAATACCCGTTTGTTTCTCCAAGCTGTTATAAACTTTGATGGCTTGGTCTGGCTTCTGATCCTTGATGAGGTAGTACGCCCATTTTTCGTAAAAAATACTTTGTTGCGGATACTTTTTAACTAGGTTTTCATACAAGTCTGCTATTTTTTTGAAATTGCCTGCTTGTTCGAGAATCGTTGCATATTGTTCGGCATACAGTGTATTGCTGGGCTCCAAGGTAGTTGCTTGTTCTGCTTTGAGAATAGCTTTGTCTAGCTCTTTTTGCTGGTCGTAGAGGCGTGCTAGTTCGTAGCAAGAAACGGCACTATTAGGATCTTGTTGCAATACCTCTAGGTATTTGACAATAGCCTCGTCATAGTTCTGAAGAATTTTCTCCTTAGTGGCTTCGATAAATAATTGCTCGATTAGAATATCACTCTCTTCAGGGCGATTATCAGGTTGTTGTGCGAGTAGGAGCGTATTCCCCATACACAACAACGATACTACTGCCCAGTATTTTACCAACATATAATTTTATTTGCAAAACTACTACCTGAGTAGTTTGAAGTAATGAAAAATTGAAAAAAAAACGACAGCATAGCAGGCACAAATTTACATCCAAAAAAAGTTAGAGAAACTTTAATGGATGAAGTAACTGGTGTAGGAGTAGTATTATCTATTGCTTGAACGTAGAATAATCACTAATGCTCAAATCTGATTTGGAACCTTGACCAGTGGTATGAGAACCCAGCATTGAGTTTTCTAACAGCACATTGGATAGTGTTACGTTGTGTTGCAGTAGGCTATTGGAAATAATAGCATTTTCTATCACGGAGTTTTCTCCAATAGAAACATGGGGTCCGATGACAGAGTTTTTGATAACGACATTATCGGCAATATAACAAGGCGGTATAATAATGCTATTGGTGGTTTGTACCGAATCGGCTACTTTGGCAGCGTCTTCCTTGATGGTCAATACACGCTGGTTGGCATATACCACGGCTTTCTTGTTGCCACAATCTAGCCATTCGTCAATCGCTTGCGTACGGAATTTTTTTCCTTTGGCTTTCATATTCTCCAAGGCATTCGTGATTTGGTATTCGCCTTTTTGCATGATTTTATTATCAATCAAGTATTGGAGTTCTTGTTTCAGAAAATCACCATCTTTGAAGTAATAGATACCAATGATTGCTAAGTCAGATACAAAATTAGTTGGTTTTTCGACAAACTCAGTCACAAAACCAGCTTCATCAAGTGTCACGACACCATAAGCAGAAGGATCTTCTATTTTTTGTACCCAAAGGACACCATCTTGCTCTACATCCAATTCGAAATTGGAATCAAAAAGCGTGTCGGCAAAAGCGACGATTACAGGACCCGAAAGGCATTGTTTAGCACACAAAATAGCGTGTGCTGTACCTAGCTTTTCGGTTTGTTGTACGACATGTCCCTTGGCGCCAAGACGTGCTGCCAAGTCCAATAAGTCTTGCTCTACTCCTGGACCAAAATCGCCGATAATGAAAGCGATTTCTTCTATTTTGCCCCCATAGGCGGCTGCCAAATCTTCTACTAGACGGTGTACAATAGATTTGCCTGCTACTTTGACAAGTGGCTTCGGGACAGTAAGTGTATGCGGACGTAGGCGAGTACCACGCCCTGCCATTGGTATTATTATTTTCATAGTATGATTAGGTATGAAGTGGTTTGATGCAATGGAGATAATCTACGGGTTAGGTAGAAAAAACCATACAATAAAACTACTTCTATTTTCTTAAAAGAGGACATTTTGAAAATTAGCAGCTGCTTATTTGCCTGTGCTGCCATATCCACCTGCACCTCTGTTGCTAGTTGTTAATTCTTCGGTCAACTGCCAAGTTACTTGCTCGTATCGAGCAATGACCATCTGGGCGATTCTGTCACCAGCGGCTATTTCTATGGCAGCATCGGATAAGTTAATGAGTATGACGCCTATTTCACCTCTATAGTCACTATCAATGGTACCGGGAGCATTCGGGATAGACAAGCCTTTTTTGAGTGCCAGACCACTTCTAGGTCTTATTTGAGCTTCGTAGCCTTGTGGCAATTCTATATATAGTCCTGTTGGGATCACTCGACGCTCTAGTGGCTGTAGTACTACGGTGGCTGCTAGGTGGGCTCGCAAGTCCATGCCTGCACTACCTATTGTAGCGTAGCTGGGCAACTCGAAAGCAGACTGATTAACAATCCGAATATTCATAAAGGAGATTTGTTTTGATTGAAAAAGGAGTTATACAATAGATATTGCTACAAATAGAAGAACCTTCTTGTTTTGAAATAACACTATTATTTGTTCCAAATAAATAAAAACGCTTAAACAACTTCTTTATTTATTGCTTCGCTTTTTGCTGGAAATAACATCAAATAAGTAGCAATTAGCTTAGCTGACAAAGATAATAATCTTTTTGATAAAAAATAGTACGCTTCGACTAGAGCTATTGATGCAAAAGTGAAGATAAATCAAAAAAACTTTGGAAACTTTTAACCCTTCCTTGGTTTCCTGGTTTTTTTGATTTACATTTGTGCCACCAAAACATTTTTTTTGTCCCATTGGAAACTAAGGATACTATCATAGTTTCTGATTTATAGCTTCAAAATTTGAGTGATTTAACAAACATATTAGATACAGCGGACAAGCTGTTCCGTAAATATGGCATTCGGAGTGTAACGATGACCGAGATAGCTCGTCAATTGGGCATTTCCAAAAAGACGCTCTATGTACATATTGAGAACAAACAGGATTTGGTAGCTAAAATAGTAAAGAGCTATATCAGTGAAGAAACGGAGATGTGTAATGCGGCAGTAAGAGATGCTGATAACGCACTTGATGAGCTATTGCGAATCAGCATATATGTACAGAATCAAATCAAAGCCATCAACCCTTCTATCATTTATGACCTGCAAAAATATTATCGTTCTGTGTGGAAATTAATGGACGGATTCCATCGAACCTATATCCTAAATATGGCAGAGCATAATTTGCAGCGAGGGGTGGAAGAAGGAATCTATAGAGCGGATTTAGATATCAAGATAATTGCCAAAATTTATGTAGGCTTATTTCCAATCTTATCCGATGGCGAAACCTTTTCACTGGAAGAATACACCACGAGTAAAATCTATGGAGAGTTTATGAAGTACCACATTCATGGTATTGTGTCGTCAAAAGGACGAGCAGTACTAGAAGAATTCATGAAAGAAAATACACTTAATTCTATTATATTTTAATCATTATAGTAATGAACAAACTTTATTTTTTTGTGCTAGCCTTATTTTGTAGTAGTAGTGTGCTTCATGCACAAGAGGCTGCTCAGTTTTCGCTAAAGGAAGCGATTTGGTATGCACAAGCGAATCACTCCGATGTACAGAAGGCACGTCTAGACGTCGCTTCTGCCAAGGCACAAGTGAAAGAATTTTCGTCTATCGGTTTGCCACAAGTAAACGGTGGTATTGATTATAGCTACTACGTTCACTTGCCGACGCAATTGATACCCAATGATGCTTTTACATTTGATTTGCCTCCTCCGATTGGTCCATTGCCAGAGCCAGAACCTGGGTATTCGACTACGCAGTTTGGTACACGCCAGAACTTGACCTTTGCATTGAATGCCAATTGGTTGGCTTTTGATGGTTCTTATTTCGTAGGGCTCAAGGCGTCAAAAGGATTTGCAGAACTGACCAAAAGACAAGCTGATTTGACAATCTATCAACTCAAAGATGTCATCACGAAAGCTTACTTGACGGTCTTGATTTCGGAAGAAAACCGAAAAGTACTCAATAAAAATATTGCCAACTTGCAGACGATAACCAAAGAGACGCAGGCTTTTTATGACAATGGATTGGTAGAGCAACTGGATGTAGATCGCCTCAATCTTTCGTTGGCGAATTTGCAAACTGAACTAGATGCCCTTAACAGACAGGTTGATGTAGCGTACAATATCTTGAAGTTTCAGATGTACCACAACTTGGAAGATGAAATCCAATTGACAGACGAGTTAGATGATCTATTGGTAGAGCCAACAGAAACAGAACTGACAGGAGATATCAATACCTCCAATAGGATAGAATCAGATGTATTGAAGCAAAATATAGACCTCAACGAACTGAATACAAAACGTTTCTTGATGGGATATACTCCTTCTTTGAGTGTTTTTGCGACCCACCAACAAGCACTACAACGAGATGATTTATTTGATGGTGATGCTCCAGGGTTTTATCCTACTACTATTGTTGGGCTCAAGTTGAATGTGCCTATTTTTGATGGTTTCAAAAAAGCCGCTCAAATAGAACAGTCGAAGTTAGATGTACTCCGATTTAAGTATGAACTCCAAGATTTTGAGCGTGCGGCAACCTTACAGGTAATCAATGCTAGAGCGGTGTATCAAAATGCAAAGCTGCGTTTGGCTAGTCAGGACAAAAATTTGGAATTGGCAGAACGTATCATGGAAACTACCCGAATCAAGTACAAAGAAGGTGTCGGTTCTAGTGTAGAAATGACACAGGCAGAACAAGAACTGTATCGCACGCAAGCCAATCGCCTCAATTCGCTGTATGACCTGATGGTCGCTAAAGCTGATTTGGACAAAGCATTGGGCAACTAATTTTAAAAGAACATAACGAACATGGAAGCAATCAAGGTGATTGCGGACACAAAAGCTCTAAAATAAGAACATGAAAACAATACAATATTTACTCGTATTAGTAGTATTTTCTACTGCTATTGCTTGTGGTGGCAATGCAGAAAAAACGCCAGAAACGGCTGCTGAAGCTCGTACAGAACTTGGCAAAAAACGTCAAGAACTAAACAAAGTTAAAGCAGAAATGGATTCGCTTCAGGCGATTATAGCAAGACTTGACCCTGAGTCGGTCAAGGAAAAAGAAGTAGTCGTCGAAGTTGGAACATTGACAACCAAAGATTTTCGCCACTTCATAGAAGTACAAGGAAACGTAATGACTGCCGACGAACCAACGGCTGCTAGTAGCGAAACAGGTGGTCGTATTATGGATTTGAAAGTCAAAGAAGGTGATTTTGTCAAAAAAGGTAGCTTAATCGCTCGTATCAATATGCAGAGTATTGACAAAAGTATTGCTCAAATAGACAAATCGCTAGAACTAGCAAGAGACATTTATACAAGACAAGAAAATTTGTGGAAAAAAAATATTGGCTCAGAAGTACAATACTTACAAGCTAAAAATCAAGTAGAATCACTTGAAAAAAACAAAGAAGGTTTGGAGTACGAACGTAGCAAATCAAGTGTTTATGCTCCGTCTAGTGGTTATGTAGATGTAGTGATGGCGAAGGAAGGCGAAATGGCTGGTCCTGGAACTCCTATTGTACAAATCTTGAATACAAACAGCTTGAAAGTCGTAGCGGCTGTACCTGAAATCTATTTGGGTAATATCAAGCGCGGCGAAAAAGTAACCGTAGGGTTTCCTGCACTAGATGTGCAACAAGAGGTCAAAGTACTGACAATAGGTAGAACGATTAATCCAACAAATCGTACGTTTGAAGTAGAGGCAAATATTGACGACAAAAGCAATATGATTAAGCCAAACTTGTTGGCGACAATGCTGATTAATGATTACGAAGTCAAAAATGCAATTGTTGTTCCTGATGAATTAATTCAGCAAGATGTAAGTGGAGCTGTATTTATGATGGTAGCAGAAAATGGTCGTGCGGTCAAAAAAATCATCAAACTAGGCAGAACATACCGCAACGAAACGGTAGTAACAAGCGGTCTGACAGGCAAAGAAAGTATTATCACCAAAGGTGCTACAGCTGTAGGTAATGGAGAGTTATTAAAAATCGTAGAGTAGGAATTAGTTGACAACCGCAAGTGGTAAGATGAGTTTAGACTTGTTTTGACTGCTGGCACACTATTAATCCATAGAGATAATGAGCAACAATAATAAAGAAGACAAAAAATTATACAGAAATTTTAGGGCTACGTCCTTTGCAGTCGATAACTCGACTAGTATATTTCTACTTACGGCTATGATTCTGTTTTTTGGCTGGCAGTCTTACCAGGATATGCCTAAGGAGCAGTTTCCCGAAATCGTAATACCAACTATCTATATCGCTACGACTTATTCGGGTAACTCTGCAGAGGATATGGAAAAACTTGTCACGATTCCGCTCGAAAAAGAGTTGGGATCAATGTCAGGTATCAAGAAAATGGAAGGGAATTCTATGAATGACTTTTCCAATATTATCGTAGAATTTAAGACCGATGTAGAGGTTGATGATGCACTACGAAAAGTCAAAGATGCAGTTGATAAAGCAAAAGGAGATAGAGATTTTCCGAAAGACTTAACGGCTGGTCCAGATGTATTTGAAATCAATCTTTCCGAAATTCCGATTATTACGGTCAATCTTTCAGGCGATTTTTCAGGCGATGAATTACGATCGTATGGAGAATACTTGCAAGATGAAATCGAAAAACTGTCCGAAATATCAGAAGTGAAACTCAAGGGAGTTGCGGATAAAGAAGTCCACATTGATGTGGATTGGAAACAGATGCAAGCCAAGCGTATTAGCTTTGATGATATAGCTAATGCCATTGCTACCGAAAACTTAACGATGTCGGCAGGAGAACGTAAGTTCAACGGATTTAGCCGTACAGTACGAGTATTGGGTGAGTTTAAGTCGATTACCGAAATCGAAGATTTAATTATCAAAAGTGAATTTGGGAACTCTGTCTTTTTGCGTGATTTGGCGACTGTTCGTGAAACAGTCGAAGATCCAACTTCGATAGCACGAGCCGATCATAAGCCTGTAGTGTCACTTGATGTGATCAAGCGAAGTGGCGAAAATTTACTTTCAGCTGCCGAAAAACTCAAAGTAATTGTAAAGAAAGCACAAGCTGAAAAATTTCCAGAAGAAATGAAGGTCAGTTTATTTAATGACCTTTCTATTAGTACACAAGATCAACTCTCTAACTTATTCAATAGTATCATTTCTGGAGTTTTGTTGGTAGTCATAGTTTTGCTATTTTTCTTAGGCTTGCGTAATGCCTTATTTGTAGGATTAGCAATACCAATGTCGATGTTAATGGGTATTTTAATACTCAACATTATGGGCATTACATTGAATGTCGTTGTGCTATTTTCTTTGATATTGGCACTTGGTCTATTGGTTGATAACTCGATTGTAGTAGTAGAAAATATCTATCGTTACATGGATTTGGGCTATTCGGGCGAGGATGCTGCCAAGAAAGCAGCAGGTGAGGTGGCTATGCCTATTATATCATCTACCGCTACTACGTTAGCAGCATTTGTACCGCTTATGTTTTGGCCTGGGCTGATGGGCGAATTTATGGGCTATTTACCACTAACACTTATTATTGTATTGAGTTCCTCTTTGTTTGTTGCTTTAGTTATTACACCTGTGTTGACTGCCAGATTTATGCAGATTTCCGACAACAGATTGGTGCGAAGTAACGAAAAACAAAAAATGATCAATGTGCTACTTGGTTGTGGTCTTATGTTAGTAGTCGCTATTGTTGCCGCTTTTTCAGATGCGATGTGGTTACGAAATGCATTAGGTATTACGATTACTTTGACGTTAGTCAATTACTTTTTGTTTCGTCCAGGATCGGTTTTATTCCAGATAAAAGTACTACCAGCTTTAGAGCGCGGATATGATAAATTTATCCGTTTTGCACTCAATGGATTTATGCCAATAGTTATATTTATTGGATCATTTGCTTTATTGATTTTTTCTATCATGCTGTTGGGAGCTAATGCACCCAAAACAGTTTTCTTCCCTTCGGCAGATCCTCTTTATGTCAATGCTTTTGTAGAGCTTCCTATTGGTAGTGATATACAAAGTACGAACGAATTGATGAAAACACTCGAAACAAAGGTAGAAGGAGCTATTGCAAAATATAAAGAAGCTGGAATCATTGAAGATGTACTTTCGCAAATAGGTGAAAATACAGCCGACCCAATGGCTCGACCAGAACCTGGTGCTACGCCCAATAAAGCACGTCTGACTGTTGCTTTTGTGCCTTCCGATGAACGTAATGGCATTTCTACACAAGATGTTATGGAAGATATTCGTGAAGCTTTGACTGGCTATGCAGGGGTCGAGATAGTAGTAGCTCGTAATCAAGATGGTCCACCTACTGGTAAGCCAATTAACTTAGAAATATTCGGAGCAGACAAACCGATGCAAGAACTTTCTGCACTAGCAGAGGATATCAAAAAATACCTCAAAACAGCAAATGTAGCAGGTGTTGAAGAGCTCAAAATGAATGTAGATGCAAGTGTACAGCAGGATATTATAGAAATAGACCGACTCAGTGCTAGACGCTATGGTTTATCGACGCTCAAGATTGCACAAGCACTCAATACTTCTTTGTATGGTCGTGAAGTAAGTAAGTTCAAAGATGGTGAAGACGAGTATCCGATTATGCTCAAATTCAACGACGAATATCGTAATAGCGATGAAGCACTGATGAACCAATCTATTACGTATATGAATATGGATATGGGCGGACAGATTATGCAAGTACCGATTTCGGCAGTAGCTACCAAGCGGTTGAGTACTACTTACTCTTCGGTGAAGCGTAATGACGAAAAAAGAACGATTACGATTTACTCGAATGTACTAGATGGATACAATGCCAATGAGATTGTAGCACAACTCAAAAATCTGATGTCTACGTACAAGGAAGAAAAAATGCCCGAAGGTTACGACTATAGATTTACGGGAGAACAAGAAGAAATGGCCGCTAATATGGCATTTTTGAGCAATGCTTTATTAATTGCTATTTTTGCTATTTTTCTAATTTTGGTGACACAGTTCAACTCCTTTATTTCGCCCTTTATTATTGTACTGTCCATTGTGTTTAGTACGATTGGGGTATTCCTAGGGTATGCCTTTACAGGAATGGATTTCGTAATTGTGATGACTGGTATTGGTATTATTTCCTTGGCGGGAATTGTTGTGAATAATGCCATTGTACTGATTGATTATACGGATTTCTTGCGGGATCAAAAACGAGAAGAAACAGGTAGAAAAGAGTTGACTGCTGACGAAATTAAAGAAACTATTATAGAAGGTGGAGGTACTCGTTTGCGCCCTGTCTTGTTGACAGCCGTTACGACTATTTTGGGACTAATTCCATTAGCTATTGGTTTCAATATGGATTTTGGAAGTTTAATTACAGAGCTGGATCCAAAGATATTTATTGGTGGAGATAACGCAGCTATTTGGGGTGCTATGTCTTGGACGGTTGTGTTTGGTCTGACCTTCGCTACTTTCTTGACGCTAGTCGTGGTACCTGTTATGTACTGGTTGTCTTATCGTATGACGACGGCTGCTACTACTGCTCTTAGAGCAGTAATAAGTCGCCTGAGTACAGAAGAACCAGCCGAGGTAGTACCTCCTACACCAACAGTAGAGGAGAATGACAGTTTAGATAACACTACTGAATTATAATATATAATTCAATCACTATCACTATTTGTTAAGCTACTTGCTCCCTTTAGGAGTGGGTAGCTTTTTTTTGTGCATTTGATTGGAGTTAATCTACTCTCCACATAAAAAAAGCAGCTAACTGTTTTTTGGTAGTTAGCTGCCTATTAATCAGTTGCTCAATTTCGATAAATTATTTTCATTGTTTGATGATTTTTTGACTCAAAAGTAGCTTGCCTTTTTCATCAAATAGGGTTAAAAAATACATTCCATTGGCAAATGTATTGATATTAATAGTTTCATTGACAGAGCCTATTGCTTGATACAGTCGCTGACCACTGATATTGTATATTTCGTACTGTATCCTGATTCCTTCTAGCGAAGGTTGATAATCTAGTAGCTCCACGTGAATACTTGTACTAGTAGGGTTGGGATAGACTGCCCAGTTACTTTTTGATTGCTCTTGAGTATTATTTATTTTATCAATAGGGTTTATTATAGTATTACAACTTCGCGAATTATTTCTAAAATCGACAAAACCTCTAATGTCATCATAATAACAAGATAAATCTAAATTAGCTGTTCCTCCTGTTCCTTGAGAATTATTACAAGTATCACCAGCTAATGGGTAGGGGTTGTTGCTTGAGCCTATATTTTTAATAATGTGTTCCCCTAACTCCCACTTCGTACCTACCATGCTTCCGTAAGTCACCTCAAATACTCGCCCATCATATTCTTTAGTTTTTATCGAATCACAAATGAAGGTATCTAATCCAAGTGGAATAGCACAACTGTAAGCCTCGCCATTCGTTATTGTCCATTCATCGCCAGCTACAGCTCCAAAATCATATATAAACTGAAATTCATCGTTCTTATTATACCAATAAATAGAATCATTACTTTCGTAATAAAACTCTGGAGAGTTAGGCTCTGCACGTTCCGAACGATAATAATTAGTAGTAGGATTTGTAGCACCATTAATAATACTAATGTAACTAAGAGCTAATTTTTTGCTATTATACCCATCAATAATCGTATCTTTTTCATACGTGAGTTTCATATATTCTGCTGATCCTAATGAATGTCCATTGTAATACGTCCAAGTAGCTCCTGCTGGGCACCAACCTACCGTATCTACTACTTGTGCTTGGGTAGTATTTAGTATTCCGAAAAGAAAGAAGAACATTAAATTTAATTGAATTCTTTTTAGTTGTTTCATTATTTCTTGATTTTTTGGATTTCGGATTTCAACAGCTCAATTTCTTTTTGCTGTTGTTTGAGTGCTTCTAGCATGATTGGAATCAATGCCATTTGGTCAATTGATTTATACCCTTGACCGTCTGTTTTGACCAATTCAGGTGCTACGGCTTCTAGTTCTTGTGCCAAGAAGCCATGACGCAACGTATTAGCTTGGTCATTATCATTGGTCTTGCAGCTAATTCTGCCTCAATTGTTTGTTGTTTTGTCTCACTGATATTTTCAATATTGGTATAGTCGATTGGTAATTTGTCTAATATCAAATTGTAGGAATACGTATTGATTTTACTAAGAATGTTATTGCAATATGCAGGCGTTAATTGCTGTATATTATGCTTGAGTCGCTCATCACTATATACATGTACTGTACCATATACACCAATATCGCCATTGACATCTAGGGCATGATAAGGATGTTTTCCTACCCCTACATAAGAAGGAGCATCTAGCAAAAATAAGGCGTAATTACGAGTAGCAGAAGTCGGAAATGGTTTTCAATAGTTCAAACCATTATTCCACTGCTCTATTGCCCAGCTCCCATTATTGGGAATACCTGTACTTACTCCAAAAGTTAGCGATTTGTAAGTGTCATAGCCAATTTGTACAAAGTCATCTGTTCTGATTTTGAAATGCCCACCTTGAGTATAAGCAGTAGAAGAAAAAAGGCTAACAATTAAAAGACTTAAAAAATAATTTTTCATTGCATTTTGGTTTATCATGCGGTTAAATTTAATTAGTTGGATGCAAACATAAACTAAACAAACGTATTTACATAACTTCATTAAGAATAAAGATTTTTTTTTTAGATATTTGTTGTAAATGGTATTAGTAAGCTCTTCCGTACAAAAAAAAAGCAGCTAACTACCCGAAAGTAATTAGCTGCCTATTAAAGGTTATGTATTGAATTATTGCTTAACGCAATAAAGTAACTTGACCTCGTACGGTTTTGGTCTGAAAGAAACCACCAATTTCGTATTCTAGTACATAAATATAGACATCTCTAGCTTGCGTTACGCCATTGAACGTACCGTCCCAACCATTATTTGGCAAGTTGTCGCCATCATACACCAATTGACCAAAGCGATTATAGACTTTGAATAGTTTGATTTGGTCGGCAGTAATACCTACTGGACGGAACAAATCATTGATGTTGTCCCCATTGGGCGTAAACGCGTCAGGCATTCCAATATATTCGTTGTCAATAACCAAAAATACAGTACCTGTATCGCTACAGTTATCAGTAGAATTGGCGGTCAATAGAATTGGATAAGTTCCTGTAACCGTAGCCGTAGCGGTTGTCTGATGAGCGGTAGCGTTTGCAATCGTCACATCGGTAGGAGCAGACCATACATAGCTGACACCTTGACCACTTTGGTCATTGCCACCATCTATGGTTATAATCTCTCCAGCATTGGCAGTGGTACTTGTGGTACCGACTACGCTAATAAATGGCGTAATACTCGGTACGATAGGAGCGGTAACACTTCCCGCTTGCGTGACCGTACAACCACCACTATTGCTAATCGTTACGGTGTAGTTGCCAGCCGCCAAATTAGCAGCACTTTGAGTTGTCACACCATTTGACCAAGCATAGCTAAAGTTGCCTGTGGTATTGATAGTCAATTCGCCAATAGCCGCCAAATCACAATTCAAGTTTCCTTGAATCACTTGTAAGGGAACATCGGCCGAATCGAGTGGCGTAGCAGCCGTTACAAAAATTCCATTTTCTATTTGCAAACAACCATTGCTATCGGTAATCGAAACACTATAAACGGCATTGCTCAAACCAGTAGCCGTAGCGGTAGTTTGGTTGCCTGTGCCAGCGTCCCAAAGGTAGGTATAGGTTGGAGTGCCACCATTGGCAGTCACGGTAGCTGTTCCATCAGTAGTGCTATTGCAACCCACTCCTTGTATGCTAGAAGTAGTGGTAATAGCATTCGGTTGTGTCAGTATCAAGGTATCGGAACTAGCAGCACAACCATTAATATCGGTAACAATAGCAAAGTAAGTCCCTGCTGTTGCGTTCGCCAAATCTTCGGTTGTTACGCCATTGCTCCACAAGTAGCTGTAAGGCAAATTGCCACCAGTAGCCGTGATATAGATATTGGCACTTGTATCGCCATTACAGTTCGCATTGCTCATGCTATCCGTAGCTACTTGTATGACTACCAAAGATGTATTAACAACAGCGGTAGTTGTATCGGTACAACCATTACCATCGGTAACCGTCAAGGTATAAGTACCAGCAGGCACGTTGGTCAAGTCATCGGTGTTGTTGCCAGAAGACCAACTAAAGGTAAACGGTCCTGTGCCTCCTGTCAAGGAAGTATAAACATTGCCATCGGTATTGCCAGCACAAGAAACATCGTTGACGCTATCTAGTGTATTGACTAGAGCCGCAGGCTCTGTAATAGTATAAGATTGAATTGTATTGCAATTGCCATTGCTAATAGTCACTGTATAAGTACCTGCTACTAAGTTGCTAATATCTTGTGTGGTATCGCCATTGCTCCAAGCGTAGGTTAAGCTGGTGCTAGTCATACTAAAGTTACAAGCATTGATAGAACCTTCTGTTTCTATTGCCCAAGCACCTGTGCCGTTAGGGTTTCTAGAAAGCGATGTGCCGTTGATAGTAGGCAAAAACGTACGTTCCATACTATTGCTGTCAGGAATCGTAACCGAACTAACACAGCCAAGCAAACCAACCGTGCTAATTACGCCAGTAGGAGAGGCAGCACTTCCGTTAGGAGCTGAGTTATTGTTGGTAGGATTGCCATACATAACCCCTTGTATAAAGGTACCCGTAGCATCGAATATAGAAAGGTGTTCGCCACCATTGCTAAATACCAATAAACCACCTGCTGTATTATCCGTAAAACAATTGCAGTTTTCTGCATCTAAATCAAACGTTCCTGCTCCATATACATTATCGTTCCCAATAGAAAAAATACCATCGGCAGGAATAACAGAACCTGCTGGAAGTGTAATCGTCCAGTCGCCATCGGTCAATACATAGCAGCTAATATCGGTACCGGGAGGTCCGAGCAACTCTACAAATTCAGAAGCATTTGGATCTTGTCCGTCGTTGGCATCGCTAGGATTGACAAAAAATTCATTGATAACAACGGTGTTAGAAAAGCAATTCATAGCATTGGACGAGCTGTCTGAAATATAAATTGCTCCAGTCGCATCGCCTGCACAAAGGATATTGTCAATACTATCTAACATAACAGTAGGTCCTCCTATGGAGTTGACAATAGCGGTAATGCTATCGGTACAACCATTGGAATCGGTCGCTACTAAATTGTAGCTACCAGACATGACTGCCGTCAGGTCTTCGTTGGTAGAGCCATCGCTCCACAAGAATGCAATAGGATTGGTACCGCCAGTAGCGGTAGCAAATGCTGCTCCATTGCTAATGCCACAAACCGCATCTGTGATGCTGTCTAATGTAAGGCTTACACCTGCTATGTCGGTAAGTGTAGCACGTAGGCTATCGGTACAACCATTGTTGTCCGTTACGGTTAGCCCGTAAGAGCCAGCTACTAGATTGGCGTGTGTTGCTGCTGCATTGCCATTGCTTCCCCAGAAGAAATTGACAGGTGCTGTACCACCCGAAACACTAGCAAATAGTGTCCCATTGGCTTGACCACAACTTGGATTGTCAAAACTATCTAACGCCACAACTGGTGCCGCTAAATCAGCTACCGTAGCCGAAAGGGTAGTTGTACAACTATTGCTTTCGGTAATCGTAACGGTATAAGTAGCAGGAAGTAGGGTGTCAATATCTTGGGTGGTCGCGCCATTGCTCCACAAGTAAGTATAAGCAGGCGAACCGCCTGTTACGTCTAGATCAATACTTCCGTTGGTGAGTCCACAAGTAGCATCTTGGACACTGTCCAATACAATATTGGCTCCGCCAACATTACCAACAGTAGCCGAAAGGGTGAATGTACAGTTGTTGGCATCTGTAACAGTTACCGTGTAGTTACCTGCGGCAACGTTTGTAATATCTTCGTTGGTAGAACCGTCACTCCACAAGTAAGTATAAGCAGGAGTCCCACCACCAATCGTAATATAAGCAGCGCCGTTGCTGGTACTACAAATTGTATTGGTGGTGCTGTCAAGTGTTCCTGCTATAGGAGTTGGCTCGACTATTAGGATTGTATCAATAGTAGCACAGCTACTATTGTCGGTCACAGTTACTATGTATTGACCAGCTGCCAATCCTCGGATAGTATCGGTATTGTCGCCGTTGCTCCAAGCATAAGTATAAGGAGAGAACCCACCACTAACAGTAGCTGTTATTTCGCCATCGCTAGCACCCGCACAAGAAATTTGTTGTCCGTTGTAGTTGGACGTGACGGCTAGACTCACGATAGGAGAGGCGGGTTTGTTGATAACAAAACTAGCCATGTCGGTACAGCCCAAACCATCGGTAGCGGTTACGCTGTAGTTGCCTGCCATAAGTCCTGTTATATCCAATGTTGTATCGCCTGTTGACCAGCTATAAGTAGGTGGGTTATTTCCACCAAAGTTACAAGCATTGACAGAGCCGCCAGTCTGGGTTACCCATGCTCCTGTACCATCAGGGTTGCGTACGAGCGATGTTCCGTTGGGCGCTAGTGGCGCAATCTCAAAAACAGAAGCCGTTGGGATAATCACAGAGTCAGGACAACCCAACAAACCTGCGGTATAGATGACACCATTACTATTGGAATTGACTCCCATAGGAGGCGTATTTCCGGGGTTTGGATTTCCGTACACGATATTCTGAATAGCAGTACCTGTATTGTTATACAAAGAGAGGTGCTCTCCACTATTGGTGAAAATAAGTAAACCTCCTCCTGTAAGAGCATCGGTAAAGCAATTGCAGTTTTCTGCGTCTAAATCAAACGTACCTGCTCCCCAAATAATGTCATTACCAATAGAAAAAATACCATCGGCTGGAATGATAGAACCTGGTGGAAGTGTAATCGTCCAATCGCCATCTGTTAGTACATGACAACTAATATCTGTACCGGGAGGACCCATAAGCTCCACAAATTCCTCGGTATTAGGATCTTGTCCATCGGCTGGACCAGCAGGATTGACAAAAAATTCATTGATAGTGACCGTTGGCGAAGCACACGCTAGCCCAACAGAATCACTCAGAAATATAGCACCATCATTGTTGGCACAAGTAGCGTCAAACAAACTATCTAAAGTCAAGCTAATACCTCCAACATTACTCACAAAGGCAGCATTGGAAGATTGACAACCACTAGCATCGGTTACCGTCACACGGTAAGTGCCAGCCATTAGGCTATCAACGATTTCAGTCGTTGCACCTGTTGACCACAAATAGGTATAAGGAGCGGTACCATTGTTAGCCCCTATATCTACAAGACCATTGGCATTGCCACAACTAGCATTGATAATCGTATCGCTAAATATATTAACGGCACTATTGCTCCCTACGGTTACAGTAGCAGAATCTAAACAGATAATAGGACCTACTATATTGATTGTATCGGATACAACCAAGGTGTAATTACCAGGAGCTAGCCCCGAAATAGAAGTGACATTCATCATGCCATTGGACCAGTTTAGTCCCAATGTTCCGCCACTACCACCAGATACGGTAGCACTGATGCTACCATTGTTGATCCCATTACAAGTAGCAGAGGTAGGTGTCAAATTGATATTGATAGCTGGATTGGCACCACATTGTGCTGCCACAGCAGCACAAGTAAATAGCCAAAGACTAAGCGACCAAAAAAATCGTAAAAACCGATTGTTCATAACAAAGTTTTAGTTAGTGAAATTGAGTAGGGGGTCAATCTCTTATTAAAAATATAGGTTGTATATCAAGTGTTCAACGTAGCAAAGACTGGGTTTGTCCTAATCCAACAAAATAAAATGTTGGCAGTCTCTTTAGATTATCACAAAAATAAAAAAAAAGGACGCTAGAAATATAAAAAAGCATATTAATTGTTTGTCAAGTCTTGGATACTTTGAATATCGTTTGATAAGTATCTATTTTTTGTGTCACGTCCCGAATGGATAGGAATTAAAACTTTGCCTGTGGTAATGGTTTGTAGCTCAAAAAAAAATGTATTTTTGTTTTCTTTTTTAACACTAAACACAAAGCCAAATTATGAACTTAATTGTTTTGATGTTGTTTTTTACAACTTCCTTTTCGACCAATTCTTCTTCTTTTTATGAGGCATTCGAAAGTAAGTCATTGAGCCAGATAGAGCTAACATTGGCAGAGCTAGAAACTTCTACACAAAAAGATGCTACTACTTTGTTGGCATACAAAGGAGCATTGTTGACCAAAAAAGCATCTTTTGCCAAAACACCTATGCAAAAACTAAAGTTGTTTAAGCAAGGGGCTACTACGCTGAATCAAGCCATAGAAAAAAATCCGAATAATGCTGAATTTCGATTTTTGAGATTGGTTATCCAAGAAAATGCCCCTGCTATATTGGGTTATCACAAGAACAAAACAGAAGATAAAGCGGTGATTATAAAGTATTATAAGAGTCAACCGACTGCTTTGCGTAATTATATCAAAAAATATACAGCACAATCTAAAATATTAAAAAGTAGCGATTTGTAATCTATAAAACTGTACACTTTTTAGCTAGCGTTATTTTTTGGAAAATAATAAAAATTAGCGTTGTGCTTAATAAGACCACTTTGCTGTTAGATATGAGAAGTTAGACTTCCAGTAATAGCTTGTCAAGCTACTACTGGTAACTTTCTAAACAACTTCAATCACTTAAAGTGATTTTTAGCCCTCATTCTGAAAAGGAATCAGTTGAATCATTGTAATCTAGCTTATTTTAGATACACTCTTAATAGAGGTTATATTTTCTACTTATTTTTGTATTTTTATGGTGGTTTAGAGGAGAGCCTGTTCGAGATTTGTCTTGAACAGGCTCTTTAATAGACATTATTACAAATTACTTTGTATGGCGAAGAAAATACCTTTTTTCGACTAGCTTCTCCAAATGCTCGCCAAGTAGCTATGGCTACTTAGCTGTGCTTTGAATCGCTATTCAAAAAAATTTATCTCTCCACCTTTATACAATCCAATTCGTAATAATGTCTAATAGACCCATTTTTTTGTATCACTACTTATCTTATTCATGTCTATTCTACCTTGTATTGAAATACAATCGCTTACCAAACGTTATTCGACGGCTACCGTCGATACGCTGCAAGGCATTGATTTGACGATAAATCAAGGCGACAAGTTTGGCATATTGGGACCCAATGGAGCAGGCAAAACAACCTTGATTTCTATTTTGTGTGGCATATTGGAGCCATCGGAAGGAGCCGTACATTATAGCCAGCACCAAGAAGCTTTACCAACCAATAGTATTGGGTTTGTCCCACAGGAGTATTCTTTTTTTGAGGAGCTAAATCCAATGCAGAATTTAGAATACTTTGGGGCAATGTATGGTTTGACGGCAAAGGTAATCAAGGAACGAACACAGTCTATATTGACTGTATTAGGTTTGGGCGATGTTCAAACCAAGAAGATTAATACTTTTTCGGGCGGCATGAAAAGACGGGTTAATTTAGCGATTGGCATTATTCATCAGCCTAGTATTTTGTTCTTAGATGAACCCACAGTAGGCGTAGATGTACAAAGTAAAGTAGCGATTTTGAAATTCCTAAATCAACTCAATACCACAGGAACTACCATCATTTATACGTCGCATCACCTCGATGAGGCACAAGAGTTTTGTAATCAAATTGCACTGATTGATCAAGGCAAAATTATAATAAAAGGAGCGACAGAAGACCTTTTGACCAACCATTCCGCCAAAGATTTGAAAGAGTTATTTATTCAGTTTACAGGCGAAGCTTATAGAGATTAGTATGTACAAATTTAGAGTAGCTGTAAAAAAAGAGTTTTTGATACTTTTGAGTGACAAAACTGGATTGGCATTGATGTTTTTGATGCCCTTATTGTTGGTGTATATCATCACGATAATACAAGACAGTGCCTTCAAGATGGCGAACCAAAGTAGCATGGCGCTATTGGTCATCAATCAAGATGAAGGGGAACAAAGCCAACATTTGATTCGGCTGTTGGAGCAATCTCAGTTATTTGAACTAACACAAGATAGCACGATTGCCAAAGACGCAATAAGTACTACGCTATACGAGCAAGAATATTTGACGGCTGTTTATTTTCCGCCCAATTTTTCGGAACAACTAAAACAAAAAGCCAATTTATTGAGTGGCACGTTGCTAGCAGAAGTGGGTATGAACGAAGGCAGTCCAGCCTTGCAAACCATAGCAACACCTACGCTCGAATATTATCACGACCCTGTGCTGCAGGAGAGTTATTCTATTTCTATTATGAATATGATAGATGCTTACATCAAGACCGTAGAAGGCGAGTTGCTTATCAATGAAATGTGCCAACAACTCGAACTAACCGAAGCACCTGCCAAACTTCGGGAAGCGATGGCAAACAATCAAGTTGGCGTCAAGAAAATAGCCGCCACGCTCAATTCTAAATCCTTGCAACCTAATTCTACACAACATAATGTCCCTGCTTGGACAATATTTGCCATGTTTTTTATGGTTACTTCTTTGGGCAATTCTATTGTCAAGGAGCGGCTCAATGGTTCTTTTGTACGTCTAAAAACGATGCCGACGAGTTTTGTGTTGGTGCTGGGCGCGAAGCTATTTGTCTATTTGGTAGCGGCTGTCCTACAAGTACTACTCATCTTTACACTCGCTCGATTTACGTTTGAGTCGATTGGTTTGCCGCCGCTTACTTTTCCGTCCGATGGATTTGCGTTTGCGGTAGTGGTATTGATGAACGGCTTAGCAGCGGTAAGTTATGCGACGGTAGTCGGTACAGTGGCTCGTACACGAGAGCAAGCGAGTGGTTTTGGAGCGGTTTCTATTGTTATTTTGGCAGCGCTGGGCGGCATCTGGATTCCTAGCTTCGTATTGCCTGAATTTTTGCAGCTTATTAGTTATGGTTCGCCTTTGTATTGGTGTTTGGAGGGTTTTTATACTTTGTTTTTGCGAGGAGGCGATTGGCAAATTCTATTGCCTACTTTAGCTGGTTTGGCGGTGTTTATAGTAGCCTGTTGGGCAATCACCTATTGGCAGCTCAAAAGAGATAAGGTATTTTAATGAAAAAAATAAAGAGCAATCATCGGTGGTTGGAGCTAAAAAAGCACCTTTTTTGAAAAAAAATGAACAATCTCACAACCTTATGTAGCAGTTTGTTGTTTAAGGGGCATATAACAAATTGAAAGAAGGATTTCCTTCCTACCCTTTTGTTTGAATATTACGCAAAAATAGGCGACTTACTACAGAGTGAGTCGCCTATTTTTTTTGGTTACAATGATAGTAGTATTAGCTAAAAAAGCACCTTTTTTGAAAAAAAATGAACAATCTCACAACCTTATGTAGTAGTTTGTTGTTTAAGGGGCATATAACAAATTGAAAGAAGGATTTCCTTACTATCCTTTTGTTTGAATATTACGCAAAAATAGGCGACTTACTATAGAGTGAGTCGCCTATTTTTTTTGGTTGCAATGATAGGTAGTATTAGCTGAAAAACGCCAATACTTTGTCTGTAATATATTTTAACTGCTCGTCGTCCATTTCGGTATGAATGGGCAATGAAATAACTGTTTGGCACAATTGCTCAGTCGTCGGAAAAGTAGCACTAGCTGATTTGGCAATTCCTTCAAAAGCTGCTTGTTTATTGAGCGGAAGTGGATAATAAATCATAGCAGGTATTGCCTGTTCACTAAGATAGGCTTGCAGTTCGTCTCTTTTATTGGCAGGTACCTGCAAGGTATATTGATGAAAAACATGGGTGGAATTATGCTGTCGGATAGGTACTTTGATAGCCGAATGAGCAGCAAAAGCAGCATCGTAATAAGCCGCTACGGTTTGCCTAGCTTTAGTGTATTCGTCTAGTTTGGCTAACTTAATATCAAGCACGGCCGCCTGCATACTATCTAGCCTAGAGTTAACACCAATACAATCGTGATAGTATCGGCGAGATTGACCATGATTGGCAATCGTTTGTAGTTTTTTTCCTAGCACTTCATCATTTGTAAATATAGCACCACCATCCCCGTAAGCACCCAGATTTTTGGAAGGGTAGAAGGAGGTGCAACCAATATCACCCAACAAGCCTGTTTTTTTGATGTCGCCATTGCTAAAAGTATAATCCGCTCCAATCGCTTGGGCATTATCTTCTACTATATACAAGTTATGTTTTTTGGCTAGAGCCAAAATAGGCTCCATGTCAGCACTTTGTCCAAACAAATGAACAGGCACAATAGCCTTGGTACGCTCACTAATAGCAGGAGCAATCAGTGCCGCTGTTACATTGAATGTATCAGGATCCACATCTACCATGACAGGCGTCAAGCCCAGTAGCCCGATAACTTCGGCAGTAGCCACGTACGTAAAAGTAGGCACAATCACCTCATCGCCAGCCTTTAAGTCCAGAGCCATCAAGGCAATTTGTAGGGCATCGGTACCATTGGCACATGGAATAACTGCTTTGGCAGAAAGGTAGGTTTCTAGGTTTTGTCGGAAGGACTGCACGGCAGGACCATTAATAAAAGCTCCAGAGCGAATGACTGCCAATACGGCTTCATCTACGGCAGTTTGTATTGCTTGATATTGACCTTTTACGTCAACCATTTGTATCGGACGCATAGTATATTGCTATTTTTTTTGTTAGATGAATGCAACGAACCACTAGTGGGATTATGAAGCAAAAAACAGGTGAAATATAAAAGGGAAAGACTTTTTAAATTAATTATGCCCTTAAACCATTCGAACTTGAACAATTGAAAAATCAGTAGCATTAACAATTACTCTAAACGGAATTTCTTCTTCGGTTGGCTCTGTTGGTTGAGCAGATACAGGAGATTGCAATAATAAGGTATCCATAATAAATTCCCAAGTAGTTAATGTGGTGACATTCATACTCTGATAACTAACGTCTAGCAGGTCATATTTAGCACCATCTATTTCTTGCAAATTGCTAATAATAGCGGCTTTTATTTTATGGAAGCAATGCCCTCCAAAAGCCATATCTATACCCACAAAATCTTCTTGTAAGGTAGCTTGTGGCAAGTAATAAAAATCACTTTGACTTACTTTTTGATCGATTACTTTTCCCCAATACAAGGTGTGTCCTTTGTCAATAAACAACCATTTGTATTCTGAATGTGCAGGGGTTATTTTTTGTTCAAACAACGTATCAACAGCTCCTTTTTTTGCTTTTTTGAGGTGTTGCCCTGCTTCGATTTCAGCAATAGGATAGTTGGCAGGACGGGCATTGAATAATCTAAACATAAGTATATAATTTGTAGTGTTGGAGCAAAAGTAATGTATTTCTAATGGAATTGATAAAGTCAGGGTAGAATCTGTAATAAATCTAACTCTTTTTGGACTAAAAAATAAACTATCGGCTATCCATTTTCTACCTTTAGGGTATCCATTTTCTACTAATCCACTTAATACGGCAGACAGATGATAACTTACCAAAAGAAGCAACAAAGCAAAAAGAAACTATTGAAACTCTATGAGGCACTGCTTCGCCCTCGTATGATTGAAGAAAAAATGTTGGTATTGCTTCGCCAAGGACGAATCAGCAAATGGTTTGCTGGGATTGGTCAGGAAGCTATTGCCGTCGGTATCACAAGTGTATTGGAGCCAGATGAATATGTATTTACGATGCACCGCAACTTAGGCGTTTTTACGACCAGACAAGTACCGTTGGATAGACTTTTTTGTCAATGGCAAGGTAAGCTCCCTGGGTTTACGAAAGGGCGTGATCGTTCGTTCCACTTTGGAGCACCTGAATACAATATTGTAGGTATGATTTCGCACTTAGGGCCGCAATTGTCCTTTGCGGGCGGGGTTGGTTTGGCGAGCAATTTGGCTCAGGAAGGCAAAGTAACTGTTGCTTTCACGGGTGAGGGAGGCACGAGCGAAGGTGACTTTCATGAAGCACTCAATGTAGCGTCAGTCTGGAATTTGCCTGTTATTTTTGTCATCGAAAATAATGGCTACGGATTATCGACGCCTACCAGCGAACAATATGCTTGCAAGGATTTGGTCGATAGAGCATTGGGTTATGGTATGGAAGGACATATCATAGATGGCAACAATATATTGGAGGTCTATGAACAAGTAGATAAAATAGCGAAATCTATTCGCAAAAACCCTAGACCAGTGCTACTGGAGTGCAAGACATTTCGTATGCGTGGACACGAAGAAGCGTCAGGCACTAAATATGTGCCGCAAGATTTGCTAGATTATTGGGGGGCGAAAGACCCTGTGGAAAATTACGAAAAATTTCTACTCGAAGAAGGTATCTTGACAGAAGAAGCAATCAAGAAATTGCGCAAAGCATTCAAGAAAGAAATAGAAGATAACCTAGCGATTGCTTATGCTACGCCTGATGTAGTGGCAGATTTGGAAACAGAAATAGAAGACCTATATGCTCCACACCAGTCGGTAGATACTACTCCTGCTAGCAGCGAGGTGCAAGACAGGCGTTTTGTTGATGCTATCTCTGATGGACTGTATCAAGCAATGGAAAAGCACGACAATCTAGTGTTGATGGGGCAAGATATTGCCGATTATGGTGGCGTATTCAAGATAACAGATGGTTTTATGGAAAAATTTGGCAAAGACAGGGTTAGAAATACGCCTCTTTGCGAAAGTGCCATATTAGGTATTGGATTGGGATTGAGCCTCAAAGGCTACAAAGCCATGATAGAAATGCAGTTTGCTGATTTCGTAACCTGTGGATTCAATCAAATTGTCAATAATGCCGCAAAACTCCATTATCGCTGGGGGCAGAATGTAGATATGGTTATCCGAATGCCTACTGGAGGCGGGGTCGGCGCAGGTCCTTTTCATTCGCAAAGCAATGAAGCTTGGTTCTTTCATGTGCCAGGATTGAAGATTGTTTATCCTTCTAATCCTATAGATGCCAAAGGATTGCTTTTGGCTGCACTCGAAGATCCGAACCCTGTTTTGTACTTCGAACACAAAGCGTTGTACCGCTCCATGAGTGCAAAAGTACCTACGGATTATTACACGACCGCTATCGGCAAAGCCGCTATTGTTCAGGAGGGGACGGCTGCTACTATCGTTACCTACGGTAATGCCGTACATTGGGCAACAGCCGCAGCGGCACTGGTTGATGCAGATATTGAAGTGATTGATTTGCGTACTTTGTTGCCATTGGATTACGAGACGATAGAAGCATCTATCAAAAAGACCAATAGAGTATTGTTGCTACACGAAGATACCTTGATGGGGGGAATAGGCGGTGAGCTTTCGGCTCATATTGCCGAAAACCTATTTGAGCATTTAGATGCTCCTATCAAGCGAGTAGCGAGTTTGGATACTCCTTTTCCTTTTGCGAAGGACTTGGAACGTCAGTTTTTGCCACAAGAACGTTTGATGGTGGCACTACAAGAGTTATTGGATTACTAGAGCCAATCTATCCATAATCAAAAATGCAGCAATAGTCCAATAGTGATTATTGCTGCATTTCTTTTTTTTGACAAAAAAAAGCGTTACCTAAATCTTGTTTAGGTAACGCCTATTATATAGTTTCATCGCTGTATCGTGCGATTATAAGTTATGTTGAGTTCTATCCAAATGTCATTGATTCGCTATAGTTTTTACCAATAGCTTGTTTGAGCTCTTTGCGAGCAAAAAAGATTCTACTTTTAACAGTACCTAAAGGCAAATTCAATTGATCTGCAATTTCTTGATACTTGTACCCATAATAGTGCATCATAAATGGGGTCTTGATGTTTTCTTCTAAATCGTCAATCATAGCTTGAAGTTCTTTCATTAAAATATTAGAGTTCGCATCGTTCAAAACGGCAGTAGAGCCAGAGTTGATGTAAAAGTCATTATCAGTAGAATCTAAGATAGTATTCTGCTTGATTTTCTTTCTGTAATTATTGATAAAAATATTACGCATTATCGTAAACAACCAAGCTTTTAGGTTGGTACCAGTTCTAAACTTATCCTGGTTAACTAGAGCTCTATAAGCTGTCTCTTGGTACAAGTCCTTTGAGTCATCTTGATTTCTAGTCAGCTTGTAAGCGAAGTTATGTAATACACTTTTCAATTCGTACAATTCTGATTGGAAATTCGTAGTAGCCATATTTTTTTTTAGTTTTGTTTAAGTATGTTTTTTTTTAGTAGTGTCCTTCTTTGTTGAAACAAATATACAGCGACTTTAAACAAAAAGCAAATTGTTTAAGCATTTTTTTTAAAAGATAAACAATAAAAAAAGTTCATTTTCTGCATTTTTAGTTTTTAATTAATTGATTATTAGGTGTTTATGTTGATTTTGAACTTCAATTAATAAAAAATATTTTAACACTTTTTTTTGTTTAGTCTTGCCTAAACAAAGGTTAAACAAGGTTTTTTTGTTTAACCTTTGGGTGATGCTAAACAAAAAAAGCAGCTACAGAAGTAGCTACTTTTTTTGTCAATTAGGGGAGGTGATGTCCTATTGGGGAGTTGTTAGGAGATGGATTAGGCGGACATGCTAGGTTTTACTGTAGTTTGGGGTTGTTGGCGTGTCTATCTTTATCTCTGATAGTTCTTTTGTCCATTATGGTTTGTAGCGAAGCACCTAAGTCCACCCCCGTCTGATTTGCCAAACAAAGCAATACAAACAAGACATCGCCCATCTCTTCTGCCAAGTCTTGCTCGGCACTGTCAGCTTGTGCAGTAGTTTTGAACGATTGTTCGCCATATATACGTGCCATTAGTCGAGCGACTTCCCCCACTTCTTCCATGAGTACAGCGGTATTGGTCAGCTCGCTATAGTATTTGATGCCAATCGTATTAATCCAATTATCTACTTTTTTTTGTGCTTCTTGTATAGTCATTGTTATGAAAGTTAGTGCAGTACCGACTTGGTATTGCTTTTAGGTGAAGAGAGTGAATTGGAGGGAGGGAGTATTTTTGCTTTTGATTTTTGCTTGCGAACCCTATAGAAGTCAAACAATTGCGATAGCAATACCGAAAAAAGCCCTAAGGAGATAGAACGGTATCGAGCAATAGTACCTACATTGATAACCAACAGCCCGATTAGCAGCAGGTTGGATACGACATACGCAATAATAAAGGGTATAAGTGGGTTGGGTGCTTGTTGGTTTGGTTTGCGAAAAAGCAAAGCTAATGCCGCCAATAAAGAGAAGCACATAATTTCCATGGCTGCTAATACTTGCAAGAAATCTTTGCATTCCCACAGAAACGGTCGCCCCATGACATTGATAATAGCGGTAGGAATCATCTCTGCCACACTCCAAAAATTAGGCTCCATTGGAGAAATGCCTGTTATTGTGGAGCCGCCTTTTTCGCTAAAAAACAGTGCTTGTTGCTTGGTGAGTATTTGGAGTAGGTCAATGTTGAAGATTATTTGGGCAGCTAGGCTGCCAACAAAAATACAACTAATATAAGTGATGGCGTAGGTTCTCCAAGGCTTGTTGGGGATACGCAACGAAATCAAATAGCCAATAGTAGCAGGCAACAATAACAACAATAAGTAGTGCCTGATTATTCCAATAATAAAGATGCCCGCTAGTGCTTTGACTACTGTACGAGCTGTCCAGCCTTGCCATTGTACCGAATATAAGGCACTCATAAATAGACTCAACCCTAAGTATATATAGGCTTCTTTGTGTAGTCCCGATGTCCAGAAGGTCAGGGAGGGCAAAAAGAAACAGGCAATAATCAGGATAGGTTTAGGTAGATTGAGGCAGCTGGAGAATAGTTTGTAAAAAGTAACGCTGGCATACATGCCAATCATGGCAATGAAAACTAAATGTAGCTCGTATTGGTCAAATGCCAAAAAATTGATGAGGGCATGGATATGCACAATAGAATAGGTGCCTAAATCTTTCCAGAAAATAAAAGAATTGGGATAGGTAAATACTTCTGTATTGGGAGCAATGGGGTTTTTGCCAAGCAAGGCATCAAAATAATATTGAGGGCACTCTAGTAGGGTGTTGGAAATTTGTAGGGCTCCATTGAAATAGACAAACGTGTCTTTGCCATGAAAATAATACTGGTGAATATAGGCATAGAGAAGTCCTAATCCTATCTTGGTCGCAAACACAAAATAGAGCAAAGGGGGGGATAGTTTTGCCTCTTTGAAGAAAGAAGCGTGCTTAATCCAATATCCAAAAAGTACTACATACAATAGGAATAATAAAAAAGTCATACCATAAAGCTACAAAAGAAGAAAATAATAATCAGCTGTACAAAAATTAGGTATCAAAAATAGAACCTACTTTGTCAAGACAACCCGTAGGAGCAGTCTTGTGCTGTAGTACAAAAAAACAAGGAACACTTTTGTAGTCACTAACATTGTTTTGGTGCGGAACGATGAATATAATTTTCTTTAAAAAAAAGGGTTGTTGTGTAGAGGTTACTCCATATAGTATTGTGTAGTTAAAATACTTTCAAGATTGAAATCAAAATTCCTGCTATCTTTCACTAGCAGTGGATGAAATTTGAAGTTGTGTAGCCGCTAAGGTACTAAAAAACAAGATATTAATGAAACAATAAATTGCAATGTATGCAAGGCTTGTTTATTTTTTGTTTTTTCCCTTTAGCAAGGGGACAAATCGGAAAGAACCCATTTCTTTACTCTCGTAAGTAGTAGCGGTTATTCGAGTGATTTGGAGCATGGTCTGTACGCCCTCGCCTGTGGGTATGATTAGTACACCTCCTATTTTCAATTGCTTTTTGAGTGCAGGCGGCACGGCTGCAGCTCCTGCCGTGACTATAATTTTGTCGAATGGGGCGAATTCGCCCAATCCATTGTGTCCATCTCCAAAATAGCTCCTGATGCCGAGTAGGTGCAGTTTTTTGAATAGTTCGTTGGACTGTTGGTGCAGCCATTCGTGGCGTTCTACGGTATATACTCTAGCCCCTAAAGTCGCAAGAATAGCACTTTGGTAGCCAGATCCTGTTCCTATCTCCAACACTTTTTGTCGCTTCTTGATTTGGAGTAGCTGCGTCTGAAAAGCGACGGTATAAGGTTGCGAAATAGTTTGATTTTCATCAATCGGGAAGGCTTTGTCCTCATAGGCATGCTCCTCAAACGCCTTGTCAAGAAAATAGTGACGAGGAATAGTGGCTATGGCAGCCAATACCGCTTCGTCGGTGATGCCTTTCTCTCGCAAGGTCTCGACCAACCGTTTACGCAAGCCTTGATGTCTAAATGTATCTTCCATATAACTGCAATTATACGAAAATAGTAGCAAACTTATTCATAGTTTTAGGTCTTGCTACGAAATATGATTGCTGCTAGATTTGATTATAATCTTATATTGCTTAGGCACATATTTTTTGGTACTTCTTTTTTTTTTTAATTTCGTGGATAATTAAAAGGAATAGGACAGGTACTAAGTACCAATATTGTATTTCTACCATCAGACAAAAAAAACAAATATAATGACAGAAATAAAGTTTGGAACAGACGGTTGGCGTGCTATTATCGCACAAGAATATACCGTAGATAACATCAAAAGAATTGCTACTGCTACGGCTCTTTGGGTCAAACACAATAACGGAACGAGTATCGTTATCGGATACGATTGTCGTTTTGGGGGCTTGATGTTTACGGAAGCTACCGTACAAATCATGGGACACCATGGTATCAAGGTCTATATGGACAAAAACTTCGCAAGCACGCCAATGGTATCGTTGGGTGTTGTGAAGCAACAGGCTTTCTTGGGTGTCGTCATTACGGCTAGCCACAATCCACCTGACTATAATGGGTACAAACTCAAATCAAGCTATGGCGGACCTACTATCCCTAAAGATATTGCAGCGGTAGAAGCCTTGATTCCTGATCACAATATTGAGGACAAATTGCCAAGTTTGGCACAGATGGAAAAGGACGGTTTGCTCGAATACATCAATCTGGAAGATATGTATATCGAAGAGGTAGAACGCAAGTTCGACTTGGAGGCTATCCGCAATTCGGATATTGTTTGTGCTTATGATGCCATGTATGGTGCAGGTCAAAATGCGTTCAAGCGTATTTTGCCAAACGCTGTTACCTTGCACTGCGATGTCAATCCTAGTTTTAGAGGACAAGCACCAGAACCAATCCACCGCAATCTACTAGAGTTGTCAGCTCTAATCAAAAACGACCCTAAGATTACTTGCGGTTTAGCTAATGATGGCGATGCTGATCGTATTGGTATGTATGATGAAGATGGAGAATTTGTCGATTCGCACAAAATCTTGTTGCTACTCATTCACTATCTATACAAATACCAAAAACAAACAGGCAAAGTTATCGTGACATTCTCTGTGACGGATAAGGTCAAAAAGCTGTGCGAAATATATGGACTAGAATGCCAAGTAACTAAAATTGGTTTCAAGTACATTGCCGAAATTATGACGACCGAGCCAGTATTGGTCGGTGGCGAAGAGTCGGGCGGAATCGCTGCCGCTGGACACATTCCAGAGCGTGATGGTATCTGGATGGGCTTGTTGCTCCTCGAATTTATGGCTAAAACAGGCAAAACACTCAAAGAATTGATTCGAGAAGTGTATGACCTAGTAGGCGAATTTGCATTCGATAGAGATGATTTGCACATTGACAACGACAAAAAATGGGCAATCATTGAAAAATGCAAAAATGGTAGCTACACGGCTTTTGGCGACTACAAAATTGAGCGTACCGAATCTATTGATGGCTACAAGTTCTATTTAGATGAGGAGCGTTGGGTGATGATTCGTCCTTCGGGCACAGAGCCTGTATTGCGTGTCTATGCACAAGCACCAGACTTGGCAGAAGTTCGCCAAATACTACAAGCAACACATGCTACATTGGGCTAGAGCCAATCCAGCAGACTAGTATAACAACATAAAAAATAATGGGCGGTCACTTCATCAGAAGTGCCGCCCATTTTACTTATAACTAGCTATGAATCTTTAATAATGAAGTGATTTTTTAAACAACTTCAACCTTAGTCTCTCATTTTGAAGACGAAACTCAACTTACCCCATTGTTTTTTTGGAGAAGTATAATCTACATCAAACTTATATCTTCTGGCTGCTCTCACCGCATTGGCTACCTGAGTAGGGTCGGTAATCGTAGAAAGGCTTTGTACATATTGTGCAGCGATAACCGTTCCTTCTTGGCTAACACATACTTTTATCACAATTTTACCATTTGTTTTGGTCAACCCCTTGATATTCGGACGTTGTGTTACTTTTCTACCAAAAACACCTTCTTGCATATCTTCGGCATTGCCACCGTCTCCACTATTGCTAGTGTTGTTTGTTGCATTTCCACCAGACTGAATGGTTGTCCCTTTGGTGTTAGAGTTGGTTGTTTTGGTAGTGGTCTGCGTTTCTACTTTGGTAGGCGTATTGTTGACTACTGGAGTAGGCGATACCACTTCCGAAGGCGTGATGACTGGTGCTTCTACATCTTCGACTACTTCCGTTGGCAATGTTTCTTCGACTACTTCCTGTGGTGTCGGCTCTGGCTCTGGCGTTACTTTGGCAGGTACAGGCGTTACGGTAGGAGAAGACTCTTGACGAGTAGAAGAATTTTTGCGGGTTTTAGTTTCGGCATTTGCCACAAACTCTACGGCATTATCTTTAAGGTCTTGAGCAGAAACCAACTCAATAGTATGTGGTTCTTCTGCCGCTTCTTGTATGGCGTTCATGATAGGAAAAAAGGCTAAGGCGACCAACACCACGTGAAAACCAATGGTGATGTACAAACCTCTTTTTTTGTTCTTTTCTTCCTTCTGTTCTTTCTGTTGTATGAATTGTTGGTTAGTCATAATAGTTATATTTTATTCAGACGATTACTGCCTAGACAGATAGTGCTAATCGTATGTTTGTTTTGCAATGTATGGTTGTTACTTAATCTATAAATCCAAAGCTATGCCAACTTTTGATTTCAACTTTTTTTTCTTTGTTTTTTATTTTTATTGAAATTTAATATTGTAAAATTATTCTTTTTGAGAATTATATTTTGAATAATTAGCCTTGGCTAAGGGAATAAAAAAAGCACCAAACAACATGATTGCTGTTTGGTGCTTCTGTTTATTGCCTAGTAGAGGCAATGAAGTATATAAATTATGGACTATTTAGTTTCTGGTTCTACGGGTACCAAATCACCATCAGGAGTCATCCAAATATAGCTTTTGGTAGGTTTAGTCAAGTCCTTAATCGCAATTCTTACCTTGAGTACATACATAAACTGTATAGCAGGCTCTAGCGGCGAAGGATTGATAATAATATCAAACTTATCGTAGTTGATTTTGTCGTAATACATCGTTTGTGGCTTGTACATATCTAATGTATTGCCTTTGTCGGGAGTGCCACCCAACGATACATTGGAGAACGCTTGGTAGCTAGAGTAGCGGTCAGTCGGAAAAACTACCTGCTTGTTTTCAGCGATTATACGTTGTCCTGATTCCAAATCTACGCCCATTTTTTCGGTATAGAGTTCGGTTTCTTTGCTCAAGTGATCGACCGCTTTTTCTCTCATTTCTACCAATACGGCTTCTGCGTTATCTACCGCATAATCTACTTTGACCAAGTCAAATATTTCATATTTGGCAGCTATTGCCAATATCTTAACCATCATATCCGCCTCCGTATATTTGATATGAACATTCTGCTGCATTTCAAATCCCTTAGGTACTTCGTTGTTGGTTCTGGTGAAGAGTTTCTTATCTACTTCATATTCGTACAAAGGGACAAAAGTGACCATATCCAAGTAAATATTACTTTTAGGAATGCCAACAGTTTGCAATTCTTGCATAAATCCATTGTAGCGGTCAGTCAATAGACGATTGGTTTCATCGACCGTTTTGCCCATTTGTGTCAAGTTGAAAATAGCAGTATAACTATCTGCTTTTTGATTGCTCAATACTCGTACTTCGAGTTCTACATAATTGGTCAACAGATTGGGCGAGCCAATGACCTCTTGTGTTTTTCGTGTATTGCTGTTAGAATTGTAGTTGTAATTACCTTTGTCGTTGTTGCGATTGATATTGCCCGATTCGTAGTTAATATTGCCAGATCTACTCTTTTGAGCAATACTGTGACACGAAAACAATAAAAATAAACTGAGTATAAATAATAGTTGCTTCATAAATTTGATGTTGTATATAGTCGGTTATAAATAAAAATTTGGATTAGATATGCTCTTAGATTGTGTCTAAAATTGATAACTTGTGTAAGACTTTTTAACAGTTTAAAATTTGAGTTAAGATAAGATTTGGTCTAATTTTACTCAGGAACCAAGCCTACTGAAAATGTGGGCATTATGGAGAACAAGCTAATACTATCCCTTGAAAATACGTTTAAACTTCAAGGGTTTCCACAGAAAATAGCTTGAAGACGTATTTTTCTAGCAAAACAGGTCATTTGAACCTAAAAAGAAGTCTAAAAATTCCCTTGAAGTCAGTATTGAAAGGTGATAGTATCTTGTTCGCAATATTCGCCCTAGACTTTGCTTCTTTCGGTAATGGAAAGAAGAGGAGATATAATTGACCTGCCCAATTGGTAAATTTATCTCTTGCGTAACAGGAAAAGACTTTTCAAATTAAAAATTAGTCTAATCTTAGACATGTTGATTAGAGTAATCCTCTTACCAATACCTTTTTGAGATAGTTAGGAATATCTTCTTTTATTTTTTGGAGGTCGCCATAGCCATAGTTGGCTTGATATAGAACGGTTTTTTTGTCTTTGATGCCAATCACTATTTGATAGAAACTACTAAAAACATCAAAGTAATACAATTCGATACCATCTACCTCCCCAGCTTTGTTAGCTGCCGAAAATAGGCGGTCGGCAGGAGGTATAACCGTTGTATTATTTCCTTCCACAGGAATCAAGTGTGCAATATCCCCATAATAACTAAAATCTTTTGCCTTGGGTAGCGTGAGGCTTCCGCCTGCGGTATCCGAATTCATCGGGTCGTAGAGACCAACAAAGTTAGCTACGGCTTCCCAACTTGATCTATTTTCATCAGTACGCCATTCTTCTAGGGGTAGGTTATGAAACTTTTCATCAATTTTGACACCAGATATCGTCCAGTCATTGTCTTGCAATAGGGGTTGGAGTGTGGTCGGGCTGAGGTCTTGTGTATGCAGCTCAAACCCATCAAACAGTTCGTAGAAACTAGCTAAGGCGGCAGGAAGTGGAAAATCAAACTTGGCTTGGAAATCCTCCTTGAGTGTAGCGACTTTTTGTAGATCGCCTTCTGGCAAATGAATATTTTTGATAAAATACTTTTCGCCTTGCTTCAAGAAGTTTTGAAGTTTATCGTGTATGCTTCTCGCCAAAAACTTTGACGGGCTTTCTGTAGTGGCTACTCTACTTTTTATAGCCACTAATAGTTCTTGTAGGCTCATTTTTGTTATTTTTAAGGTGTTTCAATGAAATAAAGAGGTGATAAAAGATTTGTTGTTGTTGTCTACGTAGTTAAGCAAAGCTATTACTTTTTATAAAACCGTACACTTTTTTGCTAAGACTAAAAAATAAAAAAAGTGCCACTGATTACACTGATTTGCACTGATTTCTTTTCAGAATAGGGGGTGAAAATCATTTTAAGCTATTGTCGGAAGTCTAATTGCTAGTATCTAACAGCAAAGCGGTCTTATTTAAGAGCAACGTTAACTTTTA